>NZ_MLCE01000019.1:0-376369 GCF_002300165.1 Streptomyces sp. Tue6028 | reverse complement strand
AAATTTTGAGAAGAAGCCTCAATTCTTGGGTACAGCCCAGGAATTGGGGCTTTTTCGCGTTCTCTGGGCAGTCATGAGCGCGTCAGGCTCGGCCGGCTCAGGAGCGGCCCCTGCCTGGTCGGGATCGGCTTCCGGCAGTTCGTACCGGCCGCGGGCGCCCCGGTGAGGCCGCCGAACAACCGCCGAGGGCAGGGCTGCCGGCCGCGAGTTCATCGGCCGGGAGAGCGGCGGGCCCGGGGCCAGGTCCTGGACGCGGGGCCGACCACAACTCGAGCCTGTCCGGCCTCAGACGCCCCGGCTCGGCAGAGGAGTACCGGGACGGAGAAACGAGAGCGACGAAAGCGGGGGCGGCCTCGTCATGAGGCCGCCCCCGCTTCCTGTTCTCCGGCGTTACCCGCTACTTCAGGCGGGACGACGCGACGATCGAGACGATGTGCGCGGGGACCAGCAGCCACACGATCGCCGTGATGGCGACGGTCGCGATCTTCGTCGCCGTCAGATCGCCGAGCGCCAGGTCGACGACCGCGGTCACGAGTAGCAGCAGGGTGCACTCGATGCCGTTGACCAGCCGGTGGAGACCGACGGCCGAGGCCAGCCGGCGAACCCTGGCGAGACCGGTGGAGCGTGGCACGACGGACTGGTCGGTGGCCTTCTCCATGCCGCTGTCGGAGCGGGCCACGTGGACGAGGTCGGAGGAGGACTTCAGGAGCAGTACACCGATGGCCGCGGCGAGGCCCGCCACCAGGTAGGGGTCGAGTCCCATCTCCGAGGCGCGGATGCCCATGCCGACCATCACGGCGGCGTCGGCGAGATACGCGCCGAGGCGGTCCAGGTAGACACCGAGCGGGCTGAACTGGCTGCGCCAGCGGGCCACTTCGCCGTCCACGCAGTCGAGCAGCAGGTACAGCTGCATGAAGACGACGGACAGGACGGCGCCGCCGAGGCCCGGCAGGGCCAGGGCCACTCCGGACAGGACGCCCGCCCCCACCATGATCACGGTGATCTGGTTCGGCGAGATGCGGGTGTCGAGCAGGTGGCGGGTCACACGGAGGGAGAGGGACCTCATGTAGAGGCGGCCGGCCCAGTGCTCCGCCCGGCTCTCCAGCTTGCCCGGAGGGTGGATCACATGGCGGAGTTCGTCGAGTTGGACCTTGGGCATGCGGCTTTCTCCCTGGCGCGCTGGCAGTTGGTTGTGCGGTGTCTGTCCACCGAAGTGCTGCGTCGTACAGGGAAGAGCATGACGGGGGGCCGTACGGCGGGATGCGGCAGGGTGGATAACCGGTGGGGGGAGGCCGTACGCGGGGTCTACCGTGGCTCCCATGAGTCACATGATCCGTTCCATACGTTCCGACGAGTGGGCCCTGGTGAAGGAGCTGCGGCTCGCCGCCCTGCAGGACCCGGTGGCGCACCTCGCGTTCCTGGAGACGTACGAGGACGCGGCGACGAAGTCCGACGCCTTCTGGCAGGAGCGGGCCGCCGGAGCCGCGGAGGGGACGACCGCGCGGCAGCAGATCGTCGCCGAGGCCGAGGACGGCGTGTGGGCCGGCTCCGTGACGGTGCTGGTCGAGGAGGCGGGGACGCAGGACCCGTTCGGGACGGCCGTCGAGCGGAGCCAGGGGCATCTGGTGGGGGTGTTCGTGCGGCCGGAGCACCGGGGGAGCGAGGCCGGGGTGACGGGAGCACTCTTCGACGCCGCCCTGGAGTGGTCCTGGGGGATCGGGCTCGACCGGGTGCGGCTCTTCGTGCACGAGAAGAACGCCCGCGCCGAGGCGTTCTACCGCAAGGCGGGGTTCGTGCCGACCGGGGGGACCGCGCCGGTGCCGGGCGCCCCGGGGGAGCTGGAGCTGGAGTACGTCATCGTGCGGCCGTAGCGGTTCGCGCGGGGGACGTGGTCCGGCGTCATTGCGTCAATCGCCGGGATTCCGGGGCTGGTCGGAGCGGATCTTCATAGCGTTGCTGATCGACATCAGTGATCGGGCAACACATCGGGAGGGACCGACCCCATGGCAGAACTCTTCGGCGCACTCGGACGTGGGTCGCGCAAGGCATGTGTCTTCGCCGCGAGCGCCGTGATGGCGGGTACGGCGCTCGTCGTGAGCGCTCCGACGGCGTCCGCGGCCTCCTGCGGGCAGGTCGGTGTGGACCGGCAGCCGGGCCAGGGCACGGTGACCGCGTCCGCGCTCGCGCGCCGGAGCGGACCGTTCACCTCGTGCGCCGCGCTGGGGCAGGTGTCCAAGGGCACGAAGATCAACTACTACTGCTTCGAGATCGGCACCGCGGTCAACGGCAACAAGCTGTGGACGTACGGAGAGGTCGCCGGTACCGGGCAGAAGGGCTGGTTCGCCAGCGCCTACCTCGACGACGACGGCGCCTCGCTGGGCTGCTGAGGCCCTTCCGGCCGTCGTGGTGCGGGGCCGGGGGTGAGCCCGTCGGACGCGGGCCGCCGGGCTGGTCCCCGGCATCGCATCACTTCGGGATCAGACGGCTCCGTCGTATCGCGGCCAGCGGGCGCGGAGTTGCTCACGGGAGCGGAGCAGGGCCAGCGTCGGCAGGCCGCGGTCGGCACCGCCGGTCAGCAGCTCCGGGAGCTGGGGGAGCGGTGCCACGGCCGCGACGTCGTCCAGGACGAGGGTGATTGGTGGGTCGAGGCGACCGGAGGATGACCGTTCGGCCATGCGCCGGCCGCGCTCGACCACGCTTGAGGCGAGGGCCGTCAGGAGCGGCATCGCGCCGGGCTTCGCCTTGGGGTCCTCGATGGGTTCACCGACCACATAAAGCGTGCCCCCTTCGTTGACGAAGGAATCCAAGGCGAGGCTGTCATTTCGGTTCGCGGTGCAGGATTCGCGGATGTTGACCGTGAACAGCGAGGCCAGCGCGCGGGACGTCAACTCCTGGGCGATGTCGCGTCGTTCGGGGTGCGAGGTGAGAGCGGCCTCCAGTTCGCCGGCGGAGCCGGGCGCGGCCTTCGGGTTGGTGCGCAGGACTCGTACCGCGTCCTGCACCTGGGTGCCCTGGGCCCAGCGGTGGACGTGGCGGAAGGCCTTGCCCTCCACGGCGGCGGCGTGCAGATAGCTCCGCAGGAGCGTTTCGGCGACGTCGGCCATCGGCTGGTCCATCTTGGCGCTGGGGCGCACCGGAGCGAGGAGAGCGGCGGCTCTGGCCACCGCGGTCGCCTTGTCCTCGCAGCCCGTCGAGGGGGACCAGTGGAGGCGGGCCGGGGTGTCGCACAGGTGCGTGGGGTCGTAGAGGAGGACGGGGCCGAGCTTGGCTCGCGCGTCCTTGGTCTCCGACCAGGTCCGGGGATTCGACGTGACGACCAGCACGGGGCCCTCGGCGTCCCGTACGGCCTGTGTCGCGGTGAGGTGGCGGGAGTCGGCGGGAGCCAGGACCAGCGGGCCCGTGGCGGGCGGCTTCTCCCAGTCGCCCAGTTGTTCACGGCCCGCACGGTCGACGACCGCGGCGGAGGCGGTGGCCGTCGATGCCGTCGGCGGGGGGTCCGCTATGGGCCGGGGGGTCGCGGCGCGCGCCGCATCCGGTCCGCCGAGGTGCTCGCCGCCCGCCGGGTAGGGAGCGGGTGACGACACCGCCCGCTCCACTCCGGCGGGCGGAACGGTCGCCGTGTCGGCCGCCTCCGTCCCGCCGCGGTGCGGGCCCGCCACGGCCTCGCCCAGACTTCCCGCAGGTGCCGTCCTGTCGGCGCCGTAGGACGCCTCCGTGGCGCCCGAGGCCGCCTCGGCGCGGCGCCGGGCCCGGCCCGCACGCCATCTCGCGACCGTGCCCATCACGAACACGGTCAGGACGAGCAGGACCATCAACTGCCCGATGAACAGACCCCAGAAGAGCCCGTACCCGGACAGCTGCCCGGCGGGGGTCTCCGGCCAGGCGCCGGCGATGTCGTGCGGCCGGCCGATCAGATGCCGCATGGCCAGTGGCGTCCGGGTGAAGGTGACCGCGTCCGGCCAGGCGCCCCGCGCCAGCCGGCCCGCGAGCCCCGTCGCCGTCCACACCATCAGCGTCATGCCGAGGAGGAAGGCCAGCACCCCGATCAGCAGCCCGTCGGGGATGCCGCCCTCGCCCTCGCGCCGGTGGTCGTGCCGGTCCTGTCTCATCTCACGCCACCGTGGACTCGGAGGAGCCGTCCAGATCGGCCAGATGCTGCTCCACGAAGGCCGCCGCCCGTTCCTCCGCCTCCAGTTCGGCGGCGCGCAGCGCGTCGTCGGAGAGGAAGTCGGCGGAGGACTCGGTCATCGCCCGGTCCGTGAAGACGAGAGGGCGCTCGGTCTCGGTGATGAGGTGCTTGACCACCTGGACGTTGCCGTTGACGTCCCAGACGGCGATGCCCGGCGTGAGTGTCGGGATGATCTCGACCGCCCACCTGGGCAGGCCGAGGACTCTGCCCGTCGACCGTGCCTCGTCCGCCTTCTGGGCGTAGATCGTCCTGGTGGACGCCATCTTCAGGATCGCCGCGGCCTCCTTCGCCGCCGCGCCGTCGACCACGTCGGACAGGTGGTGCACCACCGCCACGAAGGACAGGCCCAGTCGCCGGCCGAACTTCAGCAGCCGCTGGAACAGCTGGGCCACGAAGGGGCTGTTGATGATGTGCCACGCCTCCTCCACCAGGAAGATGCGCTTCTTGCGGTCCGGCCGGATCCAGGTGTGCTCCAGCCACACGCCGACGATCGCCATCAGGATCGGCATGGCGATGGAGTTCCGGTCGATGTGCGACAGGTCGAAGACGATGAGGGGCGCGTCGAGGTCGATGCCGACCGTCGTGGGGCCGTCGAACATGCCCCTCAGGTCACCGTCGACCAGACGGTCCAGGACCAGGGCGACGTCCAGGCCCCAGGCCCGTACGTCGTCTATGGCGACGTTCATCGCCTCGGCGGACTCCGGCTCGGGATGGCGCAGCTGCTCGACGATGTCGGTCAGCACCGGCTGGCGCTCGACGATGGTCTCGTTCACATAGGCGTGCGCGACCTTCAGGGCGAAGCCGGACCGCTCGTCGAGGCCGTGGCCCATCGCGACCTCGATGATCGTCCGGAGCAGCGCGAGCTGGCCGGTCGTGGTGATCGCCGGGTCGAGCGGGTTGAGGCGGATGCCGTGGTCCAGGGCCGCCGTGGGGTCGAGGCGGATGGGAGTTATTCCCAGCTCCTCGGCGATGAGGTTCCACTCGCCGACCCCGTCCTCGCCCTGCGCGTCCAGGACCACGACCTGCCGGTCGCGGAACCTCAACTGCCGCAGGACGTACGTCTTCTCCAGCGCGGACTTGCCGTTGCCGGACTCGCCGAGGACGAGCCAGTGCGGCGCCGGCAGCTGCTGCCCGTACAGCTGGAAGGGGTCGTAGATGTAGCCCTTCCCGGAGTACACCTCGCGGCCGATGATGACGCCGGAGTCGCCGAGGCCGGGTGCCGCGGTCGGCAGGTAGACCGCCTGGGCCTGGCCCGTGGACGTGCGCACGGGCAGACGGGTCGTCTCGACTTTGCCGAAGAGGAAGGACGTGAAGGCGTCGGTGAGGACGGAGAGCGGATCCCGCATCAGAACATCAGCCCCTACCTGCGGATTCCGGTGGCGAACGGAAGCGTGTTGACGAAGGCGCGGTGGTGCTCGCGGTCGCACCACTCCAGCTTCAGGTACGACTTGCCGGCGGAGGCGCGGATGGTGCGCTTGTCGCGGGCGAGGGCCTCGGGGGAGCGGGCGGAGACGGTGATGTAACCGACCAGGTTCACGCCCGCGGCGCCGCTCGCGAGGTCCTCGCCGCGCTGGTCGAGGCGGTTGTGCGAGGCGATGTCACGCGGGTCCACGGTCCGGTTCATCTTGGCGGCGCGGCTGGCCTCGGCCTCGTCGTTCGTCTTCTCGGTCAGCATCCGCTCGATGGCGACCTCGGTGGGTTCGAGGTCCATGGTGACGGCGACCGTGCGGATGACGTCCGGGGTGTGCACGAGGAGCGGGGCGAGGAAGTTGACGCCGACCGGCGTCATGGGCCATTCCTTCACCCAGGCCGTGGAGTGGCACCAGGGCGCGCGGGTCGAGGACTCGCGGGTCTTCGCCTGGAGGTAGGTGGGCTCCATGGCGTCCAGCTCGGCCGGCCAGGCGTTGCGCTTCGTCATCGCCTGGATGTGGTCGATGGGGTGGTCGGGGTCGTACATCGAGTGCACCAGGGAGGCGAGCCGCCCCTGACCGAGCGGCTGCCGCACCCGGATGTCGGCCTCCTGCAGACGCGAGCAGATGTCGGTCAGCTCGCGTGCCATGACGACCGCGAGCCCCGCGTCCCGGTCCAGCTTCCGGCCGCTCTGCGGGCGGGCCGCGCGTGCCATCGCCTGTGCCTCGGCGGCCAGTTCACGCGAGTAGTGCATGCACGCGACGAGGTACGCCCGGTGCTGCTCGCTGCTGGTGGACACCATGGACTGGAGCTGGTCGTACGACTGCTGGAGCCAGCCGGGGGCGCGCTCGTCACCGCGTACGGCGACGTCCTTGGCGTGCGCGTCCGGGTCGGCCGGGAGGGTGCGGGCGAGCATCTGGAGGCGGGTGACGAAGCCGTCGCCGTTCGCCACATGCTTGAGGAGCGTGCCGAAACGGTCGACGAGGGCCTCCTGGTCCTCGCTGTCGCGCAGGCCGACGCCCGGCCCCTCGATCTCGATGGCCGCGGTCACCGTGCGCCGGTCGGCGTGCAGCAGCACGGCGATCTCGTCGGGTCCGAAGGGCGCGGCGAGCCAGGAGATCCGCCCGATGCCGGGCGGCGGCCCGATCTCGACCTCACGCCCGTCGAGCGCCGTGCCCGCCTCCATCACATTGCTGCGGTACGTGGTGCCCTGGCGCAGGGTGCGCTTGTAACTGCGGTTGATCTCGAACCACTTGTAGAACGTGCGGCGCTTGTACGGGACGTACACGGCCGCGAGCGCCAGCAGCGGGAAGCCCATCAGCAGCACGATCCGCAAGGACAGTACGGGGACGAGCAGGCCGCACATCATGCCGAGGAACGCGCCCGCGATGATCAGCGCGATCTCGCCGGACTCGCGGTTCCGGCCGACGATCGCGTTCGGCCGGGCACGGCCGATCAGATATGTACGGCGGGGCGTGACCGGATGGGACATGTGGGACTCGGTCGTCAACGCCCTTCACCTCCCGTGCGGTTGGTACTGCTGTTGCGGCTGTTGCTCGCGTGCGGGGTGTTCACCGGGCTGCTGCGCGGTGGGGGTGCGGCGGAGGGGACAGATCCGCCGCCTCCGTTCGAGGTGCGCGTGCTGTGCGCGGCCACACCGCCGGACGCGGGATTGGAGGGGCGGGGCTGCTGGCTTCCGCCGCTGCCTCCGCCGTTGTTGTCGGCGCGGGCGCTGTGGGTCTTGATGCCCTGCGCGACCAGGGTCGCGGGCGAGCTGATGACGGCCGCGGCCTTGCCCTCGGCGCCCTGCATGATGCGGTTGCTGCGGGAGTTCGCGATCTCGTCGCCGAAGCCGGGGACGAAGCGGTAGATCATCGCGCTGGCGAAGATGGCGAGCAGGATGATGGCGAGGCCGGAGACCACGGCGGAGAAGGCGTCCGGGCCGCTGTCGGTGGACAGGGCGCCCGCGAGACCCAGGACGATCACGATCACCGGCTTCACCAGGATCACCGCGATCATGATGCCCGCCCAGCGGCGGACGTGGCCCCACAGGTTCTTGTCGACGAGGCCCGCGTAGACGACGGTGCCGAGCAGGGCGCCCACGTAGAGGAGGGCGGCCCTGATGACGAGCTCCAGCCACAGCACGCCGGCGGCGAGGATCGACACCAGCGACACGACGATGAGCATGATGGGCCCGCCGCCGATGTTCTCGCCCTTGTCCAGGGCGCCGGAGAACGTCCCGAAGAACGTGTCCGTCTGGTTGCCGGTCGTCTTGGCGAGGACGTCCGTGACCCCGTCGGTGGCCGACACGACCGTGTAGAGGATCAGCGGGGTGAAGGCGCTCGCCAGCACCGTCAGCCACAGGAACCCGATCGCCTCCGACAGCGCGGTGGTGAGGGGGACACCTCGCACCGCCCTCTTCGCCACGGCCAGCAGCCACAGCAGCAGGGTGAGGATCGTCGACGCCGCGAAGACGACGGCGTACTGCTGGAGGAACTTGGGGTTCGTGAAGTCGACGTTCGCCGTGTCGTTGACCGCGGCGGAGAGCTTGTCGATGGTCCACGCGGCGGCGTCGGCGCAGCCCTTGGCCAGGGAGGAGAGGGGGTCGAGTGTGCCGCCGAGACCACCGGGGTCGGTGGTGCTCCCTGAACCTCCGCTGCCCTTGTCGCTCTTGCAGTACTGCTTGGCGGGACCGATCAGCAGGCTGCAGGGATCTTTCGACGGTGACGGACTCGGGGTCGGTGCCGCGAAGGCACGGGTGGCCATCAGCACAGCCGCGCCCTGTACGACGGCGATGACAGCGCTGAGTTTGAGGATGCGGCTTCGGCTACCGGGCATACGTGAACCCTCCGTACTCCTCGACGGCCTTGGTGATCTCGTCCGACGTGGCCGCCTTGTCGTCACCGGGGACCGGCGCGGGCCCGTCCTTCTGGGAGTCGGTCACGATCTTCCAGTCGCCGTTGTCCCAGTGGAGCTCGAAGGTCCACGTCTTCCAGGTCGAACTGACCGGATCGGTCGATGTCTGACCGGACATGCCGATCAGCCCCATGTACCAGACCGAGACCTTGGCGCCGGTGTCGCTGTACTGGTGCACCGTGGTGCCGACGGGGACCGTGCGGGAGACGAACGTGCTCCCGGCAGGCGGGTTGCCCTTCGCGTCGAGCCCCATCCTGCTCAGGAAGTCCGCCGAGTACGCCTGGTCCATGGGGCCCTGGAGCTGGGCGGAGGCAGTCGATGTGTAGATGGTGTTGACGATGCCGTGCCGGCTGTCGGTCTTGAACATGTCGGTCGAGCCCAGCGCCACCGCGTAGTTCGCCGCAGCGCTCTGCGCCCCCTGGGCGTTGTGCGCGTAGCCCGAGGGGATGCCGGAGGTCTGCGTGTCCACCGGGCGGTCGCCGGAGGCCGCCGTGGGGGACGTTCTGGCCTTGTCGCCGTCGCCGTTCCCGGAGGGGGAGTCGTCCCCGCCGCGGTTCGCGAAGGCGATCGCGGCGATGAGCAGCACGACGACGCCGACGACCGTGACCAGGCTCCGGGAGGAGGACCCGCGGCCGCGCCGCGCCCCGCCGTAGACGTCTCCCGTGCGGTCGGGGAGCCGGGTACGGGTCTGGCCGGAGCCGCCGTACCCCCGGTCCTCGCCGTGCGAGGTGTCGCCGTAGCCGGGTTCGTCACCGGGACTCATGTCGCGTACGCCCCCTCAACCTCTCGCTGAACCAAGTAGTACGACGGTAGCCGTGCTGGTTCCCGCGCGGGCGCGGTGTGGTGACTCGACATCAGGGAAACGCAACCTCAGCCGGTGGGCACGACGGACGGGTGGGTCGGAGGGGAGGGGGGTCCGGGCGCGCCCGGCCGGGCATGGCTCAGGGGTGTCCCGCACCCCTTACACGGCCATGCCGTACACGATGGTGAAGAGCGTGCCGAGCGATCCGATGATGAAGACTCCGGTGAGGCCCGCGATGATGAGGCCCTTGCCCTGTTCGGCGCTGAAGGTGTCGCGGAGAGCGGTGGCGCCGATGCGCTGCTTGGCCGCGCCCCAGATCGCGATGCCGAGGCAGAGCAGGATGGCGACCGCCATCACGACCTCGATCATCACCTTCGCCTCGTTGCCGAGGCTGCCGAAGGGGCCCCAGTCCGGAGCGATCCCGCCGATGATTGTGGTGATGTCGCCCTTGTCGGCTGCGAAAAGCATGTAAGTCACCGCCCCTAGTGGGTAGTTCTGCACCCCCTGCCACTGCGCAGAGGTCGGGCCCATTCTCGCCGACAATGGTGCCGTCGTATGTCGACTTGGCGTCATTGATTGGCGGGTTTCGTACGAATACCTTGCCGCCGCCCCGCGCGAGCCCCTCACGGGGGTGCGGGACGGTATACGAAGGGTCGTATGGTCACTCTGTGTATCACGGCAGGTCACGCCGGGCAATGAAGTCGATGCGGAACCTGTCGTGTGGTTCCGTCGTTAACCCCTTCTACGAAGCGCACGCTCCGCCCTTCCCGTACGTACGCCGCGCGCGCCGCCCGTTTCTGACGGGTCGTCGAGCCGATGTTCCCCGGGTCGCCGTGTCTGCGGGAGGTGGACGCCGGCCGACGGCCCCGGACGAGGCACAGGCTAACCCCCGCCGCGCCGCGCTGAGGAACGGGCCGGGGCGAAGCCCGCGGGAGCGGGCCATGGGGCCGAATGGGGGTCTGGGTGCTGGCTCCCGGCCCCGGGGCGGGTAGGGGCGCAGGAGGCGGGAGTCCGTCCCGGGAAAAGTCCCGGCGGCGGTGACGGATCGGTTGCGAGGAGCGCCCCATGTTCGACGTCACCCAACAGATCGACGCCGTGCGGCGACAGGTCGGCGCACGTGAGTACCAGGGGCGCGCCGCACGGGTGGTGACGGTGGGCCAGACCTACGGCGCCACCGTCGAGGACGTCTGGGACGCCTGCACCAACGCCGAGCGCATCCCACGGTGGTTCCTGCCCGTCACGGGCGAACTCCGGCTCGGCGGCAGGTACCAGCTGGAGGGGAACGCGGGCGGAGTCGTCGAGCGGTGCGAACCGCCCCTGAGCTTCGCCGCGACCTGGGAGTTCGGCGATGAGGTCAGCTGGATCGAGGTCCTGCTGGCCGAGGAGCCGGAGGGCGGCACCCGGTTCGTGCTCCAGCACATCGCCCACGTCGACGACGAACGCTGGGCGGAATACGGCCCCGGTGCCGTCGGCGTCGGCTGGGACCTCGGCATCATGGGCCTGGCCCGCCACCTCGGCGCTCCCGGCGGCGCCCTGGACCCGAAGGAGGGCACGGCCTGGCTCGCGTCCGAGGAGGGCCGCCGCTTCGTGAGGGAGAGCAGCGAGAGCTGGTACGAGGCGAACGTGGCCGCCGGCGAGGACGAGGCCGCCGCCCGTGCGGCGGCGGACCGCACCACCGCCGCCTACGGGGGGACCGCGCCGGAGTGAGGGCGGCCCCGGCGCGGAGGGAGGCGGGGACGGGGCCGCGCAGTCCGGTGGGATCGACGTGGAGCGGGGCCGCCCGGCCCCGCGCTCGCCCACGGACGGACTCCCGGCGCACGGCGTGCGGACCTCTCGCGGTTCCCCGGACGATTCCCGGCGCGGACCCGGGGCTTTCCCCCTCCGTCTCGGGCAAGGTGGGGTGCGATGAAGCGCATCGCAGGTCTCGCCGCACCCCGCCGGTACGCGCTGCTGGGCTCCTTCGTGCTGCTGGCGGCGACCTCCTCGTCCCTGGCGGCGGCCGACGACGGGCCCGGGCCGTTCGGCGTGACCGTGCGGGCCGCGGCGACCCCGCAGAGCGCGCGGGTGGGGGTGCTCTTCAGCGGGGGGCCGGGCGGACGGCACTTCTGCACGGCGTCCGTGGTGCGCAGCGCGGCGCGCGACCTGATCGTCACCGCCGCGCACTGCCTCGGCGGCGGCGCAAAGCCGGTGTTCGCGCCGGGCTACCGGGACGGCAGGGCGCCGTACGGGCTGTGGAACGTGCGGAAGACGTACCTCGGCGACGGCTGGAGGAGCGGGCAGGACGAGGACAGCGACGTCGCCTTCGCCGTCGTGGCCGACAAGGGCGGCAAGGGGATCGAGGACGTCGTGGGCGGCAACGCCTTCGCGGCGGGCCGCGCCACCGGGGCGACGGCCGTCACCGTCACCGGCTACCCCGGCGCCCTCGACGCGCCCCTCACCTGCACCGACAAGCCGATCGCCCGCGGCCGCGCCCAGCAGCGCATCGCCTGCCCCGGCTTCGCGGGCGGGACCAGCGGCAGCCCCTGGGTGAACGGTGACGGCGAGGTCGTCGGTGTCATCGGCGGCCACCAGCAGGGCGGGGACACCGACGACGTGTCGTTCAGTGTCGTCCTGCGGAGCGAGGCCGCGGCGCTCTACCGCGCGGCGGCCGCGCCGGGCCGGTCCGGCGAACCGTCCTAGCCCGACATCTCGTTGAAGACGTACGCGGCGAGCCAGAGCGAGGGCAGGAGCAGGACGACGTAGGCCAGCGGGCGCTGGAGGACCGGCTTGCCCTGGTCCATGACCACACCGGTCGGCGAGGGCGTCGTCGGGTGCGGCAGCTTGCGGATCCGCGTCCGGACGTAGAGGTTCCACAGCAGGGTGAGCGGGGTGAACAGCGCCAGGGACACCGGGCTCCACCAGCCGCCCGCCAGGGTCTTGGTCGTCATCTCCCGGTGGATCGCGGTGGCGCAGGAGCGGCAGAACGGGCCCTCCATCTTGGAGAACCGCATCGCGACGAGCAGCCCCGTGTGCTGGCGGACGGTCATGTCGCCGGCCGGCTGCGCGGCACATATGCGGCAGCCGGGGGTGAGGGGCGGGGCGACCGCCGGGTCGTAGCCGCCCGCGGGGGCGAACGGGTTCTGTCCGTGCGGGGCGAACGGGTTCTGTCCGTGCGGGGGGTGCGGGGCCTGTGCGGCGCCCGGTGCGGCGTAGGCCGCGTTCTGGGCGTACGGGCCCTGCGCGTACGCGTTCCGGCCAGGTGCCGGCGCACCGTTTGGCGCGTAACCGCCTTGCGGGTCAGCGGGGTTGCCCTGGGGCGCGTTCGGGTGCGGAGGCGGGGTCGCCACGTGCGGTTTCTCCTCGTGTGTGATCGTCCCGCCGCACGGTGCCCGCCTCTACACTGACGTCGGCGGACTCCTGGGCGACGAGGGGCGGTTGACGGTGCGTAAGGCATGGATCGTAGCGACCGCTGCCGTCGGGGCCGCGCTCAGCTTCGTGATGCTGCTCGTCGTCGGCGTCTACATGGTCGCGGGCAATCTGGCCAACGGTATCGGCGGGGGCTCCGTCGGCCTCGCCAAGGGTTCCGTGCCCGCCGCGTACCAGACCCTCGTGCAGAAGTGGGGAAACCTGTGCGGCGCCATCAACCCGGCACTGCTGGCCGCCCAGTTGTACCAGGAGAGCGGATTCAATCCGAATGCCAGGAGTCCGGCGAAAGCGGAAGGGATAGCGCAATTCATTCCGGGGACCTGGGCCACGCACGGAGTCGACGGCGACGGTGACGGCGACCGCGACGTATGGGACCCGAATGACGCGATTCCATCGGCGGCCTCGTACGACTGCCAGCTCGCCTCGTACGTGAAGGACGCGCCGGGGAACGTCACGGAGAACATGCTCGCCGCCTACAACGCGGGTGCCTACGCGGTCATCAAGTACGGCGGCGTACCGCCGTACAAGGAGACCCGGAACTACGTGAAGACGATCACCACGCTGGCGAAGAGCTTCGCCGCGCCGGTGACCCGCGTCGACCCCTCCAAGCAGGCCGCGGCGGCCATCACCTACGCGCAGAAGAAGCTCGGCACGCCCTATCTGTGGGGCGGCAACGGCACGTCTGACCAGGGCGGACGCTTCGACTGCTCGGGGCTCACCAAGGCCGCGTACGAGAGCGTGGGCGTCACCCTCCCGCGGGTCGCCAACGACCAGTACAACGCGGGTCCGCACCCCCGGCGCTCGGAGCTGCTCCCCGGCGATCTGGTCTTCTTCTCGGACGACCCCACCGACTCCCGGGCCATCCGCCACGTGGGTATCTACGTGGGCGGCGGATACATGATCGACGCGCCTCGTCCGGGGGCCGTGATCCGCTTCGACCCCGTCGACACCCCCGATTACTTCGGCGCGACCCGAGTGACCGAAGATGGCGCGAAAGCATTGCCGACTACTGTATGAACCCACCCCCTGAGCTGCGGCGATGTGTCTCTCTTCGATAACGTCTGCGTGATCATTCCGTGGAGGGTGGAACGTAGTAGAGGGGACTGTGCGTTCCTTTTGACGTAGCGCCGGGTCGGGTACGGGTTCCGGCGGTTTCTACGACCACGGGGGTGGATCGAGCGGGCGCGCGAAAGGGCGTGCTCGCGGGAAAGACGACGAAGGGGCCGCAGCACCATGGCTGGACTCGCCGAATCCGGTTCGAACCCCGACGTCGACCTGCTCTACGACATCAATGGCCTGGCCAAGGACGCGCCCCACTGGTTCGACCGGATCATGGAGTTCGTCGGCGAGTACGGACTGCTGCTCGGCATGGTCCTGCTCGTGCTGTGGTGCTGGTGGACCGTGCGGCGCCGCGGCGACGACTCCGCCGCGTCCTCCGTGGCGGCCCTCGTGTGGGCACCGCTCGCGGCGGGCATCGCCGTCCTGGTGAACGTGCCGATACGAGGTTTCGTCGAGCGGCCCAGACCCTTCGTCGACCACCAGGGCCTGGACGTCCTCGTCACCGGCAAGACCGACTACTCCTTCGTCAGCGACCACGCCACGCTCACCATGGCGATGGGCGTCGCCCTGTTCGTCGCGAACCGCAGGTTCGGGCTCCTGGGGATCGGGCTCGCCCTGCTCGAAGGTTTCTGCCGGGTCTACATGGGCGTGCACTACCCGACGGACGTCGTCGGAGGCTTCGCCCTCGGCACCGCGGTCGCCCTGCTGCTGTCGCCCCTGGCCATGGCGCTGCTCACCCCGGTGATGAAGGCGGTGGAACGCTCCCCGCGCGCCGGCCTGCTGATCCGTGCCCGGGGCACGACGCCCACCGGGCACGACGCGCTGATCCCGGGATCGCGGACGGAACGGTCCGAGGAACGGGACCTCGCCGCGTAGCCGCGTCCCCGGCGGGGGCACAGGCCCGCGCCGGAGTTCCTCTCCCGCCCCGCGCCTCTTTTCGTCCCGCAGGTCAGAGCGCCTGCGGGAAGGAGAAGAAGTGCTGCGGGTCGTACTGCTTCTTCAGGGCCGTGAGCCGGGTCGCCGCGTCGCCGTAGTACGCCTTGCGCCAGTCGGTGAGGGTGGCGTCCGTGTAGTTCTGGTAGGCGGCGCCGGAGGCGTACCGGCCCATGGCGGAGTGCGCGGTGCCCAGCCAGGACTGCGCCGTGGTGCCGGAGGTGCCGGCCCGCCAGGAGACGATGTACTGCGCGAGCATCCGTGAACGGCGGTGCACGAAGGCGGTGGCCGTGGGCGACACCCGGTTCACGGCGCCGCCCAGCGCCGTCAGCGCGATGCTGCCCGCGCCGCCGCGGACGCCGGATATCTGGTTCAGCAGTGCCTGGATGCCGGCGGCCGGGATCGAACGGTCGAAGAAGTCCGAACGCGCCGCGTAGGTCTCACGGCCGAGAGCGCCCTGCGGGCTGCGGCCCGGCGTCGACCCCGGCAGGTGGCACTGCGCGTCCGTCGGGAAGGAGGAGCAGCCCGCGTACACCTCCATCGACTCCTCGTACGAACGCCTCTTGAGGGAGACGGTGCGTGCCGGGGCACCGATACGGTCGGCCAGCCGGTCCACGGCGTTCTGGAGTTCGCCGTAGGTGCCGAGCGAGAACGCGGCCACGGACACCGTGGGGGTGCCGCCCGCAGCGTTCGCGAGGTGGCACGACGACCAGATCTCGTCGGGCTGGTCCGGACCCCACTCCTGCCACGCCTTCAGTACGGCGGCGGCCTTGGCCCACGGCCAGGTCATGTAGGCCGAGACGCCCTGCGGGGCCGGGTGGGTCTTGAAGCGCAGTTCGGTGACGACGCCGAAGTTGCCGTTTCCGGCGCCGCGCAGGGCCCAGAACAGGTCCTTGTGGTCCGTGGCGTTCGCGGTGAGCTGCTTGCCGTCGGCGGTGATCAGCGTGGCCTGCGTGAGACTGTCGCAGGTCAGCCCGTACGCCCGGGACACCACCCCGTGGCCGCCGCCCAGGGTCAGCCCGGAGACGCCCACGGTGGGGCAGGAACCCGCGGGAATGGTGACGCCCTTGGCGGCCAGCGCGCGATAGACGTCGATCAGCTTGGAACCGGCGCCGACCACCGCCTCGTTGCCCGACGCCCGGATCTTGTTCAGCTTGGAGACGTCGACGATCAGGCGGCCGTTGCCGGAGGACCAGCCCGCGTACGAGTGGCCGCCGTTGCGGATCGACACCTTGATGCCGTGCGCGCGGGCGTAGTCCATGGTGGTGCGGATGTCGTCCGCGTGCGCGACGTACGCGACGGCCGCGGGCTTCAGCCCGTCGAAGCGCGTGTTGTACAGCTGGTGGGCGGCCGACCAGCTGCGGTCGCCGGGGCGGATCAGCGCACCGTCCAGCTCCCTGGACAGGGCGGTCCAGTTCGCGGCCGCGCGGGTGCTGGTGGTGGCCGTGCGGACCGACGTGCCGGTACCGGCGCTCTCGGAGGCGCCCGCCGCCTTGGTGCCGCCGCTGTCGCCGCCGTCGCACGCGGACGTCGCCGCCGCCGCGAGTACGGCGGTGGCTCCGCCGATGAACGTACGCCGTTGCATGTGCGCCTCCTGTGGGTTCCGTGGAACGAGACGGGTCACCGGGTCCCGGGGTTCCACGCGCGAACGTCGCAGAACGGCTACAGCGCGCCCCGGCCGAGCACGTCCTCGGAATGGATCTCCGCGTCCGTCCGGGCCAGACTGCGCGCGCGGCGTGCGGGGCCCCTCCAGCCGCAGGTGCACCGGGCCACACAGAAGCGGCCCTGTTCGACCGTCGTCGTGCGGTGTTCGGGGAAAGGGCCGTCGTCGTCCTGCTGCGCCACGCCGACAACGTTACCCAAGGCAAGTGAATGGACGGGAGCCGCGTGACGGCCGCCCCTACCCGTCGTTAACCGGAACGACAGGGAGGGCCCAGGACGACCGGCTGGGGGTCGGCAAGGCGATGGTGGCGCAGGTGGCTCAGACGGAAGGGCGGACGGGCCTGCTGGTCGTCGCGGCCGTGACGGCGGGACTGGCCGTGTGTGCCACGGGATGCGCGGGCGGAGGTGCCGCCGACGACGCCCGGACCGGCTCCGTCGAGGCGCTGCACCGGGCCGCCGCCACTCTGGAGCGCGCGGGCAGCGCCAAGGCCCGTACGTCCATGGAGATGGCCACCGGCGGGACCCGGGTCACCATCCGCGGGCAGGGCGTGTACGACTTCAGGAAGCAGCAGGGCGAGCTCAAGGTGCTGCTCCCGCAGGACCCCGCCGGCACGGCCGAACACCGGCCGATCACCGAGCTGCTCGCGCCCGGAGCCCTGTTCATGAAGAACCGCGGCGCGGGGGTGCCCGTGGACAAGTGGGTCCGCGTGGACACGGCCGGTCTCTCCGACGGGAACCTGGTGACGGGCGGCGCCACCGACCCGTACGCCGCGGCGGAACTGCTGCGCGGGGCGCGGACGGCGACCTTGGTGGGGGAGACGGAGGTGGCCGGGACGCGGGTGCGGCACTACCGCGGGACCGCCGATCTGCACGTCGCCGCCAGTGGCGCCTCGAAGGGGCAGCGGTCCGCCTTGAAGGCGGCGGCGAAAGGGTTCGCCACCGCGGAGGTGCCGTTCGACGCCTACCTCGACGAGCAGGGGCGGCTGCGCAAGGTGCGCCACCGCTTCAGCTTCGTCAACGGCCACCAGAAGGGCACGGTGGCCGTCGCCTCGACGACGCTGCTGTACGACTTCGGGGTGCGCGCCGACGTACGGCTGCCGCGGCCGCGGGACATTTTCGCCGGGAAGATCGCGGAACAGTAGCTTCCAGGGACGGGCCGGAAATGGCCCTTCCGTGCCATGCGCGGTGTGTAGGCCGCTCCCTACTCTAGGAAGTCGGTGACGGCAGGAAGAGGTGATGCACGTGGCTCCGGTCGGCGGTACGGCAGTTCAGGACCACGTGGCCCTCGCCGAGATCGAGCTGTGCGGGGAGCTGATCATCGCGGCCTCGGCCGCCCACGAGGACCGGCTCAGTCTTGAGAGCATCGACGAGGTGCTGAAAGTGGCCGAAGAACGCGCCCGCGAACGGGGCGCGCGGGAGGCGTAGGTCACCTCCCGCCGCGCGGAAACGGAATGCGGGTACGGCCGGAACCGTGTCCCTTGGGCGGCCGGCCCGGTCCGGGTCAGGTACGCAGCAGCCGACCGATCGCCTTGGTCGCCTCCTCGACCTTCGCGTCGATCTCGTCGCCGCCCTTGAGGGCCGCGTCCGCGACGCAGTGGCGCAGGTGCTCCTCCAGGAGCTGGAGCGCGAAGGACTGCAGCGCCTTCGTGGAGGCCGACACCTGGGTGAGTATGTCGATGCAGTAGACGTCCTCGTCGACCATGCGCTGCAGGCCCCTGATCTGGCCTTCGATACGGCGCAGACGCTTGAGGTGCTCGTCCTTCTGCTTGTGGTAGCCGTGGATCCCGCGGTCGTGATCCGTCACGACCTCCGGAGTCCCTCCGGCAGGTCCCTCGACGGCCTCGGTCTCGCCGGAGGGTGCCGTCGCGCCGGCCTCTGTGGTCGTCATCGCGTCCTCCCGCCAACTGATACCCCTGGTGGGTATATGGTATCGAACTTTGCTGGGTATGGAGCCCTTGCCCGAAGCCGGAACCGGACCCTGTGCTGATCACTGTGCCCGATGGGCGACACTGGGGGACGGCCCATTAGCCGTGGCCGGATGATGCGCCTAGCATCAGCCTGACCGAACCGAAGCACCCCGAGGACCCCACGTGCGCTTTCGTCTGACCCCCAGGGAGACGAGCTTCTACGACATGTTCTCCGCATCCGCGGACAACATCGTCACGGGCTCGAAACTCCTGATGGAACTGCTCGGGGCGGACGCCTCCGCCCGGGCCGAGATCGCAGAGCGTATGCGGGCAGCGGAACACGCCGGTGACGACGCGACGCACGCGATCTTCCACCAGCTGAACTCCTCCTTCATCACGCCGTTCGACCGCGAGGACATCTACAACCTGGCCTCGTCCCTCGACGACATCATGGACTTCATGGAGGAGGCCGTCGACCTGGTCGTCCTCTACAACGTCGAGGAACTGCCCAAGGGCGTCGAGCAGCAGATCGAGGTGCTGGCCCGGGCCGCGGAGCTGACCGCGGAGGCCATGCCGAACCTGCGCACCATGGACAATCTCACCGAGTACTGGATCGAGGTCAATCGTCTGGAGAACCAGGCCGACCAGATCCACCGCAAGCTGCTCGCCCACCTCTTCAACGGCAAGTACGACGCCATCGAGGTGCTGAAGCTCAAGCAGATCGTGGACGTGCTGGAGGAAGCGGCCGACGCGTTCGAACACGTGGCGAACACCGTGGAGACCATCGCGGTCAAGGAGTCCTGAGGCTTCGTGGACACCTTCGCGCTGATCGTGACCATCGGTGTCGCGCTCGGATTCACGTACACGAACGGCTTCCACGACTCGGCGAACGCCATCGCCACGTCGGTGTCCACGCGGGCACTGACCCCGCGGGCCGCGCTCGCCATGGCCGCCGTGATGAACCTCGCGGGCGCCTTCCTCGGCAGTGGTGTCGCGCACACCGTCAGCAAGGGGCTGATCGAGACGCCCGAGGGCGGCAAGGGGATGGGCATCCTCTTCGCCGCGCTCATCGGGGCGATCGTCTGGAACCTCATCACCTGGTACTTCGGGCTTCCGTCGTCCTCCTCGCACGCGTTGTTCGGCGGGCTCGTGGGGGCGGCGCTCGCGGGGGGTACGACCGTTCTCTGGTCCGGCGTCCTCGACAAGATCGTCATCCCGATGTTCCTGTCGCCGATCGTCGGTCTGATCGTCGGCTACCTGGTCATGTGCGCGATCATGTGGATCTTCCGCAGGGCCAACCCGCACAAGGCCAAGCGCGGGTTCCGGATAGCCCAGACCGTGTCGGCGGCCGGCATGGCGCTCGGGCACGGTCTCCAGGACGCGCAGAAGACGATGGGCATCGTGGTGATGGCCCTCGTCATCGGTGACGTGCAGGGCGCCGACGACCCGATCCCGGTGTGGGTGAAGATCGCCTGTGCGGTGATGCTGTCGCTCGGCACCTACGCGGGTGGGTGGCGCATCATGCGGACGCTGGGGCGGAAGATCATCGAGCTCGATCCGCCGCAGGGGTTCGCCGCGGAGACGACGGGGGCGTCAATCATGTTCGTCACCGCGTTCCTGTTCAAGGCGCCGATCTCGACCACGCATGTCATCACCTCCGCGATCATGGGTGTCGGGGCGACGAAGCGGGTGAACGCCGTGCGGTGGGGGGTCGCCAAGAACATCGTGCTCGGGTGGTTCATCACCATGCCGGCCGCTGCGGTGGTGGCTGCCGCCAGCTTCTGGGTCGTGAACCTGGCGTTCCTCTAGGGTTCGGCGCCCGGGGTGGGGGGAAGGGTTTTCGCCCCCTCCGCCCGTGCCCGTCCCTTGTTCCCGGGGGCTCCGCCCCCGGACCCCCGGATCGGCCTGGACGGCCTTGTCCTCAAGCGCCGGACGGGCTGAAATGCATCGGCCTGGACGGCCTTGTCCTCAAGCGCCGGACGGGCTGAAATGCATCGGCCTGGACGGCCTTGTCCTCAAGCGTCGGACGGGCTGAAATGCATCGGCCTGGACGGCCTTGTCCTCAAGCGTCGGACGGGCTGAAGCCCCCCCGTGTTCCGGACGGTGAAGCCCCCCTCGTTCCGGAAGGGCCGTAGCCGGCTGTTCGGGTAAGGAAAAGAATCGGGCCCGCCCCCCGGGAGCCAGGGGGCGGGCCCTTCTTCTTCCTCGCGGTGGCACCGCCATGCAGCACCGCGAGGGTTCTCGGGGAGGACGGGCCGGTCAGCCGAAGCGGCCCGAGATGTAGTCCTCCGTGGCCTGGACCGACGGGTTGGAGAAGATGCGCTCCGTGTCGTCGATCTCTATGAGGCGGCCGGGCTGGCCGACCGCGGACAGGTTGAAGAACGCGGTGCGGTCGGACACGCGGGCGGCCTGCTGCATGTTGTGCGTCACGATGACGATCGTGAAGCGCTCCTTGAGCTCCCCGATCAGGTCCTCGATGGCGAGGGTGGAGATGGGGTCGAGGGCCGAGCAGGGCTCGTCCATGAGGAGGACCTGGGGCTCCACGGCGATCGCCCGCGCGATGCACAGACGCTGCTGCTGACCACCGGACAGGCCCGAGCCGGGCTTGTTCAGGCGGTCCTTGACCTCGTTCCAGAGGTTGGCGCCCTTGAGGGACTTCTCGACGACGTCGTTCAGCTCGGACTTCTTGTAGGAGCCGTTCAGGCGCAGGCCCGCCGCGACGTTGTCGAAGATCGACATCGTGGGGAAGGGGTTGGGGCGCTGGAAGACCATGCCGATGGTGCGGCGCACGGCGACCGGGTCGACTCCCGTGCCGTACAGGTCCTCGTCGTCCAGGAGCACCTTGCCCTCGACGCGGCCACCGGGGGTGACCTCGTGCATGCGGTTCAGGGTGCGCAGGAAGGTCGACTTGCCGCAGCCGGAGGGGCCGATGAAGGCCGTCACGGAGCGGGGCTCGACCGTCATGGAGATGTCTTCGATCGCCCGGTGGGCGCCGTAGTAGGCGGTGAGCCCGCTCACGTCGATGCGCTTGGCCATGTCTATCACTGCTTCTTTCGCAAGGTTTCGGGTCGCTGATCGGCCGCGTCAGCGGCCCGTCTTGGGTGCCTTCCAGCGCGCGATGCCACGCGCCGCCAGGTTGAGGATCATGACGAAGGCGATGAGCGCGAGTGCCGCTGCCCAGGCCCGGTCGTAGGCCACTTCGGTCCCGGCGCTGTACTGCCGGTAGATGTACAGCGGAAGCGAGGCCTGCGGGCCCGAGAACGGGTTGTTGTTGATGAAGTTCGTACCCCACACCAACAGCAGCACGGGAGCCGTCTCACCGGTGATACGTGCGACGGCGAGCATCACGCCCGTGGTGATACCGCCGATGGACGTCGGCAGAACCACCTTGATGATCGTGCGCCACTTCGGGACGCCCAGCGCGAGGGAGGCCTCGCGCAGCTCGTTCGGAACGAGCTTGAGCATCTCCTCGGTGGAGCGGACCACCACGGGCATCATCAGGATCGACAGGGCGAGCGCGCCGGCGAAGCCGGAGTAGCCCATGTCCAGGATCAGGATCCAGAAGCTGAGGATGAACAGACCGGCGACGATCGACGGGACACCCGTCATGACGTCGACGAAGAAGGTGACGGCGCGGGCGAGCTTGCCCCGTCCGTACTCGACGAGGTAGATCGCGGTGAGCACACCGATCGGCACGGAGATCAGGGTCGCGATGCCCACCTGCTCCAGGGTGCCGAGGAGGGCGTGGTAGATACCGCCACCGGGCTCGTTGTCGGCCACCACACCCATGGAGTGGCTCAGGAAGTAGAGGTCGAAGGCCTTCACACCGCGCTTGACGGTCTCCCAGATCAGGGAGGCCAGCGGGACGACGGCGACGATGAAGCAGACCCAGACCAGGCTGGTGGCGACGCGGTCCTTGGCCTGACGGCGGCCCTCGACGCGCGCGGCGATGCCGTACGTGCCGAAGACGAACAGGAGCGCGGCGATCAGGCCCCACTGGACCTTGCTGTCGAGCGCCGCGGCCAGGCCGATGCCCACGGCGAGGGCGACGGATCCCGCGGCGATGGCCCACGGGGACCACTTCGGGAGGCTGGCGCCGCGCAGCGTGCTGGGGCGCTTGTCGGTGAGGGGTGCGGTGCTCATGCGTTGGCCCCCGAGTACTCCTTGCGGCGGTTGATGATCATGCGCGCCGCGCCGTTGACCAGCAGAGTGATGACGAACAGGACGAGACCCGAGGCGATCAGGGCGTCCTGGCCGAACGTGGTGGCCTCGTTGAACTTGCTCGCGATGTTCTGCGCGAACGTGCCGCCGCCCGGGTCGAGCAGGCTGGCGCTGATGTCGAAGGTCGGGGAGAGCACGGTGGCGACGGCCATCGTCTCGCCGAGCGCGCGGCCGAGGCCGAGCATCGACGCGGAGATCACACCGGAGCGGCCGAAGGGCAGCACCGACATGCGGATGACTTCCCAGCGCGTGGCACCGAGGGCCAGCGCGGCCTCCTGGTGCATCTGCGGCGCCTGGCGGAAGACCTCGCGGCTCACGTTGGTGATGATCGGAAGGATCATGATCGCGAGCAGGATGCCGACGGTGAGCATCGAGCGGGGCGCTCCGCCCTGCCACTCGAAGATGCCGGTCCAGCCGAAGTAGTGGTCGAGCCAGCCGAACAGGCCGGTCATGTGCGGCACGAGGACGATGGCGCCCCAGAGGCCGTACACGATGGACGGGACGGCGGCGAGCAGGTCGATCACGTACGCGATGGGGCCGCCGAGCCTGCGGGGCGCGTAGTGCGTGATGAACAGCGCGATGCCGACGGCGACCGGGACCGCGAGGGCCATGGCGATGATCGCGGAGACCACCGTGCCGAAGGCCAGGACCGCGATGCCGAAGGTCGGCGGCTCGAGGTTGGTGTTCCACTCGAAAGCGGTGAGGAAGTTCGCGTCGTCCTTGCTGATCGCGAGGGCGGCGCGGTAGGTGAGGAAGACCGCGATGGCGGCCATGATCACCAGGAGGAGGATGCCGGACCCGCGGGAGAGGCCGAGGAAGATCCGGTCTCCGGGGCGGGTGGCGCCACGGGCCGTGCGCTTGTGCACGGCGGTGGAACGCGGTGGGGTGGGGGGAGGCGCTTCGGTGTTCTGAGTCGATATGTCCATCGTGAGTCTCCGGTCTGCGGAGCCGGATGGCGGCTCCAGGCGGCGGTGCACCGGACGGTGCGGCCCGCCTCGGTGAGGCGGGCCGCACACTCGGGTCAGCTCAGGTTCGAGACGGTGGAACGAACCTTGGTGATGATCTCGGCGGGGATCGGCGCGTACTGCGCGTCGGTCAGGAGCTTCTGACCGTCCTCGCTCGCGACGTAGTTGAGGAAGGACTTGGTGGCGGCCAGGGTGTCGGCCTTGTTGCCCTTCTCGCAGACGATCTCGTAGGTGACCAGCGTGAGCGGGTAGGCGCCCTCGGCAGTCGGCTTGTAGTTCAGCTCCAGGGCCAGGTCGTTGCCGACGCCGGCGACCTTGGCGGTGGAGATCGCCTTGGTGGCGTTCTCGACGGTGGCCTTGACCGGGGTGGCGGCCTCCGTCTTGAGGTCGACGGTGCTGATGCCGTCAGCGGCGTAGGAGAGCTCGAAGTACGAGATCGCGCCCGCGGTCTGCTTCACCTGCTGGGCGAGGCCGGAGGAGCCCTGAGCGGACTGGCCGCCCTTCGCCTGCCAGGCCTTGCCGCCCGAGTACTTCCAGTCCGACGGGGAGACGGCCTTCAGGTACTTGGTGAAGTTGTCCGTGGTGCCGGACTCGTCCGAGCGGTGGAACGCCTGGATCTTGGTGCTGGGGAGCTTCGCGTCGGGGTTCAGCTTGGCGATCGCGTCGTCGTTCCACGTCTTGATCTTGCCGTCGAAGATCTTGGCGATCGTCGAGGCGTCCAGGACGAGGTTGTCGACACCCGGGAGGTTGTAACCGATGGCGATGGGGCCACCGACCATGGGCAGGTCGACCGCGGCGTTGCCGCCGCACGCCTTCTTGGCCGCGGTGGCCTCTTCGGGCTTGAGGGGCGAGTCGGAACCGGCGAACGCGGTCTGGCCCTGGGTGAACGCCGTGACGCCGGCGCCCGAACCCGTCGGGTTGTAGTTGATCTGGACGTCCTTGCAGGCGGCCGTGTAGGCCTTGACCCAGGCGTCGATCGCGTTCTTCTGGGCGGAAGAGCCGGAGGCCTGGAGCTGGCCCTTGGCGCCGTCGCACTTGATGGCGCTGTTGTTGCTGGCCGCCGACGAGCTGCCGCCACCGTTGTCCTTGCCGGTGTCGTCCGAGCCGCACGCCGTGAGGGCCAGGGCGCCGGAGACGGCGACAGCACCGAGCGAGAGGGCGCGAAGCCGGTTCTTGCGCTGAAGCTTCACTTTCGGGAGTTCCTTCCAGGAGCCGCCGTCAGGTTGGCGGCGTGCGAGGTTCGGTGTATGCGGAGGCTCCGTCGAGAAGGCGCTCCGCACCGGGTAAGGCCGAAATTAGGCAGAACAGGTGAAGCCGCCGATGGCCATAAGTGAACGGGGGGTGAACCCCTGCGGACGGTGCGGTGAGGTCACGGAACGCTTACGTCGAGGACACAGGTCGGTTTCCGGCAACTCGGGTCCCACCGACAACTCTAGGCATATGCACGGAATCATTCAGATTTCGTCGTGAACGGCCTAGAGAAGCGCAGAACGGCGATCGCCCGGCACATGCACGCCGGAGAGGGCGGTATGTACCGGGCGGAAGGTGATCCTCTGCCGGGAGCAGGAGTCCCTAGGCCAGGTGCAGCACGTCCGGCAGGGCGTCGACCAGGTCGCGGTCCCGGGGCTGGGTCAGACGGTGACGGGCCGCCGTGGGGGAGAGCCACAGGACTCGGTCGACTTCGCGGTTCGGCGTGAAATGGCCATTCACCGCCTCGGCCGCCCAGTAGCGGACCTCCTTGGGGCGGCCGCCGACGAGGTAGTGGAGCGCGGGGAGGGCGGCGCCCGGGGCGGCGACGTACCCCGTCTCCTCCTCCACCTCGCGGACCGCCCCCGTGAGCGGGTCCTCGCCGCGCTTCAGCTTGCCCTTCGGGTGCGACCAGTCGTCGTACTTCGGCCGGTGCACGAGGCAGATCTCCAGCTCCCCGTCGAACGGGGAGCGACGCCACAGGACGCAGCCCGCCGCCTGGATGGTGTCGTCTGCCGTGGGTGCCATGGGGCCTCCCTCAGGGGGTGCGTACGGCTTCCTTCTGCCATGCCTGCTGGAAGGCGAACCGGGCCGCCTCCACCTCGTGCCGCTGGTCGGCGTGGAGCACACCGAGCGCGTACGCCGTCGCCGGGGCGATCCGCGGGGTGCGCGCCGCCGCGGCGGCGGCCGAGGCCGCCTCCGCCGCGTCCCGGTGCCGGTTCAGCGCCTGGCCCGCGGCGAGCAGCCGCACGTCCACCGGGCACTCCTCGCCGTACAGCACCTCGCGGGCGTAGCGGTGCAGCCGCAGCAGCAGCCGGACCTGGTGCCACGGCGCGTCCTGCGGCTGCGGGGCGGTGTCGGCGGACAAGCCGTGGACGAGTGCCTCCGCGTTGTAGGGGTGGCCCGCGGTGACCAGCGGCAGCGCGGCGACGGCGTCCGTCAGCCGGTCCTCCGCGGCGGCGGCCGAGGGACGCAGATCGGTGCCGGCCGCGCCGGGGGCCAGCGGGACCTCGCTGGCGAGCACGGCCACGCTGTCGGCGACCGCGTGGAAGCGGGAGGAGCCCAGCGCCTGGAGGGCCGCGGAGTGCGCACGGGTGCGGGCCAGCGTGAGCTGACGGTCCAGCAGGGCGCCCGCCTTCGCCGCGCCGACGGTCAGGTTCCCCTTGGGGGCCGCGGGGGCGCCCGACGCGGGCAGGGCGGCGCCGGAGAGCCGGTTGAGGGCCCCGAGCAGCCGTTCCAGCCGGGCTCCGTACGCGTGCTCGCGCGCCAAGCTCCCGGACAGCCAGGCCAGTTCGGGGCGCATGCCCTCCGACCAGTCCGCTTCGAGCAGGGGCCGGAAGGTGTGCAGGCTGCCGCTGATGCGGCGGGCCGAGCGGCGCAGGGCGCGCACCGCGTCGACCGACTCCTGCGAGCCGTTCGCCGCGCCGCCGGTCTCCCGGTGCTGGCGCAGCGAACGGAGGAACTCCGTGGCCTGGGCCCTCAGATAGGCCGCGAGGTCGTCTCCGGTGGGTGTGCCTCCCTGCGCGAGCGGGGCCGGGAGCCGGGGAGAGGACCGGGCCGCGGGGTTGGTGGGGGGATCAAGGTGCTGCTGTGCCACGCCGGCGCCTCCGGGCGTCTATGAGCATCTCCTGGACGTTGCGCAGGGGCTGGCCATCCGCGTCGGTCGCGTGCCGGGTCCACTCTCCGTCGGGGCCGAGGTGCCAGGAGGCGGTGGTGTCGGACATACCGGTTTCGAGCAGCCGGTTGAGGGCCGCCCGGTGGGCCGGGTCCGTGACCCGGACCAGTGCCTCGATCCGCCGGTCGAGGTTGCGGTGCATCATGTCGGCGCTGCCGATCCACACTTCGGGCTCACCGCCGTTGCCGAAGCCGAAGACCCGGGAGTGCTCCAGGAAGCGGCCGAGGACGGAGCGGACCCGAATGTTTTCGGACAGGCCCGTGACGCCGGGGCGCACCGCGCAGATGCCGCGCACCCATACGTCGACCGGGACGCCGGCCTGGGAGGCGCGGTACAGCGCGTCGATGATCGCCTCGTCCACCATCGAGTTGACCTTGATGCGCACGTAGGCCGGGCGTCCGGCGTTGTGGTGCTGTACTTCCTTGTTGATCCGCGCGATCAGGCCGTCGCGCAGGGACTTGGGGGCGACCAGGAGCCGCCGGTAGGTCTCGCGGCGGGAGTAGCCCGAGAGCCGGTTGAAGAGGTCGGAGAGGTCCGCGCCGACCTGCGGGTCGGCGGTGAGCAGTCCGAGGTCCTCGTACAGCCGGGCGGTCTTCGGGTGGTAGTTGCCCGTGCCGACGTGGCTGTAGCGGCGCAGGGTGTCGCCCTCCTGCCGCACGACGAGCGACAGCTTGCAGTGGGTCTTGAGCCCGACGAGCCCGTACACCACGTGGCAGCCGGCCTCCTCCAGCTTGCGGGCCCACTTGATGTTGGCCTGCTCGTCGAAGCGCGCCTTGATCTCGACGAGGACGAGGACCTGCTTGCCCGACTCGGCGGCGTCGATGAGTGCGTCGACGATCGGCGAGTCGCCGGAGGTGCGGTACAGGGTCTGCTTGATGGCGAGCACGTCCGGGTCGGACGCGGCCTGCTCCAGGAACGCCTGCACGGAGGTGGAGAAGGAGTCGTACGGGTGGTGCAGCAGGACGTCGCGCTCGCGCAGGGCGGCGAAGATGTCGGGCGCGGAGGCCGACTCGACCTCGGCGAGGTCGCGGTGGGTGCCCGCGATGAACTTCGGGTACTTCAGCTCGGGCCGGTCGAGGGCGCCGATGCCGAAGAGGCCGGTGAGGTCCAGGGGACCCGGCAGCGGATACACCTCGGCCTCGGAGATCTTCAGCTCCCGGACCAGCAGGTCGAGGACGTACCGGTCGATGGACTCCTCGACCTCCAGGCGCACCGGCGGTCCGAAGCGGCGCCGCATGAGCTCCTTCTCCAGCGCCTGGAGCAGGTTCTCGGCGTCGTCCTCCTCGACCTCCAGGTCCTCGTTCCTGGTGAGGCGGAAGGTGTGGTGCTCGAGGACCTCCATGCCCGGGAAGAGCTCTTCCAGGTGGGCCGCGATGACGTCCTCGATGGGGACGTAGCGGTTCGGGGAGGCCTCCAGGAAGCGGGAGAGCAGCGGCGGGACCTTGACGCGCGCGAAGTGGCGGTGGCCGCTGACCGGGTTGCGCACGACGACGGCCAGGTTCAGCGACAGGCCGGAGATGTACGGGAAGGGGTGCGCCGGGTCGACGGCCAGCGGGGTCAGGACGGGGAAGATCTGGTGCCGGAAGAGCGTGAACAGGCGGGCCTGTTCCTTCTCGGTCAGCTCGCCCCAGCGGACCAGGTGGATGCCCTCCTCCGCGAGTGCGGGGGCGACGTCCTCCTGGTAGCAGGCCGCGTGCCGGGCCATGAGCTCGCGGGAGCGGGCCCAGATCATCTCCAGGACCTCGCGGGGCTGGAGCCCGGAGGCGGACTTCGTGGCGACGCCCGTGGCGATGCGGCGCTTCAGGCCCGCCACCCGGACCATGAAGAACTCGTCCAGGTTGCTGGCGAAGATGGCCAGGAACTTGGCGCGCTCCAGCAGGGGCGTGTCCGGGTCCTCGGCGAGTTCGAGGACACGTTCGTTGAACGCCAGCCAACTGCGCTCCCGGTCCAGGAAGCGGCCCTGCGGCAGGGTGACGCCGTCCTGCGCCGAGTCCTCGTAGGCATCGAGGTCGGCATCGATGTCGGGCTCGAGGTCGGAGACGTTCGCCGCCACCGTGTGCGGGCGGTGCGCGGCTATGGAGCCGACGGACGGCTGCGGGTGCTTGACCGGTGCCTGGGCGCTTGGCTGGTTCATGGACCCATTCTTCCGCGCCGAGGGCGAGACCGGCGCGTCGGAGAGGGCGGGTGGCAGCGCGGCGATGCGGATGATCCGGTTCCGCGTGACCGGCGTACGCTCACTCCCCGTCGCCGGCGTGGGATCGCTCTCCGGCACGAGCTCGTGGTCCGGCGGAGGCGAAGGCTCGGGCACGGCGGGCTTCATTGCTTGAGCGTTGCAAGGTCGTCTGAATCGATGGTTAAGACGACATGACGTGCGGGATATGGCGGAGCGGCTCCCGGACGTCCGTATGCCCGGGAACCGCGTACCGGTCCGCCCCCGTGCGGCGGGTGCCGCCGGGGGCGGGAGGGCTACGGGGTGCGGCGGCGCAGGAGCCGGAAGGCGCCCGCGGTGGCCAGGCCCGCGACGGCGAGGACGATGCCGCTCTCCACCAGCTGGAGCGGCCAGAAGTGGGACTCGGGGTGGTAGGTGGCCCAGAAGTCCTTCAGGCCGGAGTGCCGCATGCAGTCCTGGATGTCGGCGGCGCTGTCGGAGCCGACGCAGGTCAGGTCGCCGCCGATGCGCCCGCCGGTGGCGGTGACCACGCCGTGTTCGAGGTCCAGGGAGCTCACCGGAAGGCGCAGGGCGGCCCGGCCGGTGACCGTGTCGGCGGGCCACAGGCCCGTCCGCACCTGCTCCAGCACGGTGTGCAGCACCAGGACCGCGGCGAGGGACGCGCCGACGGCGGGCAGGGCCTTCCGGGTCACCAGCC
This sequence comes from Streptomyces sp. Tue6028, assembly GCF_002300165.1. Taxonomy (GTDB): domain Bacteria; phylum Actinomycetota; class Actinomycetes; order Streptomycetales; family Streptomycetaceae; genus Streptomyces; species Streptomyces siamensis. The sequence continues at coordinate 346,891 of NZ_MLCE01000019.1, read as the reverse complement.
CGGCGAGCGCGCCGAGGGCCAGACCCGCCAGGACGTGGGCGACGGCGACCGGGCCGGTGGAGACGAAGACGTCGGGGTCGTACCAGGCTCCGACCAGGTCGGGGTTGTCGTCCTGGCGGGCCCAGACGATGAGGAGCACTGCCGTGGTGGTGCCGGCCGTCAGCAGGACCGCGGGCAGGGCGAGCTTCGCGGCGAGCCAGCGCACCGGCGTCACGGACTGGCTCCAGGCCAGCTGCGCGGTGCCGCTCTCCATTTCGCGGCCGATCAGGGCGCCGCCCGCCCAGGCGGCCACCGGGAACATCAGGTACGACAGGACGGTGCCGACGGAGTCGATGCCGGCGCCGTACGTCTCGTCGGTGCCGATCGCCCGCAGGGCCGAGCAGCTCGGCAGGCCGGTGCCCGGCGAACCGCACGGGCCGATGGCCGCGCGGGCGTCCGCGCCTATGGCGTACATCCAGACCAGGGTCGCCGCGACGGCGAGCAGGGCGGCGCCCCCGGCGATCAGCGCCACGCGGTGCAGCCGCAGCACGGTCCAGGTCAGACCGGACGGACGGCGCAGACTCGGGGCGCTCACGGGGCGGACCTCCTCTTCAGGACGCCGAAGGCGACGGCGACGAGGACGGCGGTGGCGGCCAGCAGGACGCCGGTCTCCAGGAGCTGGCGGGGCCAGTAGTCGGGGGACGGCAGGTACTCGCGGGTGAAGCCGACGACGTCGTGCCGGTCGAGGCAGGCGCGGTCCGCGTAGCAGCCCGGGTCGCGGATCTCGGCGCCGGTGGAGGTGATCGCCCGGCTGCGCACGGACAGTTCGGGCTGCTGGTAATGGCCCTGGAAGGGCCAGGAGTTGGCGCGGAACGCGTTGACCAGGAACTGTGCGACGCCGGCGACCGCGAGGGCGGGCAGCGTGCGGCGCAGCACGAGTCCGGCGAGCGCGCCGACGGCCAGGCCGAGGAGCGGCGCGGCGACCGTGGCCGGGCCGAGGGAGAAGCGCAGGGCGCGCGGTCCGATGCCGGCCATCAGGAGGTTGCTGTGGGCGGACCAGAGCAGTTCGTAGAGCACGACCAGCAGGCTCGTGCCCGCGGTGACGATCAGCGCGGGCACCGCCAGCTTGGCGGCGAGCCAGCGGGCGGGCGTCACGGACTGGGTCCAGGCGAGCTGTGCGGTGCCGGTCTCCAGTTCGCGGGCGATCAGCGCGCCGCCCGCGAACACGGCCACCGCGAACGAGGCGATGTCCAGCAGGGAGGACGGGGCGTAGAAGAGGTCGTTGTAGGTGCCCGAGAGGTAGCTGGAGGTGATCCCGGAGGACCAGGCGGCCTCGTGCACGCCGGAGTATCCGAGCGTGTCGAGCTTCTCCTGCGTGGAGCCGGCGCCGGGCCCGTACAGCCACAGCAGCAGCCCCGCGGTGAGGACGACGAAGCCGGTCCAGATCCACAGCGCGGTGCGGTGCAGCCGCAGGACGGTCCAGACCAGGCCGCGGGGGCGCGGGAGGGCGCGGCGCGCGGGGGCCGCGAGGGCGGTGGCGCTCACGCGGTCACCCCCGCCGGGGTCGCGGTCGTGCCCGGGGTGAGCAGGGCCGGGGCCGAGGGGGAGCGCAGGTGGGCGAGGAGCAGTTCCTCCAGGGACGGCTCCGAGGTCTCCCAGCCGGCACCGACCGGCCCGTCGCGGCGGATCAGCGCGGTCAGACCGCGGCCGGTGACGCGGGACTCGACGACGGTGTGCGGGGCGAGGTCGGCGGGGGTGCCACGGCCGGTCACCACGCTGTGCGCGTGCAGCAGGTCGTCTATGCCGCCGCCGAGCCGTATCCGGCCGCCGCCCAGGAGCAGCAGGTGATCGCAGGCGTCGGCGAGTTCGGCGACGATGTGCGAGGACATCAGCACCGTCGTGCCGTGTTCGGCGGCGTCCGCCATGAGCGTGCCCAGCAGTTCGTGGCGGGCCAGCGGGTCGAGGTCGGCCATCGGCTCGTCCAGCAGCAGCAGTTCGGGCCGCTTGCCGAGCGCGAGGGCGAGTGCCACGCGGGTGCGCTGGCCGCCGGACAGGCCCCGGACCCGGGCCTTCGGGTCGAGGGAGCCCTGCTCGACGATCGCGGCGGCGTGCGCGGCGTCCCAGCGGGCGGGGTTGAGCTCGGCGCCCATGCGCAGGGTCTCGGCGACGGTGAGCTGGGGGTGCAGGGGCTTGTCCTGGGAGAGGTAGGCGATGCGCTCGCGTGCCTCGGCCGGTGCGGTGCCGAGGACGGTGAGCGTGCCGGAGGTGGGCCGCAGCAGTCCGGCGGCGGTGGCCAGCAGCGTCGACTTGCCCGCCCCGTTGGGACCGACGAGGGCGCTCACCCGTCCGGTGGGGAGACGGAAGGAGCAGTCGTCGAGGGCCGCTGCGGAACGCCTGCCGTACCGCAGGGTGAGCCCGTGCGCCTCGACGGCGACGGCGGGCGGGGTGGTGCTGGTGGAACTCACTGGTCCCCCTTCGGGAAGTGTGCGTCCAGTACGGAGCCGAACAGTGCGGCGACGTCCTCGCGGTCGAGTCCCGCGGCGTGCGCGCTCTTCGCCCAGGCGTCGAGTTCCGCGCGCAGCGGCGAGTCCGCCGGGGCGGCACCGAGGGTCCTGCGGACGAAGGTGCCGAGGCCGCGGCGTGCCTCGACCAGTCCCTCGCGTTCGAGTTCGCGGTAGGCCTTGAGGACGGTGTTCGGGTTGATGGCGGTGGCCTCCACGACCTCACGGGCCGTGGGGAGCTTGTCGCCCGGTTCCAGCAGGCCCAGGCGGAGGGCCTGCTTGGTCTGCTGGACGATCTGCAGATAGGTGGAGACGCCGCTGCGGCGGTCGATGCGGTACTCGATGCCGTGGTCCCCCATGGCGAAACCCCCTTTCACTAATTGAGTAGTGAAAGGGTGGTGCAAGACGGTCCCCGGAGTCAAGGCGAAAATTTCGTGGACCGATCCGTGAACCGATCGGCAGGGCTCGTCCGATGAGGGGGTGTGAGGGAAACGAGAAGCGACGGAGAACTGCTGCGGGCCATCGCGGCGGACGAGGACCGTCGCGCCTTCGAGGAGCTGTACCGGCGCTACGCGCCGTGGCTGACCGCGCGACTGCGCGGCCGGTGCGCCGACGCCTCGGTCGTCGACGACGTCGTACAGGAGACGTTCCTCTCGGTGTGGCGCGGCACCGCCCGCTACCGAGAGGAGGGCGACCCGGCGGGCTGGCTGTGGCGCATCGCCTCGCGCCGGCTCATCGACACACTGCGCGGCGACGGCGCCCGCGGCCGGCTCCGGCAGGCCCTGGCCCGCCTGCGGCACCGCGACGAGGCCTCCGCCGAGGAGCGCGTCCTCGCCGGTGTGGAGCACGGAGACCTGGCCGGCGCGCTGACCCGGCTGTCGCCCGAACTCCGGGCGGTCCTCCAGGCCACGGTGATCGACGGACTCACCACCAGAGAAGCGGCCGTCCTGCTGGGGATTCCGCCCGGCACGGTCAAGACGCGGGCGCTGCGTGCCCGCAAGCAGCTGAGGGAGGCGCTGGCATGAGCGCACACGGTACGGCCTGGCACGTGCCGGAGGACGACCTGCGGGCCTACGCGCGGGGCGAGGCCACACCTCCCCGGCTCTGGTCCACCGACACCCACCTCGCCTCCTGCGCGCAGTGCCGCGAGACACTGGCCGCGCTCAGCGACCCGGTCGCCCTGGACGCCGGCTGGGAACGGCTCGACGCCGAGCTGGACGCCCCGCGGCCGGGCCTCGTCGAGTCGCTGCTGGTGCGCGTCGGCGTCGCCGAGCACACCGCACGGCTGCTGGCGGCCACGCCGGTGCTGCGCCGCTCCTGGCTGGGCGCGGTCCTCGCCGTGCTCGTCATGACGGTGGTGGCGGCCGACGCGGTGCGGACCACGGCCACGCCCACGATGTTCCTGGCGCTCGCACCGCTGCTGCCGCTCGCCGGGGTCGCCCTGTCCTACGGGCCCGTGCTCGACCCGACGTACGAGATGACGGTCGTCTCCCCGACCCACAGCTTCCGGCTCCTCATGATCCGCACGGTCGCGGTGCTCACGGTGAGCCTCGGCCTCAACGGGCTCGCCACCCTCGCCCTCCCCTCCTACGGGCTGCGTGCGCTGGCCTGGCTGCTGCCCGCCCTCGCCCTCACCGGGAGCGGCCTCGCGCTGACCCCCCGGCTCGGGCCGGTCCTCGCGCCCTCCCTGGTGGGCGGCGCGTGGATCGCGGTGCTGATGGCGGCACGGTCGGCGGCCGAGGCGCACGCGACGCTCGCACCGTTCACCGCGGCGGGCCAAGGCGTCGCCGCGGCCGTCGCGGTACTCGCCACGGGCCTGCTCTACCTCGTGCGCGACCGGTTCGACGCCTCCCGCGTGCCCCTCACCGACACCTTCCGCGGCGGCACGGCGTGACCACGCCGGCCACCGCCGCCGACCGCTCCACCCACGTCTCCCGCGGGCGCGCCGCCTGACCGCCGCTCCCGTCCACCTCACTCCTCCGACAGGAGCGCCGCGTGACCGCCGCCCCTGACCACCACTCCGACAGGAGCCCCCTGCGCATGCCGCCCACCGTCTCCGCCTCCGGCCTGACCCTCCGCTACGGCGGAACCGTCGCCCTCGACGACGTCTCCCTGCGACTGGGCGAAGGCGTCACCGGACTGCTCGGCCCCAACGGCGCGGGCAAGACCACCCTGCTGCGGGTGCTCGCCACCGCGGTGCCCGCCGACCGGGGAGCCTTCACCGTCCTCGGGCACGACCCCGGCAGCCCGTCCGGCCGCCTGGACGTCCGGCGCCGGCTGGGCTACCTGCCCCAGACACCCGGCTTCCACCAGGACTTCTCCGCCTTCGCTTTCGTCGACTACGTGGCGATCCTGAAGGAGCTGACGGACCGCACCGCCCGGCACCGCGAGGTGCGGCGCGTGCTGGACGCCGTCGACCTGTCCGACGTGCGCGGCAAGCGCATCAAGAAGCTGTCCGGCGGCATGCGCCAGCGGGTAGCGCTGGCCGCCGCACTCGTCGGCGACCCGGGCTTCCTCGTCCTCGACGAGCCGACCGTCGGTCTCGACCCCGAACAGCGCATGCGCTTCAGGGAGCTGATCGCCCAGGCGGGCGAGGGGCGCACCGTCCTGCTCTCCACCCACCAGACGGAGGACGTCGCGATGCTCTGCCACCGCGTGATCGTCATGGCCTCGGGCCGGGTCCGCTTCGAGGGCACGCCCGCCGAGCTGACCGCGCGGGCGGCCGGCCGGGTCTGGAGCAGCACCGAACGCGACCCGGGCGCCCGCGCCGGATGGCGTACGGGCACGGGCAGCTTCCGCAACGTCGGCGACCCGCCCCCGGGCGCCGAACTCCTCGAACCGACCCTGGAGGACGGCTACTTGCTCACCCTCGACGGCGAGACCGCGGAGGTGGCCGCATGAGCGCCGCCGACACGATCGAACGGACGGCCCCCACGGGGGTGGAGCCGTCCGCGTCCGGACAGGGCTCCAGGACGCGCGCCGTCCTCGCCCTGGCCCGCTTCGAAGCCCGTGAACTGCTCCTGCAGATCCCGGTGTTCGCCTTCCTCGTGCTGTACGTCGTCTACACCGGCTGGCAGATGTTCTCCGGCCGGGAGGGCATGGACGACTTCCCCGTCCTCCAGGACGTCGACCGCGACACCCAGTCGGGGCCCATACTCCTCGGCGTCGCGCTCTTCGTCTGCGTCAACCGGGCCGTGCTGCGCTCGCGACGACGGGACACCGACCGTCACCTCGACGTCCTCCCTATGGATCCGTGGCGGCGTACGGTCGCCCACGGGCTGTCCGTCGTGCCCTTCGCGGCCCTCACCGCGCTGGTCGTCACCTTCCAGTTCACCTGGGCGGCGCTCAAGCCCGGCGCCGTCGGTCACGGATCACCGGCCGAACTGGCCGTGGGCCCGCTGTCGGTGCTCCTCTCCGGCATCCTCGGCGTCCTGTCCGCCCGGCTGGTGACCAGCTCGTTCGCCGCACCGCTCCTCGTCGTGGGCTTCGTCGCCTTCGGCACCCTGGTCTCCGTCGGGGCGAGCGACGCGCACTGGGAACGGTGGCTGTGGCCGAGCATCTCCGAGATGGGCCGCACCGCGCTCCCGTCCGACCTGATCGGCCGCCCGGCCGCCTGGCACGCGCTGTACCTGTCCGGGCTCGTGGTGCTGCTGCTGTGCCTCGCCGTGCTGAGGGGAGGCGGCCGGACGCGCACCACCGTGGCCGTGACGGCTCTCGCCCTCGCCGCGACGGGCGCCGGGATCGCCGGGCAGTCCCCGGGCGACCCGGCCTCGCTCGCCGCCGCCCGCACCGAGGCGACCGTCACCCCGCAGAAGGTGCAGTCCTGCGTCACCCACGGCAGGTCGACGTACTGCGCCTACCCGGAGTGGACGGGCCGCACCGCCGACTGGGCACGCGTCGTCGACGGCGTCCAGTCCCTCGCGGGCGGAGCGGCCGGCGGCGAGCGGCTGACCGTCCGCCAGCGGGTCGACGCCCGCTACGGCCTGGACGGCGACGCGGCGCTCGCCCCGTCCACCACCCGTGGCACCGTCACCGTCGGCACCCGGTGGGGCGGCAACCGCACCCCCGAGTTCGCGGTCGGCGTCGCCTCGGTCCTCGTCGCCGGCGACGAGGAGTCCGCCGGCACGATGTGCGACGCCCGCGGCGTGACGGCCATGTGGCTGGCGCTGGGCGCGCTGCCCCACCCGAAGACCGCGTTCACGAACGTCACCCTCGACGACCACGTCGACGGCGCCGAGGTCATCCTGGCCCCCACCAACCCGATCTCCCTGACCTCCGAACAGACCCGGATCGTCCAGGAGTTGCTCCAGCGTCCCCGCTACAGCGTCGTCCCCAAGGTGAAGGCGCACTGGGCGGAGCTCACGTCCCCCAAGACGTCCACGGCGCGGGCGGCCGAGCTCCTCGGGGTCCCCGCCGGCGACGGCGGCACCAAGACCTCGGACGGTGACTCGTGCGGGGGCTAGGGACGGCCGCCGCGGCGCGGCCCGCGCCTTCTCCCGGAGGAGGCGCACCGCCCCCCGCGGGCACGGCGCCCGGCGCGGGCCCGTACGCCGTGGCCGGCGCGCTGCTGCCGCCGCTGTGGCGCGCCCTGCCCCGGGCGGCCCTCATCACCGGTGCCGTCCTGGCGCTGCTCCTGACCGCCCTGCCCCGGCTGCTGTCCACCGAGCCCGACCCGTGGATGAGCCTCAACCTGCTGCGGGCCGCCGCCCTCACCCTCGGTCTGGGCCTGGCCTTCCTGCTGGACGACCCGGCGCGGCACACCACCGCGCCGGTGCCGACCCGGCGGCCGGTACGCGCCGGGCTGCGGGTCGCGCTCGTCGCCCCGCTCGTGGCGCTGTGCTGGACGGCCGCGCTGCTCCTGACGCCGGCGCGGGTGCGGCCCCCGGTCGGCGCGGTCACCCTGGAGGCGGGCGCCCTGGCCCTCCTCGCACTGGCCGCCGCCTCCCTGGCCGTGCGGTGCACGGACGCCGCCGAACCGGGCGTCGTGGTGTCGGCCGGCCTGCTGGGCACGGTCTGCGCCGCGGCCCTGCTGCTGCCCTACCGCTGGACGCTGTTCCCGTCGGCCGACGACCCGGCCTGGGGCGACGCGCACCAGCGGTGGGCGTGGCTGCTGGCCGGCGCGGCCGTGACGGTCGCGTACGCCGGCGCGGAACCCGTCCGCCGGCGGCGCGTCCTCAGGACTCGGTCCGGTACATGAGGTCCGTCTCGTGCGTCACGAAGCCGAGCCGCTCGTACACCGTCACCGCCGCCTTGTTGTCGGCGTCGACGTAGAGCATCGCGGTGGGCAGGCCCTGGGCGGCCAGGTGACGCAGACCGATGGTGGTCAGCGCCTTGCCCAGGCCGCCGCCCTGGGAGCCGGGGCGCACGCCGAGGACGTACACCTCGCCGATCTGCTCCTCGGCGTGCACCTTGGTCCAGTGGAAGCCGACCAGTTCGCCGCTCTGGAAGGCCAGGAAGAACCCGGAGGGGTCGAACCACGGCTCGGCCATCCGGTCGTCCAGGTCCCGCTGGGTGAGGGAGCCCTGTTCGGGGTGGTGGGCGAAGGCCTCGGAATTGACGGCCAGCCAGGCGGCGTCGTCCCGGCCGGGCACGAAGGCCCGGACGTTCGTACCGTCCGGGAGCTTCGGCTCCCCGAGGTCCATCCCCTCCAACGGCCGCCGCATCTGGCGCAGTTCGCGGAACAGCGTGAGTCCGAGGACCTGCGCCAGGTGCCGGGCCGCGGAGTGCCCGCCGTGCGCCCACACGCGCAGCCGCTTCCCCGACTCGGCCAGCAGCGCGGAGCCGAGCGCCCGGCCGTGCCCGTGTCCGCGGTACGCCGGGTGCACGACCAGCTCGGCGGCGGGGGCCTCCACCGGATCGGTGTCCTCCAGTTGCGCGTACCCGACCAGTTCGGGACCGACGGCCAGCAGCAGATGCCGCACGCCCTCCCGGGGCCCGCCCTTCAGCTGGAGCCGTCCCTGCTCGGACACCGCCTGCTGGCCGTCGGACCGGGCGGCCTCCGCGAGCAGCCCGAGCACGTCCTCCGCCTGGGCGGGGGTGAGCTCGGAGAAGGTCTGGATGGAACGCGAGTGCGCAAACGGTGCGGTGTCGTCGCTGGTCATGCATACGAGGGTACGGCCCGGTGATTTCCGGACAAGGAGTTGAGCGCGGCGGATGTCGATCGTGGCGGGCCGTCCGGGCGGCCGTGGTCGGGCGGAGGCCGCCTCCCGGTGAAGCGATGGCAACCAGTCCGTAACCGCTAACCCCCTGTTGCGCTACGCGCGTTGAATCTAAGGTGCGTGCACAAGCCACAGCCGTCCCACAGTTCTCGTGGTTCCGGCGGACCGCCCCCGCGGCGGTCCTCGCTCCCGCAGCTCTCACCGGTCTCCAGGGGGGATCCCATGCAGCCGACGTCCCGGCACAGACGTACTCATCGCATGCTCGCGGCAGCGGCAGGACTGGCCACCGTCGGTGCGCTGGCCTCCGCGATGCCCGCGAGCGCCGGCCAGGACACGGCCACTCCGTCGCACCACCAGGGCAGCGGCCGCTACCAGGACGTGCAGTTGCTGTCCTTCAACGACCTGCACGGCAACCTGGAGCCGCCGTCCGGCTCCTCCGGCCGCGTCACCGAGCGGCAGGCCGACGGCACGACGAAGACGATCGACGCGGGCGGCGTGGAGTACCTCGCCACTCATCTGCGCGAGGCCCGCAAGAACCACACGTACTCGATCACGGCCGGGGCCGGTGACATGGTCGGCGCCTCCCCGCTGATCTCCGGGCTCTTCCACGACGAACCGACGGTCGACGCGCTGAACAAGCTCGACCTGGATGTGACGAGCGTCGGCAACCACGAGTTCGACGAGGGTGCCAAGGAGCTCGCACGGCTCCAGAACGGCGGTTGCCACCCGAAGGACGGCTGCTACGACGACCACGAGAAGTTCCGCGGCGCCGACTTCCCCTACCTCGCGGCGAACGTCACCGACGAGAAGACCGGCAAGCCGATCCTCGCGCCGTACTGGGTGTGGCGGAAGAACGGCGTCAAGGTCGGCTTCATCGGCGTGACCCTGGAGGGCACCCCGAACATCGTCTCCGCCGAGGGCGTCAAGGGCCTGAAGTTCGGCGACGAGGTCGAGACCATCAACAAGTACGCCAAGGTGCTCCAGCGCCAGGGCGTGAAGTCGATCGTCGCGCTCATCCACGAGGGCGGCGCGCCCGTCTCGCAGTCCTACAACTACGACTGCGACAGCCCCGGCCCCGGCGACGGCATCTCCGGCCCGATCGTCGACATCGCCAAGAACGTCACGCCGGCCGTGGACGCGCTCGTCACCGGCCACACCCACCAGGCGTACGCGTGCACGATCGACGACCCGGCGGGCAACCCCCGCATGGTCACCTCGGCGTCCTCCTTCGGCCGCCTCTACACGGACACCACGCTGACCTACGACCGCTGGACCGGGGACATCGCCCGTACGGCGGTGAAGTCCGCGAACCACGTCGTCACCCGTGACGTGGCGAAGGCCGCCGACATGACGGCGCTCATCGGCAAGTGGAAGACCCTCTCCGCCCCGATCGCCTCGCGTCCCATCGGCTACATCGCCGGAGAGATCGGCAACGCCGGAACCGAGTCCCCGCTCGGTGACGTGATCGCCGACGCGCAGCTCGCCCACGCCAAGTCGCTCGACCCCGAGGCCGATCTCGCGCTGATGAACCCGGGCGGCATCCGCGCCGGTCTCACCTACGCCGCGAGCGGTGGCGAGGGCGACGGCGTGGTGACGTACGGCGAGGCGTACACGGTGCAGCCCTTCTCCAACACCGTGAACCTCGTGAACCTGACCGGCGCCCAGCTGATCACCGGGCTCCAGCAGCAGGTCAGCGGCGCCAACGAGGCCGCGCCGAAGATCCTCCAGGTCTCCTCCGGCCTCACCTACACGCTGGACCTGACGAAGACGGGCGCCGCCCGTGTCGTCACCGACTCGATCAAGCTCAATGGCGCCGCCATCGACCCGGCCGCCACCTACCGCGTCGCGATGAACTCCTTCCTCGCGGGCGGCGGCGACGGCTTCGCCGAGCTCGGCAAGGGCACCGATGTCCTCGTCGGAAGCGACGACCTGGCGGCCTTCGAGGCCTTCCTGACGGCCAACTCCTCGGCCACCAACCCCTACCCGGTGCCCGCGGCGAACCGGATCACGGTTCTGAAGTGACCGCACCGATCATGGAATACGCCTGGGAAATGGCCTGTCCGTCTCCCAGGTAAGTTCCAAGTGAGGCCGGTAATAAGTTCTGTGTGAGTGGCGGCTCGGTTCCGCCGCCACTCTGAGAATTACTTTCAGTCGTAATTCATCGAGGTCTCAGCGGAATTGGCGATTTCAGGGTCCGGGCTCCCGTAATGTTTTCCATGTCGAAAGCGAACAGCGCGAACGACAAAGGGAATTCACCCACAGGGAAGAAGGAGAACCCATGAGCTTCCACAAGATCGCCCCGGTCAAGAAGCACCGCAAGGCCGCTCCCAAGCCGGCGCCGAAGCCCGTCGAGAAGAAGGCCGCCGCCGCGCCGAAGCCGCGTCCGGTGGGTCGTCAGGGTCGCTAGCAGCAGCCGCGAGGCGGGGTCCCGGAATTGTTCCGGTGGCCCCGCCTCGGCCGTTTCCGGGGTTCATTCCGGGATTGATATGGGCTTTGTGCGGGTCTGGCACGGCCCCGTACGGCACCGAATCCAGGTCGGTCTGCCGGGTGTTTGCCCTACGGGGAAAGGGAGTTGAGGAGTCATGCGGGAAGTTCGGGAGGCGTTCGCGCGGTTCTGGCCGCTCACGCGCGGGGACCGCACCTGGCTGGTACTGATCACCGGCTGCGTGGTGCTGGCCGCGCTCGCCGAGACGGCGTCCATCCTGCTCTTCGCGGATCTCACCGACCACGCGCTCGGGGCGGGGTCGGTGTCCGCGTTCTGGGGGCCCGCCGGCGCCTGGCTCGGTGTCGCGGTGCTCGGCGCGCTCGTCGGCTACCTCGGCAACTCGCTCGCGGTGTGGACCGCCGAGAGATTCGTGCTGCGGCTGCGTGCGGCGGTGTTCCGGCACGTCCAGGAGCTGCCCCCGCACTTCTTCCGGCGCCACCGGCGGGGCGACCTGGTCGAACGTCTCACCGGCGATGTCGAGGCCATCGAGCGGATGGTCGTGTCGGGCGTCGTCGGGACGGTCTCGGCCGCGTTCTCGGCACTCTTCTACGCGGCCGCGGCGCTCTGGCTCCGCTGGGACCTGGCGCTCGTCACCTTCGTCCTCGCGCCGCTCTTCCTCGTCGCGGCGCGCCGCTTCTCCGGGCGCATCAAGGCCGCCTCCCAGGAGGAGCGGGCCGCCGACGGCGCGATCACCTCGGTCGTCGAGGAGGCGCTCGGCAACGTGGTGCTCACCCAGGCGTACAACCGGCGGCGGGCCGAGGAGAGGCGGCTCGACCGTGAGGCGCGCGCCTGGATGCGGGCGTCCGTGCGGGGGGCGCGGGCGAGCGAGAAGTACGAGCAGCTCGTCGAGGTTCTCGAGACGCTGTGCGTGCTCGCCGTGATCGGCCTCGGGGCCTGGGAGATCTCCCAGGGGCGGATGTCCCTCGGCCAGTTGCTCGCCTTCGCCGCGTTCCTCGGCTACCTGTACCCGCCGGTGCGGACCCTCGGTCAACTGGGGCTCACCGTCACCGCCGCCACCGCCGGGGCCGAGCGGCTCCAGGAGATCCTGGACGCCGAGCCCGCCGTCCGCGACCCCGCCGAACCGGTGCGGGCGTGGCCCGTGGGCGGCTGGGTCGGGCTGCACGGCGTCTCGTTCCGTTACCCGGGGGACGAGCGTGACTGCCTGCGCGACGTGACCTTCACGGCCGGACCCGGTGAACTCGTCATCGTCACCGGCCCCAGCGGCGCCGGGAAGTCCACGCTCTCCAAGCTGCTGACCCGCTTCTACGACCCGACGGCCGGGGTGATCCGTCTCGACGGCGTCCCGCTGGGCGACATGTCCCTGGAGTTCCTGCGCGAGAACGTGACGCTGCTGCCCCAGGAGACGCTCGTCCTGCACGGCACGATCCGCGAGAACATCGCGTGCGGTCGGCCGGGGGCGTCCGTGGCGGCGATCGAGCAGGCCGCGGTGGATGCCTTCGCGCACGACTTCATCAGCGCGCTGCCCGACGGGTACGACACCGAGATCGCGCCCGGCACGGCGACGCTCTCCGGCGGTCAGCTGCAGCGGATCGCCATCGCCCGCGCCATGCTGCGCGCCGCGCCGGTCCTCGTCCTCGACGAGCCGACGGCCGGGCTCGACTCGGTCGCCGCGCGCCGGGTGGTCGGGCCGCTGCGCCGTCTGATGGCGGGCCGGACGACCGTCATGATCACGCACGACCTGTCGCTGGCGCCCGACGCGGACCGCATCCTCGTCGTCGATGGCGGACGCCTGGTGGAGTCGGGCACCCACGAGGAACTGATCGCCCACGGCGGCACGTACGCGCGCCTCGCTGCACCGGACCTCGCCGCCGTCTGAACGGTGGGTGGGTCGGGTCCGTGCGCGTTCCGCCGGTGGGTGGGTCGGGTCCGTGCGCGTTCCGCCGGTGGGTGGGTCGGGTCCGTGCCGGTGATCCGGCCGTTGCAGCCGTCGCGTGGTCCGGTGGGTCGCCTTCGGTCCGGTGGGTGGGTCGGGTCCGTGCCGGTGATCCGCCCGTTGCAGCCCTTGTGTGGTCCGGCGATTCAGTGCGGTGGGTTGGTGGCGCCGTCCGCAACGGGCATGTGATGCACCGGCACGGCCCCTTCCGTGAGAGGGCGGGTGCGGGTGTGAGTGGGGTGCGGATTCGGATGCAGGTGCGAGTGGGGTGCGGGTGCGGATACGGGTGCGAGTGGGGCCAGGGGGCCTGGTAGCCACGGCCTGTCCGGCGACAGCTCCTGCGCCGTGTCCGGCGGGAGCTCCCGCGCCGTCCGGCGACAGCTTCCAGCCCGTCCGGCGCTGGCTCCTATGCCGTCCCGCCCGGCGGCAGTTCTTGTCCGGCGGTAACTCCCGCCCCTCGGCAGTTCCCGCCCCTCGGCAGTTCCCGCCCCTCGGCAGTTCGCGCCCTTCGGCAGTTCCCGTCCAGCGGTAGCTCCCAGCCTCGTCTGGCGCTGGCTCCTCCCCCGTCCCGCCTTGAGGGCAGAGAGCACCTTTCAGCCTGTCCGGCGTTTGAGGACGAGGCCGTCCAGGCCGATTTCCCCCCACCCCCGGGTGGCCCCTGTGGCTGGTGAGAAGGGGGCAGCATTTCAGCCCGTCCGGCGCTTGAGGACGAGGCCGTTCAGGCCGATGGGGGTCTGGGGGCGGAGCCCCCAGGGGATGGGTCGGGTAGGGGCGGCGGGGGCGAAGAAGCGTTCGCGAGCCCGCAGCAGACCTGGGCCCGGTGGGCAGGAATGCCCAGGTGAGCCGGGGTGGGCCCTGAGTCCAGGGGGGCGACGGGAGTGTTCCGGTGGACCGGAGTCCCAGGTGGGCCGGGGGTACCCAGGTGGGCCGGAGCCCCAGGTGGGCCGGAGCCCCAGGTGGGCCGGAGCCCCAGGTGGGCCGGAGCCCCGGACGAGCCGGGGGTACCCAGGTGGACCGGAGTCCAGGTGGGCCGGAGTCCAGGTGGCCCCGGGGGTCATTCCGTTTCGTAGGGCTCGAACTTCTCGTACGTGCCGAAGAGTTCCGGCGGCGGCGTCGGCGCCCCGGGCAGCCGAACCGTCGCGACCGTACCGCCCCCCTGCGCGGGCCCGAGCGACACCTCGCCCCCGCACTGCTGCACCGTACGGGCCACGATCGAAAGACCGAGCCCCGACCCGGGCAGCGCACGGGCGGACTGCGAGCGCCAGAAGCGGTCGAAGACGTGCGGGAGCTCCTCCGCGGGGATCCCCGGCCCATGGTCGCGGACCGTCAGCTCGCCCTCCTTCAGCACGACCTCGATCGTGCCGCCCTCGGGGCTGAACTTCACCGCGTTGTCGAGGATGTTCACGATGGCCCGCTCCAGCGCGGCGGGCTCGGCCTTCACGAACCAGGGCTGGAGGTCCGCCGTGATCGTCAGCTCGGGCCCGCGCAGCCGGGCCCGGCGCAGTGCCGCCTCGACGGTGTCCTCCAGAGCGACGAACTCGAAGCGGTCGGCGGGCTGGCCGGAGTCCGACCGCGACAGCGTCTGGAGGTCGCCGATCAGTGCCGCCAGCTCGGTCATCTGCGCGGTGACCGAGGCGAGGAGCGCCTTGCGGTCCGCCGGGGGGAGCGGCCGGCCGGTCTCCTCGCTGCGCGAGAGGAGCTCTATGTTCGTCCGCAGCGAGGTGAGCGGCGTCCGCAGTTCATGGCCCGCGTCGGCGATGAGCTGCTGCTGGAGGTCGCGGGAGCTGGCGAGCGCGGACGTCATCGAGTTGAAGGAGCGGGACAGCCGGGCGACTTCGTCCTCGCTGTCCTCCTCCACGGGGATGCGGATGGTGAGGTCCTCGGTGCGGGCCACGTGCTCGACGGCCTCGGTGAGCCGGTCCACGGGGCGCAGCCCGGCGCGGGCGACGGCCAGCCCGGCCGCCCCGGCGCCGACCACTCCGACGCCGCCGACGACGAGGAGGAACACGGCCAGCTCGCTGAGGGTGGAGTTGGTGCCGCTGAGCGGCAGGGCGTTCAGGACGGCGGCGTCCGCCACCACGGTCGGGTGGCCGTTGGGCCCGTCGATCGTCAGGGGGGCCGTCAGCACGCGTACGGGGTTGCCCTTGGTGTCGACGCCGTTGCGCAGGATGCCTTCGTCGCGGACCGGGTTCTTGGCCAGGCCGGTGTCGCTGTCGGTGACCTTGACGGTGCCGAAGGAGTTCGAGGAGACGCAGGACTCGCCGTCGACCTTGACCACCTGGAGGTAGTACTCGGTGTTCGCGCGGAGCTCGCCCGGATCCGGTGCCTGGTCGCTCTGGTCGGTCTGGCCGCAGTTGGCGATGCTGTCGACGATGGCGGGCCGCATGGGGTGGCTGGCCTGCGACTTCAGCTCGCTGTCGACCTGGTCGTACAGCTTGCCGCGCACGATGAACCAGCACGTCACGGACACGGCGGCCACCGCGAACGCCACCGCCGCCGCCACCAGCAACGCCAGTCGCGACCGCAGCGGCAGAGCCCGGAACCTGCGGATCACTCCGCGCCGCCCGACCTGAGGACGTAGCCCACGCCCCGCACCGTGTGCACCAGGCGCGGCTCGCCGCCCGCCTCGGTCTTGCGGCGCAGGTACATGACGTACACGTCGAGGGAGTTGGACGAGGGTTCGAAGTCGAAGCCCCAGACCGCCTTCAGGATCTGCTCGCGGGTGAGGACCTGGCGCGGGTGGGCCATGAACATCTCCAGCAGGGTGAACTCCGTGCGGGTCAGTTCGACGGGACGGCCCGCCCGGGTGACCTCACGGGTCGCCAGGTCCATCCGGAGGTCGCCGAAGACGAGTGCGTCGTCCTCCTGGGTGCCGACCGCCGCCGCGGCGTACGAGCTGCGCCGCAGCAGCGCCCTCACGCGTGCGAAGAGCTCGTCGAGCTCGAAGGGCTTCACGAGGTAGTCGTCGGCGCCGGCGTCCAGGCCGGTGACGCGGTCGCCGACCGTGTCGCGCGCGGTGAGCATCAGGATCGGCGTGGTCGTGCCCGCGCCGCGCATCCGGCGTGCCGCGGTCAGCCCGTCCATGCGCGGCATCTGGATGTCCAGGACCACCAGGTCGGGCCGGCAGGCCGTCGCCTTCTCCAGGGCGTCCGCGCCGTCGACCGCGACCTCGGTCTCGTACCCCTCGAAGGCGAGGCTGCGCTGGAGTGCTTCGCGGACGGCCGGCTCGTCGTCGACGATCAGGATGCGCTGGGGGTCACGGTCGCCATCGGCGGGGCTCATGGGCGTCGGTTCCTAGGGGTGCGGTGGGACGGGGCTCGACTCATTCAGCCTCGCACGTTTCCGGGCGGGCGCGGAGAGGACCGGCGGGCCACCGGGGGCCCGCCGGCCGGGGCGTGCGCCCCCCGGTGCGTACGGCGGACCGGTCCGGCGCCGGCTGTCGGGCGGGCACGGCGGTCAGCCCCGCAGTGCGTCCAGCCGGTGCAGGCGCACCCGGCGGCGGTGGGCCCGGGTGGCGGGGGTGCGGAGGCCCATCAGCTGCGGCGCGATCTCGGGCGCCCGGGTCGCGGTGGGGGCGTGCAGCTCCCCGACGACCGCCAGGGCCAGGTCCAGCTTGGCCGGATCGATGCCGGCGACCGTCGCGTGCGATATCTGCTTGATCATGACGAACCTCCTGGATCGGTGCCCCTCGGGGGCGGTGGTGCACGCTCGTCCGGGCGTGCGGTCAGCTGTCCGAGCCACCTGCCCGCAGATCGGCCAGGTCTGCCCTGACGGTGTTGATCGGGATGGCGAAGCCGAGGCCGACGCTGCCCGCGCTCGACGAGGAGGACGAGTCCGAAGCGGCCGAGTACATCGCCGAGTTGATGCCGATGATGTTGCCGTTCATGTCGATCAGGGCTCCGCCGGAGTTGCCCGGGTTGAGCGAGGCGTCGGTCTGGAGCGCCTTGTACGTCGTCGTCGACGACCCGGTGTCGCCGTTGAACTCGCGGCCGCCGAACTCGAACGGCCACCGGCCGCCGCCGTCGCCCTGCTGCTGGCCCTGGCTCTCGTCGGTCGAGACGGTCACGTCACGGTCGAGTGCGGAGACGATGCCGCTGGTGACGGTGCCGGTCAGGCCCTCGGGGGAGCCGATCGCGACGACCTGGTCGCCGACCTGGACGCCGTCGGAGTTGCCGAGCGTCGCGGTCTTCAGACCGGACGGCGCGTCCTCCAGCTTGATCAGCGCGAGGTCCTTCTTGCTGTCGGTGCCGACGACCTGCGCGGTGTAGGACTTGCCGTCGCTCAGCTGCACCTTGATCGACGAGGCGCCGGAGACGACGTGGTTGTTGGTGATGATCTCGCCGTCGGTCGTGATGATCACGCCCGATCCGGTGGACGAGCCCGCGTTCGAGGTCGCGCCGATCTCGACGATGCTCGGGCCGACCGCCTTGGCGACCCCGGCGACCGTGCCCTTCTGGCTGGTGGGCACCACGTTGGTGCTGGTGCTGCTGGAGGCCACGGTGTCGTTGCCGGTGAGCTCCTGGATGCCGTACGCGGTGCCGCCGCCGATGGCCGCGGCGACTATGGCGACCGCCGCGAGCAGGGCCAGGGGGCCCTTGGCGCGCTTCTTCGTGGGTGCGACCGGCTCGGCCTGGACGGTGGCGAACGCCGCGGTGGGAGCGGAGTCCGGCTCCGGGTACGCGGTCCAGCCGCCGCCGTGGCCGTCGCCTCCGTCACCGCCCTGACCGGTGCCCGGCCATACGGTGGTGCCCGGCTCGACGGCGTACGGCGCGGCCGGCTCGTACGCCGGCGGGGGAGGCCACTCGGGGTTCACCGGTGAAGAGGCGTGCTGCTGCTGATGAGCCGCCCCCGGGTGCAGGGGGTGTGCCGGCTGGTGGTCGTCGCCCTGGGGGTGGTCGCCGCTGCGGCGGAAGCTCTCGGTCATGCAATTGAGAGTGTCCCGGGATCATGAGAGCTCCCTGAGTGTGCCCTGAGAAGCCCGACAGAACCTCGTATGCCCGATATAAAGGCCCGTGAGCCCGGGAAACAGCGGGTTGCGTGAGGGTGATGACACGGAGGGCGACGGACGAATACTTGTCCGACCGCTGTGAAGGCCGTGTGCACAGGGACTCCTGAGGCCTACGCTCTCCGCGCCGGAGGGGGGCTCCGCGGTAGGCCTGAATCGATGCAGCGACTGCGGTCGCGTCATTCGGGCCGGTGCGTCGTACGCCCTTTTCGGGCCTCTCACGACACGGAACACCACCACACGCACCCACCTCAGGAGCCCCGAGTGATACGTGCCCTGCGCGGTCGCTTCAGACGCCCCGTCACGGCGTTGCCCACGGCCGTCCTCGCACTGGCGCTGGCCTGCGCCGGCGCGGTCGCGGCGCAGCCCGCGACCGCCGCCGACAACCCGGCCGGACTGCCCGACGCGAACGTCGCCCAGTCCGTGAACCCCGCCCCGACCGCCTCCGACAAGGAACTGCACCGCCGGGTGGTCGAGGCGGCGAAGGACCAGGCCACCCCGGAGACGGACCCCAAGAAGACGCCGTTCATCATCGGCGGCAGCGAGACGACGATCTCGAGCGCCCCGTGGATGGTCCAGCTCGCCTACTACGACGACACGACGGGCGCGGGCTACTTCTGTGGCGGCACGCTCGTCGCCCCGAACAAGGTCCTGACCGCGGCCCACTGCGTCGCGGGCCTCGACTGGAAGAAGAACGGCGCGGTCGTGGCCGGCACCGCCGACCTGTACGACGGCACCAGCGGCACGGTCGCGGGCGTCTGGCGCCAGTGGAACCACCCGCGCTACAACGAGGACACCATCCAGCACGACATCGCTGTCCTCACCCTGGACCGCCCGCTGGACCAGCAGTGGATGCGTCTGGCCGCCGCCAACGACACCCCCTGGTACGCCCCGGGCGGCACCGCCACCGTCTACGGCTGGGGCCTGACCTCGGGCGCCGACGGTGCCGATCTGTCGGCCAAGCTCCGCAAGGTCGACCTGACCGTGCGGGACGACGCCACCTGCGACTCCGCCATGAGGGCGGTCCTCGGCGAGGACGACTTCATCGAGGGCTCGATGTTCTGCGCCGGCACCCCGGCCAGCGGTACCGACGAGGGCACCAAGAGCCCCTGCAACGGTGACTCCGGCGGCCCGGTCGTCCTCGGGGGCAAGGTCATCGGCATCGTCTCGTGGGGTGTCTCGGGCTGCACGGCCAAGGGCGCCTTCCCGGTGTTCACCAAGGTGTCCTCGTACACCTGGGCGGCCCAGCCGCGGATCGACGACACCGACCTGTCCTTCGACGGCAAGGCCGACATCCTGGAGCGCACCCCTTCCGGCGGGCTGTTCGAGCAGGACAGCAAGGGCACCTCGCTCGCCCAGCGCGCCTTCCAGGGCAGCGGATGGCAGGGCATCAGCTGGGGTCTCCAGGCCGACCTGGACCGGGACTTCTACCAGGACCTGATCGTCCGCGACAAGGGCGACGGCAAGCTGTACCGCGACTACCTGGACCACTCCACCGGCGAGTTCACGTGGATGCAGATCAGCTCGGTGTGGGGCGGCTACAAGTCGTACGCCATCCCCGGCGACATGACCGGTGACGCCCGCCCCGACCTGGTCGCCGTGGACGCCGACGGCTCGGTCTACCTCTACCCGGGCAAGGGCAACGGCCAGTTCTACGGGCGCGTCAAGGTCGTCGACAAGTCCTGGAAGAACGTCAAGATCTTCGGCCACGGCGACCTGTCCGGTGACGGCCGCGCCGACCTGCTGGTCCGCAACAGCTCGGGCGTCCTGTACCTCTACCGGGGCACCCAGCAGGAGCACACCCCCTGGTCGACGCGGATCCAGGCGCGTACGGGCTGGAACTTCACCTCGTACGTCGCCAATGGTGACGTGACCGGTGACGGCATCGCCGATGTCGTCACCCGCGACTCCGGCGGCAAGCTGTGGCTCTACCCGGGCACCAACAAGGCCTCCAGCAGCCTCTTCGGCTCACGGATCGGCCTGGGCAGCGGCTTCAACCAGTACAACCTGCTGTTCTGAACCGTCCCGGACGCGCCGGTCCCGCGATCCCCGCGGGGCCGGCGCAGCCGTGCGGGCCGCCCCGGACAGTTCGCGGCCGCGAGAGCTATTCGCAGCCGCAGGAGCGGCGGACCACCAGGCGCGACGGGAACTGCTTCAGCCGCTCACGGCGGGAGCCGGCCACCCGCAGGCCGTCGTCGAGGACGAGGTCCACGGCGGCGCGGGCCATGGCCGAGCGGTCCGATGCGATCGTTGTCAGCGGCGGGTCCGTCAGGGCGGCTTCCTTGACGTCGTCGAAGCCCGCCACGGCCAGCTCGCCCGGCACGTCGATGCGCAGCTCGCGGGCCGCGCGCAGCAGACCGATCGCCTGGTCGTCGGTGGAGCAGAAGATGGCGGGCGGCCGGTCGGGCCCCGCGAGCAGTTCCAGGGCGACCTGGTACGCGTCGTAGCGGTTGTACGGCGCCTCGAAGAGCCGGCCCTCGGTGGGGATCCCGGCCTCCTGCAAGGCGCGCCGCCAGCCCTCGACGTGGTCGGAGACGGGGTCGCCGACCGCGGGCGTCTCGGCGGTGCCGCCGAGACAGGCGACGTACTCGTACCCGTGCTCCAGCAGGTGGCGGACCGCGAGCTGCGCGCCGCCCAGGTCGTCCGTGACGACCGCGACGTCGTCGATCGCCTCCGGGCGCTCGTGCAGCAGCACCACGCGGGCGTCCCAGGCGTCGATCTCGGCGGCCGCGTGGTCGTTCAGCGCGTGGCTGACGAGGATCAGTCCGGAGACCCGCATGCCGAGGAAGGCCCGCAGATAGTGGACCTCGCGCTCGGCGATGTAGTCGGTGTTGCCGACGAGCACCATCTTCCCGCGCTCGGCGGCGGCCTGTTCGACCGCGTGCGCCATCTCGCCGAAGAACGGCTGACGTGCGTCCGGGATGATCAGACCTATGAGTTCGGTGCGGCGCGACGCCATGGCCTGGGCGACCCGGTCGGGCCGGTATCCCAGCTCCTTGATCGCGGCGAGGACGCGCTCGCGCGTGGCCGGGGCGACCGGCCGGGGTCCGTTGTTGATGACATAGCTGACGACCGCGGTGGAAGTCCCCGCCAGTCGCGCCACATCATCCCGAGTCACCTTGGCCACGCGCGGAGTCTACGCGGATGGACCGCCTCTGGGCAGGGCGTACGGGAGGCTTCTAGGCCTCCGCGGTCACCTCGGCGGCGTCCACGGCGTCCAGGCGAGCCGTCTCGTCCGCATCATCCGCCTTTGGCCGGGCCGCCTTGGCCTTCGCCTCGTCCGCCGAGCGGTCCAGCTTTTCGGGCGTAACGAATCGATAACCGACGTTCCGGACGGTGCCGATCAGCGACTCGTGCTCGGGTCCGAGCTTCGCGCGGAGCCTTCGTACGTGGACGTCGACCGTCCTCGTGCCGCCGAAGTAGTCGTAGCCCCAGACCTCCTGGAGCAGCTGGGCGCGGGTGAAGACGCGGCCCGGGTGCTGCGCGAGGTACTTCAGGAGCTCGAACTCCTTGAACGTCAGGTCGAGGACCCGGCCCTTGAGCTTGGCGCTGTAGGTCGCCTCGTCCACGGAGAGGTCGCCGTTGCGGATCTCCATGGGGGAGTCGTCGTTGACGATCTGCTGGCGGCCCATGGCCAGGCGCAGCCGCGCCTCCACCTCGGCCGGCCCCGCGGTGTCGAGCAGCACGTCGTCGATGCCCCAGTCGGCGGTGACGGCGGCGAGGCCGCCCTCCGTGACGACGAGGATCAGCGGACAGCCCGGTCCCGTGGAACGCAGCAGCTGGCACAGGCTGCGGACCTGGGGCAGATCACGGCGGCCGTCGATGAGGATCACGTCGGCGCCGGGTGTGTCGACGAGAGCGGGGCCTTCCGCCGGGGCCACTCGCACGTTGTGCAGGAGCAGGCCGAGAGCGGGAAGCACCTCCGTCGACGGCTGGAGGGCATTGGTGAGGAGCAGCAGAGAACTCATCGCGCCCCTCCTGCCCGGGTCGTCATACGTTCGTGCACGGTTCGCTCGCCCATAACGTCTGGTTCCTCCTCGGTCCCTGCGAGGACGTTTGCGGCACTGCTTCGTACGTGCGGTTCCCGCGCCCTGGGATCCGCTGCGCGTCCGACGCCCGTACACCTGCGGTTTCCCGCTTCGTATACAACGCTCCCGAAAGCACAAAAGGACCCGGGGGCTACGCTGCCCGAGTCCTCTGCCCAGCAGAATAGCCCACATGAGCTCAGGTCCGGCAGGTCAAGTGACGCGATCTTCCCGTCGTCCACCCCTTGAGACGGCGCCGCGCGGCCCGCTGCGCACGTTTCTGCGCACCACGGACGGAGTGTCCGTCGAAGCCGCGTACGACCCCGGGACGACGCCTTCGGGTGACCTCGCGATCGTCGTCGCGCACGGTTTCACGGGTGACCTGGACCGCCCCCACGTGCGCCGTGCGGCGGACGCCCTCGGGCGGAGCGCGGCGGTCGTCACCTTCTCCTTCCGTGGTCACGGCCGTTCCGGCGGCCGTTCCACGGTCGGCGACCGGGAGGTCCTCGACCTGGCGGCCGCGGTCGCCTGGGCACGGGAGCTCGGACACACACGGATCGTGACCGTCGGCTTCTCCATGGGCGGCTCCGTGGTGCTGCGGCACGCGGCGCTGTACGGACCGGGCGCGGCGGAGCGGACCGCGCGGCCGGGAGAACCGGGAGAACCGGGAGCAGGGGAGCAGGAGCACGAGGGGCGCACGGATGCGCGGACGGACGCGGTGGTTTCGGTGAGCGCACCGGCCCGCTGGTACTACCGGGGCACCGCCCCTATGCGGCGCCTGCACTGGCTGGTAACCCGCCCGGTCGGCCGCGTCGTCGGCCGCTACGGTCTGCGCACTCGCATCCACCACCGCGAGTGGGACCCGGTGCCCGAGTCCCCCGTCGAGTCCGTCCCCCTCATCGCGCCCATTCCGCTGCTGATCGTCCACGGCGACCGGGACGGCTACTTCCCGCTGGACCACCCGCGGATGCTCGCCGACGCCTCCGGCGGTCACGCCGAGCTGTGGCTGGAGCACGGCATGGGCCATGCCGAGAACGCCAGTGACGACGGGCTGCTGGCCCGTATCGGCGACTGGGCCGTCAGGCACGCCAGCTAGCCTGACGGTGTTCACAGGATCCACTGATTCTCACGAAGCCACTGATTGAGGAACGAGATGGCAAAGGGCACGGTGCGTTACTGGGCCGCCGCCAAGTCCGCGGCAGGCGTCGCCGAGGAGCCGTACGACGCGGGCACGCTCGCCGAGGCGCTCGACGCGGCCCGCGAGCGACACCCCGGCGAACTCGTCCGCGTCCTGCGGCGATGCTCGTTCCTCATCGACGGTGACCCCGTGGGTACCCGCGAGCATGAGACGGTACGGCTGGCCGAGGGCGGCACGGTCGAGGTGCTCCCGCCGTTCGCAGGAGGGTGAGCGAGACGATGAGCAACCAGCCGCACGAGGGCAGGTACGAGCATCCCCACGAGGGATACGACCCGTATCGGCAGCAGCAGTCGCAGCCGTCCTCGCACCACCCGCAGCAGCAGAACGCGCCCGAGCCCGACTGGCAGCAGCACACCCAGCAGTGGGAGGGGCAGACCTGGGAGACCCAGATGCAGCCCCCGGTGCCGGCCGCGGACACGGCCCACCTGCCGCCGCACGGGTATCAGCAGGCGTATCAGGGCCAGGGGCACGTGCAGGGCGGCCAGGGGCACGATCAGGGTCAGGGGTACCAGGAGCCGCACGGATACGGGCACGGGTACGGGCCGGGCGTCACGGCGCAGCCGCTTCCGCAGGAGAACGCGCACGGTGCGGCTCAGGGCTGGGACCACACCCAGGCCCAGTACCAGCAGCAGGGCCACCAGGCGCAGCAGCAGCCCGTCCAGCACCAGCAGCCGCAGGCCCAGCACCACCAGCAGGCGCAGCAGCCGCAGGCCCAGTACCAGCAGCAGCCGGTCCAGCAGGCGCAGCAGCCGGTCCATCCGCAGCACCAGCAGGCGCAGGCCCAGTCGACGCACGTCCAGGCGCAGCCTCAGCAGCCCGGGGCGCCCGCCGAGGACGGGGCGTCCGGGTACGGTCCGCCGACCCTCACCGGCAACACGCGCGTCACCGACGCCCAGCGGGCCCGCGCCGAGGGCCGCTCGCCGATCATCGAGCCCGGGATCCAGCCTGCCGGGCTGACGGCGGCCCTCGGGCTCCTGATGTCCGGCGCCGCGGCGGTCGGGGAGTACGCCCTGCTCGTCCCCCTCGTCCTCCTCCAGGCCGTCACCGCGGCCGGATGGTTCCGGCTGAACGGCATGTGGCCGGCCCGGCAGGGCATCGCCCTCGCCTTCCTGGGCGCGGTGACCGCCGACGTCGCCCTGCTCGGGGCCGGCCGGGAGAACGCGCCCGCCGCGATCCTCGGCACGCTCGGCGTGTGGGTGCTCCTCACCCTCGTCCTGCAGCTGCGCAGCCACGCCGACCCGGACACCCGGATGTCCGGCCTGATGGCGACCGTCGCCTCGGCGGCGCTGTCGATCGTCGCGGCCGGACACCTCGCGGCCGAACCGGACGCCGTCACGGTGGGCGCGGCCGCGGTCGCCGTGGCGATCCTGGCCCGTGCGCTGCCGCTGCCGACGGCGGCCTCCGTCGCGGTGGCGCTGCTCGCCGCCGCGGGAGCCGGCGTCGCGCTGGGCGGTGCGACGGACCTGGGCGCGAAGGGGGCCCTCCTCGGCCTCGGCGCGGGTGTCTGCGCGCTGATCGGGCACCGGGTGGCCAGCTACGACTACCCGTCCCGGTTCGTCCACTTCACGGCGGGTGTCGCCCTTCCGCTGGCCGCGGCGGCCCCGGCGGTCTACCTGCTGGGCAGGGCGCTGGGCTGAGGCCCGCCGGCCCGTCCGGCGGCTTGTCACAGGTGATCGACAACTTTCTGTGCAACCCCGGCCGGTCCCCGGCCGGGGTTAGGCTCGCGCTGGACGGCCATCCGGGTCGTCGAGACCGACCGAGCCGGCCGAGGTGGGGGAACACCGAGCATGCGCGCGCTGCGAATAATCCTGATCGTCGTCGTGGTCCTGGGCGGCCTGTTCGTGATCGCGGACCGGGTGGCGGTCGGATTCGCGGAGGACGAGGCGGCCGACCGGATCAAGAGCACCGAGGGACTGTCCAGCACGCCCGACGTGTCCATCGAGGGCTTCCCCTTCCTCACCCAGGTGGTCAGCGGTGAGCTCGACGACGTGAAGATCGGCATCAAGGACTACGAGGCGTCGACGGGCGGCACGAACGCCGCCACCGCCAAGATCCGGATCGACGACCTGAACGCCGAGATGCACGGTGTCGCGTTCAGCGGCGACTACAGCTCCGCCACCGCCGACAGCGCCACGGGGACCGCCACCATCTCCTACGACGAGCTGCTCAAGGCCGCCAAGTCCGAGCCCGCGCAGGTGGCCCCCGGTGTCACCGCCCAGGTCATCGGCCTCTCCGACGGCGGCGACGGCAAGGTCAAGGTCACGGTCTCGGCGACGGTCCTCGGCACCAAGCTGCCCCAGCCGGTCTCCGTGCTCAGCTCCGTCAGCGTCCACGGCGACACGGTGAGGGTGCACGCCGACTCGCTGCCCAAGCTGGGCGTCGAGCTCGCCGAGGGCCGTATCCGGTCCATCACCGACTTCCAGCAGAAGATCGACGAGCTGCCGGGCGGCATCGAGCTCGACAAGGTCGAGGCGGCCGAGGACGGCGTGGACATCTCGGTGAAGGGTTCGGACGTCAAGCTGGTCGGGTAGCTGGTCGGGGAGTCGGTCGAGCAGCCGGTCGGGGCGCGGCGGCTTGGGCCGGGCAGGCGCGCCGCGGCCCGAGGGCCTTGTGCGAGCCTCCGGGCGGCCGGATGTCCGAGGGGCGAGACGGCCTGGTCCGTACAGCAGATGTGATGACGGATCCGGGAACCCGGAAACCGTGCGGGCGTGGCCTCGGCAGCTGATCCGTCCCACAGTATGGATGATCGCATCTCAGCATGCGACACACCGGTGACATGCCCGCCTGTCCGTCCCTACGATCGGACGCATGAAGCGACAGGCGGATCTCACGAAGCGGCGGGCAGTCGACCTGTGCCGCGTCGCCGCCATGCTCTGTCGCACCTTCTGAGCGGAAGCGTTCCGACTTCCGCGAGCCGGGCCCTCGACCTCTCTCGTCGGGCCACCCCTGCGCCGCGCAGCCCTCACCGGCATGACCGCGCATTTCTCTCTAACGCCCCGCCCCGCCGCAACTGCCCCGGAGGAGAAAGAGCATGAGCCGCAGCGACGTCCTGGTAGACGCCGACTGGGTCCAGGACCACCTGGACGACCCGAACGTGGCCGTCGTCGAGGTCGACGAGGACACGTCGGCGTACGAGAAGAACCACATCAAGAACGCCATCCGGATCGACTGGACCAAGGACCTCCAGGACCCGGTGCGCCGTGACTTCATCGACCAGGAGGGCTTCGAGAAGCTCCTGTCGTCGAAGGGCATCGGCAACGACACGCTCGTCGTCCTCTACGGCGGCAACAACAACTGGTTCGCGTCGTACGCCTACTGGTACTTCAAGCTCTACGGCCACGAGAACGTGAAGCTCCTCGACGGCGGCCGCAAGAAGTGGGAGCTCGACTCCCGCGACCTC
The DNA here is from genome assembly GCF_002300165.1 of Streptomyces sp. Tue6028. Lineage (GTDB taxonomy): Bacteria > Actinomycetota > Actinomycetes > Streptomycetales > Streptomycetaceae > Streptomyces > Streptomyces siamensis. Next base: position 320,246 of record NZ_MLCE01000019.1, on the reverse strand, counting down.
GTCGACGGCTCGCAGGTGCCCGAGCGCGCCGCCACCGACTACAAGGCGAAGGCCCAGAACACCGCGATCCGCGCCTTCCGTGACGACGTCGTCGCCGCGATCGGCTCGCAGAACCTGGTCGACGTCCGTTCGCCCGACGAGTTCAGCGGCAAGCTGCTCGCCCCGGCCCACCTGCCGCAGGAGCAGTCCCAGCGTCCGGGCCACGTCCCGACCGCCCGCAACATCCCGTGGTCGAAGAACGCCAACGACGACGGCACCTTCAAGTCGGACGACGAGCTCAAGGAGCTGTACGCCGACGAGCAGGTCGACCTGGCCAAGGACACGATCGCCTACTGCCGCATCGGTGAGCGCTCGGCGCTCACCTGGTTCGTGCTGCACGAGCTGCTCGGTGTGGAGAACGTCAAGAACTACGACGGCTCCTGGACCGAGTACGGCTCCCTGGTCGGCGTGCCGATCGAGCTCGGCGCCAACAAGTAACCCCCAAGGCCTGAAGGACGGAATCGAAATATGTGTGGAGCGAAGGCCGGCGGCCCCGACGCCTCGACGATCAAGCCCGGTGAGACCACGATCCAGGGTCAGGTGACCCGCGACGGCCAGCCGGTGACGGGTTACGTCCGCCTGCTGGACTCGACCGGCGAGTTCACCGCCGAGGTCCCGACCTCGGCGACCGGGCAGTTCCGCTTCTACGCGGCCGAGGGCACCTGGACCGTGCGCGCCCTGGTCCCGGGCGGCAGCGCCGACCGCACGGTCGTCGCCCAGACGGGCGGCCTCGCCGAGGTCGCGATCGCCGTCTGACGGCACCGCCAGAACGGCCGAAGGGCCGCACCCCCGGGGGTTGGACGCTTACCGGATCGGGGTGCGGCCCTTCGGCTTGCCCGGGGCCCGCGCATCCCTGCGCCACCCGGCTTCCACGGGCCTACGCTGGTGGTATGTACGCACGCAGGCGTCACGTGTACTTCGCCATGATGGGGACGTGCATCGGGCTCTTCGTCCTGGCCTGGGGAGTGGTGCGCCTCTGGTCGATTCCCGTGGCCGTGGGCATGTGCGTGGTGGCGATGGTGATTCCTCCGGTGGCCGCGATGGTGGCCAACCGGCGCGGCCCCGAGGACCGCTGGTGGGACGATCCCTCCGGCGATCCCGAGTCCGACAAGTGGTGGGACGAGCTGGACGGCAAGAAACCCCGCCAGTGAACCCGCGCTCCCGCCGCCCCCGGCGGTGTCAGTAGACGAGGGCCTGCGTCTCGTCCGCCATCGCCTCCTGGACGAAGACCTGCGCGCCCGCGATGCGCACGCCCTTGAGGACGTCGTCCTCCGTGATCTCCCGCCGTGCGGCGCACTGGGTGCACAGGGTGATGCGGCCACCCGCCAGGATCGAGTCGATCAGGTCCGGCAGCGGTGCGGCGTGCGGAAGCTCGAACTCGGCCGCGCGGCCCGGCAGGGCGAACCACGAGGACTCGCCGGTCAGCCACAGGGAGACCTCGACGCCACTGGCCACGGCCACCGCCGCGACGGTGAACGCCTGTGAGCAGCGCTCCGGGGCGTCGGCCCCCGCCGTCACCTTGATCACGAGCTTTTTCGCCATGGCCGAATGGTAGTCCGAATCGTAATCAAGTCCCGTACAACTCCATGCATGAGCCATGGGTCTCCTGTGCGCGCGGATACGGAATCTGCGCTTCACGTTCTGTGGGGGGACGTCATGGAAGTACCTGAAGGACCCGAAACACCTGAAAGACCGGTCGTACCTGGAGTTGTGCCGGTTGCCGACTCCGGCACGGCCGCTCCGGGCGGGGCCGGCCCGTCCGAGCCTGCCCGGCCGGCCGACGTACCGGCCGACGTGCCGGCGGAGTCGTCCGCCGTGCCGGCCGAGCCGGACGGCACCACGGCGCGGCCCGCGCGCCGACGCGGCCGTACGACCCTGCTCGTCGCCACGGCGGCCGTGCTCGGCCTCGTCGCCGGGACCTGCGCCGGCTATCTGGTGCAGGCCGACCGCGAGCCCACCAAGCTGCCGCCGCTGTCGCAGCCGGTGATGGCGCAGGCCAAGGGCAAAGGCCCCGAGCCGCTGTCCGCCGCCCAGGACCGCCGGGTGAAGACCGACGGCGACCTGCGCAAGCTGCTGATCAAGCGGCCCAAGGGCACGAAGGTGCCCGATTGGGAGCCCGGCGAGGACGGCTGGCTGAACATGGCCGACTACGCCGACCAGCTGGAGGACTCGGACCGCGAGTTCGGCGACCTCGTGAAATCGGAGTACCGCCGGGCCGCCGGCACCAGCTGGCTGGTCGGCAGCAACCAGAGCGTCGAGATCCGGCTGGTGCAGTACCGCCAGGAGGAGAGCCTCGGTGCCTCCGACCGCGTCGCCTGGTGGAACACGGACGACACCAGCAGCTGGCCCATCCCGGGCGCGGGCGACGGCATGGTCTACCTCTTCAAGGTCGAGAGGAAGGCCGGCTACCTGCCCCTCTACAAGGCGCAGGCGTCCGCCTCGCGCGGCGACATCGCCATGGAGATCTGGATCTACGACACCAAGCCGATCCCGAAGTCCAAGATCATGGACCTGGCCAAGCGGCAGATGGAGCGGCTGTGACCGAGCAACCGACGACCCCGGAACCCGCGCAGCAGCCCGCGACCCCCACGGCCGGCTCCCCGGCTCCCGCTCCCGCGCAGGATGCCGCTCCGGCACCCGCGCAGGATGCCGCCCCGGCTCCCGCTCCGACACCCGTGTCGGACGGTGTCCAGGCACCGGCCCTTGACCTCGCCCAGGAGCCCGCGCCCGCGAAGAAGCCCGTACGCCGTGGCCGGGTCGCCGCCGTCGTCGGCTCCCTCGTCCTCGTCGGCGCGCTCGTCGGCGGTGTCGGCTACACCGTCGTCACGGTCCAGGACGCCGACCGCGACGCGGGCGCGCCCACCTGGAAGTTCCCCAAGGGACAGAAGGAGGAGGCCAAGGCGGCGAAGAGCTCCTCGTCCCTCGCCTCCATGCTCGTGCCGTACGACGACGGCTGGACCCGGGGCCCCGACATCGCCGGGTTCGGCTCGGACGCCGCGCTCAGCGGCGGCGAGGCGGCCGCCCTGCGCAAGGAGTCGGTCCGCGATCTGCCCCGCACCCAGCGGCGGCGGATCGAGAAGGAGATCGACAAGCAGCACACCAAGGGCATGGCGATGCGCAGCTACCTCTACGGCGGCTCCACGCTCGACGACGACGGCACCTACACCGTCAGCATCGAGCTGGCGCAGATCGAGGACAAGCGGGCCGTGCGGAACATGTCGACGTTCCAGAACGAGTTCCTGGAGGCCCTCTCCGTCTTCCGGCACGGGCCGAAGATCGAGGGCCACAAGAACGCCAAGTGCTTCCTGCCGCCCAAGGACAAGGAGGAGAAGCTCGACATGATGGTCTGCTCCGCGTACCAGGGAGACGTGCTGGTCAGCGCCACCGCGTACGCGGCGAAGCCACTGAACACCAAGGGGGTCGCGAAGCTCCTGCGCGAGCAGCTCGACCGCATCGAGGAGCCGGGGGAGGCGGTATGACCGAGCAGACGACACCGACCGGGACGCCCGCGGAGCCGGAGGCGGCTTCGCACCAGAGCGAGTCGCCCGCCCCCGCGGAGCCGCAGGCCCCGGCCGCACCGCCGGCCGCGGTCCAGGCGCCGCCGGCCCCGGTGGCTCCGCCCGTGCCGGACCTGCCGCAGGCGCCGCCCGCCGCCGTCCAGGACCAGGTGTCCGAGGCGGTCGAGGGCCAGGTGCCCGTGACCGTCGAGGGCCAGGTGTCCGAGGCGGGCGCGGTGAAGGTGAAGAAGGACCGCAGGGTCCTGCGGGCCGTGCTGCGCTGGACGGCCGCCACCGTGGTCTTCGCGGCGGTCGGTACGGCCGCCGCGTACGGCATCACGCGGATGGAGCGCACCGACGTACCGGGTCTGGCGACGCAGACCGACGGACGCTGGGACTACCCGACGATCAGCAAGCCGCCGCTGCCGTCCGGCAGCCCGGGCCCGTTCGCCGAGGCGAACACGAGCGGCAGCCACTACGCCGACCTGCGCAAGCTCGTGCTGCCCGCGCCGAAGGGCGCGAAGGCCGACGCGGCGCTGCGCGGCGAGGACGGCTGGCTGACGCGGAAGGCGTTCCTGGCCGAGTACGCCGAGAAGACGGACCGGGACACCGTCGGCCAGCTGCTGACCGACTACGGCCTGCGGCACATCGCCGCGCGCGGCTGGACCGCGGCCGACGGCACGCGGACGCGGATCTACCTGCTCCAGTTCGACACCGCGGCCGTCGCGGAGGACCTGGCCTCCACCCAGCTCGCGAACTACGACTCGGCGCAGTTCGCGGTACGCGGTGTCACCGGCACCGAGCGGGACGAGAAGTTCCCGGAGCGCGCCGCGGTCGACGAGATCACCCGGTTCGCGTACACGGAGAGCAAGCCGTACGGCGCCGAGCAGGTCCGGGAGGCGTACCTGTCGGCGGGGGACACCGTCGCGCTCGTCGTGCAGTCCCACAAGGGCCTTGCGAAGGCGGTCCCGTTCCAGCAGACGGTGATCCTGCAGAGTCAGCTGCTCGGCTGAGCCGGGCGGCCCCGCGAGGGCGTACCTGACAGAGAGAGCCGGGCCCCAGCCGCGTAAGCTGGGGCCCGGCCTTGTGTACCGCCGATCCGCTCATCCGAGGAGCACCCTGTGGAGATCTTCTTCGAAACCCTGCTGGTCCTGGTCTGCGTCGGCGTGCTCGCCTTCGCCGGTCTGACCGTGAAGAAGCTGTACCAGGGCCAGCGCTGACCGCAGTCACCGAACTGACGCTACGAGACTTCTGAGCTGCTCATGATCGAGATCCCGTCGGACCTCCACAAGGACCTGGTCCCCCTCGCCTTCCTGCTCGGCAACTGGGCCGGCGCGGGCGTTCACGACTTCCCCGGCTCCGAGAAGTGCAACTTCGGGCAGGAGGTCACGTTCACGCACGACGGGCGCGACTTCCTGGAGTACCACTCGCACACCTGGGTGCTCGACGCCGACGGGAACAAGGTCAGGCCGCTGGAGAGCGAGTCCGGCTTCTGGCGCGTCGACGCCGACCGCAAGGTCGAGGCCGTGATGACCCGTGACGACGGCGTCGTCGAGATCTGGTACGGCGAGCTGGCCGACAAGAAGCCGCAGATCGACCTGGTCACGGACGCCGTGGCGCGCACCGCCGCGTCCGGCCCGTACAGCGGCGGCAAGCGTCTGTACGGCTACGTGCACAGCGACCTCATGTGGGTCGGCGAGAAGCAGACCCCCGAGGTCGAGCTGCGCCCCTACATGTCCGCGCACCTGAAGAAGGTCGTCACCCCGGAGGACGTCGAGCGCTGGGCGAAGGCCCTGCCCGACGACATGCCGGACGACGGCATCGCGTTCTTCAAGTAGTCATCGTCTCCCGGAGTGGTCCTAGACTCTCTGGTGTGGTGAGCACCGACTGGAAGAGCGATCTGCGGCAGCGCGGCTACCGGCTGACCCCGCAGCGGCAACTCGTGCTCGAAGCCGTGGACACCCTGGAACACGCGACCCCCGACGACATCCTCGTGGAAGTGAGGAAGACGGCGTCGGGGGTCAACATTTCCACGGTGTACCGGACCCTCGAACTCCTCGAGGAGCTGGGGCTGGTCAGTCACGCGCACCTCGGACACGGCGCGCCGACGTACCACCTCGCGGACCGGCACCATCACATCCACCTGGTGTGCCGCGACTGCACGAACGTCATCGAGGCCGATGTGTCGGTCGCCGCCGAGTTCACCGCGAAGCTGCGTGAGACCTTCGGCTTCGAGACGGACATGAAGCACTTCGCGATCTTCGGGCGCTGCCGTGACTGCACCCTCAAGAGTTCAACTACCAAGTCGTAGGCTAGGCGCATGAAGAGCCCCCTGCTGTCCCTGCCCGGCGCTGTCCCTGCCGAGGGCGTGGACGAAGGCGTCGCCGCCCACTACGGCGATCTGTTCCGCGAGCAGCGCGCCCTCGCCGACGGCGCGGGCTTCGTCGACCTCTCGCACCGCGGTGTCGTCACCGTCACCGGGGAGGACCGGCTCAGCTGGCTGCACCTGCTGCTCACCCAGCACGTCACGGACCTCCCGGTGGGCCGCGCCACCGAGGCGCTGATCCTCTCCGCGCACGGTCACATCGAGCACGCGCTCTACCTCGTCGACGACGGCGAGACGGTGTGGATGCACACGGAGCCGGGCACCCAGGAGGCGCTGATCGCGTACCTGGAGTCGATGAAGTTCTTCTACCGCGTCGAAGTCGCCGACTCGACGGCCGAGTTCGCGGTGGTGCATCTTCCCGCCGGCTCCATCGCGGAGGTCCCCGAGGGCGTCGTCGTGCGTGAGACGCCGTACGGCCGTGACCTCTTCCTCCCGCGCGCCGACCTGGAGCCGTACGCCGAGGACACCGCGAAGCACGGGCCGCCCGCCGGGCTGCTCGCCTACGAGGCGCTGCGGGTGGAGCACCACCGTCCCCGGCTGGGCTTCGAGACCGACCACCGCACCATCCCGCACGAACTGGGCTGGATCGGTACCGCCGTGCACCTCCAGAAGGGCTGCTACCGCGGCCAGGAGACCGTCGCCCGGGTGCAGAACCTGGGCAAGCCCCCGCGCCGCCTCGTCTTCCTGCACCTCGACGGCAGCGAGGTGCACCTGCCGCCGCACGGCACCGAACTGCGGCTCGCGGCCGACGGCCCCGACGGCCGCAAGATCGGCTTCATCACCACGTCCGTACGCCACCACGAACTGGGCCCCGTCGCCCTGGCCCTGGTGAAGCGGAACGTGCCGGTGGACGCGCCGCTCATGGCGGACTCGACGGCGGCGGCCCAAGAGGTCGTGGTCGAGCCCTAGGGTCTGTCTCCCGGCTCCCGGCCGCGGGGCGGTGCCCCGCGGTCACATCTCCAGCAGCACGGTGAACGGGCCGTCGTTCGTCAGCGAGACCCGCATCTGCGCGCCGAAGCGGCCCGTCGCCACCGTCGCGCCCAGTGCGCGGAGCTGGGCGACGACCTCGTCGACGAGGGGTTCCGCCACATCGCCCGGCGCGGCCGCGTTCCAGGTGGGGCGGCGGCCCTTGCGGGCGTCGCCGTACAGCGTGAACTGACTGATGACGAGCAGCGGCGCGTCGGAGTCGGAGCAGGACCTCTCCTCCGTCAGCATCCGGATGGACCAGAGTTTGCGGGCGAGTTGGGCCGCCTTCTCCTTGGTGTCCTCGTGCGTGACCCCGACGAGGACGCACAGTCCCTCACCGGTGATCTCGCCGACCGTCTCGCCCTCCACGACGACGCTCGCGCCGTCCACCCTCTGCACCACCGCACGCATGTCGCCCATGATGCCGTGCCGCCGCGCCGCGACGTCGCGCGGGCCCTCACGCGCCACACGCGCATCGCGGGGACCATCTTCATCAGGCGCCTCCAGGCGTGCCGTACGGGCCCCGTCACGCGCCTCGGGCCGCGCCCGAGAGGTGTCGCGCGGGTCGTCCCGCACGCCGCGCAGTTCTGTCGCGGGCGCCGTGCGAGCCCGGCGCGGGCGCCGCGCGGACCTACGCGCGCGCCCGGCTCCCTTCGCGTGATTTCCGGGGGCGCTAACCCCCCATCTGGGGCCGATCGGGGGCACTCGGTCACATAGCGACCACTTGGGGTGGCACGATGCAGTTGTTGCGGTGCATACGTGGGGTGGACCGCGCCGGTCGAGGGGACGGTAGAGGCAGATGAGCACACCTGGTACCGGGCAGCCGCCCGCAGCCGTGTCATTGACCCGGACGAGCCCACGGGCCGGTCGGGTGGCCGCGCGGCCCCCGGCGCAGCGCACCGACAGCCCCCTGTCCGTCGACCCGCCCCCGCACGACCTGGCCGTGCTCCGGCTGCCCGAACTGCGGACGCTGCGCCGGGACGCCCAGCGCGACGAGGCCGACCTCAGCTATGTGCGGCGGCTCCTCCAGGGACGCATCGACATCCTGCGCGCGGAACTGGCCCGCCGCGGCGGCCTGCGGATCCCCTCCCCGGAGCCGGGCGGGCCCGAGGCCCCCGACTCCTTCGAGGTGTCGGTCGTCGCACGGCTCGCGGAGATCCTGACGGACGCGCCCGCCCGGCACCGCTCGTCGGCCCGGCACGTGACCGTGGGCACACCCCATGGCGAGGAGTACCGGCGGCTGGCCGCCGACATGCTCGCCGAGGTCGAGCTCTCCGACCTCGACGCCCGCACCGACGAGGAGCTCGGCGCGGGCCTGGGACGGCTCGTCCGCTACGAGCAGCAGGTCTCCCGGCGGCGCCAGCAGCTCCAGCGCACGGCCGACGACTGCAGCGCCGAGATCGCCCGCAGGTACCGTGAAGGAGAAGCACAAGTAGACGACCTGCTCATGTGACGCGGCGGCCCCGGTGATCCCGGGGCCGTGCGGCGGTCGCGGCGGCTCCCCCGGGGCCGGCCGAGGCCCGGGGACCTCCCGGCCGGCCGGACCGGATCCGGGGCTCCCGCGCCGCCGCCCGGGAAGACCCGGGGCCGCGGTGGCGGTGGTCGCACGCGGCCCGGTGACCGGGGCCGTGGTGGCGGTGGCCGAGCCCCCGCCCGGGAGATCCGGGACGTGGTGGCGGCGCCGTGCCCGGCCCGGCGGGACCGGTCCGCGTCCGCGACGGCCGTGACCGGGCCCGGTGCCCGGTTCCGTGGCGGCGGTGACCGTGTCCCGGCCCGGAAGGCCCGGTGCGCGGGAGCCGGGCCCCGGATCCGGCGACGTTCCGGGTCCGGCCGCCTGAACGGGTCCCCGTCCCGGAAGGCCACCGCCGATGTCCGCCGTCCCCGCCCGTACCACCGCAGACCCCGCCATATCCCGCGCGCCCGCCCCGACGCCCGCGCACCCCGTCCTCGCCGAGATCGTGCGCTCCGGATTCGTCGAGGGGCGGCACCGCGGCAGCCTGGTGCTGCTCGCCGCGGACGGGACGGTCGAGCTGGCGCTCGGCGACGTGACCGCGCCGGTCTTCCCCCGCTCGTCGAACAAGCCCATGCAGGCGGCGGGCGTGCTGCGCGCCGGCCTCGAACTGGCCGGAGAGCGGCTCGCCCTCGCCGCCGCCAGCCACTCCGGCGAGACCTTCCACCGTGATCTCGTCCACAAGATGCTGGACGAGCACGGGCTCGCCGCCACCCAGCTCCAGTGCCCGCCGGACCTGCCGCTCGACCCGGCCGAGGCCGAGACCTACCTGGCCACCGGCGAGGTCCGCGACCGCGTCACCATGAACTGCTCCGGCAAGCACACGGCGATGCTCGCGGTGTGCGCACAGCGCGGCTGGCCCACCGAGTCGTACCTCGACCCCGGGCATCCCCTCCAGCAGCTGATCCACTCCGTGGTCGAGGAGGCGGCGGGCGAGCCCGTCGCCGCGGTCGGCACGGACGGCTGCGGGGCACCGCTGATGGCCATCAGCCTCACCGGCCTCGCCCGCGCCTTCCGCTCCTTCGTCCTCGCGGCCCCCGGCTCCGCCGAGCGCCGTGTCGCCGACGCGATGCGCGCCCACCCCGAGTACGTCGCCGGTACGCGCCGCCCCGACACCTGGCTGATGCGGGAGATCCCGGGCGCCCTGTCCAAGATGGGCGCGGAGGCCGTCCAGGCGGTGGCTCTGCCGGACGGCCGCGCCCTCGCCTTCAAGATCGACGACGGCGGAGGCCGCGCCCTGGGACCGGTGCTGGCCCGCGCGCTCGGCCTGCTCGGCGTGGACGCCCCGGTCGTCTCACGCATCGGCCGCTCGCCGCTGCTGGGCGGGGGCCGCGAGGTGGGGGAGATCCGGGTGGCGTTCTGACGGAACCCACCCGGTCCGCACGGGGCGGGGCGCGGGCGGCCGGGTGGGGCGGCGGAAAACGCCGCGACATCCGCCGCGCCGTACACCTAGCGTGGCGCCATGAGCCCCCGCGACACCACAGACGTGCGAGCGATCACCGAGGCCGAGACCGCGGACTGGATCCGCGCGCTGAACACAGGGTTCCTGCGGTCGCCGGCCGTGTCGGAGCGGGAGCTCGCGGACCGCAGCTCCTACATCGTGCCCGAGCGCACCCTGGGCGCCTTCGACGGCGCCCGGTGCGTGGCGACGTTCCGGTCCTTCCCGCAGGAGCTCACCGTCGTCGGCGGTGCCGCCGTACCCGCCGACGCCATCTCGAACGTCACGGTCACCGCCACGCACCGCCGACGCGGCCTGCTCAGCCGCATGATGGCGGCCGACCTGGCGGCGGCGAAGGAGCGGGGAGACGTCGTCGCGACCCTGATCGCGGCGGAGTACCCGATCTACGGCCGGTACGGCTTCGGTCCCGCCACCAGCACCGCCCAGTGGACCATCGACGTACCGCGCACGGGCCTCGATCCCCGCTGGGCGGGCCCGGACGACGGCGGCCGCATCGACCTGGTGGACGGCGAGGACGTCCGCAAGACCGGCCCCGAACTGCACGAGCGGCTCCGCCGTGCCCAGCCCGGCGCGGTCAGCCGTGACGACCGCTGGTGGCAGGCCAACACCGGCGCGCTCGTGCTGGACCGCTCGCCGTGGACCGAGCCGTTCTACGCGACGTACCGCTCGGCCGAGGGCGAGGTCGAGGGCCTGGTCTCGTACGAGGCGGACGACAACTGGGGTGACGCCAAGCAGCCGTTGAACACGGCCGACGTGAACTGGCTGATCGCGGTCACCCCGCGGGCCGAGCGCGCTCTGTGGCGGTACCTCTGCTCGATCGACTGGATCGCCCGGGTCAAGTCGGGCTGGCGGGCTCCCGACGACCTGCTGCCGCACTTCCTGCCCGATCCGCGCGCCGCGCGCATCACCACGCAGTCGGACTGGCTGTGGGTGCGCGTCCTGGACGTCGTACGGGCCCTGGAGGCGCGCACCTACGCGGGTTCGGGGACGCTGGTCCTGGAGGTCACGGACCGGGACGGGCTGTCGGCCGGCCGGTACGCGCTCGATGCGGGGCCGGACGGCGCGTCCTGCGCGCCGACCACGCGGGCCGCCGACCTCACGCTGGACGTGGGCGAACTGGCGGCCCTGTGGCTGGGCGACGAGTCGGCGGTGCGGCTCGCCGCGCTGGGGCGGGTGCGGGAAGAACGAGAGGGCGCCGCCTCCGTTGCCGACGCCCTGCTCCGCACGTCCAGGCGACCGTGGTGCCCGGACCTGTTCTGAACTGATTCCGTACCTTCGTACCTCCTTCGTGGCCGGGGCCATGGGGCCGATGTGCGACGACGTCGATCCGTAGCGATTCAGTTGTGGTTGTGCCGGGCGGTGCCCTGTCGTGCCGGGCGGTGCCCGGTGGTGCGGACTGACCGAGCTCCCGGCTCCCCTCCGGAAGGGAGCCCGGTCAGCCGGACTGTCGGACGGTGGGCGCCCGTCAGCCGGACTGGGCGAGCAGCATCACGAGGATCACGGCCCCGATGCCGCTGATCGCGGTGTTCTTGGCCTTGAGCCCGATGGACAGTGCGACGAACGCGATGATGCCCATCGGCCCGTACTTCCACTGGACGAGCTGCTCGAATCCGATGGCGAGGGCGGCGACGGCGAGGGCGATGAACGGCATGACGATCCCTCCTTCGGGACGGAGCGGGCGGGACCCCGCTGAGGACCGTCCGTCCGGCCCACCTGGCTGACAGGTGCGACTCCGACGGCCAACCCCCCGGAAGTTTGACCATGTTGCTGAAGTTGGCGACCAACTCACTCTTACTTATCTCCGCGTTGGGTCGACTCATAACCACCTATCCAGTAACTGCCCAAAGATGGCGGGAAGTTGTAGTGTTTGGTCGTGGACCCGGAACATGCCCCCGTCAATGGGCGGAACAGGTCACCACGGCCCCACGCGTCACACCGTGAGGTGGCCGACGAGCTGCGCAGGCGGATCAGGTCCGGTCAGCTGCGAGCAGGTCAGCGCATGCCCACACAGGCCAAGCTGGCCGACGAGTTCGGCGTGGAGCGCGCGGCCGTGCGCCAGGCGCTGCGCATCCTGCAGTCCGAGCGGCTGCTCGTGAACATGTCCAAGGGGAGCCCGGCGACCGTCGCCGACCAGCCGGAGAAGGCCCTGACCGGCCCCGAGGTCAGGCCGCAGCCCACCACGGTGGCGCTCGGCGCGCGGATCACGGCGGCCTTCGCCGCCCCTCACGTGGAGATAGACGCGCTGTGCCTGACGTCGATCTCGCTGACCCTCGCCATGGGCGAGCCGTTGCGTCAGATCCATGCCGGGCGTATCAAACCGGCCAAGGTGGATGTCCGGGTACTGCTCCCGAGCAGCGACATCGACCTGGCCTTCCCGGCCCCCGTCGACGCCTCGTCCGACGGCCGGCTCCAGCGCAACTGGCTGGCCAACCGCAACGCCCAGGGCCAGGTGCTGCGGCACAACCTGCTCGCCCTTCGCTCCACGCACGGCATCGACGTCAACGTCACCTTCCGCGCGCTCCCTTTCACGCCGCCCGTGAAGCTGTATCTGCTCAACGGCGCCGAGGCCCTCTTCGCGTACTACACCCTCGTCAAGCGTGAAGAGGAGATCGACCATGTACATCTGGAGATGTACGACGTCCAGGGCACCCAGTCCATGCTCTTCCCGTTCACCCAGGGTGCCGGGCTGCGGGACACCACGTTCGTCGAGCAGTCCCACCTGTGGTTCAACGCACTGTGGGAGACCATCAGCTCGGAGCTGGTGCTCACGAGCTGAGGTCTCCCGGGCGGAGGTGTTGCGGGCGGAGGACGTCGGGTCGGCGGTCCTCGCAGCTCACAGGGCGGGGGCGGCGACCATCAGGGCGAGCACGACGGCCCCGATGGAACTGCACGCGGGGCTCTTCGCCTTGAGCCCGATGGTGAGCAGCAGCAGTCCCACGATGCCCATGGGACCGTACTGCCACTGGACGAGCTGTTCGAAGCCGACGACGAAGACGGCGGAGAGGAGGGCGATGGCGGGCATGGTGGTTCCTCCTTCTTCAGGTCCTTCTTTCACGGAAGACCGGTGCGGGGCCGGTGGGGCGACGGGAGCACGGCCGGGAGGGGAGGCAAAACTTCCGCCAACTTGGCCGAGTTGGCTACCAACTATGTATAGGTTGTCCCCAGTTGGTCGATGTCCATAAACAACTTCCGAACAACTCCCGTTAGATGGACGCAAGTTGTAACGTCTGGTCGTGACCCAGGAGAACGTGGCAGTGAACGGCAGCAGAAAGATCTCGCCCCAGGAGATCGCCGACGTGCTGCGCGAGCGCATCCGCGCCGGAGACCTCAGGGCGGGCGACCGCCTGCCCACCCAGGCGGAGTTGGCAGAGGAGTTCGGTGTCGAGCGCGGCACCGTCCGCCAGGCCCTCCGCGCGCTCCAGGAGGACGGTCTCCTCAGCAACGTCAGCAAGGGCAGCCCGCCGCGGATCGCAGAGGTCCCCCCGGTGCGGGACGAACCGCAGCCGACGATGGTGGGCCTCGCGCCGCGTCTCACCGAGGCGTTCTCCGTGCCTCACGTACGCGTCGACGCCGCCTGTCTCACCGCGGAGACCCTGATGCTGGCCCTCGGTGATCCGGTCCGGCAGATCCACGAGGGCAGGATCCGCCCGGCCTCGATCGACGTACGGATCCTGCTGCCGTCACGGGACATCAACCTGGCCTTCCCGGTCCCCGTCGAGGCCCAGGGCGAGGACGACCCCGTCCACAAGCGCTGGCTGGACCAGCGCAACGCCCAGGTCGTCGTCCTGCGCCACAACCTCCAGTCCCTGCGCTCCTCGCACGGCATCGATGTCAGGGTGACCTTCCGCGCCCTGCCCTTCACCCCGCCGGTGAAGCTCTACCTGCTCAACGAGACCGAGGCGCTGATCGCGTACTACATGGTCACCAAGCGGGAGGAGGCCGTGGACAGCGGCATCCTGGAGATGTACGACGCCCTCGGCTCCGCGTCCCTCCTCTTCTCCTTCGAGAAGCGGGCCGGCCAGCGGGACGCCGCCTTCGTGGAGCAATCCCAGAAGTGGTTCGACGCCCTCTGGGAAACCATCACCACGGACCTGACACTCTCCTAGTGACTTCTGATACGGCGCAGACTGAATCGGTGGCAACAGAGACAGAGAACCTACGGGAAGTGATCACCCACGCCCGCTATGTCCTCTTCGACTTCGACGGTCCCATCTGCCGGCTGTTCGCGGGGCACTCCGCGGAGGATGTGGCGAAGGACCTCGTGGAGTGGCTGGAGCAGCACGGCCTGCTCGGGCTGCTGACCGAGGACGAGCGTGTCCACCCCGACCCGATGGCTGTCCTGTACGCGGTCAACCGGCGGGACCCGCGCAGCGACCTGGTGGCGGAGCTGGAGGAGCGGCTCACCTACCAGGAGCTCCAGGCGGTGCCCTCCGCCTGGCCCACCGCCTTCGCGGACCCGCTCATACGCACCTGGAGCGCGGTCGGTGTCCGGCTGGCGATCGCGACCAACAACTCCCCCCGCACGGCGGCCGGGTACCTCGCGAGCCGCGGGCTCACCGAGTGTTTCGCGCCCAACATCTACGGGCGTACGCGCGATCTGCACCGCCTCAAGCCCGATCCGCACTGCCTCAACCGTGCCCTGAACGCCTTGGGCGCCGCCCCGTCGGCTGCCCTCATGATCGGCGACGCCCCCTCGGACCTCGTCGCCGCCCGGCAGGCGGGCGTTCCGTTTCTCGGCTACGCGCGTAACGAGGACAAGGGGAAGCTGCTGCGGGACGCGGGTGCGGAGCATGTGGTGGATTCGCTGGAGCCGGTGCTGCGGCTGGTCCGCGACCAGGGCTGAGCTCTCGGCGCGGGATCGGACCTGACGGACCGCCGCCGGGATCGGACCTGACGGACCGTCGCCGGGATCAGGCCTGAAGGCTCATCGCCAGCAGACAGACGAGGAGCCCGAGCGCCCACCAGCCCGGGTGCTCGCGAACCGTCCGCCTGATCACCGAGAGCGAGAGTCGTACGAGCAGGGGCGCGAGGGCCAGCAGGAGCAGTCCCAGGCCACCGACCGCTCCGAGCCGTGTCTGCACCACCTGCCCCATCTCGAATTGAATGATCGTCCCCACCAGTTGAAAGAAGACCACGTCCCCCACCCCGTCCGCTTCAGAGAATCGATCAACTACCTGTCCAATTGGACTGATTGCCCTGAAGTTGGTGTGCCCTGCCTGACTGATCGCTTAACGGGCAGGCGTCTGCCGGATATGCCGACCGGCGCATCCGGCCACCAATGTGACTGAAAGCGGTTTGCCCGAGCGTGGAGAGCGGTACGGTCGCGATGTGGGCGAAGAGCGCGGCGACGGAGGCGGCACGGAGTTCGACCGTGTCCTCGGAACGCTGCGCACCCGGATAGCCGACGGCACCTACCCGCTCGACTCCCAGCTCCCTCCGCAGCGCGAACTCGCCGAGATGTTCGATGTGTCGAGGGACACCGTGCAACGGGTGATACGGGAGCTCAACAGCGAAGGATGGATCAGGTCCCGCCAGGGCAGCGGCACGCGGGTCGTGAAGAAGCCGACGCACGCGGGTACGTCGAGCCAGGAGCCGCCGCGGGTACGCGCGGCGCTCGGCACCTTCATCGCCCGGGCTTTCGCTCAACCGGTAGTCCAATTGGACGTGTTCACCCTCACCTCGGAGTCGCTGGACGCGCACATCCGCCTCCAGGCCGAACGCATCCGCCTCGGGGAGATCCGGCCCGAGCGCATCGAGCTGCGCATGCTGCTGCCCGCGGAGTCGATCGACCTCCCCTACCCCCGGGCGCGGGTGAC
Source organism: Streptomyces sp. Tue6028 (assembly GCF_002300165.1). Classification (GTDB taxonomy): domain Bacteria; phylum Actinomycetota; class Actinomycetes; order Streptomycetales; family Streptomycetaceae; genus Streptomyces; species Streptomyces siamensis. Next base: position 304,573 of record NZ_MLCE01000019.1, on the reverse strand, counting down.
GGGCGTGGAGGAAGAGCTCCAGGAGCAGGGCCGGCCGCACCGGTTGCAGGAGCGGCTGCGCGGCATCACGCGCCGGCACACGACCTCGCTGCGCGTCGCGCTGCTCGACCTCCAGGCGGAGGGGCTGGTCCCGTCCGCCGATGCCGTGATCCGCTACGTGCCGCTGGTCCCGACGTACAAGCTGTATCTGCGGCCCGGCGTCGAGGCGCTGTTCGGGCCCTACGAGGTGGTGGAGCGCCCCATCCTGCTGGACGACGGCACGGAGGTCGACGCGCTCGACGTCCTCGGTCTGGGCTCGACGCTGACCCGCCACGTCAATGACGAGGGCGATCCCGACTCACCGGGGTCCGTCTTCATGGAGAGCATGCAGGGCTGGTTCAACTCCTGCTGGAACCTCCTCGCCGAGACACCCTGAACCGACCTGACACACCATGGGGCGATCCGACCCGCGCGAGTGCGGGCCGGCACACCCTGAAACGCATCCGGAACCAGACCGACTTCGAACGGCGTGAGGCTCTCGGGTGGTATCTCTCTCAGGTCGGTATCGAATGCAGTCGTCCGACCGTCCGTAAACCCTGTCGAGCACTAAGGTGTGCTCACCTCTCTCGCGGCGCATGAACATCAATGGCGACGCACAGTTATTCAGGAGTGACCCGTGGGCGTTCCGCCGTTGCCTCTCAGGCCCGCTCCGGCAAGGGCGGCGGACGCCGAGTACGACGCCTTCGTGCGCTATGCCCGGGCCCTGGGGTCGTTCGGCCGGGGGCACCACAATCTGAACTACATGGTGCGCCCGCTGTCCGGGGGCCAGTCCGCTCTCAAGGAGTGCGAGGACGGCGCGGCCGTCACCGTGCGGGAGCCGATCCCCTCCGCGCTGCCCGTCGTCATCAGGACCTGGCAGGACGAGGCGGAGGTTCTCGACAGGATCCGCCGTTTCCTGCCGCACGTGCCGCGCTGCCTGGTCAAGCGCGGGGACATGACCATCCTCAGCTATGTGGAGGGTGTGCCGCTCTCCAGCATCTGCCCGAACGGCAAACCGGTCGATGCCGATCTCATCGCGGCGCTGGCGGGGCTGTTCGCCGACATGACGCAGGTGCGCAGACAGCACCTGCCGGAATTGCCGCTGTCCTGGCCCCGCTCCAGCCGGAACAGCAGGGCCTTCCTACTGGCTCTGGCACATGCGGCGGAGGAGCAGATCCGGCAGCGGAACTGGGGGGAATTCGGCGGCCTGTTCGCGATGCTGGGCATCCCGGACGACGCGCTGGTGCGGTTCGCGGAGCGGGTGCCCGCGCTGATCAGACGGCCCTTCAGCCTGCTCCACACCGACCTCCACCGGGACAACGTGATCGTCTCGTATCTCGGAGACCCGCCCCTGATCTGCGTCGACTGGGAGTTGGCGTCCTTCGGGGACCCGCTGCACGACCTCGCCACCCATCTGGTGCGGATGCAGTACCCCGACCACCAGTGGTCCGAGGTGATCGAGGCATGGCGTGAGGCCATGGGCAGCCGGCGCAGCAACGCCGTCGACGGCCTCGACCGGGACCTGAAGCACTATCTGGCGTTCGAGCGGGCGCAGTCGGTCTACCCGGATGTGATGCGGGCCGCCACCCTGCTCGGCGACACCTTCGACCAGCGCGACCTGGACGCCGCGACGGGTGCGGTGCACCGGGCGCTGCTTGCCGCCGAGGAACCGTTGCGCCTCAAGAAGGTGCCGGACGAGGGGGAGATCGAACGCATTCTCTTCCGGTGGAACGAGTCCAACGGGGTCAAGGCCAGCCGTGAGAGGTCCGTCTTCCAGATCGTCTGGGATCCCGACCCGCGGGTACCGGAGCATCCGGAGTTCTCCGCGACGGCGGTGAACAACGCGCTGTTCGAGGAGGGCGCGGCCTCCGCGGACCGGGTGTTCAAGGGGACGGCCCATCTGAACACGGCGGTCCGCGTCCCCGGAGTCGCGTTCCCGGTCATGGTCCGGCGGAAAGTGGGCTCGGCCAACCCCAGAGAGCGCCGGTTTCTCGACGAGCACGCCGTGCTCAGGGCCATCGAGCGGTCCGGAACGCCGGTGCGTGCCCCGCGCGTGCTCGCTCTCGGCACCAGCGGTCTGAAAGAACCATTCACCATTCACTCGTACGAAGGATCGGCCGAGGGCTTCGGGCCGCCGGTCCATCCCGAGAGCGGGCTCCTGCCGCACGAGGCGGACGATCTGGTGGACCAGCTCGCCGCACTGACCCGCGTCGACTGCACCGAGCTGGACCCCTTCATGCGGGGGTCGGAGTTCTACTGGGAGCTCCAGTACGAACTGGTCCGCATGGTGAACGCGCTGCCCAAGGCCACCGCGGAGGTGGCGCGCGAGCTGGGACTGCCCAGCAGCTACCGGCTGATGGAGATTCTCGAACGCCATACCGTGGTTCCCCGCCGGCCGGTGCTGCTGCACGGCGACCTCAACCCGTGGAACCTGGTCCGCCGGGACGACGGGGGGCTGACCCTCATCGACTGGGAGATGGCGATGATCGGCGACCCGCTGTACGACCTGGTGCGCCACATGCATCTGACCCCCACCCGCGCCGAGATCCGGGAGCGACTGTTCTCCCGCTGGTACCGGTCGCTGCCCGAGGACTGCACGAAGGGCTGGCACCAGGACTGGCGCGTGTACCGGTGGATGGAGGTCGTCCGGTCGGCGTACGTGGACCTGGACCGTCTGGTGACCGGCGACAGCCTGGAGGCCCCCAACGTCCGCCGCGCGGTGGACGCCTACGCGATGACCCTGGCCGCGGCCACCGCCGCGCTGGGCCTCCCGAAGAAGTGGAAGGCGCCGGCGAACCCCTACCTTGCCCGGGCGTTGATGTCCCGCAACGATGGAGACCTACGGACGGCTGAGGTCTCCGCGGACGTCTGACGGGCCGCCCGTCGGGCCGGAAGGCGCCGCAGGACCCTTCGGAACGGGAGGAGGCCCGGCGCATGTCCGGAGGGGGGAGCAGGGCGGCCGACGGCGGCGTGGGCGCGCACCTGAGGCGGTTCCAGGAACGCTACGAGCCGGTCTTCACGCGGATGCTGCTGTTGACGATCTTCGTCACCGGCCTGACGGCACAGTTCGTGAAACCGGTGGGAGACGCCCTGGAGGACAAGGCGTTCCTCGGTGGCGCCCTGCTCAGCCTGGTCGGCTACGTCCTGTACGACACGGTCAAGGACCTCTCGGCGACGCTCCGCAGGCCGCCGCGCGTTCAGGTCGAGTCGCGCGAACTGGGCACCTTCGTCAACGATGCCTTCAGGGCGCGCGAGGTGGAGATCACCTTCCTCGGCTACACGGGTGAGACGCTCTGCAACGAGATGTTCCACCGGCTGGAGAAGCTGCTGGAGGACCCCGGGCCCACCAGGCACGTCTCCGTCAGGGTGCTGATCCCGGACTTCGGGCAGCGGATGACCGTTCCGGCGCGGGTGGGCGAGGACGGCGCGCCGGTGGACGACCCCGACTTCCGCAAACGCATCGAGGTGAAGTGCAAGGAGTACGACGAGACGCTGTCGGGTATCGAGGAGCGTCTGAACGGCCTGGGCCGGGTCAGCGCCGAGTGCGAGTACCGCGTCTATCCCGGCATACCGCGGGACAAGATCTGCATCTTCAACCGGGAAGTGGTACTGCACGGCCTCTACAACGTGGCGGCGCGCACCATGCTGCGGAGTGCGGGGCCCGAGTTCTACGACCCCAAGGGCTACCGCACCGACCTGAGCGTCTGGTCCCGGGGAGCCGGCGACGACGCCAAAGCGGTGGTCGCCACGTGGAACAAGCATCTCGACGACCTGTGGAACCTGTCGCTCGCGCCGGGCTGGCGGCGGGGGCCGGGAAGCTGAACCCCGCCACCGCCCGGTCCGCGCCCGTCGTCACACCTTCAGCAGCGCCTTCCCCACCAGCCGCCGGTCCTCGATGGCCGCGTGCGCCTCGGCCGCGCGGTCCAGCGGGAACACCTCGCCGACGACCGGGTGGAGGCGTCCCGCCGCGGCTTCCTCCAGGGCGGCGGCGGTGAAGCGGCGCAGGTCGGCGGGGGAGAACTGGACGTCCGCGATGCCGAAGAGTGTGATGCCGCGGCGGGCGGCCTCGGCCGGGTCGACGGGGGAGAAGGCGCCCGTCGGCGCTCCGTGGGCGGAGAAGCGGCCGCCGTCGGCGGTCAGCGGGAAGGCGGCGGCGCCGAGTGGTCCGCCGACGCCGTCGAGGACGACGTCCGCGGCGGGCTCCGGGCCGCCGAGGGCCTCACGTGCGGCGGCCACCCAGTCCGGACGGGTCACGTCGACCACCGCGTCCGCCCCCAACTCCCGTACCAGGGCCAGCTTCGCGGCGCCCCGGGCCACCGCGACCACGCGGGCCTCGCGGGCCCGGGCCAGCTGGATCAGGAGCGTGCCCATGCCTCCGGACGCGCCGAGGACGAGGACCCGGTCGACGGCCCTGACGGCGGTCCGTTCGAGGAGGCCGGAGGCGGTGACGCCGTCGTGGACCAGGGCCGCGGCCCGGAGCAGGTCCACGGAGTCCGGTACGACCGTCAGGGCGGACACCGGGGCGACGGCCCGCTCCGCGTAGCTGCCCTGCACGAAGGACACCACGCGGCGGCCCAGCCACTCGTCCGGCACGTCCGCTCCGAGGGCGGCGACGACCCCGGAGACACCGCCCCCGGGAACGTACGGGGGTGTCACCGGGAAGAACTCGCGGCCCCAGCCCGCCCGTATCTGGGCCTCCACATGGATCGTGTCCGCGTAGGCGACGTCGATCACGACCTCGCCGGGCGCGGGCGCCGGGTCGGGCAGATCCACGGGGGCGAGTACCTCGGGTCCGCCGAACGCCTTCACCTGAGCTGCTCGCATGGGTCACTCCTCAGCAGGATCTTCCGTCGGGTCGACTCGGGACGAGCCGTCGATCACTGCCCGCAGTCTTCGACCTCAAGTCCGGTTGAGGTCAAGCGTCGTCCCTGGGCGGCCCCGGTGGTGCGTACGCTCATGACCATGGGTGAGACCGGACTGCGCGAGCGCAAAAGGCAGCGGATGTACGAGGACGTCTCCGAGATCGCGATCGGAATGTTCCTGGAGAAGGGGTTCGACGCCGTCTCGGTGGCCGAGGTGGCGGCCGCCGCCGAGATCTCCAAGCCGACCCTCTTCCGGTACTTCCCGTCCAAGGAGGACCTCGTGCTGTACCGGTTCGCCGACCACGAGACGGAGGCGGCGCAGGTGGTCGCCGGCCGTCCGGAGGGGCAGTCCGTGATCGGCGCGCTGCGTGCGCACTTCCTGGACGGGCTCGGGCGGCTCGACCCCGTCACCGGGCTCAACGACCACCCCGCCGTTCTCGCCTACCTCCGGCTGCTCTACGGCACGCCGTCGCTGGTGGCGCGGCTGTACGAGTACCTGGAGCGGTCCGAGGGGGCGCTCGCCGAGGCCCTGGGCGGCGGCCTCGACGCGCGGCTGGCGGCCGGGCAGATCACCGCGGTGCGGCGCATCCTCGCGCTGGAGAACTGGCGGCGGATCGCGGACGGGGAGACGGTGGCGCAGGTGCGGGGGGATGCCGTCGCCGCCGCCGAGCGGGCGTTCGCGCGGCTGGCGGCAGGGCTGCCCGAGCTGGCCCAGCCTGTACAACCAAGTAAATAATTTAACTCGGTAACGCATTCCGCTATCCTGGGTGGAATGACGCCACCCGACCCTGCCTCCGCACAGCCCGGCGCCCCGTCCCTCCGCGGCTCCCTCGACCGCGAGCGCGCCTACCACGACACCTGCCGCGCCGCCCTCGCCGCCATGGTCGAGGGCGCGCAGGAGCAGGTCTTCACCGGCGAGGACGTCTCCGCCTCCGGCGCCGACGCCGAAGTGCTCGGATACCGGCTCCGCAGCCGGGCGAAGGAGATGCGCGAACTGCCCCACGGGCCGCTGTTCTTCGGCAAGCTGGACTTCGAGCGCACCGGCGCGCAGGCCGGCGAACACGCCGGGCAGAGCTACCACATCGGACGGCTGCGGATCACCGAGCACCCCGCCGCCCCGCCCCTCGTCGTCGACTGGCGCGCGCCCGTCTCCCGCGCCTTCTACCAGGCGGGCGCCCACGACCCGCAGGGCGTCGCGGTCCGGCGCCGCTTCGGCTGGGCCCCCGGCAGCCGGGGCGACTCCACCGACCTCACGGGGCTGGAGGACGAGCACGTCGGAGCGGGGCAGACGCACGACAGCCGGATCCTCACGGGCGAGATCGAGCGCCCCCGCATCGGCCCCATGCGCGACATCGCCGCGACCATCCAGCCCGACCAGGACGATCTCGTACGCGGTGACCTCACCGACTCGGTCTGTGTGCAGGGCGCCCCCGGCACCGGCAAGACGGCCGTCGGCCTGCACCGGGCCGCGTACCTGCTCTACACGCATCCGCAGCGCATCCGCCGCGGCGGACTGCTCATCCTCGGCCCCAACCGCACCTTCCTCTCGTACATCTCGGAGGTGCTGCCCGCGCTCGGCGAGACGGGGGTGCGCCAGTCGACCGTCGGGGACGAGATCGCCCGGCACCCGGTGACCGGTCGGGACGACGAGCGTGCCGCGGTCGTCAAGCACGACGCACGGATGGCCCGGGTGCTGCACCGGGCCCTGTACGGCGCGGTCGGCGGGCCCGTCGAGTCGCTGGCGGTGCCCGACGGCTCGTACCGCTGGCGCGTCCCGGACGGCGCGCTCCGGCGCATCGTGGACGACGTGCGGGCCGAGGAACCGCCGTACGCCGTCGGCCGTGAGCGCGTGCGGACGCGGGTCGTGCGTCATGTGCGGGAACAGGCCGAGCGGCGCTCCGGACCGCAGACCAACGCGTGGGCACAGAAGATCGCGCGGGCCCGGCCGGTCACCGCCTACGTCGACGCGGTGTGGCCCCGGCAGCGCCCGGAGGAGGTGCTCACCCGGATCCTCACCGACGCGGACGCGCTGGCGGAGGCGGCCGACGGGATCCTCGACGCCGACGAGCAGAAGGCGGTCCTGTGGGCGAAGCCGCCGCGCTCCCACAAGTCCGCACGCTGGTCCGCCGCCGACCTCGTCCTGCTCGACGAGATCGCCGGACTCGTGGAACACCCCGAGGGGTACGGCCATGTCGTCATCGACGAGGCGCAGGACCTGTCGCCCATGGAGTGCCGGGCCATCGCGCGGCGGGCCGCCTTCGGATCGCTGACCGTGCTCGGGGACCTCGCGCAGGGCACCACGCCCTGGGCGGCGCGCGACTGGGGCGAACTCCTCGCCCATCTGGGGAAGTCGGGCGCCGCCGTCGTGCCGCTGACGACCGGCTTCCGGGTGCCGGGCGCCGTCGTCGAGATCGCCAACCGGCTGCTGGACCGGCTCGACGTGGCGGTGCCGCCCGCCCGGGCCCTGCGCCGCGACGGCGCGGTGACGATCCGGCCCGTGCCCGATGTGCTGCCCGCGACCGTCGACGCGGTCCGCGCCGCGCTCGCGCTGGAGGGCTCCGTCGGGGTCATCGCCGCGGACGAGGACGCCGGACGGGTGCGGGAGGCGCTGACCGCCGCGGGCATCGGGGCGTCGGGTCCCGACGAGCTGGGCGCACGCGTCGCGGTGGTGCCGGCCGGCCTCGCCAAGGGACTCGAGTACGACCACGTCGTGGCCGTCGAACCGGCCGCCGTCGCGGAGGCCGAGGCCCGCGGGCTGCACCGGCTGTACGTGGTGCTGACCCGGGCCGTGTCACGGCTGGACGTCGTCCACGCGCGGCCGCTGCCCTGGTGAGCCCGCCGCCGGCGAGCGGCGGCCACCGGGGAGGCGTGGCCGGTTCAGCTCACCAGGGCAGGGGGCGGCCGTCGCGGAAGAAGCCGCCGGTCGGGCCGTCGTCGGGGAGGGTGGCCGCCCAGACGACGCTCGCGGCGCCCTCCTCGACGGGACGCCCGCCCGGGCCGCCCATGTCGGTGGCCACCCAGCCCGGGCAGACGGCGTTCACCAGCACGCCGTCGCCGCGCAGTTCGGCGGCGAGCATGCGGGTGAGGGCGTTGAGGGCCACCTTGGACGCGGAGTAGGCGGGCGTCCCCCCGCCCATGCCCGCGAGGGACGCGGCCTCGCTGGACACGTTCACGATCCGCGGGTGCGCGCTCGCGCGGAGCAGGGGGAGCAGCGCCTGGGTCAGCCGCCAGGGACCGTAGAGGTTCGTCTCTGCGGCCTCCCGGACGACGTCGAGGTCGGCGGTGGCCGCTCGCTGCCAGGTGTCGTACGTGATCGCCGCGTTGTTGACGAGGACATCGAGGACACCGAGGGCGTCGAGGTCCCGGGCGAGGGCGGTGATGTCGGCCTCGGAGGTGACGTCGAGGCGCAGGGGGCGGGCGTCCGGGCCGACGGCCCGTGCCGCCTCGGCGGCTGATTCGGCCGAACGGGCGGTCACGAGGACGGTGTGCCCGGCGGCGGCGAGCTGCCGGGCGACCTCGCGCCCGATCCCGCGGTTGGCGCCGGTGACGAGTGCGATCACCGCGGCGCCCCCGGAGCGGCCGGTGCGGCCAGGAGGGGAATCAAGTGCTCCTCCTCGTAGGTCAGATGGGCTTCCAGTGCGGTCGTGAGGCGTTCCACGTCGGAGCGTACGCGGCCGGGCCCGGTATCGGGTGCCGCGACGACCCGGCGCAGCTCTTCGAGGAGCTCCGCGATCCGCTCGTGTTCCCGGCGCAGCCGGTCCAGGACGGGGGCGAGCCGGGGGTGGCGGTGGGCGAGCATCGGGAAGATGCCGAGGCCCTCACCGGTGTGGTGGTTGTGCAGACCCTGGCAGAGGGTGAGGCAGTTGACGCGCAGCTGGGCGCCCAGCGCCGCCCCCTGCCGTGTCACCTCCTCCCGGATCAGGGCGAGTTCGCGCCGGAAGGCGTCGTGGACCACCTTCAGCCCCTCGGCCATGGAACCCGCGTTCATCTGCGGCGGGCCGTCCTTCGGAATCGCGCGGAGCGCGACGACGGGAATCACCCGGTCGGTCTTCGCCTGGTACTCCGCCCACCCCGGGTCCGCCTCCACCGCGCGCGCGAAGACACGGTCGCGTTCCGGGCGTTCGAGCACGTGGGCCTCCGCCTCGTAGACGAAGACGCCGTCCTCGACGGTGACGCGGGGGTGCGCGAGGAGATTGCGGTACCAGTCCGGGTGGCGGGGCGCGCCGCCGGCCGAGGCGATGACGAGGACCTGCTCGCCCCCGTCGGGGTAGTAGCCGAGGGGGGTCGTGTGCGGGGCGCCCGTCCGGGCACCGGTGGTCGTCAGCAGGAGCAGCCGGGCCTTCTCGAAAGGGCCGCCGACCCGTCCGCCGTTGGCCCGGAATTCCTCGACGATCCGCTGGTTGAACTCGTTGGGCATTCTTTTCCCACTCCCTTTTTCGGGTAGGTCGAATTGCCGCGTGGCGCATTCGGGCACGCGGTTGTGGAAATGCGTGTGAAGGTGCGCGCCGAAGGGGACGGAGCCCTGCGCAGGGGCGCGCGTGGAAGACGTACGGAAGGGCCGTACGGAGACACGACGGTCCGGGGACGCCCTGCGAGGACGCGGTCGGACGGTGTCGCACGGGGATGCCGCCGCAGGCGGAGGGCCTACGCGGACGGCGTACGGAAAAGAAGGGGAGGGCGGGGCTCTACCCCGCCCCGGCCTCACTCGGAGGCCGGGCAACCAACTCGCTCACGGCACAAGGCCGACCCGGCAGTCATGGGAGCACATTAAAGGAATGTGCCGCGCCGACGCAATGCCGTATTTCAGCACCAGGGCATTCCGGCCCGGCCGGCCTGCTTTTCCCTGGAGGGGTATTTCCTTGCGTCACCTCCCCGGGTCACGAGGTCTCCTCCCGAGCCGTGGGGTCCTCCGGCTGCGCGCGGTCCTGCGGAACCGCGACCTCGACCTCGCGCAGCCGGTCCGGGTCGGCGATGACGCGGATCGCGGTGACGCGGCCGTCGTCCGCGAAGTCGAAGGCGAGGACCAGGGCGAGGCGGCCGAAGGGAGCCATGGTCAGGCCGACCGTGCCGTCGAGGAGGGCGACGCCGGTGAAGCGGGCGCGGCCGGTGGCGGCCATCGCGCCCTCGGCGACGGGGACGGCACCGCTGACGACGACCGGTGCGGGCGTGGGGATGACGGACGCGTCGGCGTGCAGGACCACGTCCGGGTGGAGCAGGGCGACCAGGGCGTCGAAGTTCCCGCCGCGGGTGGCGGCCAGGAAGGCCTCGACGACCCGCCGACGGCGCGTCAGATCGGCGTCCGGCAGGGGAGAGACCCCTTTCACCCGGCGCCGGGCGCGGCTGGCGAGCTGCCGTACCGCGGCGGGGGACTTCTCCAGCATCGGGCCGATCTCGTCGAAGGGCACGGCGAACATGTCGTGCAGTACGAAGGCGAGCCGCTCGGCCGGGGAGAGCGTGTCCAGGACCACGAGCATCGCGACGCCGACCGAGTCGGCGAGCGCGGCCTCCTCCTCGGGGTCGCCGCCGTCCTCGGGCGGGAGGGGTGCGTCGACCGCCCGGAGGCCGAGGGGTTCCTCGCGCCGCGCCTTACGGGTGCGGAGCATGTTGAGGCACACCCGCGTCACGATCGTGGTCAGCCAGCCTGCCGGGTTCCCCACGCCGTCGGTGCCGGCGCGGTCGGCCCGCAACCAGGTCTCCTGGACGGCGTCCTCCGCCTCGCTCACCGACCCGAGCATCCGGTACGCGACGGCCCGCAGATGCGTCCGGTGCCCCTCGAACCACTCGGCCGGCCATGCGCTCTCGCCCACCGTGTCACATTCCCTTCGCGCGGCGTGTCAGCGAAGTAGAACACCGAAAACCCGTTGAGGGCACCGGAATCCGATCGTCCCGGCCCTCATGGAACAAGGAGTGGCAATGGCTTTCGACACGTCGATCATCCTGGTCACGGGCGGTACGGGCACGCTCGGACGGCTCGTCGTCCCGCTGCTGCGCGAGGCGGGGCGCGAGGTGCGGGTGCTCAGCCGGCACGGCCGGCCCACCGGCGGAGCGGGAGGTGCGGACGCCGAGGGCGTCGACCACGTGGCCGTGGACCTGCTCGACGGCGAGGGGATCGGGCCGGCGCTGGAAGGGGTCGGCACCGTGGTGCACCTCGCGGGCGGTCCCAAGGGCGACGACATCGCGACCCGCAACCTGGTCCGGGCCGCGCGGTCCGCGGACGTAGGGCACTTCGTCTTCATCTCGGTCATCGGCGCGGACCGGGTGCCGCTGGCCTGGCTCAGGTCGAAGCTGGCCGCCGAGCGGGCGGTGGCCGAGTCGGGGCTGCCGTGGACGACGCTGCGGGCGGCCCAGTTCCACGAACTGACCCTGAAGACGGTGCGGGCGATGGCGAAGTCGCCCGTCTTCCCGGTGCCGGGCGGGCTGCGCCTCCAGCCGGTCGACGCGCGTGACGTGGCGGCCCGCATCGCGGAACTCGCCCTCGGCGGACCCTCCGGGCTGGTGCCCGACCTCGCGGGACCCGAGGTGTACGGCCTCGGCGACCTGGCCCGCGGATACCTGAAGGCGTCCGGGAAGCGCCGTCCGACGATGCCGGTCCGCATACCCGGCAAGGCGGGCCGCGCCTACCGGGCGGGCGACAACCTCACGCTCGACGGGGCGGACACCGGGAAGCGGACGTGGGAGGACTTCCTGGCGGAGCACGTCGGCCGGGACGGCTCTCCGGCCTCGCCGACGGCCCCGGGCTCAGGCCGCCGGTCCATATGATCACCCCATGATCGAAGGCAAGTCGGTACGACTGCGAGCGCTGAGCGCCGAGGACCTGGACGCACACGTGCGCTGGCGGAACGACCCCGAGGTCGTGCACTGGGCCACCGGCGGCAATCCGCAGTTCGGCCCCGTCACACGGGAGGCCCTGGCGTCCTTCCACGAGGTCCGGCTCCGCGACGACCCGCGTTCCGAGTGCACGTTCACCGTGGAGGACCTGGCCGACGGCCGTGCGATCGGCATGGCCGACTACCGCGACCTCAACCCGTTCACCGGCCGGGCGACGGTCGGCATCACCATCGGTGAACGGGACCGCTGGGGCGGCGGCTACGGCTCCGAGGCGCTGCGTCTGCTGCTGGGCCACCTCTTCGGCGCCTGCCGCCTGCGCCGCGTCGACCTGGAGACCTGGAGCGGCAACGAGCGCGCCATCCGCGCCTTCCGCGCGGCCGGTTTCGTCGAGGAGGGCCGTCGCAGGGCCGCCGTACGCGTGGGCGACACCTGGCACGACGAGGTGCTGTTCGGACTCCTGAAGGAGGAGTGGACGGCGTAGCCGCCCGGCGGCGGACACCCGCCGGGCACGGCCCGGAAGACGGGGGCGGCCCCGGCGGCGGGAACGGTTCCCGGGACGAGAACGTGCCTGGGACGAGAAGGGGTCCGGAGACGACGAAGGGCAAGGAGTACCTGCTCCTTGCCACTCTCAACGTATAGCGCACAGGGGGCCTTGCGGCAAGGCCCGGTCAGTGCCGCACAATCGTCCGCCGAGGCCAGGACCTGCACCTACGCAATCTCGTTGAATGGGCGTGCTGATGATGGACGTGATCGTGGTCGGCGGCGGACCGACCGGCCTGATGCTGGCCGGCGAGTTGCGGCTGCACGACGTGAACGTGGTGGTGCTGGAGAGGCTGACCGAGCCGACCAAGGAGACCCGCGGGCGCGGACTGCACGCGCGCAGCGTCGAGGTGATGGATCAGCGCGGTCTGCTGGACCGGTTCCTCGCGGTCAGCGACACGTTCCAGGTCGGCGGACTCTTCGGCGGCATCGTCAAGCCGTGGCCGGACCGGCTGGACACGGCGCACCCGTACGGACTCTCCACCCTCCAGCCGACCACCGAGCGCCTGCTCCGCGAGCGGGCCCTCGAACTCGGTGCCGAGATCCGGCGCGGCTGCGAAGTGGTCGGGCTGAGCCAGGACGAGGACGGGGTGAGCGTCGAGCTGGCGGACGGCACGCGGCTGCGTTCGCGCTACCTCGTCGGCTGCGACGGCGGCCGCAGCGTGGTCCGCAAGCTGATCGGCGTCGGTTTCCCCGGCGTGCCCGCCACGGTCGAGACGCTGCTGGGCGACATGGAGTTGGCCGAGGACCCGGCGACGGTCGAGGCCGTCGTGGCGGAGGTCCGCAAGACCCAGCTGCGGTTCGGCACCATCGCCAACGACGACGGCACGTACCGCGTCGTCGTCCCCGCCGCCGACGTGTCCGAGGAGCGGGCGACCGCGCCGACCTTCGACGAGTTCAAGCAGCGGATGCGGGCCGTCGCGGGCACCGACTTCGGTGTGCACTCGCCGCGCTGGCTGTCCCGGTTCGGGGATGCCACCCGGCAGGCCGAGCGCTACCGGGCCGGCCGGGTGCTGCTGGCCGGCGACGCGGCGCACATCCACCCGCCGACCGGCGGGCAGGGGCTCAACCTCGGCGTGCAGGACGCGTTCAACCTCGGCTGGAAGCTGGCCGCCGAGGTGGACGGCTGGGCGCCGGAGGGGCTGCTGGACAGCTATCACGCCGAACGCCATCCGGTGGGCGCCGCCGTGCTGGACAACACCCGCGCGCAGATCACGCTGCTGGGGACCGATCCGGGTGCGACCGCCCTGCGGGAGCTGTTCTCGAAGCTGATGGACTTCGAGGAGGTGAACGCGTACGTGACCGGCCTGATCACCGCGGTCGGGGTCCGCTACGACTTCGGCGAGGGTCACGAACTGCTCGGCCGGCGGCTGCGGGACGTGGAGCTGAAGCAGGGGCGTCTCTACGAGCTGATGCACGGCGGCCGGGGACTGCTGCTCGACCGGACCGGACAGCTCTCGGTCGCGGGCTGGGCGGATCGGGTCGACCATGTCGTCGACGCCGGCGAGGAGTTGGACGTGCCCGCGGTGCTGCTCCGGCCGGACGGCCACGTGGCGTGGGTCGGTGAGGACCAGCAGGATCTGCTCGGCCGCCTGCCGAAGTGGTTCGGCGCCGCCGCCGGCTGAGAAGGCCGAGAGGGCGGCGCCGACGCGGAGTCGGGGCACACGGACGGGGCGGCGCACGCCGACGCGGAGTCGGGGTACGCCGCCCTGGGGCGGTGCGGGCCGCGACAGGTGGCCCGCGCGGTCGCCGCGGCTACTTCGGATCGCGGTCGAAGACCGCCTTCGACCAGAAGTAGCCGAGTGCGCACAGAGCCACGCACCAGCCGGCCGCGAGCCATCCGTTGTGCCCGATCCCGGTGCCGAGCAGCAGCCCGCGCAGGGTCTCGATGGCGGGGGTGAAGGGCTGGTACTCGGCGATCGGCTGGAACCAGCCCGGCATCGCGTCGACCGGGACGAAGGCGCTGGAGATGAGCGGGAGGAAGATCAGCGGCAGCGCGTTGTTGCTGGCCGCCTCGGCGTTCGGGCTGACCATGCCCATCCCGACCGCGATCCAGGTGAGCGCCAGGGAGAACAGTACGAGCAGCCCGAACGCCGCGATCCACTCCAGAGCCGTGGCGTCCGTGGCCCGGAACCCCATGGCCACCGCGACGGCCCCGACGAGGAGCACGCTCATCACGCACTGCAGCACACTGCCGACGACATGCCCGACGAGCACGGAGCCGCGGTGGATCGCCATCGTGCGGAAGCGGGCGATGATGCCCTCGGACATGTCCATGGAGACGGACACCGCGCTGCCGACCGTGGTGCCGCCGACGGTCATCAGCAGGACGCCGGGTACGAGGTAGGCGATGTACTCGGAGCGGTCGGCACCGCCGCTGCCGATGCCCGCGCTCATCACGTCGCCGAAGACATAGACGAAGAGCAACAGCAGCATGACCGGCGTGAGCAGCAGGTTCAGGGTCAGGGACGGGTAGCGCCGTACGTGCAGCAGATTGCGGCGCAGCATCGTGGTCGAGTCGCGCACGGCGAGGGACAGGGAGCTCATCGGACAGCCATGCCTTTCTTGTCGGTCCGGCCGGTGCCGCCGGTCAGGGCGAAGAAGACGTCGTCGAGGTCGGGGGTGTGCACGGTCAGCTCGTCGGCCTCGACACCCGCCGCGTCCAGCCGGTCGAGCAGGGCGCGCAGCGCCCGCTGGGTGCCGTCGCTGGGGATCTGGAGCGTCAGTGCCTCGTCGTCCCCGGTGATCTCGCGCAGCGCGGTCGCGGCGCTCCGGTACGCGGCCGGATCGGTGAAGCGGAGGCGGACATGACCGCCGGGGATCAGGCGTTTCAGTTCCTCGGCGGTTCCGTGGGCGACGATCTTTCCGTCGTTGAGCACGGCGATGCCGTCGGCGAGTTCGTCGGCCTCGTCCAGGTACTGGGTGGTGAGGAAGACGGTGACGCCGTCGGTGACCAGTTCGCGGATGATCTGCCACATGTTGTGGCGTGAGCGGGGGTCGAGGCCGGTGGTGGGCTCGTCGAGGAAGATGATCCGCGGGCTGCCGACCAGGGTCATGGCGATGTCGAGGCGGCGCTTCATGCCGCCGGAGTAGGTGGAGGCGGGCTTCTTCGCCGCGTCGGTGAGGTCGAAGAGCTCCAGCAGTTCGGCGGTGACCCGTCGTCCCTCCCGCTTGGACAGGTGGTGCAGGTCGGCCATGAGGAGCATGTTCTCCTCGCCGGTGATCAGCCCGTCGACGGCGGAGAACTGGCCGGTGACACCGATCGCGGCGCGTACTCCGTCGGGTGACGTGGCGACGTCGTGTCCGGCGACCTGGGCCTGGCCGCTGTCGGCGGTGATGAGCGTGGACAGGATCTGCACGGTGGTGGTCTTGCCGGCACCGTTCGGCCCGAGCAGCGCGAACACGGACCCGGCGGGGACGCGCAGATCGATGCCGTCGAGGACGGTCTTGTCGCCGTACGACTTGCGCAGACCGATGGCGGAGAGGGCGGCGGGCGACTGCGGACCGTCGCCCTGCCTGGGCGTGGGCATGACAGATGAAGGCATGGGGCCCTCCGTTCGAAGGCTGAAGTGGGCGGAGAGTGGGGTCGGTCGACGGTGTGGCGCTCAGGGGAGGACGGGGCCGGTCGACGGTGTGGCGTTCAGGGGAGGACGGGGCCGGTCGACGAGGCGGTGCTCAGGCCTTGGCGCGGCGGACGTCGATGTTGCCGTGCCGGGTGCGGGCGCGGACCTCGACGGTGTCCTCGGTCCGCTCCGGGGTCTCGGACGCGGTGAGCGTGTTGCGGACCTGGCCGGAGCCCGAGCTGACGTCGAGCCAGGCGGCCGTGCCCTCGCGGACACCGACCTCGATGGCCCCGTAGTTGGTCTCCAACTGGACTGTGCCACGCGCCACTTCGCCCACGCGCAGGGTGCCGTGCGCGGTGGTGGCGGTGACCGAGTTCTCGGCGCGCCGGATCTCGATGTCGCCGTTGGCGCCGCTCACCCGCAGCTCGCCGGTCGCGGCGCCGACGGTCGTGGTGCCGTGCGAGTTCTTCAGGACGGCGGGTCCGTCGACGAGGCCGACGCGCAGGCTGCCGGAGCTGGTGGTGATCTCGGCCATGCCCTCGACGCGGTCCACGGTGATCGATCCGTGCGACGCCTTCAGGTGCAGCGGGCCGGTGGTGTCGAGTCGGACGTCGCCGGACGAGGTCTTCACACGGACCTCGCCGAGCCGGCCCTCGCCGAACACCTGGGCCCAGGCGCCGGTCATGTCGATGCGCGAGCCCGTGGGCAGTTCGACCGTGACGTCGACGGTGCCGGTACGGCCGAACAGGTTGGACTTGGGCGTCCTGACGGTCAGAGCGCCGCTCACGTACGTGACCTCGGTCTGGTCGGCCGCCCGTACGTCCAGGTCCTTCTTCGGGTCGCGGGGCCGCACCTCGACGACCGTGTCGAGGCGGTCGCCCGCGGTGAACTGGATGGAACCGGCCTCCACGTGCGCCGTGGCGGAAATCGCTTCGGGGGTGTCGAAAGAAGGCATGGCTGTCCCGTCCTCTTGGGTCTTCAGGTCGTCCCCGCTGGTGGGACGTGGTGTGGGTGAGGTGGTGCGGGCGGCGGCGCGGCTAGCGCACCCAGCCCGTGAAGCTCTGGCCGACGGTCTGGGTCTTCTCCGTCGTACGCGGCCGGGCGCCGCTGTCGACCGCGGCCGACACGGCCCGCACCAGCCAGGCGTTGACCGACAGGCCCTCCCGGCTCGCGGCCTCCTCGGCGCGTGCCTTGAGGTGGGCCGGCAGACGCAGATTGACGCGGGCGGTGGCGCCCTCGTCGCCCTCGGCGGGGGCCGGGGTCCTGAGCGGTTCGAAGGGTGCGACGGGCTCCGCGGGTGCGGGACCGTCGGTGGGCGGCGGTGTCACCACGAAGTCGGGGTCCAGCCCGCGCAGCCGTACGTCGACCGAGCCGGGGGCGAGCTCGCGGGTGATCTCGTCCATCGCGGCGGAGAGCACATTGAGCAGGGTCAGCCGGGTCGCCGACTCCAGGGGAGCGGTGAGCCGCTCGGCCAGCTCGCGGGCTTCGTCCCCGCCGGCTTCGGCGGCCACCGCGAGTTCGCGGCGGAGGGTGTCGACATACGGGGTGAGGTCCATGACGCCATCATGGCGCCATAGTGGTGCCATGCGCAAGCCCATAGCGTCATCTCCCCGGGGCGGGTGGTGAGGGGGCGCCTTTGACCTGCGAAAACGTGGAGCAGGTGACCTGATTCATTGTGGTGACAGGCGGGCTCGTGTGTCGCGTGGGGGCATCGAATGGCGCCAGATGGCGCCGAGTGGCACCGAATGGCGCCGGGTGGTGTCGAGCGACGCCACATGGTGCCACCCGATGTCATGCGGTGCCGCGCGACGTCGCATGGCGCCACTCAGTGCCACGCGGTGCCATGTGGTGCCACCATGCTCGCTCGTGCGGAGCGGTCGCGCCATGACCCGTGGTCGCCCCGGTCCGCCCACGGCCCCGGCTAGTCCGTGGCGGCCTGCTCCGACGGGACGCCCGGACGCGTACCGGGGACGGCCGGCTGTCGTTCCTCGTGCCGGCCGAGTGCCGCGAGGGTCAGGGTCACGGTGACCGATCCGGCCGCCATCAGCGTCATCGCCGCGGCCGGAGAGGTCAGTTGGGCCAGCGTGCCCGCGAGGACGGCGCCGGCGCCCTGGAGAGCGGCCATGCCGGTGGCGTGCAGGCCGAGGGCCTGGCCCGCGAGGTCGTCGGGGATGAGGGACATCAGGCGTTCCTGCAGGACCAGGCTCGCGGCGAAGCCGACGGAGGCGATGGTGCAGGCCACGGCCGACAGCGCCACTCCCGGCCGCAGGACGAAGAAGAGGTAGGGGGCCGCGAGCAGCAGGCGCAGCGGGGTCGCGAGCCGGGGGCGCACCGCGGGTGGAAACAGACGGCCCACCGCCATGTCGCCCACGAACATGCCCAGGGCCCCGCACGCGTACAGTGTGCCGGCGGCCGCGGGCGCGTAGGAGACGTAGAGCGAATCGCTGCCGACCACCAGGCCGTTGGGGACCCACAGGCCCAGGTACGTGAGGCGGCGGGGGCGCGAGGACCACAGCAGGGCGTTGGTGCGCCAGGTCGCCGACAGGGACGGGCGGCCGGAGGCGCGCGGCGGGCGGGCGGTGAGGCCCAGGCGGGTGACGACGGCCGACGCCAGATACAGCGCCGCCGCGAGGAGCAGACAGGTCCGCGGGGACAGGAGCGCCAGCAGCGCGCCGCCCGTCGCGAAACCGGCCACCTGCGTCAGGCCCCAGAGCATGTTGAAGACCGAACGGCCCAGGACGTAGCCGTCCTTGGGCAGGATCTCGTTCAGCAGCCCCCCGCGGACACCGCCGCCCAGCGACGCGACCAGGCCCTGCAGGAGTACGACGGCGAAGACCGCCCCGACCGAGAGACCGGGCAGCGCCAGCACCGCCGTGCCGGCCGCGAAGGCGAGGGCGAGGCCGGACAGGATCGCGCGCGGGGGCAGGCGGTCGGCACCCGAGAGCAGGAACGTGCCCCCCACGAGCTGCGCCAGCTGCGGGCCGAACATGCTCACCGCCGACAGGAGCGGGGAGCCGGTGGCCCGGAAGACCAGCGTGCCGAGGGCCAGCGCGCCGACCGTCTGGGCCGCGGCGAAAGCCGCGAAGGAGAGCAGGAACGGTCTGAACTCCGGTACGCGGAACAGGGTTCGGTAGCTGCGCATGCGACAGAGTCTCGGAGCGGCCCGGGGCCTTGTTTACTGTTTCGCCGAGATGCGAAAGGTCGTGGGCATGGGCCTGTGGCAGATCGACACCGACACCCTCGCCGGCAGCCGGTTCGTGCTCTCGCCGTTCGCCGAGACCTTCGCGAGCCTGAAGCTGCTGCACGCGGAGACGGGTGGCCATCCGGGCGAGGAGGCCTGGCTGCGCGCGCACCTGCCCGGCTACCGCGCGCGCCTCGCGGCCGACCCGGTGGCCGCGCCGCTCGTACGGGCGGCACTCGGCACCTCCTGGATCGCCGACTTCTTCTGCCCCACCTCGTGCGAGGGGGAGAGCTTCGAGGAGACCGTCACCCGGGTGCGGGCGGCCGGGGCCGGGGACGCGCGGGCCGACCTCCGCGTGTCCCTCCGGGGCCCGCTCCCCGCCGCCCTGGAGCGGGACGACCTGCCCGAACGCGCGGCGGCGCTCCTGACGTACGTCTGGACGGAGACGGTGCGGCCGTACTGGGAGCGTCGGCGGCGCGTGCTGGAGGCCGACATGGTCGCGCGGACCGCGCGGGTGAGCCAGGGAGGCTGGGCCGCCGTGCTGAACTCGCTCCGGCCGGGGATCCGGTGGCTCGGGGAGAGCCGGTTCCAGGTCAACCTGAACGCGTATCCGCCGCGGGAGATCGCCGCCGGGGCCGAGCTGCTGTTCATGCCGGTGACCCCGAGGACCGGGTGGGTGTCGTGGGAGGGGCGCGAGCGGTACGCCGTCGTCTACCCGTGCCTCGGCGTGCTCGCCGAGGACCACGACCGGCGGCCCGTGCCGGCCGGGCTCGGGGCGCTCATCGGGTCCGCGCGCGCCGGGTTGCTGGTGCTGCTCGGCACCCCCATGAGCACGACCCAGCTGGTCGCCGTGACCGGACAGGGGCTGGGGTCGGTGGGGCGGCATCTGCGGGTGCTGCTGCATGCGGGGCTGGTGGAGCGCCGGCGGGCCGGGCGGTCGGTGCTGTACGTGCGGACCGCGGCCGGGGAGGTGCTCATGGAGGCGTCGGGGGCCGGCACGGGTGACCGGGAGCCGGAACCGGGGTTCCCCTAGCCGGGCCGGACCGGCTCGACGGCTCGGGCGCGACCCGATGCCGGTGATTGCTTCGGGCGCCCGGCCCAGCCGTCGGCGCCAGCCGCTGGCGCCAGGCGTCAGCCGCCTGTCCGCTCAGCCGTACGGCCGCACAGCCGTGTCACTGTGTGACGAGGCGGTCGCCGTGTGGCATGGCGCACTTTTGCAAGCGGGTGCTTGCAATTGTTAGCGGGAGTGCGGCAAGGTGGAGGCATGGCATCGCTCAACGTCGGCAATCTTGGTGAGTATCTGCGGGAACAGCGGCGCAACGCGCAGCTGTCGCTGCGGCAGCTCGCCGACGCCGCCGGAGTGTCCAATCCGTACCTGAGCCAGATCGAGCGCGGGCTGCGCAAGCCCAGCGCGGAGGTGTTGCAGCAGGTCGCCAAGGCCCTGCGGATCTCCGCCGAGACGCTCTACGTGCGGGCCGGCATCCTCGACGCCGAGCGGGACCGGGACGAGGTGGAGACGCGCGCCGTCATCCTCGCCGATCCCACGCTGAACGAGCGGCAGAAGCAGGTGCTGCTCCAGATCTACGAGTCCTTCCGCAAGGAGAACGGATTCGAGATCGCCCGGCCGGACGAGGACGCGCGGAGCCCCGAGGTGCCCGGTGCCGATCTGCACGACGGCACCGGCATACCCGCAGCTCAGGACAGACCGGACAGCGCAGCCCACGGCCCCCGCACGGCCGACGGCAGCGGTGCCGATCCGCAGCAGACCGCCAGTTGATCCGCAGATGAGCAGCACGAGCACCGCCGGAACGACCGTACGCAGGCCGGTCTTGCCGCGGACCACCAAAACCCTCAGCCGAACGCCACACGGGAGGACCACCGTCATGGCCATCACCGACGACATCCGCAAGGCCGCCACCGACCCGACCCCGCTCTACTTCCTCGCCGGCACCGCCGACCTGGCCGTGGAGCAGGCCCGGAAGGTCCCCGGCATCGTGGAGCAGATCCGTGCCGAGGCCCCGGCACGCATCGAGACCGTCCGCAACATCGATCCGAACGCCGTCCAGGAGAAGGCCGCCGCCCGCGCCAAGGAGGCGCAGGAGACGATCCAGACCCGGGTCACGGAGTTCATCAGCACTCTCGACACCGACCTGAAGAAGCTCGGTGAGTCCGCCCAGGACCTCGCCCTGCGCGGTGTCGGCGTCGCCGCCGAGTACGCCGTCAAGGCCCGGGAGACCTACGAGAAGGTCGCCGAGCGCGGCGAGCAGACCGTGAAGACCTGGCGCGGCGAGGTCGCCGACGAGATCGAGGACCTCGCGGTGGCCGTCGAGCCGAAGGCCGAGCCGGTCGAGGTCAAGGACGAGGGCAGGCCCGTCACGGCCGTGGCCGAGCCCGCCCAGGCCAAGAAGCCCGTGGCGAAGAAGGCCCCGGCGGCCCGCAAGGCCACGGCGAAGAAGACCACCCCGCCCGCGAAGTAGGCGGCAGCCCGCCGCCCGGCGGGCAGTAGCGCACGACGTGCCGGCCCGCTCGGGCCGGCACGTCGCGATGTGGGCACGGGCCGGGCACTCTCGGAGTTCCCGGCCCGTTCTCCGGGTACGGTGGCCGTAGAGACGACTCGACCCGGGCGGTGGGCATAGTGCTGATGACGGCATTCGGCGGCTTCATGTGGCTGATCTTCACTGCCATGCTGGTGCTCGCCGTGGTGGCGCTGGTGATGGCCGCGGTCGCCCGCGAGGACGCGTACCGCGCCGCCGACAAGCAGAACAAGATGTTCTGGCTGATCATCCTCGGCGTCACGGTCGCCGTGAACCTTCTGGTGCCGATGCTGTTCCTGCAGATCGCGGGCCTGATCGCCACCATCGTCTTCTTCGTGGACGTCCGCCCCGCCCTCCGCCAGGTCTCCGGCGGCGGCCGCCGCGGCGGAAGCAGCAGCGACGGCCCCTACGGCCCGTACAACGGCGGCCGGTGACCTGCCGACACAACGGCGGCCGGTGACCACGCCGACCGGATGAGCGGTGGCCGGTGACCCCGCCGACTGGATGAGCGGCGGCCGGTGACCCCGCCGACTGGATGAGCGGTGGCCGGTGACCCCGCCGACCGGATGAGCGGTGGCCGGTGACCACGCCGACCGGACAGCGGCGGCCGGTGACCACGCCAGCCGTATCTCGCCCGCCCCTCCCCGCACGGCACAGGTGGGCGTGCCGCGGACCCCGTGGCCCGGGCACGATCCGACAGGTGGGCCTCAGGGCGTCCTGTCCAGCAGCAGCACCGCCACGTCGTCCGTCAGCTCACCGCCGTTGAGTTCGCGCACCTCGCTCACCGCGGCGCGCAGCAGTTCCTCTCCCTGGAGTCCCTGGGCCAGCTGACGGCGGACCATGTCCACCATGCCGTCCTGGCCGAGCCGGTCCTTGCCCTCACCGATGTGGCCCTCGATCAGGCCGTCGGTGTACAGCATCAGGCTCCATGCGGCGCCCAGCTCCACCTGCATGCGCGGCCAGCGCGCGTGCGGCAGCAGACCGAGCGCGGGGCCGTTGTTCTCGTACGGCAGCAGCTCGGCCTGGCGGCCGGGTCGGGCGATCAGCGGGGACGGGTGACCGGCCAGGCAGAGCCCGGCGCGGCGGCCGTCCGGAGCGATGTCCACGGTGCAGAGCGTCGCGAAGATCTCGTCGCTCTCGCGCTCGTGCTCCAGGACCTGCTGGAGCGTCGAGAGGAGCTCGTCGCCGCACAGGCCCGCAAAGGTCAGGGCGCGCCAGGCGATGCGCAGCTCCACGCCGAGCGCCGCTTCGTCGGGCCCGTGCCCGCAGACGTCGCCGATCATCGCGTGCACGGTGCCGTCGGCGGTGCGCACGGTGTCGTAGAAGTCGCCGCCGAGCAGGGCGCGGGAGCGGCCCGGACGGTAGCGCGCGGCGAAACGCAGCGGGGAGCCGTCCAGCAGCGGGGTCGGCAGCAGGCCGCGCTCCAGGCGCGCGTTCTCCTGGGCGCGGAGCTTCGACTCGGTGAGCCGGCGCTCGGCCCGGTCGGAACGCTTGCGCTCCACCGCGTACCGGATGGCGCGGCTCAGCAGTCGCCCGTCGAGTTCCTCGCGCAGGAGGTAGTCCTGGGCGCCCACCCGCACCGCCTCGGCGCCGCGCTCGGCGTCGCCGGACGCGGTGAGCGCGAGGACGGCATGCCGGGGGGCGAGCTGAAGGACGTGCTTGAGCACGGTCAGCTCGTCGTCGCCCTCCGCCGCCCGGCCCGGCGCGGGCAGCGCGAGGTCGAGCAGGATGCAGTGGACGTCGTCGGTGAGCAGCCGCTCGGCCTCGGTGAGGTTGCGGGCGGTACGGACGCGGATCGGCTTGCCGGCCGCGTCGAGCATTTCGGGCACGCTGAGGGAACCGGCCGGGTCGTCCTCGATGACCAGCAGGGTCAGATTGGTGGTGCTGTCGACCGGAGCGGTGGCGCGAGGAGCCGGGACTGACCCGGAGGGGCCGCCGGTCGCATGTCCGGATGGGCCGCCGGGTGAGAACACGGCTTGAGCCTGACCACTCTCCACGGCCGGGATCGCTCTCTGCCGCGGTACGGGTACGGGCATCGTGTGGGTTCCTTCCCTCCCCCCGAGGGCGTGGTGGGGCAAGGGACCTCGACCCACCGACGGGGACCATAGCGTCAGCCGGTGCCGCAGCGGAATGGCGTACGGCACGGCGTCCGGCAAACCGCCAGCGTCATATGCCGCATCCCGTAACGCATTTGGACAGGACGCGGTCTCACCGGGGATGACGAAGGTCACGTCCCCGGGGTTGACTCCCGAGGGCAACCGTGCGGTGGGTCACGTGGGGCAGGTCACGCGGCTCCCCGGGACGGGATCCGGGTCATGCGGCTCCCCGGGGTCGGGTCCGGGGCGCGCGGGTCCCCGGGGCGGGGTCCGGGTCACCCGGCGCCCGGGGTGGGGTGTCCGGGTCACGCGTCGGGGCGGACGACCCCGAGGATCGGCATCGAACCCGCTCCGGTGATCGTCACCGTCCGGCCGGGCCGGGGGGCGTGCACGATCGCGCCGTCTCCTATGTACATCCCGACGTGGCTCGCGTCGTCGAAGTAGATGATCAGGTCGCCGGGGCGCATGTCCTTGATGTCGACGCGGTGGAGCTGCTTCCACTGCTCCTGAGAGGTGCGCGGGACGGGGTGGCCGGCGGACGCCCAGGCCTGGGAGGTGAGCCCCGAGCAGTCGTAGGACTTCGGGCCCTCGGCGCCCCACTCGTAGGGCTTGCCGATCTGGCCGGTCGCGTACTTCACGGCCTTCTTGCCCTGCGCGGACGCCTCGCTGTTGATCTCGGCGAGGACGCCGGAGCTCAGCCAGGCCGTCTGCGCCTGGTAGGCGGCCTCTTCCTCCAGCTTGGCCAGCCGCTCCTTCTCCTCCTTCTCCAGCTGGGACTCCAGCTTCTCGGCGTCGGAGATGCGCTGCTTGATCTTCTTCTTGGCCGCAGCCTTGGCCTTGCGGTTGGCCTCCAGCTTCTGCCACTGCGCGGAGGCGTCCTTCGCGTACTGCTCCAAGTCCTGCTGGGTGCGCGTCAGCTCGCCCATCAGCCCCTTGGTCGCGTGCTGGCCCTGCCGCACGCGTCCCGCGCCGTCCAGGAACTCCTGCGGGTCGTCGCTCAGCCACAGCCGTGCCTCGGGGGGCAGCCCTCCGCCGCGGTACTGCGCCCGCGCCGCGGCGCCCGCCCGGTCCTTCAGTTTGTCCAGTTTCGCCTGGCCCTTGACGATCTCGCGGGCCAGGTCGACGAGTTCGGCGGACTGCTTCTTCGCCTTCTCCTCGGCCGCGTTGTAGGCATCCGTGGCGAGTGCCGCGTCGTGGTAGAGCTCGTCCAGCTTCGCGCGGACCGCTTCGAGGTCCTTGTCGGCCGCGGGCGTGGGGGTCGCGGTGGGTGTCCGGGTCGGTGTCGGTGTCGGACTCGCGTACGCCACGCCCGGTGTTGCCAGCACCGCGCAGGCACATGCGCAGGCCAGGGCCATGGCCGCCGTGGTCAGGCTCCGCTTGCCGGATCCCATGTACCTGCCCCCAAACTGATTTACCGTCAGTAACTTACGGATGCATCGGGGATCGTGCCATGTCGGAGCGCAATGCGACAGAGGCGGGCAAGAACTCCCTTCCCCCGCACCCGCTTCCGCAAGACGATCTCCCCGCCGGTGTGACGAATCAGTCACCGAATTCGTTCCGCTCGCGCCGAGATGTCGGATCGCGGCAGGCCATGGCCCCCTGGCGGCCACCAGGCAGAGCTTCTAGGCCGAGGTGCCCCGGTGTCAGAACCGGGCGGAGGAAGACTCCTTGGCCGTGCCCGGCGCCAACGCCTCCCAGCGCACGGTGACTTCGCCCTGCCGCCAGCGCGTCACGCCGTCGGTCACCGGCCAGTCGGCCTTCAGGTCGCGGACCGTGCGTATCCAGCGCTGTCGCGCGCCGTACGAGGCGTAGGGCGCGGCGGCAGCCCAGGCGCGGTCGAAGTCGCGCAGGAAGGCGTGGACCGGCTCGCCCGGGACATTGCGGTGGATGAGGGCCTTCGGCAGGCGCTCGGCCAGGTCGGACGGCCGGTCCAGGGAGCCGAGCCGGGCGGCGAAGGTGACGGTGCGGGGGCCCTCCGGGCCGAGGGCGACCCAGACGTGCCGGCGGCCGATCTCGTCGCAGGTGCCCTCGACCAGCAGCCCGCCCAGGCCGGCGGGTCCGGCCGGCGCGAGGCGGGCGCACAGGCGCCGCCACACCTCGGCGACCTGCTCCTCGTCGTACTGGCGCAGCACGTTGGCCGCGCGGATGAGGGTCGGGCTGCCGGGCACGGGCACCTCGAAGCCGCCGTGCCGGAAGGTGAGGCCCTCGCGCTCGTACGGACGGGCGGCCGCGACGCGGGCCGGTTCGATCTCCACGCCCACCACGCGGGTGCGCGGTGCCGTGGTGCGCAGACGGGTCAGGAGCTCGACGGCCGTCCAGGGCGCCGCCCCGTACCCGAGGTCGACGGCCATCGGGTCGGTGGACCTGCGCAGTTCGGCGCCGTGGACGGCCGCGATCCAGCGGTCCATGCGGCGCAGGCGGTTGGGGTTGGTCGTCCCGCGCGTCACCGTACCCACGGGGCGGGACGCGGCGCGGGTTGTCATGCGTACGAGAGTAGGCGCGTCCGGCGGGGGCCGGTCGCGCCTGTGGACAACCCCCCGGCCCCTTGCCCACACCTGTGGAAAACATCCCGGCCCAGCACCCTCGGGCGCCCCCGGCGGATGCCCGCTCCGGGGCTCGCCTCGGAGCTCGTACGCCAATGGGGCACGGCGGTGTACGCATCCCGGTATCGAACGGTTGAGCGAGCAGGGGTAATGATTCGGCAAAGAGGAAATGGAGCAGGCCGCTCCGGCGTTTGCCCTCTTCGGAGGGCGTGCAGCGTCCTCCGACCGGCATGCCCGCAGCAAGGAGGAACGCCACGTGAGCCAGTATGTCGGCAGGCTCGGGCGTCGCTCCCCGACGGCGTCCGCACGGCTCAGGCTGCACCGCAGGCCCCGTCGCGTCGCGATGCTCTCCGTGCACACCTCGCCGCTGCACCAGCCCGGCACGGGCGACGCGGGCGGCATGAACGTGTACATCGTGGAGCTCGCGCAGCGCCTCGCGGCGATCAACATCGAGGTCGAGATCTTCACGCGCGCCACCACCGGCGCCCTGCCGCCGGCCGTCGAGTTGGCCCCCGGGGTCCTCGTCCGGCACGTCGACGCGGGCCCCTACGAGGGCCTCGCCAAGGAAGACCTGCCCGCCCAGCTGTGCGCCTTCACGCACGGCGTGATGCAGGCCTGGGCCGGTCACCGCCCCGGCTACTACGACCTGGTCCACTCGCACTACTGGCTCTCCGGTCACGTCGGCTGGCTCGCCGCCGAGCGCTGGGGCGCGCCCCTGGTGCACGCGATGCACACCATGGCGAAGGTCAAGAACGCCGCGCTGGCCGAGGGCGACACCCCCGAGCCGGCCGCCCGTGTCATCGGCGAGACCCAGATCGTGCGCGCCGCCGACCGCCTCATCGCGAACACCGCGGAGGAGGCGGACGAGCTCGTCCGCCACTACGAGGCCGAACCCGGAAAGGTCGCCGTCGTCCACCCCGGCGTCAACCTCGACCGCTTCCGTCCCGCCGACGGCCGCGCCGCCGCCCGGGCCCGCCTCGGGCTCCCGCAGGACGCGCTGATCCCCTTGTTCGCGGGCCGCATACAGCCCCTGAAGGCCCCCGACGTGCTGCTGCGCGCGGTCGCCGTCCTGCTCGACGAGCGTCCGGAGCTGCGCGGCAGGATCGTCGTCCCCGTGGTCGGCGGCCCCAGCGGCAGCGGTCTCGCCAAGCCCGAGGGACTGCAGAAGCTCGCCGCGCG
Organism: Streptomyces sp. Tue6028; assembly: GCF_002300165.1. GTDB lineage: Bacteria > Actinomycetota > Actinomycetes > Streptomycetales > Streptomycetaceae > Streptomyces > Streptomyces siamensis. The sequence continues at coordinate 277,229 of NZ_MLCE01000019.1, read as the reverse complement.
GCTGGGCATCGCCGATGTCGTGCGCTTCCGGCCGCCCGTCGGCCAGGAGCAGCTGGCGGACTGGTTCCGGGCGGCGTCGGTGCTGGTCATGCCCTCGTACAGCGAGTCCTTCGGCCTGGTCGCCATCGAGGCGCAGGCGGCCGGTACGCCGGTGCTCGCGGCGTCGGTCGGCGGACTGCCCGTCGCCGTGTGCGACCAGAAGACCGGCTTCCTCGTGCAGGGCCATGACCCCGCCGCCTACGCGAGCGTGCTGCGCCGTTTCGCGGACGACCGGGCGCTCACGGACCGGATGGGCGCCGCCGCCGCACGTCACGCGGAGTGCTTCGGCTGGGACGCCGCCGCCGGTGCCACGGCGGACGTGTATACGGCCGCGGCGCAGGCCCACCGGCGCCGGGTGCGTGCGCGCACCGGCTGACACCCGGCCGCGGCGGTGGCGGGTGCGCGCCCGTCACGGCCGACACTCGTCCGCGGGGGTACGGGGTGCGTGCCCGCACCGGCCGACACCGGCCCGCGGCGGCGCCCGCCGCGGTCGCACCGGCCTCCGGGCCGTGCCCGCTCTGACGTACGCTCCCTGCATGGCGGACGTACAGCGGGCGGCACAGGTCATCGAGGGGGTCTTCAAGGACGCCGAGCTCGAGTGGGAGAGCCCCGAGCCCGGCACCTACGTGGTCAAGCTCCCCGGCACCCGGAAGCTGTCCACGACCGTCTCGCTGATCGTCGGCAAGCACTCGCTGTCGCTGAACGCGTTCGTGATCCGCCACCCCGACGAGAACGCGGAAGCGGTCCACCGCTGGCTGCTGGAGCGCAACCTGAAGCTCTACGGGGTCGGTTACGCGGTCGACCCGCTCGGGGACGTCTACCTGGTCGGCAAGCTGCCGCTGGCCGCGGTCACCGCGCAGGAGGTCGACCGGCTGCTCGGCTCCGTCCTGGAGGCCGCCGACGGCGCCTTCAACACCCTTCTGGAGCTCGGTTTCGCGTCCGCGATCCGCAGGGAGTACGCCTGGCGGGTGTCCCGCGGCGAGTCGACCCGCAATCTGGACGCGTTCAGTCATCTGACCCAGCGTCCCGCCAACTGACCGACGCCGATCGGTAATTAGGGGTCGCGCACCCTCTTCCCCGCCCGGAGTCCTCATGGCATGCTCACCGCCGACGCAGATCTGAACGTCGTTCACATCCATGGAAGCAATGGAGGGCGGACGGGCATGAGCAACGGGAGCTTCGGGAGCAACGGGAACGGCGGGAACTCAGCGCTCGACCGCGGCGAGGTGAGCGGTGGGCGCGACACCGTCAGCAGACGGCGCCTGCTCGCCGGCGCCACCGCCGTGGCGGCCGTCGCCGTGACCGGCGCGGCGGGGACGGCCGCCGCGTCCCCCGCACGACAGGGACACGCCCCGTCCGCGGGACAGGGCCAAGTCCCCGCCCTCTGGCACGAGTTCACCCGCACGCCGTTCACCCACCCGCAGATCCCGTACGTCGGCCGGTCCGGCCGCGGCGGCGGGGCGGCGCGCTTCCCCCGCCGCCCCGTCGTCGCCGACATCCGCGACCACGGCGATGTGACGGACGACGGCAGCACCGACTGCGCCCCCGCGATCAACCGTGCCATCGCCGCTGCCGGGAGGGCCGGCGGTGGCACGGTTCTCATCCCGCCCGGCACCTTCCGCATCGACGACCTGATTCGCCTCGGGCACTCGAACGTCGTCCTGCGCGGTGCCGGCAGCGACCGTACGAAGCTGTACGCGACCCGGAACCTCACCGAGCTGATCGGCGCCTACGGTTCCCGCTACGGCGGCGACAAATCGTCCTGGTCCTGGGCGGGCGGCCTCATCTGGCTCGCCCCGACCGCCCGTTGGGAGTCGCTCGTCGCCGCGATCAGGGCGAAGGCCTGGCCCTTCGAGGGCTGGACCGGCAACAGGCGCGACGAGTGGGAGACCCTCACGACGGTCGAACCCGCCCGCCAGGGCTCCTGGACCGTGACGGTCGCCGACGCGTCCCGGCTGCGGCCCGGCGGGCTCGTCCTGCTCCGCCTCGCCGACGACGACGGACACACGCTCCTGGAGCACATGTCGGGCGGCGGCCCCGGCCCCGAGGCGTACTACTGGGACGACAAGACGAAACTCACCTCGTACGTCCCCTACGAGTGGCCCGTGCGCATCACGCACGTCCGCGGCCGCAAGGTCACCCTGGAGCGCCCCCTCCCGCTCGACGTCCGGCCCGAATGGGACCCGCGCCTGACCACGCACGTGCCGGAACTGACCGGCTCGGGGGTCGAGGGACTCACCCTGGAGGCCGTCGAGACCCCGCAGTCCCCGCACCTGCTCGACAAGGGGTACAACGGCGTCGTCTTCCAGTGCGCCTACGACTGCTGGGCCGACGACGTCGTCGTGCGCCACGTGGACAACGGCTTCGGCCTCGTCGCCGCCTCCGCCTGCACCCTGCGCCGCACCAGGGTCGCCGGCCGCGGCTCGCACCACCCGTACTTCTGCCGCGAAGGCTCGCACGACAACCTCGTCGAGGACTTCACCGTCGAGCAGCGCACGGTGCCCGCCCCCGCCGGGACGCAGCTCCACGGCATCAACGTCGAAGGCCTGTCCTCGTACAACGTCTGGTCGCGCGGGGAGATGCAGATGGGCACCTTCGACAGCCACCGCGGGCTGCCGTTCGCGAACGTCCGCACCGACATCACGGTGAACAACAACGGCCGCCACGGCGGCGACGCCTCCGCCGGACCGCTGTTCGGCGCGCGCTTCACCCACTGGAACATCCGCGTGACCAACGGCCGCGCCGGCCTCATGAAGATCGACGGCCTCGCGCCCCGCAGCGCCACCGTCGGGGTCGACGAGGTCAGCGAGTTCGACCAGATCGACGTACCGGACTTCACCGGGGACCTGCACTCCCGTCTGGAGCTGTACGGGACCACGGGCGTGGTGCGCCCGCGCAATCTGTACGAGGCCCAGCGCGACCTCTAGATCGGCCTGCCGAGGTCGGTGCGCGCGTACCGGCCCGGTGTCACGCCCACCAACCGCTTGAAATGGCGGCCGAGATGGGACTGGTCGTAGAAGCCGGTCGCGGCGGCGACGTCGCCCGGCGCCCCGCCGTCGAGCAGCAGACGGCGGGCGCGGTCGACGCGACGGGACATCAGGTACTGGTGCGGGGCGATGCCGTACGCCTCGCTGAACGCCCGCACCAGATGGGCGGGATGGGCGTGCACCAGCCCGGCCGCCTCGTCGAGGGTCAGGCCCGCGACCAGCCGCTCGTCGAGGAGTTCGCGCAGCCGGCGGGCGAGCGGGCGGTCGGGGCGCGCCGGTGCGCCGGCCGCCCGGGGGCGCAGCCGGCCGCGCAGCCGCTCCGCGACCAGCGTCAGCCTGCTCTCCGCCTCCAGCTCGTCCCCGGGGTGTGCGAGCGCGGTGTGCATCTGCCCGACGCGGCGTCGCAGCACCGGATCGACGAGGTCCGGCCCGTCCATCGCGGGCCCGATCCAGCTCTCGTCGAGCATGCTCAGGTCGAGGTAGAGGACGCGCTTGCGGAAGCCGTGCTCGGTGACCGGCGAACCGTTGTGGGGGACGTACGGCGGGAGCAGCGAGACCGTGTCGTGCGGGGTGCCGTGCTCGTGCCGGTCGAGGTCGTACCGCACCGCTCCGTCGTCGACGATCAGCAGCGTCCACGCCTCGTGGACGTGCATCGGGTACGCGTACTCGGTGTAGTGGGCGTGGAAGACCTCCACGACACCCGGGACTCCCGGACGCCACGCCGTGATCTCCCGGTGCGGGGCCATGCAAAGAACGTACAAGACGACGCGGTAGGGCGGTCGGCAGTCTCGACGCATGAGCAGCAGCACCGGCAGCCCGGACATCGAACCCATCCGCTTCGACACCAAGATCGCCGTCCTGTTGCGGGACGACCTGGAGCCCTGGCAGCGGCTCAATGTGACGGCGTTCCTCGTCAGCGGCCTCGGCAGCGCCGTCCCCGAGGTGATCGGCGAGCCGTACGAGGACGCCGACGGGACCGCCTATCTGCCCATGTTCCGGCAGCCCGTCCTCGTCTTCGAGGGGTCCAAGGAGACGCTGACCGCCGCCCACGGCCGTGCGCTGTCCCGGCAGCTGCCGCGGGCCGTCTTCACCTCCGACCTGTTCGCCACCGGCAACGACCGGGACAACCGGGCGGCCGTGCGGGCCGTGCCGGCGGCGGACCTGGACCTCGTGGGGATGGCCGTGTACGGGCCGCGGAACGGGGTGGACAAGGTGATGAAGGGCGCGCGGATGCACCACTGAACACGGGCGGGCCGGACATGTACGGCGGAACGCCGCGGCCGACGGGTGTCCCGATGCGGGCCGCACGGGGTTGTCCCCGTCCGGCCCGCATCGCACCGATGTCCCTGCGTCCCTGTGTTCCCTGTCTCTCCGTGTCCCGTCGTCCCGGCGTCCGTGCCCCGGCGTCAGGCGGCTCCGACCTCCGTCGCCGGGGAGACCGGCGGCGCGGCGGAGGGCGCGGCCGGCGTCTCCACGAAGGAGGGCTCCTCCGCGGGCAGGCTTCGCATCAGCATCGCGTACCCCAGTCCCGCCGCCGTGCCGACCACGGCGCACAGCCCCCACAGCCACTCCGCGCCGAACCGGTCGATGACCAGGCCGGACATCAGCGGAGCGACGAGCGCGGCGAGGGACCAGGACAGGGTGTACATGCCCTGGTAGCGGCCACGGCCGTGCACCGGGGAGAGGCGGACGACCAGCCCCGTCTGGGTGGGCGCGTTGACGATCTCCGCGAGCGTCCACACGCACACCGTCAGGGCGAAGACCCCGACCGAGCCGGCGAAGGCGGTGAGGCCGAAGCCGTACCCGGCGAGCAGTGACGAGACCACGAGCAGCCGCTTCGGGTCCCGGTGCTCGATGAAACGGGTGACCGGGATCTGCAGCGCGACGATGAGGAAGCCGTTGACGGCGACCGCCATGCCGTAGTCGGCCGGGGTGAAGCCCGCCTCGCCCATCGCGACCGGAAGCCCCACGGACCCCTGCTGGAAGACGAGGGCGACGAGGAACGACAGCCCGACGACGCTCATGAACCGTCCGTCGCGCAGCACGGTCCCGAGACCGACCGCCGGTTCCGCCGCGGCCTTGTCGGTGAGGACCGGCCGGGACTCCGGCAGCTTCACGAAGACGACGACGGCGCAGACGAGCGTCATCCCGGCCTCGATCAGGAAGCCCGCGAGGTAACTGAACTCGGCGATGAATCCGGCCGCCATGGAGGAGACGGCGAACCCCAGGTTGATCGCCCAGTAGTTGAGGGAGAACGCGCGCACGCGGTCCTCCGGGCGGACGATGTCGGCCATCATCGCCTGCACGGCGGGCCGGGAGGCGTTCGAGGCCATGCCCACCAGGAAGGCGACCGCGGCGATCGCCACGGGATCGTGCACGAAGCCGAGCAGCGCGACCGCGAAGGCCGTCGACAGCTGGGAGATCAGCAGGGTGGGCCGGCGGCCCAGGCGGTCGGTCATCACACCGCCGCCGAGCGAGGAGACGACACCGCCCAGGCCGTGCAGGGACGCCACCAGACCCGCGTACGAGGCGGAGTACCCGCGGTCCAGGGTGAGGTACAGCGCCATGAAGGTGGCGACGAAGGCGCCGAGCCGGTTCACGAGGGTGCTGGTCCACAGCCACCAGAACTCGCGGGGCAGCCCCGAGACGGACTCTCGGGCGGCGCGTCTCAGCGAGACGAGTGACATGCGGGACCCCCCGGTCAGGCAGGTGAGTAAGCGGCTCAAGCGGTGAGCACAACTTACGAAGAGAGGGGGCGGGAAGGCCACTCGATTAACAGATGCCGTCAACCGACCGGCGACGACGGGCCGTACTGTCCGCCTGCCGGGCGAGGGCGCGAGCGATCAGCGGGTTCGATTACGCTCGGGGCCATGGCCGACGCACCGTACAAGCTGATCCTCCTCCGCCACGGCGAGAGCGAATGGAACGCGAAGAACCTGTTCACCGGTTGGGTGGACGTCAACCTCAACGAGAAGGGCGAGAAGGAGGCAGTCCGCGGCGGTGAGCTGCTCAAGGACGCCGGCCTGCTGCCCGACGTGGTCCACACCTCGCTGCAGAAGCGCGCGATCCGCACGGCGCAGCTCGCGCTGGAGGCCGCCGACCGCCACTGGATCCCGGTGCACCGCTCCTGGCGCCTGAACGAGCGGCACTACGGCGCCCTCCAGGGCAAGGACAAGGCGCAGACGCTCGCCGAGTTCGGCGAGGAGCAGTTCATGCTCTGGCGCCGCTCGTACGACACCCCGCCCCCGCCGCTCGCGCGTGACGCCGAGTACTCCCAGTTCTCCGACCCGCGCTACGCCACGCTCCCGCCGGAGCTGCGCCCGCAGACGGAGTGCCTGAAGGACGTCGTCGTCCGCATGCTCCCGTACTGGTTCGACGGCATCGTCCCGGACCTCCTCACCGGCCGCACGGTCCTGGTCGCCGCCCACGGCAACAGCCTGCGCGCCCTCGTCAAGCACCTCGACGGCATCTCCGACGCCGACATCGCGGGCCTGAACATCCCGACCGGCATCCCCCTCGCCTACGAGCTGGACGCCGACTTCAAGCCGGTCAAGCCCGGCGGCACCTACCTCGACCCGGATGCCGCCGCGGCCGCCATCGAGGCGGTCAAGAACCAGGGCAAGAAGAAGTAAGCCCAGCTGAAGAAGCCCCCTACCTGCAGCTTTGCGAGCAGGAGGGGGCTCTTCTGTGCGCTTGGGCCGTGTCGGGGCCGTCGCGCTAGATGCGGTGGATCCTCACTCGAACCGCCACGAGGAAGGCCAACGGGAGGACGGTGAGAGGTTCAGCGCCGACCCACATGGCCAGTGCTGCGCCTCCGATGCCGACGATGGCGAGGTGCAGCTCACGAGGGGTGAGGTCGATACGCAGGCCGCGGCGTGCCAGGATGGGTTCCTCCGCAGGACGCATTGCTTCTCCTATAGGTCGGGGGATAAGTGCACCGACGGGGTAAGGGGCCGCTCATGCCAGTGAGCGGCCCCTTGTGTTCCCTTGGCGGCACGGAGAATTTAGCGGCTTATCTGTGAGCCGTGCAAACCCGCAGCTAGGGCCTGCAATAAGCACGCTTCGGTCCGAAGGGTGACGCTTCCGAAGAGGTGTTGGGCGCACACCGCCTCCGGTATCTCTCGAAAACTGCGAGAGGGCAGAAGTGAGAATTCTCGGAAACGAGGATTCGCGGAACTGGGCGGCCGGGCGGCCGGGTGGTCGGGTGGGCGGACGGCTGGCCGGGCGGCCGGCCAGGCAGTAGAGCTGGTAGGCAATCGTGGTTCGTGATTTGGTGTGGGTGGCGTCATATCGGTGATGGTGATTTCACTTCCTGGTTCCGCGAATCGTGGTCGTGATTTGGTGTGGGTGGCGTCATATCGGTGATGGTGATTTCACTTCCTGGTTCCGCGAATCGTGGTCGTGATTTGGTGCGGGCGACGTCATATCGGTGATGGTGATTTCACTTCCTGGTTCCGCGAATCGTGGTTCGTGATTTGATGTGGGCGACGTCATATCGGTGATGGTGATTTCACTCCCTGGTTCCGCGAATCATGGCGCTCAACATGTCAAACCCATGGTCAACGGCACTGCCCCAGATCAGGCGAAGACAGCTGCAATCGCCTTACGCGTGCGCTCCTGGCTGGACGGCATCAGGTGTGCGTACACACGGAGCGTCAGACCGGGGTCCGAGTGGCCCAGGTACTCGGCGAGGGCCTTGATGTTCTCTCCGGCGTCCAGGAGCACCGACGCGTAGAAGTGTCGGAGCGCGTGCATGCCGTTCTCGCGGGACTCGGCGTACGGCTGTCCACGCTCGGGGACCGGGATCACCCCGGCGCCTGCCAGCGCCCGCTTCCACGCCTCCTCGTTGAGCGACGTACGCCAGACATGACCTCCACGCGGCCCGGTGAAGATCAGCCGCTTGGTCACCGGGGGACCGTCCGCGACCTTCCACGGCAACGTGATCTCGACCGGCGGGAACTCCTTCATGTGCGCCCGGAGGGCCTCAGCGACCGGCCCGGGGAGCGGGACGTCCCGCAGCTTGCCGCCCTTCGGCGGAGCGAACACCGCCTTGCTGCGGCTCAGCTTGAGCTGCTGGACTACGTGAAGCGTGTCCGACTCGAAGTCGACCGCGTCGACGGCGACCCCAAGAATCTCGCCCTGGCGGAGCCCGCAGCCACCGCCCAGGTCGACCATCGCCCGGAAGCGCTCGGGCATGGCGGCACGAACAGCGAAGACCTGTTCCGGCGTCCACGGCATGACGCGCTTGCTGTCGACGGTCGGCGGCCGGACCGAGCGAGCCGCGCACGGGTTGCGGGGGAGATGCCCGTCATCCACGGCCGCGCTCAGCGCAGCACGCACATTGGAGTAGATCGTCCGGGCATACGAGCCACGGATGCCGTTCTCCTGGAGCTGCCGCACCCAGTCGCGGATGTGAGCAGGCTGGAAGGCGCCGAGCGGACGCGTACCGAGGTACGGGAAGGCGTGCAGCCGAAGCTGCGACTCCATCGAAGCCTGGGTGTTCGGGTCGGCGCCCTGCGTCCCTACCCAGCGTTCGGCGTACTGCTGGAACGTGATCCGGGCCGCGCGCGGGTCGATGTACTGCCCGCGTGCCATATCCGCCTCGATGTGGGCGAGCCACTGATCGGCAAGCCGCTTCTGCCGGTCGGGAAAGCTCTTGGCCTTCTCTGTACCGTCCGGGCCGACGTACCGCGCTCGGTAGCGAAGTCCGGAGCCGTAGCGGTCGCTCTTGACCTTGCGGACCCTGCCGTCCGGACCCGTCTCACTCTTGTACCAGCGGTCTTGGATGTGTCCGGCCATCAGGCAACAGCCCCTTTCAGTAGGGACTCGACCCACGCCCGGACGTCGTCGGGGTCGTAGCGCAGGTGCCGGCCGACCCGGAAGCCGCGGGGACCGGTCCGCTTCCGGCGCCACTGGTAGACCGTCTCGATCGGCACACCCAGAAGTTCGGCGACATCGAGAGGAGTGAGGTACCGCGCTGGAAGAGGGCGCGGCGACTCGGGAACCTGCGCCACGGTAAGGCGCCGCTCAGCCATGAGTCGGTTCTCCTTCTGTTCCGGGGGCGGGATCGAGCGATGAGGCGAGCCAGGCTTCGGCGGAGGACAGTCCCGTTCCGGCGAAGACCCAGTGCGAGACGACGAGGGTCGTGTCCGTGCCGCCCTCGGCTGCCGTTGCGGCTTGCGCTCGGCGCCATTCGGCGCGGGCGGTTCGGAGGGCACCGAGGGTGGTGGAGTAGCGGCGGGACTTGGTGGAGAAGTGGCCGCGGAAGCCGAGCATGTGAGCCCAGGCCCGGAGCCGGAGCTCCTCTAACTCCTTGCGGGCGCCGAGCGTCCAAGCCGTTCGGATCAGCTGGCGAGCGTGGTCGCTGATGTCGAGTTGGGCGAGTTCGGCGAGGAATTTCAGCGGACGATCGAGGGCCCCCGTCGCGGTCTCGGCGCCCTTGGTGGCGTACTTGGCGATGTAAGAGGCGACAGCTCGCTCGGTCAGCTCCTGGCCGCCGTCGAAGTCGGCTGAGCGGATAGCGCGGACGTCGAGCTGTCGACCGAAGGTGAAGGCGTGCGCGCGTCCGTCGATGACCGGGCCGTCCACGCGGACGTGAGCAGCAGCGGCGCCGATGGCGTCGGTGAGCAGTTCGGCAGTGGCCCAGGCGGGAGGTGATGTGTCGCCGCCCTCGGGGCCGTCGATGCGGATCACTGCGTGGAAGTGGACGGCGCCGCGCTTCTGGTACTCGGCGACCTTGGCGAAGGAGACGCGGGCGTACTGGCGGAACGCGCGCTGTGAGAGTCCGGCGCGCTTGGCGACCTCCCGGCGCAGGTAGGTGGAGAAGCGGCGCCAGAGCGGACCTGCGTGCGCGTTCCAGAGGACGGCGGACTCGTAGTCGTAGGTGTCCGGGTCGAGCGGGGTGCCGAGGGTGTAGTCATCCTGGTCGTGGTGGACGCCGCATCGGCAGCGGCGGGCCGAACCTGCCGGGCCCGTGGGGCGGTTGTGGACGGGGCCGAAACCGGGGGCGGTGAAGGTGGCGAAGACGCGAGGGTGTGCGGCGACGCGTTCGGGGACGCCCTTGCCGCCGCGTAGGCCGGAGGTGATCAGGTGGAAGGTGTCGCGGCGATACACCTCGGCGCAGGGTTCGCAGCGGCTTGAGCGGCGGTTGTTGCAGCGGACCAGGAGGTGATCGGCCGGGAGGCTGGTGGAGTCGAGGCGGTGGAGGACGGTGCCGATCTCGCCGGTGCGGGTATTCACGTCGTACTCGGTGCGGTAGCCGTCGAGGCGAATCGGGTGGGTGCAGCCGCCGAGGCTGGAGAGTTGCCGCAGCAGATCGGGCATGGTGCCGAGCGAGGCCAGTTCGGCGAGTTCGGGAAGCGGGGGCGGAGTGGAACGGGTGCTGATGGCTTTCTCCTTCTGGCTTCGTCAGGAGGGGTAAGGCCTCCGGGGCGGTGGATGCTTGGCGGCACCGAGGCCGCCCCGGGGCCTGTTGGTCAGCGGCTTTCAGCGGCGGTGCTGGTCGCGGAGCATCGAGCGCAGGACCACGGCGGCGATGGCCACGGAGATGGCTGTGACGGCGACGGCGGCCAGGAGCGCGGTGAGGACGACTCCGCCGGCGAGGACGGCCGCGACTGCTCCCGTGCTGATTGAGATCTGCGGGGCAGCGCGTCGTGCGGGTGCCGATTCGGCCGGGGCGTGGGTGTGCGCGGGCGGCGGTGTCGGGTTGTCGGGGTACTTGGGCAGGAACACGGCAGTCCTCTCCTTGCCTACTCGTCTAGTCGTGTGAGCCGTTTATGACGTCCACGCCGGAGCGCGTGCCGGAGTCGATGGCCGGGGCCATGAAGGTCTGTGAGAGCAGGAAGCCGAACAGGGCGACCACCACGACGACCCAGGTACGGACGCCGAGGAACTTGACCGCTCCCCAGGCGATGAGCCCGAGGACGAAGACAAGGGGCAGGCTGACGGTCACGGGGCAGGTCCTTTCAGCGGACGGGGCAGCGGTGGGTGCGGGCTGCCAGCTCGGCGGCAGCGCGGCTGTCGTAGTCGGCGGAGAAGCCGCAGCGCGGAGCGGTACAGGCGGCGGTGTGCCTCTCTCGGCCGCGGTTGTCGTAGGACGTGCCGACCTGGACGGGACCGATGCGGGTGACGGAGCGGAAGCGACGGTTGGCGGTCACGCGGGTCTCCTTTCAGAGCTGGGCGGCGATGGCGTCGGCCATGGCAGCGGGGACGCCGAGTCGGGCGCGGAGGGTCGGGGTGTCGATGGCCGCCCCGGTACGGGTCTGGTGCTCGGCGGCGACCTTGCGTGCGTGCTCGACCAGGGCGACCGGGACGGATACGGGAGTCGGAGCAAGGGGCGGGGCGGGTTGAGCGGAGACCGCTGGGGCCGGGTCGGGCGCGTCCTCCTGGTCCACGGCGTGTATGGCGTCCTCCGCGCCCACTTGCGGTGCTGGCGCCGAATGGGCGAGGAGCGTGCCGCCGAGGAAGGCGACCGCGGGCCAGCCCGCTACGAGGATGCGCAGCCAGGCAGGCACCTGGTCCAGGTCGAGCAGTCCGGCGGTGGCGACGTTCGCTCCGAGGGACGCCGTGAGTGCGATGACGAACCAGCACCAGCCGGCGGCTTTCGCGTCGCCGGAGCGCAGTCGACGCCAGGCGGCGACGAGCAGCAGGTCGACCGAGACCGGGTAGGCCCAGGCTTTCCATCCGTCCTGTCCGGCCGCCGAGGCCACGTCGTGCAGGTGGGCGAAGGACAGCGCTGCCGCGATGACCGCTTGGACGAGCACCGCGTCGACGCGGGCCAGTTGGGCGCGCATGCAGCGACTCCTTCCGGTTTCAGGCATGGGAGGGGTAGGGACGTGGCGCGAGACGGTCGCGCCGGCCGAGAGGAAGAGAGCGCTCAGTCAGTCACAGGGCGGGACTGGACGGCCGGGGCCGGAGACTCGACCGGGTATACGGGCACGTCCGGCCGGAACGGCTTGAGCGCGGGCAGGTCGGGCACCAGGTGCGCGGATTCACGACAGGTCCCTGCGGCGTCACCGAGGGAGAGGTACGGGGTTCGGATGCGGGACCAGCCGCCGGAGGAGTCGCCCGCGACGGCGAGGCCGGGCCGCTCAGGAGCGATGGCGCAGGCGGCGGAGACGGCTTCGGGGGCGATGTCGCCCAGGGCCATCTTGGCGGAGGCTTCGTCGTTGACGCGGTGGCAGACGCGGCCGGTCAACTGGGCCCGGAGCATGGTCGCTCCCTTGCCGAGTTCGGCGCCGAAGCGCTGCCCGCAGACTTCCAGGTAGATCCCGGCAGCGCGGCCGAGCTGGGCGAGGCGGATGAGCTGGGTGACCATCTCGTCCCGCCGTTCCTCTTCCTTGCGCGTGGCGACGAGGAAGAGTTCGGCCACCTCGTCGACGAACAGCACGATCGGGACGGGACGTTCGTCGTCGGGAAGTCCCCAGACGTCGGAGGTGATCTCTTCGACGGGCGTGCCCGGGGCGAGGCCTTGGCGAGCCTTGATCAGTTCGTACCGGTCTTCCATTTCCTGGATGAGCACGGGCAGCAGTTCGGCCGCCTGCTGGGGGTCGGTGGCGAGAGCGGAGAGCCTCGCGGCGAAGGGCGCGAGTTCCACGCCGCGTTTGCAGTCGATGCCGACCAGGGAGACGGGTTGGGGGGCGAGTCCGGCGACCAGGTGGCGCAGGTACATGGACTTGCCGGAGAGCGTTGCACCGAGGGTGAGTTGGTGAGGAACGGTGCGGTAGTCGCGTACGAACGGGGTGGCGTCCTCCCGCAGGGCCACGGGCACTTTGAGGAGCCCAGACGCGAGCTTGCGGGGCATCCGCACGCGCCGCAGTACGTCGAAGCCGACGAGCCGCAGTTCGACCACGCCAGGCTTGACGGTGGTGACGTACACGGCGTGAACTCCCCAGGCGTGCCGCAGTCGTTCGGCCGAGGCGGCGACGTCCGCCGGCTCCTGTCCTGGAGCGAGCCGAAGACGAAGGCGTAACCCGGTCGATGTGGGGCGGATGATGCCCCGGCGGGGTGGTACGGGTCGGACCTCACGGCGGGTGGTGGCCTTGACCGCCAGGGCCCGCAGCCGGGACGGAGCCACGGTCAGACCGCACGCCTCCATGACCGAGCCGTACGAGCTGAGCAGCCGGGCCGTGGATATCGGCAGGCCGAACGTGGACCAGTAGACCCCGGGGTGCTTGGCCCGGGCGTAGGCAGCCCCGCCGCCGAGCGCGGCGACAGGACCACCCACCTCCAGGAGCGTTGTCAGGTCGGTCATCAGGCCGTGGCTCCCATGGCGGCCGGGAACGCGGCCGGAGTGACGGCGGCAGAGCGGTAGGCGATGCCGTGCCGCTGCTGCCCGTTGAACACGCTCTCCCACGGCCGGGCCACGAGCCCCGGCAGCGAGACCGGCGCCCCGAGCGTGAGCCCCTCGGACACCCCGCTCTCCGGAACCGTGACCTTGATCAGGGACGACTCCCCCTCCTCGATGTAGACGACGCCGATCGTCATCAGCGCCTCTCCGCTGTTGACGTCCTTGGCGATCTCGCCGGTCTGACGGTCGCGGACCTTGGGCTCGGGCGCCTCGGTCAGGAGGATCGTCGCGGCCGAGGTCTCCACACGGATGGTGCGCACAGATTCTTCCCATCTACTCGTCTATACAAGATGCAACCTTCGAACCCGATGACTTCGGGAACGCGGACCACCTTGCCACACAACTTGCCCACTCGTCTATACGAGTATGCCTGTTGAGGTGTACGAGTCCGAAGAAGTGGCCTCGCGCACCGTCGATCAGGTCGCTGGGAGTTGGTAGGAGAGGACGTAGGCGTCCGCCGCCATCACGGTGTCGCAGACCTCCACGGGCCGCCCCTCCGTGTCGAATGCCGTGCGAATGAGGTGGATCACCGGCACACCGGAAGCCAGCCGCAGCGTCTTGACCTCGGACGGCGAGGGCATCCGGGCGCGGATCTCCTCCTCGAAGTGGTCGAGGTGGTGGCCGAGCTCCTCAAGCCGGGCGTAGATGCCGCCGGGGCCGGGATTGGGCTCGGCGATCTGCGTACCGCGCGCGATGTCGAGCGGGAGGTAGGAGGTGGCGAACTCGACCGGGCGGCCGTCGAGCAGGTATCGGCGCCGGCGGGCGAGCACACGTCGTACGGATCCGAGCCGGGTGGAGATGTCCTGAGTGGCCTTCTCCTCCTTGACCTCAAGGCTGTCGACCTGGGGGTGACTGCCCGCGGCGTCCGCTTCGACGATGAACGCGGACTTTCCCTGTTCGCGGTGGCGCCGGGCGAAACGGTCGGAGGCCAGTCGCCGTACGGGCGGACGCGGCCGGACGAAGACGCCCTTGCCGTGCTCGGCGGCGACCAGGCCTTCGCCCTGGAGGATGGAGAAGGAGTTGCGGACCGTCATCCGGGAGACGCCGTAGTGCTCGACGAGTTCGGCCTCCGAGGGGAGCTTCTCACCCTCCTTGAATCGCCCACGGTCGATGGCCTCGCGCAGCTGGTCGGCGATCTGCCGGAACACCGCACGATCGCTCGTGGGGTCCAGATCGCCGAGCAGGGACGGAAGTGAGGTCACGAGTACTCCTTTAGGTATCTAGACGAGTGGGCGAGTGTTGTTGCTACGGTGGAGAGCCTAGCCATCTGAGAGGGTCGAGGAACGTGACCACTGACCGTCCGCACTCCGTGAGCGTTGCCGGAGTCATCGTTGACGAACAGGGCCGCGCCCTCCTTATCCAGCGTCGCGACAACGGCCAGTGGGAACCTCCGGGTGGCGTTGTCGAGCGGGATGAAACCCTCCCCGAGGCACTTCAGCGCGAAGTTCTGGAAGAGACCGGCATCAAGATCGCGCTTCCCGCTACCCTCACCGGCGTCTACAAGAACATGACGGGGCTGATCGTCTCCCTGGTCTTCCGCTGCCAGGCCGCCGACGGCACTCCCACTACTGGGGACGAGACCCGCGCACTGCGCTGGGCCACCCGCGAAGAAGTCACCGACCTCGCCGACGAGGCATACGCGATCCGCGTCCTCGACGCACTCGACGCGATGTCCCCGCCGGCCATCCGCGCCCACGACGGCGTGAAACTCGTCTAGCCCGAACCCGCTGCACATGGCGGCCTACCAGCACGAAGGAACTTGTATGCACGAGTATACGAGCACTGCGCGGGTCTGGGGACTCACTTGCCCAGGATTTCCCGAGGAGGTCAGCAGGGCCCGCCGTTGGACACGCGACATCCTGCGCGGCTCGCCATTAGCCGAGGACGCCGAACTGATCGTGAGCGAGCTCAGCGCGAACGCAATCCTCCACACGGCCAGCGGCCGGGAGGCGGGCAGCTTCCACCTGGCGCTTGCAGTCTCCGCGCAGGTGGTTGCCCTGTCGGTCATGGATGACGGAGGTTCGGGATCGTCCCCGAAGGTCGAGCACCAGGACCAGGACGCGGAGCACGGCCGGGGACTCGGCATGGTCAGCGCAATCGCACACCGAGTCGTCGTCCACGACAGCAACGGCGGCCATACCGTCACCGCGGAGCTCTTCACCCGGACCCGCGAGGGAGGCCAGCCGTGCTGATGGACAAGCCGCAGCGGGGCTACTGGTGCGAGTGCTGGACGGAAGATCTCGCCGAGGGTGAACCGCCGGAGTTGCAGGCGTCTTTCGACGCCTACACGGCACCCCAAGCTGACCGATGGGTCGCGATCGCACTCCGCACGATCTCCCCGGTGCTCGACGCCGACAGCTCCGACGAAGCCTGGGTCGGGCTGTACGAGGAACGAGTCCAGACCCGGCGAGCCCTCACGCGCATGCAGCCCTGCACAGTCTCAGTGACCCACGCCGGCATCCGCATCACCTGGACACTCCGCCCAGTCCTCTTCGTGCCGCTCGCACACCGACACGGCATCGAACTTCCCGCTTGCGCAGACGACTTCAAGTCCCAGCAGACCTTGTCGGATCCCAGCTGATGCTTGACGATCTGGTCCCAGGTGATGCTTGACGGTGGGCCTAGACGCCACGGGGTGTCTCCCAGGCTGGTTGGCCTTGTGGTGGCGGACGGGCAGGTCGGTGGTACGGACGAGGATGCGCACCTGGCCGTCCAGCTCGATGGTCAAGGTGTGGTCGTGACCTGCACGGCGATGGTGCGACCGGCATACGGGCGTCCGACGGAGATCCGCTGGCGACACACCATCAGGGGAGCCGTTGTCGCTGATCCGGCACTGCACCGTGACCGGCTCCGTGCGGGACGCGGCGGGGGCCGACCGGATGCAGCCCGCGCAGCGGTACGGAGAGACTTTGGGTGAGCGACCAAGGTGCACCGCTCCATGCGGTGCGGAGCGGGGCTACCAGTGCACACCGAGCAGAGTTGAACATGTTCAACTTTCGTGGCAGCGTGAGGGCTTGACGATCTGGTGTGCGAAGCAACCAGGGTTTGACGTATGCAAGGGGGAGTCATGCGTGATGAACGAGGGCGAGTCGCTGCAGGGTTGCGTGGAGTGGTCTTGGCGGTCGCGGTCTTGACGCTGGCCACGGGGTGCATATGGCAGCAACAGACACTGGCTCGGGCCGACATCGTAGGCACCTGGACCGAGGGCGATACCGGGACCCTGGTCTTCAAGGACGATGGCACCGTCGTCGTAACTAACCTTGCCGAGTTCAACAACGACGGCGACAAGGTTTCGGAGTGCAGCGGCACCGGCAAGTGGGGCGTGTATCCCGACGACAAGGAAGCGGAGCAGTCGTGGATCACCGTCTGCGACGGCAACCCGTGGGAATTCGGCGGCTCGAAGGAGCATCCGGAAATGCGGCGCCTCGTGGGAGATCCTTCGTACGGGAAACACCAAACCCTCAGCCGCAAGTAGCGGAAGCCGCCCGGCGCGTCCGGCTCGTCATACACCAGAGCATAGGGACGCAACCCGGGACGGCGGGCAGGCCCCAACACTGCCAGAGCCAATCCCGGCCTCCCGCACCACGCCACACGGACGGGCACGACCTAGCCGATCACGGCCACCGTCAACCATCAGCTGGGACAGGAACGTCAAGCATCAACCGGGACCGGACAAGCCCCAGCAGACCTACTGAGTTACAACTTTCTCTACTGGTTCAAGCACCCGGCTGCGCTCCGCTCCGCCGGGCGGGCTCCCGGCTCCGCTCGGGGCGCCGCTCCTGCCTTCGGCCCGCTCTGCCCCGGCTGAGCCGACGCCTGCCCACATTGGATAGGCCCGGAGGTCATGAGTCGAGCACCCGACATTCACGGCCATCGGTCAAAGGCGATGCCTCCGGCGGGGGATCGGCCGGCACCGGGGTGGAGGGGGCGCCGTTCCCGGCCGCGGGCACATAGTGGCGAGCGTTAGGGGCTCCCATCCCGTCCGCCATCGACCCAGGCAGAGCCGAGCAGACGCGGCCCATGGCGTCCAGGTCGTTCGTACAGTGGGGCGCTCCACCTGGACGCCATGAACCACGCCCGCTCCACGGTGTGTGGGTCGACGGCGGACGGGATGGGAGCTGGGGTAAGTGGTGGGTTGAGGTGGGGAGCCGACGAATCGCGTCCACCACCCGGTATCTGTTCGCAGGCAGCGAGCTGGTGCCGCTAGGCCCTGTTCTTTCGTTCCTCTCGTAGACGAAGAGCAAGGCGCTCCATCGCGACGTCTGGCGCCCGTAGATCTTCCGGTTTCAGTTCGAGAGGAGAATTTGAGTAGGCGCCGTACGAACCCGAGTACTGCATAGGCCCCAAACGCAGAGTGAAGTGCAGAAACGGCTGCCACCTACTGTCCCGCCTCAGCGCACGCTGCCACAGCTTTCGCTGCCCCAGAACCGCTTCAAGCACCACCTGGTACTCGCGCACTTCAGGTATGAAGCCTGGTGACGGCACACTGAAACTGACGACCCGTTGTTCTGCTGTCCGCCCCCCGATGGCGAAGCCCGCTGGGGCTACGACATCGTCCGCTGATTTGGGCATGAGTTCGTCGGACATGCCGGTCCAGCGCAACGGCCAGATTGCCTCAGGTTCATCCGGAAATCTCATCCGCATGTCCAACACCACGATCGATCTGGCTCCGGTGTTAAACAGAACGAGTGGCAGGCGTGCACGCACGTAGTCCGGACTGAGCGACATGGCGTATGTCTGAGGCTCCCAACTCTTCAACGCTCCCAGACGAGCATTGAGCCACCAAAACGTAGCGACCGTGAAGAGAAGAGCCATCGCCCCCACGACCGCAGCGGCTGGAAGGGACGATACGAGGCTCTCGGGCTGCTCTTCGGCAGCAGGCACTCCGATCATTGGACCGAGTCTGTCAGGGCGCGAGGGTGACCGCGCCCGGTAGGGAAAAGAGGGCTCGAAGGAGTCCCCGTGCCACAGCCGCACCAGATTGGGCGGGGACTCAGGGGGAACTGCGGCTGCTGGGGGAGCCCAGACCCGGCAGGCGCGGCGTCGGTATCCCGCAGGTCAGGCCCTCGAACGCCCAACCTCGCTCCTAAAGTGGTTGTACAGCGCGCTCACCGGGCCCACACCCGCTGGAACTTTTCGGCCGGGATGGCCTCCAGACGATCCTCTTCAGGATCGATCGCTTGGTCTGCCAGGCCGCCGTGCTCGTCCTCCAGGTGCTGTCAGCGGTACAGAGGCCGTACTGACGCGACGATCAGCCGTCAAGGCGTGGGAGAGCCGATGCGGGCGGCAAGGATGGTGATGTCGTCCTCGACAGGGGACGGGGCGAGGTGGTCGATGAGGGTGCCGCACAGTTGGTCGACGTCGAGGTGGGCGCCAGTGAGGAGGTGAATGAGTTCGTCCAGGCCCTGATCCAGGTCGGTTGCACGGCTTTCGACGAGGCCGTCGGTGTACAGGACGAGGACGCTGCCGGGTTCGAGGGTGACCTCGGTCGTGGCGTACGGGATCCCGCCGATACCGAGGGGGACGCCGGACGGCAGATCGAGGAGGCGGGCGGTGCCGTCGGGAGTGACAAGCGCGGGCGGGGGGTGGCCTGCGCGGCTGAACCAGCAGCGGTGGGCCGTGGCGTCGCAGACGCCGTACAGGCAGGTGGCCAGCACGGGGCTGTCGAGTTCCTGCAATGCATGGTCGAGGTTGTCCAGGAGCTGGTCGGGGGCCAGATCCAGGTGAGCAAGAGCACGCACGGTGGTGCGCATCTGTCCCATGATGGCCGCGGCTTGGATGCCGTGCCCCATGACGTCACCGACGGCGAGGGAGCCCCTGCCGGGGGCGAGGGTGGTGACGTCGTACCAGTCCCCTCCCACCTCGTTGACGTCAGAGGCGGGGCAGTAGCGGTGGGCGATCTCAAAGCCTGACGGGGGTTCCACCCGGCGGGGGAGCATGCTCCGCTGCAGGGTGAGCGCGGTGTCGCGCTCGCGGTGGTACAGCCGGGCGTTGTCGATGCAGACAGCGGCGTGGGCGGCTAGATCACCGGCGAGCGTGAGGTCGGCGGCGTCGAAGGCCGACCTCTCGTCACCACGCAGGAAGGTGGCGACGCCGAGGACCAGGCCACGGGCGATGAGTGGGACCATCATCATCGAGTGCACGCCCAGGGAGCGGAGCCTTTCGGGGGTGGATGTGTAGGGAGCGGCAGGGTCGATAGCACTGGCGTCGATGTGTGGCAGGAGGAACGGGCGCCGGTCGATCATGGCTTGCGTGTAGGGGGCGACGGCGGGGAAGCGCAGGGTGCTGCCGACGGGGGTGAGGATGTCGGCGCCCGGGAACCCTCGGGCGTGGGCCTTGCCGAGGCGGCGCAGGACGGCGCCGCCCCTCAGGCTGATCATGGGGTCGGCGTCGTCGGTGAGAACGGGCAGGACGTCGACCGTGGTGATGTCGGCAAGGCCGGGTACGGCGATGTCGGCCAGCTCCTGCCCGGTGCGGGTCTCATCGAGGGTGGTGCCGACCCGCATCGCGGCCTTGTTGAGCAGTTCCAGGCGTTGATGGCCGCTGGCCTCTTGTGCGGTCTCCGCCTGCGCGGTGATGTCGATGATCGAGGCGCTGATCCCGAGCGACTTGCCGACCGCGTTCTCCAGGCGGAAGTAGAAGGAGGACCAGGAGCGGTCGTGGCCGGGGTCGGCGGGGGTGCGGCCGACGCTGCGGAAGTTCACCACGGGGTCGCCGGTGACCAGTACCCGGCGCATCGCCGCCTCCATCTGCTCGCTGTTGACGCCGGGCAGCATCTCCGGCAGTCGCCTTCCTACATGCGCCGAGCTGGGTAGTCCGGTCATCACTTCCAATGCGCGATTGATCTCTTGGAAACGCAGCTCGGTGTCGAAGACCGCCATACCGACCGGCGAGCGGGCGAACAGTCCGTCCAGCAGCGCACCGCCCTCACGGGCCTGCCGTGCGGCGTGGGCCTCGGCGGCCAGGATCAGCGCGTTCCAGCCCGGCCCGACCTGGGCCGCGACAGGGCACGCCCACACCTCCACCTCGACGATGGCGCCGTTCTTGTGCCGCACCGGGAACAGTCCGGTCACGCTGCGTCCGGAAGCGACCGAGTCTTGCACGGTGCGAACCGCCAGGCTGCTGTCAGGGAGTACGAGGTCGGTGATGGTACGGCCGATGGCCTCATCTGCGGTGTAGCCGAGCAGCTCCGGGGCAGCCTTCGCCCACTGCATGATCCGTCCGGCGCCGTCCGAGACGATCAAGGCGACCGGCAGCACATTGCACCAGGCCGCGGCCTT
Source organism: Streptomyces sp. Tue6028 (assembly GCF_002300165.1). Lineage (GTDB taxonomy): Bacteria > Actinomycetota > Actinomycetes > Streptomycetales > Streptomycetaceae > Streptomyces > Streptomyces siamensis. The sequence continues at coordinate 256,575 of NZ_MLCE01000019.1, read as the reverse complement.
CCCGACCCTAGCGATCGGCTCCCCCGCCATCATGGGATCCGGCATTGCGGGTGCTCCAGGACGTGCGCGTCTTTTGCACCCAGTATGAGCCGGTTGCCCGGGTACGCGAACTCCTCGGCGCAGAACAATCCCACCCCCGCCGGTTTGGACGGTGGCCCGCGTCCGTCGCACCACTGCCGCGCCTGGGCCGTACCACCCGCCCGGAGCCGTTCTCCCCCAACCGCGAGCCACAGCCGTGCCACCACGGGCGGCCAGCCACGGCCAATGCCGGTCCCGGTTGGCTGGCTCCACAGCGAACAGCTTCCAGCCGCTCCCCAACCTCTTGAGTGATCGGCGGACCGTCGCTTCCCGCTCCGGTGTGGACGCCGGGCGGCCGAGTCCTGGGCCGTCCCTGGGCCGTGCGAGGTTGCTCAACAGCGGCCAATGATGACCAATGACGACCACCAAGGGCACGAGCGCATCGCCCCTGACCTGCAAATACCCAGCTCATCAAGATCCCCGACAAGACCCAGGGCAAGAAGAAGTAACCAGACGCGATCAAGCCCCCTACCTGCGATCTTTCGCGTGGCAGGGGGCTTGATGCTGTGGCGGCGCCGTGCGTGAGCCGCCCCCGCCCCCTGCTGCCGTCGGACGGGCTGGCCGTCGGCCGGCGGTTCACGAGCGCGCGCGTCGGCACCGGGTGCCCCTGCCTCCACAAATGCCGTGGCACGGCGCTAAGGTTTCGCCGCTGCCGTACGGACGACCAACACGATGCCGTCCGTTCGCCTCGGGGGAGGGGCGACGCAGCCATCCATTCATCTGTGGGGGCACATTGAACATCTCTGCGCGTCGCGGATTCGCGGCGCTCACGACCGTCGCCGCACTCGCGGCCGGTCTCGTCGCCGGGCTCCCGGGCCGGGCGACCGCCGACACCGCCGGCTGGCCGGCCACGGACGGCAGGCTGCTGTACAACGAGGGCGGCTGGCTGCGCTACATCAACCCCGACGGGACCAAGAGCGCCTCGTTCAACGAGACGGCGAATCAGGCCGCCTGGTCCGCCGACGGCAGCCAGATCGCCTATGTGGGCTCCGCCGACGGCCGTCTCCGCACGAAGACGTACGCCCAGGAGTCGATATCGGGCGACGACATCGTCATGCCGACGGGCAGTGGCTGGCATCCGACCGATCCGACGTTCTGGTACGGCGGAGGCGACATCGTCTTCACCGCCGGAGGCCGGCTTCGGCTGGCCGTGGCCAACAGCGCCCGCGCTCCTCAGGCGCTGTTCGGCACCGATGTCGACGGCTGCGACTCCAAGGCCAGCGGCGCCGTCAACGGCAAGCTGGCCTTCGTGCGCACCGGCACGAGCTGCTCCACCACCGGCACTCCGGCCGTCTGGGTCTACAACGGCCCCACCAAGGCGTTCACGAAGGTGGCCGCCAACGCGGACGAGCCGAGCATGTCCCCGGACGGGCAGTCGCTCGTCTTCACCCGGAGCGTCGCCGGGCACAAGCAGCTCTTCACGGTCAAGGCCGACGGCACCGGGCTGACCCAGGTCACCACGGACCCCGTCGACCACAACCGTCCCGCCTGGTCGCCCAAGGGCGACCGGATCGCGTACGACACCTACTTCACCGGCAGCGCGGACACCGCCAGCGGTTCGCAGATATGGATCCGCGACCTCGCCGCGGGCACGGAGACACGTGTGCCGATGGCCGACGGCACGGACGTGGCCTGGCAGCCGCTCCGGAAGAACGCGATCTCCCGGGTCTACGGCGCCGACACCTACGGCACGAACATCGCGTCGTCCAAGTGGACGTGGAACACCCTCGGCAAGAGCGTGCCGGGCCTGATGAACGCGAGCGCGGCCGTCCTGATCAGCAAGTCGGACTCCGCGTACGCCACCACCGCGACCTCGCTGGCCGGCAAGAAGCACGGACCGGTGCTGATGACCTCCCGCACGGGCCTGGACTCCTCCGTCCAGACCGAGCTGAAGCGCATGCTGCCCAAGGGCAAGACCGTCTACCTGGTCGGCGGCACCAGCATCCTCAACAGCTCGGTGGCGTCCAAGGTGACCTCGCTCGGGTATGTCGCCAAGCGGCTGTCCGACGTGTCGCGCTACTCCACCTCGGTGGCCGTGGCCAAGACGATCACCAGCGCCCCGAAGTACGTGTTCCTGGCGACCGGCACCGACTACCACAACGCCCTCGCGGCCAGCTCCGCCGCCGGCGCCATGGGTACCTCGGGCACCGCGGTCGTCCTGCTGACCGAGGGCTCGACCATGACCCCGTCCGTGTACGGCTACCTGAACAAGTACAGCCCGAGCACGACGAAGATCATCACGGTGGGGGTCGACGCCGAGTCGGCGCTGGCCAAGGCGTACAACGCCGGCAAGCTGCCCCACTGGCCCAGCAAGTACAGCTACTACCGCTTCGGCGGCAGTCCGGCGCCGGTCGCCGCGAGGCTCGCCGAGTTCTGGTGGTCGTCGCCGTCGGACGCCGCGTTGGCTTCGGTGAACAGTTGGACCGGCGGCGTCTCCGCGTCGTCGGCGATGACCACGTTCGGCCCGCTGCTGTGGACCGACGTCACCTCGCTGACGTACGACACCAAGTGGTACATGATGCGCACGTCGGCGAGCCTGAACCACGTGGCCGTGTTCGGCGGCAACGCCTCCGTCGACGCGAAGGTGGTCCCGTTGATCGGCAGGGCCATCGGCGTCGACAGCAACTACACGTACACCTCGTACTACAAGGGTGACATCCCGCAGAGCCCGGCCTCCCAGCCGTTGTCCGCGAGCACCGGCAAGCTCGTTCCGAGCCCGAATCTGGCCCCGCTCAAGGTGACGGTCTCGAAGTGACCCCGTGTCCGGGCCGCCTTCCTCCCAGAGGGCGGCCCGGACCACCGGCGGATCGGCCGGGAACTGGGCCGTGAGGCCGCGGGCACGTCGGAATCGGGGTCGGTGGCCGTCACGGTGAACGTGTACGTGCCGGCCGTCGTCGGAGCGCCGGACGCCGGGCGCCCGTGATCAGGAGGGGCGGGCCGGAGGCCGAGGCCGGTCGTGGGGGAGGAGGGCGGCCGCTGCCAGGCCGGCGAGGCCGATCGCTGCGAGGACGAGCATCGCCGCGGCGTAGGCGCCCCTGGTGAGGCCGGAGACCAGGATGGTGCCGGCGATCGCCGTGCCGAAGGAGGAGCCCAGGTTCGAGACGCTGCGGGACAGGCCGGAGATCTCGCCCTGCTGCTCCTCGGGGAAGCTCGACTGGACGACGTTCACCGACGGGGTCAGCATCACGCCGAGGCCGAGGCCGAGGAGCAGGAGACCGGGGGCGAAGGCCCAGGCCGAGGACAGGCTGCCGGCCAGGACGATCAGGACGGCCACGCCCACCACGGAGACGGCGAAACCGGTCATGATCAGCGTCCGCTGCGGGTGCCGCCGGGCGAGACGTTCGGCCGCCAGCGACGAGACCAGCAGCCCGAGCGTCGCCGCCGTGAAGATGACACCGGTCCCGATGGCGTCGTAGCCGCGCACCACCTGGAGGTAGGCGGCCACGGTGAACGACGAGCCCATGAGCAGCAGCCACTGGACGTTCTGGGTCACGAGCCCCAGGTTGGAGGTGCGGTTGCGGAACAGGGAGAGCGAGAGCAGCGGTTCCTTGCCGGACGTCTCCCTGGCGCGCACCCAGTGGAAGAACCACCAGAGCATGAAGATGCCGAGGAGCAGCAGGCCGAGCATCAGCCACACGTCGTTGTCCGCGGCCAGGATGCCCATGACGATCAGGACCAGACCGACCGCGGACAGGACCGCGCCGACGGTGTCGAAGGGGCGGTCCGGCTCGGGCGGCAGCGGATCCTCGATCCCCCGGCTCAGCACGACGATCACCACGATCACCAGGGCCTGGAACACGAAGGCCGCCCGCCAGCTGATGCCCGTCGTGATGAGTCCGCCGATCAGCGGACCCGCGGCGGCCCCGATGCCGCCCAGCGCCATGATCACCCCGAACGCGCGGGCGCGGGAGGTCATGTCGGGGTAGAGGAGCGTCGTGAGGATGTAGACGGGCGGGATGAGCAGCGCCGTGCCGACGCCCTCCAGGATCGAGTTGCCGAGGATGAGCACGCCCAGGCCCGGAGCGACGGCGCTGAGCAGCGCGCCGACGCCGTACACGACGAGGCCCGTCAGAAGGCACCGCTTGCGGCCGTAGCGGTCGGTCAGTTTGCCGCCGGGGATCATCAGGGCGGCCATGACCAGCAGGAAGATCGTGATCGCCACCTGCACGCCCTGCACGGTGGTGTCCAGGTCGCGGCTGATGTCGTTGATCATCACGTTCATGTTGGAGCCGGCGAAGCTGCAGATGAACTGGGCGAGGGCGAGGGCCGCCAACTCCCGCCGGTGTCCGCTCCGTTGCCCCGCCGCGACGGTCTCAGCCACCGGTGCCGCCTCCTCCGGTCCTGCCCTCGGGGGGCACCGCGTAGCGGTAGCGGAACGGCGTCGGCCGGCCGGCGCCGTGATCCGGCCCCGTCTCCGCCTTGGCGAGCTGCTCGTCCAGAGCCATGGCGGCGGTGATCAGGGCGAGATGGGTGAACGCCTGGGGGAAGTTGCCGAGTTGTTCGCCCGAGGGGCCGATCTCCTCGGCGAACAGGCCGACGGGGTTCGCGTACGTGAGCATCTTGTCGAAGGCGTACCGGGCCTGGGTGAGCCGCCCGGCACGGGCCAGGGCCTCCACATACAGGAAGCTGCACAGGTTGAACGTCCCCTCGGAGCCGCGCAGTCCGTCCGGCGAGGCCGCGGGGTCGTACCGGTAGACCAGGCTGTCGCTCACCAGGTCCTCGTCCATCGCGTCGAGCGTGCTGAGCCAGTCCGGGTCCTGCGGCGACAGGAAGCCGACCCGGGGCATCAGGAGCAGCGAGGCGTCCAGGACGTCGGTGTCGAAGTGCTGGACGAAGGCCTCCCGTTTCTCGTGCCAGCCCTTCTCGATGATCTGGCGGAAGACCGCGTCGCGGGCCTCGGTCCAGCGGGCGACGTCGGCGGGGCGGGAGAAGTGGGTGGCCGCGTGGACACCGCGCTGGAACGCCACCCAGGTCATCAGGCGGCTGTACGTGAAGTTCTGCCGACCTCCGCGGGTCTCCCAGATGCCCTCGTCGGGCTGGTCCCAGTGGTCGGTGAGCCAGTCCAGCACGTCGCGCAGCGACTTCCAGCCGCGGATCGCCCCCATGTCGCCGGCCACGACGAGCGCGTCGGAGGCCTCGCCGTAGATGTCGAGCTGGAGTTGGCCGGCCGCGCCGTTGCCCGCGCGCACCGGCCGCGAACCCATGTAGCCCTCCAGGTGGTCGAGGGTCTCCTCGGCCAGGTGGGGGTCGCCGTCGACGCGGTACATGATCTGCAGCGGGTCGCCGGAGGCGTTGCCGCCGGCCTCGATGCGATGGCGCAGCCAGCGGCGGAACGCGTGCGCCTCCGTGTCGAAGCCGAGATCGATCAGGGCCCGCACCGACAGCGAGGCGTCACGGATCCAGGTGTAGCGGTAGTCCCAGTTGCGTTCGCCGCCGACCTGTTCGGGCAGTCCCATGGTGGCCGCGGCGACGGGCGCCCCCGTGGGTGCGTACGTGAGCAGCTTGAGGGTGATCGCGGAGCGGTTCACCATGTCCTGCCAGCGTCCGCGGTACGTGCACGAGCGAAGCCACGACTGCCAGAACGCCCGGCACGACTCCAGTACTTCGGCGATGCCGTCCAGCGTGGGCGGGGCCGGAGCGGGACCGCCGCTCGCGGTGCTGGTCAGCACGACGGCGGCCGCCTGGCCCGCGTCGAGGGTGAAGTGGGCGGTGAGGTCGTCGCCGTCGGCCCGGACACCGGTGGTGGACTGCACATGAAGATCCGTGCCGGGTCCGTGGAGGACGGCGGAGTGGTCGTCGACGAGGGCGAGCGTGTGCGGGGCCCGTCCGTAGTCGAAGCGCGGACGGCAGTCGAGGGTGAAGGGCAGACTGCCCCGCACGACGCGGGCGATCCGGACGAGCCGGTGCCGGTCCGTCGGCGTGGGGGAATCGATCGGCTCCATGAAGTCGGCGACCTCGCCGACGCCACCGGGCCCCATGAACCGGGTGACGAGGATGGCCGTGTCGGACAGGTACAACTGGCGGACCGTCATCCCGTTCCGTTCCGCCTGGTCGGCGGCGAGACGACAGTGGCCGCCGCGCTCGCTGTCCAGGAGCGAGGCGAAGACACTGGGCGAGTCGAAGCGGGGGGTGCACCACCAGTCGACCGTCCCGCCCGACGACACCAGGGCCGCCGTCTGGAGATCGCCGACCATTCCGTGCTCCGCGATGGGCGGGTACTGGTTCACGGGCCCTCCTCCGACGCACGGATGCGGCCACGGCGTGCGCGCGTGGCCGTCCGGCACTCGTCCAGCGTTCCCCCGAGGCGTCGTCAGGACATCACCCACCGCGGGTGATGCCGGGCGGACCGTGGCCGTCCGGCCGGCGTACGGCCGTGCCCCGGCCGGGAATTCCGGTCGCGTGACGATGGCGGCGTGGTGATGACGGAGCGGTGATGACGGAGCGGTGATGACGGAGCGGTGATGAGGGCGTGGCGACGGTCGCGGCCGTGAAATCGCCGAGCACATTCCGAATTTCTTCGATATCGAGGCGGATTGATATCGGGGTGGATCGATTTTTCCCGGTCGGTCTCTGCGCGGTGCGTCCGCGATCCGGGTCACCCCGGTGTCCTCCGCGGCGCGGTTCGACGCCGGGCGGGTTCGGAGTGCGGGGGACGGCATGTCGTCGACGCCGTCGCAGATCAGATGCCACTTCTGTGAAGTGGGGGTGATCCGCGAGAGTGCCCCTTATGTGGCTTTTACCCGCTGTCCTGGCGCTCGTCAAGTCCCGAACCCTCGGAACGTGATCCTGCTGCGCGATTCGGGCCTACTGGTGGTGCGGGCCTCACCGGAAAGGCCGGAAGGAAAACGAGGCTCCGCGTCGCACAAAGCGAATTCCATCGCCAGGAGGAAACAAATCATGGCCCATATCATCCGAAAGCACGGCGCCGTCCGTCCCAAGCGCCGGCTGAACATCGCCACGATCGTGGCGTCGTCCGTCGTGGTCGCCGGTGGCGTGGTTCTGCCGGCCGCGGCCGCATCGGCGGCTCCGATGTCCGACGCCTCGATGGTGACCAATGCCGCCGCACACCACGGCAAGGGCAAGGGCAAGCACTACTGCTGGAACAAGGGCAAGGGTCACTGGGACAAGAAGCACAGGAAGCACTACTGCTGGGGCGACCACTACAAGTACTACTGGGACGACCACCACAAGTGCTACTACGTGTGGCAGGGCAACCATGCGTACTACTTCTGGGACACCCACAACAACCACCACTGGTGGAAGCACCACAAGGACCACTGGAACACCAAGGACAAGGACCACTGGAAGGACGAGGGCAAGGTCGGTAAGCCTGGTGAGCCGGGTAAGCCGGGAGAGCCGGGTAAGCCGGGGGAGCCGGGCAAGCCTGGGGAACCGGGTAAGCCGGGGGAGCCGGGCAAGCCTGGGGAACCGGGTAAGCCGGGAGAGCCGGGCAAGCCTGGGGAGCCCGGTAAGCCGGGAGAGCCGGGCACGGACCCGAAGACGGACCCGAAGACGGACCCGAAGACGGACCCGAAGACGGACCCGAAGACGGACCCGAAGACGGACCCGAAGACGGACCCGAAGACGGACCCGAAGACGGACCCGAAGACGGACCCGAAGACGGACCCGAAGACGGACCCGAAGACCGATCCGCAGACCGACCCGAAGACGGACCCGCAGACCGATCCGCAGACGGACCCGCAGACCGATCCGCAGACCGATCCGCAGACCGATCCGCAGACGGACCCGCAGACGGACCCGCAGACGGACCCGCAGACGGACCCGCAGACGGACCCGCAGACGGACCCGCAGACGGACCCGCAGACGGACCCGCAGACCGATCCGCAGACCGATCCGCAGACGGACCCGCAGACGGACCCGCAGACCGATCCGCAGACCGATCCGCAGACGGACCCGCAGACGGACCCGCAGACCGATCCGCAGACCGATCCGAAGACGGACCCGCAGACCGATCCGGGCCAGACCGACCCGGGCCAGACGGACCCCGGTACCGACGGTAGCCAGACCGACCCCGGTACCGAGGCCGGCCCGTCCGATGAGGGCTCGTCCGACCAGGGCTCCATGGACCAGGGTTCGTCGGACGCCGGTTCATCGGACGGCGGTTCGATGGACTCCGGTGGTGAGTGACGGTCGCACCCGCTGACCGCCCCTCACCGACGGACCGGACGGGCTCCTGACGCCCGGCCCGCGGAACCCACCTCGACGGGGTGGAGGTCTCGAAGGCCTTCACCCCGTCGTCGTGTCGTCGGCCGCGGCCGAAAGGCCCGAGCCGTCGGGGCGCGACGACGACGAAGGGCCCCGCTCGCACGAGCGGGGCCCTTCGTCGTGCTACTCGGTCAGCCGCACTGGCACGGATTGCCCGACTGGCAGCCGCACCCGCAGCCGGAGCCGCATCCGCAGGCTCCGAACAGTGGGAGGCTCTTGATCTCGGCGGGCTGCTGGGTGTCGCGGTCCTGCGTGGGGTCGGGCGTGCTGGGCGATTCGGCCATAGGTCCCTCCTTCAGGCGCGAAGGCGTGCGAGGCACACTGCACCGCACAGCTCCTGTCGCCCATTTCATGCCCAGTACGGCAGGCGCATCAACGGCGCATTGAGGTGCACACGCGCCCCACAGCGGGACGACGACCGCCGGACGAACCCCGGTCGAGCCCCCGCAGAACCCCGGTCGAGCCCCCGCACGGACCTCGATCGAGCCCCCGCAGGGACGATGGCCGAGGCCCCGCAGGGACCCGATCGTGCCGCCCGCAGGACCCCGGTCAGGCCCCCGCGAGGTCCCTGATCAGGTCCCCTCGACGCCCGTCACCGGCTGGATGTCCGGCTGGAGGTCGTCCGCGTGCTCGCCCGTGACCAGGTACACCACTCGCTTGGCGACCGAGACCGCGTGGTCGGCGAAGCGCTCGTAGTAGCGGCCCAGCAGGGTGACGTCGACGGCCGTCTCGATGCCGTGCTTCCAGCGGTCGTCCAGCAGGTGCTGGAAGAGCGTGCGGTGCAGCAGGTCCATCTCGTCGTCGTCCTGCTCCAGCTGGAGCGCCAGGTCGACGTCCTTGGTGATGACGACCTCGGCGGCCTTGGCCATCAGGCGCTGGGCGAGCTGGCCCATCTCCAGGACGGTGGCGTGCAGGTCGCTGGGGACCGCGCGCTCCGGGAAGCGCAGCCGGGCCAGCTTCGCGACGTGCTGGGCCAGGTCGCCGGAGCGCTCCAGGTCGGCCGACATGCGCAGGGAGGTGACGACGATGCGCAGGTCCGTCGCCACCGGCTGCTGCCGGGCCAGCAGGGCTATCGCACGGGCCTCCAGGTCGTGCTGCAGATCGTCGACCTTCTGGTCGGCCGCGATCACGCTCTCGGCGAGCTTCAGGTCGGTGTCGAGGATGGCCGTCGTGGCGCGCCCGATCGCCGACCCGACGAGCCGGGCCATCTCGACCAGGCCCTCGCCGATCGAGTCCAGTTCCTCGTGGTACGCGTCCCGCATCTGGTTGTCCCTCTCTCACGTCAGCTTGGGGGTCCGGGGGCAGGGCCCTGACCTCGGACAGGCCCCATGAACCCCACGCTCCCACGTTCCGGCCCGTACGCGTCCGTTTCCGTCACCTCAAGTGAACCGACCCTAGCTCCTAGGTGAACTCTGGGCGACGAGTGTTCGAGCTCGCACTCTGATGGCTGTGGCCAGGCATGACGGCATGCCTAACCTGGACGCATGGACGTGAACGCGGCGGTCGCCGCAGCGGCAGCGATCGCCGGAGTGCTCACCGGTGTCATCGCCATGCTGGCGTTCCGCTGGAGCGAGCGCGACCAGAAACGCCCTACCCGTACTTCCCTGCACACGGACCCGGTGCTTCCGCCCGGTGTCGACACCGTGCTCTCCGTGCTCCGGTCATCCGCCGTCGTGCTCGACGAGGCGGACGCCGTGGTCAAGGCCAGCTCGGCGGCGTACGCCCTCGGGCTGGTGCGCGGCGGCAAGCTGTCCGTGGAGCCGATGCTCCAGATGGCACGTGACACCCGCCGAGACGGGGAGATACGCCAGGTCGAGCTGGACCTCCCGCGGCGCGGGACGGGCCGGGGCGAGGCCCTCGCCGTCTCCGCCCGCGTGGCACCGCTCGGCTCGCGGCTCGTGCTCCTGCTCGTGGAGGACCTGACGGAGGCCCGGCGCATCGAGGCCGTACGGCGCGACTTCGTCGCGAACGTCAGCCACGAGCTCAAGACCCCGGTGGGCGCCCTCTCCCTGCTCTCCGAAGCGGTCATGGACGCCTCGGACGATCCGGAGGCGGTGGAGCGCTTCGCCGGGCGCATGCAGATAGAGGCCACCCGGCTGACCAACCTGGTCCAGGAGCTCATCGACCTGTCACGGGTGCAGAACGACGACCCCCTGGAGGACGCCGAGCCGGTGCGTGTCGACGAGCTTGTCGCCGAGGCGATCGACCGGTGCCGCCACCAGGCCGGCACCAAGCAGATCACCATGGCCGCGGGCGGCACCGCCGACCTGAGCATCTGGGGGAACCGCGGCCAGCTCGCCGCGGCTCTCGGCAACCTCGTCGAGAACGCCGTCAACTACTCCCCGGCCCGTACCCGTGTGGGCATAGCCGCACGCAGGGTGACCGCGCCGGGCGGGGACCTCATCGAGATCGCCGTGACCGACCAGGGCATCGGCATCTCCGACAAGGACAAGGAGCGCATCTTCGAGCGCTTCTACCGCGTGGACCCGGCCCGTTCCCGCCAGACCGGCGGTACGGGTCTCGGCCTCGCGATCGTCAAGCACGTGGCCGCCTCGCACGCGGGAGAGGTCACGGTCTGGAGCTCCGAGGGTCAGGGCTCCACGTTCACCCTGCGGCTGCCGGAGGCGGGCGCGGCCCGCGACCGTGCGCACGAACACCACATGCCCGGACTCGACGAAGAGGACGAGACCGGGCAGCCCGACGGGACGACCACCGTCTCATCCCCGTACGAACCGCTTCCTGCCCCGGAGGTCCTTCCGTGACCCGTGTGCTCGTCGTCGAGGACGAGGAGTCCTTCTCCGACGCCCTGTCGTACATGCTTCGCAAGGAGGGCTTCGAGGTCGCCATCGCGACCACCGGGCCCGACGGACTCGACGAGTTCGAGCGCAACGGCGCCGACCTCGTCCTCCTCGACCTGATGCTGCCGGGACTGCCCGGCACGGAGGTGTGCCGTCAGCTGCGCGGCCGCTCCAACGTCCCGGTGATCATGGTCACCGCCAAGGACAGTGAGATCGACAAGGTCGTGGGGCTCGAAATAGGAGCCGACGACTACGTCACCAAGCCGTTCTCCTCCCGCGAGCTGGTTGCCCGCATCCGCGCCGTCCTGCGGCGCCGCGGGGAGCCCGAGGAGGTCACCCCGGCCGCGCTGGAGGCCGGACCGGTCCGCATGGACGTCGACCGTCACGTGGTCACCGTCTCCGGCTCCAAGGTCGACCTCCCGCTGAAGGAGTTCGATCTGCTGGAGATGCTGCTGCGCAACGCCGGCCGGGTGCTGACCCGTATGCAGCTCATCGACCGGGTCTGGGGCGCCGACTACGTGGGCGACACCAAGACGCTCGACGTCCACGTGAAGCGGTTGCGCGCGAAGATCGAGCCCGACCCCGGTGCGCCGCGTTACCTGGTGACGGTGCGCGGCCTCGGCTACAAGTTCGAGCCGTAGACCGGCCTCACGTCCGGGCGCGTCCGAGGCGCGGTGCCGCCGAGGCGGTCCGGTCGCGCGAGTACGACGAAGGGCGGGACCCCTTTCCGGGGGTCCCGCCCTTCGTCGTGGACAGGTCAGTGACCGGCCGAGGCGGTCGCCGTGCCCGTGGCGGTCGCCGTGGCCGTCGCGTTCGACGAGGCGGTGCCCGTGGGCTTGCCCGAGGCGGACCCGGACGGCGAGCCGCTCGCGCTGCCGGACGGCTTGGTCGTCGCCGTGCCGGTCTCGGAGGCGCCGGGGGCCGCCGGGATGTTGCTCGGGCCCCACTTGGAGAAGTAGCTCTCGGCCGGGACGACGAAGGCGCGCAGGCTCACGTCCCCGGTGCTGCTGAAGCCGAAGGTGACCTTCTGGGCGTTGCCGTCCTGGACGGCCTCGCTGCTGTTGTCCAGGACCGCGGAGGCGTTGCCCTTGCCGCCGATGACGACGGAGCCGCCGGCGGGGATGGTCAGCTTGCCGGAGCCCTTGGCGGGCGAGATCGTGGCCGCCTTGTTCGTCTCGGCGATGGTGATCGAGTCCAGCGTCTGCGGGGTGCGGCCGTTGTTGAAGATGGTCGCGGAGATCACGGCGGGGCCCGTCGACTGGAGGTCGGGCTGCGTGATCACGGTGGCGTTCTGGATCTTGATGGTGCCGACGGAGGTGGCCGCGTTGTCCGGCTTGACCTCCAGCGTCTGTGCGTTGCTGCCGGCACCGCATGCGGCGAGCGAGGCGATCGAGAACGCGATGGCGGCGGCGGCGAGAGCGCCGCGTCGAAGGCTGCTGCTCACGGCGGCGGCAACTCCTTGAACGTGGGCGAAGCAGGGCGACTTCGTTGTAAAGCCGCCCTAAGGGTCTGTCAGCGGCCTTAGGTTACCGAGCCGTTCCCACGCCACCGCACCCGACCCGCCTCTAAGCGTCGACGGGCTCCGCCGCGCGGGGTGCGCGGCGCGTCCGTCGCGCACTTCACCGACGCGGCGGGACTGTTTTGGTGACATGCTGGTCCGCCATTCACATAAGTTCCCCCGTCATCGGCTTGCGGATTTTCCCGTAAGGCGTCGTAAGAGGGTGAAGGAATGCTCGGCGCTCTCTAAAATCGATCACGGACTGAACCGCGGTTGATCGCGGCCGGACGGCCGGCAGATCGGCGGTCGATCATCGGCCTTCTTGATCAATTCCGGATTCGACTCGTACTCGGCTCCGCTCCCCGAACGGAGTAGCGGAAGTCGCACCCTTGGAGCGGGACAAAACGGGATGTTCGGACGCTGGTCAGGGGCTCTCGGTGTGTGTAACGTGCGCGTTTCGCTCCCCCTGGACAGCGGCTCCGACCTGCGAATACCCTCTTCCGCTCGCCCCTCGCAGCACGTTCCTGTTGTGGTTGTCAAGCCCCGAGATATGCCCTGACCTGCGAAAACGCCATTCAGAAGACGCCGTATCCGTGTTACCCTGGATAGCCACGGAAGGGGTACCTGTCACATGACGTTCAAGGTTGGCGACACCGTGGTCTATCCCCATCACGGGGCCGCGCTGATCGAGGCCATCGAAACTCGCCAGATCAAAGGCGTGGACAAGACCTACTTGGTGCTGAAGGTCGCCCAGGGCGACCTGACGGTGCGTGTGCCAGCGGACAATGCGGAGTTCGTCGGCGTGCGTGATGTGGTCGGTCAGGACGGGCTGGACCGGGTCTTCGAGGTGCTGCGCGCGCCGTACGCCGAGGAGCCCACGAACTGGTCGCGTCGCTACAAGGCAAATCTGGAGAAGCTCGCCTCCGGCGATGTCATCAAGGTCGCGGAAGTCGTGCGTGACCTGTGGCGTCGTGAGCGCGAGCGCGGACTCTCCGCCGGTGAGAAGCGCATGCTCGCCAAGGCCCGCCAGATCCTGGTGAGCGAGCTCGCTCTCGCGGAGAACACGAACGAGGACAAGGCCGAGGCCCTGCTCGACGAGGTTCTCGCGTCCTGACGCAGGCCGCGGTCGCCGAGACGGTCGCCTTTCCACGGCGGTCCTCCCGACTACGCACACGCCCGCGCAGCTGCGCAACGAAATGCCGCGGTGCCCGATGACGCATTTGCTGTCGCCGGGCGCTGCGGCATGTTCGTACCCGCGGAAGTCTTTCACCCGCGCCCACTCGGTGTTCACCCGGGAATCCGGTCCCGGGTGACCGAAGTACCCGATACTGGCGTGCCGGGCCCGTGCAGTCGCTCGACCGGATGTCACGGAAGGGTTCCGGTCGAGGCGTCGCGCCCGGCACTCCCCCGAACTCGGTGAGCCGGGGGTTACCCCCAGGGCCATACCCATCAAGGCCGAGCACACAAACCTGACAGGAACCGATGTCTGACGATTCGCGCCCTTCGCCGTCGGGCGCACGTACCGCGGTCGTGATTCCGGCCGCCGGCCGGGGCGTGCGCCTCGGTCCGGGCGCCCCCAAGGCGCTCCGCGCGCTGAACGGCACCCCCATGCTCATCCACGCGGTACGCGCGATGGCCGCGTCCCGCGCCGTGTCCCTGGTCGTCGTCGTGGCCCCGCCCGACGGCGCGGCCGAGGTGAAGGCGCTGCTCGACACGCACGCCCTGCCCGGGGACAACCCCAGCGGCAGCTGGGGGAAGACCGACTTCCTCGTCGTCCCCGGCGGCGACAGCCGGCAGGAGTCCGTGAAGTACGGGCTCGACGCGCTGCCGCCCGGCATCGACATCGTCCTGGTGCACGACGCGGCCCGTCCCCTCGTGCCCGTCGACACCGTGGACGCCGTCATCGAGGCGGTACGCGACGGCGCTCCCGCCGTCGTACCGGCCCTGCCGCTCGCCGACACCGTCAAGGAGGTCGAGCCCACGGCCGTCCCCGGGGCGCCCGAGCCGGTCGTGGCCACGCCCGTGCGGGCGCGGCTGCGCGCCGTGCAGACTCCGCAGGGCTTCGACCGCGACACGCTCGTGCGGGCCCACGAGACCGTGACGGACGACGTGACCGACGACGCCAGCATGGTCGAGCAGCTGGGGCTTCAGGTCGTGGTCGTGCCCGGACACGAGGAGGCGTTCAAGGTGACGCGCCCCCTGGACCTCGTCCTCGCCGAGGCGGTTCTCGCGCGACGGAGGCTCAACGATGGGTTCTGAGGCACCCGTGATCCCGCTCGTCGGGATCGGCACCGACATCCACGCCTTCGAGGAGGGCCGCGAGCTGTGGTGCGCCGGCCTGAAGTGGGACGGGGAGGGCCCCGGCCTCGCCGGCCACTCCGACGCCGACGTCGTCGCGCACGCCGCGTGCAACGCGCTGTTCTCGGCGGCCGGGCTCGGCGACCTCGGCGCCCACTTCGGGACCGGGCGGCCCGAGTGGTCCGGCGCCTCGGGCGTCACGCTGCTGACCGAGGCGGCCCGGATCGTCCGCGAGGCGGGCTTCACCGTCGGCAACGTCGCGGTGCAGGTCGTCGGCCCCCGGCCGAAGATCGGCAAGCGCCGCGAGGAGGCGCAGAAGCTGCTGTCGGAGGCGGTCGGGGCGCCCGTGTCGGTCTCCGGCGCCACGACGGACGGTCTCGGCTTCCCCGGCCGGGAGGAGGGACTGATGGCGGTCGCCACGGCACTGGTGGTGCGCACCGGCTGAGGCCGGGAGCGGGGACCGCGGAACAGGGCCGACCTGCCGGGGTGTCACCCTTCGGACCCCCGGGACGGGCCCGACTTGCCCGGGTGTCACCCCTCCATGTCACGAATACGTGCCCCTTGAGCCGGAAGGGTCGCGGGGCACTACCCGGGGGCCACTACCCTGGAGTGGTGACTATTCGCCTGTACGACACCAGCGCCCGGCAGATCCGTGACTTCACCCCGCTCGTGCCGGGTTGCGTCTCGATCTACCTGTGTGGTGCGACCGTGCAGGCAGCGCCGCACATCGGGCACATCCGCTCGGGTCTCAACTTCGACATCATGCGCCGCTGGTTCGAGTACCGCGGCTACGACGTGACGTTCATCAGGAACGTCACGGACATCGACGACAAGATCATCACCAAGTCGGCCGAGCAGGGCCGCCCGTGGTGGTCCATCGGCTACGAGAACGAGCGCGCCTTCAACGACGGCTACGACGCCCTCGGCTGCCTCCCGCCCACCTACGAACCGCGTGCCACCGGCCACATCACCGAGATGGTCGAGATGATGCGCGGGCTCATCGAACGCGGCCACGCCTACGAGGCCGACGGCAACGTCTACTTCGACGTGCGCTCGTTCGAGGGGTATCTGTCGCTGTCGAACCAGGAGCTGGACAACCTGCTCCAGCCGTCCGGCGAGGGCGAGACCGGCAAGCGCGACCCGCGCGACTTCGCCATGTGGAAGGCGGCGAAGCCCGGGGAGCCGAGCTGGGAGACGCCGTGGGGCCGCGGACGCCCCGGCTGGCACCTGGAGTGCTCCGCCATGGCCCACAAGTACCTGGGCTCCGCGTTCGACATCCACGGCGGTGGGATCGACCTGATCTTCCCCCACCACGAGAACGAGATCGCGCAGGCCAAGGCCTTCGGCGACGAGTTCGCCAAGTACTGGGTGCACAACGCCTGGGTCACCATGAGCGGCGAGAAGATGTCGAAGTCGCTCGGCAACTCGGTGCTCGTGAGCGAGATGACCAAGCGGTGGCGGCCCATCGTGCTGCGGTACTACCTGGGCACCCCGCACTACCGGTCGATGATCGAGTACAGCGAAGAGGCCCTGCGCGAGGCCGAGTCGGCGTTCGCGCGCATCGAGGGCTTCGTGCAGCGCGTGGTGGAGAAGGCGGGCGGGGTCGTGGCCCCGGCCGACGAGGTGCCGCCGGCCTTCGCGGAGGCCATGGACGACGACCTGGGCGTCCCGGGGGCGCTCGCCGTGGTGCACACCACGGTGCGTCAGGGGAACTCCGCCCTGGCCGCCGACGACAAGGAAGCCGCCGTCGCGCGCCTCGCCGAGGTCAGGGCCATGCTCGGCGTCCTCGGACTCGACCCGCTGGACGCGCAGTGGGCCGGCGAGGGCGACCGGGGCGAGGACCTGCACGGCGTCGTCGACACCCTCGTACGCCTCGTGCTCCAGCAGCGTGAGGCGGCCCGCGGACGCAAGGACTGGACGACCGCCGACGCGATCCGCGACCAGCTCAACCAGTCGGGTCTCGTCATCGAGGACAGCCCCCAGGGGCCGCGCTGGACGCTCGGACCGCGCTAGCGGCCCGCTCCGTCGACCTTGATCGATTGTGCCGCCCGGGCCTCCGGGCGGCACACTTCATATACGTACACACGCACGCTTCACACAGACAGGTAGGTCATGGCCGCTAACAACCGCCGCATGTCCGGCAAGAAGGGCGCGCAGATCGGCAGTGGCGGTCAGCGGCGCCGTGGCCTGGAGGGCAAGGGCCCGACCCCGCCCGCCGAGATGCGCAAGGGACACAAGAAGAACCGCATC
This sequence comes from Streptomyces sp. Tue6028, assembly GCF_002300165.1. GTDB lineage: Bacteria > Actinomycetota > Actinomycetes > Streptomycetales > Streptomycetaceae > Streptomyces > Streptomyces siamensis. Next base: position 239,427 of record NZ_MLCE01000019.1, on the reverse strand, counting down.
GCCACCGCCAAGACCAAGCAGGCGCAGCGCCGTCCCGCGCCGCGCGGCCGGGGCGGCAAGGGCACTTCCGAGATGGTCGTCGGCCGCAACCCCGTCGTGGAAGCGCTGCGCGAGGGCGTGCCCGCCACGATGCTGTACGTCCAGCAGTTCATCGACAACGACGAGCGGGTGCGCGAGGCGCTCCAGCTCGCCGGCGAGCGCGGTGGCATCCACTTGATGGAGGCCCCGCGCACCGAGCTCGACCGCATGACCAACGGGCTCAACCACCAGGGTCTCGTCCTCCAGGTCCCGCCGTACGAGTACGCGCACCCCGAGGACCTCGCCGCCGCCGCGTACGACGAGGGCGCCGACCCGCTGATCGTCGCCCTCGACGGGGTCACCGACCCGCGCAACCTGGGCGCCGTGGTGCGGTCCGTCTCCGCCTTCGGCGGCCACGGTGTCGTGGTGCCCGAGCGGCGCGCGGCCGGCATGACCGCCGGCGCCTGGAAGACGTCCGCGGGCGCAGCGGCCCGCACCCCGGTCGCCCGCGCCTCCAACCTGACCCGCGCCCTGGAGGCGTACAAGAAGGCGGGCCTCATGGTCGTCGGCCTCGCCGCGGACGGTGAGGTCGAGCTCGGCGAACTCGAAGCGCTCGGCGGCCCCGTGGTCATCGTGGTCGGCAGCGAGGGCAAGGGCCTCTCCCGACTCGTCGGCGAGACCTGCGACTTCCGGGTGCGGATCCCGATGCCGGGTGGCGCCGAGTCGCTGAACGCCGGTGTCGCGGCGGGAGTTGTGCTGTACGAGGCGGCACGGCGGCGCGCCTGAACAGGCGTGCGCGTCGTCACCCCCGCGGGTGGATCGGGACGTTCGGGGCGACCTTGACGCGGTCCGGACAGATGGGTGCGGTCAAAGCAGTGTCCTAAACACACATCACTCGGTTAGATGAGTGTGGACACCAGAACACCCCGCACACCCACGGGGGACCGCTCGTCGGGATTCGACGACGCTCCCGCGCTGAGCATGGTGAAGGTGCCGAGCGATCCGGCGCAGGTCATCGTCAATCATGCGAGCTTCCGCGTGCAGCTAGGCGCCCCGGCGCGGAAACAATCCCCGCGCATCGCGCGGCACTTCAGCTCCACCGGCGACGCCGCGCGCTTCCCTGCCGTCGGCACGGCGGGCAGAGCGGGGTCGGCGGCCGGGGGCCGCCGCCGCGCACCCGTCGTCTGGAGCGGGCGGTCCGCCCCGGACGACACCGGCGCCCACCGGCTGCTCCAGGCCGTACGCGGCTCCAGCGTGGGTCCGGTCGACGCAGGGGCGACCCAGGTCATCCCGCGCGTCGGCGAACACCCCGGCTACGCAGCCGACATGGGCGTCGACACCGTCGAGACGCCCATCGTCGGCAGCCAGCGCACCCCGGAAGCCAGTGAGACCCGGCTGCTGCCGCGCATGCGCACCGTGGGCAGCGCCTACGACGAACCCCCTTACGCCGACGACCAGTTCGACGAGTACGAGTACGAGTACGAGGACGAACTCGACGAAGCGGACGACGAGGACGAGGACCAGGACGAGCGGCGCGGCTCCAGGGCGGCGTCGGGCGCCTCCTCCGGGAGCGTCCGGCACGCCTACTACCCCGGCCGCCGCATGAACCTCGGGGTCGTGCTGCTCCCGCTGCGCGTCTTCCTCGGATTCATCTCCATCTACGCCGGCATGGGCAAGCTCTGCGACCCCGTCTACTTCGACGGCGGCAAGCGCGGCTCCATGGTGAAGTGGCTCAACACCCTGCACCCCTGGGAAGTCGCCGAGCCGCTGCGGCAGTTCGCGCTCCAGCACCCCGTCGGCGCCGGTCTCGTCATCGCCTTCTTCCAGGTCATCGTCGGCGTCCTCACGGTGCTCGGGCTGTGGCAGCGGGTCGCCGCCGTCGTCGGCGCCATGCTGTCCGCCGCCCTCATCGTCACCGTGAGCTGGAAGACGGTCCCCGCCTACGACGCGCCGGACATCATCTACCTCGCCGCCTGGTCCCCGCTGATCATCGCCGGGGCCCCCGTCTACTCCGTCGACGGACGCCTGTCCGGCGAGGCCTGGCGCACGCTCGGACCGCGCGCGGAGCTCGGGGAGCTGCGACGGCGCGTGCTGCGCCGCGGCGCGCTCGTGTCGACCGTCGTCGTCGGCCTCACCCTGCTCATCGGCTCCCTCCTCGGCGGTGCCGTCCGCGACGCCGGCCGCGTCGTGGTGCCCGGCCCCGGCGAGGCACCGCGCAACGAACTGCCCGGCTCCCCGCTCCCCGAGACGCCGGGCGAGCGCCACCACAAGGCGTCCCCGTCGGCCTCCTCCGAGGCGCCGACGCAGGGCAGCTCCTCGTCCCCGTCGGGCGCGGCGGCCACCACGCCGGGCGCGACCCGCGGCAGCGGCACGGTCACCAGCGGGCCCAGCCAGACCCAGGGCACCGGCCAGGCCCCGCCCCAGCAGTCCGCCCCGGTGGACCAGGCCCCGAGCACCAGCGCGGGACCGACGTCCGGTGGCGGCACCGCGAGCGGCGGCACCACCGGAGGTTCGACGGGCGGCGGCTCCGGCAGCGGCGGCGGCAGCTCCTCCGGCGGCCAGCCGGGCCTGGTGGGCGGCCTGCTGGGCTGACCCCACCGGCCGCCGGTCCGACGCCCCGTCACCGGGGTGGACGCCGTCCGGCCACGACGACGAGGGGCCCCGCACGATGTTCCGTGCGGGGCCCCTCGTCGTCGTACGGGGTGTGGCCGGGCGGGGGCCGGCCGCTCAGCGCCCCAGAGCCGCGAGCTCCTTGGCCGCCTCGGTCAGGTCCTTCGCCGTGTCGATGGCGCGCCAGTAGGCGCCCTGGGGGATCGGGAAGCCGGCCAGGCGGCGTTCGCGGGCCAGGTGCGGGAACGTGGTGCGCTCGTGGTCGCCGCGCTCGGGGAGCAGGTCGGCGAACTCCGGCGAGAAGACGTAGACGCCCGCGTTGATCTCGAAGGTGGAGGGCGGGGCCTCGATGAAGTCCGTGATGTGACCGAACCCGTCGGTCTGCACGGCGCCCCACGGGATGCGCGGCCGGGCCAGCGCGAGGGTCGCGACGGCGTCGCGCTCGGTGTGGAAGTCCGCCATCTCGCGCAGCGAGAAACGGGTCCAGATGTCGCCGTTCGTCGCGTACCAGGGCCTGTCGGGGTGAGGGAGGTGCGCGGCGGCGTACTTGAGGCCGCCGCCGCGGCCGAGCGGCTCGGTCTCGACGACCGTCTTGACGGTGACCGGGAGGTCCGCCGAGTCCAGCCACTTCTGCAGGACGTCGGCGAGATGGCCGCAGGAGATGACGACGTCGGTGACGCCCTCCTCGGCGAGCCAGGTCAGCTGGTGTCCGATGATCGGGGTCCCGGTGCCGGGGATCTCGACCATCGGCTTGGGCCGGTCGTCGGTGTACGGGCGCAGCCGGGATCCCTGGCCGCCGGCCAGGACAACGGCTTGAACGGGGCGCGACGCGGCGTTCGGATCGGTCATGCCCGAACTGTACGTGGCGCCCCGCTCGTGGCTTCCGGCGGCAACCGTTCCTTAATCAGCCGTTCCCCGGCGGCCCTGAACGGGCCGTTCCGCGACAGCCGTCGGCCGACCGCCCCCGCCCGTCGAGCGGGGGAGTGCCGCGGTTCAGAGACGGGTGGTCGCGACCCCGGAGGCGAACGAGGTGTCGCACACCGGGCGGGCGAAGGACTGGGCGCGCGTCGGGCCGTAGGCGCGGACGGCGGCCCGGCCCAGCGCGCGGGCGATGGAGACGCAGTGCTTCGCCAGCGACGGCCGTCCGTTCACCGCTTCCTGGAGGTGGGTGAGGGCGACGCCCGGATCCTTCTCCTGGAGTTCCAGGAGCAGCTTGTCGCGCAGGACGTCCTGGGGGGTGCGGGAGGCGGCCCGGGTGGAGACGTCCGCCGACGAGGCTTCGGCCGCGGTGAGCACCGAGTCCGCGGGGTTCCCCGACCAGTTGACTCGGGTGACCGCGAGGGTCCCGGAGAGCACCAGGACGACAGGCAGAACGAGGGCGAGGGTGCGGCCGATCCGGCGGGCGGGGCCACGGCCACGCCGGGTCCGTTGGTTAGTGGTGGAGTGCTTCACGCGAGTGAGGGTAGCGCGCGGTGATGATTTGGCGACATTTAGTCACCGGTTCGGGGGATGGGAAATCGGCGTTCTTTGGGTAGTGGGTTGACGCACACGTATCGAAATGCCCGGTCTGCCGGGGTATTTGTCGACAACGAAGAGGGCCCCGCAGCAGGCTGCGGGGCCCTCTTCGTCAACTTGGGTGAATTCCACCCCTGCGGGTGTGGAATCCGCCTCGGCGGTGTCAGTCGGAGAGACGCTCACCCGTCGAGGTGGAGAACACGTGGGTCTCGCCCGGACGCGGCACGACGTGCAGCGTGGCGCCCTTCTCCGGGACCGCGCGGCCGCTGACGCGGACGACGAGGTCCTTGTGCTCGTCGCCGACCTTGGCGCTGCCGTAGACGTAGCCGTCGGCGCCGAGCTCCTCGACGACGTTCACCGACACGGCGAGGCCGGCCGGGGCGTCCTCGGTCTCCTTGGAGAGGGCCTTCGCGGCGCCGCCGTTCTGCTCGACGATGTCGAAGTGCTCGGGGCGGACGCCGACGGTGACCGTGCGGTCGCCCTTGTCGGCGGCGGCCTTGAGGGCCTCGCGGTTGACCGGGACGACGCTGTTGCCGAACTTCACGCCGCCGTCGGTGATCGGGACCTCGACCAGGTTCATGGCCGGGGAGCCGATGAAGCCGGCGACGAAGAGGTTGGCCGGGCGGTCGTACATGTTGCGCGGCGAGTCGACCTGCTGGAGCAGACCGTCCTTGAGCACCGCCACGCGGTCGCCCATCGTCATGGCCTCGACCTGGTCGTGGGTGACGTAGACGGTGGTGATGCCGAGGCGGCGCTGGAGCGACGCGATCTGCGTACGGGTCGAGACACGGAGCTTGGCGTCGAGGTTCGACAGCGGCTCGTCCATGAGGAAGACCTGGGGCTCACGCACGATGGCGCGGCCCATGGCGACACGCTGGCGCTGACCGCCGGAGAGGGCCTTCGGCTTGCGGCCGAGGTACTCGGTGAGGTCGAGGATCTTCGCCGCGTCCTCGACCTTCTGGCGGATCTCCGCCTTCGGCACGCCGGCGATCTTGAGCGCGAAGCCCATGTTGTCGGCGACCGTCATGTGCGGGTAGAGCGCGTAGTTCTGGAACACCATCGCGATGTCCCGGTCCTTGGGCGGCAGGTGCGTGACGTCGCGGTCGCCGATGCGGATGGCTCCGCCGTTGACGTCCTCGAGCCCCGCGAGCATGCGGAGCGAGGTGGACTTGCCGCAGCCGGACGGACCGACGAGGACGAGGAACTCGCCGTCGGCGATCTCGATGTCCAGGCCGTCGACGGCGGGCTTCTCGGAACCCGGGTAGATCCGGGTCGCCTTGTCGAACGAAACAGTGGCCATGGTGAATGGGCCCCCTTCACCGGCAGGAACGTGCCGGACGATCCGTTGTAAAGGTGGTGGTGTAGTCCACAAGGGTGAACTGGGTCAGGACGCTACCTGGCGTTCACGTGGTCTGTCAGCACCCGGAGCCCTGTGAACTTCGCGGAAATTTTCGACGGGGCCCGGCGGGGAGGTGGGTACACTGCACGGGCACGCCCGCGGTGGGCGCGCGTGCAGGCCTCCTTAGCTCAGCTGGTCAGAGCGCCGCTCTTGTAAAGCGAAGGTCGTCGGTTCGAATCCGACAGGGGGCTCCGTCGTTAAACAGCGCAAACGCCCCGGCCGAAGATCGGTCCGGGGCGTTTGACATCCACAGGTGACATCGACCGGGGCGGTCACCCACGGTCGAGGCGGCGCCTGAGCAGGCGGTCCATGTGGCTGATGGCCTCGCGCTGCGTGTCCGATGTCACGTGCGTGTAGACGTCCATCGTGATGCTGATCTGGCTGTGGCCCAAGATCTCCATGACGACGCGGGGCGCCGCGAAGAAGAACTCACGGCGGGCTGTGGGGAGTTGAAGGCGTGCCAGTCGGCTGCGGGGATCCTGTACTCGAAAATGAACTGGTCAGCTGCCATGCGTCTACAAGAACACAACCAGGGGCATCGTCGCCTTGGTCTTCCGCTGCAAGCCCTCCGGGGGCGCCGAGCGCACGTCCAGCGAATCGACCGCGGTTGCCTGGCTGGATTTGTGGGGCCGTGATCACTCGCCCCAAAGCGGCTCCCGGCAATAGTCGCTCCGCCGACCTCTCGTTGAAGCGGGGCGAGACGACCGATGAGAAGCCGACACGCGGTCTGTCTAACCAGGAGCGGCGACGAGGCGGCCGGGTGGTCGCTGAACAAGGAGGCGAACACGATGGCGCGGTATCTGATCTCGTTCGACGACGGATCGATGACCTTCCCCGAGGAGGACCTCCCGGCGGTAGGCGAGGCATCCCACCGGGTGGTCCAGGAGGCCAAGGACGCAGGTGTCTGGATCTTCGGCGCCGGAGTGGAGCGTCAGCAGGCGAGCATCGTGGCCACCGACGGTACGGTCACGGACGGACCGTACCCCGAGACCAAGACAGTCGTCGGCGGTTTCTCGATCATCGAGGTCCCGTCGCGCGAGGACGCGCTGATGTGGGCTGCGAAGATCGCCGAGGCGTGCCGGTGCGCGCAGGAGGTGCGCGAGATCATGTACGACCCGGAGAGCTGAGCCACCGATCCGAGGAGCGGAACCATCTCGGTGATGAACCGCCAGGTCGGATGACCTGAGTGCCCTACCCGCCCGTAGCTCGCATCGAGAGGTCCGGGGCGGGGTTCCCTGGCTCGTGCCACTCCCGTGCCAGAACGGACGGGGACTCACGGGGAACCAGGGTCCGCAGGGGTAAGTTGCACCGGACTGTGCCCAGGCTAGGGAAACCGCAGGGCAAGCCAGAGATCGCCCAACCTCGCTCCTAAAGCGGGCGTCGTGCTTTTCTTCATGCGTGCTGATCAGCGGGCGGTTGGAGGCGATGTCGCGGACGGCTACACGTTTGCTTGACCACGCTCAAGCTGCCGCGTCTCGCTGATCAGCATCGCGAGCACCGCGGCGAGTAGGCCGGCAGCCACGGCGACCGCCGGGGTGCCGACGAACCTGGTGCAGATCGCACCGATCACTGCGCCGACCGCGAATGCCCCAACCACAACGGCATACCTTCCCGCGCGCCGCGCGTCCTCCGGCTTTTTGCTGACCACCCACTCGTGCGCGGCGACGATGCTCGTGCGCAGATTCCCACTTGCCATCAGCGTGGCGTAGGGGGCGTTGCGCAGGGTCGTGAACGTCGCGAATTGCAACGCGGCCACGAGCGATACCGTTACCGTCGTCACAGGCCCAGGCGTGCCATCGGGCAATGATGCAATTGCTGCGAGTAGCGCGATCTGAATCGTCAACATAAGCCTGAGGGGGCGGCGAACGAGCCTTCCCACGTGGTACTCGCCGAGGATCTCCACGGCGAGTACGCCGGCAATGAAGGCCCCGATCGGGATGACCGACAAGACCGCTGCGTGCCAATGACGGTCCGTGGCCTGGACACAGAACAGCACCAGGTTGCCGGATTGCAAGTTGGCGAATACGCCATAGCGGACAAACGTATACGCGTCTAGGAATCCCCCGACTGATGCCAGAACTATCCCGACGGGCAGCGTGTCGGTGCGGCGATGGATCGTGGCCATGGGGTCAATTCTCCATGGCACTCCGCGGCTGACTCGACAGACCACAGCGATAGTCCGCATCGAAGGTCAGAAACCCGGCCCTTCACTTCCTCGGCTACTGGTGCCAGCGGACGAGGTGCTCGGTGTACCAGCACCCGAAGGCCCAGGCTGCCCGTCTCAGTTTCCGTCTCATTCAGGCACGGACGCCGACGTTCAAGAGGGTTCGGCCGTCGGGTCTCGTTGAACCGCTGGACGGACATGAACCCTGGTGAACGCCCTGGCATCGGGCCGGCCAGACCACCAACAGACTTGGAAAGTGTGTGGGTCGACGGCGGACGGGATGGGAGCCGGGGAGGGTTGTGGTTGAGGAAGTGGGTGGCTAAAGCACGGCACTAGGGTGCCGCAATGAGGTCACGCGGAGTGTTCATCGCATTCTTCCTGGTCCCGCTGGCGTGGGGGATGATCACCCTGCTGAGGGCCGGGGCGGCCCACGGCGTCCCGGACTGCCCGGGGCTCCAGCTGGGCGAGGACGGCGAGGACCACCCCGGCCCCATGCGGCAGGGCTATACCTGCGCGCTCGATTACAGCGTCCGCGGCGGCGATTCGACCGGCACGGCCACGTACGACCAGCTCAAGTACGCCCAGGAGGTGAAGCGCGGCGACCTCCTGGGCCAGGGCCTGCTGTACACGCTGTACGGAACGGCGGGCACGGCCGCCACCGTGATCGCCACCCGGAAGCGCGCCGACGGACGCTAGAAGGCTCATGAAGATCTTGGTGAGAGGCTGTTCGGCCGTAGGACGGGCAGCCTCTTTTCGCTATGTGGTGGCCGGGGCGAGTTGCCAGGTGCCGCCGGTTTGGGTGAGTCCGAGGTTGACAAGTCGGCGGAGGTTGAGGGCGGCTGCGCGGGTGTGGAGCCAGATGCTGTTGGCGATGGTTCCGCGATAGCGCAGGCGACGATTGCCGTGCTGGACGAACCAGGCGACGGCGCGTTCGACCGGGGGACGCCAGCGGCGGTAGGCGGCCTGCCAGCCGGTGACATCACCAGTTGACATCAACGGCGGCGTACACAGGCGGCCCTGAGCGACCGCGAACGCTGGGCCAGCAAGAGCGCCAAGGCTCCATCTAAGCCTCGCGATCGAACTTGCAAAGCGAAGGTCGTCGGTTCGAATCCGACAGGGGGCTCTCCCGCCGAACAGCACGAACGCCCCGGCCGAAGATCGGTCCGGGGCGTTCGGCGTCCACGGGTGACATCGACCGGGGCGGTCACTCACGGTCGGGACGACGCCTGAGCGGGCGGTCCATGTGACTGATGGCCTCGCGCTGTGTGTCCGAGGCAACGTGCGCCCCTGAGTGACGTCCGAAGCAGACGGAGGCCCACCGTCAGGAGTCCCGCACTCGGTACCTGGAGGGCCGGGGCGGGACCGGAGGGATCAGCGCGTGACGTAGACCGTTGCCCGGGCCTCGGACGCCTCGTGCAGGTCGTCGCCCGGCCAGCTGACCGTGTAGGTCACCTCGCGCCGGGCGCGCGGAATGTCGTCGATGGTGAACGTGCCGTCCGCGGCGACGGGCACCGACGACAGCGTGCCCGTACCGAGCTTGTCGGTCCGTACGACCTTCAGCACGGCCCGGTCCGGCAGCGCCTTGCCCTGCGCGCTGAAGGTGCCGGTGATCCGGACGCCGCCGAGTGTCGCCTGCGCCGGGGCGGTCAGCGCGATCGAGGCCGGCGCCTTGGCCACGGACACGGTGTGGACGATGTCCGTGGCGGGGCGGTGGGTCAGGTCGCCGAGGAAGGACACCGTGTACGTGGCGTCGCCGACGAGGTCCGGCTCGTCGAGGACCGCGAAGGTGCCGTCCTCCTTGACGGTGGCGGTGCCCAGGTCGTGGGTGCCGGTCGCGTCCGTGCGGGTCGCCGTGACCTTCAGCGCAGTGCCGGGAGCCGGCCCGTCGAACTCCAGCCTGCCGCGCACGGCCAGCGGCTCGCCCGCGACCGCTCGGGCGGGGCTGTGGGTGAGGTCGCCGGTGAAGCGGGTGTCGTACTGGACGGCCGGGGGCTGGATGATGTGCAGCCAGTACTGGCTGCCGACGGCGTTGGTGGTGACCGTGAACAGCCGGGAGCCGTCGGCCGACCACTCCATCCCGCGCGGGGCGACCCGGTCGCCGTCGAGGCTGCCCTCGAAGACGAACTCCAGCGGGGCCGTCGAGTCGGTGGGGTCGGCGGGCTGGAGCAGCAGGTCGGGTGTGGAGCCGGTGGCCGCCGCGCCGCGTGCCACGTACTTTCCGTCGCCGCTGAAGGCGACCGAGCTGGCGGTGGCGCCGACCGGGAGCGGCTGGTATCCGTTCGCCGCGTCGGACAGGTCGCCCGTGTTGAGCAGCCGGGTGCCGTAGGCGGCGTCGGCGACGGCGACCTTGCTGCCATCGGCGGAGAACGCCATGTCCTTCAGGTCGAGTGCGCCGTTGCCCGCGCTGTCGGCGAAACGGCGGGTGGCGTTCCGTACGAGAGAGCCGTTGCTGGTGTCATACACCGCGAGGAAGGGGTTGGCCGCGTAGTCGTTGTGCGGCTGGCCCATCAGCATCCGGTCGCCGGGGCCGGCCTCGAGCTTGAGCTTGCCGTAGTCGTTCCACCCGGTGCGCGTGTGCACACCGTTGACGATGCCGTCCAGATAGGTCTGGGCGTTGTTGCACTCGCCCACGTACTGCGAGTAGGGCGTGGTGAAGTACAACTGGCCGCCCGAGAAGGCGAGTTCCCTGCCGCACGTGTCGGTGTTGGCGTAGGCGAGGAGGGCCGGTTCGAAGGTGGTGGTGTCGTACGTCTGGATGTATTCACGCAGGCCGGCGTAGAGCTTGGTGTTGTCGGCGCTGAGGGCCAGGCCCGAGACGTGTGCCGGGGTCTGGATGGTGGTGAGGCGCTCGCCCTGGAAGTCGTAGACGACGATGGTGCCCTTGTTGAGGTAGTAGTCGGTGCTGCTGTCGGCGACGAACACGCGCTGGTGCACGGAGTCGACGGCGATCGCCGAGTACGACGAGAACGGCAGTTTGACCACCGCGTCGGAGGTCGCCGCGTGGGCCGCGGGCGCCACGGCGACGGTCAGGCCGGCTCCGGTGAGCGTGGCGGCGAGCAACGTGGCCGCCAGGCGTCCGGGACGGTGTGCTGTATTCAACTGTGCCCCCCACAGGCTGTGTTGGGTGCCCACTGCGTTCAGTGAGGCACCTGTAGCGCCCATGAAACAGCTGGGAAGATCGCCTGTCCAAGGGGCGCGGGTGAGGACGATTCCTGCGGCCATGAACACCGGTCGGTGGGGACAGCGATTGCGCCCACCGACGTGGTCGGCAGGCGCAATCGCTCCGGAGCCGTGCCCGCTCCCGCTGCCCTCACTCCCCTGCGAAAGAGCGAGGGCACATGGATGTGATCGCCGTGCGAGCGTGGGCTGTCGGGAGCGACGTCCGGGTTATTGGACGTCCACGAAGTCGCCGGTCGCCTTGACGGCCGGGGTGGTGGAGGTGCCTGCGAAGTTCCAGCGCCAGTAGCCGTCCTCGGACGCGGGGAGCGTGGTCGTCAGGTTGCCGGTGCTGGAGGTGTACACGGTCTTGACGGTCGTGTAGGTCGTGGTGCCGGCCTTGCGGAACTGGAGCTTGACCGGCTGGTTGGTGTAACCCCGGTAATCGAGGTTGTCCCAGTCGGCCCGGGTGAGCTTGCCGGTGACAGTGAGGGTCTTTCCCTTGGCGATCGGTTCGGGGCCTGCGTTCACGGTGAGTTTGGAGTCCCGCTGCAGACGGGTCGTGGTGTAGCTCGCCGACTGGGTCCAGCTGTCGTCATTGGCCACCCCCTGCGCACTGACCTTCCAGGTGCCGGCGTGGGCGTTGGTGAGCGCGGTGCCGCCGTACTTCCAGTCCGGTTCGAGGGAGATCGTCTGCGAGCAGGTGGAGGTGGTGGCACTCGAGGCGACGCAGTCCGCATGGGAGTAGTACTGGTCCGACACGATGCGGTCGTCGTAGGTCTCGTAGGGGTTCGCACCATCCGGTCCACGCCACAGGACGAAGTCCGCGTCCTGGATGCCCGACGGGTGGGTGAAGGTCCCTGAAACCGTGATCGTCTTGGCGTAGAGACCGACCACGATGTTCTTGCCACCGTCGAAGGTGACGTCGCTCATCTGGACGTCGGTCTGGGTCTCGTCCCCGTAGGCACCGGGGGTGGCGAAGCCGGCCAGTGCGGCGACGGCACTGAACAGAGCAAAGGCAGCGCGCTTGCGCATGTATCTCCTTCACAGAGGGAAGCGTGGGAACCCGCCGAGCGGGAGCAGCAGGGCAGTCGAAGCCAGTCAGGGACCGGTGACCGACTTGATCGTGTACGGGGCTCTCCTGCCGCTGGATCACCGTGAGCCGGTCGGTCGGGCGGGCGCCGACCTGGGGCACCCGGCCGGCGAACCTCGCCCTGGTCTGGACAGCGCACCTGCATGCTCGAACGTCACATGCGGTACGGACGAGCGTCGGAGTGGTCAGGTTCGCGTCCCGGGGTCACCGGCGCAGCAGGCGCCCGATCTCCAGTTGCACGGCGTCCAGCGGGCGCCCGTCCTCGATCTCCCACAGGCAGTTCTGCAGCACCCGGGCCAGCGTCCAGGCGCGGGCGCGCTCGCGGTCGAGGCCGAGGACGCCGGTCAGCGCGTCGAAGCGCCAGCGCACCTCGCCGGGGTCGTAGCGGTTGTCGAGGGCCGGCAGCAGGTCGAAGCCCGGGTCGCCCGCCAGCGGTTTCGGGTCGATGGCCAGCCAGTCGGCGCGGTCGGAGCCGAGGACGTTGTCGAAGTGCAGGTCCCAGTGGAGGAGCCGGTCGCCGGGCTCGGGCAGCACCTCGCGCACCGCGGCGGCGCAGTCCCGGACCAGCCGACGGTCGGCCGGGTCGGGGACGCGTGCCAGCGCCCACGGGACCTGTTCCAGCATGGCGTGGGCGACGTCCCCCAGTCGGCGCAGTCCGGCGGGAGCGGGTACGGCGGTGAGGCGGGCGAGCAGTCCGGCGATGACGAGGACGGCCTCGCGGGCGTCCGGAAGGCCGGTCAGCAGGCGTGTCTCGTCGAGCCGTTCGAGCAGGAGCGTGCAGGTGGCCGTGTCGTGTTCCAGGAGCCGCACCGATCCGTCGCCGTCCCACAGACGCAGGGCGACGGGCTCGCCGGCGCTCTCCTCGTCGAGGAGCTGGAGCTTGAGCGCGGCCCGTGCCGGACCGTCGTGCTGCCCGCCCGGGAGGGGCCTGTGGCGTACCACCGGAAGGACCAGCGCGCTCACCCCGTGCATGGCGGGCCCGTCGATGCTCAGACCCCACAGGCCGAGGAAGTGGGCCGCCCGCCGGGGCAGGCCGGCGACGAACGCGCGGCCCGCGGCGCCGTTGAACTTCTCCTGCGCGGCCGCCAGCTCGTCGGGCACGTCGATCACCTTGCCGACCATACTTGCGGGTGTGAACCGGGTCGCGCGCACGAGGAGCCGGGGCCGTGGCGCGGAACGGGGCGGCCCGGCGGGAGTGCGCGCCCACGTCCGCGGTGGCCTGGGAAGAGTGCGCGCCCACGCCCGCACCGGCCTGGGGAGAGCGCGCGTCTACGTCCGCAGCGCCCCGGGGACGTACATCTGGCTGCTGGTCCTGTTCGTCACCACGGTCGCCCTGCACCGTATGTCGCCGGATTTCGAGGAGGACTTCCTGCGGCAGCGCTCGACGAACATCCACGAGCTGTCGAACGATCCGCTGCGGGTGCTGATCTCCAGCGCGATGTGGATCGACAGCGGGCACTGGCTGCCGTACGCCGCCCTCTACACGGTCTTCCACGCGCAGGCCGAACGCTGGCTCGGCACCGCGCGCTGGCTCGTCGTGTGCGTCGCCGCGCACGTCCTGGCGACGCTCGCCAGCGAGGGCGCCCTGCTGCGGGCGGTCAACGAGGGGATCGCCCCGTACTCGTCGCTCAACACGCTCGATATCGGGGTGAGTTACGCGCTGGCGGGGGTGATCGCCGTCCTGACGTACCGGATCGCCCCGCCATGGCGGTACGTGTACGCGGGTGTCGTCCTGCTCGGCTACGCCGCTCCGCTCACGGTCAGCCCCACCTTCACCGATTTCGGGCATTTCATCGCGGTGCTGATCGGTCTGGCGTGCCGCCCGCTGACCCTGGGCCGCGGAAAAGCATGGAATCCGAAGGAGACACTGGCCGCGCTCAGGCGTTAACGTCCCGGCCATGAGCAGCGCAGTCAGCGGTGTCGTCAACGGCGGCATCTCCTTCTGGTACGCGGACGACGGCCTCCCCATGACGCGGGAGCCCCTCCCCGGAGACGCGACCGCCGACGTCGTCATCGTCGGCGGCGGATACACCGGTCTGTGGACCGCGTACTACCTGAAGAAGGCGGCGCCCTTCCTCCGCGTCACCGTGCTGGAGCAGAAGTTCTGCGGGTACGGGGCCTCGGGGCGCAACGGCGGCTGGCTCTACAACGGCATCGCGGGCCGCGACCGGTACGCGAAGCTGCACGGTCACGAGGCGGCCGTACGCCTGCAGCGGGCGATGAACGACACCGTCGCCGAGGTGGTGCGCGTCGCCTCACAGGAGGGCATCGACGCCGACATCCACCAGGGCGGCGTCCTCGAAGTGGCCTACACGCCCGCCCAGCTGGCACGGCTGAAGGCCTTCCACGAGCACGAGCTGTCGTACGGCGAGAAGGACCGCGAACTGTACGGCGCCCGGGAGACCGCCGCGCGGGTGCGGGTCGCGGACGCGGTCGGCTCGACATGGACCCCGCACGGGGCCCGGTTGCACCCGGTGAAGCTGGTGAAGGGGCTCGCGGCGGCCGTCGAGGAGCTCGGGGTCGCCATCCACGAGCAGACACCCGTGACGGAGATCCGGCCCCAGCACGCGGTGACGCCGTACGGGACCGTCCGCGCGCCGTACGTGCTGCGCTGCACGGAGGGCTTCACCGCGAGCCTCAGGGGCCAGAAGCGCACCTGGCTGCCCATGAACTCCTCGATGATCGCGACGGAGCGCCTGGCGCCGGAACAGTGGGAGGCCATCGGCTGGGAGGGCCGCGAGACGCTCGGCGATATGGCGCACGCGTACATGTACGCGCAGCGCACCGCCGACGACCGCATCGCGCTGGGCGGGCGCGGGGTCCCGTACCGCTTCGGCTCGCGCACCGACAACGACGGGCGCACCCAGCCGGCGACCGTCGAGGCCCTGCGCGAGATCCTGGTGCGCTTCTTCCCGACGCTGGCGGGCGTGCGGGTGGAGCACGCCTGGTCGGGGGTGCTCGGTGTGCCCCGCGACTGGTGCGCCACCGTGACCCTGGACCGCTCCACGGGCCTCGGCTGGGCCGGCGGCTACGTCGGCTCCGGGGTCGCCACCACCAACCTCGCCGCGCGCACCCTGCGCGACCTGGTCCAGCAGGACTCGGGCCAGTCGGGCGCGACCGACCTGACCGGGCTGCCGTGGGTCGGCCACAAGGTCCGCAAGTGGGAGCCGGAGCCGCTGCGCTGGATCGGTGTGCACGGGATGTACGCGACGTACCGTACGGCTGACCGCCGCGAACTGACCACGCACAGCGCGCGGTCGTCGCGTCTGGCGCAGGTGGCGGACCGGGTGGCCGGGCGGCACTGACCGGCCGGAGCCGGGCCGCGGCCGCCCCGCCGGGGTGCCGTCACCCCACCGATTCCGGCACCGGCGCGTTCGAGGGGAGGCGTGCGGCGGGCTTCACGGTGACCATGAGGCCCGCGACCAGCCCGGCCAGGAGCATGATGCCGACGGCCCACCAGATGGCGACGGTGTAGCCGTGCACGATGCCCTCCCGCACGATCAGCTCCCGGTGTGCGGCATCGCCGAGGTGGGCGGCGACGAACGCCGTGCCGCTGGTGGTGGCGATGGTGTTCAGCAGCGCGGTGCCGATCGAACCGCCGACCTGCTGAGAGGTGTTGACGGTCGCGGAGGTCACGCCGGAGTCCCGCGGGGCCACCCCGGCGGTCGCGGTGGCGAAGACCGGCATGAAGATCAGGCCCATGCCGAGGCCCATCAGGATCAGTCCGGGCAGCAGCCGGCTCGCGTACGCGGAGTCGACCGTGATCCGGGTGAAGACGAACATGCCGCCGGCCGCGAGGACCGTGCCGGGGACCATCAGCACGCGGGGCGCCACACGGGGCAGCAGCCGGGCCGATATCTGCGTCGAGCCGATGATGATCGCGATCGTCAGGGGCAGGAAGGCCAGGCCCGTCCGCACGGGCGAGTAGCCCAGGACGACCTGGAGGTAGTAGGTCAGGAACAGGAACATGCCGAACATGCCGGTGACGGCGAGGGTCATCGTCAGGAAGCAGCCGGCCCGGTTGCGGTCCTTGACGATGTGCAGCGGCAGCAGCGGGCTCGGGGCCTTCGTCTGCCAGCGGACGAAGGCGGCCAGCAGCACGACGGCGAGCGCGAACAGCGACAGCACCAGCGGGTCCGTCCAGCCGCGCGGTTCCGCCTCGCTGAAGCCGTAGACGAGGGAGACCAGCCCGCCGCAGCCCAGTACCGCGCCGAGGACGTCGAGCCGGGCGCCCTTCTGTGCCGGGCTGTCGCGCAGCAGCGCGTACGCGCCGAGGACCGCGGCGACGGCGATCGGGATGTTGACGTACAGGCACCAGCGCCAGTTCAGGTACTCGGTCAGCAGGCCGCCCGCGATGAAGCCGATCGCCGAGCCCGAGCCCGCCAGCGCGCCGTAGATGCCGAAGGCCTTCCCGCGTTCCCTCGGGTCGGTGAACGTGGTGGTCAGCAGGCTGAGCGCCGAGGGGGCCAGCACGGCGGCGAAGGCGCCCTGGAGAGCGCGGGCGCCGAAGAGCATGCCGGGGCCGGTGGCGGCGCCACCCAGCGCGGACGCGCCCGCGAAGCCGATGAGCCCGACGACGAAGGTGCGTCTGCGGCCGACCAGGTCCGCGATCCGGCCGCCGAGCAGCAGCAGACCGCCGAACGCCAGGGTGTACGCCGTGATGACCCACTGCCTGTTGCCGTCGGACATGCCCAGGTCGTGCTGTGCGGAGGGGAGCGCGATGTTCACGATGGTGGCGTCCAGCACCACCATCAGCTGTGCGAGGGCGATGATCACCAGGCCCCACCAGCGGTGGGGATCGGTGCCCGGGGCACCTGTGGGAGCGGCTGATTCACCTGTTCGGGTGCGGCTCACTTGCCCAGAAGACCATGGATCGGTAGGGGTCGCACCTCCGGTCCGGTGCTTGATCACGGCTCCAGCACCACCTTTCCGATCGTGCCCCGGGACTCCAGGGCCCGGTGCGCGGCGGCCGCCTCGGCGAGCGGGAAGCGGGTGACGGCAGGGACGAGGCGGCCCGCGGCGGCTTCGGCGAGGGCGCGCAGTTCCAGGGTGCGTACGGGGCTCGGACCACCCGCCTTCCGCAGCATCGCCGGACCGAGGACCTGCTCGGAGACGCCGTCGACGAGATAGGCGGAGCCGTCCTTGATGCCTTCGCCGGACCAGCCGAAGACGATGTGCCGGCCGCGCGGGCCGAGGAGGGCGACGGCGGCGCGGGCGACGTCGCCGCCGACCCCGTCGAAGACGACCGTCGCCGTGCGGGTGCCGAGGAAGGCGCGCACGTGCCCGGGCCAGGCGGCGTCCGTGTAGTCGACGGCCAGGTCGGCGCCGTTCGCACGGACCCGGGCCACCTTCTCGGGCCCGCCCGCGAGGCCGATCACGGTGGCTCCCGCATGCCGTGCGTACTGCACGAGGAGCGTGCCGATGCCGCCCGCCGCCGCGGGCACGACGGCCACGGAACCGGGGCCGAGGTCGGCGAACTGCACGATCCCCATGGCCGTGCGGCCCGTTCCGATCATGGCGACAGCCTGGGCGAAGTCCAGGTTCTGCGGGATCTCGTGGAGGCGGTCGGCGTCCGTGACGGCGAGCTCCGCGTAGCCGCCGGGTGCGAAGCCGAGGTGGGCGACGACGCGCTTGCCCAGCCAGAGCGCGGCGACGCCCTCGCCGATGGACTCGACGGTGCCCGCGACCTCACGGCCCGGAATCGTCGGCAGCGGGGTGGGCTCGGGGGCAGGGCCCTGCGCGCCTTCGCGCAGGGCCGCGTCGAGGAGGTGGACACCCGCCGCGGCGACGGCGATACGGACCTGGCCGGGGCCCGGCTCGGGGTCCTCGGCCTTCTCGTACGTGAGGTTCTCGGCCGGACCGAAGGCGTGCAGGCGGACGGCGTGCATGGTGGGCTCCTCCCGGGCGCCTCGTCGTCGGGCGCCCCGCGTCGGTTTCTGTACACGCCAGCCTTCAACCTCAAGCATGCTTGAGGTCAAGGCGCTGCCGGATCCGCAGGGCGAGGGCCACGGCTTCGAGGGCACTGTTGAAGGACACCTCCGAGAGCACCCCGGGGGCCGCGACCTGGTCGCCCGCCAGGTACACGCCGTCGCCGCGGTCGATCCGCGGCCGGTCGCGCCAGCTGGTCCCGGGCAGATCCACCGCGCCTGTCCGGCCGTTCGCCACGGCCTCGCGTCGCCACACGAGCCGCTCGCGCCAGCCGTCGAAGGCGAGGTCGAGCAGGTGCTCGGCACGGGCCACGCCGTCGGCCCTGGACTCGTGCGGTGCGATGGGGATCTGTCCCTGGAGCAGTTGCTCCCCGGCCGGGGCGAGAGTGCGGTCCTGCGCGGTGAACCGCTCGATCCAGCCGGGCGCGTCCAGGTCGGAGACCGCGAACGCGTCGCCGCGGCGGGTGCGCAGGGCCAGGTCGACGAGCGCGGTGCGACCGCCGGTCCAGGTCAGCGACGGGTCGCCGAGGAGACGCCGCGCCGAGTCGAGGGAGGTGGCGACGACGACCGGACCACGGTTCACGGGGACCTCGTCCACGCGGGACAGCGTCTCCATGCGCACACCGAGGTTCCACGCCCGCGCCGCCATCCGGTCGATGACGCTCGCCCAGCCGCCGCGCGGGTAGTGCGCCTCCGGGGGCAGCCTCATGGCGCGGCGCAGCCGTTCCTGCACGAACGCGGCGGACAGCGCTCCGGGGTCGTGGTGGAAGAGGGCCACGGCGGAGTAGTTCGCGGCGGCCCGCGCGCCCTCCTCGCCCGCCTCCGCCGTGGCCCAGGTCATGAAGTCGACGTCCACGGGCGCCTGCCGAGAGGCGCGGCGCAGCAGCTTGAGCATCGCGAAGGGCGGGGTGCGCCGCAGGGCGCCCTTATGGTGCAGCCGCAGCCGCGCGGCCTCCAGGGGCGGGATCGGCGCGAGCGGCCCGATCAGGTCGCGCTGCTTGAGCCAGGTCCAGTGCGGGCCGCCGCTGTAGAGGGCGTGCGGCCCCTCGTTGGTCCGGTACGGGCCCTCGGCGGTGCGGGCCCGGCCGCCGAGCGTGTGATGCGCCTCGTACACGGTGACCTCGGCGCCCGCCTCGGCGGCGGTGATGGCCGCGGTGAGTCCGGCGAAACCGCCGCCGATGACGGTGATGTGATGCATGACTGGGGGTCTCCCTCGCGTCGTCGTCCGCTGCCGGCTGTCCGGTGCTCCTCTTCTGTGCATACGACCGATCGAGCACCCCGGAATGTGACATAGGTGGAGTCTTCGCAGGTCAGGGCGATTGTCGGTGGCGCCGTGCAGGATGGGGCCATGGCGAGGAGAGCGACGGGCGGCAAGGGCGGGACGCGGGGGGCCGGCGAGGGTGCCGGGACCGGTGTGAAGGCGGCGCGGCGGCCGGAGGTCCGGCTGCCCCCGCTGGAGCCTTTCGGCGGCGGGGAGTTGGAGCCCGACGGGGACTACGACGGGCTGGAGTTCCTCCAGGCGGACTTCGCCGGCCAGGACGGCGGGGGCGCCCGTTTCATGGACTGCGCGCTGACGGGCTGCGCGCTGGACGAGACCCGGCTGCACCACGCGCGCGTGCTGGACTCGGTCCTGACGGGCGCCCGGGGTGTGGGCACGGATCTCGCCGAGTCGACGCTGCGCGACGTCGAGTTGGTGGACGCCCGCCTGGGCGGGGTGCAGCTGCACGGCGCCGTCCTGGAGCGGGTCCTGGTGCGCGGCGGCAAGATCGACTATCTGAATCTGCGCGCGGCGCGTCTCAAGGACGTCGTCTTCCAGGGCTGCGTGCTGGTCGAGCCGGACTTCGGGGGCGCCCGCCTGGAGCGGGTGGAGTTCGTGGACTGCGTCCTGAAAGGGGCGGACCTCACGGGGGCGACCCTCGTGGACGTGGACCTGCGCGCGGCGGCCGAGCTGGACATCGCGCGGGGCGTGGACCGGCTGTCGGGCGCGGTGGTCAGCCCGACCCAACTGCTCGATCTGGCACCGGTGCTGGCGGCCGAGATGGGGATCCGCGTGGACGGCGGGGCGGTGGAGGACTGAGGGCCCCGGAGCGGCGGGAGCCGGGGGAAGCGACGCGGTGGTGAGCCGCGCCTGTGCCTGGTCGGCGCGGGGCGCGGGCTCCTGGGGGCTCCGGGACTCCGGGACTCCGGGGCTCCGGGACTACGAGACGCGGGGGAAGCGGGCCTGGAGCGTCCAGATCGCCGGATTCTCGGCGAGGTCGTCGTGCAGGTCGGTGAGGTCGGCGAGCAGATCGTGCAGGAAGTCGCGGGCCTCGCGGCGCAGTTCGGAGTGCGAGAAGGTCAGCGGCTCCTCGTCGCCGGGCATCCAGTCGGCCTCGATGTCCACCCAGCCGAAGCGGCGCTCGAAGAGCATGCGATCGCTCGACTCGGTGAAGTCCAGTTCGGCCTGCTGGGGGCGGGAGGCCCGGCTGCCGAGCGGGTCCCGGTCGAGCTGCTCCACGATGTCGCACAGCGCCCACGCGAAGTCCAGGACCGGCACCCAGCCCCAGGCCGTCGACAGCTCCCGGTCGGCCTTGGTGTCGGCGAGGTAGACGTCTCCGCAGAAGAGGTCGTGCCGCAGCGCGTGCACGTCCGCGCCGCGGTAGTCGGTCTGCGGGGGGTCGGGGAAGCGGTTGGAGAGGGCGTAGCCGATGTCGAGCACGTAGCCGATGGTGTCACGCCGTCGACCCGGCCGACGCGCGACGGTCGCGCACCGCGCGGCCTCCGCGCGGGCCCGCTCCCGCCGACGGCGCCGGGCCACGGCGGGCGGGGCCGGCACGGGGTGGGTCCCGCGGTGGGCGTGGGCGCATCGGCGGAGGCCGGCAGCGGGCGGGCTGTCGGGTGCAGGGTGGCGTCCGGCGGGGAAGGAAGCCCGTACTGGGCCGGGCCCGCACGTGGCCGGGTCGGCCAGGGCGCGGCCTGTCGCCGGATCCGACGTCGGCCGGGGGCTCCGGGGGCGGGAGGAGCGTGTGGTGGGGTTCGGGCGATCGCGTCCGGGTGATGTCATCGGCTCGTAGGATCGTGGATGTGTCCCGATCTTCCGTCGCCGTCCCCTTTGCTCTCGCGTTCGCCCTCGTCCTGGCCGGATGCGACGGGGGCGGGGTGCACGGGAAGCCAGGAGCGGCCGGTGTCCGCGACCCGTACTTCCCGAAGCTGGGCAACGGCGGCTACGACGTCACGCACTACGGCCTGACCCTCGACTACGAGCCGTCCGGCCGGCAGCTGCGGGGGACGGCGGTGATCACGGCCCGGGCCACCTCGGACCTCAGCGCCTTCGACCTCGACCTGAAGGGGCTGGAGGTGCACGGCGTCAGCGTCGAGGGCCGGGAGGCCCGCTGGAACCGCGCGGGCCAGGAGCTGACCGTGCACCCGCGGGGCGGCCTCGACGCGGGGGAGACGTTCCGCGTGACGGTCCGCTACTCGGGCACCCCCGAGACGATCACCGACGTGGACGGCTCGCAGGAGGGCTGGCTGCGCACCGCGGACGGCTCGCTCGCGCTGGGCGAGCCGACCGGCTCGATGACGTGGTTCCCCGGCAACAACCACCCCTCCGACAAGGCGTCGTACGACATCACGGTCACCGTGCCGAAGGGCCTGCACGCGGTCTCCAACGGGGAGTTGACGAGCGAGACGACCAAGGACGGCCGTACGACGTTCGCGTGGCACACCGCCGAGCCGATGGCCAGTTACGTGGCGACGGTCGCGATCGGCAGGTACGACATCTCGCGCTCGACGACCGGGAAGGGCCTGCCGGTGTACGTCGCCGTCGACCCCACGCAGGCGGAGGCGGGCAGGAAGGTGCCGGACAGGATCGCGGAGATCCTCGACTGGGCGGAGTACAACTTCGGCCCGTACCCCTTCTCCTCCACCGGCGCGATCGTCGAACGCCCGGGCGACGCGGGGTATGCGCTGGAGACCCAGAACCGCCCCGTCTTCCCGGGCACCACCGAGACCCCGATGCTCGTCCACGAACTGGCCCACCAGTGGTTCGGCGACTCCGTGACCCCGAAGTCCTGGCGCGACATGTGGCTCAACGAGGGCTTCGCGACCTATGCGGAGTGGCTGTGGCAGGAGGACCACGGCGGGGACAGCGTCCAGGACGTCTTCGACGCCCTCTACGCGGGCGACTACTACAAGAGCGGCGCGGGCAACGAGGCCCTCTGGGCGTTCCCGCCGGGCGATCCCCCGAGTGCCGCGGAGATCTCCGACCCGCCCGTCTACGACCGCGGCGCCATGGTGCTGCACAAGATCCGGCAGAAGGTCGGCGACGACACCTTCTACGACATCGTCCAGGGCTGGGCCGCCGCCCACCGTCACGGCAACGCGGACACCGACGAGTTCACCGCCTTCGTCGAGAAGAAGGCGCCGCACGAGGACTTCGGAGTCATCTGGAAGGACTGGCTGTACGGCGAGGGCAAGCCCGCGAAGCCGTGACAGGGGGCCGGGACCGCGAAGCCGTGCCGGGTAGGGCACGCCCGCGAAACCGCGACGGAGAGGCCGGGAGTCCGGTCCGTCAGCGCGGGAGCCGCAGGGACAGCCCGTCGAGGACGACGTCGAGACCGTAGGCGAACTTGTCGTCCCGGATCCGTACGGGGTCGATGTCCTCGGCGCCGGCGGCATAGGCCTCGGCCAGGTGGTCGTGACCGGCCGCGGCCTGCCGGGCCGCGGGCATGAGCCGGGCGATGAAGCCGGCCTCGGTCTCGCCGGAGCGCGCGACCGTGGTGAGCCAGGCGGCCTCCGTGGTGCTCATGCCGATGACGTACGACAGCACGGTGTCGATCGCGCCGCTCGGCTCGGGGAAGCCGGCGGCCGTGAACAGGGCGGCCAGGCGCTCGGAGAACGACATGAGGTTGGGGCCGAGGTAGGCGAGGCCCGCCTGCCCGAGGACAGAGGACAGCCAGGGGTGCCGCAGGGCCGTGGCGCGGAACGAGACGGCGGCCTCGGTGACGGCCGCACGCCAGTCCGGGCTGTCGGCGGCCGGGACCACGATCTCCGCCGCGACCGCGTCGACCGCGAGCTCCATCAGCTCGTCCTTGGTCGCCACGTGCCGGTAGAGCGAGGTCGCGCCGGCGTTCAGCCGGGCGCCGAGCTTGCGCATGCTGAGCGCCTCGATGCCCTCGGCGTCCAGCATGGCGACGGCCTCGCCGACGATCGCGGCCTGGCTCAGCGCGGGCTGGGCGGGCTCGCGCTGCTGCCGGGCCCACACGGACGGGATCGGGTTCGTCTTCGCCTTGGCGGCCATGGCGCTCCTTGATGCTGCGTCAGTGCGTCCTGCGTACATCGTTCTCATCGAGCGTACAGGAAAGGGGATTGCGCACACTGTTCCGTCATGCGTACAGTGTTCGCACCGAAGAAACAGTGTGCGCAGCAGCCGAAGGGAAACTTCATGGAAAGCCGCAATCCACGCCGCTGGTGGATCCTGATCGTGCTGTGCCTCAGCTCGCTGGTCCTGGTGGTCGACAGCATGGCGCTGACCGTCGCGATGCCCCGGATGACCGAGGACATCGGTGCGAACGCCCAGGACACCCAGTGGATCCTGGACTCCTACATCCTGGTCTTCGCCGGGCTCCTGCTCACCTCCGGCAGCCTCGGCGACCGGTTCGGGCGCCGGAAGGTCATGATCATCGGCCTGCTGTTCTTCGGACTCGCGTCACTGGCCGCGACCGTGTGCACCGACCCCGGCGAGGTCATCGCCGTACGCGTCGCGATGGGGGTCGGCGGAGCGCTGGTCATGCCCTCGACGCTGTCCATCCTCATCACCGTCTTCGACGAGGAGGAGCGCGGCCGGGCGATGGCGGCGTGGAGTTCGGTCTCGATGCTGGGGCTGGTCGGCAGCCCCGTGCTCGGCGGTGTGCTGATCGACCACTTCTCCTGGCACTCGATCTTCCTCATCAATGTGCCGGTCGTCGCGCTGGCGGTCGTCGCGGGTCTCACGCTCATGCCGGAGTCCAAGGGGCCCTGGCAGAAGCCCGACCCGCTCGGTGCGGTGCTGTCCGCCGTCGGTATGACCGCCCTGGTCTGGTGGATCATCGAGCTTCCGCAGCACGGCGCCTTCGGCGGGCGTTCCACGGTCACCCTGGCCGTCGCGGTCGTCGCCCTGGCCGGATTCGTGATCTGGGAGAACGTCACCCCCGCACCGATGGTCCCGCTGGTGCTGTTCAAGCACCGCGACTTCAGCGGCGGTTCGCTCTCGCTGTCCCTCGTGCAGATCGGCAACGGCGGCCTGCTGCTGGTCCTCACCCAGTACCTGCAGTTCGTGCTCGGCTATTCGCCGGTCGAGGCGGGCCTCGCCTTCGTGCCCCTCGCCGTCACCGCGCTGATCGGCAACTTCGCCGGAGCCGCGCTCACCGCGAAGCTCGGACACCGCTTCCTGGTCCTCGCCGGAATGCTCGTGATGGTCGCCTGCTTCGCCCTGCTGACCACCGTCTCCGCCGACTCGGGCTTCACGGTCCCGGCGGTCGCGCTCGGTCTGCTCGGTCTCGGCGCCGGTCTCGCGATGCCGGCCGCGGTCGGCGCGCTGATGGGGACCATCCCTCCGGAGAAGGCGGGCGTCGGCTCCGCCCTGAACGACACCATCCAGCAGGCCGGAACCGCACTCGGCATCGCGATCCTCGGCTCGCTCCTGTCGAGCGGCTTCGCCCGGGAGATGCCCGCCGGCGCGCCCGAGGAGGCCAGGCACTCGATCGCCGGAGCGCTGGCGGTCGCCCACGGGGACAGCGGTCTGGTGCGCGCCGCCCGCGAGGCCTTCACCGCCTCGATGGCGACCACCTTCACCGTCAGCGCGATCGGTGTCCTCGCCGCGGCACTGCTGGCCACCGTGGTCATGCGCGGCGGGCGGGTCCAGGCCGCCGCGGCACCGGCCGCCGAGACCGCGGCCGAGGACGCGGAACTCGCCGCCTGAGCCGGGCGAGGAGCCGCCCGGACGTGACGGGGAGGAACAACTGACGGAGCCCCCGGCCCGAATGGGCCGGGGGCTCCGTCAGGTGGTGCGGGAGACGGCGGATCAGACGTTGACGCCGAAGTCCTGGGCGATGCCGACGAGGCCCGAGGCGTACCCCTGGCCCACGGCGCGGAACTTCCACTCGGCGCCGTTGCGGTAGAGCTCGCCGAAGACCATCGCGGTCTCGGTCGCGGCGTCCTCGGAGAGGTCGTAGCGCGCGATCTCGGCGCCGCCGGCCTGGTTGATGATGCGGATGTACGCGTTGCGGACCTGGCCGAAGTTCTGCGTACGGGTCTCGGCGTCGTAGATCGAGACCGGGAAGACGATCTTGTCGATGTCGGCGGGGAGAGCCGCCAGGTTGACGTTGATCGCCTCGTCGTCGCCGGCGCCCTCGCCCGTGCGGTTGTCGCCGGTGTGGACGATGGTGTTGTCCGGGGTCTGCTTGTTGTTGAAGAAGACGAAGTGGGCGTCCGAGTAGACCTTGCCCTGCGTGTTGACCGCGATGGCCGAGGCGTCGAGGTCGAAGTCGGTACCCGTGGTGGTGCGGACGTCCCAGCCGAGGCCCACGGTGACGGCGGTCAGGCC
Source organism: Streptomyces sp. Tue6028 (assembly GCF_002300165.1). Classification (GTDB taxonomy): domain Bacteria; phylum Actinomycetota; class Actinomycetes; order Streptomycetales; family Streptomycetaceae; genus Streptomyces; species Streptomyces siamensis. The sequence goes on along the minus strand of NZ_MLCE01000019.1, from coordinate 213,984 downwards.
CGGAGCCTCCTTGGTGAGCGAGACGTTGCCACCCTTGGACAGGCTTACAGCCATTGTTGGGAGTCCCTTCCCTCGTTGCGTACGCGGTGCTTGTGCCTCGTACGTATGGGCTTCGAACGGCTTCGTACGGTCACGAAGCTACAGCTACCCCTATGAACGCCGAGAGGGGTACGGAAGGTTCCAGCTCTCTTTACTTTCTTTACCTTCGATTCGCTCCGACGGCGCAGGCGGGCGGAAAAACGGGTGACGCGGACCGGACATCCGCGCGACCATGAACCTCATGTCCGGTCCCTATGTCGTTCGCGGCTCCGTCTCCCTTCCCGAGGCCGAGCTCATGTGGCGTTTCTCGCGCTCCGGCGGGCCCGGAGGACAGCACGTCAACACCACTGACTCCCAGGTCGAACTGCGCTTCGACCTGGCCAGGACCGAGGCGCTGCCGCCCGTGTGGAAGGAGCGCGCCCTCGCCAGGCTGGCCGGGCGGCTCGTCGACGGGGTCGTCAGCGTCCGGGCCTCCGAGCACCGGTCCCAGTGGCGCAACCGCGAGGCCGCCGCCGTGCGGCTCGCGGCCCTGCTCGCCGAGGCCACCGCTCCGCCGCCCCGGCCCCGCCGCGCCACCCGCATCCCCCGCGGCATCAACGAGCGGCGGCTGCGCGAGAAGAAGCAGCGCTCGGACACCAAGCGCGGGCGCTCCGGGCGCGACTGGTCCTGACCCCCGCCAGGTCCCGGACGCACGACCCGACAGCCCGCGTCACGTTCGCGTCCCGCGATCCGTCATGGTCCCGCGTCACATTCGCGTCCCGCGATCCGTCATGGCTGTGACGGACCGCTGCGAGGAGATGGGACCCATGAGCGAGATGAGCGAAGCCGGCGAGCCGGCCGGGCCGGCCCCCGGAGAGAACGAGTTCCTCGCCGAGCGGTTCGAGGCGCACCGCGGTCATCTGCGCGCGGTCGCCTACCGCATGCTCGGCTCGCTCACCGAGGCCGACGACGCCGTGCAGGAGGCCTGGCTGAAGCTCAGCCGGGCCGACGCGAGTCACGTCGACAACCTCGGCGGCTGGCTGACGACCGTCGTCGGACGGGTCTGCCTGGACATGCTGCGCTCCCGCCGGGCCCGCGGCGAGGAGCCCCTGGAGGACCGGCCCGGGGTGCGCATGCCGGAGCCGGTGCTCAGTCCCGTCAGCGGCGTCGACCCGGAACAGCAGGCGCTGATCGCCGACTCGGTGGGCATCGCCCTGCTGGTGGTGCTGGAGACGCTGACGCCGGCCGAGCGGCTCGCCTTCGTGCTGCACGACCTGTTCGCGGTGCCGTTCGAGGAGATCGCGCTCCTCGTGGGCCGTACGCCGGCGGCGTCCCGGCAGCTCGCCAGCCGGGCCCGGCGCCGGGTGCAGGGCGGGGCGCCCGCGCCCGACGCCGATCTCGCGCAGCAGCGGGAGGCCGTCGACGCGTTCCTGGCGGCGGCGCGCGGGGGCGACTTCGACGCGCTCGTCGCGGTGCTCGACCCGGACGTCGTGGCGCGCTCGGAGGCCGGAGTGACGACCGGGGCGGTCGCCGTGGCCTCGGGCGCCATCGGTTTCGCCCATCTCGCGCACTCCGCGCGGCCCGCCCTCGTCAACGGCGCCGCGGGTGTCGTCGGCATCACCGGCGGGCACCTGACCAGTGTTCTCGCCTTCACAGTCGTACACGGCCGGATCGCCGTGATCGACATCCTCAACGACCCGGAGCGGCTGGCCGCGCTCGACGTCACCGTCCTGGAGCGCTGACCGTCCCGCCCGCGCGGGGGCGACGCCGCGGCCGTCCGCGGTGCGGGCGCTAACCCAGCTGCCGGTAGCGGCCCTTGAAGTACGTCAGCGGTCCTCCGTCGGCGCTCGGCACCTCGGCCGTGAGGACGCGGCCGATGACGAGGGTGTGGTCCCCGGCGGCCACCCGCTGCTCGGTGCGGCACTCCAGGGTCGCCAGGGCGCCGCCCACCAGCGGTGCCCCGGCCTCCTTGCCGCGCACGTACGGGATGTCCTCGAAGAGCAGCCGGTCGCTGATGCGGCCCTTCATGGCGAAGCGGCCGGCGATGTGGCGCTGGCTCTCGGAGAGCACGGAGACGGCCCACATCGGCTGTTCGGCGAGCAGGTCGTCCATGCGGGAGCCCTCGCGCAGACCGACCAGGACCAGGGGCGGGTCCAGTGAGACGGACATGAAGGCCGTCGCGGTCATGCCGACGTCCTCGCCGCGCGGTCCGCCCGGGTCCAGTGCGGGCTCGTGCGCGGTCACCAGGACCACGCCGGCGGCCAGCCGGGTCATGGCGGCGCGGAACTCGTCGTTGCTCACCCCCTCAGCATGCCCGGATGCGGAGGATGGAGCGGCAGGGGAAGTCTTCAGCACGCCGAAACGCTAGTCGCCGCTTCCCGGGCGGCGCATCGGCCCCCGGCCCGAGACAGGTCCTAGGACCGGAGACGGAGATCGCGACCGCACACGTTCGCGTGGCGTCCGGCCACAATCGCTCACAGTGTCCGCACAGCTCCCCACCATGCGTTCAGTAAACGCACGATGAAAATGCAGAAACCCCACTCAATTGTTCATCTTCAGCTGTGACTTGAGTCACAGGGGCCATATTTTGTTGACCCTGTGTACCGAGTGGGGAGCGCGCTGTGATTCAGTGGCGGGGAAGCTGAGCACGAAGCTACCAAGCAGTACGTGGGAAAGCACCCGGCAGTCCACCGAGCGGTACACCCAGTCGTAAGCGCGAAGGCACGAAGAGCACCTGGTACGCCGAGAGAACCCTGGAGTTGCTGCGAGGTCTCGACGAGGGGGGAGGGCGAATGGAGACCGAGTCGGAGCCCTACGTCCGTCTGGCGACCCTGCGGCAGCTGCATCAGGTGATGGCGGACATGAACACCGCCCGCAGCCTGGCCGACACGCTGCAGACCGTCGCGGACGGCGTGGTCACCGGTCTCGGCTTCGAGCTCGCGTGCGTCAACCTCGTGCGCCAGGACGGCGACCTGGTCGTCGCCGCGCTCGCCGGGAACTCCGCCGCCGAGGCCCTGATCACCGGCCGCGTCGGGTCCCGCGCCTCCTGGGACCGCCGGCTCACCATGGGCGAGGCCTGGGGCGACCTCCGGTTCATACCGCACACCGAGGGCTGGGTCCTGGACGAGGACGACGTCCCGCAGTGGTACACCGACGGACCCGCGCCCCGCTTCGAGGACGAGTGGCACCCCTCCGACCGTCTCTTCGCGCCGATGTACTCGCCCGGCGCCTCCGGCTCCACCGGCGGCGGCGAGCTGATCGGCGTGCTGTCCGTGGACCGGCCGCGCAACGGTCGGCGCCCCGGTGCCTGGGGGCGTGAGGCGCTCCAGATGTACGCCTTCCAGGCCGCCATCGCGATCAGCAACGCCCGGCTGCGGGCGAACATGCAGCGCGCCCTGGTCCGCCTGGAGCGTGAGCAGCAGGCCCTGCGCGCCAGCGAGGAGTCCTTCCGCCAGGCCTTCGAGTACGCGCCCAGCGGCATGGCGATCGCCGAGATGGGCGGCGACCAGCACGGCCGCATCCTGCGCACCAACGACGCGCTGTGCCGTCTGCTGGGCCGCCCGGCCTCCGCGATGCGCCGCTACTCCTTCTCCGACCTCGTGCACCCCGAGGACATCGGCACCCTGCTCAGGACGTCCGCCGAGGGCGGCCGGGCCGAGCTGCGCCTCGGCCGCCGCGACGGCACGTACGTCTGGGTCCACCTGCGCAACTCCGTCGTCGCGGACGCCGCCGACGGCCCCCGCTTCCTGCTCACCCACGTCGAGGACATCGAGGATCGCAAGCGCCGCGAGCTCCAGCTCGCCCACCGCGCCTCGCACGACGCGCTGACCGGCCTGCCCAACTCCGCGGAGCTGCGTTCCCGGCTCGGCGCCCGCCTCTGCCAGCGCCCGCAGTCCCTCCCGCCCGGCGCTGTCGCCTCCCTGGACGCGGCGTACGGGCACGGCCAGTACACGGAGCTGCCGGCCGCCGCGAACGCCGGCTACGACGGCAGCGGTGCCTTCGACGGGCACGCCCACCCCGCCTACGAGGGCAACGGCCACGGTTTCGACTTCCGCTCCGGCCCCGAGGCCTACGACGCCTTCGACCACCATGTGCACACGGTGGCGCCCGAGGGCGAGACCGACGACGGCACCAAGGGGCTCGCGGTGCTCTTCTGCGACCTCGACGGCTTCAAGTCGATCAACGACCGGTTCGGGCACAACGCGGGCGACGCGGTGCTCATCGAGGTGGCACGGCGGCTCACCAGCGGCGTCCGCGACGGTGACACGGTCGCCCGGCTCGGCGGCGACGAGTTCGTGGTGCTCGCCGACGGGCTCGGCCGGGCGGACGCGCAGGACCTCGCCGTACGGCTGCGGAACGCGATCATCCCGCCGATCCGGATCGACGGGCGGGCCGTCCGCGTGGGCGCCAGTTTCGGCATCGGATGGGCACACTGCGGGATGACGGCGGACGAGGTGTTGAAATCCGCTGACGAACGGATGTACGTCGAGAAACGGTCTCGTCCCAAACAACATCGGCGTGCCGGATAAAACCCAGGTCAGTGGGTCGATGCGGTGAAGACCCCCCGTTTGGTCCAGCGAGAGCGGGTAGGCTCGCCATTCACCGTGTACCGCATCTGCTGAGGAGACCAAGGGATGACGCCCGGCGACAACGGCGCGAGCACGCCCGAGGACGACGACCCGTTCGGCTACCTGTACGCCGACGGTCAGGCCAACGGAGCCACCCCGCCCACCGGGGGCGGCGGCTACGGCTACCCGGGCTCGGTCAACCGGACGCGACCGGTGGGCCAGCGCCAGTACGGGCAGCAGGCACAGACCGCGCAGTACGGCCAGCAGGCCGCGACCGCGCAGTACGGCCAGGTCCCGCAGCAGCAGGGCTACGGTCAGCCGAACCCGCACTACGCGGCCCCCGAGACCGTCCCCGGCGGCGCGCCCACCACCCGGACGCCGCTGCCCGGCGACGGCGGCGGGCGTGGCCGCGGCCCCAACACCAAGGGCCTGCTCATCGGCGCGATCGCCGTGGTCGCGGCCGTCGTCATCGGCATCGGCATCGCCATGATGGGCGGCGACTCGAACGACGACGCCAAGGGCGACGGCGACGGCGCCCCGGCGGGGTCGTCCTCGCAGGACGCGTCCCCGACGCCGTCGAGCACCAGCTCCGTGCCCGGCACCGGTGAGTTGCCGAAGATCGACGCCAAGGCGCTGCGGCTGGACGGCGGGGCCACGGTCACCTCGGAATTCAAGGGCGCCAAGTCCGACGGCGGCGTCTACGTCGCCGGATTCAACCAGGTCGGCGCAAAGGTGACCTGGACCGTCAACGGCATCCAGAAGAGCGGCTCCTACCGCCTGAACGTGCGCTACGGCATCCCGGGTGTGGACGCCAACGCGACGCTCGTCGTGAACGGCAAGGCGAACACCAACCCGCTGAAGATGGCGAACTTCATCGGCGCGCAGGCCCCGAAGGGCGACTGGGAGAAGGGCTGGCAGACGACCTGGGCCCCGGTCAACCTCAACAAGGGCACCAACGTCATCGAGATCGCCTGCAACCAGGGCAACCAGTGCGATGCCGTCCTGGACCAGCTGTCGCTCGACAAGTGAGGCCCGTCTCCGGCACGTGACATGAAGCGGCGGCCGCACCCCGCGAGAGCGGGGCACAGCCGCCGTCCGTCCACCGACGTGGTCAGGTCACTCCACGCGGCCCCACTCAAGGCAACGGCTCGCGGCCCAGGCCTTCTTGCCGTTCCACTGGACCTCGTGCCAGTCCTTCTCGGTCGGTGAGCTGCTGGAGCACTTGTAGGCGCCGCCGTTGTGCGTGCCGCTGCACCCGGCGACCCAGCACTTCACGATCTTGCCCTTCTTGAGCGTGCCCACCTTGCGAGCCGTGGTGCTGGGCTTCTCCCGGATGGTGGTGTCCCGGGTGTTGTTCCAGCCGCCGCCCCATTCCTGGGCAGCCGCGGCGCGCGTGACGCCGTCGCCCGTGTCCGCGGTCGCCGCGGAGCTCAGCGAGACGGCGAGGCCCACCGAGGCGGCGCCGATGGCCGCGAGGCGGGCGAACTTCCTTGCGCTGTGCATGAATTACCCCCATGTGGAAGCGGATCACTGGTCAGGTGATCCGTGGTCGCCGCCGATCTTAACGAACACGTGATCGGCTGCGGAGTATGGGGTGATCACGCCGCGCTGACCTCGGGGGTCACCGTGACCCGGCCGAGCAGGTCCTCGAAGACCGCGCGGTCGAAATCGCCAGCCGTGGGCGCCGTCACGGTCGCCGTGGACAGGGCGACGGCCCGGCTCAGCCGGGCCGGCCAGGGCAGGCCCTCGACGAGGCCCGACAGGAGGCCGGCGACGGCCGAGTCGCCCGCACCGCTCGGGTTGCCGCGGGCGCGGGCCGGCGGGGCCGCCCGCCAGTGGCCGTCCGGGGTGTGGGCGAGCAGTCCGTCCGGGCCGAGGGAGGCGACCACCGCGTGGGCGCCGCGGCGACGGGCGTCCCGGGTCGCGCGCAACGGCTCGTGGGAGCCGGTGAGTTCGGCGAGCTCGTCGGCGTTCGGCTTGACTATGTCGGGCCGGGCGGCGACCCCGCGGCGCAGCGGCTCGCCGCCGGTGTCCAGCAGCACCGGGACCGCCAGCGCGCGTGCGGTGCGGACGAGTTGGGCGTACGCGCCGACGGGCACTCCGGGCGGCAGGCTGCCGCACAGGGCCACCGCGGAGGCGGAGCACAGCAGTTGCTCGTACGCCGCCTGGAAGGCCGACCACTCGGCGGGGGTGATCGCCGGGCCGGGTTCGTTGAGCTGGGTCGTGTCGCCGGTGGCGGCGTCGGCCACGGCTATCGTGCGGCGGGTCGAGCCGGTCACCGGCAGGAGCGCGTCCACCACACCCGCCGTCCGCGAGAGCAGTTCGCGCACCGTGTGGCCCGTGGCGCCGCCGGCGAAGCCCGTGACCGTCACCTCGTGGCCGAGGGCGGCGAGCACCCGCGCCACGTTCAGGCCCTTGCCGCCGGGCCGTTCGGTCACTTCGGTCACCCGGTGCGAGGAGTGCGGTCGCAGGGAGGGCACGCGATAGGTGATGTCGAGAGCGGTGTTCAGCGTGACCGTGAGGATCACCTGGGACGACCTCCCCCGAAGAAATTCATGGAATGGACGCCGACTGAGCGCCTGCCGGTTGTTCCGGCGGTTCGATCATGCCAAAGACAACGGCGGTCGGCCCAGACCCCCGGGCCAACCACCGTGCGGCAACCATGTCGTGAATCATCCCAGTTGGGGATCGACCACCCATTCACCCCTGCGCATGACGCCCTTGAGAGCGAAGTCCGAGTCGAGGACGACCAGGTCGGCGTCCTTGCCAGGCTCCAGCGAGCCCACCTTGTCGTACATGCCGAGCAGGCGGGCGGGGTTGGCGGACAGGGCCGCCACGACGCCCTCGACGGGCAGCCTGTCGACCGTGACGGCGCGCTGGAAGGCGCGGTCGAGGGTGAGGGTCGAGCCCGCGATCGAGCCGCCCTCCACGAGACGGGCGACGCCGTCGGCGACCTCGACCTCCAGCGGGCCGAGCATGTAGCGGCCGTCTCCGAAGCCCGCCGCGTCCATCGCGTCGGTGATGAACGCCACCCGGTCGGCGCCCGCGTGATGGAACGCCAGCTCCAGCGAGGCGGGGTGCAGGTGCACGCCGTCGTTGATGAGCTCGACCGTGATCCGCTCGTCCTCCAGGAGCGCCGCGATCGGGCCCGGCGACCGGTGACCGAGCGCGGGCATCGCGTTGAACAGGTGCGTCGCCACGGTCGCGCCCGCGTCGATGGCGTCCCGCGTCTGCTCGTACGTCGCGTCCGTGTGCCCGATCGCCGCGATCACCCCGTGCTCGGCCAGCAGGCGTACGGAGTCGATGCCGCCCGGGAGTTCGGTGGCGAGGGTGACCATCTTCGCCCGGCCGCGCGCCGCGTCGATCAGCTTGCGGACCTCCGCGGGGTCCGGGTCGCGCAGCAGCTCCTCGGAGTGCGCGCCCTTGCGGCACGGGGAGATGAACGGGCCCTCGAAGTGGATGCCGGCGATGTCGCCCTGCTCCGCCAGTTCGGAGAGCATCCCGGCGCGCTGGGCGAGGCCGTGCATGTCACCGGTGACGGTCGAGGCGACGACCGTCGTGGTGCCGTGCAGGCGGTGCGTGTGCACGCCCCGGAGGACCTCCTCGACCGTCCCCGAGGTGAAGGACGCGCCGCCGCCGCCGTGGTTGTGGATGTCGACGAAGCCGGGGACCAGCCAGTGGCCGGACAGGTCCAGGTGCTCGTGCTGCGGGGGAGCGCTCCCGGCGATCCGCGCGCCGTCCACGATCACGCGGCCGCCGTCCACGATCCCGGTGGGCAGTACCACCCGGGCGCCGGCGAGAACCTTGCTAGGGGCCATCAGGTGGTTACCTCCGAGCGGTCGATGGTGTCGGTCGTGCCGGCGGCGAGGAGATCCCAGGCCAGCAGGCCCGCGCCCAGGCAGCCGGCGGTGTCGCCGAGGGCCGCCGGGACGATGGACGGCAGTTTCTGGAAGGTGACGCGCCGTTCGACGGCGGCACGCAGCGGTGTGAACAAGGTTTCCCCCGCCTCCGCGAGCCCGCCACCGATGATCAGTGTGCGCGGGTCCAGCAGGGTGAGCGCGGTGACGAGGCCGTCGGCGAGCGCGTCTACCGCCTCCTGCCACACGGCGACCGCCCTGGCGTCGCCCGCCTCCACGGCCTTCGCGCAGCCGGCCGCGTCCGCCGACGGGTCGTCCGACGCCTCGGCCCAGGCCTGGCTGACGGCCGCCGCGGAGGCGAACCGTTCCAGGCAGCCGCGCTGCCCGCAGGGACACGGGGTCCCTCCGGGGCGTACGACGATGTGGCCGATCTCGCCCGCGAAGCCGTGCGCGCCCTCCTCGACGCCGCCGTCGATGCCGATGGCCCCGGCGATGCCGGTGCCCAGCGGGACGAAGAGGAATCGGTCGGCGCCCTGGCCCGCGCCGATGCGTCCCTCCGCGAGGCCGCCGGTGCGTACGTCGTGTCCGAGGGCGACGGGCACGCCGCCGAGGCGGTCGCCGAGCAGACGGCGCAGCGGCACGTCGCGCCAGCCGAGGTTCGCGGAGTAGGCGGCGATGCCGTTGCGGGCGTCGACGATGCCGGGGACGGCGACTCCGGCGGCCACCGCGGGATCGCCGAACTGCTCCTCGCCGTGGGCGCGCAGTTCGGCGGCGAAGCCGAGGATCGACTCGACGACCGCCTCCGGACCGCGTTCCCGGCCGGTCGCGCGGCGGGCCTGGTGGAGCAGCTCGCCGTCGGCGCCGACGAGGGCGGCCTTCATCCCGGTGCCGCCCACATCGAGGGCGATGACGTGTCTCACGGGGGACAGTGTCGCCCCTTACCCCAGGAGAGGTCTAGTCCACTCACGTGGTGTAGACCTTGTATCCGCATTCCGAGACGGATGCAACGGACGCAGAAGCAAAGCGAGGGCCGGCGACGGCCCCGGGGTCGGGGAGAGCAACGCAGTGCAGCGGCGTAGGACAGGACTGATCGCGGTGGCGTCCGCCCTGGGCATGACGGCGACCCTCGCGGGCTGCGGCGGCCCGGGCGGCTCCTCGGACGTCACGCTCAGACTGGTGGCCGCCGACTACGGCGACTCCAAGGCCAACAGTTCCCAGAAGTACTGGGACAAGCTGGTCGACGCGTACGAGGCCGGCCACCCGGGGGTCCAGGTGGAGGTCAGCATCTACCCCTGGACCGACGTGGACCGCAAGGTCAAGGAGATGGTCGCGGCGGGCCACGCGCCCGACATGGCACAGATCGGCGCGTACGCCGACTACGCCGCCAAGGGGCAGCTGTACAAGGTCGACGACGTGCTCTCCATACCCGTCCAGGCCAACTTCGAGTCGCAGCTCACCGACGCGGGCGAGATGGACCGGACCCAGTACGGCATGCCCTTCGCGGCCTCCACGCGCCTGCTCTTCTACAACAAGACGCTGTTCTCGCAGGCCGGCCTCACGCCCCCGGAGACCTGGGACGAGCTCGCGGCCGACGCGAGGGCGCTCAAGGCCAAGGGCGTGAAGTTCCCGTACGCGCTGCCCCTCGGCCCCGAGGAGGCGCAGGCCGAGACGATGCAGTGGCTGCTGAGCGGCGGCGACGGCTACACCGACGACGTCGGCACGTACTCCATCGACTCCCCCCAGAACGTCTCCACGTTCGACTGGCTCAAGGACGAACTGGTCGGCAAGGACCTGACCGGACCCGTCGCACCTGCCAAGCTGAACCGCGCGGACGCGTTCGCGGCCTTCACCCGCGGTGAGGTCGGCATGCTCAGCGGGCACCCCACGCTGATGAAGACGGCCGCCGCGAAGGGCGTGAAGTTCGGCATGGTGCCGATGCCCGGCGTCGACGGCAGGGCCAAGGCCACCATGGGCGTCGCCGACTGGATGATGGCCTTCAAGAAGAACGGCCACGGCGAGCAGGTCGGCGACTTCCTCGACTACGTCTACGACGACAAGAACGTGCTCGCCTTCTCCCACGAGTACGACCTGCTGCCGGTGACCTCGTCCGCGTCCGACGCCATGGCCGCGGACAAGGACGACGCGGATCTCGCCCCCTTCCTGGAGGAGCTCCCCACCGCCGTGCTCTACCCGGTCGGCAAGACCTCCTGGGCCGGTGTCAGCGCCGATGTGAAGAAGCAGATCGCCAAGGCCGTGAGCCCCGGGGGCAGCCCGGCCGGAATCCTCGGCTCGCTCCAGATCGCCGCGACCACGGCCGACAGCGCGGCACAGAGCCAGGGCTAGGCACAATCCCCCGGCGGTGTCGGCGCCGGGGGCTACGGTGCTGTGCATGGACGGCATGGATGAGCTCAGCGCCCGCGAGCGGGGAATTCTCGCCATGGAGCGGCGCGGTTTCTCCGGTCCCGGCGCGAAGGAGCGGGCGGTGCGGGAGCAGCTGGGCCTGGCCCCGGTCCGTTACTACCAGCTGCTCAACGCCCTCCTGGACGACCCCCGCGCCCTGGCCCACGACCCGGTCACGGTGAACCGGCTCCGCCGGGTGCGCGATTCCCGCCGCTCGGAGCGCTGAACCCGCGGGCCCGGCCCGGACAGGACCCCGGTGGTCGTGGCCCCGGTCCGCGGGCGGACGTGGGGAGGGGCGCGACGGCCGGGCCCGGGGGCGGACGTGGGGGGGCGCGACGGCCGGGCCCGGGGCGGACGTGTCGCGATCAGCCATGGGTGAGCCCGCCCGTCCGTGGATAGGGTCGTCCCATGGGCAGCCCTACGGAATCCCCGGACTCCTTGCCGACGCCCGCGACCCCCGCGGGACGCGACGGCCTCGACGCCATCCTCGCCCGGCCCGACCGGGCCGTGATCGCCCTCGACTTCGACGGGACACTCGCCCCGATCGTCCCCGACCCGGACCAGGCCCGCGCCCACCCGGACGCGGTCCCCGCGCTCGCGGCGCTCGCCCCCAAGGTCGCCTCCGTCGCCGTGATCACGGGCCGCCCGGCCGGGGTCGCGGTCCGCAAGGGCGGCTTCGCGGACGTGCCGGGCCTGGAGCACCTGGTGGTCCTCGGCCACTACGGCGCGGAGCGCTGGGACGCGGTGAGCGGCACGGTCACCGCCCCCGCACCGCACCCCGGCGTCGCCGCCGTCCGGGCCGAGCTGCCCGGGGTGCTCGACAGGGTCGGCGCCTGGCAGGGCACCTGGATCGAGGAGAAGGGCCGCGCCGTCGCCGTGCACACCCGCCGCGCGAGCGATCCGCAGGCCGCGTTCGAGGCCCTGCGCGAGCCGCTGACCGACCTGGCGACCCGGCACGGCCTGATCGTCGAACCGGGCCGCATGGTCCTGGAGTTGCGCCCGCCGGGCATGGACAAGGGTGTCGCGCTCCTGGAGTACGCCCGTGAGATCGGCGCCGAGTCCGTCCTGTACGCGGGTGACGACCTGGGCGACCTCCCGGCGTTCGCCGCGGTCGACAAGCTCCGCTCCGACGGCGTCCCCGGCCTTCTCGTGTGCAGCGGCAGTTCAGAGGTCGCCGAACTGGCCGACCGGTCCGACACGGTGGTGGACGGCCCGGGCGGCGTCGTACGTCTGCTGGCGGCGCTGGCGGCTCAGCTCGGCTGAGTGCCGCCGAGTGCCTCCAGCGCGTGCAGCTGCTCCAGGAACCACCGGGAGGGCGGCAGCGCGGTCGCCGCGGCGGCCAGCCGCTTGGTGCGCTCCGCCCGCTCGTGGGCCGGCATGGTCAGCGCCTCGTGCAGCGCCCGCGCGGTGCCGGTCACGTCGAAAGGATTGATCTCGATCGCGTCCTCGCGCAGCTCCTCGAAGGCGCCGGCCTCCCGGGACAGCACCAGCGCGCAGCCCTCGTCGGAGACGACGGGGACCTCCTTGGCGACGAGGTTCATGCCGTCGCGGATCGGGTTGACGAGGGCCACGTCGGCGAGCCGGTAGGCGGCCAGCGACCGGGCGAAGTCGTCCTTGACGTGCAGCACGACCGGGGTCCATCCCGGCTTCCCGTACCGGGAGTTGATCTCCTCGGCGAGCCGCTGCACCTCGGCGGTGTAGTCGCGGTAGACGGCCAGGTCCTGGCGCGAGGGGTACGCGAAGGCGACGTGCACCACGCGCTCGTGCCACTCGGGGTGGTCGTCGAGCAGCTGCCGGTACGCCAGCAGTCCGCGCACGATGTTCTTCGACAGTTCGGTCCGGTCGACCCGCACGATGGTCCTGCGACCCTCGCCGATCTGCTCGCGCAGCGCGGCCATCCGCTCGTCGACGTCCGGTTCGTGCGCGCGCCGGCGCAGGAAGTCCGCGTCCGCGCCGAGGCCGTGCACACCGATCTCGGTGGACCGCAGCGGGGCGCGGCCGGTCGGGGTGTGATCGACGGCCCTGCGCGGGTCGCCGCTCGGCCAGCTGGGGAAGATCCGCTCGCCGTCGGTCTGTCCGGCGCAGATCATGAAGGCGTGGGCCCAGCGCCAGGTGAGGAAGCCGAGCCGGTCGGCGCCGAGCATGCCCCACACCAGCTGCGCGCGGATGTCGTCCGGCAGCATCCGGAAGTACTCCGGCGGGGCCCAGGGCGTGTGCGAGAAGTGGCCGATGCGCAGGTCCGGGCGCAGCTCGCGCAGCATGCCGGGCACCAGGCACAGGTGGTAGTCCTGCACGATCACCACGGCACCCTCGGCCGCGTCGTCGGCCAGGGCCTCGGCGAACGCGCGGTTGTACGTCTCGTAGGCGGCCCACCGGCGCCGGAACTCCGCGTCGAAGACCGGCTCCAGGGGCGTCTGGTAGAGCATGTGGTGCACGAACCAGAGGACCGAGTTCGCGATGCCGTTGTAGGCGTCGGCGTGCACCTCGGCGTCGATGTCGAGCATGCGCACGCCCTCCTCGGCGACCCCGCGGCGCACCGCCTCGCGGTCGCCGTCGCCGAGCGCCGAGCACACCCACAGGGCGCCCGCGTCCGGACCGATCGCGGAGAGGCCGGAGACCAGCCCGCCGCCTCCCCGCCGGGCGTGCAGCGAACCGTCCTCGCGCACCTCGTACGAGACCGGGCCGCGGTTGGACGCGACGAGAATGCGGTGGGCAGCGCCCTGCGCAGAAGCCGTGGAAGCCATACGCCTCAACCTAGCCCGGCCCGGAAACGCTCAAACGTACGGACGACGGTACGAACAGGCCGTATACGACCGGCGGAGTCGGTCACTCCGTGTTTTCGCAGACCGGGGCTATGCCACTTTGCGTGACTGGTATTCGGCGATGTCCGCCATCGGTGGCCGCTCCTCGGTGTCGACGGAGTAGGTGCGCGGCTCGAAGCCGTCCTCGCCCCGCTCGAACTGGGTGAGGGCCGGGCGGACGAGGTGCCCGCGGGCCAGCCGGAGCTGTGCGGTGCGGTAGATGGCGGCGGCCATCCGGCCGAGCGCCTGGCCGTCCTGGTGGCGGTGCTTGCGGACGCCGACGTCGACCTGGGCCAGGGCGTCCAGGCCCACCAGGTGCAGCGCGTCGACGAGCATGCCCAGTTCGACGCCGTACCCGACGGGGAACGGCAGCTGTTCGAGCAGGGAGCGGCGGGCCGCGTACTCGCCGCCCAGCGGCTGGACGAAGCCCGCGAGCTGCGGCCAGTGCATGTTGAGCAGGGGGCGGGCCATGAGCTCGGTGACACGGCCGCCCTGGCCGGCCGCCGTCGCGCCGGACGCGGAACCGTCGGACACGGTCAGCGGCCGGTCGTACATGGCCTTGACGAGGTCCACACCCGGTTCGGTGAGCAGCGGGCCGACGATTCCGGTGACGAAGTCCGAGGAGAACTCCTTCAGATCGGCGTCGATGAAGCAGATGATGTCCCCGCTCGTCACGAGCAGCGACCGCCACAGCACCTCGCCCTTGCCGGGCACGGCCGGGATGCGCGGCAGGATGTCGTCGCGGTGCACGACCCGCGCGCCCGCGGCGGCGGCGACCTCGGAGGTGCGGTCCGTGGAGCCCGAGTCGACGACGACGATCTCGTCGACGAGGGGGACCTGTTCCATCAGGTCGTGGCGGATGATCGCGACGATGTCGCCGACCGTCTCCTCCTCGTCGAGGGCGGGCAGGACCACGCTGACCGTCGAACCGGTGGCGCGTTTCGCGGCCATGAGCTTGTGGAGCGGGCGATCGGACACGGACCAGGAGCGTGTGCCCAGCCAGCGCTCAACTTCTTCCAGCACAGTCTGCGGCTCCTCACTGTTTGATCACATGCTCTCATCGGCATGCCCGCCGTGGCAGCGGCTGATCGGCTAGGGCCGTCTCGCGGTTCGGACGACTGGTTCAACTGTCCTGGCCGTCGGTTACAGTCTTGAACAACGCGCATGACCATCGCATGTCCTGGATCGTCGGCGCGTAAGCAGTTCAACAGTCAAACAATCAAATACCGCTCATCCAGAGGGGCAGAGGGATACGGCCCGATGAAGCCCCGGCAACCCTCCAGCCGGTCTCGTACCGATCGACGTCTCGATCGCACCGCGAGGCTCCCGGCTTGGGAAGGTGCCAAATCCGTCTCACGGCGAGATGCGTCGTGAGGAAGATGAGGAGAAAGGGCCTCGCCTCCATGGCTGCGCAGACAGTTGCAACCACCACGAACTCCGTCGACCTCGGTCCCGCCGCCGCCCTCTCGTGCCGGGAGTGCGGCCACCGCGTGCCCCTCGGCCCGGTCTTCGCCTGCGAGGAGTGTTTCGGCCCGCTGGAGATCGCGTACGACTACTCGGCCTACGACACCGAAGAACTCCGCAAGCGCATCGAAGCGGGCCCCGCGAACATCTGGCGCTACGCCCCCCTGCTGCCCGTCCCCGCGGACGTCGCCGAGAAGCCGAACATCAACCCCGGCTGGACCAAGCTCGTCAAGGCCGACAACCTCGCCCGCGAACTGGGCGTGACCGGCGGCCTCTACGTGAAGGACGACTCCGGCAACCCGACGCACTCCTTCAAGGACCGCGTCGTCGCGCAGGCCCTGGAGGCCGCCCGCGCCTTCGGCTTCACCACCCTGTCCTGCTCCTCCACCGGCAACCTCGCCGGCGCCGTCGGCGCCGCCGCGGCCCGTGCCGGCTTCCGCTCCTGCGTGTTCATCCCGCACGACCTGGAGCAGGGCAAGGTCGTCATGGCCGCGGTCTACGGCGGCGAACTCGTCGGCATCCAGGGCAACTACGACGACGTGAACCGCTTCTGCTCCGAGCTGATCGGCGACCCGGCCGGCGAGGGTTGGGGCTTCGTCAACGTCAACCTGCGCCCGTACTACGCGGAGGGCTCCAAGACCCTCGCGTACGAGATCTGCGAGCAGCTCGGCTGGAAGCTCCCGGACCAGCTGGTCGTCCCGATCGCCTCCGGCTCCCAGCTCACGAAGATCGACAAGGGTCTCCAGGAGCTGATCAAGCTCGGCCTCGTCGAGGACAAGCCGTACAAGATCTTCGGCGCCCAGGCCGAGGGCTGCTCGCCGGTCTCCGTCGCCTACAAGGCCGGGCAGGACGTCGTCCGCCCGCAGAAGCCGGACACCATCGCCAAGTCGCTGGCCATCGGCAACCCGGCCGACGGCCCGTACGTGCTCGACATCGCGCGGCGCACCGGTGGTGCGGTGGAGGACGTGAACGACGAGCAGATCGTCGACGCGATCAAGCTGCTGGCGCGCACCGAGGGCATCTTCGCGGAGACGGCCGGTGGTGTGACCGTCGGCGTCACCCGCAAGCTGATCGAGAACGGTCTGCTCGACCCGGCCCTGACCACGGTCGTGCTGAACACCGGCGACGGCCTCAAGACCCTGGACGCGGTGGCCTCGGACACCGGCCTGACCGCGACCATCCGCCCGAACCTGGACTCCTTCCGAGAGGCTGGCCTCGCATCATGAGCGTCAACGTCCGCATCCCCACCATCCTGCGCACCTACACCGGCGGCCTGGCCGAGGTGAGCGCCGAGGGCGCGACCCTCGCCGAGGTCATCGCCGACCTGGAGAAGAACCACACGGGCATCTCCGCGCGCGTCCTGGACGACCAGGGCAAGCTGCGCCGCTTCGTCAACGTCTATGTCAACGACGACGACGTGCGGTTCGAGCAGGGTCTCGAGACGGCGACGCCGGACGGTGCGGGCGTCTCGATCATCCCGGCCGTCGCCGGAGGCTGACACCCGAGCGGTGACGTGCCGGCCGCCGGGCGCGAGGCCCGCGGACGGCCGTCACCGGGAGTGAGATCGTTACCGAGGGTAATGCCCATCACCGAGAGTTCATCGAATTGCCCCCTCCGTGAGAGAAACGGAGGGGGCAATTCTGCATGGTTGAGCACGGTACAGTTGGGGAACCCGCTTGGCATTTCATGCCGGACGCATATGAGTACCTGTGCGGCACCCGACAAGAAGTAGCCAAAGTGCCCCGCCTTTTTGAGCCGTTTATGGCATTTACGGGGCCCGACTTGCCCTGAATCTTCGCACATTCTCCGCATATTCCCGATCGGCCATGCCCAGAATTCTCGTCCGATTGACCTGTTGCAGACGGCAGTTGGGCAGATACATTCAGCCGCGGTCGACGCGTTCCGGCGCACACCCCCAACCGTTGGGGGGTGAGGTCTGACCCGGATCCGCGAAGTGTGGATCTGTGCAAGGGCCAGTAATAGGGGAGTTAGGCATGGCTCAGGGCACCGTCAAGTGGTTCAACGCGGAGAAGGGGTACGGCTTCATCGCGGTCGACGGTGGTGCGGATGTATTCGTCCACTACAGCGCGATTCAGATGGACGGCTACCGCACCCTTGAAGAGGGCCAGCGGGTCGAGTTCGAGATCTCGCAGGGTCAGAAGGGGCCGCAGGCGGACATGGTCCGTTTGGCTGCCGGCTGAAGCACGCGCCGACTGATTGTTCGACGTGACGAAGGGCTCGTATCCCCATGGGGTACGAGCCCTTCGGTCTGTCCGCGGTCCGGGGCCGTCGCGTGGTCCGCTCCCGTGCGCCCCTGTGTTCACCTGGGGATCCGCTGGAGCCGCTTGCACTCGACAGGGGCGAGTGCTAATCATTGGCGTTAGCACTCTGAAGGTGAGAGTGACAATGAAGGACCGGGTCGGTGAGGCCCGCAGGCCGGGTGGGGCAAGGAACCACGAGGCAGGCAGGCCGTCCGTCGCGGGCGCCAGCGCGGTCCTGTGAGCTTTCCACCCCAGTCCGGGAGGACCACTTCACATGGCCAAGATCATCGCGTTCGACGAGGAGGCACGGCGCGGCCTTGAGCGCGGTATGAACCAGCTCGCCGACGCCGTCAAGGTGACCCTCGGCCCCAAGGGCCGCAACGTCGTCCTTGAGAAGAAGTGGGGCGCCCCCACGATCACCAACGATGGTGTGTCCATCGCCAAGGAGATCGAGCTGGAGGACCCGTACGAGAAGATCGGCGCCGAGCTGGTCAAGGAAGTCGCGAAGAAGACCGACGACGTCGCCGGTGACGGTACGACGACCGCGACCGTCCTCGCCCAGGCCCTGGTCCGCGAGGGCCTGCGCAATGTCGCCGCCGGCGCCAACCCGATGGCCCTCAAGCGCGGCATCGAGAAGGCCGTCGAGGCCGTCTCCGGCGCGCTGCTGGAGCAGGCGAAGGATGTCGAGACCAAGGAGCAGATCGCTTCCACGGCCTCCATCTCCGCCGCCGACACCCAGATCGGCGAGCTCATCGCCGAGGCGATGGACAAGGTCGGCAAGGAAGGCGTCATCACCGTCGAGGAGTCCCAGACCTTCGGTCTGGAGCTGGAGCTCACCGAGGGTATGCGCTTCGACAAGGGCTACATCTCGGCGTACTTCGCCACCGACATGGAGCGTATGGAGGCCGTCCTCGACGACCCGTACATCCTGATCGCCAACTCGAAGATCAGCAACGTCAAGGACCTGCTCCCGCTCCTCGAGAAGGTCATGCAGGGCGGCAAGCCGCTGCTGATCATCGCCGAGGACGTCGAGGGCGAGGCTCTGTCGACCCTGGTCGTCAACAAGATCCGTGGCACCTTCAAGTCCGTCGCCGTCAAGGCTCCGGGCTTCGGTGACCGCCGCAAGGCCATGCTCGGCGACATCGCCATCCTCACGGGCGGCGAGGTCATCTCCGAGGAGGTCGGCCTCAAGCTGGAGAACGCGGGTCTGGACCTGCTGGGCCGCGCCCGCAAGGTCGTCATCACCAAGGACGAGACCACGATCGTCGACGGCGCCGGCTCTGCCGACCAGGTCGCCGGCCGGGTCAACCAGATCCGTGCCGAGATCGAGAACTCCGACTCGGACTACGACCGCGAGAAGCTCCAGGAGCGTCTGGCGAAGCTGGCCGGCGGCGTGGCCGTCATCAAGGCCGGTGCCGCCACCGAGGTCGAGCTCAAGGAGCGCAAGCACCGCATCGAGGACGCCGTTCGCAACGCGAAGGCGGCCGTCGAGGAGGGCATCGTCGCCGGTGGTGGCGTGGCCCTGCTCCAGGCCTCCCAGGTGTTCGAGAAGCTGGAGCTCGACGGTGACGAGGCGACCGGCGCCAACGCCGTGAAGCTCGCGCTGGAGGCCCCGCTCAAGCAGATCGCCGTCAACGGCGGCCTCGAGGGCGGCGTCGTCGTCGAGAAGGTGCGCAACCTGGCCGTCGGCCACGGTCTGAACGCCGCGACCGGCGAGTACGTCGACATGATCGCCGAGGGCATCATCGACCCGGCGAAGGTGACGCGCTCTGCCCTGCAGAACGCCGCCTCCATCGCCGCGCTGTTCCTCACCACCGAGGCCGTCATCGCCGACAAGCCGGAGAAGGCCGCCGCGGCCGCTCCGGGCGGCATGCCGGGCGGTGACATGGACTTCTGATCGACCCCGGTCGATCACCGTCCTTCGTACCGAGGGCGGCACCCTTTCCAGGGTGCCGCCCTCGGGCGTTTTCGGGTGCGCGGTCCGGCTGTGTCCCCGGTGGGGCGTGGTCGGGATCACAGGTGTCGTGCGGGTGCGGCGGAATGCGGGGCCGGGGTTCACGGGTTGATCCGGAGGGGTGGTTGATGCATGTGCACATACCACCCGGAATGTCCCGCTCGGCGTCAGAGTGACGCCTCTCCGACCCCACCCGAGGAGACCGCTCCGTGAGCGACACCGCCGCCTCCCGCGCCGCAGAGATCCTGTCCCGGCCCGTTTCCCTGAACGGGCTGACCGTCCCCAACCGGATCGTGATGGCCCCGATGACCCGCATGTTCTCCCCCGGTGGAGTCCCGGGCGAGGACGTCATCGGCTACTACGCCCGCCGCGCCGCCGCGGGTGTCGGCCTCATCGTCACCGAGGGCACCTACGTGGGCCACGACTCGGCCGGGCAGAGCGACCGGGTGCCGCGCTTCCACGGCGCGGAGCAGCTGGAGGGCTGGACGAAGGTCGCCGACGCCGTGCACGCGGCGGGTGGCACGATCGTGCCCCAGCTGTGGCACATCGGCATGGTCCGCAACGCGGGCGAGCCGCCGTTCGCCGACGCCCCCGCGGTCGGCCCCTCCGGACTCACCTCGGCCGGCGCGGACGTCACCGGCAAGGCCATGACCCAGCAGGACCTCGACGACGTCGTCGAGGCGTTCGCCGAGTCCGCCGCCGCCGCGGAGCGCATCGGCTTCGACGGTGTCGAACTGCACGGCGCCCATGGCTACCTCATCGACCAGTTCCTGTGGGAGGGCACCAACCGCCGCACGGACGCGTACGGCGGCGACCCGGTGGCGCGCGCCAAGTTCGCGGCCGAGATCGTGGCCGCAGTCCGCGCGGCCGTCTCGCCGGACTTCCCGGTCATCTTCCGCTACTCGCAGTGGAAGCAGCAGGCGTACGACGCGCGTCTCGCCGAGACGCCGGAGGAGCTGGACGCGATCCTCACGCCGCTCGCCGCGGCCGGCGTGGACGCCTTCCACGCCTCCACCCGCCGTTACTGGCTCCCGGAGTTCGACGGCTCCGACCTGAACCTGGCCGGCTGGACGAAGAAGCTCACCGGCAAGCCCACCATCACCGTCGGCTCGGTGGGCCTGGACGGCGACTTCATCAAGGCGTTCCAGGGCGAGGGCGCCCCGGTGGCCGGCCTCGACAACCTGCTGGACCGCCTGGAGCGCGACGAGTTCGACCTCGTCGCCGTCGGCCGTGCGCTGCTCCAGGACCCGGAGTGGGCGGCGAAGGTCCTCGACGGACGGTTCGGGGAGCTGGCGCCGTACGACGCGTCGGCGCTGCGCTCGCTGAGCTGACCCTGCGCCGCCAGGGGCGGCACCCGTCGCGTGAGCCGCGGGTGCCGCCCCGACGTGTGCGGGTGAACTCCGTGAGCTGAAGCGGGACCCGCTGTTCGGCTGATCCCGGCGGTCAGTGCTTCAGGTTCTCGACGAAGGCCGTCCACGCCTCGGTCCGGAAGAGGAGTGCCGGACCGAGGGGGTTCTTGGAGTCCCGGACCGGTACGAGGGTGGGGTGACCGTCGGCCACCTCCAGGCAGTCGCCGCCCTGCCCTCCGCTGTACGTCGACTTGCGCCACCGGGCGGCCTCCAGGCAGTCGCCGCCCTCGCCACCGCTGTAGCTGGACTTGAACCAGGTGGCCGTGCTCAGGTCGTCCTCACGGGTGCTGTTCTCCATGCTCGTAATCCTGCGCCAGCGTCTCCAGCAGGGCCAGTGAATCCTGGGGTGAAAGTGCCGCCGCCTGGAGGAAGTTGAACATCAGTGCGTGGCGGGCCACGGTGGCCGGGTCGTCGAGAAGTTTCCCCATGTCCGGGGCCTCGACGAAGGAGAGCGGTGGTGCGTCGGCGAACTCCATGAGCTTCAGCGGACCGTCCATCGCCGCGTGTGCTCCCGCAGGGAACGGGACCACCTGCACGATGATCCGGTGCTTGCGCGCCAAGTCCGCCACATGCCGCAGTGCCTCCGCCATCACCGCCCCGCCGCCGACCTCCCTCCGCAGTGCCGCCTCGTCGAAGACCGCCCACACCAGTGGCGTTGTCGGATCGTCGAGGAGGCGGGCCCGTTCGAGGCGGGCGGCCACCAGGGACTCGATCTCTTCGTCCGTCGACGTCGGCCTGTATGCGCGGAAGACGGCTTCCGCATAGGCCTTGGTCTGCAGCAGGCCGGGGATGAGCAACTGCGCGTACTGCCTGATCGCCGTGGCGATCGCCTCGGCCTCCGCCGCCTCCGCGAAGTGGTCGGGGTACTTGGACTTGGCCAGCGCCCGGCAGTTGCGGGCGAAGAAGCCCTTCGTGCCCAGGATCTCGTCCATCTGGACGGCGTATTCGAGGTGGAGGCGGCGGGTCCCGGCCTCCAGCTGGCCGATGAACGAGCCGCTGACGAAGAGCGGTTCGCCCAGCTCGGCCTGGCTGAGGCCGGCGTTCTCGCGGGCGTGCCGCAGCTCCGCGCCGATCATGGCCCGGGGCGACGAGGACGGGTCGAGGTCCTTGGGGCGTCCTGGCATGGCAACTCCCTGTCGCGCAGGAGGGGTTGTTGAGGTGCCGTCTTCGGCCAGGTTAGAGAGCGGTCGGCCACGCTGTGTGGTGAACGCCGATACTCGGAGTGAGGAAAAGCAGTGCCGCCGGGCGCGGGTTACAGATTCCCCATCGGCTCGATGTCGACCCGGACGGGCGTGCCCCAGATGCGCAGGACCTCGTAGTCGGTGAACTCGTGGACCAGGCGGTAGGCCATGCCCGGGTGGGGCGTCCTGCGCTCGGCGGCGAGATAGCGCTCGGCCTCGTGGCGGTCGCGGCGCGGGGTGCCGCACAGCTGCCATTCCTGGCCGTTCCACACTTCCGGGAGCCAGCGCTGCTGGGGCTGGGGGCGGTCGCCGCGCACGCCGTAACGCGACGTGGCGCGCTCGGGGGACTCGTCCGGGCGGCGGGCGCGTCCGTACGCGTCGTTGACCTCGGTGCGGCGGGCGGTGCGGCGCCGGGTCTCGCAGAGCAGGCACAGATCGGGGGCGCCCTCGTCCACCGGCCCGTTCGGATGCTCGGAGCAGCGTGTCGCGGGTGCCGCGGTCGTCACCGTCTCGTCGAGCAGGTCCAGCGCCCGCTTCAGGTCCGCCTTGACCTCGTGCAGCTTCGCGTCGGGCGTGTCGGCGGTGAGCGCGTCGCCGTGCTCACCGAGCAGGCGAAGGGCCCGGCCGAGGGCGGTCAGCTGTGCGTGGTTCATGGCTCCACCCTCGCACGCGTCACCGACAATCCGGCGAGGCCGTAGAAATAGGTGGCCGCGAAGCCGACGACGTACCCCGTGAGCAGGCCGCCCGCGTAGACCGCCGCGGCGAGGACCGGGCCCCGGCTGCCGTTCAGGAGCGGGAACAGTGCCCAGCCCGAGGGGCCGATGGCCGTGGAGCCGACCTTGTCGCCCAGCATCGAGAAGAAGCCGACGAAGGCGCCGCCCGCGGCTCCGCCCGCGCAGGCGGTGACGAAGGGGCGGCCGAGCGGCAGGGAGACGCCGTAGATGAGGGGTTCGCCGACGCCGAGGAGGCCGGCGGGCAGGGCCGACCTGATCGTCGTGCGCAGCGACGTGTCGTGGCGCAGCCGGACGTAGACCGCGAGGGCGGCGCCGACCTGGCCCGCGCCCGCCATCGCCAGGATGGGCAGCAGGACCGTGTAGCCCTGCTGTTCGATGAGGGTGGTGTGGATGGGGATCAGCGCCTGGTGCAGGCCCAGCATCACCAGGGGGAGGAACAGGCCGCCCAGGACCAGGCCCGCGAGGGCGCCCGTGTGGTCGAGGAGCCAGTTCGCCGCCGTGCCGATGGCCGTGGCCAGTTCACCGGCCGCGTACATCAGGCCGTAGAGCGTCACCAGGCCGGTGATCAGGACGGTGAGCGTCGGGGTGACGAGGACGTCCAGCGCGTCCGGGACCCGGCCGCGGATCCACTTCTCCACGTAGGTGCCCAGCAGCGCCGCGGCCAGGGCGCCCAGGACGCCGCCCTGGCCGGGGGACAGCGCCGTGCCGGACACCGTCACCTTGGCCACCCCCGCGTACACCACGATCGCCGCCACCGCGCCGCCGAGGACGGGCGTCCCGCCGAACTCCTTCGCCGTGTTGTAACCGACGAAGACGGGGATCAGCGCCATGAAGCCGGAGGCGATCGCGGTCAGCGCCGGGGTGATGCCCGGGAGCCATCCGAGGTTGATCAGCAGGCCGTTGAGGCCGGCGACCACTCCGCAGCCGATCAGGGCCGGGATCAGCGGGACGAAGATGTCCGCGATCCGGCGCAGCATGATCCGCACGGGTGTGGAGTTGCGTCGGCGCCGGTCGGCCTTCAGCTCCGCGCCCCTGGCCGCCAGCCGTTCGGCGGTGCTGTCCGCCGGAGGGCCGGGCGGGGCGGTGGCCAGGAGGCCGGGTGCGCCGGCTGCCGGCCTCTTCGCGGCGCCGGCCGGCGCCGCGGTCAGCAGGGCCTCGAACTCGGGGGTGACCCGGGCGACCGTCCCCGGGCCCAGGACGATCTGGTAGGTGGCGTCGTCGGCGACGACGCCGAGCACGGCGGGCAGCGCCCGCAGCGCCGCCTCCTGGACCAGGCTCCGGTCCCGCAGGCCCAGCCGGAGGCGGGTCATGCAGTGGGCGACGGAGACGACGTTCGCGGGGCCGCCCACGAGGGGCAGGATCGCTTCGGCGGTGAGGCTGTCCGGTGTGCGCACCCTCCGAGAGTGCTGGTCAGTCGGCCGCGGTCGCCAGCGCGGCGCGCAGGTGGCCGCTGCTCTCCTTCAGAAGGCGGGCGGCCGTGGGAGCGTCCACCTCGCCGAGGATCGTGAGGATCGCGTTCTTCACCTCGCCGTCCGTGGCGGCGAGCGCCCGCTCGATGTCCTCGTCCGGGGCGCCCGTCGCCAGCGCGACGATGCGGCGGGAGCGGGCCCGGAGCTTCTCGTTCGACGCGCGTACGTCGACCATCAGATTCCCGTAGGTCTTGCCCAGGCGGATCATCGTGATCGTCGAGAGCATGTTGAGGACGATCTTCTGGGCCGTGCCCGACTTCAGGCGTGTCGAACCGGTCAGCAGTTCGGGGCCCACCACGACCTCGATGCCGTGGTCCGCGGCCGCCGCGAGCGGGCTGCCCGCGTTGCAGGACAGGCCGACCGTCAGGGCGCCCCGCGCGCGGGCGTGCTCGACCGCACCGACGGCGTACGGGGTGCGGCCGGAGGCGGAGACGCCGACCACCGTGTCGTCGGAGGTCAGCGACAGTGCCTCCAGGTCGGCCGCGGCCAGCTCCCTGGAGTCCTCCGCACCCTCGATCGAGGTCACCATGGCGGTCGGGCCGCCCGCGATCAGGCCCACCACCTCGGACGGGTCGGTGTTGAAGGTGGGCGGGCACTCGGAGGCGTCCAGGACGCCGAGGCGCCCCGCGGTGCCCGCGCCCGCGTAGACGAGACGGCCGCCGCGGGACATGCGGTCCGCGATGTCGTCGATGGCGGCGGCGATGAGCGGCAGCTGAGCCGCGACGGCCGTCGGCACCGTCGCGTCCTCACCGTTCATGATCCGGGCGATCTCCAGCGTGGCCAGCTGGTCGATCTCGGCGAGTTCGGGGCGGAACGCCTCGGTGGTCATCGAGTCCAACTGGTCCCGCAGGTCACGGTAGTTGGAGGAGGCGTCGGCGGTTGAGGTCATGGAGGGCGGCTCTTTCCAGTGCGGTACGACGACTTCTGGTGCTGTGTGAAGAAGGGCCCCGTCGGTCAAGAGGCGCGGTGAGGCGGCCGGGCGCCGGTGCGCCGGCCCTCCCCGGCTAGCGGGATCCGCCGCCGCGAGGGGTGTGGCGGTGCGCCAGCGCCTCGTACGAGGCGGACAGTGCCGGTGCCGCCTTCTCGTACGTCCGTTGTGCGACGCCCACGAACAGGCAGTCCACCACGAGGAGCTGGCTGGTGCGCGACGACATCGCCGCCGGACGCAGTTCGCTCTCGCGGGCGGTGGACGTGGTGAGGATGTGGTCCGCGTACTGCGTGACGGGTCCGCCCGGCCGGCCGGTGACGGCGACCGTCGTCGCCCCGTGCTCGAAGGCGACCCGGAGCGGCTCTATGACGTCGCCGGTCGAGCCGGAGTGCGTGATGGCGATCGCCACGTCCTTGGCCCGCAGTTGCACCGCGTTGGTGACGGCGAGGTGCGGATCGCTGTGCGAGTGGGCTATGAGTCCGATGCGCAGCAGCTTCTGGGCGAGGTCCTGGGCGACCAGGCCGGAGGCGCCGACGCCGTAGATGTCGACGCGGCGGGCCGCGGCGAGCGCGGTGACGGCGGCGCCGAGCTGGACGGTGTCGAGTCCGGCGGCGGTGTCGGCGAGGGTCTGCTGCTCGTCGTACGCCAGTTTCGCGACGACGTCGGCGATCGGGTCGTCGACCGCGATGTCGGCGGTGACGGCGGGCGCGCGGCCCGACTGCTGCTGGGCGGCGAGCCCGGCGAGTGCCAGCCGCAGGTCGCGGTACCCGGGGTAGCCCAGGAGACGGGCGGTGCGGACGACGGTGGCCTCGCTGGTGCCGGTGAGCTCGGCGAGGCCCGTGACCGTGAGGGCCGCGCAGCCGGCGGGGTCGCCGGCGACGGCCTCGGCGACGCGCTGCATGGAGCGGGTCATCGAGGGGGCGAGCGTCCGCACCTTGGCCGCGAGGGCGGCGGGGGCGGGCGGTGCCTCTCCCGCGAAAATTTCCTTCACGTCATTGGTCACATGATGAAAGATATTTTCCTTTGGGGCATACGGTCAAGGGTGCGCACAATGGGGACATGGACCCCATCAGCCCCCTGGAGCAGGCCCTGCATGCCGCGCGCTCCCTCGTACTCGCCGACCTGGTCGCAGGTGAGGTCGCCGAGGCGGACGTCGTCAGCCTCGTGGAGGAGTCGGTGGTGCAGCGCCGCTGGTGGGTCGAGCAGTGGCCGGAGGGCGCGGGCTATGTCGCGGGGCTGGTCGCCCAGGACGTGCAGGACGCGCTGCTGGAGAAGTACGGGCGGTGGCCGCTGTGCCCGGTGTGCGGCTCCGGCGATCCGCACGCCCTCGACGTGGAGCCCGAGTTGGGGCCCGACCCGCACTGGGTGTGCCACAAGGTGGGCGTGAAGGTGGCCTCGGTGGGCTCGCTGGGCTCGGCGACGGGTGGAGGCCCCTCCTCGTGACGGTCTACATCGACCCGCCCACCTGGCCCGGGCACGGTCGATGGTGGTCCCACCTGATCAGCGACGTCTCCTACGACGAACTGCACGCGTTCGCGGACGGGTTGGGCGCACCCCGGCGGGCCTTCGAGCGCGACCACTACGACATCCCCGAACACCGCTACGCGGACGCCGTCGCGGCCGGTGCGGTGCAGGTCAGCAGCCGCGAGGTGGTGCGGCTGCTGCACGCGGCGGGGCTGCGCCGGCGCAAGCGGCGCACGTGACCGGGGAGTCCGGGGCGGACCGGGCCCGCCGGAGCCTCAGTCCGTGAACACCGGGTCGAGGGTGTGCCACCAGCTGGTCAGCGCGGCGGGGTCCGCCCCGGTGACCTGGAACAGGGCCGGGCGGTCGTAGTACGTGCAGAAGATGACGTACCGGGTGGTGTCGGCGGTGTAGCAGGCCATGTCCCCGGCGGGGGCGGAGGAGCCGTTCTCGTGCCACGTGCCGCGGACGTTCATGGTCTGGTCGCAGTTGCCCTCCGGGAGGTTCGCGGCATAACTCCGGTACACCTCCTGGAGCTTGCTCCTCGACGGGTACAGCGCGATGTCCGCCTTCGTGGTGACGGTCCCCGCGCCGGCGTCGGACGTCGTCACCGTGCACTTCAGCGCGGCCGTCGCGCCCGGTGCCGTCTCGCGCTCGCAGCTCTCGCGCCGCCACTGGTCGCTGTTGAGCGAGTCGCGCAGCGCGCGCTCGGCGGCCGTCAGACCGCTGCCGTCGTCGGGCGGTGAGGTCACCGGCGCCGTCGCCGGCGCCGTCACCGGCTGTGTCACCTCGGACGGGCCGGGGCCGCCGTTCGTGCCGGAGGCGCCCGCGCTCGAACCCCCGCGGGCGGTGTCGTCATGGCCCTGCCGCGCCTGCACCACCAGACCGACGACCGTCAGCAGGGTGCTGACCAGTACGCCGATGATGGTCCACCGCACCCCTGTGCGGGCCAGCAGATGGCCGGGGTCCGGGGGCGCGGGCGGTCCGGGCGGCTGCGGTTGCGGCTGTGGGTCGTGCCGGCTCATCGTGTTCCCCCGATCCACGACAACGGCGCGGCGCGCACGCCGCGGTGAAGGCATTATCGGGAGCGGGCGCGGGTGCGGGGGGTGCGGAACGCCACGGATCCGCCTGAGGTACGCCACCCCGCTGGACGGGACTGCGCCGATGGACGCAGACCCGGCGGGCGGCTCCGGGCGGCACCGGCCCGGGGCGGGGCCGGGTCAGCTCTCGCGGGCGTAGAGCCGCAAGGAACGGTCCAGGCCGCGCAGTTCGTACGCGTACTGCTCCACATCCTCGCTCACCCGCGTGAACCCGGCGCGGGAGATCACGCCCTGGGAGGGGGCGTTGGCCCGGTCGATGGCGGCGAAGAGGGTCGTGACGTCGTCGCGGGCCAGGGCCTCGGCGGCCAGGGCGCGCAGCGCCTCGGTCGCGTAGCCGTGGCCGCGGGCGTGCTCCGCGAGGTCGTAGCCGACCTCCGCACGGCCGTCCTCGTCGGGTGCGCCGTGGAAGCCCATCCCGCCGACCGCACGGCCGTCCTCCCGGCGCACCAGGACGAACAGGCCCCACTCCGGCCGGTGCACCCCGCCCTCGTACGCCTTCACGACCATCCCGGCGGCCTCCCGGGTGCCTTCGAACGGGCCGCCCTCGATCCACGCGAAGCCGCCCGTGCCGCCCGTGCTCAGATCGGCCGCGGCGGCCGGGGTGACCCCCTGGAGGGTGAGCCGCTCGGTGCCGATCACCAGATTGTTGCTCCAGCGCCAGTCGGTGACCGGGGCGCGGCCGGGCAGGTCACCCCGGCCGGTCGCCCACAGCAGGGTGCGCCAGTGGTCGGGACCGGGCCGGACGTGCGGGAAGATCCGGGTCAGCACGGCCTCGCAGAGCGCGGCCGGGGGCTCGTAGGCGAGTCCGAGGCCCTCGGCGATGTCATGGGTGTGCAGGAGGACCTCGGCGACGCCCATCGCGGCGAAGCCCTCGCGGTTCGCGCTGCGGAACGGGTACGGGTGGAACGCGCGCACCTCGCGCGGCGTGGTGCGCACGGCGGCGGCCAGCAGCGCGCCCGTCGTCCCGATCACGTCGACGACCCCCGCGTGGTCGGTGCCGTCCTCCATCACGATCTCGAACGGGACGTACGCCTCGGTGGCCCGCCCGGCCAACTGCCCCGCGTACGCGATCAGGTCACCGGCGATGTGCTCCGCCGTCCGTCGGCAGTTCCATGCGAGACGGCCCGCCGGGGTCCCCTCCCAGTCCAGCCCGGCCGCGGCGCGCAGCACGGCCACGCTTCCCTCGACGGCCTCCGACACCTGATCCCCGCCCATGTCTGCCATGCGGGCGAGGATAGGTCCCCTCACGCCTTCGTACGTACCGAATTGTTCGCCGTGCCGGCAGCGGTCACGACCCGTGAGTTCCCGTTCCCCGCGCGGCGGTGCAGGCGCAGCGAGAGCGCGGTCACGCCGATGGCGGCCGCGGCCAGGGCCGCTCCCGCCCACGCCGTCGACGCGTACCCGAACCCCGCGTCGATGACCGTGCCGCCGATCCAGGGACCGCCGGTGTTGCCCAGGTTGAAGGCGGCCGTGGTCGTGGCACCGGCCAGGGTGGGGGCCGCCGTGGCCACGTTGAACATGCGGGCGTTGAGCGCGGGCGCCGTGCAGAAGCAGGCGATGCCGAGGAGGAAGGAGAGCACGACGGCGCCGACCGCCCACCGTCCGAGGAGGGCGAGCGCGACGAGGACGACCGTGTCGGCCGCGAGGCCGCCGAGCAGGACGCCGAAGAGGTGCGCGTCGGCGAGGCGGCCCCCGATCGCCGTACCGATGAACGCGCCGACCCCGAAGAGGGCCAGCACGGTCGGCACCCAGCCGTCGTCCAGCCCGGCGACATCGGTGAGGAGCGGGGCGAGATAGCTGAACGCGCAGAAGACCGCCGCCGCGGCGAGCGCGATCACGCAGATGGACAACCAGACCTGGCGGTCGCGGAAGATCCGCAGTTCCCGCCTCAGGCGCGGCCTCTTCTCGGGGAGCGGGATGCGCGGGACGAGGGTGACGACCCCGACGAGGGCGACCGCCGAAGCGGCGGCGACGGCCCAGAAGGCGGCCCGCCAGCCCAGACCGCCCCCGAGGAACGCGCCGGCCGGCACACCCAGCACGTTGGCTATGGACAGCCCGCCGATCATCACGGAGAGCGCGCGGGCCCGGCTGCCCGGCGGGACCATCGCGACGGCCACCGCCGCCCCGACCGCCCAGAACCCCGCGCAGGCGAGCGCGCTGACGACACGCGACACGAACAGCGTCGCGTACGTCGGTGCGAGCGCGCCCGCGACCTGGCCCAGCCCGAAGAGCGCGAGCAGACCGACGAGGGTGGTGCGGCGGGGCAGCCGCAGCGTCGCCACCGCGAGCAGCGGCGCCCCCACGACCATGCCGATCGCGAACGCGGAGATCAGCAGGCCCGCCCGCGGGATCGTGACGTGCAGATCGTCCGCGATCGGCGGCAGCAGACCGGAGAGCATGAACTCGCTGGTGCCGAGGGCGAAGACGGAGAGACCGAGGACGTACACGGCCAGCGGCATGCGAGGCCGGCGGGCGGCGGGAGCCGGGCCGGACGCGGGGACGGGAGCGGGGGTGGCGGCTCGCTCGGGGTCCGACGGGCGGGGTATCGGGGGCATGCCCCCTTCGTACGTCGTCCGGGGCTCGCCGTCGAACCGGTTTTCCGCTGCCCGTCCTGTCGGGTCCGCCGGACCGGGCCCGCCGGACCCGGTGGGGCGGGCGGTCACGCGCCGAGGCGTTCCAGCTCGGCGCCGATGTTCCGGCGCGCCCGCTCCTCCCACTCGCGTTCCCCGTAGGGCGTCCTGAACAGCTTCGGGAGCGCCAGGAGCTGCCGCAGGACGTCGGAGCGGCCCGCGCGGAACGCGTCGTCCGGGACGAATCCGTACTCCTCGCGCACGGCCGCCGCGTACGCGGCGTACGCCTCCGGCGGAGCGGCCAGGACGGCCAGGTCGGCGTCGCACAGCACGGCGCCGTCGGCGTCGTCGGGCGCGGGGGAGTGGGTGACGGTGAGCCGGACGAGCCGGACGACCTCGTCCGTGCGGGCCGGGCCGACGCCCAGTTCGCGCAGGGCGCGCTCGGCGAGCCGGGCGGACCGCTCCTCGTTCTCCGAGCGGTCGGGGAGGTAGACGGCGTCGTGGAACCAGGCCGCCAGCCGCACTGCGGCCGGGTCCTCGGCGTACTCCTCCAGGACGTCGATGTGGCCGAGGACCGCGACGAGGTGATCGGTGGTGTGGTAGCGGCGCTGGGGTTCCGCCCAGCGGGCCAGCAGGTTCGCCGCGTAGGGGTGCGGAGAGGGCGCGGCACCGGCGAGGGGGTCGTGCCCCCCGGTGTCGCGGGCGGCCCGGACCGTCGCCTCCCAGCGCTTCTCCAGGTCCTCGTGGGCCGGGTGCCGCCGCCCGTCGGCCGCCGTCTCGTCCATCGCGTCCAACCCGCCCCACTCCTCGGTCCTGTCCGTCACACCGGTCCTCGCCGGTCCCGGCGCGGCCCGTTCGTGTCGTCATTGTCCTCGCCGTCGTGCGGGTGCGGTGCCTAGCGTGGAGCCATGGTTTCTGAAGATGCGTACGACGTGAGGGACCCCGAACTTCCCGGACGGCTCCTGCTCGCCGAGCGCGACGCGCTGCTGCCGCTGCTGCGCGCCCGCCCGGACGCGGACTTCGCGCTGCCGACGGCCGCGTGTCCGGGCTGGAGCGTGCGGGACCTGCTGGCGCACTGCTCGGCCGCGCTGATGCGGGTGGTCGAGAGCCGCTTCGAGCCCGGGGTGTTCAGCCCCGAGTCCAACGACCGCGACATCGCCGACCGCGCCGGCTGGTCCACGGGCGAGGTCGTCGACGAACTGGAACGGGGCATGACCGAGGCCGGACCGGTGATCGCCGAGGCCGGGGGCGTCCTCGACGGCATCGCGCTCGGCGAGTGGGTGCACGCCGGGGACGTGCGCGAGACGTTCGGCGCGCCCGGGGCCTACGGGGGCGCCGGGCTGCCGTACGCGCTGACGCTGCTCGTGCGGATCAGCCGTGAGAAGGAGCGCGTGCCGCTGCACGCCGACCTCGACGACGTCGACGAGCCGCTGCGGCTGGGGAGCGTGCCGGGGGACCGGCCGCCGGCCCGGTATCTCGGCGACTCCGCCACGCTCGTACGGCTGTGCTCCGGGCGGCCGGTCGACGGGGCGCGGTACGAGCTTGCGGGCGCGAAGGAGGAGGAACTGAACCTCTTCGGCTGACCCCGGCGGCCGTCGCGGCCGGGCCCGCCGGGGTTCCGGTCCCGGACCGGGCCTAACGGGCTCCGCCCCCGCCGTTCCCGCTGCGCGTCCGGTCCCGGGCCGGTCCGGGGTTCGGCAGGGGCGGAGGGGACGAAGAACATCGCGGACGCGTACTCTGGGATTGGACTAGACCTGTAGCCGCCTGAGGGAAGAGGTCCGATGAGCGAGCGCAAGAGCGCAGTCCTGGAGGTGATCGCCCTCGGCGTGGAGGACGCGGTCGCCGCCCAGACGGGAGGCGCGGACCGGCTGGAGCTGGTCACCGACATGGCCGCCGACGGACTCACCCCGCCGGTGAAGACCTTCGCCGGCATTCGCGCCTCCGTCGACATCTCGCTGCGCGTGATGCTCCGCCTGGCGGACGGCTTCGCGGCGGGCGACGTCGACACGCTCGTACGCGTCGCCGGTGAGATGCGCTCCGCGGGGGCCGACGAGTTCGTGCTCGGCTTCCTCGACGAGCACGGCGGTGCCGACCTGGCCGCCGTGGAGCGGATCGTCGCCGAACTCGACGGCTGCCACTGGACCTTCCACCGCGCCATCGACCGCGCCGCCGACCGCGACGCCCTGCGCAAGCAGCTCGCGGACCTGCCGGGCCTGGACGCCTATCTGACCGCCGGTTCCGCGGCGGGCGTGGACGACGGGCTGTCCACCCTCGTCGCCGAGGCCGCGCGGAGCGGCGAACCGGGCTACGAGCCGCGGATCATGGTCGGTGGCGGGCTGCGCCTCGACCATGTGCCGAGGCTGCGCGCCGCCGGCATCGACGCCTTCCACATCGGCGGCGCCGCGCGTCCGGGCGGCTGGAGCGGACCCGTCTCGGTGGACGCGGTCCGGCAGTGGCGGACGGTCCTGGACGCGTAGCGGGCCCGGGCGAGGGCACTGCCCTCGTCGTCCCCCGGCGGGCGGTGCGAGGTCACGGATCCATATCCGCCGCGTAGTTGTTGTGTGCTGAGTGCTCCCCGGCGATCTCCGCGCGGCCCCGTGCGTGCATAGTAAAGACGCCCCGGTCTGATCCGGGTCATGACAATACGTACGTGGGGCGCGCGGCCCGGACGGGTGCGCGCGGCACGACGCACGCAGCAACAGGGGGAAAAGGCTCCATGCCATCCATACGCAGCCGCTCGCTCGCGGCCGCCGCAGCCGTGATCGCGGCCATCATGGTCACCACCACGGCCTGTGACAGCAAGAAGGACGACGATGCGGCCGGTTCGCAGCCCACGTCGTCCGCCCAGGCGGACAAGAACGTCGACACCGGTGACGACGACGGTTCCACCTCGCTCGGCGGCTACAAGCTGCCCGCCGGTATCCCCACCGACCTGAGCGGCGACGCCCTGGACAAGTGGAAGAACGGCGGCTGGAAGGACTTCGGCGATTGGGCCTCCAAGGCCGAGGACTTCGCCAACCCGTACATCAAGGACTTCTGGACGCCGGAGCGGATGGCGCAGGCGAAGGCCGGCATGCCGGTCGCCGAGGCGGGCAGCACCAGTTCCGGTTCCGGCAGCAGCGCCACCTCGTACCTGCCCGACGGCAAGGTGAAGCGGAAGGCCGCCACCAAGGTGAAGGCGACCTACCACCACTACGCCCCGCCGGTCGGCAAGCTGTTCTTCACCTCGCCCCAGGGCAGCATGGTGTGCTCCGCCGCGGTCGTCACCGACCCGGCGCACCCGGGCAAGTCGAACATGGTGTGGACCGCGGGTCACTGTGTGCACGCCGGCAAGGGCGGCGGCTGGTACCGCAACATCGCCTTCGTCCCCTCCTTCAACAACGGCGCGAAGCTGAGCAACCGGCAGATCACCGACCCGCGCGCCAAGTCCGTGTCCCCGTACGGCATCTGGTGGGCGAACTGGGCGACCACGTCCTCCCAGTGGATCGCCGGTGGCGGACACCAGGGCAACGCGGCCGCCGGCTACGACTACGCCGTGCTGCACGTGAAGCCCGAGAACGGCGGCAAGTCCCTCCAGGAGCGCCTCGGTTCGGCGCTGCCGGTGTGGTTCAACGCCCCGGCGGCCAACAAGGTCAAGAACATGAAGGTCCGCGGCTACCCCGCCGAGGCGCCGTACGACGGGTCGAAGATGTACGACTGCCGGGGCGCGACCAAGCGCTTCGTGCTGGCGCGCAACGTCCCCGCCCAGTTCATGATCGGCTGCACGATGAACGGCGGTGCCTCGGGCGGCCCCTGGTTCATGTCGCACAACGGCCGGACCTATCTGGTCTCCAACAACTCGCTCAGCGACCGCAAGTCGTTCATCACCGGACCGCGCCTCGGCAAGAACGCCAAGCAGGTCTATCTGGCGACCAGCCGCAAGTTCAAGTAGCGGCACCCGCACAGGTCTCGGTGGCCCCCGGCGCGACGCGCCGGGGGCCACCGGTGTCCAGGGGGTTTCGTTCGGATCAGGGCGGACCCGGACTGATCCGAACGAAACCCCCTAGCCCAGCTGCTGCGGCAGCGGTGCGGCGTGGGTGACGATCAGGCCCGAGACCGCACGGGTCAGCGCCACGTACAGCCGGCGCAGCCCCGTCCGCTCGTCCGGCTCCCCGTCGACGACGGCCCGCGGCTCGTCCAGCACCACGTAGTCGTACTCCAGGCCCTTGGCCAGCGAGGCCGGCACCAAGGTCAGCCGGGTCTCGGCGGTCGTCTCCTCGCCCGGGCCGAGATACGTGAGTCCCGCCGCCACCAACTCCTCGGCCAGGAAGGGGATCCGGGCGTCGGCGGCGATCAGCCCGATCGAGCCCTCGTGGCCGAGCAGCTCCCGGACGGCACGGACGACGTCGGGGTCCCCCGAACTCGCCCGCACCTCGAAGAAGCCCGGGTTCTCACGCACCGACGCCACCGGCGCCAGCCCGGGCGCGATGTGCGGCAGCAGCCGGGACGCGTAGGTGATGACCTCCGTCGGCACACGGAAGCCCGCCGTCAGCTCCTCGATCACGGCCTCCTGCTTGCCGAGGTGGCGCAGCGCCTCGTCCCAACTCCGCGTCGCCCAGGGGGTCGTGCCCTGCGCGAGGTCACCGAGCACCGTCGCCGAACCGGTCGTGCAGCGGCGCCCCACGGCCCGGTACTGCATCGGGGAGAGGTCCTGCGCCTCGTCGAGCACCACATGCCCCAGGGAGTGCGTCCGCTCGACGAGGTCGGTGGCCTCGTCGACCAGCACCGCGTCCGCCGGGGACCACTTGGCCGACTTCACGCTCCGCGCCGGCTTCTCCCAGAGGATCTCCTTCTGCTCGGCCTCGTCGAGGAGCCCCTCCGCGTGCGCGGCGAGGAAGTCGGCGTCCGACAGCAGCCGCAGCACCAGCTTGGCCGGGTCGACCGGCGGCCACACCGCCTTGACCGCGGCCTTCACCGCGGTGTTGCGGGCGACCGCGTCCTGCACCCGGTCGTCCGGCGCCTCGCCCGAGCGCTCCATCTGGACGAGCACGGCGTGCGCGATCCGCTGCGGAAGGGCGTCCCGCGCGGCGCCGTACCGGATGTCCCGGTCCAGCAACTCCCGGACGATCTCCTCCAGTTCGTACGCGGGCAGGCGCCAGCGCCGGGAGCCGCGCACCACCACGACCGGCTCCGTCGGCAGGGTCACGTGGGAGCGGACGGCCCGGCGCAGCACCTCGGCCATCCGGGCGTCGCCCTTGATCACGGCGGCCGCCGCGCCGTCGCTCCCGCGCACCTCGACATGCGCGACGAGGTCGTCGACCGTCGCCTGCCGCGCCTCCAGCTCACCCAGGGCCGGCAGGACCTGCTCGATGTAGTGCAGGAAGGACTTGTTCGGCCCGATGACGAGGGTGCCGGTGCGGGCCAGCCGCTCCCGGTGGGCGTACAGCAGGTAGGCGACCCGGTGCAGGCCCACGGCGGTCTTCCCGGTGCCGGGACCTCCTTGCACGCAGACCGACCCGGACAGCCCGCTGCGGACGATCTCGTCCTGCTCGGGCTGGATGGTCGCCACGATGTCGCGCATCGGGCCGACGCGCGGGCGCTCGATCTCCTGCTGGAGCAGCTTGCTGGTGGTCGCGGCCTCGGCCGGGTCGGAGAGGTGCTCGTCCTCGTACGCCGTGAGGTCGCCGGCGGTGTAGCCGAAACGACGGCGCAGGCCGACGTCCATCGGGTCGTTCTTCGAGGCGCGGTAGAACGGCTGCGACACCGGCGCGCGCCAGTCGATCACCATCGGGTCGCCGTCGGCGTCGTGCACGTGCCGTCGCCCGATGTAGAAGCGCTCGCCCTCGGCGCCCTCCGCCCGGTCGGCGCCCGGGGCGTGCAGGTAGTCGAGCCGCCCGAAGAACAGGGGTGTGTGACTGAGATCGGCCAGGGCCTTGATGCGTTCGTCGATCTGCCGGTGCAGAACCTCGGCGTTCACCCAGTTCGCGGTGACGTCGCTGATGTCGAGGTTCTCCACGTCCTCGCGCATCGCGCGCAGCGCGGCACGGGACCGGGTCAGGTGGCTTCGCTCGCGGGAGAGGGGGTCGTCGGAGCCGAGCGGATGGTCGGACGGGGTGGACAAGGCGATGCCTCCGGAAACCTGCTGCGTGAGTGGTACCTCGTGGGTGACTCCTGGATGCCGTCCGGTTTCCGGCCGGGCGGCGGCACTCCACGACGGGAGGCGGGCAAGAGCGGAGATTGTAGGCGAGGGGGCGCGGCCTGGGCCAATGCTTTTTCGGGGCCCGGCGTGCACGGCGGCGGGGCCGGTCGCCGCGGCCTCAGGGGCGCCGGCCCCGGGTCCCTAGGGGTCGGGGTCCGTCGCGAGGCGTACGAGGGGTACCCCGGGGGTGTACCTGGGGAGTGTTCAGGTTCGGTCCATGGGCCGAGGCCATCCGGGGCCCGGGAACCCACCATGGATACATGAGCGCAGCGACCTTCAACCCAGCCTCCGGCCCTCACGGTCCGCACCGCGGCGCGACCGCCCTCTCCTCCGGCACACACCACCGCCACCGCCTCGGCGACGCCCTGCGCGCCGTGAAGGTGTTCGCGGAGGCGGCGTTCGGAGTGGTGCTCCTCGGCGAGTACGGCGAGGAAGCGGGCGTACGACGGCGGTGACCCGCCGCGCGGACCCGTGCCCCCCGGCACGTGAACCGCACGCGGGGCTTGCCTGCGGTGTGGTGACCTGCACGCGGACTCGTGCCCGCGGACTCGTGCCCGCGGACTCGTGCCCGCGGTGCGGTTTCGTGCCTGCGGGCTCGTGCTTGCGGTGCGATGACCCGCGCGCGCCGGCCCGAGCCTGCGGCTCGGTGAGCCGCCCGCGGGCCCGACGGCCCGGCGCGGCGGGCGCGTGCCGGTGGGGAGCACCGCGAGGGCTTGGGCGGTCCCGCGCGGTGAGTCGGGCGTCGGGCCGAGTGTCCCGGCGCGCGTGAGCCGCCGCCGGGCCTGAGCGTTCCGACGTGGTGAGCCGCGCGGCCGGGCGTCCGGCGTGTGCCGGTCGTGTTTTCGGTGGGGAGCCCCGTGAGGGCTTGCGTGGCCCGAGGTGGCGGGGCGAGTGTCCCGGCGCCCGTGAGCCGAGGCCCTGGGCCGCCCGTCGGCTTCGGTGAGGGGGTCGTGCCGGGGCGGGTGGCCCGATGCGGTGAGCCGCGGGCGGGGGCGGGGACTTCGGCCCACTAGGGTCACTTCGTGCCGCTACGGAAAGTGACCGCCCGACGACCGTTCGGAGCCGCCGCCGCGGCCCCCGAGCCCGTACCCACGCACCCGAGCCCCGCTCCCGTGCGTCCCGTCCCCCCGCGCCCGCACCCCGGCGCCGTGCCCGCCCGCTCGTCCGAGGTGCGTGAGCAGGGCACCGAGCCCGCTCGCACGGCCGTGGGCGCCGGGTCTCCGCGGACGGAGCCGCGCGCCCGGCGCGTCCCGCACCTGCCCGCCGGTCCCCTCGCCGGCCTTCTCGCCGGCTGCTCGGTCCTCGCCTTCTGTCTGCTGTGCGTCGGCTCGCACGCCCCCATGGCCGACGTGCTGGTCTACCGGGCCGAGGGCGCGGCCGTGCTGGGCGGCCGGGACCTCTACGGGTTCGCCGTCACCGAGTGGCGGCTGCCCGCCACCTACCCGCCCTTCGCGGCGCTCCTGTTCGTCCCGGCCGCCCTGCTCCCCGTCGGCGTCCTGAAGGCGGTCTTCGTCGCCGGGAACCTCGCGCTGCTGACCGTGCTGGTGCGGCTCTCCTGCCGGCTCGCGGGGCTGCCGGCGCGGCTGCCCCTGCTCGGCGCGGCCACCGCGCTCGCCCTGTGGCTGGAACCCGTCTTCCAGACGGTCCTCTTCGGGCAGGTCAACCTCGCCGTCGTCTGCCTGATCCTGTGGGACCTGACACGGCCCCCCGGCGCCCGGGGCAAGGGCATCGCGCTCGGCGTCGCGGCCGGGGTGAAACTGACCCCGGCCGTCTTCGTCGTCCACCTGCTGCTCACCCGCCGCCACCGGGAGGCGGCCACCGCCGCGACGGCCTTCGCCGGCACGGTCCTGCTCGGCGCGCTGGTGCTGCCCGACGCGAGCGTCGGCTTCTGGACCCGGCGCCTGTTCGAGACGGGCCGCGTGGGCAGGGCGTGGATCGTCGACAACCAGTCGCTCCAGGGGATGATCGCCCGCGCCCTCGGGGACCCGGCGCCCGGCCCGCTGTGGGCGGTGCCCGCGCTGGCGGTCGCCCTGGCGGGACTGTGGCTGGCCCGCCGGGCGCGCGACGACCGCCGCGGCGTCCTCGTCACCGCGCTCACCGCCCTGCTGATCTGCCCGATCAGCTGGTCGCACCACTGGGTGTGGTGCGTCCCGCTGATCGCCGTGCTGTACGCGGGGCACGGGCCGCGTGCGGCGGGCGCGGTCGCCGCCGTCTTCACGGCGCGCACGCTCTGGCTGGTGCCGCACCAGGGGGACCTGGACCTCCGGCTCCCCTGGTGGCAGCAGCCGCTCGCCTCGCCCTACCCGCTGCTCGCTCTGGCCCTGCTGGCCCTGCTGGCGCGGCCGGCGGCGGCTCAGCCCTCCGCGAGCAGTTCGTCCGCGTCGACGATCCGGTAGGCGTACCCCTGCTCCGCCAGGAACCGCTGCCGGTGCGCGGCGAAGTCCTGGTCGATGGTGTCGCGGGCGACGACCGAGTAGAAGTGCGCCTGGTGGCCGTCGGCCTTCGGCCGCAGGACGCGGCCCAGCCGCTGGGCCTCCTCCTGGCGCGACCCGAACGTCCCGGACACCTGGATGGCGACGGTCGCCTCCGGCAGGTCGATGGAGAAGTTCGCGACCTTCGACACGACGAGCACGCTGATCTCGCCCTCACGGAAGGCGTCGAACAGCTTCTCCCGCTGCGCGTTGCTCGTCTCGCCCTTGATGACCGGCGCGTTCAGGTGCTCGCCCAGTTCGTCGAGCTGGTCGATGTACTGGCCGATGACGAGGATCTGCTGCCCGGCGAAGCGGCGCACCAGCGCCTCGGTCACCTTCCGCTTGGTCGCCGTCGTCGCGCAGAAGCGGTACTTCTCCTCGGTCTCGGCGGTGGCGTACGCGAGCCGCTCCGACTCGGTGAGGTTGACCCGCACCTCCACACAGTCCGCCGGGGCGATGTACCCCTGCGCCTCGATCTCCTTCCACGGCGCGTCGAACCGCTTGGGCCCGATCAGCGAGAAGACGTCCGACTCGCGGCCGTCTTCGCGCACCAGCGTCGCGGTCAGACCGAGGCGCCGCCGGGCCTGGAGGTCGGCGGTGAACTTGAAGACGGGCGCGGGCAGCAGGTGCACCTCGTCGTAGACGATGAGGCCCCAGTCGCGGGAGTCGAAGAGTTCGAGGTGCGGGTAGACACCCTTCCGCTTCGTCGTCAGCACCTGGTACGTCGCGATGGTGACCGGCCGGATCTCCTTGCGCGTACCGCTGTACTCGCCGATCTCGTCCTCCGTCAGCGAGGTCCGCTTGACCAGTTCGTGCTTCCACTGGCGGGCGGAGACCGTGTTGGTCACGAGGATGAGGGTGGTGGCCTTGGCCTGCGCCATGGACCCGGCGCCGACCAGCGTCTTTCCGGCACCGCAGGGCAGGACGACCACGCCGCTGCCGCCGTGCCAGAAGTTCTCCACGGCCTGCTTCTGGTAGGGCCGCAGCGCCCAGCCGTCCTCGGCGAGCTCGATGGGGTGCGCCTCGCCGTCGACGTACCCGGCGAGGTCCTCGGCCGGCCAGCCCAGCTTCAGCAGCGTCTGCTTGATCTGCCCGCGCTCCGAGGGGTGCACGGCGACGGTGTCCGGGTCGATCCGGGCGCCGACGAGCGGGATGATCCGCTTGGACCGCAGGATCTCTTCCAGCACCGGCCGGTCGGTGGTGGTCAGGACGAGACCGTGGGCGGGGTGCTTGCTCAGGGTGAGCCGCCCGTAGCGGTCCATCGTCTCCGCGATGTCCACCAGCAGGGCGTGCGGCACGGGGTAGCGGCTGAACTCCACGAGCGCGTCGACGACCTGCTCGGCGTCGTGCCCGGCGGCGCGTGCGTTCCACAGACCGAGCGGCGTCACCCGGTAGGTGTGGATGTGCTCGGGCGCGCGCTCCAGCTCGGCGAACGGCGCGATGGCCCGGCGGCAGGCGTCCGCCAGTTCGTGATCGACTTCGAGCAGCAGTGTCTTGTCGCTCTGGACGATGAGGGGTCCGTTCACGCCCGTCCCTTTCTGCGTGCCGGCGTCCCGCGCGGACGACCGGCCAAACGTCCAGTGTGCCGCACCTCCGGGCGATCATGCCGGGCCGTCTCTCAGGCCTCCTCGTCCGCCAGCTCCGCCACGCCCGTCACCCGGTGCAGCGGGTAGGTGCGCACCTCGTCGGCCGTGTGGTCGTACGCCGTCACGAAGCCGCCCTCGACCCGGATCGGGGCGATGACGCGCTGGCTGGCCGCGCCCTCGGCGTTGACGTAGCCGATCCACAGGGACTCGCCGGTCAGGACCGCTGCCTGCATGGTCGCGAGGGTCTCGGCGGAGCCGGTGCGCGGCAGGTCGCCGCCAGCGTGGTCGGCGGCCGGGTCGGTCTGCTTGCGCGGGGCCGTGGACGCCATGTCGCCGGCGCGGATCGCGCGGATCGCGGCGCCGATCAGCGTGGCGTCCGGGACCGGGGGACCATCCGGGACGGGCTCGGGCGCGGTGCGCGGTGGGGTGCGGTGGGCGTGCGCCCGGGTGATCACGACATCGCCCTCCGCGGACTCGGCGGCGGGCGCGAACCCCATGGACCGCAGGCCTTCGAGGAGCGTCGCGGGATCGGCCTGGGCGGCCAGGACGGTGGGGGCGAGACGGCGCAGCCGCAGCCCCTGCGAGCGCTTGTCGGCGAGGATCTCGCTCAGCAGCGCGTCGTCGTCGCAGCGGACGTACGCCGAGGCCGCGCCGATCCGCAGATGGCCGTGCCGACGCGCCACGTCGTCGATCAGATAGGCGAGCGGCTGCGGCACCGGTGTCCGGGAGTGGGCGGCGAGGAAGGCGTGCAGGTCCGACGCCGAACGGCCCGCGTCGAGCGCGCGGCGTACCGAGCCGGGCGTGAACCGGTAGACCGTCGCCCCGCCCTTGGACTCCACGTCCGCGAGGACGCCCAGCGTGTCCGCCAGCGGTCGTTGCAGCGGGCCCGGCGCGACCGCCGTCAGGTCCGCCTGGAGAAGGACGTGGTCCAGCGGCTCCGGCAGGAGCGGGGCGAGGAGCCGTGCGGCCCGGGAGGCCGCCGCGGCCTGTTCGGCGGGGGAGTGCGGCCCGGCGGGCGCGGGGTGGTGATGCCGGTGTGCGGGGAGCTTGTCGCCGGGCCCCGTCGGTTCGGGCTGCCCGGCCTTCGAGGAGGACGAGGGCAGCCCGAGCAGCGCCCGTCCGGCCGCGGAGAGTGCTCCGCGGCCCGTGACGCCCAGCAGCTCCGCCTCGGACAGGGTCCACCGGGCCAGCCGGACCCGCAGATCGTCCGTGGCGGGCTGGCCGCCGCGCAGCGGGCGCTCCCAGCGCAGCCGGCCGAGCAGCGAGTCCGGTGCGGGGGACGCGCCCTCGGGGAGGCCGGCGAGAAGGGCGAGGACCCGGCGGCGGACCTCAGGCGCCGCCGACCGGTCCAGGCCGGGGCCGAGGGCCGACAGCGCGCGGTCCTTCGCGTCCCGCCCGCCGACCAGACCCGCCGTCCGGGTCGCGGCCAGCCAGGCGGAGACGAGCCCCGCCCAGCGCTCGGGGGCGGGCAGTTCCAGCCACTCGTCGTAGGCGGGCGTCGCAGCGTATCGTTCGTCGGCCTCGCCGTCCGATGCCAACAGGCCCGCCGCGTAGGCGAGTTCCACCCAGAACGCGGCCATCGGCTCGGCCACGTCCAGCGCCACCGCCGTCCGCTTCAGGTCCCGGACGCTCAGCCCGCCGGCCCGCAGCACGGCGGGTCCGCCCTCGTGCCAGTCCTTGAGCAGCTCCTCGACGGTCGCGAGAGCGGTGTACGCCTGACCGGCCGCCGCCGCGTCCACAACCTGTGGACGGTGCGTCGCCGCGGCCTCGACCGGCGGCGCCACCGGCTCGGCCACCCGGTGCGCGCGGCCCGCCCGCAGGTGCAGGGCGACCTCCCGGGGCAGCACGACCGTGCCGGGCGCCGTGGGCAGCAGCAGTCCGTGGTCCGTCAGCCAGCGCAGATGGCGTGCCGGGTCGGCCGTCACCTGCCCGTAGGGCGGACCCCACACCAGCCGTGACAGCACGTCCACCGACTCGGCGGGGGCCTCGTCCAGGAGTGCCGACATCCGGACCCGGTCGGTGAACAGGCCGGTCAGTGACGCGACCGCCGACACGGAGTCGTGGGTGGTCGCGAGTCCGGCCTCCGCCACGATCTCCTGGATGCGCCCCGGCGACATGCCGGCCGTGGCCTCCGCGACGGTCGGGCCCAGGCCCGTCGGGGACGGGTGCTGCGGGGACGGCGCGAGCAGCTCCCGCGCCGTGCGCACGAGGCGGAGCCGCTCGTCGGGGCCCCAGACGAGTGCCTGCTCGCGCAGCGTGGCGAGCGAGCCCGGGAACGCCGCCGTGACCGCCGGTTCGCCGTCGTCCCCCGCCATCAGGCCGAGCAGCTCGTCGTGCGTCGCCGGGTCAGCCGCCACGGCGAGGGCCTCCGCGGTCTGGAGCGCGAACCGGTCCAGGCGCTCCAGGGCCCGTACCACCGAGGCACGGGTGCCCGCGCGGGTCGCCAGCTGGGTCAGGTCCGTGGGGACGGGCGTGATCAGGTCGGGGCGGGAGCGGAGGAGGGCGGACAGCGAGACGTCGTCCCGCGCGCGCAGGGCTTCCGCCAGGGAACGCGGAGCGGTCGTCTCGGGGCTCATCCTGCCAACGGTAGCGGTTGCTTCCGGCCACAGAGCCGGTTCGCCCCCTCCGCCCTCGCCCGTCCCTCGTTCCCGGGGCTCCGCCCCGGACCCCGCTCCTCAATCGCCGGAGGGGCTGAACTTTTGCCGGCCGGTGCTGAAGAGTGCCAGCCCGTCCGGCGATTGAGGACGAGGCCGTCCAGGCCGACCGGGGGTCCGGGGGCGGAGCCCCCGGGAGCACGGGACGGGCAGGGGCGGCGGCGCCCGAAAAACCGGTACCGTCACCACCGGGCATCCAACGCGACCACCCCGGAGGGGACTTCGTGGGGATTGAGAGCGACCAGCTCGTCTTCGACTACCTGAGCCGGGTCGGCGACCTGGCCCAGCAGCGCCAGCTGCCGTCCGCGACACGGATGCGTCTGGTGTCCGAGCTGCGCAACGAGATCGACCGGCGCCGGTCGAAGGCCACGGTCGACAGCCCCACCGCCGTCCGCCGCATCCTCGACCGTCTCGGCACCCCGGACGAGATCGTCGCGGCTGCCGGGCGTGGCGACGGTGCCGGCCCCGCCGCGGAGCCCCGCGCCGCGGTCCCCACCCAGCGCGCCGCCGAACCGGACGAGCGGCCCCGTGGCCGCCTGCGCCGCGTCGTGCCGCGGCCCCGCCCCGCGGAGCCGGAGCCGACCGGTGCGACCGCGGCCGACGCCCCGTCCCCGCCGCACCTCGCGAGCGCGGCGGAGCTCGGCGACAGCGCGACGCAGCCCGACTGGTGGCGGGTGGACAGCAGCGTGTTCGGGCCCGGCGAGAGCGTGCCGGGTTTCGTCGGGGGTGTGGAGATCCCGGAGCTGCTCAAGCCGCCGCCCCGGGACAAGGCCGACGGGACGGGGAAGCCCGCGGCGGAGGCGGTGCCCGAGGCCCGGGACGCCGTGGCGGCCGGGGAGGCCGCGCAGCCGGTGGAGGAGGAAGAGGCCGGCCGGCGCCGCCTGCTTCCCCGCCTGAGCGGTTACAGCAACCCGCTGCTGCTGCTCGCCGCCGGGCTCCTCGTCGCCGGGGCCGTCCTCGGCAACTGGTTCGCCCTGGCGCTGGGCTGGCTCATCGCCTACGCCTCGCGCCGGCTGACCCCGGCCGAGTCGAAGTGGGCGGTCCTCGTCATGCCCGGCCTGTCGGTCGCGGGCGGCCTCGTGTGGCTGTGGGGCCGCAC
Organism: Streptomyces sp. Tue6028; assembly: GCF_002300165.1. Lineage (GTDB taxonomy): Bacteria > Actinomycetota > Actinomycetes > Streptomycetales > Streptomycetaceae > Streptomyces > Streptomyces siamensis. The sequence continues at coordinate 169,821 of NZ_MLCE01000019.1, read as the reverse complement.
GAACGGCCGCTGGGGCGAGCCCATCGCCGAGGGGCACATGAAGGACGCGCTCACCGAGACGTGGCCCTGGGTGGTCCGCGCAGCGGCCGTGGCCTCCGCCCTGTACCTGGTGTGGCGGTCCCAGCGCCGACGCTGACCTCCGGCCGCCCGGAGCCGGTGGGCACAATGGCCCATATGACTTCCTCCGCGCCGACCGTCGGCTTCGACCTCGACATGACCCTGATCGACTCCCGTCCCGGTATCCAGGCCTGCTACCGGGCGCTCTCCGCGCGCACGGGCACGTACATCGACTGCGATCTGGTGATCACGCGGCTCGGGCCGCCGCTGGAGGAAGAACTCGTCAACTGGTTCCCCGCCGAGGAGGTCGCGGTCGTCGCGGACCTCTACCGCGAGATGTACCCCGTGCACGCCATCACCGGGACGCCGGCGATGCCCGGTGCCCGGGAGGCGATCGCGGCGGTGCAGGCCGCGGGCGGCCGGGCCCTCGTGGTCACCGCGAAGTGGGAGCCCAACGCCAAGATGCACCTGGAACACCTGGGCATCGAGGCGGACGCCGTCGTCGGCGACCTGTGGGCCGAGCAGAAGGCACAGGCGCTGCGCGAGTACGGCGCGAGCGTGTACGTCGGCGACCACACCGGAGACGTACGTGGCGCCCGCACGGCGGACGCGTACTCCGTCGCCGTGACCACCGGGCCGTGCGACGCGGCGGAGCTGCGTGCGGCGGGCGCGGACGTCGTCCTCACCGACCTGACGGAGTTCCCGGCTTGGCTGGAGAGCTACCGCCGACAGTGACGGGGCACACCACTGCCCGGGGTGCCGCCGCGCGGCGCCCCGTCGTCCGGTGTCCTCAGGAACGCGCGGCGCGTGCCCGGCGGCGGCCCGCCGCGATCGACTGGAGCACCCCGGCTCCGGCCAACAGGAATCCGACTCCCATGAGCATGCTCAATCCGAACATGTAGGCCGGAAATGGAGTCGTGCCGAGCAGTAGCGGGGCCACGGTGACCAGTGTGGCCAAAGCTCCGACGAAGAAGACGATGGCACCGACACGGATCAGCCGGTCACCGGCTTCGGCGGAATTCGCTTGGGTTTTGTCACGCACCCGACCAGGGTAGTTCCCAGCGCGAAGGAACAATCCAGCGACGTCTTGTCACCAGCCGCCGGACCATTAGCCTTGGTACCGGCGGGTCCGACGACCCGCTGTAGTGCTATCCAGAGCCGTTTACGGGCAGTTGCACTCGCGACGGCCCGAGCAGTTTCCCGAGCAGTTTCCGACGAGTACGAGGACGAGGACAGACGTGCCTACCGGCAAGGTCAAGTGGTTCAACAGCGAGAAGGGCTTCGGCTTTCTCTCCCGCGACGACGGCGGCGACGTCTTCGTTCATTCCTCGGTCCTGCCCGCCGGAGTCGATGCTCTCAAGCCCGGCCAGCGCGTGGAGTTCGGTGTCGTCGCCGGTCAGCGGGGCGATCAGGCTCTCTCGGTGACGCTGCTGGATCCGACCCCCTCGGTCGCGGCGGCGCAGCGCCGCAAGCCGGACGAACTGGCCTCCATCGTCCAGGATCTGACGACCCTCCTGGAGAACATCACGCCGATGCTGGAGAAGGGCCGTTACCCCGACAAGACCTCCGGCAAGAAGATCGCGGGCCTGCTGCGGGCGGTCGCCGACCAGCTCGACGTGTGACCCTTGCGAGCCCCGCCCCGCGGCCGCCCGCGGTCCGTCAGGGGAAGTCCAGCGAGTCCGGTCCGAGGGGCGGCACGAGCCCCTCGGCCGCCGCGCGCGTGAGGAGGCCGCGGACCGCCGCGTAGCCGTCGTCGCCGAGGTCCGCCGTGAACTCGTTGACGTACAGGCCGATGTGCTGGTCCGCGACCTTCGGGTCCATCTCCTGGGCGTGCTCCAGCACGTAGGGGCGGGAGGCCTCCGGGTCGTCCCAGGCGGCACGGACCGAGGCGCGCGCCGCCCGGGCCAGGTCCTGGAGCCGTTCGTCGCCCAGCGAGCGCTTGGCGATGATCGCGCCGAGCGGGATGGGCAGCCCGGTGGTCCGCTCCCAGTGCTCGCCCATGTCGGCGAGCTTGTGCAGCCCGTAGTTCTGGTAGGTGAAACGCGCCTCGTGGATGACGAGTCCCGCGTCGACCTTCCCGTCCCGCACGGCCGGCATGATCTCGTGGAACGGCATGACGACGATCTCGCCGACCCCGCCCGTGACGGTGTCCGCGGCCCAGAGCCGGAACAGCAGGTACGCGGTCGACCTCTCGCTCGGCACGGCGACGGTGCGGCCGGTGAGGTCGGCGTCGGCCTCGCGGGTCAGCACGAGCGGCCCGCAGCCCCGCCCCAGCGCACCCCCGCACGGCAGCAGCGCGTACTTGTCCAGGACGTAGGGGAGCACGGCGTACGACACCTTCAGCACGTCGAACTCGCCGCGCTCGGCCATGCCGTTGGTGATGTCGATGTCGGCGAACGTGACGTCGAGCGCGGGCGCGTCCGGCACCCGGCCGTGGGCCCAGGCGTCGAAGACGAAGGTGTCGTTCGGGCAGGGCGAGTAGGCGATCTGCAGGGACTCAGTCGGTGCGGTCATGATGGTTCCAACTCTCCAGTACGGGCGCGAGCTTCCCGAAGCCCTCGGTGAGGGCGGCGAGTGCGTCGCCGATGCGCCAGGCGGCGCGGTCGCGGGGGCCCACGGGGTTGGAGACCGCGCGGACCTCCAGGACGGGCACACCCTGGGCCGCGGCGGCCTCGGCGACCCCGAAGCCCTCCATCGCCTCCGCCAGGGCACGGGGATGGCGGGCGCGCAGTTCCGCGGCGCGGGCGGCGCTGCCGGTCACGGTGGAGACGGTGAGCACCGTCCCGGACCGTCCACCCGTCGCGGCCGTGAGCTCTCGTACGAGTGATTGCGGCGGACGGTGGCTGACGGTGCCGAAGCCGAGGCCGGTGACCGGGACGAACCCGTCCGCGGTGTCCGCGCCGAGGTCGGCCACGGTGATCTCGTCGGCGACGACGAGCGACCCGACGGGTGCGTCGGGCTGGAAACCGCCGGCGATGCCGGCGCAGACGACGAGGTCGTAGGGGGTGCCGGTGAGGGCCGCCGCGGTCAGCGCGGCGGCGGTGGAGGCGGCGGCGAGGGCGGGGCCGACGCCCGCCGCGAGCAGATCGAGGGTGACACCCGCGTCAGCCGGACCGCCGGCCTCGGGGGACAGCCGCTCCAGGACCGCCCCGGGCAGGCGCACCTGGCGTGGCCGGGCCGCGAACGCCCCGGCCACCGCGTCCCGCTCGACCGGGACCGCGGTGGCCACCAGAACGTGCGGCCCCGTGACGGCGATCAGGCGTCCTTGTCCTTCTTGAGCTTGAAGGACCACAGGCCGGTCACGTCCTTCTCGCCCGACTTGATGGAGACGAGCGTCGAGTCGCCGCTGGCGCCGTACTGCGCGTTGAAGAACACGCTGCCCGGGATGGTGCGGTACGTCTTCTTGCTGGAGTCGGTCAGCGGCTGACCGTTCATCAGGATCGTCCAGCCCTGGTCCGCGATGTCCGGGTCCACGCCGAACCGGACGGTCTCGTCGGGGTCGACCGTGATGGACTTGATGTCCTTCGACTTCAGGCACTTCGCCAGGTCCGCGGTCTTCACCGCGTTGCCGTCGTTGTAGCAGTCGGTCTCGGAGCTCACCGAGTTCCTGCCGACCGTGACGGTGGTCAGCGGCGTCGGCTTGTCACAGGCGGACAGGACGAGGAGTCCGGCGGAAACGGCGCCGAGAGCGGCAACGGCGCGACGGCGATGTCCATTGGCGGCTCTGCCGCGGGGCAGGGAGGTCATGGCCGAAGGCTATCGGGCACCCGCACCGCTCTCCCCACCTGGGGTACGGCGTGCCGTCCCCGGCCCCCGCCCGGACCTGCGGCTCACGCCACCCTGGGCCGGGCCTGCCCTCCGCGGCGCGCCGCGCTCAGCAGGCCCCGCACCGTCGTGAGCCAGCCCGTGGCGACGATCGCCGCCGCCACCGACAGCCCGAGCGTGCCGTTGAGCGGCAGGGCGATGCCGATCCCGCCACCGATCACCCAGGCCATCTGGAGCAGTGTCTCGGAGCGGGCGAAGGCCGAGGTGCGGACGAGTTCCGGCACGTCCCGCTGGATCAGCGCGTCCAGCGACAGCTTGGCGAGTGCCTGCGCGAACCCGGCGACCGCGGCGAGGCACGCCACCAGGAAGGCGCCGAAGAAGATCGCCGCCGTGATCGCGGCGCCCAGCACGAACGCGACGACCGTCACGATGATGATCTCCGGGGCGCGCTGTTTCAGCCAGGCTCCGACCGCGGTCCCGAGCGCGTTGCCGGCGCCCGCCGAGACTCCCACTATCCCGAGCGAGACGGCCGCGCTCTCGCCGGTCAGCGGGTGCTCGCGCAGCAGGAAGGCCAGGAAGAAGATCAGGAAGCCGGAGAGACAGCGCAGCGACGCGTTGGCGGCCAGCGCGTGCGTCACGGCCGTGCCGACGGTCCGCAGTCCGGGGCGCGGCGCCTTCTTCGCGTGCGGCCCGTGCAGATGGTCCGCGTCCGCGGCCAGCAGCGCCTTGTGCTCGCCCTTGGCCGAGTCGACCTTGGGCGGCAGCGAGAACGACAGGAACGTACCCGCGACGAAGATCAGGAAGGCGCCGTAGAGCGGGTAGCGGGGGCCCAGCGCCTGGAGGCCCGCACCGATCGGCGCGGCGATGCCGGTGGCGAGGAGACCACCGAGCGTGACCCGGGAGTTCGCCTTCACCAGGGAGAACTTCGGTGGCAGCAGTCGGGGCACGACCGCGCTGCGCACCACTCCGTACGCCCTCGACGCGACCAGCACCCCGAGCGCGGCCGGGTACAGCTCGATGCCGCCGGTCACGACCGCGCTGGACAGCAGCAGCGCGAGGAGGGCCCGGACGAGCATGGCGGCCGCCATCGCGGCCCGGCGGCCGTGCGGCAGCCGGTCCAGCAGCGGGCCGATCACGGGGGCGAGCAGCGTGAACGGCGCCATCGTGATCGCCAGATACAGGGCCACGCGACCACGGGCCTCGTCCGTCGGGACGGAGAAGAACACCGTGGAGGCGAGGGCGACGGTGATCATGACGTCGCCGGCGCCGTTCACCCCGTGCAGTTCGATCAGTTTGCCGAGCCCCGACTCACCCGCGCCGTGTGCGTGCGTCGCCTTGCGGATGCCGCGCGCCGGCCCCGTGACCGGCAGGTGCAGGGCACGCCCGACCGCACGGACGGAACCGCTCACCCGGCCCGATCCGCCGCTTCGACTGCTCCCCTTGGTGCCACCGACCCCGGTGGCTCCTTGGGACGACCTTGCGCCTGCCACTCCGTCATAGTGCCCCGAGTCGGCGGATCGTAGCGGGGTTACCGCGCGTATGCCCGCGGAGTGGCGTTCCGGAGGGCCGTGCGAGTACGGGACGAGCCCCCGGTGTGCGGCGGCGGCCGGCGTGCCCGTGCGCCGGGGAAGATGCCGGAGTACGGGCGCGGGAGGACGTCTTTGCGCCATGCCGGGCTGCTCCCGCGGTGATTCTGGCCCGCCCGTGGCGGGGTCAGGAACGTGCGGCGGGGCGGGTCCGGGACCGGCCGCCGAGCACGAGAACCCGGCGCGGAGCGCCGAAGACGCCCGCCGGTGTGGGCCCAGGGGCCGGGAGAAGGTAGCGTGCGTAGCGCGCCCACGGCGAAAGTTCTCGGCCGCGCGCCTCTCGGCCATCCCGCAGAATGGATGGTGTAGGTGCGCCCGAGTGCGATCGGGCGCGGACGTCGACGCGGTCCTTCGGTCCGCTCCGTCCGCACTCCCGCCGAGGAATGGCGCACCCGTGAGACGGCGTAGGAGAGAAGCGATACCTGTGAGCGCAGCGACAACGCGAAGCCGCACCCCCGACCGCCTGTGCGCCGAGGCGGTCGACCTCGCCCGCGCCGCCGCCGAGGAGGTCGCCGCACCCGGCGTCGTCGGCGAGCATGTGGGGCTGGTCTCCGAGGGGGACCGCGTTGTCACGCACTTCTTCGAGTGCAAGGAACCCGGGTACCGCGGCTGGCGCTGGGCGACCACGGTGGCCCGGGCCTCCCGCGCGAAGGTCGTGACGCTCGACGAGACGGTGCTCCTGCCCGGCTCCGACGCGCTGCTCGCGCCGGAGTGGGTGCCGTGGAGCGAGCGGCTGCGCCCCGGGGACATGGGCCCGGGCGACCTGTTGCCCACGGACGCCGACGATCTGCGGCTGGAGCCCGGATTCTCGGGCGAGGAGGAGCCCCCGCCGAACTCCGCGGTCTCCGAGGAGATGGCCGAGCTGGTGGAGGCCGAGGACGCGGAGGTCGCCGGCGGGCCGCCGGCCTCGCTGCCGGTCGCACCCCTGCGCGGGTCGATCAGCGCGGTCGCCGAGGAGCTCGGCATGCGGCGCGCCCGGGTGCTGTCCCGCTACGGCCTGCATGTGGCGGCGGACCGCTGGGAAGAGGCGTACGGCCCGAAGACGCCCATGGCGCAGGCCGCGCCCGCCACGTGCATGAGCTGCGGCTTCCTCAATCCGATCGGCGGCTCGCTCGGCCAGGCGTTCGGTGTCTGCGCCAACGAGTTCTCGCCGGCCGACGGGCGCGTCGTGTCCCTCGCCTACGGCTGTGGCGGCCACTCGGAGGCGGCGGTCATGCCGAAGCCTCCGCGGCCGGCGGCTCCGGTGATCGACGAGACGAAGGTCGAGCCGTTCCCGCTGCGACCGGCCCCGGATTCCGGTTCGGTGTCGGTCACCGCGGACGAGTCGGCGGCGGAACTGGGTCACTCCTAGCGGGGGCCGTCCCGGCCGGGTACGCGGTGGGGCTGTGCCTGGTCCCGGTTCGTGGTGTGCCGCGGGTGCGTGGGGGCTGGTCGCGCAGTTCCCCGCGCCCCTGACGGGGCCCGGCCGAGTGTGCCGGTTCGTGGGTGGGGCTGTGCGTGGTCCGGTTCGTGGTCCGGTGCGTGGTGTGCTGCGGGTGGGTGGGGGCTGGTCGCGCAGTTCCCCGCGCCCCTGACGGGGCCCACCCGAGCCCGCCCAGGGGCGCGGGGAACTGCGCGCTCAGCGACGACGTGCCCGCGCAGAACAGTGGGGCCTCAGCCACGCACTCCCAGGGGCGCGGGGAACTGCGCGCCCAGCGACGACGTGCCCGCGCAGAACAGTGGGGCCTGAGCCACGCACCTCCAGGGGCGCGGGGAACTGCGCGCTCAGCCACGGGGCACCCGCGGGGGATCGCGGGGCCTGAGCCACGCACCTCCAGGGGCGCGAGGAACTGCGCGCCCAGCCTCGACGTACCCACGCAGGACCGTGGGGCCTCAGCCACGCACCCGCAGGGCGCCCAGCCCCCACCGACCCGCGCAGGGCGACGGACCCCGGGGGGCCTCCTGGACGCCGCCGCCCCGGGACGAGGGACGGCGGGGCCAGGACCCTCCCCGCCGCGCGGTACCTTCGTGCCGCGACCGGGCGCGGCGCAGCACTCGCGGTCGCGCCAGCCGAGAGGGAGAGTGAACCGTGAGCAAGTTCGTGCGGCCGGCAGCCGAGGGCGCGGACCCGTTCGGGACGGCGCGCCTGCGACGGGGCGTACTGGACGCCTGGGCGACGAGCCCGGCCCGGTTCCGGGAGGACGCCAACGCGGAGGAGGACCTGGTCCTCGGCGGTTACCGCGACCGGCTCGTGGTGGAGCTCGCGCAGAACGCGGCGGACGCGGCGGCCCGGGCGGGCGTGCCCGGCCGGCTGCGGCTGACCCTCCGCGACGGCGTGCTCGTCGCGGCCAACACGGGTGCCCCTCTCGACGCGGCGGGTGTGGAGTCGCTGTCGACGCTGCGCGCCTCCGCGAAGCGGGACGCGCCCGACACGGCGGTCGGCCGGTTCGGCGTCGGCTTCGCGGCCGTCCTCGCGGTGACCGACGAGCCCGCCGTGGTGGGCCGGCACGGCGGTGTCCGCTGGGCCCTCGCGGAGGCCCGGGAAATGGCCGCCGACACGGCCCGGCACAGCCCCGGACTGGGCGACGAGATCCGCCGCCGGGACGGCCATGTGCCCCTGCTGCGCCTGCCGTTCGCGGCGGAGGGCACCGCTCCGGACCCGTACGACACGGTCGTGATCCTGCCGCTGCGGGACCCGGCGGCCGAGGCTCTCGCCGAGCGGCTGCTGAAGAACGTCGACGACGCCCTGCTGCTGGCCCTGCCGGGCCTGGAGGAGGTGGTCGTCGAGGCCGGGGCCGAGGAGGTCCGTACCTTGCGCCGCCGCGCCGAGGGCGACGGCGTCGTGGTCGAGGACTCCCGGGACGGCGCCGGCCGTTACCGCACCGTCTCCCGCCAGGGCCCGCTGGAGGCGTCGCTGCTCGCCGACCGCCCGGTCGAGGAGCGGCTGCGCCCGTACTGGTCGGTGACCTGGGCGGTGCCGGTCGACGGCGACGGCTCGCCGGCCCGCCCCCGCACCAGCCCGGTCGTGCACGCGCCCACGCCCAGCGACGAGCCGCTGGGGGTTCCCGCGCTGCTGATCGCCTCGCTCCCCCTGGACCCGACCCGCCGCCACGCGGCGCCGGGCCCGCTGACCGACTTCCTGGTGCAGCGCGCGGCGGACGCGTACGCGGAGCTGCTCGCGGCCTGGCGGCCGGTGGACACCGGGATCATCGATCTGGTGCCCGGCCCGCTGGGCAAGGGCGAACTGGACGGGGCGCTGCGCCAGGCGATCCTGGACCGGCTGCCGCGCACCGCGTTCCTGCCGCCGGCGGTGCCGCTCGACGAGGCACCCGAGGTTCCGGCCGACTGGCCGGAGGGCGCGGCGGCGGAGAATCCGGCCGCGCTGCGGCCCCGGGACGCCGAGGTGGTGGAGGGCGCGGGCGCGGAGACGGTCCGAGTGCTCGCCGAGGTGCTGCCCAGCCTGCTTCCCGCCGGGCTCGAACGCCGGGTGGAGCTGCGGACCCTGGGCGTCGCCCGGGTGCCGCTGACGGAGGCGGTCGACCGGCTGGCGGGCCTGGAGAAGGACCCGGCGTGGTGGCACCGCCTGTACGACAGCCTCGCGGGCGTGGACCCGGACCGGCTCTCCGGGCTGCCGGTGCCGCTCGCCGACGGCCGGACGACGATCGGACCCCGGCAGATCCTGTTGCCCACGCCCGACGGCACCGGATCCGCCGCTCCGGACGCCCTCGCCCGGCTCGGCCTGAAGGTCGCCCACCCGGATGCCGCCCATCCGCTGCTGGAGAAGCTGGGCGCCCTCCCGGCGACGCCGCGTGCCGTGCTCACGAGCCCGCAGGTGCGGGCCGCCGTCGCCGCCTCGCTCGACGACGAGGGCGTGGCGTGGGACGAGGACGCGCCGGACGCGGAGGAGCTGGCGGACACCGTGCTCGCGCTGGTCCGCGACGCCGGTCTCGAACCGGGCGACGAGCCATGGCTGGGCGCGCTCGCCCTCCCGGACGACGAGGGGGAGCCGGCGCCCGCCGGTGAGCTGGTGCTGCCCGGCAGCCCGTTCGCGCAGGTCATGCGTGAGGGTGAAGTCGGCTTCGTGGACGCGGAGTTGGCCGAGCGCTGGGGCGAGCAGCCGCTGGCGGCCTGTGGCGTGCTGGCCGACTTCGCGCTCGTGCGTGCCACCGACGTCGTCCTCGACCCGGACGAACTGGAGCCGCGCGACGGGGACTTCGCCGAGCCCGACGACGCGGGGCTGCTCGACGCCGTCGACGTGTGGTGCGAGGACGTCCTCGACCGGCTGCCCGACACGCCCGTGCCGCCGGTGGCCACGGAGATCGTCGCCGTGCGGGACCTGGACCTGGTGGACGACGAGCGGTGGCCGCAGGCACTCGCCCTGCTCTCGCAGCCGCCGCTGCGGGACGCGCTGACGCAGTCGGTGCGCATCCTGCTGCCGGACGGGACGCACGAGATCGTCCGGCCCTATACGGCGTGGTGGCTGCGCGGGCACCCCGTCCTGGACGGACGGCGCCCGGCCGGACTGCGGGCCGCCGGTGGCGATCCGCTGCTGCACGGCCTGTACGACGAGGCCGACGCCACCGGATTCGACGACGAACAGGTGCTGCGGGCGCTGGGTGTCCGTACCTCGGTGGCCGCCCTCCTCGACGAACCCGGCGGCGCCGCGGAGCTGCTCGACCGGCTCGCCGACCCGGACCGCGAGGTCTCCGGCTCCCAACTGCACGCCCTGTACGGCGCGCTGGCGGATCTCGATCCCGAACAGGTGACGCTGCCGGACGAGCTGCGGGCCGTCGTGGACGGGGAGGTGCGGGTCGTGGACGCGGCCGACGCCGTGGTCGTCGACTCGCCCGACCTGCTGCCCTTCACGGACGGTGTCCCGCTGCTGCCGGTACGGCCGTCGCGGGCCGCCGATCTCGCCGAGCTGTTCCAGGTGCGGCGGCTCAGCGAGTCGGTGACGGGCGAGGTGACGTCCGAGGGCGCCGAGCACGAGGTGCCGGAGTCCGTGCGGATCCTGCTGGGGCCGGCGGTGCCCACGTCGTACGTCGAGCACGAGGAGCTCGTCGTCGACGGTGTCGAACTCGACTGGCGGCGGACACGGGACGGGGTGCTGCACGCCTCCACCCTGGAGGGCGTGGCGGCCGGGCTGGCCTGGGCGGCCGGTCAGTGGCCGCGCCGCTTCGAGGTGGCGGCCCTGCTGGAGGACCCCTCGCGCACCGAGGAGCTCGCGCGGGACCGCTGGTTCGACTGAGCCGGCACGGCCGGGACGGGGAAGCGCCGAGTGGCGTTTCCCCGTACGTCGCCGTGGCGTTGGTAATACGCGCACAAAGTCTTCATCTGCCGTACAACCTTTCGCCGCGGTCGCAGATCTGATCTTCGAGTCAACAGACTCCACGATCACTTGGGCCCCGTGTGAAGACGAGCCGTACGGAACGAAAGCCGTCGGGGCCCCTTTCTCCACTTGGGGAACGCATGCGCATACGAGCCACCGTGGCCGCCGTCTCCGGCGCCCTGGCCCTCACCGCCTTCGCCGTCCCGGGCGCCCACGCCACCGACTCCGCGCCCTCCTACCGCGCGGGTGTCACCAAGGCGCAGGAAGCCGCCCGCGCGGACGGCAAGGCCGCGTTCAGCACCTCCGCCGCAGCCGACACCGGCACGCCGTACGCCCTCGACGCCACCTTCTCCAACATCAAGGTGAACGGCGGCAAGGCGATCGCCGTCGGCATCAGCAACCACGTCACCGTCCCGGTCACCTACACCATGACCCACGGTGCCGACGTCGACATCGACGCCGTCGACTTCCTGACCGGCCCCTACATCTACAAGGGCTCGTTCGACACGCCGGACAACATGCTGTTCGGCGACGACCCGGCGACCTGCACCGCCACCTCGGCGACCGTCGCCAGCTGCAAGGGCGACATCGACATCTACCCGGCCGAGGGCGAGCTGCTCAACTCGGACGCCGGCAGCTGGCACGCCGCGGCGCTGGCCATCGCCTACAACGGCGAGGACTGGACCAGCGACGACATCAACTGGGACAACGTCGGCATCGCCGACCAGGGCGGCTTCACCTCGCCGAACGTCCAGCGCTACTCCAAGCTGACGGTCAACGCCTCGCCGGAGCCGGTGAAGAAGGGCAAGACCATCACGGTCACCGGCAAGCTGTCCCGCGCCAACTGGGAGGACAACCTCTACCACGGCTACACGGGCCAGTCGGTGCAGCTGCAGTTCCGCAAGAAGGGCAGCACCACCTACACCACCGTCAAGACCATCAAGACGGACAGCACGGGCAACCTGAAGACGACCACGACGGCCTCCGTCGACGGTTACTACCGCTACAGCTTCGCGGGCACCTCGACCACCCCGGCCGTCAAGGCCACGGGTGACTTCGTCGACGTCCAGTAGTCGCTCGTCCGGTGTCCCCGCGCCCCGTCACGAGGCGCGGGGACATCGCACGTCCGGATCGTGACGTCCTGGCGGCGCCATGGGGAGCGCCGCCCGTATCCATGGGGGGAACCATGCGCAAGCGCACCACCACCGTCGCCCTGCTCGCGGCGTTCACCGCGGCCGGAGCCGCTCTGGCACCCGCGGCGTTCGCGGACGGCAGCCAGGGTGACACGAAGATCACCAAGGTCGTGGTGAACGGCGGCAAGAGCGTCGTCATCGGCACCACGGCCGTCAAGACGTTCACGGTGTCCGTCACGGCCACCGACAACCAGGGCATCGAGGGAGCCGAGCTCAGCCTGCACGGACCGAACTACGGCCTCCTGACCACGTCCTCGGTGAAGTGCGTGGCGGCCGACGCCACCACGTCGACCTGCTCCGGCAGCTTCACCGTCGACCCGCGGATGTTCGACGTCCTCAACGACCAGGCGGGCACCTGGTACGTCGACGCCTGGGTGGACGCCAAGGGCGACGACTCCAACTTCATCTGGAAGGAGAAGGCGGGCAGCTTCAAGGTCCAGCGGGCCTCGCAGCTGACCGTGAACGCCTCGCCGGAGCCGGTGAAGAAGGGCAGGACCGTCACGGTCACGGGCAAGCTGTCCCGCGCCAACTGGGAGACGAGCAAGTACGCCGGTTACACGAACCAGCCGGTGCAGCTCCAGTTCCGCAAGAAGAACAGCAGCACGTACACCACGCTCAAGACGGTCAGGACCGACAGCACGGGCAACCTGAAGACGACCACGACGGCCACGGTCGACGGCTACTACCGCTACAGCTTCGCGGGCACCACCACGACCCCCGCCGTCAACGCCACGGGTGACGGCGTCGACGTGCAGTAGACGGCCCGCGGGCCGCACACCCGGATCACGCGGGGAAGCGGCGGTCGACCCACTTCCACAGGAATTCCAGGGCGGCCGCCGCCACCACCGAGATGCCCACCGCGAGCCACGGCATCGTGGCGCCGACCAGTTTCAGCGCGAAGAAGTGCTGCAGCCCCGGCACCATGAGCACCAGCAGGAACGCCCCGCCCATCGCGGCGACGAGACAGATCCGCCACCAGGTGTAGGGGCGGGCGATGATCGCGAGGACCCACATCGAGATCAGGAAGAGCGTCAGCGTCGCGGCGCTCGTCTCCGCCTCCAGCGAGCCCTCGCCCGTGTAGTAGTGGCGGGCCAGCAGATAGGTGATGAAGGTGGCCACCGCGGCGACCGTGCCGCCCGGGATCGAGTACCGCATCACCCGCCGCACGAAGTTCGGCCTGGCCCGCTCCTTGTTGGGGGCGAGCGCGAGGAAGAACGCCGGGACGCCGATGGTGAGCGTGGACAGCAGGGTCAGGTGGCGGGGCAGGAACGGGTACTCGACCTGCCAGCACACCACCAGCACGGCCAGCAGGACCGAGTAGACCGTCTTCACGAGGAAGAGGGTCGCCACCCTGGTGATGTTGCCGATGACCCGGCGGCCCTCGCCGACCACCGAGGGCAGCGTGGAGAAGCTGTTGTTGAGGAGGACGATCTGGGCGACGGCCCGGGTCGCCTCCGAGCCCGAGCCCATCGACACACCGATGTCGGCGTCCTTGAGCGCGAGGACGTCGTTCACGCCGTCGCCCGTCATCGCGACGGTGTGCCCGCGCGACTGGAGGGCGCCCACCATGTCCCGCTTCTGCTGCGGGGTGACCCGCCCGAACACCGTGCCCTTCTCCAGCGACTTCGCCATCTCCTCCTTCTCGTCGGGGAGGTGGCGTGCGTCGACGACCGAACCGGTCAGGCCGAGCTTTCCGGCCACCGCGCCCACCGACACCGCGTTGTCGCCGGAGATGACCTTGGCCCTGACGTCCTGCTCGGAGAAGTAGCGCAGGGTGTCCGCCGCGTCCGGGCGCAGCCGCTGCTCCAGGACGACCAGGGCGGTGGGCCGGGCGCCGGCCGCGACCTGCGGGTCGTCGAGGTCCTTGGTGGCGCGGGTGAGCAGCAGCACCCGCAGCCCCGCCTCGTTGAGCCGCTCCGTCTCGTGGAGCGCCGGGTCCCCGTCGGGCAGCAGGACGTCGGGGGCGCCGAGGAGCCAGGTGCTGGACTCGCCGTTGCCCTCGCTGAAGGAGGCGCCGCTGTACTTGCGGGCCGAGGAGAAGGGCAGCGACTCGGTGCAGCGCCACTCCTCGCTGTCCGGGTAGGCGGCGATGACCGCCTGGAGGGAGGCGTTCGGCCGGGGGTCCGATTCGCCGAGCGCGCCGAGCGCCTTGCGTACGTACGCCTCGTCGGCGTCCTGGAGGGTCCGCAGCTCGGTGACGTCCATGCCGCCCTCGGTGAGGGTGCCCGTCTTGTCGAGGCAGACGGTGTCGATGCGGGCGAGGCCCTCGATCGCTGGAAGCTCCTGCACCAGGCACTGTTTCCGGCCGAGCCGGATCACGCCGATGGCGAAGGCGACGGAGGTGAGCAGGACCAGGCCCTCGGGGACCATCGGGACGATGCCGCCGACGGTCCGCGCGACGGAGTCCTTGAAGCCGTGCTGCTTGACGACGAGCTGGCTGATGACGAGGCCGATCGCGGTCGGGATCATCATCCACGTCACGTACTTCAGGATCGTGGAGATGCCGCTGCGCAGTTCGGAGTGGACGAGGGTGAAGCGTGACGCCTCTTCGGCGAGCTGGGCCGCGTAGGCCTCCCGGCCCACCTTCGTGGCGGTGAACGCGCCGCCGCCCGCGACGACGAAGCTGCCCGACATCACCTCGTCGCCGGGGTGCTTGACCACGGGGTCGGCCTCACCGGTGAGCAGCGACTCGTCGATCTCCAGGCCGTCGGCCTCGGCGCAGGAGCCGTCGACGACGATCTTGTCGCCCGGCCCGATCTCGATCAGATCCCCGAGCACGATCTCCGACGTGCTGACCTCGGCGGCCACTCCGTCCCTGCGGACGGTGGGTTTCACCTCGCCGATCACGGCGAGCGAGTCGAGGGTCTTCTTGGCCCGCCACTCCTGGATGATGCCGATCCCGGTGTTGGCGATGATCACGTACCCGAACAGGCTGTCCTGGAAGGGTGCCACGACGAGCATGATCAGCCAGAGCGCACCGATGATCGCGTTGAACCGGGTGAAGACGTTGGCGCGGACGATCTCCCTGAGGGAGCGGCTGCTGCGCACGGGGACGTCGTTGACCTCGCCGCGGGCGACCCGCTCGGCCACTTCGGCGGCGGACAGCCCGTCCGCCCGCCTGGAGACGGGTATGGGCACGGGGTGAACGGGGTCGAGTTCGGCGCCCGCGTCGATGTGCGTCATGCATTCGACGGTACGTGCGGATATACGGCTTCACCCGCTGAGCGCCCCAAAGATCCGACCAGGGGAGGACGAGGGAGCGGGCGTGTGATGCCGTGGGTGTAGGGGTGGATGCAGGCGGAGGCCTAGGGGGAGGCCGCCGTCACTCCGCGGCGGTGGCGCCGGGTGTTCCGGTCGTCGCGGCGGCGTCCCGGCCGGCGGCGTCCCGCTTGATCGCGGCGTCGCGCTTGCGGACGTACCAGATGCCGATGAGCCCGAGTCCCGCGCCGGCCAGGCACGTCCACAGCCACCAGAGGTGTCCGTGGTCCTCGAACCAGCCGTAGAAGGGCAGCTGCACCAGGAAGAGGACGAACCAGAGGATCGTGCCGCCGGTGATGGTGGCGACGACGGGGCCCTCCAGGGGCTCCGGCGCCTCGTGCTTGGGGGTCCACTTCGCCATGTGCACAGCTTACGAGGCCGTGCCGCGGGCGTCGCCGGAGCCCGGGTGTGGCCTTGTGCGGCAACGGTCTACGCGCGGAGATAGCGATTTCCGACTCATATGTTCATACTGAAACGGTCTGAGTCTGGCTCTTTCTCTTCGTATGAAACACCAACAGAAGCCTCGAAGAAACTGTTGGTGATCACTGGAGGGCCGGACTCGATCAGGTTCCCAGCCCGGCGCCTCCCCCAGCTCTCGGTCCGTCCGAGCGCGGGATCCCCCGATCGCCCGGCGCCCGTAAAGGCCACCAAGGCCCCCGTACTCATGAGGTCACGCATGTCCACCTCGGCCGTCACCAAGGCCCCCACCCCGGAGCAGCCGGAGCCCCGCCCCGCGCAGGGTGCCCTGGACCGCTACTTCAAGATCTCCGAGCGGGGCTCCAGCATCCCGCGCGAGATCCGCGGTGGTTTCGCCACCTTCTTCGCGATGGCCTACATCATCGTGCTGAACCCGATCATCCTGGGCAGCGCGAAGGACATGTACGGGAACCACCTGGACAACGGCCAGCTGGTCACCGCCACGGCTCTCACGGCGGCCTTCACGACGCTCCTCATGGGCGTCATCGGCAACGTCCCGATCGCGCTGGCGGCCGGGCTCGGCGTGAACACCGTCGTCGCCCTCCAGCTCGCCCCCCGGATGTCGTGGCCCGACGCCATGGGCATGGTGGTGCTGGCCGGCTTCGTGGTGATGCTGCTGGTCGCCACCGGCCTGCGCGAGCGCGTCATGAACGCCGTGCCGCTGGGGCTGCGCAAGGGCATCGCCATCGGCATCGGCCTGTTCATCATGCTGATCGGTCTGGTCGACTCCGGCTTCGTCTCCCGCATCCCGGACGCCGCCCAGACCACGGTCCCGCTCCAGCTCGGCGCCGACGGTCACCTCAACGGCTGGCCCGTCCTGGTCTTCATCCTCGGCACGCTGCTCACCCTCGCGCTGATCGTGCGCAAGGTGCCGGGCGCGATCCTGATCTCGATCGTCGCGATGACGGTCGTCGCGGTGATCATCAACTCCGTCGCGACGATCCCGTCCTGGGGTCTGACCACCCCGAAGTGGCCGGGCAACCCGCTCGCCACCCCGGACTTCGGCCTGGTCGGCAAGGTCAGCCTGTTC
Source organism: Streptomyces sp. Tue6028 (assembly GCF_002300165.1). Classification (GTDB taxonomy): domain Bacteria; phylum Actinomycetota; class Actinomycetes; order Streptomycetales; family Streptomycetaceae; genus Streptomyces; species Streptomyces siamensis. The sequence goes on along the minus strand of NZ_MLCE01000019.1, from coordinate 153,147 downwards.
GGCGGCTTCGACAAGGTCGGCGTGCTGACCGGCGTGCTCTTCGTCTTCACGGTCCTGCTGTCGTGCTTCTTCGACGCGATGGGCACGATCATGGGCATCAGCGACGAGGCCAAGCTGACCGACGCGCAGGGCAACATGCCCGGCATCAACAAGGTCCTCTTCGTCGACGGCATCGCGGTCGCCGCGGGCGGTGCCACCTCCTCCTCGGCCACCACCTGCTTCGTGGAGTCCACGGCGGGCGTCGGCGAGGGTGCGCGCACCGGCTTCGCGAACGTCGTCACGGGCGCGCTGTTCGCCGTGGCCCTGTTCCTGACGCCCGTCGCCACGATGGTCCCGTCCCAGGCCGCCACGCCCGCGCTCCTCGCGGTCGGCTTCCTGATCATGTCCGGCTCGGTCAAGGAGATCGACTGGGCGGACTACACGATCGCCATCCCGGCCTTCGTGACGATGCTGATGATGCCGTTCACCTACTCGATCACCAACGGCATCGGGATGGGCTTCATCACCTTCGTGGTGCTGCGCCTGGCCGCGGGCCGCGGTCGCGAGGTCCCGGTCGCGATGTACGTGGTGTCGGCGGTCTTCGCCTTCTACTACCTGATGCCGGCGCTGGGTCTGACGTAGGCGTCCGCCGTACGGGGCCCGCCGGGCCGCGTACCGCCGTGCGGGGGCTCATGTGACCCCGTAGAACTTCTCCGTCTCCTCGACCGCGGTCTGGAACCGCTCGTCGAAGTCATCGCGAATGAGCGTCCGGACGACATAGTCCTGGACGCTCATTCCGCGTTTGGCGGCGTGATGCCGGAGCCGGTTGAGCAGCTCCCCGTCTATCCGCAGGCTGAGCACGCTGGTCCCCATGCCGTCGAGGGTCGCGGCAGCCGGGCGGGCGACGGGTCACTTTTCGCAGCGGGCTCACTCATATGAGTGATGTCGTGATTCAGTGGCGCGGTTCACGGGCACCCCGGTGGTCCTTAGCGAGAGTAATGAGTTACGCTAAAGAACATGCCTGACCTCACCCATGGCGACGACGAAGCCGCCGTGAACGCCTTGCGCTCCGCAGTGATGCGCCTGTCGCGTCGACTCAAGCACCAGCGGGTCGACGAGTCGCTGAGCCCCACCGAGATGTCGGTGCTCGGCACCCTCGCCCGCTGTGGCACCGCCACGCCCGGCGAGCTCGCCCGCAAGGAGCACGTGCAGCCGCCCTCGATGACCCGCATCGTCGCGCTGCTCGAAGCGAAGGGGCTGGTCAGGCTGGAGCCGCACCCCGAGGACCGGCGCCAGAAGGTCGTGACGCAGACCGACAAGGCGGAGACGATGCTCGAAGAGAGCCGCCGCAAACGGAACGCGTTCCTGGCCGGGCTGGTCGAGTCCCTCGACGAGGACGAGTGGGCCAAGCTCCGCGAGGCCGCCCCCGTGCTGGAGAAGCTCGCACACCTGTGACCATCCGCGGCCCTCCTCCGGGAGGGCCGCTCCCGAGAGACCGCCGACGCCCTCCTGTGACGCCGACGTCCACGAATGCCGAGGAGGCGAGCCCTTTTGAGTACGGGATCCGGAGCAGACTCCGCCCCCGCACCAGCCACCCACGACTCCCCGTCCACCCCCCACAGCGACGCGTCCGGCCCCTTGGACCCGGCCGCCGCTCAGAACCCGGCCGGCCCGAAGAACACGCCCGCCGAGCAGCGCCCGTCCGGCGCCCGGCGCACCTCCGGATCCTCCCGTTCCTCCATGTTCGGCTCGCTGAGGATCCGTAACTACCGGCTCTTCTTCCTGGGCCAGGTCGTCTCCAACACCGGCACCTGGATGCAGCGCATCGCCCAGGACTGGCTGGTGCTCAGCCTGACCGGCTCGTCCGCCGCGGTCGGCATCACGACCGCTCTGCAGTTCCTGCCGATGCTGCTGTTCGGGCTGTACGGCGGTGTCCTCGTCGACCGGCTGCCCAAGCGTCCGACGCTCCTCGCCACCCAGACCGCCATGGGCCTCACCGGCCTCGCGCTCGCCTTCCTGACCCTCTCCGGTCACGTCCAGGTCTGGCACGTCTACCTCGCGGCCTTCGCCGTCGGTCTCGCCACGGTCGTCGACAACCCGGCCCGGCAGTCCTTCGTCTCCGAGATGGTCGGCCCGGGCCAGCTCCAGAACGCGGTCAGCCTGAACTCGGCGAACTTCCAGTCGGCCCGCCTGGTCGGCCCCGCCGTCGCGGGCGTGCTGATCACCGGGGTCGGCACGGGCTGGGCGTTCCTCTTCAACGGCCTGTCGTTCGTGGCGCCCATCGCCGGCCTGATGCTGATGCGGGCCCGTGAACTGCACGTGGTCGAGCGCGCGCCGCGCGGCAAGGGCCAGCTCCGCGAGGGGCTGAACTACGTCGCCAGCCGCCCCGAGCTGATCTGGCCGATCGTCCTCGTCGGCTTCATCGGCACCTTCGGCTTCAACTTCCCGGTGTGGCTCTCGGCGTACGCGGACGACGTCTTCCACGCGGGCGCCGGCGCGTACAGCCTGTTCAACACGCTGATGGCGATCGGCTCGCTGGCCGGAGCGCTGCTCGCCGCCCGCCGCGGCACGGCCCGGCTGCGCGTCCTGATCGCGGCGGCCATCGGCTTCGGCGCGCTGGAGGTGGTCGCGGCGACGGTGCCGTCCCTGTGGCTCTTCGCGCTCCTCATGGTCCCGATCGGCATCTTCGGCCTCACCGTGAACGTCACCGCGAACACCTCGGTCCAGATGGCCACCGACCCCGCCATGCGCGGCCGGGTCATGGCGCTGTTCATGATGGTCTTCATGGGCGGCTCACCGCTGGGCGCGCCGCTGGTCGGCTGGGTCACCGACGCCTACGGCCCGCGCGTCGGCTTCGCCCTCGGCGGCCTGGTGTCGGTGGCGGCCGCGACCACGATCGGACTGATCCTGGCCCGGATCGGCGGCCTGCGCCTCGCCCTCGGCTGGCACCACGGCCACCCCCGGGTCCGCTTCGTGCCGAAGGAGCGCACGGAGCAGCGTGAGGAACAACTGGCCACGGCGGCCTGACGCCGCCTCCGTCGCCCTTCCGGGGAGGGTCGCCCGATGATCCGTTCCCTGGGAGGGTGACGGCATGAGACTTTTTGCGGCGGTACTGCCTCCGGAGCATGTCATCCGCGAACTCGCCGTCGAAGTGGACGAGTTGGAGCGGATGGCCGGGGCGGACGCCCTGCGCTGGACGGGCCGGCCCGGCTGGCACTTCACCCTCGCGTTCTACGGCGAGGTGGCCGAGGAGACCGTCCCCGACCTGTCGGAACGGCTGGCGCGGGCGGCCCGCCGCACCGGCTCCTTCCCGCTGTCCCTGCACGGCGGCGGCCACTTCGGCGGGCGCGCCCTGTGGGTGGGCGTGGCGGGCGACCTGCGGACCATGCGGCTGCTGGCCGACCGGGCGGAGGCGGCGGCGCGCAGGGCGGGCATCTCCATGGACGAGCACCGCCCCTACCACCCGCACCTGACGGTGGCCCGCAGCCGCACCTCCGCGCGCTTCGCGCCGTACGTCACCGCCCTGGACGGCTTCGCCGGGCGGGAGTGGACGGTGGGTGAGCTGTGTCTCGTCCGCAGCAATCTGCCGACGTCGGGAGTGCCCGGTGAGCAGCCACGTTATGAGACGGTGGCGAGCTGGTCGCTGGGGGTGGGCGACGGGGCCGGGGACGAGGCCCGTTAACCTCGAATGCGTGGACCCGAAGACCCGTAACCGGATCATGGCCGGTGTGCTCGTGCTGATGTTCGTCGTGGTGGCGCTGTCGGCGGCGGTCAGGTAGCCGACCGCCGCCGCGCGCCGCCGTGCCCTCGCGGGCTACCAGGCGAACGCCTCCGGGGACGGCCCCGGCCCCGGGAAGATCTCGTCGAGCGAGGCGAGGACCTCCTCCGACAGTTCCAGCTCGACGGCGCGCAGCGCCGACTCCAGCTGCTGTGCGGTGCGCGGGCCGACGATGGGGCCCGTGACGCCGGGCCGGGTCAGCAGCCACGCCAGCGCCGCCTCGCCGGGCTCCAGGCCGTGCTTGTCGAGCAGATCCTCGTACGCCTGGATCTGGGCGCGCACGGTGGTGTTGGCGAGGGCGTCGGCGGACCGGCCGCTCGCCCGGCGGCCGCCCTCGACCTCCTTCTTGATCACACCGCCCAGCAGGCCGCCGTGCAGCGGCGACCAGGGGATGACCCCGAGTCCGTACTCCTGCGCGGCCGGGATGACCTCCATCTCGGCGCGCCGCTCGGCCAGGTTGTAGAGGCACTGCTCGCTGACGAGGCCGATCGTGCCGCCGCGCCGGGCGGCGGTCTCGTTGGCCTGGGCGATCTTGTATCCGGGGAAGTTGCTGGACCCGGCGTAGAGGATCTTGCCCTGCTGGACCAGCACGTCGATCGCCTGCCAGATCTCCTCGAAGGGAGTGGAGCGGTCGATGTGGTGGAACTGGTAGACGTCGATGTAGTCGGTCTGCAGGCGCTTGAGGCTGGCGTCGACCGCGCGCCGGATGTTGAGCGCGGAGAGCTTGTCGTGGTTGGGCCACACCTCGCCGTCGGCGGCCATGTTCCCGTACACCTTGGTGGCGAGGACGACCTTGTCGCGGCGGTCGCCGCCGCGGGCGAACCAGTTCCCGATGATCTCCTCGGTACGGCCCTTGTTCTCGCCCCAGCCGTACACGTTCGCCGTGTCGAAGTAGTTGATCCCCGCGTCCAGTGCCGCGTCCATGATGGCGTGGCTCGCGGTCTCGTCGGTCTGCGGACCGAAGTTCATGGTGCCGAGGACGAGGCGGCTGACCTTGAGTCCCGTGCGTCCGAGCTGCGTGTACTTCATGACTGCCTAGCCAACGGCGTGGAGTGCGCTCTAGGCAAGCAAGGCCCGGCGAAACCCCCTAGTCGCGGGGGAATTCGCCGGTCTTCACGACCAGGCCGACGAGGGTGTTCGTCATGTCGACGTCCCCGCCGAAGGCGACGGTCGTCTCTGTGACGTAGTCGCCGTCCTTGGGCTGGGTGAACAGATGGCACTTGCCCTGGTAGGGGTCGGCGACGAGGTAGACGGGCACCTCGGCGTTCGCGTACGCGGTCTTCTTGGGGCCGTAGTCGTTGACCGCCGTGGCTTTCGAGATCACTTCGGCCACGAACTCGACGTCCTGGCAGCTCCACAGGCCCTTCGAGTCCTTCTCGGCCTGTTCCGACACGAGGGTCACGTCGGTGGCGAACCCGTTGAGATGGCCCGGGTAGTCGATGCGGACGTCGGACTTCACGCGCCTGCGCGGGTACTTGGTGCGCAGCTGCTCGACGATGTCCGCGGTGATCTCCCAGTGGGTGTCCCGCTGCGGCGACATGAAGACGGACCCCTCGACGATCTCGACCTTGTATCCCTCGGGGGTGGTCCGCTCGAGCGACCCGAACAGGGCGTCCAGAGTCAGCTCGCCGTTGTCGTCGGCCATCTCGATCCTGTCTTCGAGGACGGTCATCGTGGCGCTCCTCCCCGGCCGGGTGGCGGTCGAGCGCAGCCGCGCGGTTCAACGAAGGCACGGTGACCGGGATGCGCCCGGAATCGGTCAGGCGGATTCCGCCAGGTAGGGGGAGCCCAGGTCCCAGGCCTGGTACATGGCCTCCGCGAAGGCCTCGGCGATCTTGTGCTCGCCGCTCGCGTTCGGGTGGGTGCCGTCGTAGGTGTCGAGGTGGATGTCGTACGAGGCGGGCGGCGAGGCCAGCAGGAGCGGCGAGCGGGGTTCGTCGAGGTCGGCGACGGCCTTGGCGAGCAGTTCGTTGAAGGCGGCGACGTCGGCGGCGAAGGGGGCGTCGGACTCGGCGCGGACGTTCGGGATGACCGGGAGCAGGGCCATGCGTATGCGGGGGTTGGCGGCGCGGGCCTCGGCGACGAAGGCACGGGCGTTGGCGGCCGTCTGCGCCGCGTTCGTGTAGAAGCCCAGGTCGATCAGGCCCAGCGACACCAGCAGCACGTCGGCCCGGTGCGCACGGACCGCCTCGCGGATCACGGGGGCCATGTGCTGCCAGCCCTCGCCCCAGCCGGCCAGGTGCGCGCGGGGGAAGTCCGGGTCCGCGTACTCGTACGAGTCGGGGGAGCCCGTCGCCTTGTCGTAGAGCGTCTCGCGCGGACCGACGATCTGGAAGGGGCCCCCGTACGTCGCGCGCAGATGCTGCCACATTCGGTAACGCCATGTGTGTTCGCCCGCGCTACCGATCGTCATGGAGTCGCCGACGGGCATGAACCTGAGCATCCGCTCATCATGGATGATCGGCCGGGTCGCCACGGGCTGTGCGGGTGTGAGGCTGGACACGCCGTCCCGGACGTCCGGCGGTGGCGCCGACGGCTCTGAACCGCCCGCCGGGATGGCAGGCTTGGGGCCATGCGCCGATCGCTTCCGTTCCTCGCCGGAGCCGCTCTCGTCGTCGTGCTGTCGGCGCCGGCCGTCGCCGACAGCGGTGGCGACGACGGGTTCACGATCAAGGACCCCCGGATCACCGAGTCCAGTGGCCTCGCCGCCTCGCACCTGCACCCGGGCGTCTACTGGACCCACAACGACAGCGACGACGGGGCGTACCTGTACGCGGTCGACAGCAGGACGGGACGCACCGTCGCCACCGTCACCATGACGGGGGTCGGCGCTCCCCGGGACGTCGAGGCGATCTCCATCGGGCCCGACGGCGACCTCTACGTCGGCGACATCGGCGACAACCTCGGCGGCAAGTGGGACCACGTGTGGATCTACCGGCTGCCCGAGCCGAAGGTGCTGAAGGACCAGACGGTCCGCGCCACGCAGTACGTCGTGAAGTACGCGGACGGGCCCCGCAACGCGGAGGCGCTGATGGTGCACCCGAAGACCGGGCGGGTCTACATCGTCGACAAGGACGAGGACGGCGGTCACCTCTACGAGGGCCCCTCCCGGCTCTCCGCGTCCGGTACGAACGTCTTCCGGCCCGTCGCCCCCGTCGACCTGTGGGCCACCGACGCCGCCTTCTCGCCCGACGGCCGACAGCTCGCCGTACGCGGCTACTTCGGCGGGATCGCGTACCAGTGGAACGGCGGGAAGATCAAGCGTGAGGGTCGGCTGAACGTCCCCCTCCAGGGGCAGGGCGAGTCGGTCACGTACAGCCCGGACGGTTCGAAGCTCATGTACGGCAGCGAGGGCGCGGACAGCGCCGTGCAGCCGGAGGATGCGCCGGGTTCCGACGGGTCCGGTGCCAAGTCCCCTTCGAACGGCGGGGGTTCGTCCGCCGACGGGGGTGACGGCGGCGGGCTGAGCGGCGGCTTCAAGGTCGGCGCCCTCGCGGTCGCGGCGGCCTGCGCGGTGCTCTTCGGGTTCAGGCGGCTGCTGCGCCGCGGCTGAGTGGCCCGGCGGGTCGCCGCCCCGTCGCATCTATTGACGTGTCCATGGTCTATCCGTTCCATGGAGGGTGCGCGGTGCATGGGAGCGCTCCCATCCTGTTCCGGGGCCGCGCCTCCCCCGAGAGGAACCATCCCTATGTTCCGCAGCCTGCGAAGAGCGCTGTGCGCCGTGACGGCCGCACTGCTGTTACCGCTGGCGGGTGCGCAGACCGCCCGCGCGGCGGACCCCGGCGCCGGGTACTGGCACACCAGCGGCCGGCAGATCCTCGACTCCGCCGACCGGCCCGTCCGGATCGCCGGAATCAACTGGTTCGGCTTCGAGACCGGCAACCACGTCGTCCACGGCCTCTGGTCGCGCGACTACAAGAGCATGATCGACCAGATGAAGTCGCTGGGCTACAACACCATCCGGCTCCCCTACAGCGACGACCTGTTCAAGGGCACCGTGCCCGACAGCATCGACTTCTCCGGCGGCAAGAACGCCGACCTCCAGGGGCTCGACTCCCTCCAGGTCATGGACAGGATCGTGACGTACGCCGGTCGGGACGGCCTCAAGGTGATCCTCGACCGGCACCGCCCCGACTCGGGAGGGCAGTCCGCCCTCTGGTACACCCCGGCCGTCCCCGAGTCGACGTGGATCGCCGATCTCAAGGCGCTGGCGGCGCGTTACGCGGGCCAGGACACCGTCATCGGGATCGACCTGCACAACGAGCCGCACGATCCGGCCTGCTGGGGCTGCGGCGACACGGCCGTCGACTGGCGGTTGGCCGCACAACGGGCCGGGAACGCGGTCCTGTCCGTCAACTCGCGGCTGCTGGTCTTCGTGGAGGGCGTGCAGACGTACAACGGCGTCTCGGGCTGGTGGGGCGGCAACCTGATGGGGGCCGGGCAGTACCCGGTCCAGCTGGACGTGGCGAACCGGGTCGTCTACTCCGCCCACGACTACGCCACCAGCGTGGCCCAGCAGAGCTGGTTCAGCGACCCGTCCTTCCCGGCCAACATGCCGGGAGTGTGGGACAAGTACTGGGGCTATCTCTTCAAGCAGAACATCGCGCCGGTGTGGGTCGGCGAGTTCGGCACGACGCTCCAGTCGTCGGTGGACCAGAAGTGGCTGGCGGCGCTCGTCTCCTACCTGCGGCCGACCGCCACCTACGGCGCCGACAGCATCTCCTGGACCTTCTGGTCGTGGAACCCCAACTCCGGTGACACGGGCGGCATCCTCAAGGACGACTGGACGACCGTGGACACCGTGAAGGACGGCTACCTCGCGAGCGTCAAGGCGCCGGGATTCCCGTCGACCGGGGACGGCGGCGGGGGCGGCGGGGACGGCGGTGGCGGTACGGCCGCCTGCGCCGCCGCCTACACGGTCAGCAGCGACTGGGGCAGCGGCTTCAACGCCGACGTCAAGGTGACCAACACCGGCGCCACCGCCCTCACGTCCTGGAAGGTGACCTGGACATGGAGCGGCGGCCAGCGGGTCACCAGCATGTGGAACGCCACCTACACACAGAGCGGGGCCACCGTGAGTGCCGTCAACGCGGCCCACAACGGGGCCGTCCCGGTGGGCGGTTCGGCGGGCTTCGGCTTCGGCGGGGCGCCGGGAGGCGGTGGCACGCCCGCGGTCACGTGCACGGCGACCTGAGGGCACGGCGACCTGAAGGCACGGCGGCACCGGTCCACGGACACGGGACACGGGACCCGGGACACGACAGCGTGACCTCCGCGCCGTCATGACCGGCGCAATGTCCTGACCGCGGACGAAAAGGAGCCCGGCGCGGTCCACCGCGCCGGGCTCCCTGTCCGCTCACGGGCGGGAAGCGGTCAGAGCTTCTCGATGACGTAGTCGACGCACTTCGTCAGCGCCTCGACGTCCGCCGGGTCGATCGCCGGGAACATCGCGATGCGCAGCTGGTTGCGGCCGAGCTTGCGGTAGGGCTCGGTGTCGACGATGCCGTTGGCGCGCAGGACCTTGGCGACGGCGGCGGCGTCGATCTCGTCGGCGAAGTCGATCGTGCCGATGACCTGGGACCGCTTGGCCGCGTCGGTGACGAACGGCGTCGCGTACTTGGACTCCTCGGCCCAGCCGTACAGGCGGGTCGACGATTCCTTGGTGCGGGCCGTGGACCAGGCGAGTCCGCCCTGGCCGTTGATCCACTCCAGCTGATCGTTGAGCAGGAAGAGGGTGGCGAGGGCCGGGGTGTTGTACGTCTGGTTCTTGCGGGAGTTGTCGATCGCCGTGGGCAGCGAGAAGAACTCCGGGACGTGACGGCCGGAGGCGTGGATCCGCTCGGCGCGCTCGATCGCGGCCGGGGAGAAGACGCCGATCCACAGGCCGCCGTCGGAGGCGAAGGACTTCTGCGGGGCGAAGTAGTAGACGTCGGTCTCGGCGATGTCGACCGGGAGGCCGCCGGCGCCGGAGGTGGCGTCCACCAGGACGAGGGAGCCCTCGTCGGCGCCCTGCACCCGGCGGACGGGGGCGGCGACACCGGTGGAGGTCTCGTTGTGGGTGAAGGCGTACACGTCGACGCCCGCCTCGGCCTGCGGCTCCGGGTGGGTGCCCGGGTCGCTCGCGATGACGGTCGGCTCGGCCAGCCAGGGCGCGAGCTTGGCCGCCTTGGCGAACTTCGAGCTGAACTCGCCGAAGTTGAGGTGCTGCGACTTGTTCTCGATCAGGCCGTGGGTCGCGACGTCCCAGAACGCGGTGGAGCCGCCGTTGCCGAGGACGACCTCGTACCCGTCGGGCAGGGAGAACAGCTCGCGCACGCCTTCGCGCACCTTGCCGACCAGGTTCTTGACCGGGGCCTGGCGGTGGGACGTGCCGAGCAGGGAGCTGCCGGTCGCGGCCAGCGCGTCCAGCGCCTCCGTACGCACCTTGGAGGGGCCCGCGCCGAATCGTCCGTCGGCGGGCTTGATGTCAGCGGGGATCTGGATATCAGCCACGAGCCGGAGCGTATCCCCTCGGAGAAACCGGACGGAAACGTGTCCGTTCGATGAGACGACCCCGTCGGCCCGCGGACTTGTGAGGACCTACGAGACGGCCCGGCCCCGCGCGGTCGTGCGGGGCCGGGACCACGGGGCCTACGGGTTCAGCCGCACCGGCAGCTCGAACAGGTCGTTCTGGGTGACCACCGGCTTGTTGCGCAGGTCGGCGGCGGGGACGGCCAGGTCGAGGGACGGGAAACGGGCGTACAGGGCGGGCAGGGCGACGCCCGCCTCCAGACGGGACAGGGCCGCTCCGGGGCACACGTGCGGGCCGTGGCCGAAGGAGATGTGCCGGTTCTGGACCGTGCGGGTGATGTCGAAGTCGCCCGCCGTCGGACCGTGGGCCTGCTCGTCGCGGCCGAGGGCGCCGTAGGAGACGATCAGCGCGTCCCCGGCCGGGATGACCTTGTCGCCGACCGGGACGTCCTCCGTCGCGAAGCGGATCAGGACGTGGGAGGTCGGGGTGGACCAGCGGAGCGTCTCCTCGACGACCGCCGACCAGTCGGCCTCACCCGATAGGACGAGGGCGCGCTGCTCCGGGTGGGTGGAGAGGTTGACCACCGCGTTGACGATCAGCGAGATCGTCGTCTCGTGGCCGGCCGCGACCATCAGCTGGAGCGTGGAGACGATCTCCTCGTCGGTGAGGTGGTCGCCGTCCTCGGAGGCGAGGATCAGCGCCGAGGTGAGGTCGTCGCCCGGCTCGGCGCGCTTCGCGGCGACCGTCTCCGCCATGATCCCGGCCAGCTCGGTGAGCGTGGCGATGACCTCCGCGGGCGGGGTCTGCGTCGAGAAGAACTTCTCGAAGAGCTCCTTCAGACGCGGCAGCCGGTCCTCCGCGATGCCCATGAGGTCGGCCACGACGTACATCGGCAGCGGGTAGGCGAAGTCGGCCTTGAGGTCGACGACCTCGCCCTCCAGACCGTCGAGCAGCCCCTCGGTCAGCTTGGTGATCCGCTCCCGCATCTGCTCCACGCGGCGCGGGGTGAGGGCCTGTGCGACCAGCGTGCGCATCCGCCGGTGGTCGGCGCCGTCCACGGTGAGCATCGAACGGCCCGGGTTGGCGAGCCCGATCAGCGGCCAGTCCGGGGCGATCTCGCCGCGCTGCCAGGCACCCCAGACGTTGATGTCCTTCACCAGCCGGGGATCGGTCAGCAGCTTCTTGGCCTCGGCGTGGTGCGTGACCGCCCACACCGGTACGCCGCCGGGCAGTTCGACGGCGGCGAGCGGGCCCGCGGCGCGCAGCGCGGCGCTCTCGGCCTCCAGGTCGGTGACGAAGGGGTCCAGGGCTATGCGGGTCTCTTCGGTGCCGGTGGTCATGCGGGGGTGCCTCCAGGGGCGGGGTGGGATGCGGTGTGTGCCCGGGGACAGCCCCCGGACCCCGGCCGGAAGGAGCAGGTCGGCCGGGTGCGCGCGAGGTGTCAGCGCGCGGGTACGGGGGTGAACGTCACCGGCAGTCCGGTCAGGCCCCGCAGCCACGGGGAGGGGCGCCTGGTCAGTGACTCGGCGGGTACGGCCAGGTCGATGTCCGGCAGCCGGTCCAGCACGACCTCGATGCCGGTCCGCGCGATGACCTCGGCGACCTCCTGAGCCGGGAACGGGCAGCGGTGCTCACCGTGGCCGAAGGAGAAGTGGGCGCTGTTGCCGCCGGTGAGGGCGGAGCCGTCGGTGCGGACCTGGGGGTCGGCGTTGGCGCCCTGGAGGCCGAGCAGCAGCAGGTCGCCGGCGCGGACCCGGCGCCCGCCGAGCTGGGTGTCGCGGGAGGCCCAGCGGCCCGCCACGTTCTGGGTCGGGGTGTCCTCCCACAGGACCTCGTTCATGGCCTCACCGACGCTGTGCCGGCCGCCGAACAGAGAGGCGGCGAAACGTTCGTCCGTGAGCATCAGGCGCAGCGAGTTGCCGATCCAGTCGGCGGTCGGCTGGTGGCCCGCGGCCATCATGACCATGAGGTCCTGGACGATCTCCTCGTCCGTGAAGCCGGACGGGTCGGCGAGCATGCGGGAGACGACGTCGTCCGCGGGCTCGTCCTTGCGGTCGGCCAGCAACTGCGCCATCGACGTGGCCAGGTGCTGCTGTCCGGCGAGTGCGCCCTCACGTCCGTTGACCATGTCGTTGAGGGCGGTGACGAGGCCGGGGCCCTGCTCGTCGGAGAAGCCGTAGAGGCGCGCGAGGACGCGTACGGGCAGCAGGGCCGCGTAGTCCTCGACGATGTCGGTCTCGCCCTTCGTGCACACCGCGTCGATGAGCTCGTCGGCGAACTTCTCCGCGTGGCTGCGCAGTTCGAAGGCGTCGACGGCTTCGAGCGCGTTGCTGATCATCGCGGCGCGCTCGCGATGGCGTTCGCCGACGGTGTACAGGATGGAGGGCTGCCTGCGGCCGATCATCGGGAGCAGCGGCCAGTCGTCGGGGATGCGGTCCCACTGGTTCCACAGCTCGGAGTCCCGGCTGAACAGCTGCGGGTCGCCGGTGACCTGGTGCAGCTCGCGGTAGCCCAGCACCAGCCACGCCGGGATGTCGCCGTCGAGCACCACGGGTACGACCGCGCCGTGGTCGCGCCGCATCTCCCGGTACAGCTCGGCCGGTTCGGTCTGGAACCGGGGGCCGCTCAGCGGCACGGGGGCGGGGGTCACAGTGCCGGCTCCGGTGAGTTCGGGGCGCCTTGCGCGGCGGCGCCGTGAGGGGCGTACAGGGAGGCGAGGTGCTCGACCAGGGTGATCAGCACCCGCTTGGCGGACTCCCGGGAGCGGGCGTCGCAGTCGATCAGCGGCACGTGCGGGTCGAGGTCGAGCGCCTCGCGGATCTGCGCGGGGGTGTGCGTGGGTCCGCCGAAGTCGTTGCAGGCCACGATGAACGGGGTGCCGTGGTGCTCCAGCCGGTCGATGGCGTACCAGGAGTCGTCGATGCGCCGGGTGTCGACGAGGACGACCGCGCCGAGCGTGCCGGAGAACAGCCGGTCCCAGAGGAACCAGAAGCGCTCCTGCCCGGGCGCGCCGAACAGGTACAGCACATTGTGGGCGTCCAGGGTGATGCGGCCGAAGTCGAAGGCGACGGTGGTGGCGGACTTGCCGCGCACCTCGCTGATGTCGTCCACGGCGGCACCGGCCTGCGTCATCGTCTCCTCGGTGTTGAGGGGACGGATCTCGCTGACGGAGCGGACCAGGGTCGTCTTGCCGACGCCGAAGCCGCCGACGATCACGATCTTCAGGCCGTTGTCGGCCGACGCCTGAAGGGGTGTACGGGCGCTCGCGGGCGCGAGGGCGTCAGAGGTTACGGAGTCCAACGAGCACCTGCTCCAGGATGTCGGGATCGGGGAGACCTGAGGGGACCGCCGCGTGCGGATGGCGGGCGCTGACCCGGCCCGCGGCGAGCAGGTCGGCGAGCAGGATGCGGGTGATGGACACCGGCAGCCGCAGCTCGGCGGCGATCTCGACGACCGCCGTCGGCCGCTCGCACAGCCGCAGGATCGCGGCGTGCTCGGACTGCATGCCCGCCACCGGGTCGCACTCGGCGACCACCAGGGTCACGAGGTCGAAGGGGGTATCGGGCCCGGACCGGCTGCGCCCACCCGTGAGGGTGTACAGCCGGTCGGGCGCGTCGTCCCTGCCCGGTCGGCTCATGACGTACGGGGCTGCGCGCTCAGGTGTTCGCCGAGTTGCTCCACGAGTTCGCTCATGTTGTGCCCGACCAGACCCGCGTCGGCGTCCTCGGCGGTGACCACGGCGAGGTGCGCGCCGTCGCCCGCCTCCACGATGAACAGGACCCCGCCGTAGAACTCGGCCATCGCCGAGCGCACGCCGCCGCTGCCGTCGCCGAACTCGACGGACGCCCCGTGGGACAGCGACTGGATGCCGGCGGCGATCGCGGCGAGCTGGTCGGCCTGGTCGGCCGAGAGCTCGGGGGTGCGGCACAGCTTCAGGCCGTCGCGGGAGAGCACGAGCGCGTGCCGCGCGCCCGGGGTGCGCTCAAGGAGGCCCTCGATGAGCCAGGAGAGCTTCTCGTCGGCGGTGGTGGTGCCGGTCATGGGGTGGTGTCGCCTTCCGGGTGCGAGTGCGGGGTCGAGTGGGTGCTGGGGGACGCCGTCGGCGCGACCGCCTCGTCGCGTGCGGCGTTCTCGGGCCCGTCGGGCGGTGCGTCGGCCGCGGGGTCCCCCTGCCGTGCGGCTTCCGCGGCGCCGGCCGCCGCGCCGCGCACCGCGTCGCGGAAGCTGCCGAAGCGGGCGACGGCCCGCGCCTTGGCCTCGTCGGGGGTACGGGGCTTCGGCTCTGCGGCCGGGGGCGTGGCGTGCGAGCGACTGCGCTCGGCGTGCGCGAGGGTCCGGCCGCGGCGGCGCTTGGGCAGGCCGCCGGTCGACGGGGCCGCCGCTTCGTGCCGGGGCGAGTCGTGGGTGGGGACCGGGTCCGGGTCGAGGTCCTCGACGGCGCGGGCGGCGGCGTACGACACCTCGGTGCGCGCGGTGACCGCGGGGTGCGACGCCGGCGTGGGTTCGGCGGACAGCGGTGCGGACGGCTGGGTCAGCAGGTCCTGGGGGATGAGCACCAGGACGCCGGTGCCGCCGCGTGCGGAGGGCCGGAAGGACACCGTCAGGCCGTGCTTGCGGGCGAGCCGGCCGACCACGGCGAGGCCGAGCCGGGTGCCGGTGAGGCCACCGAGCTCGGCGACGTCGCCGGACACGGCGCGTTCGGCGCGGCGCAGCTGGACGTCGCCCATGACCAGGCCGCTGTCCTCGACGGAGACGATGACGCCGGCCGGGACCTCCTCGACGTACACGTGGACCTCCGCGGTCGGCGGCGAGAAGTTCGCCGCGTTGTCGAGGAGTTCGGCGAGCGCGTGCATCACGCCCTCGGCGGCGTGCCCGGCGACGGCGGCCTCGCTCGCGGAGTGCACGCGCACCCGCTGGTAGCCGCTGATGCGGCCCATCGCGCCGCGCAGGATCGACTCCATGACGATCGGGCGGGCCCAGCGGCGGCCGGAGCGCGCGCCGGTCAGGACGGCGACCGAGTCGGCGAGCCGGCCCGCCTGCGCGGTGCGGTGGTCGAGGTGGAGGAGGTCGGCGAGGACGTCCTCGTCGGAGTGCCTCTCCTCCATGCCGCGCAGGTCGGCGAGCATGCCGGTGGCCAGCGCCTGCATGCGGCCCGCCGCGTTGGCGGTCGCCGAGATCGCGGCGGCCCGGTCGCCCGAGGCCTGTCGGGCGCGCTGCGCCAGCCGTGCGTTCTCCTCGGTGAGACGGGTCCGTTCGCCGGTGAGCCGTGTCTGCTCGTCGGCCAGTTGCCGCCGCTCCGCGGCGAACTGCTCGGCGAGTTGCTCGCGTTCCGACGCGAACTCCTCGGTCAGCCGGATACGTTCGCGGGCCGCAGCCTCGGCGAGACGGGTCCGCTCGCGTGCGGCGTCGTCGGCGAGGCGAGTCCGTTCCTGGTTGAACTCCTCGGTGAGCCGGGCCCTTTCCTGGAGGAGCCGTCCGGCGTCCTCGGTGACGGCGCCGAGGCGGCGGCGCGCCAGTTTCGCGCTCTGCACGGCGTGCGCGGCCACCGCGACGGCCGCGCAGAGCAGGACCGCGGCGGCGCCCGTGCCCCAGGCGAGCGGTGCGCGCGCCGAGTCGGGCGCGAGGGCGACCGCGCAGGCCACCGCGAGCGCGGCCGGGACGGCGGTGATCAGCGGAGCGGGCGCGACGGCGCGGAAGGTGGGTCGTTCGCCGTGGGGGAGAGGCGGGGTCATCAATCGGTCCTCGGTCGTCTTCTGGGGCGAGAACGTGTCCTCGGTCGTGTCCTGGGCGAGAAACGACACCCGGTGCTCAACTTGCGGTCACTATATGAGAGTTCGTGATCGCATTGGGAAGGTTCTGGAAGCGGTTTCAGGATCCGGGCGCAAAACGGGATGCGCGGAGCACCGGTGGCACCGACGCACGGCGGCATCCTGGGAGGCATGACGGATCTCGGGAAGCAGGGGACACCGGTACCGGCGACCGACGCCCGGGCACTGCGGGAGGGGCTGCGCCGGGCGGTCCGCGGCGAGGTCGACTTCGGCACCACCGCGCGGGCGCTGACCACCATGGACGCCTCCAACTACCGCCGCGTCCCGCTCGGCGTCGTGTCCCCGCGCGACGCCGACGACGTGGCGGCGGCGCTCGCCGTCTGCCGCGCGCACGGCGTGCCCGTCGTGGCCCGCGGCGGTGGCACGTCGATCGCCGGACAGGCCACGGGCACCGGCGTGGTCCTCGACTTCACCCGGCACATGAACGCGATCGTCTCGCTCGACCCGGACTCCCGGACCGCCGTGGTCCAGCCCGGCGTCGTCCTCGACCGCCTCCAGGAGGCCGCCGCCCCGCACGGCCTGCGCTTCGGCCCCGACCCGTCGACGCACGGCCGCTGCACGCTCGGCGGAATGATCGGCAACAACTCGTGCGGATCGCACTCGGTGGCCTGGGGCACGACCGCGGACAGCGTGCGGGACCTGTCGGTGGTCACCGCGCGGGGCGCGCGCCTGACGCTCGGCCGGGACTGGGCGGGCGCGCCGGACGGGCTCCGGGACCTGGTGGACGGTGAACTCGCGCGCCTGCGCACCGGCTTCCCGGACCTGCCGCGCCGCATCTCCGGTTACGCGCTCGACGCCCTCCTGCCGGAGCGCGGCGCGGACGTCGCCCGCGCCTTCTGCGGCTCCGAGGGCACCTGGGGGGTGGTGACGGAAGCGGTCGTACGGCTTGTGGAGGACCCGCCCGCGCGGGCGCTGGCCGTGCTCGCCTACCCGGACGAGAGCGCGGCCGCACAGGCGGCGGCCGGGCTGCTGCCGCACGGGCCGCTGACCGTGGAGGGGATGGCCGCCGATCTGGTGCCGGCCGGGGCCGGGCTGCCGCGCGGCGGGGCCTGGCTGTTCGTGGAGACGGGCGGGGCGTCCGGCGGCGAGGCCCGCGCGCGGGCGGACGCGATCGTGCGGGCCGCCGACGTGACGGACGCCGTCGTGGTCACCGACCCGGCCGGGCAGCGCGCCCTGTGGCGCATCCGCGAGGACGCCAGCGGCACCGCGACCCGGATGCCGGACGGCAGCGAGGCCTGGCCCGGCTGGGAGGACTGCGCGGTGCCGCCCGCCCGGCTCGGGGCGTACCTGCGTGACTTCCGCGCCCTGCTGACGGCGTACGGCCTGCGCGGCACGCCGTACGGGCACTTCGGCGACGGCTGCATCCACGTACGCATCGACTTCGACCTCGTCAGCACGGCGGGGGTGGCCCGCTTCCGGAGCTTCTCGCAGGAACTGGCCGAGGTGGTCGTCTCGCACGGCGGTTCCCTCTCCGGCGAGCACGGCGACGGACAGGCGCGGGCGGAGCTGCTGCCCCGGATGTACGGCGCCGCCATGGTCGGCCTCTTCGAGCGGGCGAAGGACCTCTGGGATCCGGACGATCTGCTCAACCCCGGCATGCTCGTACGGCCGCACCGCCTCGACGAGAACCTGCGCTTCGCGGCGCTGCCGGGCCGGCCCGTGGACGTGGAGTTCGGGTATCCGGCCGACGGCGGGGACTTCTCGGCGGCGGTGCGCCGCTGTGTGGGCGTCGCCAAATGCCGTACGACCGGGGCGTCGGCGACCGGCGTCATGTGCCCCTCCTTCCGGGCGACCGGCGAGGAGGAGCACTCGACGCGCGGGCGCGCCCGGCTGTTGCACGAGATGCTCGCGGGCGAGGTCGTGACCGACGGATGGCGTTCCACGGAGGTCCGCGACGCGCTGGATCTGTGCCTGTCCTGCAAGGGCTGCCGGTCGGACTGCCCGGTCGGCGTCGACATGGCCACGTACAAGGCGGAGTTCCTCCACCACCACTACGCCGGGCGCCGCCGGCCCGCCGCGCACTACGCGATGGGCCGGCTGCCCGTGTGGCTCGCCGCGGTGTCCCGTACGCGTTCCGCTCGGCTGGTCAACCACCTCGCCTCCGTGCGCCCGTTGGCCGCCGTCGCCAAGCGGCTGGCCGGGATCGCGCCCGAGCGGGAGATCCCGCGGCTGGCGGCGGAGACGTTCAGCCGCTGGTGGACACGCCGGTTCCGGGACCGGGTGAAGGCGTTCGTGCGCGCGCGGCGGCGGCCGGGGGCGCGACCGGCCTTCCCGGGGTTCGGCGGCACCGTCGTGGTGCTCTGGCCGGACACCTTCACCGAGCATCTGTCGCCGTCCGTGGGGCGGGCGGCCGTCCGCGTCCTGGAGGCGGCCGGGCTGACCGTCCTGCTGCCACCGACGAAGCGGATGACTCCCGGTCCGGCCGGGAAGCGCCGGCCGCGGTGGCCGGACGCGAGCGGTCGGCACGGGGGGTCGGGGATCGGGGCGTCCGGCGGGAGCGACCGGATCAGGCCGGGGGCCGGGGAGTCCGGCGGGAACGGAGACGGGCTCCGGACCCGGCGGGGGCCGGTCGGCGACGGGGTGACGCGCGGGCCGGTCGGCCTCTCCCTGCTCCTCGCACGCCGCCGCAGCCGCGTCTGCTGCGGGCTGACGTACGTCTCCACCGGACAGCTCGACCAGGCCCGTGCCGTGATGCGTCGCTCGCTCGACCTGATGGAGCCGTACCTGGAGGCGGAGGGCATCCCGGTCGTCGTCCTGGAGCCCAGCTGCGCCGCCGCCCTGCGCACCGACCTCCCGGAGCTGCTGCACGACGACCCCCGGGCGGCGCGGCTCGCGGCGTCGGTGGTGACGTTCGCCGAGGTCCTGGAGCGCCACGCCCCGGACTGGACCCCGCCCCGGCTGGACCGCCCGGTCGCCGGCCAGACCCACTGCCACCAGCACGCGGTGCTCGGCGACGCCGCCGACCGCCGGCTGCGCGAGGCGGCCGGGCTGACCGGCGCCCTCGCGGGCGGCTGCTGCGGTCTGGCCGGCAACTTCGGTTTCGAGAAGGGCCACTACGAGGTGTCCAGGGCCTGCGCGGAGGAACAGCTCCTCCCGGCGGTGCGCGCGGCCACGGACGACACGCTGCTCCTCGCGGACGGCTTCTCCTGCCGTACCCAGCTGCGACAACTGGCGGACAGCGGGGCACGGCACCTCGCCGAGGCACTGGCGGACGCACTGCCCGACCCCGGCCGAGATCCCGCGGCCGCAGCCCTTCCCTCAGACCTGGGCGGCCCGGGTCCCGACGCGGGTCGCTCCGGCCCCGACGCGGGCCGCCCGTAACCCGACGGGGAGACCAGGGATCCGGGGCGGGTCGGTCGGGTCGCGACCCGAGACACCCGGGTTCCCGACCCGAGTCGCTCGGCACCCGCCCCGCGCCCGATCCCGGCCCCTTCGAACCCGCCCCGGGCCGCCCCGGACCGGACGGCGGCCGCGGTGCGGGCGGGCGCGGTCCGCGGCCGTCGCTGGGGGCCCGGTGGGCGCCGCCGTCCGCACCGTGGGACAGTTCCGTCATGGGTTCACACGCCTGACAAAGTCCATTACTCTGGACTGGCGAGTGCAGCATGATGAACGAATCCCGCGTCGATCCCCTGGAAGGTCCCGTGAACACCCCCAGCGCCGTCCCGTCCTCCCCGGCCTCGGTCGCCCCCGCGATGGCTCCCGCCCCCGCGCCGGGTGCGCCCACGGCGGGCGGACCGGGCCGACGGGGCGCTCTCGGGCCCGTGGGACTGGTCCTCGCCGGCGGCATCTCCGTGCAGTTCGGCGGCGCCCTCGCGGTGAGTCTGATGCCGCGGGCCGGCGCGCTCGGCGTGGTGACCCTGCGGCTCCTGGTGGCGGCGGTCGTGCTGCTCGCGGTCTGCCGCCCCAAGATGCGCGGGCACTCGCGCGCCGACTGGGGCACCGTCGTCGTCTTCGGTCTGACGATGGCCGCGATGAACGGCCTCTTCTACCAGTCGGTCGACCGGATCCCGCTGGGCCCCGCCGTCACGCTCGAAGTGCTCGGCCCCCTCGCGCTCTCCGTGCTCGCCTCCCGGCGCGCCGTGAACCTGGTCTGGGCCGGCCTCGCGCTCGGCGGCGTCTTCCTGCTCGGCGGCGGAGGGTTCAGCAGCCTCGACCCGGCCGGTGTGGCCTTCGCGCTCGGCGCCGGCGCCATGTGGGCGGCGTACATCGTCTTCAGCGCCCGTACGGGCAGGCGCTTCCCCCAGGCCGACGGGCTCGCCCTCGCCATGGTGGTCGCGGCGGTGGCCTTCCTGCCGCTGGGGATCGCCGAGTCCGGCTCGAAACTCCTCGTCCCCACCACGGTGGTGCTGGGCGGGGCGGTGGCCGTCCTCTCCTCGGTCCTGCCCTACACCCTCGAACTCCTCGCCCTGCGGCGGCTGCCCGCCTCCACCTTCGCCATCCTCATGAGCCTCGAACCGGCCGTCGCCGCCACCGCGGGCTTCCTCGTCCTCGGTCAGGCGCTGTCGGTCACCCAGGCCCTGGCGATCGCCCTCGTCATCGCGGCGAGCATGGGGGCGGTACGGACGCAGGTGGGCCGTGGGAGGGTCAAGGGGCTGGAGCAGGAGCCGCTGCCGGCGGCGACCGGAGGTTCCGCGGGCTGAGCGCCCCGCGCGCCGGTTCAGCTGGTGCGCTGCACCGGAGCGGGACGGCCGTACGGCCGCTCGTGCTCGCCGAACCACAGGTGCGGCGCCCGCGCATGGGCCGACGCGGCCAGTTCGCGTCCCCAGCGGCGGCCGGAGTACGTCGGGATCCCGATCCGGTAGCGGCGCTCGGGCAGTCCGGGGCGCAGCGGCTCGTCGCGCACGACGAGCGGCCGGAGCACGGGGTCGTCGGCGTCGACGTCGCCGTACGGGCACAGTTCGAGGCTCATGACCTTCCGGCCCGCCCTGGCGCTGCCCTTGTGCGCCCAGTGGAGGCCGACGCCGGCGAGCGACTGCCACGGCACCGCCGCGTACCGCTCGGGGCTGTGCCACCACCACACGCCGTACGCGTCGAAGGCGAGCAGGGTCCGGCGCCCCGCCCACAGCGCGTAGGACATCAGTGCCCCCAGTCCGCCCCAGAACAGCAGCCACACCACGGCGAAGGCCCACCGCCCGGCGCCCGCCCCGTCCTGCGCCGCGGTGAGGGCCAGGGGGAGCGGGGCGAGGCACAGGGCGATCAGCGTGCCGGGCAGTCCGGTCCGCAGCCGCCGCATGCCGAAGCGGTGGACGGTGGCGTCGGGACCGGGACGGGAGGGGGCGGGAAGCATGGCGGCAGAGCCTATCCGGGTGACCTGACCACGACAAACTCCCCGCTTCGTACCGGATTCCCGCGCGCCTCCGGCCGTCCGCCCGCCGTGGCCACGAGAATTAATGCAAGCATGCTTGCTTGTTTCTGTGGTCGCTGACATGCTCCGGGGCACACAACGTCGTGCCCCGAGGGAGCGCATCGTGTCCGACGCGTCGTCAGTGATCGACGATCTGCAGCAGGAGAGCGAGGAACTCGACCGGCTGGTCGGGGAGTTGGAAGCGGACCGGTGGGCGCTCGACACGCCCGCCGCAGGGTGGACCGTCGCCCACCAGATCGCCCACCTCGCCTGGACCGACCACTCCGCACTGCTCGCCGTCACGGACGCGGACGCCTTCCACGCCCTGGTCGAGAAGGCGCTCGCGGCCCCCGACTCGTTCGTGGACCAGGGGGCCGAGGACGGCGCCCGGCTCGCGCCCGCCGACCTGCTCGCACGGTGGCGGGACGGGCGGACCGCGCTCGACCGCGCCCTGCGCGAGGCCCCGGCCGGCGCCCGCTTCCCCTGGTACGGGCCGCCCATGTCCACCGCCTCCATGGCCACCGGGCGGCTCATGGAGACCTGGGCCCACGGCCAGGACGTCGCCGACGCGCTCGGCGTGGTCCGCGCCCCCACCGACCGGCTGCGGCACGTGGTCCGCATCGGCGTCCGGGCACGGAACTTCGCGTTCGGCGCCCACGGACTCCCCGCACCCGCCGAGGAGTTCCGGGTGGAAGTCACCGCTCCCTCCGGCGCCTTGTGGACCTACGGCCCCGAGGACGCGGCCCAGCGCGTCACCGGTCCCGCGCTCGACTTCTGCCTCCTGGTCACCCAGCGCGCCCACCGCGCCGACCTCGCCGTGCGCGCCGACGGCACCGACGCCGACCGCTGGCTCGACATCGCCCAGGCCTTCGCGGGCCCGCCCGGCACCGGCCGCGCGCCGCGGGAGACGTCCCGGTGAGCGCCCCGGCAGCCCCGCTCCGCATCGGCAACGCCTCCGGCTTCTACGGCGACCGCTTCGGCGCCGTGCGCGAGATGCTCACCGGCGGCGAACTGGACGTCCTGACCGGCGACTACCTCGCCGAGCTGACCATGCTCATCCTGGGCAGGGACCGCCTCAAGGACCCGGCCGCCGGCTATGCCCGCACGTTCCTGCGGCAGTTGGAGGACTGCCTCGGCCTCGCCCATGAGCGCGGCGTGCGCATCGTCACCAACGCCGGGGGACTCAACCCCGCCGGACTCGCCGACGCCGTGCGGAAGCTGGCGGAACGGCTCGGCATCCCGGTGCGCGTCGCCCACGTCGAGGGTGACGACCTCACCGCGGAACACCCCGGCAGTCTGGCCGCGCACGCCTACCTCGGCGGCTTCGGCATCACCGCCTGCCTGCGGGAGGGCGCGGACGTCGTGGTCACCGGGCGGGTGACCGACGCGGCCCTGGTCACCGGGCCCGCCGCCGCCCACTTCGGGTGGGCGCCCACCGACCACGACCGGCTCGCGGGCGCCGTCGTCGCCGGTCACGTGCTGGAGTGCGGGACCCAGGCCACCGGCGGCAACTACGCGTTCTTCCGGGACGGCGACGTGCGCCGGCCCGGCTTCCCGCTGGCGGAACTCCACGAGGACGGCAGCTGCGTCATCACCAAGCACGACGGCACCGGCGGCTTCGTCGACGTCGGCACGGTCACCGCGCAACTGCTCTACGAGACGGGCGGCGCCCGGTACGCGGGACCCGACGTCACGGCGCGACTGGACACCGTACGGCTCGGCCAGGAAGGCCCCGACCGCGTACGGATCGAGGGTGTGCGCGGCGAGGCGCCGCCACCGTCCCTCAAGGTCGGCCTCAACAAGCTCGGCGGCTTCCGCAACGAGGTCGTCTTCGTCCTCACCGGACTCGACGTCGAGGACAAGGCCGCGCTCGTCCGCGAGCAGATGACGGACGCGCTCGCCAAGTCGCCGCCCGCCCAGGTGCGGTGGGAACTGGCCCGCACCGACCGGTCCGACGCGGACACCGAGGAGACGGCGAGCGCGCTGCTGCGGCTCGTCGTGCGGGACCCCGACCAGCAGACCGTCGGGCGCGCGCTGAGCGGCGCGGCCATCGAGCTGGCGCTCGCCAGCTACCCCGGCTTCCACGTGGTGGCACCCCCCGGCAAGGGCGCGCCCTACGGCGTCTTCGAGGCCGTGCACGTCCCCCAGGAGGCCGTCGCCCACACGGCCGTCCTGGACGACGGACGCAGGATCCCGGTGCCCGGGGCGCCGGACACCCGCGTCCTCGACGACGTCCCGGACCCCGTCCTGCCCGACCCCCTGCCGCCGGGGCCGACGCGCCGCGCACCGCTCGGCCGGGTCGTCGGCGCCCGCAGCGGGGACAAGGGCGGCAACGCCAACGTGGGCGTGTGGGCGCGCACGGACGACGCCTGGCGCTGGCTGGCCCACGAGCTGACGGCCGACCGGTTCCGGGAGCTGATGCCCGAGAGCGCCCCGCTGACCGTCGTCCGGCACGTCCTGCCCAACCTGCGCGCCCTCAACTTCGTCGTCGAGGGGATCCTCGGCGAGGGCGTCGCCTCCCAGGCCCGCTTCGACCCCCAGGCCAAGGCCCTGGGCGAATGGCTCCGCTCCCGCCACCTGGACATTCCGGAGAGCCTCCTGTGACCGTCCTTCCCACCGCGCTCGACACCAAGAGCCCCGAGTACGCGGCCCACCGCGAGACGATGGCCGCCAAGCTCGCCGAACTGGAGGGCGAGCACGCCAAGGCCCTCGCGGGCGGGGGCGAGAAGTACGTCGCCCGGCACCGCGCGCGCGGCAAGCTGCTCGCACGCGAACGCATCGAACTGCTGCTGGACCCGGACACGCCCTTCCTGGAGCTGTCGCCGCTGGCGGCCTGGGGCAGCGAGTACACGGTCGGCGCCTCCCTCGTCACCGGCATCGGCGTGGTCGAGGGGGTCGAATGCCTGATCACGGCGAACGACCCGACCGTGCGCGGCGGCGCCAGCAACCCGTGGAGCCTGAAGAAGGCCCTGCGGGCCAACGACATCGCGCTCGCCAACCGGCTGCCCTGCATCAGCCTCGTCGAGTCGGGCGGCGCCGATCTGCCCTCGCAGAAGGAGATCTTCATCCCCGGGGGCGCGATCTTCCGCGACCTCACCCGGCTGTCGGCGGCGGGGATCCCCACCGTGGCGGTCGTCTTCGGGAACTCCACCGCGGGCGGGGCGTACGTCCCCGGCATGTCCGACCACGTGATCATGGTCAAGGAGCGGGCCAAGGTCTTCCTCGGCGGGCCGCCGCTGGTGAAGATGGCCACGGGCGAGGAGAGCGACGACGAGTCCCTGGGCGGCGCCGAGATGCACGCGCGCGTGTCGGGACTCGCGGACTACTTCGCCGTCGACGAGGAGGACGCGCTGCGGCAGGCCCGGCGCGTGGTCGCCCGTCTCAACCACCGCAAGGCGTACGGCGATCCGGGCCCGGCCGCCCCGCCCAAGTACGACGAGGACGAACTGCTCGGGATCGTGCCCGGCGACCTCAAGCACCCCTTCGACCCGCGCGAGGTGATCGCCCGGATCGTCGACGGCTCGGACTTCGACGAGTTCAAGCCCCGCTACGGGACCAGCCTGACGACCGGCTGGGCCGCCCTGCACGGGTACCCCGTCGGCATCCTCGCCAACGCCCAGGGTGTGCTCTTCAGCGCCGAGTCCCAGAAGGCCGCCCAGTTCATCCAGCTCGCCAACCAGCGGGACATCCCGCTGCTGTTCCTGCACAACACCACCGGCTACATGGTCGGCAAGGAGTACGAGCAGGGCGGCATCATCAAGCACGGCGCCATGATGATCAACGCGGTGAGCAACTCCCGGGTCCCGCACCTGTCGGTGCTCATGGGGGCGTCGTACGGAGCCGGGCACTACGGCATGTGCGGGCGCGCCTACGACCCGCGCTTCCTGTTCGCCTGGCCGAGCGCCAAGTCGGCGGTCATGGGCCCGCAGCAGCTCGCGGGCGTCCTGTCCATCGTCGCCCGGCAGTCGGCCGCGGCCAAGGGACGGCCCTACGACGACGAGGCCGACGCCGCGCTGCGTGCCATGGTGGAGCAGCAGATCGAGTCCGAGTCGCTGCCGATGTTCCTGTCCGGCCGGCTGTACGACGACGGGGTCATCGACCCGCGCGACACCCGCACCGTCCTCGGCATGTGCCTGTCCGCGATCCACACGGCGCCCTACGAGGGCGTGCGCGGTGGCTTCGGCGTCTTCCGGATGTGAGGTCCCTCCAGTGATCAGCTCAGTCCTTGTCGCCAACCGGGGCGAGATCGCCTGCCGCGTCTTCCGCACCTGCGGCGAACTCGGGATCCGGACCGTCGCCGTGTACTCCGACGCCGACGAGAACGCCCTGCACACACGCATGGCGGACGCGGCGGTGCGGCTGCCGGGCGCCGCCCCGGCGGAGACGTATCTGCGCGCCGACCTGATCGTGAAGGCGGCGCTGAACGCGGGCGCGGACGCCGTGCACCCCGGCTACGGCTTCCTCTCCGAGAACGCCGACTTCGCGCGCGCCGTCCTCGACGCCGGCCTCGTGTGGATCGGGCCGCCGCCCGAGGCGATCGAGGCGATGGCCTCCAAGACCCGCGCCAAGCAGCTGATGGGCATCGAACCCCTCACGTCGGTGACGGACGGCGACCTGCCCGTGCTGGTGAAGGCCGCCGCGGGCGGCGGCGGACGCGGCATGCGGATCGTGCGGGACCTGGCCGACCTGGACGCGGAGCTCGCGGCGGCACGCGCCGAGGCACTGAGCGCGTTCGGCGACGGCGAGGTCTTCGTCGAGCCGTACGTGGAAGGCGGACGGCACGTCGAGGTGCAGGTCCTCGCCGACACGCACGGCACGGTCTGGGCGCTCGGCACCCGCGACTGCTCCCTCCAGCGCCGTCACCAGAAGGTCGTCGAGGAGGCGCCGGCGCCGGGCCTGGGCGACGAGCTCGTGGCCGAGCTGCACGCCTCGGCCGTGCGCGCCGCCCGCGCCGTCGACTACGTGGGCGCCGGGACGGTCGAGTTCCTGGTCGCGGACGGCCGGGCGTACTTCCTGGAGATGAACACCCGCCTGCAGGTGGAACACCCGGTGACGGAGGCCGTGTTCGGCATCGACCTGGTGGCGCTGCAGATCCGGGTCGCCGAGGGCGGCGCCCTGGAGGACGAGCCGCCCCGGGCGCGGGGACACGCGGTCGAGGCCCGCCTGTACGCGGAGGACCCGGCACGCTCCTGGGCTCCGCAGACCGGGGTCCTGCACCGCCTCGCCGTCCCGGACGGCATCCGCCTGGACACCGGATACGCCGACGGCGCCGAGATCGGCATCCACTACGACCCGATGCTCGCCAAGGCGGTCGCCCACGCCCCCACGCGCGCCGAGGCCGTGCGGAAACTGGCGGGCGCCCTGGAGCGGGCGACCGTGCACGGCCCGGTCACCAACCTGGATCTCCTCGTCCGCTCCCTGCGGCACCCGGAGTTCGCCGGGGCCCGCATGGACACCGGGTTCTACGACCGTCACCTGGACGAGCTGACCGAGCCCGCCCCCGACCCGTACGCGCCGCTCGCAGCGGCCCTCGCCGACGCGCACGGCCGGTCCCGGTTCGGCGGCTGGCGCAACGTGGCCTCGCAGCCGCAGGTCAAGCGCTACCTGATGGCCGGAACCGAGCACGAGGCGCGCTACCGCCACACCCGCGAGGGCCTCGCGGCCGACGGGGTACGCGTGGTGCGCGCCGACGACTCTCTCGTCGTCCTCGAAGTCGACGGTGTGCGGCGCGACTTCGCGATCGCGCGCCACGGCGACCAGGTCTTCGTGAACGCCACCGCGCTGACCGCGCTGCCGCGCTTCGGCGATCCCACCGCCCAGCAGGACCCGGGCTCACTGCTCGCGCCCATGCCCGGAACCGTCGTACGCGTCGCCCAGGGCCTGGCCGTCGGCGCCTTCGTACGGGCGGGCGAACCGCTGCTGTGGCTGGAGGCGATGAAGATGGAGCACAAGATCTCCGCGCCGGCCGCGGGCACGCTCACGGACCTGCACGCGGCCCCCGGCCTGCAGGTCGAGGTGGGCGCGCTGCTCGCGGTCGTGCAGCCGGCCCCGCAGGACGACACTCCGTAACGCCCCGGTCGGCGGCCCGCGCCGCCGCACCGCGCGCGACCCGGCCGGACCGCGCGAACCCGTCATGAACCAGCCGTACTTTCCGTCTTCAGGAGGCTCCATGAGTTCCGCCGTCGAGACCGAAGAGCACAAGGCACTCCGTTCCGCCGTGGCCGCCCTGGGCGCGCGCTACGGCCGCGACTACCTCGCCAAGGTCGTCGCCGACGGAGGGCACCCGGACGAACTCTGGTCCGAGGCGGCCAAGCTCGGCTACCTCGGCGTGAACCTGCCCGAGGAGTACGGCGGCGGAGGCGGTGGCATAGCCGAACTCTCCATCGTCCTGGAGGAGCTGGGCGCCGCCGGCTGCCCCCTGCTGATGATGGTCGTCTCGCCCGCCATCTGCGGCACCGTCATCGCCCGGTTCGGCACCGAGGAGCAGAAGCGGCAGTGGCTGCCCGGACTCGCCGACGGCACCCGCACGATGGCCTTCGGCATCACCGAGCCCGACGCGGGCTCCAACTCGCACCGGATCACCACCACGGCCCGCCGGGACGGCACCGACTGGGTCCTGACCGGCCGGAAGGTGTTCATCTCGGGCGTCGACATCGCCGACGCGACGCTCATCGTGGGCCGCACGGAGGACGCGCGGACGGGCAGCCTGAAGCCCTGCCTGTTCATCGTGGAGCGGGACGCCGAGGGCTTCGGCCGCCGTCCCATCGACATGGAACTGCACGGCGCGGAGAAGCAGTTCGAGCTGACCTTGGACGACGTGCGGCTGCCCGCCGACGCGCTCGTCGGCGACGAGGACGCCGGCCTGCTCCAGCTCTTCGCCGGCCTCAACCCCGAGCGGGTGATGACGGCCGCGTTCGCGATCGGCATGGGCCGGTACGCGCTCGCCAAGGCCGTCGGGTACGCGCGCGAGCGCACCGTCTGGAAGGCGCCCATCGGCGCCCACCAGGCCATCGCGCACCCCCTGGCGCAGTCCCACATCGAACTCGAACTGGCCCGCCTGATGATGCAGAAGGCGGCCTATCTCTACGACCGCGGGGACGACGTGGCGGCCGGGGAGGCGGCGAACATGGCCAAGTACGCGGCCGGTGAGGCCTGCGTACGGGCCGTCGACCAGGCCGTGCACACGCTCGGCGGCAACGGCCTCACCCGTGAGTTCGGCCTCGCCTCCCTGATTACGGCCTCGCGCGTGTCTCGTATCGCGCCGGTGAGCAGGGAGATGATTCTCAACTACGTCTCCCACCAGACCCTGGGTCTGCCCAAGTCGTACTAGGACCTGGCGAGCCGCTCTAGGAGGAACCGTGTTCCGCAGCGAGTACGCAGACGTCCCGGCCGTCGAGCAACCCATCCACGAGGCCGTCCTCGGCGGGGCCGCCGAGCGCGGCGACACGCCCGCGCTCGTCGACGGCGTCGACGGCACCACGCTCACCTACGGCCAACTCGACCACTTCCACCGTCGGCTGGCCGCCGCGTTCGCCGAGGCAGGCGTCCGCAAGGGCGACGTGCTGGCCCTGCACAGCCCCAACACCATCGCCTTCCCCACGGCGTTCTACGCGGCGACGCGCGCCGGGGCCTCGGTCACCACCGTGCACCCGCTGGCCACGGCCGAGGAGTTCGCCAAGCAGCTGCGGGACAGCGCGGCGAGCTGGATCGTGACCGTGTCCCCGCTCCTGGAGACCGCCCGCCAGGCGGCCGAACTCGCGGGCGGCGTACGGGAGATCTTCGTCTGCGACCAGGCGGCGGGGCACCGCTCGCTGATCGAGCTGCTCGGCAGCACGGCGCCCGAGCCCCAGGTGGACATCGACCCCGTCGAGGACGTCGCGGCACTGCCGTACTCCTCGGGCACGACGGGTGTCCCCAAGGGCGTGATGCTCACCCACCGGTCCATCGCCACCAACCTCGCACAGCTCTCGCCGTGCATGCCGATGGGCTCCGGCGACCGCATCCTCGCCGTGCTGCCCTTCTTCCACATCTACGGGCTGACCGCCCTCATCAACGCGCCGCTGAGGCAGGGCGCCACCGTCGTCGTGCTGCCGCGCTTCGACCTGGACACCTTCCTCGCGGCCATCCAGAAGCACCACATCACCGGTCTGTACGTGGCCCCGCCGATCGTCCTGGCCCTCGCCAAGCACCCGGCCGTCGCGCAGTACGACCTGTCGTCCCTGAAATACATCATCTGCTCGGCCGCGCCGCTGGACGCCGCCCTGGCCGCCGCCTGTTCGCAGCGGCTCGGACTGCCGCCCGTCGGCCAGGCGTACGGCATGACGGAACTGTCGCCCGGCACGCACGTCGTCCCCCTGGACGCCGAGAACCCGCCGCCCGGGACCGTCGGCAAGCTGATAGCCGGTACCGAGATGCGGATCGTCTCCCTGGACGACCCCGCCAAGGACCTGGGCGTCGGCGAGGCCGGCGAGATCACCATCCGCGGACCCCAGGTCATGAAGGGCTACCTCGGGCGCCCAGACGCCACCGCCGCGATGATCGACGCGGACGGCTGGCTGCACACCGGGGACGTCGGCCATGTCGACGCCGACGGCTGGCTCTTCGTCGTCGACCGCGTCAAGGAACTCATCAAGTACAAGGGCTTCCAGGTCGCGCCCGCCGAACTGGAGGCGCTGCTGCTCACCCACCCCGGCATCGCCGATGCCGCCGTCATAGGGGTCTACAACGAAGACAACAACGAAGTCCCGCACGCCTTCGTGGTGCGCCAGCCGTCCGCACCGGACCTCACCGAGGGCGAGGTCATGATGCACGTCGCCGAACGCGTCGCCCCGTACAAGCGGGTCCGCATGGTCACCTTCGTCGACGGGGTCCCCCGGGCCGCCTCCGGGAAGATCCTGCGCCGTCAGCTGCGGAGCCTTTCATGACCGTCGTGCACGCGGCCCACGACCGCGCCGTCACCACGCTGACCCTCGACTCGCCCGCCAACCGCAACGCCCTGTCGGCCGTCCTCGTGGGCGAACTCGCCGACGCGCTCACCCGGTGCGGCAAGGACGACGGCGTGCGCGCCGTCGTCCTCACCCACACCGGGAACACCTTCTGCGCGGGCGCCGACCTGCGCGACCCGCCGCACCCGGACGCCCTCGTCGGACTGCTGCGGCAGATCGTCGAGCTGCGCAAGCCCGTGGTGGCCCGGGTGACCGGCCATGTGCGGGCGGGCGGGCTCGGCCTGCTCGGCGCCTGCGACATCGCGGTCGCGGGGGAGGGGGCGAGCTTCGCCTTCACGGAGGTGCGCATCGGCGTCGCACCCGCCGTGATCTCCCTCACGCTGCTGCCCCGCACCGACCCGCGCGCCCTCGCCCGTCACTACCTGACCGGCGAACGCTTCGACGCCGCCGAGGCGGTCCGCACCGGTCTGCTGACGGCCGCGGGCCCCGACGCCGACGAGGTGCTCGCCCCGATCCTCGACGGGGTACGCCGGTCCTCGCCCCAGGCTCTCGCCGAGACCAAGGCGCTGCTCACGGCTAAGGTGCTGGAGACCTTCGACCGGGACGCGGCCGGGCTGACCGCGCTCTCGGCCCGGCTGTTCTCCTCCGCGCAGGCCGCCGAGGGGATGACCGCCTTCCTCGAACGACGGGATGCCGCATGGGTGGTGTGAGCACGACGGAACACGTCGGGCGTCTTCCGCATGTCCCCAAGCAGGACCGCAGCCGGGCCACCCGGCAGCGGCTCCTGGAAGCCGCCGTGGCCTGCCTCGCCGAACACGGCTGGGCGGGCTCGACGGTCTCCGTCGTCGCCGAGCGCGCCGGTGTCTCCCGGGGCGCCGCCCAGCACCACTTCCCCACCCGTGAGGACCTGTTCACCGCGGCCGTCGAGTACGTCGCCGAGGAGCGTTCCACCGCTCTGCGCGCCCTCTTCCCCGACGGCGCCGCCGACCGCCGGGTCGTGGTGGCCGCCCTCGTCGACCTCTACACCGGGCCACTCTTCCGCGCCGCCCTGCATCTGTGGGTCGCCGCCTCGAACGAGGACCAGCTGCGGACGCGGGTCACCGAGCTGGAGGCCCGCGTCGGCCGTGAGAGCCATCGCATCGCGGTCGACCTGCTGGGCGCCGACGAGTCCCGGCCCGGTGTGCGCGAGACGGTGCAGGGCCTGCTGGACATGGCCCGCGGTCTCGGCCTCGCCAACCTCCTCACCGACGACGCGGCGCGGCGGGCGCGAGTGGTGGAGCAGTGGGGAGCACTGATGGAGCAGGCGCTGGACTGAGGCCGCGGGCCGGAGCCCCGGGCCCTGGCCCGTCCCTCAGGGGCTGAGGCGCTCCACCCGCCAGCTGCCGTCCGGTTCGGCCACGTAGCGGAGCCGGTCGTGGAGCCGGTTCTCACGGCCCTGCCAGAACTCGACGGCCTGCGGGGCGACGCGGAAACCGCCCCAGTTCGGCGGCACCGGGACCTGCTCGCCCTCCGGGTACCGGGCACTCAACTGTGCGTAGGAGGACTCCAGTTCGTCCCGCGAGGCGATGACCGAGGACTGCTCGCTGGCCCAGGCGCCGAGCTGCGAGCCGTGCGGGCGGGTGCGGAAGTACGCCGCGGTCTCGTCCCGGGCGGTGCGGCGTGCCGTGCCGGTGACGATCACCTGCCGGGCCATGGGGTGCCATGGGAAGAGCAGCGAGACGTACGGGTTCTCGGCCAGCTCGCGGGCCTTGCGCGAGTCGTAGTTGGTGTAGAAGACGAAGCCCTGCTCGTCGTACTGCTTGAGCAGCACGGTGCGGGAGCTCGGCCGGCCGTCGGCGTCCGCCGTCGCGACGACCATCGCGTTCGGTTCGTGCACGAAGCCGTGCACCGCCGCCTGCGCGGCCTGCCGGAACCAGTGGCCGAACTGATCCATGGGGTGCGCCGCGAGATCGTCCTCGGTCAGGCCCTCGGCGCGGTAGTGCGCGCGCATCGCGGCGGGGTCGACGGCCAGCTCCTCCTCGGAGGGATCCGCGGCTTCGGCGGCACGCTGGACGAGAGGTTCGGCGGCGGAGTCGTCCGGGAAACGATCGTTCACGCGGTCATCTTGCCGTATACGCGGCCCTCCCCGGAGAGGAGTGTGGTTCATCACTGCGTGGCACTGAGTGCCGCGAACCCTCCCCAAAGGTGGCACCCGGGGATATCGTGCTGCTGCCGTTCCGGTTGGATGACCGCCAGCCGCACGGGGCATCACCGGGGTGAGACCGCTTCGGACCGCGAGTCGCAGAGGGCTGTTCGGGCGACTTCCGAGATCTTTCGGGAATCGCCCGGAGTCCTCGCCGCCGACCGTGGAACCGGACCGGCCGGTCGAACGACCATCGACCGTCGCCCTGTCGTACACGCCTGACACATGGTCGCGAACACACGTACACCCGTACGTGCCGTACACCCCCACAGCCATCTGTCGCACACGTCACGAGGAGCCGCCTGATGTCCGACTTCGTACCCGGACTCGAAGGAGTCATCGCGTTCGAAACGGAGATCGCCGAACCGGACAAGGAGGGCGGCGCACTCCGGTACCGGGGCGTCGACATCGAGGACCTGGTCGGCCACGTCTCGTTCGGGAACGTGTGGGGTCTCCTCGTCGACGGCGCCTTCAACCCCGGCCTGCCGCCCGCCGAGCCGTTCCCCATCCCCGTCCACTCCGGCGACATCCGCGTCGACGTGCAGTCCGCGCTCGCGATGCTCGCCCCCGTCTGGGGCCTCAAACCCCTCCTCGACATCGACGAGGAGCAGGCCCGCGACGACCTCGCCCGCGCCGCCGTCATGGCGCTCTCCTATGTGGCCCAGTCCGCCCGCGGCCAGGGCCTGCCCATGGTGCCGCAGAGCGAGATCGACAAGGCGCACTCCGTGGTCGAGCGGTTCATGATCCGCTGGCGCGGCGAGCCCGACCCCAAGCACGTCGCGGCCGTGGACGCCTATTGGACGTCGGCGGCGGAGCACGGCATGAACGCCTCCACCTTCACGGCCCGCGTCATCGCGTCCACCGGCGCGGACGTGGCGGCGGCGCTCTCCGGAGCGGTCGGCGCGATGTCCGGACCGCTGCACGGCGGCGCGCCCTCCCGCGTCCTCGGCATGATCGAGGAGATCGAACGCACCGGGGACGCCGAGGCATACGTCAAGAAGGCCCTCGACAAGGGCGAGCGCCTGATGGGCTTCGGCCACCGGGTGTACCGCGCCGAGGACCCCCGCGCGCGGGTGCTCCGGCGCACCGCCCGCGACCTCGGTGCCCCGCGCTTCGAGATCGCCGAGGCCCTGGAGAAGGCGGCCCTCGCCGAGCTCCACGCCCGCCGCCCGGACCGCGTCCTGGCGACGAACGTCGAGTTCTGGGCCGCCATCATGCTCGACTTCGCCGAGGTCCCGGCGCACATGTTCACCTCGATGTTCACGTGTGCCCGTACCGCCGGCTGGTCGGCGCACATCCTGGAGCAGAAGCGCACGGGCCGCCTGGTGCGCCCCTCCGCGCGCTACGTGGGCCCCGCCGCGCGCGGCCCGCAGGAGATCGTCGGATACGAGGACATCGCGCACTGAGAGGCGCCGGGCCCCACTCGCACGCCGGTCGTCACGCGGGGGTGAGCAGCTCTGCGTGATGACGGGCGGCGACCAGCGGGTGGGCGCGCAGCTTCCCCTTCAGTTCGTTGAAGCCGTACTCCGCGAAGAGCGGATTGTCCGGGTCCGTCGTCACACCGGGGGCGGCGGACGCGTACGGGAAGGGCAGCGGCTCGACCCGGGCGTCCAGCCGGGGGTTGTAGAAGAACGGCACCGAGAACCGCTCGGTGGCCCCGGCGGGACTCACCACCCGGTGGTTGGTGGCCAGCAGGTACCCGTTCGTGGCCACTTCCAGCAACTCGCCCAGGTTGACGACGAAGGCACCCGGCAGCGGCGGCACGTCGTGGAACAGCCCGTCCTCCCGCTGCACCTGGAGCCCGCCGACCTGGTCCTGGAGCAGCAGCGTCAGGAAGCCGTAGTCCTTGTGCGCGCCGACCCCCTGATCGGCGCCGTCCCCGGCGCTCCCGGGGTAGCGCACGAGCTTCAGGTGCGGATGGGCCCGCTCCCCGAAGACCGGGTCGTAGAAGCCGGCCGGTGCCCCGATCGCGGTCAGCAGCTCGTGCAGCAGCCGCTCGGCGACCGAGCTGAGCCGGTCGATCCAGGCGAGCGCCGCGGTGCGCAGCTCGGGCAGCGCGGCGGGCCACTGGTTCGGGCCCTGGAGCCACCAGTAGGCGGGCTCGCCGGGGCCCGGCACGTGCGGGGCCCGCTCGGCCCCTATGTCCAGCTGGTCGCGCCAGTCCCGGCTGCCGCCCGTGCGCTCGTCGCCGGTGCGGGTGTAGCCGCGGAAGTGCGGCGAGTTCAGGTTGTCGAGGGCGAGCCGGTCGGCCTCGGGGAGGGCGAAGAACCGGTGCATCGCCCGCAGCAGCGCGCCGGTCTCCTCCTCGCTCACCCCGTGCCCGACGAGCTGGAAGAAGCCCACGTCGTGGGCAGCGCTGTGCAGCTGCGCGTGCAGCAGGGCGCGGGCCTGGGGTCCGCGGTCGGCCGCGGACAGATCGATGATCGGAAGCTGCCGGGAGCCGTGCTGCGGCCCGGGCAGGCGGTGGTTCGGGGAAGACGTGTACGTCGTCATGAGGTGCGTCCGCAGGGTGTACGGGTGCCCGGGCGGCCGCCGGGGGTGGGGCGGGGGCCACGGGTGCCAAATGGAAGAGGAGGCCGTGCGAAGAGGGGCTGGGTCAGGCAGAGCGCCGACAGCCCATGCTCGTGACGCGCACGAAGTCCACGTGGCGGCGTCGAACGAGCATCGGAAGCATGGCCCAAGAGTACTGCGGGCCTTCGGATACGGGTGTGTCCTGCCTCACATCCCGTGAATTCGCCCGCGGGCGGGTGCGGAGCGCGGGTCCGGCGGCCCGGCGGACGCGGATGCCGGGCACGGAACGCCCCGTGAAACGCAGACGACCTGTGGGCTCGGGTCCCTCCGCCTCGCGGCGGAGGAGCCGGCCGGACGTACCGGCGAGCCCACAGGTCGGGTGACTGCTTGGGATTGGGGCCGGCTGCACGCTCGATTCACGTGCTGGTCCGGCACCGCACTGGATGTGGTGACGGGCCGCTAGCCCGCAGCCACCTCACGCGTCCGGTTTCCATACATCTGCCGAACCACCTCCCTTCTCGTGTGCACCACACACTAGGAACCGATCCCGCACGCTTCAACCGTTTTTTTGGAAAGTATCCGCGGCGCCCGTGCCGGGCGTTCCCGCAGGCCCGGTGCGGTGGCCGGGAAAGTCATGGGTTTCTGGGGCGGGCGGGACGGAAATCCGGCGTACAACGATTTCGTCCAATCTTTGGGGAAGGCGATGTGGGCTGGGTCACGTTCGAGTTGAATGATTGCCAGTGAGTGAACTGTCGCGCCGTACGTGCGGACACACAGCCTGCAGGGGGTCCAGGTGAGTGCTTCCCGGCGTAGTGGGACCACCGACGAGCTGGGGCCCGACGAGCCCGAGCGGGATGGTTCGGATCTGCTTGCCGCGCTGTTGGACGGGATGGACGCGGCGCTGTGCGCCTTCGACGCCGACGGTGTCGTCACCCATTGGAACCGCGAGGCCGAGCGCATCCTGGGCTGGACCGCCGCCGAAGCCGTCGGCCGGCACGGGTTCGCCGGATGGGCGGTGCGCACCGCGGACGCCGAGGAGGTCGAGGCGCGGCTGCTGTCCGCCATGGAGGCACCCGGACGGCAGGTCCACGAGTTCGCCCTGCTGACCAAGGAGGGCGGCCGGGTGCTGGTGCGCACCCAGTCCGCCGCCGTGCGCGGACCGGACGGCAAACCCGCCGGCGTGTACTGCGCCTTCAGCGAGGTGCACGCCCAGATCGACCTCGAACGGTCCATCGCGCTCAGCGAGGCGCTGTTCGAGGACGCCAGCTGGGGCGTCGTCCTCGTCGACGCCGACCTGCGGCCCGCCGTCGTCAACGCCCACGCCGCACGAGCCCTCGGGACCGGCCGTACGTCCCTGCTCGGACGCCCCCTCGGAGAACTGCTCTCCCAGGGCGTCGAGGACCTGGAGGGCGCGCTCACCCATGTGCTCGCCGAGGGTGCCCCGCCCGCGCCCGCCGAGATGTGGGTGAGCCTGCGGACCCCGGAGGGCGAGAAGCGGCGCTGCTGGCGCAGCGGGTTCCTGCGCCTCGCCTCACCGCTCGCCGAGGAGCCCGTACCGCTCGGCGTGGGATGGCTCTTCCAGGACGTGACGGAGGCCAAGCAGGCCGAGCAGGAGGCGGCTCAGCTGCGCTTCCGCGCCATCCAGCTGCACCGGGCGGCACGGGCCGCCGCCGAGTGCGAGGACCCGGCGGAGGCCGCCACCGTCCACCTCGACTTCTCGCTCGCCGGCTTCGCCGACCACGCGCTGATCGACCGGGTGGCGGGTGGCTCGCTGCGCGACGGGGAAGGCCCCGTCCGGCTCGTCAGGGCCGCCGCCACGCCCTCGGGGGCGCCCGGCCCGAGCATGCTGACCGGCAAGGCGGGACTGCCCGTGCGCTACGGGGACGGGCATCCCGCGCTCCAGTGCGTGGACCGCGCCGGGTCCGTACGGGCCAGCGCGGGTGCCGCCGGGACCGAGCAGGCACGCGAGTGGGCCGTGGCCCGCCAGTGGCCGCCGGACTCGGTGCACGCGCTGTGCGTCGTGCTGCGCAGCCGGGGACGGACCCTGGGCGTCGTGACGTTCCTGCGGGGCGCGGGACGCAGCCAGTTCGAGCGCGCGGACGCCACGTACGCGGAGGACGTGGCCGTACGGATCGCGATGGCGCTGGACCTGGAGGGACTGCTGGGGAGCGAGTAGGGCCCGGTCCCGCGGCACGGCCGGTGTGCGCCCGCCGGGACGAGGCGCTCGGCGCCCGAACCGCCGGGCGGGCCGGTCCCGCCGCCCGTGGGTGCCCGCGGGAGACGGGTCCCGGAACCGCCGGGAGGCTCCCAGGGCCGCCGGGCCGCGGCGGTGCCGGTGGCAGGCCGTCCCGGGCTCCGGCGGGCCGGGTCAGCGCCGGTAGAAGATCCGGTCCCCGTACTCCGTCATCACCCGGTTGTTCCAGTCGTGGCCGCCGTCCACGTTGCCCGAGCGCAGCAGGGGCGGCTCGATGCCGCGGCCGGCGAGGGTGCCCGCCGCCGTCGCCATGACGGCCTGGAGCAGGGCGGTGGTCACCACGGTGGACGCGGGGGCGAAGGGGGCCTCGATCGCGTCAAGGGTGAGTTCCGCGTCACCGACCGCGATCTTCGAGTCGAGGACGACGTCGCAGTGGTCCTTCAGATAGGTGCCCGAGACGTGCCGCGACGTCGTCTCGGTGGCGTAGGCGACCGAGGTGACGCCGATGACCTTCACCCCCAGCGCGCGGGCGTTCATGGCCATCTCCACCGGGAGCGCGTTGCGGCCGGAGAGCGAGATGATCACGAGCAGGTCCCCGGAGCGCAGCGGGCTGCAGTCGAGGACCGCGCTCGCCAGCCCGTCGACCCGCTCCAGGGCGGAGCCCAGCGTGGCGGGCATGACGTCGACGCCCACGACCCCCGGCACGGTGAGCAGGTTCATCAGGGCGAGGCCGCCCGCGCGGTACACGACGTCCTGCGCGGCGAGCGAGGAGTGCCCGGCGCCGAAGGCGAACAGCCGTCCGCCGTCCGCGACGGTGTCGGCGATCAGGGTGCCGGCCGCCTCGATGTCCGCCGCGTCCTCGTCCCGTACCCGCTGGAGCAGGCCGATCGCGGCGTCGAAGAACTGCCCGGCCAACTTGCTGTCGCTCATCGGCGAAGCCCTTTCCACGTCTCGTCGTATCGTCGGGGTCGACGCGCACGGCCGAAGGGCGGCTGAACCGGAGTCCCGGTGCGGCCGTACTCCTGTCGTGTCGCGGATCACGTTGCGGTCTGGACCACTGCGCTGTCAACAACGCCCGCCCGTCCGGGCGGGTCCGTCGCTCCGGCCCGCTCCGTGGCCGCACGGCCGCGGCGGGCAGGCGTGACCGCCCGGTTTCGACGGCCGGGCACGGTTGTCAGTGGTATGCGTCAGAATTGAGTTCAGGGCCAGCGCACACGCCGGTGGGCCGTCGAGTCTCCGGCAGAGCTAATCGAGGGGCACGAATGTCCGGACTGATCGACACCACGGAGATGTATCTCCGCACCATCCTCGAACTCGAGGAGGAAGGCGTGGTCCCCATGCGCGCCCGGATCGCGGAGCGGCTCGACCAGAGCGGCCCCACGGTCAGCCAGACGGTGGCGCGCATGGAGCGCGACGGCCTGGTGGCGGTCGCCAGCGACCGCCATCTGGAACTCACCGAGGAAGGGCGGCGGCTGGCCACCCGGGTGATGCGCAAGCACCGTCTCGCGGAGTGCCTGCTCGTCGACGTGATCGGTCTGGAGTGGGAGCAGGTGCACGCCGAGGCGTGTCGCTGGGAACACGTGATGAGCGAGGCCGTCGAGCGGCGCGTCCTGGAGCTGCTGCGCCACCCGACCGAGTCGCCGTACGGCAACCCGATCCCCGGCCTGGAGGAGCTCGGTGAGAAGGACGGCGCCGACCCGTTCCTGGACGAGGGCATGGTGTCCCTGTCCGAGCTCGACCCGGGCCTGGACGGCAAGACCGTGGTGGTCCGCCGGATCGGCGAGCCGATCCAGACGGACGCGCAGCTGATGTACACGCTGCGGCGCGCGGGCGTGCAGCCCGGCTCCGTGGTGAGCGTGACCGAGTCGGCGGGCGGGGTGCTCGTGGGCAGCGGCGGTGAGGCCGCCGAGCTGGAGGCGGACGTCGCCTCCCACGTGTTCGTCGCCAAGCGCTAGCGCCCGCGTCCCGGGCGGCGCTCCGGGGCCCGTGCCCGTGACGGGCCGCCCGCGCCGCCCACCGGAGGCGCCGGCGCGACCGGTACCCGCGAGGGGCAGCTCCCGGGGGCCGGCGCGGGGACGGCATCGGCCGGCCCCGCGCCGGTCCCCGGGCGCACGCCGTCCCGTGTACCGCGCATTCCGGCCGATCCGCTTGGGACATGTCAACTCCCGTGGTGTCAGGGGCAGTTGTGTTGTCTCCGCGATCCCGCCGAAACCAAGATTCAGTGTGCGGAATCGCAGCGGCGGGACCGTATGCGTGCGAGGCTGTCGCGTGAGGCATATGACCTGAGGGCTCTTGACCGTGTCCGGGAGCGATGGTGCGCGGTCGGGGAGGGGGCGCAAGGATGTGCCGTAGTCGTGGAGAGGGCCCCGGCGCCGCATGGCGCCGGGGCCTGTCCTCCCCTGTGCTGACCCGGAGCCCCGAGCTCTCAGGGTCAATCCCCTCGGACCGGTTTCCCCGAGCGGTCCGCCTCCCGCTGAAGATCTCCCCTCGGCGGCGGCGGTCAATCCTGGGACATGGTCACTCGAATGAGGGGTGTTGCAGCCAGGAGGCCCATTTTCGAAACCTCATTCGATAACGTGGCGGTGCGTCAGGGGTACATGTAGAGCAGCACACCAGCAGGAGCAGCGGCAGGAAGCGGTACGAGTGGACCGGCCGGTTCGAGCGGGAGTGAGCCGGTCCGAGCGAGCTAGGGGGGTGCCCGATGGTGCGGCGCATCGACGTGAGGGGAACGGGCGGCGTACGCCTCGCCGCCTGGGAGTTCGCCGACCCGCCGAAGACCGACCCGCCCAGGGCCTCGGAGGAGTCGCCCGGCGTGCTGTTACTGCACGGCCTCATGGGCCGTGCCTCGCACTGGGCGTCCACCGCCCGCTGGCTCTCCGAGCGGCACCGTGCCGTCGCGCTCGACCAGCGCGGCCACGGCCAGAGCGAGAAGCCGCCGGAGGCGGAGTACACCCGCGAGGCCTATGTGGAGGACGCAGAGGCCGCTCTCGAACAGCTCGGTCTCGCCCCCGCCGTCCTGATCGGCCATGCCATGGGCGCGCTGACCGCCTGGCAGCTCGCCGCCAAGCGCCCCGACCTCGTCCGCGGAGTGATCATCTGCGACATGCGGGCCTCCGCGCTCGGGGCCGCGTCCCAGCGCGAGTGGGAGGACTGGTTCAAGGCCTGGCCCGTGCCCTTCGCCACCCTCGCCGACGTACGGAAGTGGTTCGGTGAGGACGACCCCTGGGTGGAGCGCCCCAACCCGTCCCGCGGCGAGTTCTACGCCGAAGTGATGCACGAGTCCCCGGACGGGTGGCGCCCGGTCTTCGAACCGGAGCAGATGCTCAAGTCCCGCCAGACCTGGGTGTACGACGCCCACTGGGAGGAGCTCGCGCAGGTCCGGTGCCCCGCCCTGGTCGTCCGGGGCCTCGACGGCGAACTGGGCCGGGCCGAGTCCCAGGAGATGGTCCGCGTCCTGCCGCGCGGCCAGTACGCGGAGGTGGCCGACGCCGGACACCTCGTGCACTACGACCAGCCGGAGGCCTGGCGCGCGGCCATCGAGCCGTTCCTCGACGGCGTCCTCACCGGCTAGGGGGTTTCGTTCGGATCAGGTCGGATCAGTCCGCGGCGTCCGGTGCGGTGCATCGCAAGGCGGAGGATCACCTGCGTACTGGGCGTACTCGGGTGGTCCGACAACGCGGCGAGGTGCCGTGCCGGGCGCCGCGGACCCGGCCTGATCCAAACGAAACCCCCTGCGTCCCGCACCGGCCTCGGCGCCCGTATCCGGGCGGCGCCCGCATCTGAGTGGTCCCGTACCCGCGACCTCGTCCCGGCCCGCATCCCGGCCCGCGTCCGGGCCCCGTGACGGGGCCGCGCCCCGGACCTGCCGTCGTCCGCCGTCCGTGCTCCGCGGCGGAGCGTCCGCGTCAGGGCGCCCCCAGGGCGCCACTTCGGGCCGCACGGGACCGGTGCCGACCTGCACGGGACCGGTGCCGACCTGCACGGGACCGGTGCCGACCTGCACGGGACCGGTGCCGACCTGCACGGGACCGGTACCGGCCGCACAGGACCGGGGCCGGCCCGTGGCTCAGCCCTTGCTGACCGCCGCCAGTATCTCCGGCAGCCGCCCTGCCGTCCGCGGTGCCGCCATCCGCAGCCCCAGCTCCGTGATCAGGGCCCCGTATCCGGCGCCCAGCGGCAGCACCAGCCAGCTCCAGTCGTCGCCGCCCGACGTCACGTTCAGCCAGATGGTGAGCGCGATGACGGGGGCCGCGAGCAGCGCCGCCGAGACCATGCCGCCGACGACGGAGATCCAGGCGAGGCCCGCCTGCCCCGGGGCCACGTTCTTGTAGCCCTCCTGCGGGATCGAGTACGGGAAGCGCGCCGAGGACCACGCGCCGGTCGCCAGCATCGCGCCGAGCAGCGCGAAGGACAGACCGAGCACCTCCGGCAGCTTCGGCCAGTCGCCGAGCATCGCCGTCGTCAGGACGGTCACGAGCGTCGCGTACGGCAGGGTGATCACCAGCAGCGCCAGCGCACGCCCGCGCAGCTCGACGTACGCGTCCCGAGTGGACGAGATCGTCATCGCGACCATCCAGAAGGCGGACGTGTCCTGCCCGAACTGGTTGTACATCTGGATGCCGAGCATCCCCGCGGCGAAGCACGCGAAGTAGATCGAACCGGTGCCCTGGAGAGCGTTGAACACCGGCACGATCAGCCCGATGGCCAGCGACGTCACCCATGCCGCCTTGGTCTTCGGATCGCGCCACACATAACGCAGGCTGCGCTCCATGACGGTCCCGGTGCGCCCGGACGGCAGCAGCCGGGCCGCTCCCGACGCCCCCTTCTCCCGCGCGGCCGGCTCGGCCGCCTGAAGCGTCGAACCGTCCGGCGAGGTCATCAGACGGGTCAGATGCCGGGACCACAGTGCCAGCAGCCCCGCCAAGGCGGCCACGGCCAGCAGCAGTTGGACCACGCCGGTCGCGTACGACCCGTCGCTCACCGAGTCCACCGCGCCGATCGCGGAGGCGGGCGGCACCCAGCGCAGTACGTCCGCCACGGGGTCGAGCTGCGACAGACCGCCCGCCGAACCGAGCCGCTGCGCACCGAAGTTGACCAGCTGCGCGCCGACCGCGATCACCAGACCGCTGAGCACCGCGAGATCACGGCCCTTGCGGCTGGACAGCAGCCGGATGTTGGCGGCGGCGACGGCCCGTGCGAGGGCCACGGAGACGAGGAGGGCGACGGCCACGGCGACGACGGCGGTGACGTACGCCGCCGCGCCGTGCGCCACGGAGATCACCGAGCCGAGCAGCAGACAGAGCGTGAAGAGGGGCCCGACGCCGACCAGGGAGGCCGCCAGCAGCGCCCGTACCAGCGGGCGCGGACGCAGCGGCAGCATCACCAGACGCGTCGGGTCGAGGGTCTCGTCGCCGCTGGGGAAGAACAGCGGCATCACGGCCCAGCCGAGTGCGAGCAGCGCCACCAGCAGCAGGGCGACGGCGGGGGCGTGGGTGTTGCCGCGCAGTGCGATCAGGCCGATCAGCTGAAGGGCGGCGAAGAGCAGGACGAGGACGACGGAGGAGATGTACGCGGCCCGCCGGCCGGCCGACTGGCGCAGCCCGTTGCGCAGCAGCGACAGCTTCAGCCGTACGACGACGGGGGTGATCGATGCGGCGGAGACGCCGCCCGCGGCGCTCATCGTGCCCCGCCGCCCAGCCAGTCCAGATCGGCCCCGGCGATGCGGCCCTGCGCGCCGACCAGTTCGAGGAAGGCTTCCTGGAGGGAGGGCGCGCCGCCGCGGACCTCGGCGAGCGGG
Source organism: Streptomyces sp. Tue6028 (assembly GCF_002300165.1). Taxonomy (GTDB): domain Bacteria; phylum Actinomycetota; class Actinomycetes; order Streptomycetales; family Streptomycetaceae; genus Streptomyces; species Streptomyces siamensis. Next base: position 110,078 of record NZ_MLCE01000019.1, on the reverse strand, counting down.
CCGTGCGCGCGGATGCGCCCCGCGGCCATCACGGCGACCCAGTCGCACAGCGACTCCACCAGCTCCATCACATGGGAGGAGAACACGACCGTGGCGCCGGAGCCGGTGTAGCGCTCCAGGACACCGCGGATCGTCTGCGCGGAGACGGGGTCGACGCCCTCGAACGGCTCGTCGAGGAAGAGGACCTCCGGGTTGTGCAGGAGGGCGCAGGCCAGGCCGATCTTCTTGCGCATGCCGGTCGAGTAGTCGACGACGAGTTTGTGCTGGGAGCCCGCGAGGTCGAGCACGTCGAGGAGTTGGGTGGCGCGCTTGTCGACCTCGGCGCCGGGCAGACCGCGCAGCCGGCCCGTGTAGGCGAGGAGTTCGCGCCCCGAGAGCCGTTCGAACAGCCGCAGCCCCTCGGGCAGCACGCCGATGCGGGCCTTCACCTCCACCGGGTCGCGCCACACGTCGTGGCCGACGACCTCGACGGTCCCCTGGTCGGGCCTGAGCAACCCGGTCACCATCGACAGCGTGGTGGTCTTGCCGGCCCCGTTCGGGCCGACGAGCCCGATGAACCGGCCCGCGGGCAGCTCCAGATCGATCCCCGCGACGGCGATCTGTTCCCCGAACCGCTTCCAGAGCCCCTGTACGCGTACGGCGGGCACACCGGCCCCTGCTCCCTCGGTCATGCGAGAACCCTACGTGGGTGCGGCGACCGCGGACGGCCGTGCGCCCGCCGGCGCCGAACGGCGGTGGCGGGCAAGGCGGTCGGCGGTGCTACCGGTCCCGTCCGCACGCGTACGCCAGGGGCGAGATGAGCTCCTCCGCGTCCGGCAGCCACCGGTTGGCGGGCGTGGGGCGGCGGGCCCACTGCACGGCGCCGCGGGAACCGAAACGGGTGGGCGGGGCGGCCACGTACGAGCCCTCGCCGAGTGCCAGCAGATCGAGGGAGGCGGGCGGCCAGCCCAGCTTCCGCACCAGGTCGGGGACCTTCGCGGCGGCACCCGGAAGCACGAAGAAGTGCATGCGGCGGTCCGGGGTGCAGGTGACCGGACCGAGGGTCAGCTCCATGCGCTCCATGCGGGCCAGGGCGAGGAAACCGGCCGTCTCCGGGACGTCGATCGCGTCGAACGTCCGCCCCGTGGGCAGCAGGATCGAGGCCGCCGGCTGCTTCGACCACAGCCGGCGCGCGACGGTCGCACTGCCCGTCGCCTGAGTCGCCCAGTCCTCGCGCGCCGGGTGCGCGCCGGGTGAGGTGCACGCGGGCTCGCCGCAGGAACAGTGCTGCACCCCGTCGACGGCTTCCAGCCAGGTGCCGGGGACCACGTCCCAGTGGCGTTCATCGGCATAGCGCACGGCGGTTTCCTGCAGCGATTCGCCACGCTGCTGGGGGATATGTGCGGACTCGGTGCCTGCCATGGTCTTTTCCACGTGGAACTCAACTCCCGGGTCCACCTCGGGTTACGGGGGGCACACGCGCGGGGGAGGAGCATCGATTCCGCGTCTGGGGCGCATGGATGCACGTGTGGGGGCGCGCGGGAGGAACGACCGCGGGGAGTGGGTAGGCAGCGGTGGGGTCGGCAACCGCCTTTACCCCGGCAAACCTCACATGTCTCGCATCTTCGGCATGTCTGCGGGGCATTGATCTTCCTGGCCGACTTCTTTCGGTGCGGTCGGCCGCTGAAGACACGTCACGTCGGTGCGTGGGCAGGCACCGCAGCCACGGGCGGGTGAGTCGAAGGGGCGTGCCGGTGCGAGGGACGACGCGCAAGGGCCCGCGGGGCCCGAGCGCGATCGCTCACTCGGCACCGGTCGGCACGCCCCGGAGGCGAACCGCCGGAGAGCAGGGGGTACGCCATGGCCGCAAGGCCTCTCATCGCCAGGCAGCCGAACGAACGGCTCCAGGCGCTCATCCAGGAAGCGGGCTGTTCCAACGCCGGGCTCGCGCGCCGGGTCAACATGTGCGGTGCGGAACACGGTCTCGATCTGCGCTACGACAAGACGTCCGTGGCGCGCTGGCTGCGTGGACAGCAGCCGCGCGGGCGGGCTCCGGCGATCATCGCGGAAGCGCTCGGACGCAAGCTGGGCCGCACGGTCACGATCGACGAGATCGGCATGGCCAACGGCAAGAACCTCGCGTCCGGCGTGGGCCTCCAGTTCTCGCCGACCGTACTGGGCGCCATCGAGCAGGTCTGCGAGCTGTGGCGCAGCGACGTGGGCCGACGGGACTTCCTGTCCGGCTCCTCGGTCGCCGCCTCCGCGCTCGTCGAACCCAGCCGGGACTGGCTGATCTCGGCGCCGGACGCCCAGGTGGCGCGTTCGGCGGGCCCGCGGGTGGGGCTCTCGGACGTGGCGGCGGTCCGCGCGATGACCCAGGCGCTCGTCGACCTGGACCACCAGTACGGCAGCGGGCATGTGCGCCCGGTGGTCGTGCACTACCTGAACAGCGTGGTGTCCGGACTGCTCGCCGGCTCCTACCGGGAGGCGGTCGGGCGCGACCTGTTCGCCGCGGTCTCACGGCTGACGGAACTCGCCGGGTACATGGCCGTCGACACCGGCCAGCCGGGGCTCGCCCAGCGCTACTACATCCAGGCCCTGCGGCTCGCCCAGGCGGCCGGCGACCGCGGGTACGGCGGCTATGTGCTCGCCGCGTCCATGAGTCATCTGGCCGCACAGCTCGGCAACCCGCGTGAGATCGCGCAGCTGGCGCGCGCCGCGCAGGAGGGCGCACGCGGGCGGGTGACGCCCCGAGCCGAGTCGATGTTCCACGCCGCGGAGGCGCGCGGGCACGCGCTGATGGGCGACGCGCGCGCCGCCCAGCTGGCGTCCGGGCGCGCGGTGACCGCGCTGGAGGGTGCGGACGCGGCCTCCGGGGACGACCCGACGTGGATCGCGCACTTCGACGAGGCCTATCTCGCCGACGAGCTGGCGCACTGCCACCGCGACCTGGGACAGGCGGAGGCGGCGGCGCGGTGCGCGGAGGAGTCCCTCGCCGGGCACCCCGAGTCGCGGGCCCGGCGCAGGGCGATCGGCTATGTGCTGCTCGCCACGGCGCAGGTGCAGCAGCGCGAGGTGGAGCAGGCCTGCCACACCGGGATGCGCGCCGTGGAGCTGCTGGGCACGCTGCGTTCCAACCGGGGCGCGGAGTATCTCGACGACCTCCAGCAGCGGCTGGAGCCGTATCGGGACGAGCCGGTGGTCCGGGAGTTCGGCGCGCGGATGGACCTCCAGGCGGCGGCGTGAGCCCGAGGGCGGGGCGTGCGGGCGACATGAACGCACGGTCCGCCCGGGCGTGAACGGCGGGGAAACGGACGCGGTGGTGAAGAAAGGAGCCATATACAGCGCCGCGCGGGACGGATTCGTTACCCGGGTCACAGGGGGCGGGCGTCACGTCCCGTGCTGCGTGGCACCGGGTTGTGGGGACCCGGTAGCGTGAGCCGACGATTCCGAAGGTCCCCCATTCGTAGGAGTCCCGGTGACGCAGAGCGGACAGGGCGAGGAGCCCTCGGCGCGGCCCGCGCGCGAAGGCATCGTGCTGCCCTCCGACGGTGGCGCGCCCCTGCTGCCCGGTACGGCGGGCGACGCCGCGACCCCGGCGGGCGGCCAGGCCTGGGGCCGGCCATGGGGCCCGGACCAGTCGGCCGCGCCCGCGCCCGGCGGCGCCGAGGGCTGGGGTGCGCCCGAGAACGACGCCCAGGCATGGGGAGCCGCCGAGCCGCCGGCTCCGTCCGCGCCCGCCTCCGACTGGGGCACCTCCGACTCCTCCCAGGGCTGGGCCGCCTCCGGCGCGCACGCGGCCCAGCAGCCGCAGGGATACCTGCCGCAGCCGCCGGCCGGTGCGGGCCCGCTGCCGCCCGAGGGCGCGCAGGCGCCCTTCGGCGTGCCGGGCGGCGCCGCTCCACAGGCGCCGGGCGGGCACGCGGGCAGCGGGTACGGTTACCCGCCCCCGGTGCAGCACCCCGGCGCGGCTCTCCCGCAGGCCACGGACGGCTATGGCAACCCCGGCGCGGCTCTCCCGCAGGCCACGGACGGCTATGGCAACCCCGGCGCGGCTCTCCCGCAGGCCACGGACGGCTATGGCAACCCCGGCGCGGCTCTCCCGCAGGCCACCGACGGCTATGGTGCCCCCGGGGCGCCGGCCTCCGCGCCGCTGCCGCCCGCTGCCGTGGACGGCGCCACGCAGTACATACCTCACATACCGCCCGCCCCGGCCGGTGACGAGGGAGCGACCCAGTTCATCCCGCCCGTCCCCGCCACGCCCGACGAGGGCGCCACCCAGTTCATCCCGCCGGTCGCCCCGGGGGCACTGCCGCCCGAGATGCCGGCCGGCGACGCCACGCAGTTCCTCGGCCGGGCGCCGCAGGGCGGCCCCGAGGCCGGGCCGCTGCCCACCGCCGGGCACCCGGACGCCGAGGCCACCCAGTTCATGGCCTCCGTTCCCGCGCAGCCCGGGTCAGAGCCGTACGGCATACGTCCGGGCGGGCCGGAGGACCGGCAGCCCCCGGCGGAGTTCGACAACCTCTTCCGCAGCGAGCCGGAGGGGCCGGCGTCGACGCAGCAGATGCCGCGCTTCGACCCCTCGGCCCAGCAGGCCCCGTACGGCGCGCAGGCCCCGTACGGCGCGCAGGCCCCGTACGCGTCACCCGCCCCGGGCGGCCGGGCCGCCGCCCGGCGCGGAGGCACCCCCGACTCGGAGGGGGGTGGCGGCGGTCGCGGCGGTCGCAGCGGCTCGCGCGTCCCGTTGATCGCGGCCATCGGCATCGGCATCGCCGTGCTCGGCGTCGGCGCCGGTGCGCTGCTCAGCGGCGGCGGGGACTCCGACACCAAGGACGACGGCAGCAAGACCGTGTCGGCGACGGCTCCCGCCACGCAGGAATCGGCGTCGCCGGCCGCGGACCCGGTCAAGGCGCAGGCCGTCGAGCTGGACAAGCTCCTCGCGGACAGCAGCAACAGCCGTGACTCGGTGATCAAGGCCGTGGCGAACGTGAGGGCGTGCAACAACCTGGACCAGGCGGCCAGCGACCTGCGCGACGCGGCCAAGCAGCGGGGCGAGCTGGTCACCCGGCTCGGCGCGCTGTCCATGGACAAGCTCCCGAACCACGCCGCGCTGTCCACCGCGCTCACCAACGCCTGGAAGGCCTCTCAGTCGGCCGACAACCACTACGCGGCCTGGGCCGACCAGGTCGGCGGCAAGAAGGGCTGCCGCAAGGGCCATGCCCGCGAGACCGGGCAGACCCAGGCGGCCACCCGGGCCAGCGGCACGGCCTCCTCGGAGAAGGAGAAGGCCGCCCGTCTGTGGAACTCCATCGCGTCCAAGTACGGACTGACGCAGCGGACGCGGATCCAGCTGTGAGCCGTCCCTGACGGCGGGGAGGGCGCGGGGGATCTCAGTCCGCGTTCTCCAGCGTCCTGGACACGTTCACGAACCCGCGCCGCTCCGAGGTCAGCAGACCCTGGCGCACCACCTGGAAGGTGACGTCGGCGTTGACCAGGCGCGGGAAGTCGACGGCCGCGATCAGGTCCTCGAAGCGCCAGCTGAGCGTCGGGGTGAGCCCGCCCGTGGTCACCTTCAGCCCGTTGTCGAGAGCGCGCCGGATGGCCAGTGAGGTCACCTTCTGGTCGCCGAGCGACTCGATGACCGCCTTCAGCACGGTGTACGCGATCCAGGTGGTCTGCACTCCGGCGTCCGCGGGGTCGATCCGGTTGTCGCCGAAGGCCTGCTCCTTGATCACGGAGCGCATCTGGTCCCAGCGGGAGTCGTTCGAGGGCGGGTACCAGCCGGTGACGTAGGAACCCTCGTACGGGCTGGACTTGCCGCCCGTGGCGTCGATCAGCGACTGGTCGACGCTGCCGAGCACCGTGCCCGTGCTCACCTTCGGATAGTTCTGGCGGTCGCGCCGGAAGGAGTCCATGAAGGTGTCCGTGCGGTCGCCGAGCGCGGGCACCACACAGCCCCGCTCGGCCGGGTCGGAGGTGGCGTGGGTGAGCGCCTGCTGCGTCTGCCGTGCGTACTCCGTCGCGTCCTCGGCGGCCCGCTGGTCCGCCGCGGCCGAGTGGGACCGCGACTTCAGGCCCGAGTCGAGCAGCACCGGGAGCTGGTCGCCGGCGATGGTGTCGGGACGGATCAGCGCGACCGGACCGCAGTTCTTGCCGAGCTGTTCGCCGAGCCCGGCCAGCAGCGCGGGCTCGCCACCGTTGACGGGGTAGGACAGCGGGCTGGTGAACTCGTCGTCGGTGACGCCGTAGCCGCCGATGTACGGGATGCCCGCGCTCTCCAGCGGAGCGAGGAAGTCCCGGCTGTGCTGGCTGTAGGAGCCCACCACCGCGACGACGTTCTCCTTCGCCGCGCGCTGCGCGCACTGCGCGGCGAACACGGCGTCGTTGTGGTCGTTGCAGGTGAGGACCTTGAGCGGGTGGCCGTTGATCCCGCCGTGCGCGTTGACCCAGCGGGCGTAGGCCTTCGCCATGGCGGGCATGCCGGGTTTGTTGGTCGCCGCGGTCTTCTCGGGCGCCCAGGTCATGACGGTGACGGAGTCGTCCCCGGAACCCCCCGTGGCACCAGGGATGACCCCGCATCCGACGGCGATCGACGCACACGCGGCCAGCGCGCCCGCGGACAGCAGCGTGGCCCGGAGGGGCCGGGGGAGGACGGAGGAGCTGGTGCGCGTACGCCGACTGCCGGTCATGGACACGCACGATTCCGTCACATCACTAACCTTCGAGTGACCCGTGGTCAATGGAAGGTGACACAGAGGTGAATTACGGGGGCCGGTGATCCGGATTTCGCGGGGAACGTACGATCGATGACCGTGCAAGGTTCGGAGAACTCTTCCCGTCGCGGCCGTCGCTCATCCACCATGGGCGGCATGCCACTCAACGACATGCCGTGGTGGCGCTGGCGCAGCAATGTGCGCTCCGCGCTGCACATGCTCTCCGACCCCGCGTTCCAGCGTGACGTCTGGCTCGCGGGCATCGACGGGTACGGGGACGTCACCGACGCCGTGTACCGCCTGGTCGAGGACACCTGGCTGGACAACTGGTCCGCAGAGAAGTACGTCGGCACGATATTCCGGGACTCCCAGGAGGCGGCCCTCGTCGACACCGCGGTGCTGCGCGTGCTGCGGATCATGCACCAGGTCGGACCCGACGCGCCGGTCTCCGCGTACCTCGACCACCACGCGTGGCCGGAGGCCGTGCGCGCCGCGCGCGACGCGCACGTGCGGCTGGCGGCGAGCGACGGTGAGGACCCCGACGCCCCGCCGCGCACGCTCGAGGTGCTGCGCATCCTGACGCGCTCGGCATAGCGCCCGCCACGCCCCGACGGCGTCCGTGTGGCGGGACGGCTGCCCGTTCCGTGGGTCTGGTATGGGACCCTGTGCTGCATGAATGAGCAGTCCGTCCGCGGGGCCGCACCCGCCGCCGAGCAGTACGTCCTGATCCTCTCCTGCCCGGACAAGCAGGGGATCGTGCACGCCGTGTCGAGCTATCTGTTCATGACCGGCTGCAACATCGAGGACAGCCAGCAGTTCGGCGACCACGACACGGGACTGTTCTTCATGCGGGTCCACTTCTCGGCGGAGGCGCCGGTGACCGTGGACAAACTGCGGGCGAGTTTCGCGGCGATCGGTGACTCCTTCCACATGGAGTGGCAGATCCACCGTGCCGAGGACCGGATGCGGGTCGTCCTCATGGTCAGCAAGTTCGGCCACTGCCTGAACGACCTGCTGTTCCGCGCGCGGATCGGCGCACTGCCCGTCGACATCGCCGCCGTGGTCTCCAACCACACCGATTTCGCCGAGCTCGTGGCGTCGTACGACGTCCCCTTCCACCACATCCCGGTGACCAAGGACACGAAGGCGGAGGCCGAGGCCCAGCTCCTCGAACTGGTCCGCGGCGAGAACGTCGAACTCGTCGTGCTGGCCCGCTACATGCAGGTCCTCTCCGACGATCTGTGCAAGCAGCTCAGCGGGCGGATCATCAACATCCACCACTCCTTCCTGCCGAGCTTCAAGGGCGCGAAGCCCTACCACCAGGCCCACGCCCGGGGCGTCAAGCTGATCGGCGCGACCGCGCACTACGTCACCGCCGACCTCGACGAGGGCCCGATCATCGAGCAGGAGGTCGAGCGGGTCGGCCACGACGTGACGCCCGACCAGTTGGTCGCCATCGGCCGTGACGTGGAGTGCCAGGCGCTGGCGCGGGCCGTCAAGTGGCACGCGGAGCGCCGGATCCTGCTGAACGGGCGCCGGACGGTGGTCTTCGCCTAGGGGGTTTCGGGCCGTCGCAAGGGGTCTCACCCCTGCATCCGGCTCGGCGACTACATCCGGCTCAGTGACGCCGCGGCGAAGAGCACGTCCCTGATCGCCTCGCGGTCGCCGTCCTGACCGGCGGCGGCCTCCTGCGGGGAGACATGGCCCGCGGCGAGGCGGCAGAACTCCACGCCGTCCAGCGCGACATGGGCCACCTCCCGCTCCGTGGAACCGACCGCGCCCGGCGAGTCGAGCGGGATCATCCACTCACCGCCCCCGGACCCCTCGATCTCCAGGCGCAGGCTGCGCCCCGGCGCCCCCGCGGCGACCAGATGACGGGCCGGGGCCTCGGAGAGCCCCGCCCGCCGCCGCCCGGCGAGGGTGGCGGGCAGCATCCGCGCGGCCAGGTCGATCATCTTGTGCAGATGCCGGGGCGCGGGCGGCTCGTACGGGTAGTCGACGGCGTCCGCGATGTCGCCCGCGTGCACCCAGCACTCGAAGGCCCGGTCCAGCATCGCGTCGCTCAGCGGCAGCCCGAAGCCGCCGTACGCCACGGTGAGCCCGCCCGAGCCGGTCCCGGCCTCGGCCGCCGACGCCCCCTCGACGGCGAACGACACGGTGCGGACGAGGTGGTGGCTCTGCTCCCGCCAGGGCAGGCGCACGGCCCGGGTGGGCGGGAAGTGCGAGGCACGCCAGTACGCCTCGGTGCGGCCCTCCGGGGTGGCGGGGTCCGCGGACTTCGGGACGGCCGGGCCGAGCGGGTCCTCCAGACCGAGCGCCGTCGCGACGAGCCCGTCGACGCTCAGCAGGTGCGCGATGACCCCGGCGACCGTCGTACGGCGGCTCACCGGCCGGTCGGCGGCGAACCAGCGCAGCCGCACCGGCGCATGCCACTCGGCGCCCCCGATGTCCTGGAGCAGTGCGTCGAGCCGGGCGGTCTCGGCGTCGTACGGAGCCGCCCAGTCGGGCACCGGGATGCGCGGCGGGCGCCGGTCGAGGCAGCTCTCCAGGACACGGGTGCGCAGCGTCGGATCGAGGTCGAGGCTCTCGGGCGGGTGCAGCAGCCCGACCGCCTCGCGCAGCCGCAGCGCCTCGTCGGCGCAGGAGCCGCAGTCCCCGAGATGCTCCTCGACGGCCACCGTCTCCTCCGCCGAGCAGGCGGCCAGCGCCCATGCGCCGAGCAGGGACTTCAGCACCCGGTGGTCGAGGACGAGCGGCGCCGGGGCGGTGGCGGGGACCGGGTCGGGCAGCGGGAGTCCGGTGTCCTCGACCGAGGAGCGGGGCAGCGGTATGCGCGGGGGACCGTCCGGCTGTCCGGCGGCGCCTCCGTGCTCCGGGGAGCCGGGGCCGCCCGGGCCGGCGGAGCCGCCGCCCGCGGAGGAGCCGGGCCCGTCGTGCGGTGCCGCGCCGGCGTCCGTGCCGTGCTCGGCGTCCGTCCGCTCGTCGGGCGTGTCCTCCCAGGGGCCGGCGTCGGGGGCCTCTTCCCGGTCGTCGCGTCCGTCGTGCGCGGCATGTGCTTCGAGCGCGCCGTGTCCGTGTCCGTCGCGTCCGTCGTGCCCGTATGCGTCGGGCCCGTGGGCCTCGTGCTCGTCGAAGGCCTCGAACCGGTCGGGTCGCCCGTTCACCGCGCACCCCCGTACTCGGGCGGGCGCCGGTGGGGCCGGCGTCGTGGGCGGTGGACAGGAGCTGGAGCCCGAGGCGGAGCCTGCGGCGGGCCTCGTCCTCGGTGACGCCCAGGTCGGCGGCGGCCTGGCGGTAGTCCCGGCGCTGGAAGTACGCGAGTTCCAGCGCGGCCCGTAGCGGGGCCGGCATGGACGTCACGATGTAGTCCGCGCGGGCCGCGACGGACGCGCTGCGCACCTTCCGCTCCAGCTCCTCGGTGGTGCCGTGGCCGCCCCGGGCGAGGGCGGCGGTCTCGTTCACCCGCAGTCGCTGGACGGCGAGGCGGTGGGTGAGCGTGGCCACCCAGGAGCGCAGCGGGCCCTGTTTGGGGTCGTACCCCTCGGGGTTCTCCCAGACGTGGGTGAACACCTCGCGGGTGATCGCGTCGGCCGCGCGCTCGTCCCCGAGCACGCGGTGGGCCAGACCGTGCACGAGCGAAGCGAACCGGTCGTAGAGCTCACCGAGCGCCGCGGCCTCCCCGCGTGCGAGCCGCTGCTGCATCTTGCGGTCCCAGCGGGGCGGTGTGTCCCTCTTCGCCATGCGGCCCCCTCACCCCTGGTCGTGCCGGCGCCCGTCCCTGTCGCCCGTGCGTGTGCCTGTGTGCGTCCTGCTCCTGTCCAGCCTGTGTGCACGGCTGTCTCGAATGTAGTCGGCACGTCTGACGGCGCACGCCCCTTTGGGCCAATACGCGCCCCTGGACAGGCCGCGGATGGTAGAGGCAGGTCGCCTTCCCTATCGAATCCGATCAAAACGCGACCGAAGGAGACCGTAGTCGTCCGAAAAGGCTCGCTCCTCTCACATTTTCGACCGTGGACCGTCGTTTCTTCCTGTGCGGACCGGTGTTTCATGGAACGACGGCTGGGCAGCCGCGCTGGAAGGAAGCGAAGCGACTGCTTCCGTTTCTGTTGGGCGAGGCGAGCGAGAGGCGTGGCGGTGACGCTCAAGGTGACCGACGGCGAACAGGGCGAGTGGGCCGTGCTCCGGGTGTCGGGCGAGCTGGATCTCGTCACGTCACCGGTCCTGCGCCAGCGGGTGCACGACGCGGTGGCCGAGGGCCGGCGAAGTCTCGTCCTCGACCTCTCCGAGGTCTTCTTCTGCGACTCCAGCGGTGTCGGCGTCCTCATCGCCACCCGCCGGCTCATCCGCTCCTGCCGGGGCCGGCTGAGACTGATCCTGCCCGCGCGCGGCGCGCTCGACGGCTCCCACGTCAACCGGGTCCTCGGCGCCCTCGGCGTGCGCCGGCTCTTCGACGTGTACCCGGACGTGACCTCCGCCGTCGACGAGGAATCCAGCCCCCTGTCGGCGTGATGTGTTCCACCCCGGGGTCCTCCGGTGCCACACAGTTGTCCCAGAATTCCCGCGGTCTTGGTACAACCGTCGTTTTCCCGTGCCCGCGGCGGGTCCGGCGTCGTACGCTCCGTCCCAGATGAACCCCAGTCCGGTCAGACAGGAGACCGGCTGAGATGTAAGGCGGTCCGAACACACCATGGTCAGTACCGAGTACGAACGCAGGATTGCCGACCGGTTCGCCGGCTTCGACCAGGACGGCAACGGCTACATCGACCGTGAGGACTTCAACGCCGCGACCAAGGCGGTCCTCGCCGAATTCGGTACGACGGCCCGGTCGGACAAGGGCCAGGCACTGTACGGCGGCGCCGAGGCGTTCTGGCAGGGCATGGCGGGGATAGCGGACCGGGACGGCGATCAGCGCATCACCCGCGAGGAGTTCGTCAGCGGCGCGGTCAAGCGGCTGCGCGACAACCCCGAGCGGTTCGCGGAGATCGCCCGTCCCTTCCTGCACGCCGCCCTCGCCGTCGCGGACTCCGACGGGGACGGCGCGGCCACGGTCGAGGAGACCGAGCGCGTCCTCAAGGCGCTCGGCGTGCGCGACGAGATCGCCGCCGTGGCCGCGGCCACGCTCGACACGGACTCCGACGGCCGGATCGGCGAGGCGGAGGTCGTGACCGCGTTCGCCCGCTACTTCACGGTGCCGGAGTAGCGCCGTCCCGCGCCGCCGGGCCCCGGCCCGGCGCGGACGGTGCCGAATAGCGTTCCCTGAGCTTGTACTTGAGCACCTTGCGCAGCGTGTCGTTGCGCGGAAGGGCGTCCACCACCTCCAGCTGCTCCGGCAGCTTGTGCACGGACAGCCCTTCCCCGCGCAGGTGGGCGGTCACCGCGTCCAGGGTCAGCACGTCCGCGCCCGGCGGCTGTTCGACCACCGCGCAGACGCGTTCGCCGCGTTCGGCGTCCGGCAGCCCGATCACCGCGGCGTCGGCGACGCCGGGGTGCCGGTGCAGCAGGTCCTCGACCTCCTTGGCGGAGATGTTCTCGCCCTTGCGGATGATGATGTCCTTCAGACGCCCGGTGAGGACGAGGTGTCCGCTCTCCGTCAGATGCCCGACGTCCCCGGTGACCAGGAACCCGTCCGCGTCGAACGCGGCGGCGGTCTGCGCGCCGTCCAGGTACCCCTGGCAGACGGCCTCGCCGCGCAGCCGCACCTCGCCGTCCACGATCCGTATCTCCATGCCTTCCGGGGGCCTGCCCTCCGTGGCCGCCAGGTTCTCGGCGGTGTCGTCCGGCGCGCCCATCGTGATCATCGGGACCTCGGTCATGCCGTATCCGTGGGTGAGCTGCACCCCCATCTCCCGTACGACGGAGTGGTAGACCTCGGGCGGCTTGGGCGCGCCGCCGCCCGCGAGGAGCCGCAGGGTGGGGACGACGGGCACGCCGGGCTGCTTGCGCTGCTCGGCGAGGAACATCGAGTAGAACGCCGTGGAGCCGCCGGCCACCGTCACCCCGTGCCGGCGGTAGTCCTCCAGGGCGGCGGGCAGCGCGAAGTGCTCGAACATCACGGCCGGGAAGCCGTACAGCAGCAGCATCACGGTGTAGTCGGGCCCGGCGATGTGCGCGTAGGGGAACGCCATCGAGCCCACGTCGTCGGCCGTCAGACGCAGCGCGTGCGCGAGGCACGAGCCGCCCGCGATCAGCGAACGGTCCGTGTGCAGGACGCCCTTGGGGTCGGAGGTCGTGCCGGAGGTCCAGTAGATCCAGCGCACCGAGGTGCCGTCGGCGGGCGGCGGCGGGAGCACCGCCGGATCGCCGTCCGGCAGTGCGTCGTACGCCGCGAAGACACCCTTGGCGCCGAGCCGCCGTGCCATCGCGGTGTGGTCGAAGCCCCGCCACTCGCCCGGCACCGCGAAGAACTCCGCCCTGGACTCGCGCAGGGCGAAGCCCACCTCGCGGTCGCGGTAGAAGGGGATGACCGGGGACTGCACGGCGCCGAGGCGGGCCAGCGCGAAGGACAGCAGCGCCGTCTCGATGCGGGTGGGCAGCTGCCAGGCCACCACGGTGCCGGGGCGTACGCCCATGTCGTACAGGCCCGCCGCCACCCGCTCGGCGCGGTCGCGCAGCGCGCCGAAGCTCAGTGACCGGTCGTCCTGGAGGAGGACGGGCCGGTCGGGGGTGAGCGCGGCGCGGCGGTCCACCAGTTCCCAGAGCGTGCGCGCGGAACCCAGGGCGTGTGCGGTGTCGTTCACGTCGGCCCTCCTTCGGCCGGGCTTCGCCGGCCCGACTTCAGCTGACGGTCAGTCAGATCGTGGCAGAGCGTAGGGCTCGCCGCCTTGTCGGTCCATAGGCGCGGGGCTAGCCTGCTTGTGTCGAGAGATCTGACGGGTCATCAGATAAGTTCGCCAGGCGGAGGGGAACCATGACCGAACTGCCCCGCATCATCAGCGTCGACGACCACGTGATCGAGCCCGCGCACCTCTTCGAGACCTGGCTGCCGCGGAAATACCACGACCGGGGACCGAAGCCGCTGACCGCCGGCATCGGCGAACTCGCCTATGTGGGCGGCAAGTACCAGATCACGATGGACCCGGACGGCCCGCCCACCGACTGGTGGATCTACGAGGACCTCAAGTTCCCCTACAAACGCAACATCGCCGCCGTCGGCTTCGACCGCGACGAGATGACGCTGGAGGGCATCACCCGCGCGGAGATGCGGCGCGGCTGCTGGGACCCCGCCGAACGGCTCCGGGACATGGACCTCAACCACGTCGAGGCCAGCCTCTGCTTCCCGACCTTCCCGCGCTTCTGCGGGCAGACCTTCGCCGAGGCGCACGACAAGGAGGTGGCCCTGGCCTGCGTGCGCGCCTACAACGACTGGATGGTCGACGAGTGGTGCGGCGACAGCGGCGGCCGGCTCATCCCGCTCTGCCTGATCCCGCTGTGGGACGTCGGCCTCGCGGTCGCCGAGATCCGGCGCAACGCCGCCCGCGGTGTGAAGGCCGTGACCTTCTCCGAGATCCCCACCTACCTGGGACTGCCGTCCATCCACTCCGGCTACTGGGACCCGTTCTTCGCCGTCTGCCAGGAGACCGGCACGGTCGTGAACATGCACATCGGGTCGAGCAGCCAGATGCCCGCCGCCTCCCCGGACGCCCCGCCCGCCGTGCAGGCCTCGCTGTCCTTCAACAACGCGATGGCCTCGATGATGGACTTCCTCTTCTCCGGGGTCCTCGTCAAGTTCCCGCAGCTCAAACTCGCCTATTCCGAGGGCCAGATGGGCTGGATCCCGTACGCCCTGGAACGCGCCGACGACGTCTGGGAGGAACACCGCGCCTGGGGCGGCGTCCGGGACACGATCCCGGAACCCCCGTCGACGTACTACTACCGGCAGATCTTCTGCTGCTTCTTCCGCGACAAGCACGGAGTCGCGTCCCTGGACGTCGTCGGACGGGACAACGCCACCTTCGAGACCGACTACCCGCACGTCGACTCGACCTTCCCGCACACCAAGGAGGTCGCCCTCGACCACGTGAAGGGCCTGGACGACGAGACGATCCACAAGCTGATGCGCGGCAACGCGATCCGCATGCTCGACCTGGACCTGTAGTGGACCTGGACCACACTCCCGAGGAGGAGGAGTTCCGGGCCCGGCTGCGCGAGTGGCTCGCCAAGGCGCTCCCGACCCTGCCCCCGAAGCCGTCCCCCGACGACTGGCCGGGCAGACGGGCCTACGACCTCGGCTGGCAGCGGATGCTGTACGACGCCGGGTACGCCGGACTGCACTGGCCCGTCGACGCCGGCGGCCGGGGCGCCACCCCGACACAGCACCTCATCTACCTGGAGGAGACGGAGAAGGCGGGCGCCCCTTACGTGGGGGCCAACTTCGTCGGGCTGCTGCACGCCGGGCCGACCATCGTCTCCGAGGGCACCGCCGAGCAGCGGGCACGGTGGCTGCCGCCCGTGCTGCGCGGCGAGGAGGTCTGGTGCCAGGGCTTCAGCGAGCCGGACGCGGGCTCCGACCTCGCGGCGCTGCGTACCCGCGCGTGGCGCGACGGCGACGAGTACGTGGTGAGCGGGTCCAAGATCTGGACCTCCCACGCGGAGGTCGCCAACTGGTGCGAGCTGCTCGTCCGCACGGACCCCGACGCCCCCAGGCACCGGGGCATCACCTGGCTCGCCCTGCCCATGGACGCGCCGGGTATCACCGTCCGGCCGCTGCGGACCCTCGCGGGCTCCACCGAGTTCGCCGAGGTCTTCCTCGACGAGGTGCGCGTCCCCGTCGGCCACCGCGTCGGCGCCGAGAACGACGGCTGGCGGGTCACCATGGTGACGCT
This sequence comes from Streptomyces sp. Tue6028, assembly GCF_002300165.1. Classification (GTDB taxonomy): domain Bacteria; phylum Actinomycetota; class Actinomycetes; order Streptomycetales; family Streptomycetaceae; genus Streptomyces; species Streptomyces siamensis. Next base: position 94,564 of record NZ_MLCE01000019.1, on the reverse strand, counting down.
GTCCTACGAGCGGGGCACCGCCTTCGTCGGGGAGGTCGTCGCCTGCCGCCGGGTGCTGGGCGCCCTCGCCCGCCGGGCGCGCGAGAACGGGCGCTGGGACGACGCCGTGCTGCGCCGCCGCCTGGGCAGGCTGAACGCCGAGTTCCGCGCGCTGTGGCGGCTCACCCAGTGGAACGTCGGCGAGGCGCAGCGGACGGGGGCGGTGCCCGGCGTCGGCGGCTCGGTGTTCAAGCTGCGCTACTCGCACGCGCGCCAGGAGCTGTACGACGCCGCGGCCGAGGCGCTCGGCCCCGAGGCGCTCGACCTGGGGCAGGAGTGGACCCTCGACCGGCTCTCGTCGCTGTCGTACACGATCGCGGCCGGCACCTCGCAGATCCAGCAGAACATCGTGGCCGAGCGCATCCTCGGCCTCCCCAAGGGACGGTGAGCGGCGCGCCATGGACTTCCAACTCACGGACGACCAGAAGGCGTTGCGGTCCGGCGTGCGGGAGCGGCTGGCGGCACGCTTCGGCCGCGACGCACTGCGCGCCGCCGTCGACGAGGGGCCGCCGCGCCTGGACCCGGCCCTGTGGCGCGAGCTCGGCGAGGCGGGGTTCTTCGCCCTGCGGCTGCCGGAGGCCGAGGGCGGCGTCGGACTGGGGCTTCCGGAAGCGGTGCTCGTCTTCGAGGAGGCGGGACGAGTGCTGCTGCCCGGACCGCTGATCGCGACGCACCTCGCGGCGGGGGCCGTGGCCGGGGCCGCCACCGGCGAGACGGTGGTGACCGCCGTCGACGGAGGTCTGGTGGAGTGGCTGGAGGCGGCCGACACGGTACGCGGGGACGCGACGGGCGCCGAACCGCTGGCCTCGGTGGACCCGCTCACCCCGCTGCACCGGGTCCCCGCGCCCCCGGCCCGGGACCTTCAGGCGGGCCGGGACGGCGTCGTGCGGCTCCTGACCTCGCTCCTCACCGCCGCGGAGCAGCTGGGCAGCGCCGCCCGCACCTGCGAGCTGGCCGTGCAACACGCCCGGACGCGCGAGCAGTTCGGACAGCCGATCGGCGCCTTCCAGGCGGTGAAGCACCTGTGCGCGCAGATGCTGGTGCGGACGGAGGTGGCGCGCGCGGCCGTCTACGCGGCCGCCGTGACCGCGGATCCGGTGGACGTCGCCGCGGCCCGGCTGCTCGCCGACGAGGCCGCCGTGCGTGGCGCCCGCGACTGCCTCCAGGTGCACGGCGGCATGGGCTTCACCTGGGAGTCCGACGTCCATCTCCATCTGAAGAGGGCCTGGGTGCGGACGTACCGTGCGGGAGGCGCTACCGAGAGTGAGGAGATTCTGTCCGGCGACCTTTCCGCGGCGATCGCCTGAAAGGCCCCTGGGCAGGCATGTCACGGGAAGAGGCCAAGAAATGTCGCGGATCGTGGCATACCGGAATTACGGAGCGTTGATATCGGGTTGTGTCCTAGGCGTGACTTGTCACGGCCTGGAGTCGGCGCCGGGCTCGGGTACCTTGTGTGGGATGCGAGTGGTTCTGAGGCTGAGCCATCCCGGTGTTGCCCGCGAGGCGGCGCCGGATCCGGCGATGCGTGCCGCTCGTGAGGCGGGTCGGGCCCCCGAGTCCGCCTGTTCGACTCCCCATGGCGAGCGTCGCACAGTATGCCGCACGCGTACTCCTTCGCGCTGGAATATGCCCGAAGCGCTTGTTGGGGTGACTGTACGTCAACCATGCTGTCTCGTAAGGGAATCACGTTCCGTGATCCTTGTTCTGGCCATGCAGAAAATGGCTACGATCGTGGCCCTTGTGAGGCGCGAGGCGATGTGTCCGCCGGTTCGGATGGTGTGAGCGGTGCAGGTGCTTCAAGTGCAGCTGGAGATCCGGCCCGACCCCGCGGAGGTGGGGCGAGCCCGGCGATGGGCCAGGTCGAGGCTCGCCGGGTCCGGTATAGGGGCCGATGAACCGCTCGCCGAGACGCTGATCCTGCTCGTCTCCGAACTCGTCACCAATGCCGTGGTGCACACCGGCTGTCCGGCCGTGCTGCGGTTGTCCCTGCCGGACGGGTGCGAGGCGGCCACCGTCCGCCTGGAGGTGGCCGACACCAGTGCCCGGCCCCCGATTCCCCGTCATGCCGAGGGCGACGAGACCAACGGCCGCGGCCTGGAACTCGTCGACGGACTCGCGGACCGCTGGGGCTGGAACGCCGAGGGCGCCGGCAAGCGGATCTGGTGCGAGGTGGACCGCTGCGCACCGGGTGCCTCGACGGGCGCCGCCTATCCGGGCTACGAGGACTTCGCGTACGAGGCGGTCTAGGGCCTGTCTCCCGGGCCGGACCACGGTCCAGGGCCTGTCTCCCCGGGCCGGACCATGGTCCAGGGCCCTTCTCCCGCGCCGCCCAGGGCGCGCGGCCGGGGTCGCGTCGGGGCCCGCGGGGCCGTGAGTGCCTGCGTCGTGCCGAGTTCGCCGTGTCGTGATGTGCCGCCGCCGCGCCGCCGTGTCCCTCGATGCTCCGTATCGCCGGCTTCTCCCATCCGACGCGGCCGGTCCGCCCCGTCCGGAGCGCGGGGTGCACGATGCGGGCACATGCGCACGGGTCCGCTGTGCCGGGCCGCGGTCGCGGCCGAATGCGCCGGGGTGTGCTTCCGTCCGTGCTGTCGCAAACAGGGAGGTACAGGGATGAACCGCCGATCGGGTGTTGACGTGACGTGACCGTTTGATCACGCTTGTGGTCAGCGATTCGCCGCGAGGGGACGGCGAGGGTTCCGGTGACGGGAGCCCTCGGCGAGTGTGAGTCGCATTCGGCGTCGGCTCCTCCCCGGGCCAGGAGGAGCAGGGCGGGTACGCCGGAGCCGGATGGCGGCGCGCAGTGCCGTGCTCGGGGCGCGCAGTGCCGCGCCGCCAGCCGATCCAGGTCCGCGGCGGTGGCGACGGCGGCCGACGCAGGTCGACGGTGGCTACCGGCCGGCCTCGGGGCGTCTCGCTTCGCGGCGGCGGCCGGTGGCCGGCCGCCGCGCCGCGTGACGGACGGCACTCAGAGCACCGCGACCGGTGCCACCGGAGTCCCCGTGCCGCCGACGAAGGGCTCGGGCATGGCCGACAGCAGGAACGCGTAGCGCCCTTCTTGTCCACAGGCTGTGGACAACTCTTCGAGATTCCAGTTCTGGCCCTGCAGCATCCCCATCTCCACCAGGTCGAGCGCGTGCACGGGCAGCCACAGGTCCTCGATCTCGGGCGGGAAGATCTCGAAGGTGAGGGTGTCGTTCGCGACCGCCGCGACGTCGCGTGCGTGGAACCACTCCGGGGTGTGTACCGACAGACCCGGTGAGGGATAGCCGTACGCGTGCTTGTCCCCGGCGAGATACACCTGGACCTGGCCCGTGCGCACCAGGACGATGTCGCCCGCCCGGACCCGCGTGCCCGCCAGTTCCTCGGCGGCGTCCAGGTCGTCGGGCGTCACGGCGTGCCCGCCGTCGAGGCGCTCCACGCCCCGCGCCCGCGCGACGTCGAGCAGGACGCCCCGGGAGACGATGTGCCGCGGTTTGTCGATCCCGCTGAACTCGGCGCCGCCGTGCGGGGTGACCGTGCCGGCCGGGCGGCCGTTGTAGAGCTTCCCGGAATGGGAGACATGGGTGAGCGCGTCCCAGTGGGTGCCCGCCTGGAGCCCCATGGTCACGGCGTCGTCGCTGCACGCTACGGTCCCGGGGCCGAAGAGCTCCTGGTTGATCTGCACCATGACGTGCAGCGGATTGACCCGTCCCGGGATCATGCCGGTCTGTACGCCGTCCTGCCTCAGGGGCAGCGCCAGCGGCACACGGCGTCCCGAGCGCACGGCCGCGGCGGCCTGCCGTACGACCTCGTCGGTGATCAGGTTCAGCGTCCCGATCTCGTCGTCCGACCCCCAACGGCCCCAGTTGTTCACGCGCTTGGCGATCTCGTGGAACTCCGGACGGAGCGCCGGCTGCGACATGAGTCCTCCCCGGGGGCTTGTCTCCAGGTATCTGACGGGTCGTAGAATCCGAGTTGAATCTAACGGACCGTCAGAAACTGCGGGAAGGGGCCGGGCGTGGGGAACTTCTTGGCAGGCAAGGTCGTCGCCGTCACGGGCGGAGGACGGGGGATCGGCCGGGCCGTCGCCCTCGCCGCCGCGGCGGCGGGCGCGCGGGTCGTCGTCAACGACTACGGCGTGTCCGTCGAGGGCGCCGAGCCCACCAGTTCGGTCGCCGAGGCCGTCGTCAAGGAGATCGAGGCGGCCGGCGGGGACGCGGTGGCCGTCGCCGACGACATCTCGACCATGGCGGGCGGGCAGCGCGTCGTGGACACCGCGCTCGCGTCGTACGGACGGATCGACGGCGTGGTGTGCGTGGCGGGGATCCTTCGCGAGCGGATGCTGTTCAACATGTCCGAGCAGGAGTGGGACCCGGTGGTCGCCACCCATCTCAAGGGCACGTTCACGCTGTTCCGGGCCGCCTCCGCGGTGATGCGCAAACAGGGCTCGGGCACCCTGATCGGCTTCACCAGCGGCAATCACCAAGGGTCCGTCTCGCAGGCCAACTACAGCGCGGCGAAGGGCGGGATCATCTCGCTCGTCCGCAGCGCGGCGCTGGGGCTGCACAAGTACGGAGTGACGGCCAACGCGGTCGCGCCGGTCGCCCGGACCCGCATGTCCGCGGGCGTCCCCATGGAGCTCAAGGAGATCGGCGAGCCGGAGGACGTCGCCGCGCTCGTCGTCTACCTGCTGTCCGACCGGGCGCGCGAGGCCCGGATCACCGGCCAGGTGTACACGATCGCCGGTCCCAAGATCGCGGTGTGGGCGCAGCCCCGCGAACTGCGCGCCGGGTACGCGGACGGCACCTGGACCCCCGAGCGGATCGCCGACTTCCTGCCGGGCACCGTGGGCGTCGACCCGATGCCGCTGCTGGAGCAGGTCGAGGCCATGGCGCGGGCGGCGGCCGACAAGGCACGGCCGAACGCGTGAGGGCCCTGGCGGCCGGGGAGGGGGAGCGCGCATGGAGTTCGGATTCGGTGCCGAGGACGAGGAGTTCCGGCACGAGGCGCGGGCGTGGCTGGCGGCGCACCTCACCGGCCGGCCCGAGCGCCGGGACTGGGAGCGGGAGCTCGGCCGGGGCGGCTGGATCGGCCTCGGATGGGGAGAGGACGGGTACGGCAACCGGCGGGCGAGCCTGATCCAGCAGGTCGTCTGGGCCGAGGAGTACGCCCGCGCGAAGGCGCCCGCCCGCTCGGGGCACATCGGGGAGAACCTGCTCGCCCCGACCCTCGTCGCGCACGGCACGCCGGAGCAGAAGTCCCGTTTCCTGCCGCCCGTCGCCCGCGGCGACGAACTCTGGTGCCAGGGCTACAGCGAGCCGGGCGCGGGCTCGGACCTCGCCGCCGTGCGGACCGCGGCCGTACGCGACGGCGGCTCGTACCGTGTCACCGGGCAGAAGATCTGGACCTCGCTGGCCCACGAGGCCGACTGGTGCTTCGTGCTGGCCCGAACCGGTGCCGGCTCCGTCCGCCACCACGGCCTGTCCTTCCTGCTCGTCCCGATGGACCAGCCCGGCCGCGTCGAGGTCCGCCCCATCCGGCAGCTCACCGGCACGAGCGAGTTCAACGAGGTCTTCTTCGACGGGGCGGTGGCGCGCGCCGAGCACCTGGTCGGCGGCGAGGGCGACGGCTGGCGCGTCGCGATGAGCCTCCTCGGCTTCGAGCGGGGAGTCTCCACACTGGCCCAGCAGATCGGGTTCGCCGAGGAGTTGGGGCGCGTCGTGGAGGCGGCCGTGGCGAGCGGAGCCGTCACCGATCCCGTCGTGCGCGACCGACTCGTACGCCAGTGGGCCGAGTTGCGCACCATGCGCTGGAACGCCCTGCGCACGCTCGGCGGTCCGGACGCGGGCGGCACCGGGGCGCCCAGCGTGGCCAAGCTGCTGTGGGGCGGCTGGCACCGGCGGCTCGGCGAACTGGCGGTGCGGGTGCGGGGGGCCGCGGCGGCGGTGGGTCCGGTGGACTGGTCGGCGACGGCGCCGTACGAACTGGACGCGCTCCAGCACCTGTTCCTGTTCAGCCGGGCCGACACCGTCTACGGCGGCTCGGACGAGGTACAGCGCACGATCATCGCCGAGCGCGTGCTCGGCCTGCCGAAAGAGCCCAGGGGATAGCCCCGGGACACGAACCCACGGGACGGCCCCGGGACCGGAACCCGGTGGCGGCCCGGGACAGAGGGGAGCACGGCGCGATGCGAGGCGTGATCTTCGACGGGAAGCAGACCCAGGTTGTGGACGACCTGGAGGTACGGGAGCCGGGTCCCGGCGAGGTGCGGGTCGCCCTCTCCGCGGCCGGACTCTGCCACAGCGACCTCTCCGTGGTGGACGGGACCATCCCGTTCCCCGTGCCCGTGGTGCTCGGACACGAGGGCGCGGGCGTGGTGGAGAAGGTCGGCGACGGTGTCACCCACGTCCGGCCGGGCGACCATGTGTCACTGTCCACGCTGGCCAACTGCGGTGCCTGCGCGGAGTGCGACCGGGGACGGCCGACGATGTGCCGCAAGGCGATCGGGATGCCGCAGCAGCCGTTCACGCGGGCCGGGCGGCCGCTGTACCAGTTCGCCGCCAACTCGGCCTTCGCGGAACGCACGGTCGTGAAGGCGGTGCAGGCGGTCCGGATCCCCGAGGACATCCCGCTGACGTCCGCCGCGCTCATCGGTTGCGGGGTCCTGACCGGTGTCGGCGCGGTCCTCAACCGTGCCCGGGTGGACCGGGGCGACAGTGTCGTCGTGATCGGCACCGGCGGCATCGGTCTCAACGTGCTGCAGGGGGCGCGGATCGCGGGCGCCCTGAAGGTCGTCGCGGTCGACGCCAACCCGGCGAAGGAGTCCGCCGCCCGCCGGTTCGGCGCGACGCACTTCCTGACCTCGACGGAGCGGGTGAAGGACATCCTGCCGACCGGCGCCGACCACGTCTTCGAGTGCGTCGGCAGGGTCGAACTCGTCCGCGAGGCCGTCGACCTGCTCGACCGCCACGGGCAGGCGGTGCTGCTCGGGGTGCCGCCGGCGACGGCCGAGGCGTCCTTCCTCGTCTCCTCCCTGTTCCTGGACAAGTCGATCCTGGGCTGCCGCTACGGTTCCTCCCGCCCGCAGCGTGACATCGCGCTCTACGCGGAGCTGTACCGCGAGGGCCGCCTGCTGCTGGACGAGTTGGTCACGGCGACGTACCCGGTGGAGGACTTCGACAAGGCCGCGGAGGACGCGCACCAGGGGAGGGTGGCGAGGGCGGTACTGACCTTCTAGCGCCCCGGGCGCCACGACCGGGCGGCGGACGCCGCCCCGATCACCGGCCCGGCGCGGACGGCGTGAGGGAGTCGCCGGAGCCCGGGTCGCCGCCGGGCCCGGGGCCGGTGCTCCCCGCACGGAACGTCCGCCGGTACACGGTGGGCGTGACCCCGAGCGCCGCCTGGAGGTGCTGGCGCATCGACTGCGCCGTGCCGAAGCCCGCGTCCCGCGCCACCTGGTCGATGGACAGGTCGCTGGACTCCAGCAGATGCCTGGCCCGTTCGACGCGCTGCTGGGTGAGCCACTGCCCGGGGCTGATGCCGACCTCCTCGCGGAAGCGGCGCGTGAAGGTGCGTACCGACATGGCTTCCTGCTCGGCCATGTCGCGCAGCTGGATCGGCTCGTGCAGGCGGCCGAGCGCCCAGGCGCGGGCCGCGGTGGTGGTGGCCGCCTGCGCCTCCGGGACCGGGCGCTGGATGTACTGCGCCTGGCCGCCGTCGCGGTGCGGCGGTACGACCGTGCGGCGGGCCACCTCATTGGCGACGGCGGCACCGTGGTCCCGGCGTACGAGATGGAGGCAGAGGTCGATCCCGGCCGCGACCCCGGCGGAGGTGAGGACGTCGCCGTCGTCGACGAACAGGACGTCCGGGTCGACCTGGATCTTCGGGAAGAGCTGCTGGAAGTGGTCCGCGTGCATCCAGTGCGTGGTGGCGGGGCGCCCGTCGAGCCGGCCGGCGGCGGCGAGGACGTAGCCGCCGATGCAGATGGAGACGAGCCGGGTGCCGGGGCGGATGCGGGCGAAGGCCGAGGCCAGTTCGGGGGTGAGGACGCCGTCCTCGTAGACCGGGCCGAGCTCGTACGACGTGGGGACCACCACGGTGTCGGCGGTGTCGAGCGCCTCCGGTCCGTTCGCGACGAGGACGGCGAAGTCGGCGTCCGTCTCGACCGGGCCGGGCGCCCGGACCGAGCAGGTGACGACCTCATACAGGGGTCGGCCCTCGGCGTCCCGTGCCTTGCCGAAGATCCGCTGTGGGATGCCCAGCTCGAAGGGCATCAGGCCGTCGAGCGCGAGGATGGCGACGCGGTGCCGCCGGTGCGGTGCCTGCTGTTCGGTCATGGCCCGATCCTAACGAATGCTGTCCCTCGGGCCAGTGGTTCGCGCGGAGCCCGTCCCCGAAGCTCTATGTCGTGACCCAGACAACCGAAGCCGCCGCGCCCGTCGAGGACTCCCGACCCGCACGCCCCTTTGGCGCCCATCGCATCCACCGCGCCTGGTTCGTCGCCGCCGTCACCTTCGTGACGATCATCGGCGCGGCGGCTTTCCGCTCGCTGCCGGGACTGCTGATCGATCCGCTGCACCAGGAGTTCCACTGGTCGCGCGGCACGATCGGAGCCGCCGTCTCGGTCAACCTCGCGCTGTACGGGCTGACGGCGCCGTTCGCCGCCGCGCTGATGGACCGCTTCGGCATCCGGCGCGTGGTCGCCGTCGCGCTGACGGTGATCGCGCTCGGCTCCGGTCTCACCGTGTGGATGACGGCGGCCTGGCAACTGCTGCTGTGCTGGGGCCTGCTCGTGGGCCTGGGCTCCGGCTCGATGGCCCTGGCCTTCGCCGCGACGGTCACCAACCGCTGGTTCACCGAACGCAAGGGCCTGGTGACGGGCATCCTGACGGCCGCCTCGGCGTCCGGCCAGCTGATCTTCCTGCCGGTGCTGTCCTGGATCGTCGAGGAGCACGACTGGCGTCCGGCCGCGGTCACCGTCTCCCTCGCCGCCCTCGCGGTCGTCCCCTTCGTGTGGCTGCTGCTGCGCGACCATCCGGCGGACGTGGGCCAGAAGCCGTACGGCGCCACGGAGTTCGTGCCGAAGCCCGAGCCGGTGCCCGGAGCCGCCCGGCGCGCGGTGACCGTCCTGCTCTCCGCCGTCCGCACAGGACCGTTCTGGCTGCTCGCCGGAACCTTCGCGATCTGCGGCGCCTCCACGAACGGCCTCGTGCAGACGCACTTCGTGCCCGCGGCCCACGACCACGGCATGCCCGTCACGGCGGCCGCCTCGCTCCTCGCGGTCATCGGTGTCTTCGACGTCGTCGGCACGATCGCCTCGGGCTGGTTCACCGACCGCTTCGAGCCCCGCCGGCTGCTGGCCGTGTACTACGCGCTGCGCGGCATCTCGCTGCTGTTCCTGCCGATGCTCCTCGCCCCGAGCGTGCACCCGCCGATGATCTTCTTCATCGTCTTCTACGGCCTCGACTGGGTCGCCACCGTCCCGCCCACGCTGGCCCTGTGCCGCGAGCAGTACGGCGAGGACAGTGCCATCGTCTTCGGCTGGGTCCTCGCCTCCCATCAGGTCGGCGCCGCCCTCGTCGCCTTCCTCGGCGGTGTCGCGCGGGACACCTTCGGCTCGTACGACGTCGTCTGGTACGCCTCGGGCGCGCTGTGCGCGGCGGCGGCGCTGATGGCGCTGGTGATCCGGCGCAGGCATCCGGTGACGGGCGCACCCGCAGCCGCGCTCGCGTGACGGTCGAGGGTGCCTGAGAGCCGCGGTCCACGTGAGGGCCGCGGCTCCCGTCCCGGCCGCGGTCCACGTGCCGGTCGCGGACCGTATGCCGGTCGCGTTCCTCGTGCCGGTCGCGGTCTAGAGGAAGCGGCCCTTGTGGAAGAGCAGCGGTGCCGCGTCGGCGTCTCCGGTGCCGAGGGCGTCCACCCGGCCCACCACGATCAGATGGTCCCCGCCCGTGTGCACCGCGTGGATCGTGCAGTCGATCCAGGCCGCCGCCCCCGCGAGCCGCGGCGAGCCGGAGACCGGTGCCGCGTCGTACGCGACCCCGGCGAACTTGTCCGCGCCGCTCACCGCGAAGCCGCGGCACAGCTCGCCCTGGTGGGCCCCGAGGACGTTCACGCAGAAGACTCCCGCGCGGGCGATCCGCGGCCAGGTCGTCGACGTACGGCCGACCATGAAGCAGACCAGCGGGGGGTCGAGGGAGAGCGAGGCGAAGGACTGGCAGGCGAAACCCGCGGGCCCCGCCGGTGCCTCGCGATCCGCGGTCCCGGTGTCCGGGGCGGTGACCACGGTGACGCCGCTCGCGAAGTTCCCGAGCACCCGGCGGAACTCGGCCTGGTCGACCGGTGCGCGTTCGTCGTCGCCGACCGCGCGGAGGTCCGGGCGCGGCAGCGCCTCGACGGGCCCCGCGGCGGTGGGGGCCCCGGCCGACCGGAGGTAGCGGACGGCGGCTGCGGCCATCCCTGCGTGTCCCATCACATTCCCCATTGAAGCTGACGGTGCGTCAGATTGGAAGGGGTGGGGTGACGGAAAGGGGGACGGGGCGGGAGGGGCAGGGGGCGGAAAGAGGCCGGGGGAGCGGTAGCGCGGTGGGCGGGTCCGTGGGCGGGGTGTGCGGGCCGGGGCGGTCGCCGAACCCCTCGTGTGCCGTCGCGCACCGGCCGCGTATCTTTCGCCCATGGGGTGGGGAGACACGGGTCGGCCCAGGCGTCCGCGGCTGACATGGGAGAACGCCGAACTGAACGCCGCCGCCGCGGTCTGTGCCGTGCAGCTCGCGGTGGCCGCCGCGGTCTGGTGGGTCGGGACGTTCGACGACGACAACCACGGGGCCGGGACCGGCGGCGCACTCGCCGCCGCGGGCCTGCTGTGCATGCTCGTCCTCGGCCCGCTGCTGCTCGCCGCGCTCGGCATGCTGCACGCGGCCGTGCTCACGATGCCGGCCGCCACGCTGGCCCGGCTGACGGCCCGGCGCGTCCCCGGTCCCGAGACCGTCCGGCACCTGGCGTCCGTGATCCTCCTGGGTGCCGTGTGGGCCACCGTCGCCGTCACCCTCGGCGTTCTCTCGCCCACCGGCGTACCCGCCCTGCTCCTGGCCGCCTCCGGGATCCTGCCCGCGCTGGGCGTCGGCCATGTCCGGCGGCGGGCGCGCGCCGCCGGACGCCCGTCACGCGTCCGTCGCATCTGGTCCCGCTCCGCGCTCGCCGCCCTCGCGGCGTGCGCCCTGGTCGCGACGGCCGGCGCGGTGGGGCTGTCCACGGGACTCATCGAGGAGTACGAGCCCCCGACGCTGACCACCGCACAGCTCGTCGGGGTCTGGCACGGCGACGGCGGTGCGGTGCTGCGGTTGCGGCCCGGCGGCCGGGCCGACCTCACCAAGCTGCCCGCCGAGCCCGAGTTCGACGACGTCGCGAAGCGGGACTTCACCCGCTGCGCCGGGGCAGGGAGCTGGTTCCTGGACACCGAGGGTCGTTACGACCCCTACGCGGGCGGGAACGGGCCCGAGGTGCGGGACGGCGTCGTCGTCCGCGTGAAGGACTGCGGCCACGACACCTACTGGACCATCGGGGGCAGCGAGAGCGGCCCCGAACTGTTCGTGCTCTTCGGCGACCCGGACAGCGGAGACCTGCGCATCCTGACCCGCGGCTAGGGGGCTGTCCGCCGGTCCGCCGGAGGGGACTGTCCGCCGCCGGGCCGACGGCGGATGCCGACGGGTCAGCGGCCCTCGAAGCGGGGGTCGCGTCGTTCCACGAAGCTCGTGACGCCCTCGACGGCGTCCGCCGTCGTCATGTTGATCTCCTGCGCGGCCGCCTCCGCGGCGAAGGCCGTCGCACGGTCGGTGTCGAGAGAGGCGTTGACCAGCTGCTTGGTGAGGGCCAGCGCACGGGTCGGGCCGGCGGCGAGCCGCTCCGCCCACTCGCGGGCGGTCTTCTCCAGGTCGTCCGGCGGCACGACCCTGTTGACGAGCCCGATCCGCTCCGCGTCCGCGGCCGTCAGCGCGTCGCCGAAGAACATCAGCTCCTTCGCGCGCTGCGGACCGACGAGCCGCGGCAGCAGATGGGCGCCGCCGCCGTCGGGGACGAGACCACGGCGCACGAACACCTCGATGAACCGGGCCGGTTCCGCCGCGAGCACCAGGTCGCACGCGAAGGCGAGGTGCGCGCCGATCCCGGCCGCCGTGCCGTTGACGGCCGCGATCACCGGCTTCTCGCAGTCGAGGACGGCGGCGATCAGGCGCTGCGCGCCGAGCCGGATCGTCCGGGCGACGTCGCCGGCGACCCGCTCCCCGGCGGGCGGGCCGCCGCGCAGGTCCGCGCCCGCGCAGAAGCCGCGCCCCCGCGCGGTGATCACGACGGCCCGCACGGCGGGGTCGGCGGACGCCTCGGCGAGCAGCGCGATCACCCGTTCCCGCTGGTCCCAGGTGAGGGCGTTCATCGCCTCGGGCCGGTTGAGGGTGATCCACGAGACGGCGTTGTCAGTGGTCTGAAGTATCAATGAGTCGAGGAGATTTCCAGATTGTTGGGACTTGTCCGATGGTTCGCGAGTCTCGCGAGGTTCAGGTGTTTCGCGTGGGCCGGCGGACCGGCGGGATTCCGGGGATTCACGGGGGGAGTCGGACATGGGGGTACTCCGATGCGTGCGGCGGACGGTGGGCCGTGCGGCGGGCCGGTCAGTGGCAGACCACCATGGCGTCCAGCGCGACCGCGCCCTGCCCGCGTGGCAGCACCATCAGCGGATTGATGTCCAGCTCCGCGATGTCGTCGCCGAGTTCGAGGGCCATCCGCTGCACCCGCAGGGCGACCTCGACGAGCGCGTCGACGTCCACCGGCGGCCCACCGCGCACCCCGTCGAGCAGGGCCCGCCCCCGCAGCTCGGACAGCATCGCCCGGGCCTGGTCCTCACCGAAGGGCGGCACGCGCACGGCCGTGTCCCGCAGCACCTCGACGAGGACACCGCCGAGTCCCACGGTCACGGTCGGTCCGAAGAGCGGGTCGTGGGTGACGCCGACGACCATCTCGACACCCCGCTCGACCATCTGGCACACGAGCACACCGTCGAGCGAGATCCCCTCGTAGCGCGCGATGTCGGTCAGCTCGCGATAGGCGTCGCGGACCTGGCTGGCGGAGGTCAGGCCCACCTTGACCAGGCCGAGTTCGGTCTTGTGGGCGATCTGCGCGCCGGAGGCCTTCATGACGACCGGGTAGCCGACCAGGCTCGCCGCCCGTACGGCCGCCGCCGCGCTGGTCACCAGTTGCTCGCGCGGCACCCTGATCCCGTAGGCGCGCAGCAGTTGCTTGGCCGCGTGCTCGCTCAGCTGCTGGCCGGGGCGCATCAGTGCCTGTGCCTTGCGGAAGGAGGGCGAGGGTGTGCGCGGCGCCTCGTCGAAGGGGGAGCGGTAGGCCGAGACGAACCGGTGGTGGTCCAGGTGGGCGCGGACGGCGGTGATGCAGTTGGCGAAGGTGCGGAAGGTGGCGACCCGCGAGGACCCGAGCAGCGTCTGGCGGTAGGCGGCCTCCGTTCCGACCGGCGACCCCCACACCACGCACACCAGCTTGTCCGTCTGCTCCGCCGCGTCCACCAGATCCCGGGCGAGCCGGTCGCTCATCGGCGGGAAGGGGCCGGTGATGGGGCAGATGAGCACTCCCACGGAAGGATCGGCGAGGATCGCGTCGATGATCTTCCGGCCGCGCCAGTCGCCCACGGGATGCCCGCCGTTGTCGACGGGGTTGGCCACGTTCAGGTAGTCGGGTATCCACTGGTGCAGCTCGGCCTGCTTCTCCTCGGAGAGTGTGGGCAGCGAGAGCCCGGCCTCGCTCGCCAGGTCCGCGAAGTGCGCGCCCGTGCCGCCCGAGATCGAATAGACGACGACGCCGTCGGCGTGCGGGGTGCGTGCCCGCGCCAGCAGGGCGGCGGTGTCCTGGAGCTCGTCGAGCCCGTCGACGCGGATCACTCCGTACTGCCGCATGGCCGCGTCCACCACGGCGTCGGCCCCGGTCAGCTTGCCGGTGTGCGAGGCGGCCGTGCGGGCGCCGGTCTCGGTGCGGCCGACCTTGACCGCGACGACGGGCACCCCGCGTCGGGCCGCGCGGTCCGCGGCGAGCAGGAAGGAACGGCCGTCCTTCAGGCCCTCGACGTAGCAGGCGATGGCCCCGATGCCGGGCTGTTCGGAGAAGTAGGAGATGAAGTCGGCGGTCTCCAGGTCGGCCTCGTTGCCGGTGGGCGCCCAGTGGGAGAGCCGGACGCCCAGCTCCTGCATGGCGAACACCGGGCGTCCCTGGTGCCCCGACTGGGTGATGAGCGCGATCGCCGGACCCGCCAGGTCGTCGCGGAAGTGCTCGAAGGCGTTGAGGTTCGTGTTGGGTCCGAGCAGGCGGAGCCCGGAGCGCCGGACGGCGGCTGCGAGACGGTCCTGCGCCTCGGCGCCGTCGGCCCCGGTCTCGGCGAATCCGGAGGCGAAGGCGACGGCGAACCTCACCTTGGCCTGGGCCAGTTCCTCGATCACGGGAAGGGGGTCGCCGACGAGCAGAACGGCGAGATCGACCTGCTCGGGCAGGTCGGCGACGGAGGGGAAGCAGGGGATGCCGAAGACGGACCGGCGGGTCGGGTGCACGGGGTGCAGCCGGGCACCGACCCGCTCCGCCCAGGCGATGAGCTGCCTGGTGATGCCGGTGTTGGGCCGACCCTCGGCGTCCGAGGCGCCGACCACGGCCACGGACTCGGGACGGAAGAAGCGGTCCAGATCGGGGACGTCGGCGTACAGCGGACGCCCGCTGACGTCCAGGTCGTCGACCTCGGCCGGCCGGCCGTGCACGACCGGCGAGGGTTGCTCGCCGCAGGCGATGACCCGGGCCCGGCGGGAGTCGGTGGTGAGGGTGCCGTGGGTTGATCCAAGCATCGGTCCGCCCGCTCCTGTGTGACAGCCAACTTCTAACTGACGCAGTGTCAGATTACGCAACTGACGCCGCGTCAGGAACCGTTGTGCAGGCAAAGGCTGTGTGCGAGCAGGGGACGCGCTGGTGCGGCCTCGGCCCCGATGGCCCGGCGGGAGGCGCGTGCGGGGGTGCGGCGGGTACGTGGTTCGTACCCGCCGCCCGGCCGGGCGGAACCGTCACAGCGCCGCCAGGACCTCCTTCGCCACGCGTTCGCCGGAGCGGACGGCGCCGTCCATGTAGCCGTTCCAGTAGGTGGCGGTCTCGGTACCGGCCCAGTGGATGCCGCCGACGGGCCTGCGCAGGGCCGGGCCGTACGTGGTGAGCACCCCGGGCGGGGCGTAGGCGACCGGGCCGCCGCGCGAGTACCCCTCGTTGTCCCAGCGCTGAAGCACGAAGGAGGTGGGCGACTTGGCCTTGTCGCCGAAGTACACGGCGTAGTCCTTCAGCACGGCGGCCTTCACCTCGTCGACCGTCGCGCTGTCGAACGCGCGCATCTCGTCGGCCTCGATGAAGCCCATCAGGGCACCGTAGGAGGCGTCGGGCGGCGAGTTGTCGAAGGTGGAGCGGACGGTGCCGGTGTCGCTGACGACCTGGCCGTTGAGGCCGGCGGCGCGCCAGAACGGGGTGTCGTAGACGGCGATCGCCTTGCCGATCGACCCCATCGGCAGCCGCTGGCAGAGCTGGTCGCGGTCGGCGGGCAGCAGCGGGTCGTACGCGATGCGCGCGGCCAGCGGCGGCGGGAGCGCCACGACGACACGCCGCGCGGTGACCGTCGTCCCGTCGGCGGCCACCAGGTATCTGCCGCCGGAGAGCGTGACGGAGCGCACCGGGGCGCCGAGCACCACCCGGTCGCCCAGGGTCGCGGCGAGCTTGACCGGCACCTGCTGGGAGCCGCCGACGAAGCGGGACTCCTGTGCGCCGTTCGCGGTCTCGGTCAGGCGCTCCAGGGTGCCGGGGCTGGACTCGTTCCCGGCGGCGGCGATGTAGAACAGCACGAACAACAGGGAGAGTTCGCGCGGCTGCGCCGAGAACACGGACGTGCAGGCCACGTCGATGAGGAACTTGGCCGAGGGGACGACGGCCTTGGAGTTCAGCCAGCTCTCGAAGGTCTGCTTGTCCCACTCCGCGGCCTTGGCGGCGGTCCATGGCGCGGCGACGGGAACCTGCTTGGCCATGTCGTCGAGCTCGGCCTGCACGACGGCGGCGTTGGCGAGCCCCGCCAGGTCGACCGGAGGGACCGAGCCGAGCAGACCGTCGGTGGCGTACGGGGTCCGCTTCCCGTCCTTGTAGAGCAGGTTCTTGCCGGCGTTGTAGGTGGTGAAGGTCGCCACGCCCAGGCTGTCGGCGAGCGCCTTGATGCGGTCCTGGGTGGGGCCGACGAACTCGCCGCCGCCCTCGGTGACACCGCCGTTCGGCAGCTTCAGGTTGACCACCCGGCCGCCGACGCGGTCGCGGGCCTCCAGGACGACCACGGACCGGCCCGCCGCCACGAGATCGCGGGCCGCGGTCAGTCCCGCGAGCCCGCCGCCCACGACGGCGACGTCGGCCTCGCGGGCGGTGGTGGCGGCCGCGGCGGGGCCCGCGGTCACGCCGGTGAGGGCCACGCCCGTCGCGGCGGCGCCGCCCAGGACCGAGCGCCGGGAGAGCCGGGCCGCCGGCCCGGGAGTGAGCTGTCTTTCACGTGCCACGTTCATCCTCCGTCGATGCGAGTCGAACACGAGAGGTGGATGGAGCCGGAACCGGAAAGTGAGCAGGGCTCGCATTCTGGCCCGCGTGGCTGGATCGGTACAGCACCGGCGCCACATCTGACGCGCGAGTAACACGGTTGGTACGTCGGGGAGTTGACCGTTGCCTTTGCCGCTGCCGCACGCAGGGGACCGGAGCCGGAGCCGCAGGCCGCGGGCACGCCCCGCCGGCGAGGGGCGCGATGTCGGTGCACGCGGGAGTGACCCGGCGAGCGGACGCGATGGCGCAGGCGTCGGGCGCAGGCGTCGGGCGTCGGGTGCTGGGTGTCGGGTGCCGGGGCGTCGAGTGCCCCACCGGGGCAGGGGCCCGGCCGTCGGGCGGGGGTGCGCGGGTCAGCGGGCGGCGGGTGCGGATCCTCGCGCCGCGGCCGTGTGGCGGGCGACAGACCTGGCGATCTTCTGTGCGTCCAGGGCGAGTTCGCGGAACATGCCGCTGATGGGGTTGGTGAAGCCGGTGAAGTAGAGACCCGGGGCGTCCTTCGGGGAGCGGGCGCCGTGCACGACCGGGCGGCCGCGCGGGTCGAGCACACCGAGGTGGCCCACGACGTCCTCCAGCGCGCGGACGTAACCGGTGGCGGCGATCACCGCGTCCGGACCGATCCGCTGCCCGTCGGCGAGGATCACCTTGCCGTCCTCGAAGCCGTCCACGGCGGCCACGACCTCCACCCTGCCCTTGCGGACGGCGTCGATGAGGCCGACGTCCTGGACGGGGATGGAGCCCTCGTTGACACGGGAGTAGAGCCCGGTCTCGGGGCGGGGCAGCCCCTGGGCCGACAGGTCGGGGACGCTCAGCCTGGCCATCGGCCGGGCGAGTCGGTCCACGAGCCGCACCGGCAGCCGTCGGACCAGGATCCCGGTGAACTGCGCGGCCCACCCGGCGGTGGAGCGGCGCACGATGTGCGGTGCGGTGCGGACCGACAGGCGTACGCGGCGGGCGCCGCCCTCGACGAGGTCCACCGCGATCTCGGCGCCCGTGTTGCCGATGCCGACGACGAGGACGTCACGGCCGGCGTAGGGCGTGGGGTTGCGGTACTGCCCGGCGTGCAGCAGCTCGCCGGTGTAGTCGTCCCGGCCGGGCCAGTCGGGCAGGCGGGGCGTGTGGTTGTAGCCGGTCGCGACGACCACGGCGCTGCCGGTCAACTCGCGTCCGCCGGTGGCGCGCAGCAGCCAGCCGTCGCCGCCCGGCGCGGGCTCGATGCGCGAGACCTCGACACCGGTGACGATCTCCAGCTGGTGGTGCTCGGCGTACTTCTCCAGGTAGCGCACCACGTCGTCGCGCGACACCCAGCGCCCGAAGGAGCGCGGCATGGGCAGCCCCGGCAGCGCGGACAGCCGCCGGGTGGTGTGCAGGTGCAGCCGGTCGTAGTGGCGCCGCCAGGAGGCGCCGACCTTGTCGGACTTCTCCAGCACGACGGCCCGTACGCCCTGGGCGCGCAGCGCGTACGCCGCCGCGAGTCCGCCGGGGCCGCCGCCGATCACGTACACGGGGCGGTCTTCGTGGGACGGCACCGTGCGGGGCGTCGAGGAAGCAGTCGAGTCGGCCATGAGCGCGAGCGTAATCACGACTTAGCTTGATAGGTCTCGGTCAAGACCGGAATCGGTTGCGAACTGATCACGGCTGTAGGAGGAGTGGGTGGGGCCGGTGGCGTAGACGGCCTCGTTGTGGCGGGGGTGTGGAGTGGGTGGCGGTGCCGCGCCGGTCCGGCGGACGGCGCGCCGGAGCTGGTGCACGCCTCTTGCGCGGTCCGCACGCTTGCGCTGAACTGACGTACCGTCAGATTTCGGCGGGCGGCGGGAGGATCGGTCATGGACAGCATCTGGCTCAGTGGCGCGGAATGGCTGGCCGTGCTCCGGATCGGGCTCGGCCTGTGGTGGCTGGAGAGCTGGCGGCACAAGGACAGGAAGGGCTGGTTCGAGCGGGGCACCGGGATCGCCTGGGCGGCGGACGTCGCGGCCAAGCACCGCTGGAACGCCGTGCGCTCCGGCTTCGACGTGGTCGTCGCGCCGCGCCCGCGCACGATGGCGTACGTCGTCGTCTACGCCGAACTGGCTCTCGGACTCGGGCTGGTCACCGGCCTGCTGACACCGGTCGCGCTGGTCGGCGGACTCCTGCTGAACCTCCTCTACCTCGTCCTCATGATCCACGACTGGGCCGAGCAGGGGCAGAACTCGATGATGGCGCTGATCTCCCTGGTCGCCCTGTTCGGGATGTCGTGGCAGACGTGGTCGCTGGACGACGCGTTCGGGCTCTTCCGGTGAGCGGGCCGCAGAGCGGCGCGTCCGGCGCGCGGTTCGACCTTCCCGAGGTGGACGCCTTCACCCGGCCGTACTGGGACGCGGCGGCCGAGGGCCGGCTGCTGCTGCGCCACTGCGCCGCCTGCGACCGGGCGCACCACTATCCCAGGGAGTTCTGCCCGCACTGCTGGAGCGAGGACGTCGCCTGGCGGCCCGCGAGCGGGCGCGCCACGCTCTACACCTGGTCCGTCGTGCACCGCAACGACCTCCCGCCCTTCGGCGGACGTGTGCCGTACACCGCCGCCGTCGTGGATCTCGCCGAGGGCCCGCGGATGATGACCGAGGTGGTCCAGTGCCTCCCCGCGGCCCTGCGGGTGGGGATGGAGCTGGAGGTGACGTTCCGGGACGCGGGGGCGGTTCGGGTGCCCGTGTTCCGGCCCCCGGTGTGAGCGGGCCGCGACGATGACACAGGCGGAGGCGGCCACAGCCCGGCACGGCCCCGGTCGCCGCCGCTGCTGCCACGGTCGCAGTCGCAGTCGCAGTCGCGGCCGCCACGGACCCGGTCACCGGGGACCCGGTCGCCACGGATCCGATCGCAGCGGTCACGGGTGCCAGGACCCCGGTCACCGCGGCCATGGCCGTCATCGGACCGGGATCCGGACAAACCCCACGACTCCGCGTGGAGCGAGGGGATTGAATGGCCCGATGAGCAACGTCCACCAGCAGTACGCAGTGAACCCCTTTCCCGAACTGCGTGGTCACGGCCTGTGGCTGCGCCCCTGGGACGCGGAGTCCGACGCCGACGCCGCGTCGTGGCTCCGCGGGCTGTCCGACCCGGAGTTCCAGCGCTGGAACACGCCGCTCAAGTTCGTGCGGGACGTCGACGCGGCCCGGGAGTCGCTGCGTTCGCGCGCCGAGAGCGCGCGGGAGGGCAGCGGTGTCGCCTTCCGCGTCACCGACCCGGACACCGGGGACGCGCTCGGCCACATCGGCATCAACGCCATCGACCACGTGATGCACCGCGCCATGGTCGGCTACTGGGTGCTCCCCGAGGCCCGCGGCCGGCACGTCGCCACCCGTGCCCTGCTCCTGGCCACCCGGTTCGCCTTCACCGAACTGGCCCTGCACCGCCTCGAACTGGACCACGCCGCCGGTCACGACGCCTCCTGCCACATCGCCGAACGCTGCGGCTACCGGTACGAGGGCACGCTGCGCGGCGCCATGTTCGAGGCGGGCCGCCACGACGCCTTCCGCGACTGTCATCTGCACGCCCGCCTCACGACCGACCCGGAGCCGGAGGTCCCGGACCTCGCGGAGGGCGCGCGGTGAGATCCGCCCCGGGGGAGCCGCCGCCCGGGGGCCGCGGAAAACCGGAGGCGGGGCGCGTCCGGCCCGCGGGACCATGGGGCATGGACCCCGCTTCCCGTTCCTCCGCCGCATCCGCCGCGTCCCACGACTGGCAGGTCACCCACGACCTGGATCGTTTCCTCGGGCAGGCCGGGGACTTCCTGCGCTCCGAGCCCGCGCTGCACACCGTGGCGCTGTCCGTGACGGCGGCGCTGCGCCGGCTCGGGCACCGGGCGTTCGGGCAGGAGGCGCCGGTCTTTGGATTCCTGGAGCGGGAGGGCGCCGTGCGGGCGGCCTTCTTCCGCACGCCGCCGTACGGGCTGAGCCTGACGCGGCTGTCCGCGCGGGACGCGGACGCGCTCGCCGCCCGGCTCGTCGACGAACGGCACCGGCTGCCCGGCGTGATCGGGGACAGCGCCACCGCGACCGCGTTCGCCGACGCCTGGCAGCGGCGCACGGGAGCCGGCGCCGTGCTGCGCCGGAGCGAGCGGCTGTACCGGCTCGGCACGCTGACGGTGCCGGTGCCGGCACCGCCGGGCAGGGCGCGGGTCGCGACCGCGGCGGACCGGGACCAGGTCGCCCGGTGGTGCGCGGAGTTCGCCGAGTTCCTCGGCGAGGACGTCGACCGCGACCACGGGGCCTGGGCCGACGACCGCGCGGTCTACGGGGGCGTGACGCTCTGGGAGACCGAAGACGGCAGGCCGGTCGCCATGGCGAGCGTGACCCCCCTGATCGCCGGACAGGTCCGCGTCGGTCCCGTCTACACCCCGCCGCAGCAGCGCGGCCGTGGCTACGCGGGCGCCGCCACCGCGGAGGTCAGCCGGGCCGCGCTGGACTCCGGCGCCGACGACGTCCTGCTCTTCGCCGACCTCGCCAACCCGACCAGCACCGGGCTGTACCAGCGCATCGGCTACCGCGCCGTCGCCGACTTCGCGGTGTACGACTTCACGGCCGCGGCGACCGCCTGAGCCGCACAGTGAGGGTGGCTCCCTGAGCCGTACGGCCGCGGCGGCAGCCCGGACCTCACGGCCACAGCAGTTCCTTCAGCCAGCCGCCCGAGGCCGTGCGGCGGTAGAGGAGGCGCACATGGCGGCGGCGGGCGTCGCCCTGGAAGAACTCCACCTCCTCGGGGCGAAGGCGGTACAGCGTCCAGGTGGGGGCCGGGGCGTCCGGCTCCCGGCGTGCCCGGTCCCAGGCGGCGTCGGACGCGCGCTCCAGCTCCTCGTACGAGGGCAGTACGTCGCTCTGGCGGCCCACCAGCGCGGCGGCCAGCGCGCCGGTGGAGCGGGCGTGCAGGTCCGCCCGGCCCTCCTCGGGCGGGGCCGCCGTGACGGGGCCGCGCAGACGGATCTGGCGCCCCTGGGCAGGCCAGTAGAAGCCGAGGGCCGCGTACGGGCGGGACCCGAGCTGGCGTCCCTTGCGGCTCGTCGCGTGGCTCGCGAACGACCAGCCGTCGGCGTCCGCGCCGTGCAGCATCACGGTCCGCACGTCCGGAAGGCCGTCCTCGTCCGCCGTCGCCAGCGACATGGTGTGCGGCTCGGGCTGACCGGCCGCCACCGCCTCCGCGAACCAGCTCACGAAGAGGGGCAGCGGCTCCCCGGGCGCCTCGTCCGGCGCGAAGCCGGGCAGCTCCGTGTCCCACACCCGCAGCGATCTGAGCAGCTCATGAAGATCCGGTTCCATGCCTGTGAGTATCGCCCCCGCGCCCGGCGGCAGTAGGTTGGGCCGCCTGCCGGAGCTCAGCGAGGGGAAGGCGGGGGATCCGTGCGCGCGACCGAACCGGCCCTGTTCCGAAGGGACCTGTCCGGGGCGGCCTCGCGCCGGCCGGTCCGGGGCCGCCCCGGGGGCACGGTCCGCCCGGACGGCCGGGCCGTCCGGTGAGGCGCGTGACCGCCTGGGTCCTCGGCGGCGCCCTGCTGCTGGGGCTCACCGGGTGCGGCCCCCTGGACAAGCCCCCGAAGCCGTCGCTCTCGGCGCCCGGTCTCTTCTACGTGCGCCCCAACGGCGACAAGTCCGGCCCCGAGGACAAGGAGCCGTACCACGTGACGGTCGGGAACGACACGGGAGCGGGCGCCCGCCGGCTGACCGTGGACGTCCTGCCCGGCTCCGAGCACGCGGTCCGGCTGCGCCGGCACGGGCACTGCTCGGGCGACACCCTCCACGTCACCTGTGACGTGGACTCCTCCTACAACAACTGGGTGAACGGCGAACGCGTCCTGCCGGTCGCCGCCGAGGGCAGCAGGCCCGGCGACACCGGGACCGTCCGGGTCACCTACACGACGAAGGACGGGAAGGAACTCTCCGCCCGCACCCGGGTCGTGGTCGGGGAGCCCGTGGTCGAGGTGCGCACCGCCGCGCCGCTGGAGGACGTCCGCCCGGGTGCCGAGATCACCGCGCCGGTCGTCGTGCACAACGCCGGCGAGGTGCCGGTCGTCGGCCTCGGGCTCGAACTCGGCTCCGGGACACAGGAGTTCACGCGGCAGTACTCCAACTGCCGCTATCCACAGACCCATCACGGGCACACCGCGGTCTGCCGGTTCCCCCGGCTGCGCATCGCCCCCGGCGGGACCGTCGTCCTGCGCCCGGCGCTGCGCATGCGGGCCTCGGCCGCGTCCATGTACGGCTACTTCACCCAGGAGGCCTGGGCGCTGGACATGGGACCGGGCCAGTACGGCAGCTATCCCAAGGGCGGCGATGCGGGTGACGGGCCGGCTCTGCGCGCCGAGGTCACCCGGGGCGGGCACGGCAGGTTCGCCCAGCGGATCGTGAGCACCGAGGTCCGCCTCGACACCCGCGCCGACTACGAACTCTCCGACGTCACTGTGCACGGCGACCCGGGGGACGAGCGCGGGGTGCGCCTCACCGTCCACAACGAAGGGCCCGGCGATCCCGGCCGGTCCGCCCGGCTGGTGTTCGAACCCCCGCCCGGCTCCGGTGTGGTGAAGCAGCCCATGGAGGAGGTCGACGACGGCTACTTCGAGCCCTACTGCGACGAGAAGGACTTCACGTACGTCTGTGACGTCGGCGAGCTCGCGCCGGGGAAGAGCCGCACCTTCGACTTCACCCTGCACCTCGGGGAGCCCGGGACGGGCAGGATCGCGCTGCGGAGCATCGAGGGGCCGGACGTCGGCCGGCCGGACCGCCGGGACCCGGACCCCACCGACGACTCGGCCCTGGTCACCGTCGCACCGTGACCGCCGTGCCCGGTCCCGCCGGGCGCGGCGGGCCGCTCAGTCGCGTCCCAGCACCACCGTGCCCGAGGAGCAGAACCAGCCGCCGGTGCCGGAGGCGACGGCCAGTCGCGGCAGCGTGCCGTCGCGGCGGCGCACCTGCCGCCCGTCCGCCTCTCCCCGGAGCTGTCGCACCGCCTCCACCAGCAGGAACAGGCCGCGCATGCCGGGATGCTGGGCCGACAGGCCGCCCCCGTCCGTGTTCACCGGCAGGTCGCCGGACAGGGTCAGCCGGCCCTTCTCGACGAAGGCGCCGCCCTCCCCCTTCGCACAGAACCCGAGGTCCTCCAGCGTCACCAGCGTCATGTAGGTGAAGGCGTCGTAGATCTCGGCGAGATCGACCTCCTCGGGGCGGACACCAGCCCGTCCCAAGGCGTGCCGCCCGCTGATCGCCGCGGGCGAGACCGTGAAGTCCTCCCACTCCGACATGGTGGTGTGCGAGACGTGCTCCCCGGTGCCGAGGATCCAGACCGGCGCCGTGCGGCAGTCGCGTACGTACTCCTCGGCGGCCAGCAGGACCGCGGCGCCCCCGTCGGAGCGCAGGCAGCAGTGCAGCTTGGTGAACGGGTCCGCGATCAGCGGTCCGTCCAGCACCTCGTCGACGGTGATCGGTTCCCGGAACATCGCCTCCGGGTTCGCCGCCGCGTTCGCCCGCGCCTGCACCGCCACCGATGCCAGCTGCTCGATCGTCGTGCCGTACGTGTGCATGTGCCGGCGGGCGGCCATCGCGTACTTGGCGATGAGTGTGTGGCCGTACGGGACCTCGAACTGGAGCGGGCCGCGGGACCCGAACGACAGGTTCCCGGTGCGCCGGCCCGCCTTGATGTCGGCGCGTGCCGTGGAGCCGTAGACGAGGAGGACGGCGTTGGCGTGACCGGCGGCGATCGCGTCGGCGGCGTGGGCGGCCATCACCTCCCAGGTGGAGCCGCCCACCGAGGTGGAGTCGACCCAGTCCGGGCGCAGTCCGAGGTATTCGGCCACCTCGGCCGGGGCGAGCGTGCCGAGGCCGGCGGAGGCGAAGCCGTCGACGACCTCGCGGTCCAGGCCCGCGTCGGCGAGGGCCCGTCGTGCGGCCTGGGCGTGCAGCGCGTACGGCGTCACGCCGTCCACGCGGCCGCAGTCCGAGAGGGACACGCCGACGACGGCGACTTTCCGGCTCCCTGGCGTCATGAATCTGACGGTACATCAGATCGAGCCGGGAAAGGGAGGCCGTCGCGGGCCTGGGCATTCGATCCCCTCCGCCCTAACATGACGGGCCGTCAGATGGGCCGTTCACGCAGGGCCCATCGGATACGCGTGTCCCGTGAGGCCACGTGGCCGCCGCAGGAGGAGCCCGCCGATGGACGCCAGCTTCACCGCCGAACAGGACGAGATCCGCCGTACGCTCAGGGAGTTGCTGCACAAACGCTGCGGCCCGGAGGAGCTGCGGGCCGCCGTGGGCACACCCGCCGGGTACGACTCGGCGCTCTGGGAGGCGTTCGGCCGGCAGCTGGGGCTGCCGGGACTCGCCCTCCCCGAGCGGTACGGCGGTGTCGGCTGCGCGGTGACCGAACTGGCCCTCGCCTGCGAGGAGTCGGGCCGGGTGCTGGCCCCCGGCCCGCTGCTCGCGACGGCGGTGCTCGCCGCGCCGCTCGTCCTCGCCCTCGGCACCGAGGCGCAGCGCACGGCGCTGCTGCCCCGCCTCGCCTCCGGTGAACTGACCGCCGCACTCGCCGTGCCGGGCACGGCCCTGGCGACGGCCCTCGGCCTGGTGGGCGACAACCGGGGCGACTGGTCCGGTGGGGGCCGGGCCGGCGGGGTGCAGGCGCGCCGGGCCGAGGGCGTGTGGCGCCTGTACGGGCAGGCGGCGCAGGTGCTCGACGGGCACAGCGCGGGGCTGCTCGTGGTGGCCGCTCACACGGGCGGGTTCGCCCGCTCGCGGACGCTGCTGTTCCTCGTCCGGGCGGGGGCCGAGGGGCTCGTCCGCGTGCGGCAGACCACGCTGGACGAGACCCGGCCGCAGGCCCGCGTGGAACTGCGGGACGTGGAGGCCGAGTTGCTGGGCGGAAACGACGCCGGAAGCGATGTCGGGAGCGAGCAGCGGGGCGCGGCCGACTCCGGGGTGCCCGGCGCGCTCGCCGCCGTCGGGAACACGGCCGCCGCCGTGCTGGCCGCCGAGGCCGTGGGCGCCGCGGACCGCGCCCTGGAACGGACCGTCGAGTACGTGCGGCAGCGGGAGCAGTTCGGGCGGGCCATCGGGTCGTTCCAGGCGGTCAAGCACCGGCTCGCGGACGTCTACGTGGCGGTGCAGGCGGCGCGCTCGGCGGCGTACTACGCGGCCTGGGCCGCGGCGAAGGGGGAGCGGGTGGGGCCCCTGGCCCTCGCGCAGGCGCTGGAAGCACTGCGCACGGCGGCGGCGGAGGGGATCCAGCTGCACGGCGGCATCGGGTTCACCTGGGAGCACGACGCCCACCTGTACTTCAAGCGGGCGTCCGGCGACGAGCTGCTCTTCGGGCCCGTGCACCGGCTGCGCGGGCACGCGGCGGACGCGGCACGGCTCTTCGACGGCGGGGAGGTGGCGGTGTGACCACCCAGGGACAGGGGCCGCGCCGGGTCCCCGGTGTCCGGCTGGTGCAGAAGGTGTCCTCGACCCGCGCCTTCGCCCGGGTCGCGCCGCACGTCGTGCCCGCCCTCGACCGCGCCGTGCACCGGCTGACCCGGGGCAAGGTGCTGCTCAGCGCGCAGATGCTGCCCGGGGTCGTGCTCACCGCGCGCGGCGCCCGGAGCGGGCTGGAGCGGCGTACTCCGCTGGCGTGCATGCCGGAGGGGCCCGGTCCCGACACCTGGCTCCTCATCGGGTCCAACTTCGGCCGCGCCGGCCACCCCGCCTGGACCGCCAACCTGCTCGCCCACCCCGACGCCGTGATCAGCTGGAAGGGTGAGGACATCCCCGTGGCCGCCCGTCTGCTGGCGGGGGAGGAGCGGGCCGCGGCCTGGAAGGCGGCGCTGACGTTCTGGCCGCCGTACGCCACCTACCAGGCGCGGGTCGACCGGGAGATCCGGCTGTTCCGGATCGAGCGCCGCCGCCCGCCCGCGCGCTGACCGCACCCACCGGCGGGGTCCCGCGTCACAGGGTGGCCAGGCGCTCCACCAGCAGGAACCCGCCGATGCCGAGCATCGCGGCGCCGGAGGTGCGGGCCACCGCGCGGGCCGCGGCGGGGCGGGCGCGCAGCACGGCGCGGGCCAGCAGGCCGACGGTGAGATAGACGGCGGCGCAGGCGGCCATGTGGACGGCACCGAGCAGGCCGGTCTGCGCGGCCACCGGAACCCCGCCCGGTCGCAGGAACTGCGGCAGCACGGAGAGGTAGAGCAGCAGGCCCTTGGGGTTGAGACCGCTGATGGCGGACCCGCGCAGAAACGTGCGCAGCGGCGGCGCCGCCGGGGCGTCCTGGGCCGCTCCCGGCGTCGCCGGCCTGCGCAGCACGCCCCAGCCCAGCCACAGCAGGTAGCCCGCCCCCGCCACCGTCAGCCCGGTGAGGAGCGCGGGCGACCCCGCGACCAGCACCGCGAGCCCGGCCGTGGCGAGCAGTGTGTGCACCGCGTACCCGGCGACGAGCCCGGAGACGGCGGGAAGCACCGAGCCCCGCAGCCCCGCCGAGATCGCGTACGCCCAGTCGGCGCCCGGCACGCACACCAGCAGCAGATCCACGGCCAGAAACGCCGTGACCAGTCCCCAATCCATAAGAGGGACATTAGGCGCGATCGCCCCAAAGGTGTTTTCGAAATTTGCTCATGATCGCGCTTTTGGGGGCAGAATCTTCCTCATGGACGCCGTGGACCAGAAAATTCTTGCCGAGCTCCAGCAGGACGGCCGGCTCACCGTCACCGAGCTGGCCGCCCGGGTGCGGCTGAGCGTCTCGCCCTGCCACCGGCGGCTGCGCGAGCTGGAGCGGTCCGGTGCCATCCGGGGCTATCGCGCGGTCGTGGACCCGGCCGCCGTCGGCCTGACCTTCGAGGCGCTGGTCTTCGTCTCGATGCGCCAGGAGGACCGGGACACCGTCGCCGACTTCGAGCGGGCGCTGGCGGACATCCCCCACGTCCTGGACGCGCAACGGCTCTTCGGGGAGCCGGACTACCTGCTGCGGGTCGCGACCGCCGACCTCGCGGCCTTCCAGCGGCTCTACGACGACCGGCTGGCGACGCTGCCGGGCGTGCAGCGGCTGACGTCGACGCTCGTGATGAAGCACGTCGTCACGGACCGCCCGCTGCCCTCGTAGCGGTGGGCGCCGGGGCCCGCACAGCGCAGCGGGCGGCAGCCCACACCGGTGGACTGCCGCCCGCATGACAGGAATTGAGCAGGGGATCTGAGCAAGAAAAGGGGAGGCGCTACTTCGTCGGCTTCTTCCCGGTCACGCCGAGGTGCACCAACAGCGCCAGGTTCGGCTTGAGTTCGGCCTGCTTGACGCCCCAGGACTGGAAGCCCTTCTGGTGCGAGGCCACCGCCGCGAGCATGGCGACGAGGGAGCCGGCCATCGCGGCCGGGTTCACGTCCTTGTCGACCTTGCCCTTGGACTGGAGCTCGGTGACGGTGTCCGTAAGGGAGTTGTTCACGGAGTTCAGGATCTTCATGCGGATCTTGTAGAACCGTTTGTCGCCCTCGGCGGCGCCCAGGTCGACGACCCGCAGGATCGCGTCGTTCTTGCGCCAGAACTCCAGGAAACCGTCCACGAGCTCCTGGGCGGTCTGCCAGCCGGCCTTGCCGACCCACGAACGTCCTTCGAGCAACTGGGTCAACGCCGCGCCCTCCGCGGCCATTTGCTCGGCGATCTCCAGGACGGCGCCTTCGACGTCCGGGAAGTACTGGTAGAAGGTCGCCGGCGACGTGCCCGCCTTCCGGGCGACATCAATGACTTTGACGTCCCGGTAGGGCGAGGAGCTGAGCATCTCGCTGAGGCAGTCGAGCAGCTTCTGCCGGGTCGCCTGCCCACGCCGTCCGGCCACGCGGCCGTCGACGGTACGCACTTGTCCTGTCATGCCGTCAGCTTACCGAGGGGTGATCGGAGCGCGATTCGGCCGAGTGCAAATGGGGTGCGGGGGCCCGCCACGGGAGTTCACGGGGGTGGGCGCGCCCGCTCTGCGGGATGCGGGGAGGGCCGTTAGCTTGGCCGCATGGCCGAATCAGCCGTTTTCTCCGAGGGCGTGCCCTGCTGGGTCGACGCGCAGCTCCCCGACGTGGACGCGGGCAAGCGCTTCTACGGCGAGCTCTTCGGCTGGACCTTCGCCGAGGGGTACGGCCCGTCCGGCTGGGCCCGTCTCCGCGGCGAGGCCGTCGCGGCCCTCGCGCCCAAGCGGGACGGCCGGATGCCCACCGTGTGGACGGTCTACTTCGCGGCGCCCGACGTCACCGCGCTCTCCCGCCGGGTCACGGAGGCGGGCGGACGGCTCATCACCGCCCCCGAGCCGGTCGACACCCTGGGGACGGCCGCCCTGGCGACCGATCCGGAGGGCGCCGTGTTCGGCCTGTGGCAGACCGGCACGCACCCCGGCTTCGGGCGGCGCCACGAGCCCGGCTCCTTCTGCTGGGCCGAGCTGTACGCCCGGGACACCACGACGGTCGACCGGTTCTACGGCTCCCTCTTCCACGACGCCCTCTTCGGCCCCGACGCCACCCCCGATTTCGGCCGGGCTCCGGTCTCCGACGTCTTCCCGGCCGAAATGCCACCCCACTTCCTCGTCCACTTCGGGGTCGAGGACTGCGGCGCGGCGCTGCGGACGGTGAGCCGGCTCGGCGGCCGTGTCCAGGCCGCGCCCTTCGAGACCTCGTACGGGCGGGTGGCGGTGGTCACGGACAACCAGGGGGCCTCCTTCGCCGTACTGGAGAGGTGAATCGGCCACCGGTCGCGGGCGGCGCGGCGGTCCACCACCGGAAAACCCTGACCCTTTGCCCTGATACATCATGAGACACCCCGATTCGCCCCCTGGTTCGCAACCTTTGGCTCGGCCAGGAAGAATCAGGGTGCGTGCCGCCATGGCGGTGCGGTGGTGAGACGCTGCACGGGGCCGCGTTCATACGTGGACGGCGCGGCCCGTACGGGGAGGTGGCAGGCAAGTGGTGGATCAGCTGACGCAGCACGATCCGCGGCGGATCGGGCCGTTCGAGGTGCTGGGGCGGCTCGGTGCCGGCGGCATGGGGCTGGTCTATCTCGCGCGCTCGGCGTCCGGCCGGCGCGTGGCGATCAAGACGGTCAGGACGGAACTCGCCGAGGACCAGCTGTTCCGGGTCCGCTTCTCGCGCGAGGTCGAGGCGGCCCGCGCCGTGTCCGGCTTCTACACGGCGGCGGTCGTGGACGCCGACGCGCGCGCCGCGGTGCCCTGGCTGGCCACGGCCTACGTGCCCGCGCCCTCCCTCGAAGAAATAGTGAACGAGTGCGGGCCGCTCCCGGCCCAGGCGGTGCGCTGGCTGGCGGCGGGCGTCGCGGAGGCCCTCCAGTCCATCCACGGCGCGGGTCTCGTCCACCGCGACCTCAAGCCCTCCAACGTCCTGGTCGTCGAGGACGGGCCGCGCGTGATCGACTTCGGCATCGCGTCCGGCGTCTCGAACACCCGCCTGACCATGACGAACGTCGCCGTCGGCACACCCGCCTACATGTCGCCCGAGCAGGCCAAGGACTCCCGCAGCGTCACCGGCGCGAGCGACGTCTTCTCGCTCGGCTCGATGCTCGTCTTCGCCGCCACCGGCCACGCCCCCTTCCATGGCGCGAACCCCGTCGAGACGGTCTTCATGCTGCTGCGCGAGGGCCCGGACCTGGAGGGGCTGCCCGACGAACTGCGCCCCCTCATCGAGTCCTGCATGCAGATGGAGGCCACGGCACGCCCGAACCCCGCCGACCTCCAGGCGCAGCTGGCCCCCCACCTCTTCGGCTCCGGCTCCGACGACAGCGGTACGGCGTCGGCCTGGCTGCCCGAGCGGGCGGTGGGCCTCATCGAGACGCGCCGAGGGGGCCGCCCGGCCCCCAAGCCCGCCACCGGCGGCGGACGCAGCGCAGGGGGCCGCTCCGCCGTGCCCGCGCCGCCCTCGCACGCCCCCGTGCCCGTCGGGGCGCCCGACACCGGCCCGGTGCGCCTCGCGGGCGCCCAGGTGCCCATCGGCCCCGGGCCGCGCGTCGCCGACGCCCGTGCCGCCGCCGTCAAGGCGCCGCCTCCGGAGGCGGGCCTGGCCGCGTCCTGGTCCCGGCCGCACGCCGGGGTGAACGGCGCCGACCCCGTGCCGGCCGTGGCGCCGGCCCCGCCCGCCGAGTCGGCCTCGGGCTGGCGGCCCTGGCGCTTCCGCATGTCCAACGACGTGTGGGGGACGCCCGCGGTCGCCGACGACCTGGTCTATGTGACCTCCTTCGAGGTCCACGCGCTGGACGTGGCCACCGGACGCCGCCGGTTCAAGACCCGGGACGTGGCCTGGTCCATGGCGGTCGCCGACGGCCGTATCCACGCCTCGGACGGGCCCACGCTGTTCGCGCTCGACGCCCGCGAGGGCGGCGACCTGTGGCGCCTGTCGACGGACGCCTGGGTGTACTCCCTCAAGGCGGACCGGGGCACCGTCGTCACCGGCACCCGCGGCGGCGGCGTACAGGCGTGGGAGGCCTCCAGTGGCCAGAAGCTGTGGGAGATCACCGGCGCCCAGACCGACTTCGAGTCCCCGGAGGCCGGACCGGCGCTCCACGACGGCACGGTCTACGTCTGGAAGGACGCGCGGCTGCGCGCCCTGGAGGCCCGCACCGGTGAGGAGCGCTGGTCCTACCCGATCGGTGACGCGGCCTCCTGCGGCGGCGTACCGGTCCGGATCACCCAGGCCCCCGACGGCTACGTCTACGTCTGCGCCGGCACTCGCGTGCTCGCCATCGACGTGGCCGGCGGACATGTCCGCTGGCACTTCGAGGCCCCGGCGGTCTTCCTCTGCCCGCCCACCTTCGCCCCCGGCCCCGCTGTCACCGGGGGCGGCGTCTACCTCGCCGACTACCTCGGCACGGTCTACGCTCTCGACGCCACCGACGGCCGCGACCGCTGGCGTATCGCCACCGAGTCCCGGGCCTCCGTCGAGCCGGTGCTCGTCGCCGCGGGCCACGTCCACGTCGGCAGTGGCAAGGGCCTGTACACCCTCGACGCCGTCACCGGTACGCCCAAGTGGCGGTTCCAGGCGGGCGGTGACCTGGTGGGTGCCCCGGCGGTGGCCGAGGGCCGGATCCACTTCGGCTCCACCGACCATCTGCTGTACACCCTGAAGGCCGACGACGGCCGGCTGCGCTGGAAGCTCGCCACGGGCGGCGAGATCACCGGCGCCCCGGTGGTCAGGGACGGGGTCGTCTACGCCTGCAGCAAGGACCGCTGCGTGTACGCCCTGGACGCGGAGAAGGGGACGGGCACGGCCCGCACGACGTAGCGCGCGCCGGGCCCGGCGGACGGTGACGGCCGTCGTGCCGGGCACGGAAGGGAGTCCGGACGGCGGCCGTCGCAGCAGACGCTACGCCCGGTCCGGGAACCCCGCCACGCGACGCCGAAACCCCCTAACGCAGCCGGAACCCGGGCCGTCGTCCGGTGAACAGCCCCGCCTGCCGTTCCGTCGGCAGATTGCCGAGCGAGACGAGCTGCGGGGCGTGCGCGAGGGCCTGGGCCCGTGCCGCCTCCTTGGCGAGCCACAGCGCCCGTACGGTCCCCTGCACGGCCTCGGGCGGATGCGAGGCGATGACGGCGGCGCACTCGACGGCCGCGTCCAGCGCGGCACCGGGCGGGGTGAGTTCGGACACCAGCCCCACCTCGTGGGCCCGCCGCGCCGAGATCCGCTCGGCGGTCCCCATCAGCGCCATCCGCGCCACTTCGCCGAACGGCATCCGCTGCGCCATGTGGACGGACTCGTAGGCGCTGACCATCCCGTACGTGGTGTGCGGGTCGAAGAAGGTCGCCGTCTCGTCCGCGACCACGAACTCCGCCTCGCCCAGCAGGTAGAAGGCGCCGCCGCAGGCCATGCCGTTGACGGCGGCGATCACCGGCTTCCACAGGTCGTTGGCCTTCGGACCGATGGTGAGGAGGGGGTCGTCCACCATGAACGGGGAGCCCGGCTGCGGCACCGCCGCGTCCCGGTCTATTCCGGTGCTGAAGGCCCGCTCCCCGGCGCCGGTGACGACGACGGCCCGCACACCGTCGTCGTAGCGGAAGTCCCGCCATGCGGCGGCGAGTTCGGCGGCGGTGCCGAGGTCGATGGCGTTGAGCCGGGCGGGCCGGTCGATGGTGACGACGGCGACACCGGTGTCCTTGTCGGCGCTGACGCGCAGTCCGCCGCCGCTCACGGCCGCTCCAGGACCCAGCGGGGCACGGACACCCCGTCGACCTCGGTGAAGACCGCCTGCACCCGTGCGCCGATCCGCAGCCGCTGCGCGGGGACGGAGTTCAGCGGGGCGTCGGGGGCGGTCACCAGATTGCCCACGAGACGGATCCGCGGGGCGTCCGCGAGCTCCACCACGATCGCGTTGTACGGCGCCTGTTCGGCGTAGGCGGGCAGCAGCGGGGGGTGCGGGACGACGTACGACCACACGCGCCCCCGGCCGCTCATCCTGCGCCATTCGCTCGCGAAGGAGTGGCAGTGCGGGCAGCAGGGGCGGGGCGGGAAGCGGAGTTCGCCGCAGTCGGCGCAGGCCTGGACACGCAGTTCGCCGTGTGCGGCGTACTGCCAGAAGGGGGCGCCGTCGTCGTCGGGCACGGGGGAGAGCAGGCTGTCGGACATCTCAGCTCCTCAGCAGAAGGGCGGAGGTCGGGACGCCTTCCCCCGCGGTGACCAGGCAGGTCGCGGCCCCGGGTACCTGTGCGGTGCTCGTGCCGCGCAGCTGCTTCACGCCTTCGTTGATGAGGTTGAAGCCGTGCACGTACGCCTCGCTGAGTCCGCCTCCGCCGGTGTTGACCGGCAGCCGCCCGCCGATCTCCAGTGCGCCGCCCTCCGTGAACGCGGCGCCCTCACCCCGCGCGCAGAATCCGTAGCCCTCCAGGGAGAGCGGTATGAGCGGGGTGAAGGCGTCGTAGATCTGCGCCACGTCGACGTCCTCGGGGGTGAAGTCGGCGTGTTTCCACAGGTGTCGGGCGGCCGTCCAGGCGGGCCCGGTGAGCGGGTCGTCGTTCCAGTAGTTGACCATCCCGTGGTGCTGGGCGGGCAGGCCCTGGGCGGCGGAGTGGACGTAGACGGGCCGGGTGCGGCAGTCGCGGGCGCGTTCGGCGGACACCAGGACGCAGGCCAGCGCGCCGTCGGTCTCCAGACAGTTGTCGAAGAGGCAGAGCGGTTCGCTGATCCACCGGGAGGTCATGTACATCTCGCGGGTGAGCGGGCGTTCGTACATGATCGCGGCGGGGTTCTGGTTGGCGCGGTTGCGGCAGGCGAGGGCGACGTTGAAGAGGTGGTCGCGGGTGGCGCCGTACTCGTGCATGTACCGGCGGGCGAGCATGCCGATCTCGTCGGCGGGGCGCAGAAGTCCGAAGGGGCGGGTCCACTGCGCCGGGGTGGGGAGCTGGACGGTGGTGTTCTTCCACGGGCGGGGTCCGGAGCCGCGTTTGCGCGACCGCCAGGCGACGCCGACGGTGGCCTGCCCGGCGGCGATGGCGGCGGCCAGGTGCGCGACCGTGGCGCAGGAACCGCCGCCCCCGTAGCCGACCTTGCTGAAGAACGTGAGGTCGCCGAGGCCGACCGCCTTGGCGACCTCCACCTCGTCCGTCTCCTCCATGGTGTAGGAGGCGAGCCCGTCGACCTCCGACGCCGCGATGCCGGCGTCGTCGAGGGCGGCGAGGATCGCCCGGCAGGCCAGGGCCTTCTCGGACTCCGGGAGGTGTTTGGCGAAGGGGGTCTGCCCGATCCCGACGACGGCTGTGGCGTCCTTGATCCCCGGCATGGGTGCACCTCCGCACAACGTCCCGGCTGCTGACAGGGCGTCAGGCTACAGCTAATCTGACGGACAGTCAGCTAGTGGTGTGCGGGCGGGAGGTACGCGATGCGCGGTGACCTTGAGTGGACGAGCGTCCCGGGGCTGGTGCGGTCGGCCACGGAGCGCTTCGCGGACCGCGAGGCGGTCGTCGACGGCCGCACCCGCGTCTCGTACGAGGAGCTGGGCGCCCGCGTCGAACGCGCGACGGCGGCCTGCATGGCGAACGGGGTGGAGCCCGGCGACCGGGTCGCTGTCTGGGCGCCCAACACCCTCGACTGGATCGTCTCCGCCCTCGGCGCCGTCGGCGCCGGTGCCGTCCTCGTCCCC
Organism: Streptomyces sp. Tue6028; assembly: GCF_002300165.1. Taxonomy (GTDB): domain Bacteria; phylum Actinomycetota; class Actinomycetes; order Streptomycetales; family Streptomycetaceae; genus Streptomyces; species Streptomyces siamensis. The sequence goes on along the minus strand of NZ_MLCE01000019.1, from coordinate 59,803 downwards.
CTCAACACCCGTTTCAAGGGCGCGGAAGCGGCGTACGTGCTGTCCCGGAGCCGCGCGAAACTGCTGTTCGTCACGGGCACCTTCCTGGGCACCTCGTACGTGGCGTCGCTGCGTCGGGCCGCCGGGGAGGGCGCCGGATCCGGTCCGCTGCCGGGGCTGCCGCACCTGGAGCAGGTGGTGGTCCTCGCGGACGACGCCCCCGCCGACTTCCGCACGTGGAAGGACTTCCTGGCCGAGGGCGAAGGCGTGGGCCGGGACGACGTACGGCGGCGCGAGGACGCCCTCTCCGGAGAGTCACCCTCCGACATCGTCTTCACCTCGGGCACGACCGGCCGCCCCAAGGGCGCGCTGATCACCCACGCGCAGACGCTGCGCGGCTACGCGATCTGGAGCGACCTCGCGGGCCTGCGCGAGGGCGACCGCTATCTGATCGTCAACCCGTTCTTCCACACCTTCGGCTACAAGGCCGGGATCATCGCCTGTCTGATGCGCGGCGCGACCATGGTCCCGCAGCCCGTGTTCGACGTGGACACCGTGCTGGCGAACATCGCCGCGGAGCGCATCTCCGTCCTCCCGGGCCCGCCCACCCTCCACCAGTCCCTGCTGGACCACCCGTCCCGGGACACCCACGACCTCTCGGCCCTGCGCCTGGTGGTGACGGGCGCGGCCGTCGTCCCGCTGCGCCTGGTGGAACGGCTGAAGTCCGAGCTGCGGATCGACACCGTGCTGACGGCCTACGGTCTCTCCGAGGCCAGCGGCATCGTCACCATGTGCCGCCGGGGCGACGCCGCGCCGGTGATCGCCGCCACGTCGGGCCGGGCCATCCCGGGCAGCGAGGTGCGGGTCGTGGACACCGCGGGAGACCCCGTCGGCCCGGGCACGCCCGGAGAGGTCCTGGTCCGCGGATTCAACGTCATGCAGGGCTACTTCGAGGACCCGGAGGCCACCTCCGTGGTCCTGGACCCGGACGGCTGGCTCCGCACCGGGGACGTCGGCGTCCTCGACGAGGCGGGCAACCTCCGCATCACCGACCGGATCAAGGACATGTTCATCGTCGGCGGCTTCAACGCCTACCCCGCGGAGATAGAGCAACTCCTCGGCCTGCACCCGGACGTGGCCGACGTCGCCGTGATCGGCGTCCCCGACGGCCGCCTCGGCGAGGTGGGCAAGGCCTACGTGGTCCGCCGTACGGACTCCACCCTGACCTCCGACGACCTCATCGCCTGGTCCCGCCGTGAGATGGCCAACTACAAGGTCCCGCGCGCAGTGGAGTTCGTGGCCCAGCTGCCGCGCAACGCGAGCGGGAAGGTGGTCAAGGGGGAACTGCGGGGCCGCTGACGGACGGGCGGGCCGGCGTCTCCCGGACATGCCTCGGCCGCGACGGCTCCCCCTCCGCGCCGCCGCGGCCGATCCCCGTTGCCAGGCAGTCGTCAGTCGCGGCGCAGCGCCGGCGGCACGGGAGCGTGGCTGTCCATCGTGGTCACGCCGTCCTTGGCCGGCGGGGCCGGGGCGTGGCTGTCCATCGTGGTCACGGCGTCCTCGCCGGGCACGGGCGCGTGGCTGTCGTCCGTGGTGGCGACGGGGTCCTTGGCCGGCGGAGCGGGCGCGTGGCTGTCCATCGTGGTGGCGTCCGTGAGGTCGTCGGTCTTCTTCTCGTCGCTCATGGCTGGGCCCTCCCGTGAAGTTGAAGGTGTGCTGTGGGGAACGCCCGTTCGGCAACTCCCCCGTGGGTCGCCGAACGGGCGTTCCAGGGCCGCTCACCCTACAAGTGGGGCCCACGCCGATCCGTCTGCCCCCCGACGCGACGGCTCGATGCACTGAGACTGGCAGCCGCCCATAAACGTTCGATGAACGCCGCCCGGGGGCGGCTCAGGCGGCGGCTACGGGGCTGAGCAGAGCGCGCAGTTCGTCCGCCTCGGGGGCGCCCGCCTCCTCGTGGATGGTGAGCGCCTCGTTCCAGCAGGCGCGTGCCCGGTCCACCTGTCCGAGACCCTGCAACGACCGTCCGAGGAGGGTGAGGACGTTGGCGCGCATCCAGTCACCGCCGATGCAGCCGGTGCTGAGGGCCTGTTCGGCGTGCTGGGCCGCGTTGCCGAGACCGCGGCCCGCCAGGTGCACCTGCGCGATACGGAAGTGCGTGGTGCCCTCCCACAGGCGCTGCCGGTTCTCGACGAAGATGGCGAGCGCCTGGGTGAGTTGCTGCAGTGCCTCGACGTGGCGCCCGGCGTGGCTGAACGCGATACCGAGCGCGTAGCGGGCGTTGGCGAGCCGGACGGTCAGGCCCAGCTCGTCGTAGATCGCGATGCCCTGCTGGGCCAGCTCGATGCCCGCCGCGGTGCGGTTCATGGAGACCAGCACACGGGAGAGGTTGCACAGGGCGCTCGCCTCACCGGGACGGTTGCCGTCCGCGCGGAAGCGGTCGATCGCCTTGAGCAGATGCGCCTCGCCGGCGGCGTGCTCGTTGCGGCAGATGGCGATGATGCCGAGCTCGTTGGGCGCGTTGCCGCTGGTCCAGGGGTCCATGGCCGCCTCGCCGAGGACGACGGCCCGGTCGGCCTCGGCGGCCGCCTCGTCGAAGCGTCCCGCGGTGCTGAGCACCTGGGTGAGCGTGACCCGGGCGCGCCCCGCCGCGTGGGCGTCGTCGAGGGCCTCCGCGGCATCCCGGGCGGCCCTGGTCGCCGCCTCGTACGCCAGGGAGCTGGCCCCCGATTCCGCGAGGTCCTTGGAGGCGAGCAGGAGATCGACCCCCCGGCGCAGTGTGTCCGGGCCGAGCGACTGCTGGACGAACGCCAGGATGCAGGCCGCCTCGGCGTGCAGCCAGTCGAGCGCCTTGCCGTCGTCGGCGAACTCCTGCCCCTGCTGCCGGGTCACTTCGAGATGGTCCACGGTCCGGTCGCCGGGGCGTTCGATGGCGTAGACCGCGCTGGCCGAGGCCAGGTAGAAGTCCAGCAGCCGCGACATCGCCGCGGCGCGTTCGCTCGGCGGCTGTTCGTCGCGCTCGGCGCAGGCACGCGCGTAGAGCCGTACGAGGTCGTGGTAGCGGTAGCGGCCGGGCGCCGCGGACTCCAGGAGCGAGGTGTCGACGAGGGACTCCAGGAGGTCCTCGGTGTCCTCGATGCCCAGGTCGAGCACGGCGGCCGCCGCGGGCAGCGAGATGTCCGGGCCGTCGGCCAGGCCCAGCAGCCGGAAGGCGCGGGCCTGTGCGGGCTCCAGCTGGCCGTAGCCGAGTTCGAAGGTCGCCTTGACGGCGAGGTCGCCCGCCTGGAGCTCGTCCAGTCGGCGCCGCTCGTCGGCGAGCTTGGCGGCCAGGACGGACACGGTCCAGGTGCGGCGGGCGGCCAGCCGGGAGGCGGCGATGCGGATGGCCAGGGGGAGGAAGCCGCACGCGGCGACCACGTCCAGGGCGGCCTCCCGCTCGGACGCCACCCGCTCCTCGCCGACGATCTTCGTGAAGAGCTGGAGGGCTTCCTCGGGGGACATCACGTCGAGGTCCACGAGGTGCGCGCCCGCCAGGTCCACCATCCGCACCCGGGAGGTCACCAGCGCCGCGCAGCCCTCGGTGCCGGGCAGCAGCGGACGCACCTGTGCGGCGTCCCGCGCGTTGTCCAGCAGGACGAGCACGCGGCGCCCGTCCAGCACGGAGCGGTAGAGGGCGGCCCGTTCCTCCAGGGAGTCGGGGATCGCCGAGTCGGCGGTGCCCAGGGCCCGCAGGAAGGCCCCGAGCACGGTCTCGGGTTCGGCGGAGCGTGCGCCCGCGCCCTGGAGGTCCACGTACAGCTGACCGTCGGGGAAGGCCCCGCGCGACTGGTGCGCGACATGCACGGCGAGGGTCGTCTTGCCCACGCCGCCGATCCCGGCGAGCGCGGAGACCGCCATCACGCTGCCCTCCGCGGAGGTGGCGGAGGCCAGGACCTCGCTGAGTTCCTGGACGAAGGAGGCGCGCCCGGTGAAGTCGGTGACGGTGGCCGGCAGCTGGGCGGGGCGTACCGGAGCCGCGGCGGGCTCGGCGGCCGGGGCGGACGGTTCGGCGAGGCCGGGGTCGGCCTGGAGGATGCGCTGCTGGAGCTCCTTGAGGCCCGCCCGCGGGTCCACGCCCAGCTCGTCGGCGAGCAGGCGCCGGGTGTCCGCGTACACCGCGAGGGCCTCGGCCTGGCGGCCGCTGCGGTAGAGGGCGAGCATCAGCAGTTCGCGCAGCCGTTCGCGCAGCGGGTGCGCGGCCGTCAGGGCGGTCAGCTCCGAGACGGCCTCCGCGTGGCAGCCCTGCTCCAGGTCCATGTCGAGGCAGGACTCCAGGAGTTGCAGCCGCCATTCGTCGAGCCGTGCCCGCTGGGTCTCCGCGTACGGGCCGGGCACGCTCGCGAGCGCCTCGCCGTCCCACTGGCCGAGGGCGTCCCGGAGCAGCTCGCGGGCGCGGCACAGGTCTCCACCGCCGCGGGCCTTCTCCGCGTCGGCGGCGAGTTCCTGGGCGCGGGCGAGGTCCAGCGCCCCGTCGCCGAGGGACCGGATGGCGTATCCGCCGGACTCGCTGACCAGGACGTCGGTTCCCAGGGCCTTCCTGAGCCGTGACGCGTAGGTGCGGACGGCGGCCAGCGCCTGGGAGGGGGGTTCGTCGCCCCAGAGGGCGTCGATGAGTTCGGATGCCGTGGCCGTGCGGCCCTCGCGCAGCAGCAGGGCCGCCAGCAGGGCGCGTTGTTGTGGTGACCCGGCGGGCAGGGCGTCGTCCCCGCGCCAGGCGCGCACCGGTCCGAGCACGCTGAAGCGCAACGCCGCCGATCCCTCGGGACGCCGCTGCTCCGGTACCCGCGGCACACCGACCATCGCTGTCCCCCTGCCGAACCGTCAGTACAACGAGGCCAGTTTGCCTTGTTCATGGCGGATGCGTCAGCCGTGGGAGACGGCTGTCACAGGGCGCCGGACGGTACACCACAAGGTCCTCACACAGTCTCCTCACATGTCCGCACACAATCGCCCAGCCCACGGGTGGCGGTACGGGCGGCTGGACAGGGAGCTGACGGGTCGTCAGATCAGCGCTACCGTGGGCCGTATGGAGACCACGCAGAGCAAGGCGGGCCCTTCGGTGACCTCCGAAACGCCCTTCCCGAAGATCATCTCGGTGGACGACCACACGGTGGAGCCCCCCGACGTCTGGCGCGACAGGCTCCCGGCCAGGTACCAGGACACCGGCCCCCGCATCGTCCGGGCGCCGCTGAAGGAGATGACGTTCCTCGGCGGGAAGTTCGCCCCGGTGATGGGCGCCCCGGGCGACGACGGTCCGGTCGGCGACTGGTGGGTGTACGAGGACCTGCACCGCCCGCTCACCCGGCTCGACACGGCCGTCGGGTACTCCCGCGACGAGATCAGGCTCGAAGTCATCACGTACGAGCAGATGCGACCAGGCTCGTACGACGTGCCCTCGCGCCTGGCCGACATGGACGTCAATCATGTCCAGTCCGCTCTCTGCTTCCCCACGTTCCCGCGCTTCTGCGGCCAGACGTTCACCGAGGCCAAGGATCGCGAGCTGGGCCTTCTCGCGGTGAGGGCCTACAACGACTGGATGGTGGAGGAATGGTGCGGACCTCAGGCCGCGGGCCGCCTCATACCGCTGACCCTCATTCCGCTGTGGGACGCCGAACTTGCGGCGGAAGAAGTACGGCGCAATGCGGCCCGTGGCGTACGCGCGGTGGCCTTCTCCGAGATCCCTCCCCATCTGGGGCTGCCTTCCGTCCATACCGACGCCTGGGACCCCTTCCTCGCCGCGTGCGACGAGACCGGCACGGTCGTCGCCATGCACATCGGCTCCTCCAGCCGTATGCCCTCGACCTCCGCCGACGCCCCGCCCGCCGTCGGCTCCACCATCACCTTCGCCAACTGCTGCTTCTCGATGGTGGACTGGCTGATGAGCGGCAAGTTCGAACGCTTTTCGAACCTGAAGGTCATGTACGCGGAGGGGCAGATCGGCTGGATTCCCTACATCCTCGAACGGGCCGACGTGGTGTGGGAGGAGAACCGGGGCTGGGGCGGTGTCGCCGACAAGGTGCACCGGCCGCCGTCCGAGCTGTTCGCCGACCATGTGTACGGCTGCTTCTTCGACGACGCCTTCGGCCTGCGGAACCTGGACGCGATCGGCGTCGGCAACGTCCTGTACGAGACGGACTACCCGCACTCGGACTCCACCTGGCCGAAGTCCCGGGAGGTCGGCGAGGCGCAGATGGCCCATCTCGCCCCCGATGTCGTCGAGCGGATCGTGCGGCGCAACGCGATCGACCTGCTGGGGCTCACGGAGGACGGTCTCTGGGCGCCCTGAATACCGGCCCGCCTCTTGTCTGACGGTCCGTCAGCTACGACGATGGGCGACAGCCCGAGCGACATGACGGATCGTCAGATGGGAGGGCGTGCCATGCAGGTGCTGCCCGAAGGACGACTGGCGTACGGGATGCAGCTCCCGGTCCAGTCGCAGAGCACGCTCTACGCGGAGGCGTGGGAGGCCTCGGCGGGCCCGGCGGACCTCGTCGAGATCGCCCGCACTGCCGACCGCGCCGGCTTCGACTACATCGCGAGCTGCGACCACGTCGCCATCCCGCGCCGCCTCGCCGGGGCGATGAGCACCATCTGGTACGACCCCGTCGCCACCCTCGCGCACCTGGCGGCCGTGACGGAACGGGTCCGGTTGCTCAGCCATGTCGCGATCGTCGGACTGCGGCATCCGCTCGTCACGGCCAAGCAGTACGCGACCCTCGACCACCTGTCCGGCGGCCGGCTCGTGCTCGGGGTGGGCGCCGGGCACGTGCGCGAGGAGTTCGACGCGGTCGGGGCCGACTTCGAGCGGCGCGGGGCGGTGCTCGACGAGACCGTGGACGCGCTGCGCGCCGCCCTCGGTCCCGAGGAGTTCCCGGTCCACCACGGCAAGCTGTACGACTTCGAGGGGCTCGGGCAGCGGCCGCGGCCGGCCCAGGACCGGGTGCCCGTGTGGGTCGGCGGCTCCTCGCCCGCCGCCGTGCGCCGTGCCGCGGTCCGCGGCGACGGCTGGCTGCCGCAGGGCGACCCGCGCGACCGGCTGCCCGCGCAGATCGCCCGGCTCGGCGAGCTGCGCGCGCAGGCGGGCATCGAGGACCCCCTGACCGTCGGCGCCATCACCGAGCCGCTGTACGTCGGCGAGCCGGGCTGGGACGTCGGGCGGCGCACCCTGCACGGATCGCCCGAGGCGCTCGCCGAGTCGCTGCGGGCGTACCGCGCGATGGGCGTGCACCAGATACAGGTGCGCTTCCGCAGCCGCAGCCGCGGCGAGCTCACCGACCAGATGGCCGCGTTCGGCGCGGAGGTCGGGCCCCTCCTCGACTGAGGCGGGGCACGGTCCGGATCCAGGAGCTGCGGCCGGGCCGCCCTCGCCCGCACCCACCCCAACCAGGCAGAGCAGGGAGACACGGCATGGGCAAGCTGGACGGACGCGTCGTCCTCATCACCGGCGCGGCGCGCGGACAGGGCGAGCAGGAGGCGCGGCTCTTCGTGGCGGAGGGCGCGCGGGTCGTCCTCGCCGACGTGCTGGACGACCAGGGCGAGACCCTCGCCAAGGAGATCGGGGCCCGGTACGTCCACCTCGACGTGAGCAGTGAGGACGACTGGCGCGCGGCCACGGCCGCCGCGAAGGGCGCGTACGGGCGCGTCGACGGGCTCGTCAACAACGCCGGCATCCTGCGCTTCAACGAACTGGTCGACACGCCCCTCGAAGAGTTCCAGCAGATCGTGCAGGTCAACCAGGTCGGGGTGTTCCTCGGCATCAAGACCGTCGCGCCGGAGATCGCCGCCGCGGGCGGCGGCACGATCGTGAACACGGCCTCGTACACGGGACTCACCGGCATGGCGTGGGTGGGCGCGTACGCGGCGACCAAGCACGCCATCGTCGGGCTGACCCGGGTGGCCGCCCTGGAGCTCGCGGCCAAGGGCATACGGGTCAACGCGGTGTGCCCCGGAGCCGTCGACACCGCCATGAGCAACCCCGCCCAGCTCGACCCGGACGCGGACCCCGAGGAGACCTCCGCCGCCCTCGACGAGCTGTACCGCAAGCTCGTGCCGCTGGGGCGCGTCGGGCGGCCGGAGGAGGTGGCCCGGCTGGCCCTGTTCCTGACCGGCGAGGACTCCTCCTACATCACCGGGCAGCCGTTCGTGATCGACGGGGGATGGCTGGCCGGGATCAGCGTCATCTGACGTGCTGTCAGCTATTGACGGCTCAAGGGTGCGGTGCAACAGTCGGCGCATTAGATCTGACGGTCTGTCAGATAAAGACGTGGGGACGGTGAACCTCCTTGGAATTCGGGCTCTTTGTACAGGGATACGTGGGCAAGCGGGCCGAGACCGATCCGCTCGCCGAGCACAAGGCGCTGATGGAGGAGACCGAGTACGTCATCCAGGCGGACAAGTCCGGCTTCAAGTACGCCTGGGCGTCCGAGCACCACTTCCTGGAGGAGTACTCGCACCTCTCGGCGAACGACGTCTACCTCGGCTACCTGGCGCACGCGACCGAACGCATCCACCTCGGCTCGGGCATCTTCAACCCGCTCGCCCAGGTCAACCACCCGGTGAAGGTAGCCGAGAAGGTCGCCATGCTCGACCACCTCTCGCGCAACCGCTTCGAGTTCGGCTCGGGGCGCGGCGCCGGCTCGCACGAGATCCTCGGCTTCATACCGGGCGTCACCGACATGAACTTCACCAAGGAGATCTGGGAGGAGACGATCGCCGAGTTCCCGAAGATGTGGCTCCAGGACGAGTACGTCGGCTTCCAGGGCAAGTTCTGGTCGCTGCCGCCGCGCAAGATCCTGCCGAAGCCGTACGGGAAGTCGCACCCGGCCATGTGGTACGCCGCCGGCTCACCGCCCTCGTACGCCATGGCCGCCCGCAAGGGCCTCGGAGTGCTCGGCTTCAGCATCCAGAAGGTCTCCGACATGGAGTGGGTGCTGGAGCAGTACAAGACCGCGATCGTGAACGCCGAACCGATCGGCGACTTCGTCAACGACAACGTGATGGTGACGACGACCGCCATCTGCGCGCCCACCCACGACGAGGCCATCGACATCGCCGTCCGCGGCGGACTGCACTACCTGCCGTCCCTCGTCTTCCGCTACCACGACACCTTCCCGCGCCCCGAGGGCTTCCCCGTCTGGCCCGAGACGCTCCCCGAGTACACCCCCGAGTTCGTCGAGCTCCTCATCGAGGAGGAACTGCTGATCTGCGGCGACCCGGACGAGGTGCTCACCCAGTGCAAGCGCTGGGAGCAGGCGGGCGCCGACCAGCTCAGCTTCGGTCTGCCGGTCGGGGTGCCCAAGGAGGAGACCCTGCAGACCATCCGGCTGATCGGCGAACACGTGATCCCGAAGATCGACACGGATCCCGTGCACCGGACCACGCGGTTCCGGCAGAGCGCCTGAACGCCGCGGGGCCGCGGACCGCCGGGCGACCGCGGACCCCCGGCGGCCGGCCGCGCAGTTCCCCGCGCCCCTGTGGGGGCGCCCACCGCCGCGGAGTTCAAGGAGGGACGCCGCCATGCTCGATCACGTCATCAGGGGCGCGACCGTCGTCGACGGGACCGGCGCGCCCGCGTTCGTCGCCGACGTCGGCATACGGGACGGCCGTGTCGCCGCCGTCGGCGCGGTCACCGAGGAGTCCCGCACGGCCGAGGACGCGGCCGGCCTCGTCCTCGCGCCCGGCTTCGTCGACCCGCACACGCACTACGACGCCCAGCTCTTCTGGGACCCGTACGCGACGCCGTCCCTGAACCACGGGGTCACCACCGTCGCGGGCGGCAACTGCGGCTTCACCCTGGCGCCGCTGAACCCCGCCCGCCCCGCCGACGCCGACTACACCCGCCGCATGATGTCCAAGGTCGAGGGCATGTCCCTGGTCGCCCTGGAGGAGGGCGCGCCCTGGAACTGGCACACCTTCGGCGAGTACCTGGACGCCCTGGAGGGCCGCATCGCCGTCAACGCCGGCTTCATGGTCGGGCACTGCGCGCTGCGCCGCCATGTGATGGGACCCGACGCGGTGGGCGGCCGGCCCACCCCGGGCCAGCTGGAGGACATGCTGCGCCTGCTCCACGAGGCGATGGACGCGGGCGCCTGGGGCCTGTCCACCACCCAGTCCTCCACCCACTCCGACGGCGACGGCGAACCGGTCGCCTCACGGCACGCCCGGCCCGCGGAACTGCTGGCGCTCAGCAAGGCGGTCGGCGAGCACGAGGGCACACAGATCGAGGCGATCGTGGCGGGCTGCCTCGATCAGTTCAGCGACGCCGAGATCGACCTGTTCGTGGAGATGAGCGCGGCGGCGGGCCGCCCCCTGAACTGGAACGTCCTGACGATCGACGCGGCCGTGCCCGAACGCGTCCCGCGGCAACTGGAGGCGAGCGAACGCGCCCGCAAGGCCGGTGGCCGCGTCGTCGCGCTCACCATGCCGATCCTCACCCCGATGAACATGTCGCTCGGCACCTTCTGCGCGCTGAACCTGATCCCCGGCTGGGGTCCGGTCCTCGCGCTGCCCGTCCCGGAACGCATCGCGAAGCTCCGCGACCCGGACGTCCGCGCCGAGATGCTGCGGCGGGCCGACAGCAAGGAGGCGGGCGTGTTCCGGCGGCTCGCCGACTTCGGGCGCTACGTCATCGGGGACACGTACAGCGCGGCCAACGAGGGCCTGACCGGCCGGGTCGTCCGGGACATCGCGGCCGAGCGCGGCCAGGAGCCCTTCGCGTGCCTGGTCGAGATCTGCGCCCACGACGACCTGCGGACCGTGCTGTGGCCGATGCCCACCGACAACGACCCCGGCTCGTGGGCGCTGCGCGCGGAGACCTGGCAGCACCAGGACGTGCTGCTCGGCGGCTCCGACGCGGGCGCCCACCTGGACCGCATGTGCGGAGCCCCGTACACCACGCGCTTCCTCGGCGACTGTCTGCGCGGGCGGAAGCTGGCGACGCTGGAGCAGGCCGTACGGATGCTGACGGACGATCCGGCGCAGCTGTTCGGGCTGCGCGAGCGCGGACGCATCGAGGTGGGGTTCCATGCCGACCTGGTCCTCTTCGACCCGGAACGGATCGACGCCGGCAAGGCCACCCTGGTGCACGACCTGCCGGGTGACAGCCCGCGCCTCGACTCCAAGGCGATCGGCGTGACCGCGGTGTGGGTCAACGGCGTCGAGGCGATCCGGCAGGACACGGTGACCGGCGCCGTGCCCGGCAAGGTGCTCCGCTCCGGGCGGGACACGCGGACGGTGAACACCAGGTGACGGGCGTCCGGGCCGCCGCGCGGCGGCCCGGACCGGTTCTTCGAGGGGGTCAGGTGACCGGCGAGCAGCGGTTGTTCATCGGCGGGGCGTGGGTGGAGCCCGAGCACGGGCACTACGAGGTGATCGATCCGGCGACCGAGGAGGCCGTCGGGCTCGCGCCCGAGGCCTCGCGGGACCAGGTGCACGCGGCCGCGGCGGCGGCCCGTGAGGCCTTCGGCGCGTGGTCGCGCACACCCGCGGAGGAACGCGCCGCGGTGCTCGGCCGGGCGGCCGGGATCATCCAGCGCAACTTCCTTCCGTACGCCGAGCTCGCCCAGGCCGAGAGCGGTGCCACGACGGGCACGGCGCGCGGCATGCAGGTGGGGGTCGCGGTGGCCCGCTTCCGGCGCTACGCGAAGGTCGAGCCCGTCGAACAGCCGCTGCCGCCGCAGATCAACGAGGCCGGCCCGTTCGGCGGGGCCGCCGTGATGGGCGCGCTGGCCGTGCGCCACCCGGTCGGGGTGGTCACGTGCATCACCTCGTACAACAACCCCTGGGCCAATCCGGCCGGCAAGGTGGCCCCCGCCCTGGCCATGGGCAACACCGTGGTGGTCAAGCCCGCGCCGCAGGACCCGCTGTCGGTGTACCGGATGGCGGAGGCCCTGGAGGCGGCCGGCGCCCCGCCGGGCGTGGTGAACGTGGTGTCGGGATCGCGCCCGGAGGCCGGGGAGGCCGCGGTCGACTGCCCCGACGTCGACATGGTCAGCTTCACCGGTTCGACCGCGGTCGGGCAGCGGATCGCCGAGGTGTGCGGCCGGGGGATGAAGCGGCAGCTGATGGAGCTGGGCGGGAAGGGCGCGGCGGTCGTCTTCGACGACGCCGACCTGGACTCGGCGGTGTCGGGGATCGGCACCACGTTCTCGTTCTACAGCGGGCAGATCTGCACGGCGCCGACCCGGGTGATCGTGCAGCGAGGCGTGTACGACCGGCTGGTCGAGCGACTGGCCGCGTACGCACGGCACTTGACGGTGGGGGACCCGAGGGGGCAGGGCACGGTGGTCGGCCCGGTCATCTCCGCGGCCCATCGCGACCGTGTCGAGGCGTACGTCGAACTGGGGCGCAAGGAAGGCGCGCGCGTCGTCGCGGGCGGCGAACGGCCCGCCGCCGAACGGGGTTTCTACGTCGCACCCACCCTGCTCGCCGACTGCACGCCCGACATGCGGGTGGTGCGTGAGGAGATCTTCGGCCCGGTCGTCGCCGTCCTCCCCTTCGACGACGAGGAGGAGGCGGTCACCCTCGCCAACGACAGCGACTACGGCCTGATCGACTACGTCTGGTCCGGCGACGTCGCCCGCGCCTTCCGCGTCGCCCGCCGGCTGCGGGCCGGCGGGGTGGGCGTGAACACGGTCGGCCGCAACATGGAGGCCCCGTTCGGCGGCTTCAAGAAGAGCGGCGTCGGGCGGGACGTGGGGTCCTACGCGCTGCACGCCTACAGCGAGGTGCAGGCCATTGTCTGGCCGGGGTGAGGCGGGGCCGGACGACCGCCCGCGGGTCCGGCCGGCTGCGGACGGTCGGCCGGTCAGGCAGGCGCGGGCGGTCAGTCGGTCAGGTCGACCCGGACGGTCAGCAGCCGGGTGCCGAGGACGCGGACGGCAGCGCTGTTCAGGCGCGGCAGCAGCCTGAGGCGGGCCCGCGGGTCGTCGTCGGGGAGCGGATGGGCGGTGCCGTGGTACCAGCGGCCCCGGATGCGGACCCGGACCCGCGGGTCGGCCTCGATGTTCCGTACGTACTGGGACTTGTCGCCGAACTCCGAGACGAGCCAGAACGAGTCGCCGACGCGGCGCCCGCCGACCGGGGTCCGGCGCGGCAGCCCCGAGGTGCGCCCGGTGGTCTCCAGCAGGGTCTGCCAGGGCAACCGCTTCAGCAGCGGATTGCCGATCCGCCGCTGGAACGTCGTGACGGCCCGGTGCTTGGTGTCGAGGTAGCGCGGCATGAGGGCTTCTCCCGTTCGGTCCGGTCGACCCTATCGGGGCGTGGTGGGGGCGGCCGGGCGGGCCGTTCCCGGCCACCGCCTCACGCCACTGTGAGCCGCCGAGCCGCCGAGCCGCCGAGCCGCTGAGCCGCTGAGCCGCCGAGCCCCCGAGCCGCCGAGCCGCCGTACCGGTGTTCCGTAGCGATGCTACGGAGCAGGGGTAGCGTCGCTACCTCATAAGTGTTAGCGTTGCTTCTATCGGGAGCGGAACACCGCTACCACCGTCAGTCCAAGGAGCAACGCCATGAGCGAGCAGCACGAGCCGGCCGCAGCCTTCCCCCGCGTCGCGATCGTCACCGGCGGATCACGCGGCATCGGCCGGGAGACCGCCGAGCGGCTCGCCGCCCAGGGGCATGCCGTCGTCGTGAACTACGCGAGCAACGGCACGGAGGCGGACAAGACCGTCCTCGCGATCACCGAAGCGGGCGGGCGGGCGATCGCCGTCCGCGCCGACGTGGCCGACGAGGCCGCGGTGGCCGGCCTGTTCGACGCGGCCGAGCTGGCCTTCGGCGGCGTCGACGTCGTCGTGCACGCCGCCGGATCGATGACCCTGGCCCCGCTCGCGGACCTCGACCTCGACGTCCTCGACCGGATGCACCGCACCAACATCCGCGGCACGTTCGTCGTCGACCAGCAGGCCGCGCGCCGGCTGCGCGCGGGCGGCGCGCTCGTCAACATCTCCAGTTCCGTGCTGGGTCTCGCCCTGCCCGGCTACGCCGCGTACGCCGCCTCCAAGGGTGCGGTCGAGGCGATGACGCTGATCCTGGCCCGCGAACTGCGCGGCCGGGACGTCACCGTCAACGCCGTGGCCCCCGGACCGACCGCCACCGAGCTGTTTTTGGACGGCAAGGACGAGGAGACCATCGCCTGGATGGCCGCCCAGCCGCCGCTGGAGCGCCTCGGCACCCCCGGGGACATCGCCTCCCTCGTCGCCTTCATCGCCTCGCCCGCCGGGCACTGGGTCAACGGCCAGGTGGTCCGCGCCAACGGCGGCATCGTCTGACGCACCGCCGCCCCCGCCGCCTGCCCGTCCCGCACCCCAGGAGTTCCGACATGAGCAAGAAGACGATCCTCATCACCGGCGCCGGCAGCGGCTTCGGCGCCCTGTCCGCCCGCGCGCTCGCCCGCGCCGGGCACACGGTCTACGCCGCGATGCGCGACACACGGGGGCGCAACGCGGACCGCGTCGCCCGGGCGGCGGCCCATGCCGCGGAGCACGGCGTGGACCTGCGCACGGTCGAACTCGACGTCCTCTCCCAGGAGTCGGCCGACGCGGCCGTGGCCACCGTCCTCGCCGAGGCGGGCGGCCTCGACGTGATCGTCCACAACGCGGGCCACATGGTGACCGGCCCCACCGAGGCCTTCACCCCCGAGGAACTGGCCGCGGTCTACGACACGAACGTCCTCGGCACCCAGCGCGTCAACCGGGCCGCGCTGCCCCACCTGCGCGCCCGGGAACACGGCCTGCTGCTGTGGATCGGCTCCACGTCCAGCAGGGGCGGCACCCCGCCGTACCTCGCGCCGTACTTCGCCGCCAAGGCCGCGATGGACGCGCTCGCCGTGTCCTACGCCGCCGAGCTGGCCCGCTTCGGCATCGAGACGACCATCGTGGTGCCGGGCGCCTTCACCTCGGGCACCGAGCACTTCGCGACGGGCGGTCACCCCGCCGAGCGGACCGTGCTGCCGGCGTACGAGGAGCGCTACGGCGCGCTGACGGAGCAGGTCGCGCGGCGGCTCGCCGAACTCGCCCCGGCCGACGCCGACGCGTCCCTGGTCGCCGACGCCGTCGTCGAGGTCGTCGACACCCCGCACGGCGAGCGGCCGTTCCGGGTCCATGTCGACCCCGCGGACGACGGGTCGGAGGAGGTCAGCCGGGTCGCGGACCGCATCCGCGTGGAGTTCCTGACCCGGATCGGCCTGGGCGACCTGCTCGCCCCGCAGGGGACGGCGGCGTGAGCACCCGCACCGCCGCCACCGCGGCCTCGGATAGCGTCCCTGGCGTGAGTACCAAAGCACGCATCCTCGAAGTGGCGGCCGCGCTGGTCGCCGAGTCACCGGACGGGGACGTCTCGACCCGGGCGGTCTGCGAGGCCGCCGGCGTCGGCGCCCCGGCGCTCTACCGCCACTTCGGGGACAAGGAAGGCCTGCTGTCCGCGGTCGTCGACCACGGCTGGGACCAGTACCTGGCGACCAAACGCGATCGCCGCCCCGGCACGGACCCGATCCAGGATCTGCGCGACGGCTGGGACACCCACACCGAGTTCGCCCTGCGCAACCCGAACCTCTACCGGCTCATGAACTCCCCGGTCATGCGCACGCCCCCGGCCGCGGCCCTGGAGTCCCACGAGATCCTCACGTCGGACCTGCGGCGCGCCGCCGAACAGGGCAGGCTGCGTCTCGCCCCCGAGCTCGCCGCCCAGATGATCATGTCCGCCAATGTCGGGGTCGCGCTGATGCTGGTCTCCCGCCCGGCGAGCTTCACCGACGCGTCCCTGTCCCGACGGGTCCGGGACGCCGTGCACGCCGTGGTCTTCACCCCGGACGCGGCGGAGCCCCGTACGCCGTCCGCGGACGGGGCGGAAGGGCCGCAGGTCCCCGCGACCGCCGCCCGCCTCGGCGCGCTCCTGCGCCAGTCCCCGAGCCCGGCCTTCACCCCCGCCGAGACGGGCCTGCTCGGCGAGTGGCTCGACCGGCTCTCCAACACGCCCCCGGACGACACCGGCCCGGCGGGACGGCCGTCGGGCGGACGGCGGTCCTGAGCCGGAGTACCGGGGCGGACTGAGTACGGGCACGGATGTCCGGCGCGGGCCGGGCTCCCTAGCGTCGGGGCATGGATCACACGAAAGGCTCCAGCGCACCGACGGAACCCGTCACCGAAACACGGCGTACCCCCGCCGCATGGGCCGGACTGACCACGCTCGCGCTGCTGGTGCTGTTCACCGGCGCCCTCGTCGGCCTGTTCGGGCCGCTGCTCGCCATCGCCTGCGAGGCCTGCGAGGACGGCGTCCGCACCCCGCGCCACGGCGACGCGCTGATCGCCGTCGCGCAGGGAGCCGTACCGCTCGTCACCCTCGGCACGGTCCTCGGGGTCTTCCTGCCCCGGGGCGGCGCGAAGGTGGGCGGGGCCGGGCTGGGCGTGCTGGTGCTCCTCCTGGTCGTGATGCAGGCCCTCAGCGCCTGAGGGGCCGACTCACCCGTCCGCGGCCCCGGACGCCCCCAGGAAGATGGGGTTGGTGAACGCGGCGAGGGCCCCCGGCAGCGGACCGGCCGCCACCTCGTGCCGCACCTCGGCCCGTACGTACGCCGCGTAGGAGGCCGTGGTGCGCCACTCGACCGTGCCCGAGCCGGACACCGGCAGCGGGGCGCTGGTGAACAGGACGCCCTGGTCGGTGACGAAGCGGACCGTGCAGCGGGGGACGCCGGTGGCCTCCAGACGCACGGTGACCGGGGTCTCCCGGTCCACGTGCAGCCGTTCGCCGATGCCCGCGTGCTCGCCCCGGCCGCCGGACGCCGTGAAGGACAGCGAGACCGTCTTCGACTCGGCCACGTACGAGCGGCCCGCGCGGATGCCGTCCTGGACGGCCTCGCGCGTCAGGTCGTCGGCGAGGACGACGGTCTGCGGGGTGCCGACCGGGTCGGGGTCGCGGTGTGCGTCGCTGTTGCCCATCGCGGGGATCCAGTCGCGCCCGGAGCGCACGGAGGCGACCAGCATGCCGTCCCAGTCGGCCAGGGCCACCTCGTCGTCGGGCGTGTACGGGCCGTTCCAC
The DNA here is from genome assembly GCF_002300165.1 of Streptomyces sp. Tue6028. Lineage (GTDB taxonomy): Bacteria > Actinomycetota > Actinomycetes > Streptomycetales > Streptomycetaceae > Streptomyces > Streptomyces siamensis. The sequence goes on along the minus strand of NZ_MLCE01000019.1, from coordinate 42,760 downwards.
ACCTCGACCGCGTCCGCCTCCCCGAAGCCGAACTTCCAGGCGCAGCCGACGCAGGTGGCGTGCGGGTGGGCGGGCACGACGAGGCCCCCGGCGCCCCGGATCTGCCGCGCGTACCGGCCGAAGCGGTTGTCCCGGGCGCGGTAGCGCCAGTCGACGAAGGTGCCGGGGTCGGTGCCGAGGGCCACCACGTGGCCGTTGCGGGTGGTGACCTCCTCACCGAGCATGATCAGCAGGTCGTCGCCCGCCTGGTCCGCCCAATGGGGGTGCGCGGAGTGGGTGTTGTGGTCCGAGGTGTTGATGAAGTCGAGACCGGCGGCGCGGGCCAGCGCGGCGATCTCGGCCGGTGTGCGGCGGCCGTCCGAGTACCAGGAGTGCAGATGGCAGTCGCCGCGGTACCAGTCCCGGCCGCGGCCCTTCGCGCGCTCCGGCGGGTAGACCGGCTCGGAGGTCGGGGCCTGCTCGCCGTAGGTGAGGGTGACGGTGACCTCGTACGCCAGTCCCTGCGGGGCCACCGTGTAGGGGCCGAGCGCGATGTGCCAGGTGCCGGCGCGGACCGGGCCGGGGACGTACCCGGGGGTGGCGTCGTCGCCACGCAGGAAGAACTCGGTGCGCGCCCCGCCCGACCAGCCGCGGAAACCCCGGCCGCCCGGCGCGGTGCCGCGCTCGTCGAAGATGCCGATGTCCAGGGCGTTGCCCGCGGTGCCGGCCGGCACGGACGGCCTCTCGTAGGTGTACGCGACCCTGATCTCCCGCACACCGCGCGGCACTTCGACCGGCAGGTACACGAAGTCGGGCGAACCGGTGGGCAGGGTGCCGCGCACCGTGCGGGTCTCCGAACCGCCTGCCGGGGTGCCGGAGCCGTCGGCCGCGTCGGCGCCGCTCGCGAAGGTCACGCTTCCCAACGTAAGCGCCGCGGCGGCGCCCGTCACGAACAGGGCGCGTCTGCCCATCCCGTTTCCGTGGTCGTCCTCGCACATGCTGCTGCTCCCAGGGGTGTCGAGCATGACAGTGGCATGACATTGACTGCCATGGTGTGGCGCGGGGGTGGCAGGGGCAACCCTGCTGCCCGGCCGTGAACGCCGTTGCACGGGAAGGGGATCGGCGGTTTGCGCGCAGGCGACGCCCCCGGGGCGGACCGGGAATGCGCGCGGGCCCTGCTGGGCCTGATCACCGCGATCGTATGCTCGAAGGATGACGACTTCCGAGACTCCCGGAACCGGGCCCACGACTCCCGCGACATCCGGGACCGGGCCGACGGCGAACTCCATGCGGCGCGCGCTCAGGCGCGCCCGCGACGGCGTCGCGCTCGACGTCGGCGAGGCGGCGGTTCTCCTCCAGGCGCGCGGCGCCGACCTCGACGACCTGGCCGCGTCCGCCGCGCGCGTGCGCGACGCGGGCCTGGCGGCGGCGGGCCGCCCGGGCGTCATCACGTACTCGAAGAGCGTCTTCATCCCACTGACCCGCCTGTGCCGGGACAAATGCCACTACTGCACCTTCGTCACGGTCCCCGGCAAGCTGCGCCGCGCGGGCCACGGGATGTTCATGTCCCCCGACGAAGTGCTCGACGTCGCCCGCCGCGGCGCGGAACTCGGCTGCAAGGAAGCCCTGATCACCCTCGGCGACAAGCCCGAGGACCGCTGGCCCGAGGCCCGGGAATGGCTGGACGCCCACGGGTACGACGACACGATCGCCTACGTACGGGCCATCTCCATCCGCATCCTGGAGGAGACCGGCCTGCTCCCGCACCTCAACCCGGGAGTGATGTCCTGGACGGACTTCCAGCGGCTCAAGCCGGTGGCCCCGTCGATGGGCATGATGCTGGAGACCACCGCGACCCGGCTGTGGAGCGAGCCCGGCGGCCCGCACCACGGCTCCCCCGACAAGGAACCCGCCGTCAGACTGCGGGTCCTGGAGGACGCCGGCCGCTCCTCCGTCCCCTTCACCAGCGGACTGCTCATCGGCATCGGGGAGACGTACGAGGAGCGCGCCGAGTCACTGTTCGCGCTGCGCCGGGTGTCGCGGTCGTACCACGGCATCCAGGAGCTGATCATCCAGAACTTCCGCGCCAAGCCGGACACCGCGATGCGCGGCATGCCGGACGCGGAACTCGACGAACTGGTCGCCGCGGTCGCCGTGGCCCGGCACATCATGGGCCCGTCGGCCTGCCTCCAGGCCCCGCCGAACCTCGTCGACAGCGAGTACGGACGGCTCATCGGCGCGGGCATCGACGACTGGGGCGGCGTCTCGCCGCTGACCATCGACCACGTCAACCCGGAACGACCCTGGCCGCGGATCGAGGAACTCGCCGCCCGCTCGGCCACCGAGGGCTTCGAACTGCGCGAACGCCTCTGCGTCTATCCGGAGTTCGTGCGCCGCGGCGAGCCCTGGCTGGACCCGCGGCTGCTGCCGCACGTCCGGGCGCTCGCCGACCCGGAGACCGGCCTCGCCCGCCCCGACGCGGTCGTCGAGGGACACCCGTGGCAGGAGCCCGAGGAGGCCTTCGTCTCCTCCGGACGCACCGACCTGCACCACACCATCGACACCGAGGGCCGCACCGGCGACCGGCGCGACGACTTCGACGAGGTGTACGGCGACTGGGAGGCGCTGCGCGAGGCGGCAGCGCCCGGCATGGCCCCCGAGCGCATCGACACCGACGTACGGCAGGCGCTGGCCACCGCCGCCGACGACCCCACGAAGCTCACGGACGCCGAGGCGCTCGCCCTGCTGCACGCCGACGGCGCCGCGCTCGACGCGCTCTGCCGGGTCGCCGACGACGTCCGCCGGTCCGCCGTCGGCGACGACGTCACCTACATCGTCACGCGGAACATCAACTTCACGAACGTCTGCTACACCGGCTGCCGCTTCTGCGCCTTCGCCCAGCGCCGCACGGACGCCGACGCGTACACCCTGTCGCTGGAACAGGTCGCGGACCGCGCCGCACAGGCCTGGGACGTCGGCGCGGTCGAGGTCTGCATGCAGGGCGGCATCCACCCCGACCTGCCCGGCACCGCCTACTTCGACATCGCGAAGGCGGTCAAGGAACGGGTCCCCGGCATGCACGTCCACGCCTTCTCGCCGATGGAGGTGGTCAACGGCGCCACCCGCACCGGCCTGTCCCTCCGGGAGTGGCTCACGGCCGCCAAGGAGGCGGGCCTCGACTCGATCCCGGGCACCGCCGCGGAGATCCTCGACGACGAGGTCCGCTGGGTGCTGACGAAGGGCAAACTGCCGGCGGCGACATGGATCGAGGTCGTCACGACGGCGCACGAGCTGGGCATCCGCTCGTCGTCGACGATGATGTACGGCCATGTCGACCAGCCCCGCCACTGGCTCGGCCACTTCCGCACGCTCTCCCGTATCCAGCGGGAGACCGGCGGCTTCACGGAGTTCGTGACGCTGCCCTTCATCCACACCAACGCCCCCGTCTACCTGGCCGGCATCGCCCGCCCCGGCCCGACCACCCGCGACAACCGCGCCGTGGTGGCGATGGCCCGTCTCCTGCTCCACCCGCACATCCCCAACATCCAGACCAGCTGGGTCAAACTCGGCACCGAGGGAGCCGCCGAAATGCTGCGCTCCGGCGCCAACGACCTCGGCGGCACCCTCATGGAGGAGACCATCTCCCGCATGGCCGGGTCGTCCTACGGCTCGTACAAGTCGGTCAAGGACCTGATCGCGGTGGCCGACGCGGCGGGCCGCCCGGCCAGGCCCCGGACGACGCTGTACGGCGAGGTGCCGGAGGAACGGCAGCGGGCCGCCGCCGCGTCGGACGGGCATCTGCCGGAGTTGTTGCCGGTGCTGGAGTAGCGACGGGGAAACACCCTACGGCGCCGGAACCCCGGTTCCGGCGGGCTCTCCTGCTCGGCCCACCGCCGGGCGCCCGCAGCCGAGTTGGGTCAGACTGAACGGAGAGGCCGGGGCGTGGTGCGCCGGGGGAGTCGGGAGGACGACGGATGCCTGGGGCGCGTTCGGTGCCGTCGATGCAGGAGCTGATCGAGGCGCGCAGACGGCTCGCGTTCGTGGGCCGCGGTGCCGAACGCGCGGCGTTCCTGGCGAACTTCGATGTGCCGCTGCGGGATCCGGGCCGTCGCTTCCTGTTCCATGTGCACGGCAACGCCGGAGTCGGAAAGACCTTTCTCGTCAGGGAGTTGCAGCAGCTCGCCCAGGAGGCCGGGGCACTGACCGCGTACGTCGACGAGAGCACCGGCAGCGTGCCCGAGGCGCTGGAGGCGATCTGCGCGCAGTTCGCCCGCCAAGGGCGCCGGTTCAAGGATCTGGAGCGGCTGCTCGCCAGACACCGCGAGCGGCGTCACGAGGCCGACTCGGTGCTGCAGGGATCCCCGCCGGCAGAGCCCTCCGCCGTCGGGACGACGTTGGCGCGGGCGGGTCTCGTGGGGATCGGCATGGTGCCCGGTGTCGGCCCGTTGGCCGGAGCCGTCGACCCGGCCCTCCTCGCGGGCGCGGCCGACCAGGTGCGGGCCGGACTCAGCGCGCACTTCCGCAGCCGGGACGACGTACGGCTCCTTCTGTCGCCCGAGGACGTGCTCACTCCGGTCCTGCTGGAGGAACTGACCAGGACCGTCGGCCGTAGCCCCCGCCAGGTGCTGTTCTTCGACACCTACGAGCGGACCGGCCCGTTCCTCGACGCCTGGCTGCACGCGACCATGGCCCTGGGGGTCCACGGCGCGATGCCCGCGCACGTGGTGGTCGTGACCGCGGGACGGAATCCGCTGGACGCCGGGCGCTGGGGAAGCTGCGGCGGCTCCGTGGCGGAGATGCCGCTGCTGCCGTTCACGGAGCAGGAAGCGCGGGAAGTGCTCGCGGGCAGGGGCGTGGTGGCGGAGCCGGTCGTCGAGGAGATCCTCCGCGTCACCGGCCGGCTGCCGGTCCTCGTCTCGACCCTCGCCGAGACCCGCCCCGCCGATCCGGACGACGTGGGCGACCCGAGTGCCACGGCCGTGGACCGCTTCCTGAAGTGGGAACACGACCCGGTGCACCGGGCCGTCGCCCTGAACTGCGCGTTCCCCCGACGACTGGACGCCGATGTCTTCCGCGTGGCGGCGGACTGTCCGGACGAGCCGGCCGACGCCCTGTTCGACTGGTTGCGCGGGCTGCCGTTCGTCACCGAACGCGGCGGTGGGATCCAGTACCACGACGTCGTACGGGCGCCGATGCTCCGCTCGCAGCGCCTCCGTTCGCCGCGCGGCTGGACCGAACGGCACGGCCGTCTCGCGGAGACCTTCGGCCGGTGGCGGCAGGAGGCCGAAGCGGGAGAGGACAGGAGCCGGTTGTGGGCGCACGACGGGTGGCGGGAGCTGCGGCTCGCCGAGTCGTACCACCTGCTGTGCGCGAGTCCGCGGACCGCGCTTGCGGTGGTGCTCCGCGACGTCGTGGACGCGTGCGACGCCGGTGACGTTCCCGCCCGGCAGTGGGCGCGTGTGCTGGCGGAGGCGGGGCGTGACGCCGGTGCGGAGGTGCCGTCCCGCCTGGGGAGCGACCTGCTCCGGGCGCTGGACGAGGACGGACCGGCCGCCGCCCTGGAACTGCTGCTGAACCGCGCCGGGTTCGACGCGCCCACCGAGGCGTTCGCCCGGGCGGTGCGCGGCAGCGTCCTGCGGCACGGCGGGGCGTACGAGCGGGCGATGACGGAGTTCGACCGGGCGATCGCCCTCGATCCCGAGCTGGTGCGGGCCTATCGCAGCCGGGCCATGACCCGTGCCGAGTCGGGTGACTACGTGGCGGGAATCGCCGACCTGGACCGGGCGCTGGCCCTGTTGCCGGACGACGGACGGTCGTTCGCCGTCCGGGGCGAGTACCACCGGGTTCTCGGCGACTACGACGCGGCGCTCGACGACCTGGACCGCGGGATCGCCCTCGAACCCACCCGGGACTTCGCCTGGGCTTCCCGGGGAGCCACCCGGCTGAGCCGCGGCGAACTCGACGAGGCCCTCGCAGATCTGGGACGGGCGCTCGAACTCAAACCGGACTACGGGTGGGCACTGGCCCGCCGCGCCCGGGTGTGGCGCGCCCTCGGCGAGGAAGTCCGGCAGATGGCGGACCTCGACCGGGCCGTCGCCGTGCAACCCGACTGGGCGTGGGGCGTCTGCGAGCGGGGAGACGCCCTGCGCGTCGCGGGCAGGCACGCCGAGGCGCTGGCCGACTACGACCACGCCGTGGAGCTCGACCCCGGGTACGCGTCGGCGTACGCGAGCCGGGCCGTCTCCCGCAGCGAACTGGGCCGCCACGAGGAGGCGCTCGCGGACCTGGACCGGGCCCTCGGCCTCAGGCCCGACTACGCGTGGGCGCACAGCCGCCGGGCGGAGATCCTGGCACGCGCCTCGCGTGCCGGGGAGGGCGGCACGGCGTAGCGCGCCCGGGCGCCCGCACGGGCCGGCCGCTGAAGGCGGCGCGGGCGGACGCGCGTGCGTCGGTGACCTGCCTCCGTCGACGGGGAGCATCACAGGACATGCCGTCCGAACGCCGCCCATACTCGACCACTTGAGGTCACTCGGAGCACATCCCGTATATGGATCCGGAACCTCAACCGACCGTTCGCGTTCGATTACAGTGCTGAGCTGTCGGACGTGCGGACGGTGCCTGGGAGGTCTCGGTGGGTGCGACAGCCGGTGCCGTCTGGGGCCGTACCGAGCAGCAGGACTTTCGCAGCAGGGTGCGCGGCACGCTGCTGGGGGCGGCCGTGGGCGACGCGCTGGGCGCACCGCTCGACGGACTCGGCCTGGAGGAGATCCGCGAGGCGCACGGCGCGGAGGGCCTCACCGATCTGGCGTCCGCGTACGGCAGACGCGGCGCCGTCACCCATCTCACCCAGCTCACGCTGTTCAGCGTCGACGGGCTGATCCGCGCCCAGGTGCGGCGCGACACGGGCGCCTGGCATCCGCCCACGGACCTGCACCGGGCCTACCGCCGCTGGGCCGCCACCCAGAGCGACTGGGGGCCCGACGAGCGCCGCAAGGACGACGGCTGGCTGGCCCGCGAGGAATGGCTGTACGCGCGCCGTGACCCGGCCAGGTCCTGTCTGCTCGGCTTCGGCGACGAGATCATGGGCACGCTCGACGCGCCGAAGAACCCCGGTGAGGCCGGACCGGAGGCCGCGGCCCGCTCGGCGCCCTTCGGACTGCTCGTCGGCTGGGAGCCGCAGCTGGTGATGCAGCTGGCCGTGGAGTGTGCCGCGCAGACGCACGGGCATCCGGCGGCCTATCTGGCGGCGGGTGCGTACGCCGTGATCGTGCATGCGCTGGCCCGCGGCGAGAGCCTGGACGCCGGCGTGCAGCGGGCCCTCGGGCTGCTCGGCGCGCGGCCAGGACAGCAGCCCGTCACGGACGCGCTCCAGCACGCGCTGGGTGCCGTCCGGCAGGGCATGCCGACGCCGGGGCGGGTGGAGGAACTCGCCGGGAACGCCACCGCGGAGGGGCTGCTCGCGGTCGCCGTGTACTGCGCGCTGGTCGGCGAGGACATCCGCCACGGGCTGCGTCTCGCGGTCAACCACGGGGGCCCGTCCGGTGTCGCCGGGGCGCTCACCGGCGGGCTGCTCGGCGCCCTGCACGGCGAAACGGCCCTCCCCCCGGCCTGGCTGGCCGAGCTGGAGGGCCGTCCCACCGTGCTGGTCCTCGCGGACGACTTCGCGATGGAGATGACCCAGGGGCCCGCGCTGCACGGGCCGGGCGGGTCGTCCCCCGGGTGGCTCGCCCGCTATCCGCGGGGCTGAGGCGCTCTCCTAGTCCTTCGTCGGGGTTCCCACCACGCCGTCGGCCGCCCCGGCGGGCGCCGGGATCGCCGCCGCCGCGCCGCCGGTGTCGTCGTCCGTGTTGATCTTCTCGATGATCGCGTCCCGCTCCGGGGTGTCCTCGGGCCTCAGGTGGCCGATGAGGATGTACAGGACCAGGGAGATGACCATGGGCACGGCCACCTGGTACTCCAGCTTCACGTCGGTGCGCTGCGAGAAGTCCAGGTTGTAGTTGACGAAGAAGAACGCGAGCAGACCGCAGGCCCAGCTGGTCAGCGCCGCCGTCGGCCCGGACTTACGGAACGGGCGGAGCAGTCCGAGGATGAACGGGATCGCGATCGGACCCATCAGGCCGGCCACCCATTTGATGACGACCGTGATGATGTCCTTGAAGGTGGGGGAGTTGACCTGGGTGGCCACCGCCATCGAGAGGCCGAGGAAGGCCACGGTGGTGACGCGGCCCGCGATCAGCCCGGTCCGGGTGTCCCAGGCCCGCGCGGCCTTCGACAGCACGGGGACGACGTCCCGGGTGAACACGGCGGCGATCGCGTTGGCGTCCGAGGAGCACATGGCCATCGTGTGCGAGAAGAAGCCGACGACGACCAACCCCAGCAGACCGTGGGGCAGCAGCTGTTCGGTCATCAGGCCGTACGCGTCGGAGCCGTCGGGCTTCTCCGCGGTGACGAGCAGCGGCGACAGCCACATGGGGATGAACAGGATGACCGGCCACACGAACCACAGTCCGGCGGACAGGAACGCCGAGCGCGTGGCCTGCCTGGCGTTGCCGGTGGCCATGTAGCGCTGGGCCTGGTTCCACATGCCGCCGTTGTACTCGAACAGCTTGATGAACAGGTACGCGATGAAGAACACGGTGAGGTACGGGCCCGCGAAGCCGTCCGCGTGGCCGTCCAGCTTCGGTGAGTCCAGCGCCTTGGACAGGCCGCCCTGGTCGGAGATCTTGTTCAGCGCGATGACCAGCATGGCGAGGCCGGCCAGCAACTGGATGACGAACTGGCCGAGTTCGGTGAGCGCGTCGGCCCACAGCCCGCCGATCGTGCAGTACACCGCCGTGATGCCGCCGGTGATGATGATGCCCTGGGTGAGCGTGACGCCGGTGAAGACGCTGAGGAGGGTCGCGATGGCGGCCCACTTCGCGCCGACGTCGACGATCTTCAGCAGGATGCCGGACCAGGCGAGGGCCTGCTGCGTCGGTACGTTGTAGCGGTCCTTGAGGTATTCGAGGGGCGAGGCGACGTGCAGGCGCGAGCGCAGCCGGTTGAGCCGGGGTGCGAAGGCCTTGGCGCCGATGGCGACGCCGATGGCGATGGGCAGGGCCCAGGTGACGTACGACGTGATGCCGTACGTGTACGCGATGCCGGCGTAACCGGTGAACATCACCGCGCTGTAGCCCGACATGTGGTGCGAGATGCCCGACAGCCACCACGGCATCTTGCCGCCCGCGGTGAAGAAGTCGCTGACATCGTCCACACGCTTGTGGGACCAGACGCCGATCGCTGTCATCACGCCGAAGTACGCGACCAGGACGGCCCAGTCGAGACCGTTCATGTGCCCCCTCCAGGGGTCCGCCTTGTGAACCTGCTGATACCGGACGGCACTTCGCCAGTACGCGCTGGGGCGGCGCCCCCGTGCGGGAGCGGGGACTTCGGGGATTGAACCGCTGGTCCGACCGGCCGGTCAAGACCTTTCGCGGTCACAGATATGAACGCAGATCAGAAAGCAGAACGATTTTACGTCTACTTTACCCGTCGGGCTGTTGTCGTGCTCGTGACGTGGACCACACGATGAGCGGGCACTTCGCCAGACCGGCGGACCCACGAAGAAGGACGACCGGACGACAGCCGTACGGGATGCGGGTCCCGTACGCCTGGGAAGGGAGGGGCGACAGCAGTGACTACCGCATGAGTTCGCCGGCGTTCACGAGCAGTGACTGCCCCGTGATCGCCCGCGCCCGGTCGGACGCCAGGAACACCGCGGCGTCCGCCACGTCCCCGTCCGTGGCCAGCTCGGGCAGGGCCATCCGCTCGGTGAGCCGCCGCAGCACGTCCGCCTCGGGCACGCCCTCGGTGTGTGACGTGAACTGCACGTACGCCTCCACGGGCGGCCCCCACATCCAGCCGGGCAGCACGGTGTTGACCCGGATCCGGTGCGGTCCGAGTTCCCGCGCGAGCGAGTACATCGCACTCGTCAGCGCGCCCTTCGACGCCGCGTACGCCGCCTGGCGCACCTGGCTCGGCGCGGCCACCGACGACTGCGTGCCGATGATGACGATCGAGCCGCCCCGGGCCTTCAACGCGGGCAGGCAGGCCCGGGTCATCCGCAGGGTGCCCAGCAGGTTCACGTCGATGACCGACTGCCAGGTCGCGAAGTCGGCGTCCTGGAGGCCGCCGAAGTAGCTGTCCCAGGCGGCGACATGGACGACCGCGTCGATCCGTCCGAACCGTTCCGTCGCCAGCGCGGCGAGCGCCTCGCACTGGCCCTCGTCCGTGATGTCGGTCGCCCGGTACGCCGTGTGCGAGCCGTCCGGATCGAGCTCCGCCGCCGACTTGGCGAGGTTCGCCTCCGTGCGCGCACCGAGCACCGCGTGGCCCCCGTCGCGCACCACCGCCGCCGCGACCTGATGGCCGAGTCCGGCCCCGACGCCCGACACGACCACGGTCCTGCCCGCGAGCAGTGACATCGCTGCCTCCCCTTCGGTTGCCGTACCTCTGGCGCATTATCTGACGGAGCGTCAGAGTAGGGGCGTCGACCGGAGGAAGGAAGGGGAGCGACGTGAGTGAGCAGACCCGCAGCGAGGTGTACGCGGAACTGGCCGCCGTGGGCCCGTACGGCGTCCGGCCGGGCCATGCCCTGATCACCATGGTCGAACCGCACCCGGGCCACGAGTACGCGTACAACCGCTGGTACGAGGACGACCACTACTACGCCGGCGCGATGGCGATGCCCTGGATGTACGCAGGCCGCCGCTGGGTCGCCACCCGCGACCTCCAACTGCTGCGCTACCCGGAGAAGTCGGCGGTCGCCCAGCCGGTCACCGCGGGCTGCTACCTCTCCACGTACTGGGTCACCGAGGGCCGTTACGACGACCACATGAAGTGGACCGTCGGCATCAACAAGCGGCTCAACCGCGACGGCCGCGTCTATCAGGACCGCACGCACGTCTTCACGGCCTTCCAGGACCACGAGGCCACCGTGTACCGCGACGGTGCCGCGGGACCCCGCGACCATCACGCCCTGGACCACCCGTACGCGGGGCTGGTGCTGGAGGTCGTCGACGCGGAGTCCGCCGAGCGGCGCGCCGAACTGCTGGAGTGGCTGCGCTCCCGGCACCTGCCCAAGCGGCTCGCGGGCTCACCGGCCGCCATGGTCACCGTCTTCAGCCCGACCCCGCTGCCCGGCGACCGGATGACGTACGTCAAGCAGGTCGAGGGCGTGGACACACGGCTGACGCTGCTGTGGTTCCTGGAGGCGGACCCACGGGACTGCTGGGAGGAGTACTTCACCGGGCTCGACGCGGAGGTGGCCGCCGCGTCCGCCGACGGCCCGGACTCGGGGGCGCTCGGCAGGGTGGAGCTGGTAGCGCCCTTCATCCCCACGATCCCGGGGACGGACAGGTACGTGGACCGGCTGCGCTAGCCGGCGGGGTCACCCCACCCGGCGCAGCGCGGGGGAAAAAAGCCGAGCCCCCTCGGCCAGGACGGCGGGCCGGTCGAGAGGGCTCTGTCGGTGGATCGTATGAAGTTGTGTCGGGTCATGTGCCGGACGTGGCGTGGGGTCGCACCTCAGACGAGGCCGGCGGCCCCACGGCTCACGTCGGCCACGAAGACGTTCCAGGCGTCCGCGGGAAAGGCCAGGGTGGGGCCTGCGGGGACCTTGGAGTCCCGTACCGCCATCGCCGCGGGGACCGGGGACTTGACCTCGACGCAGGCACCGTTCCCGGTGGAGTAGGAAGACTTGGTCCACGTGTCGGTGGCGCCCTGCTGAATTGCCATTTTCGCTCCAGTAAGCCAGTCGTTCATCTGTGAGTACCCCCGACGACGCGGTCGACGCGGTGCCACCGCGCCACGGGTCCGCTTCGGAACCCGCAGTCCGGTTTGCGCCAACGTTGTTGTTCGGTGGCGTGATCGACGCTACTCGCCAACATCGGCTGACGAAGCGACTATTCACTCGACTGGATGGCATATTCCAATGGGGTCTTCCGCCCCGGCCCGGCGAAGGTGTATCGTCCGGCACCTTCCCGTCAGGACCCCTCCGTGAGGCCGTCCCCGACGTCCGGAGCCCCCCGCCTCAGCGCGCGTGCTCCTTGGCGATGTCCGCGATGAACTGGCGTGACTGCTCCACGTTCAGGGCCTGGGCCCGCAGATGCTCGTACATCACGCTGTACTTCTGGACGTCGTTCGCCTTCTCCAGGTACAGGTCGCTCGTCACGCCCTCGATGTACACCACGCTGGAGTCCGCCGCGTCGGGGAACTCCAGGATCGCGTACTGGCCGTTCAGCCCGGGGTGCGCTCCCATGTCGAAGGGGATCACCTGCACCGTGACGTGCGGAAGTTGGGACTGCTCGACGAGGTGCTCCAGCTGGTCGCGCATGAGGGAACGGTTGCCGACCGTTCGGCGCAGGGCGGCCTCGTCGAGGACCGTCCACAGACGCAACGGGTTGTCCGGCGCGGAGATTCGTTCCTGCCGCTTCATCCGTACCTGGACCCGCTTGTCGATGTCGCCGGGCGCCGTCTCCGGCAGCGCACCCGCGATCAGGGCCTCGGCGTACGACCGGGTCTGCAGCAGGCCGGGGACGACCTGCGGGTCGTACACGCGCAGCGAGGCCGCGTCCGTCTCCAGGCCGATGTAGACGCTGTACGGGATGTCGCCGAAGGAGTGCCACCAGCCCTGCTGGCGCGAGTCCTTGGCCATCTGCATCAGCGAGTCGACGATCCGGTGGTCCTCGACCTCGTAGACGCCGCACAGGTCACGGACGTCCCGCTGGCTGATGCTGCGCCGCCCGTTCTCCAGCCGGCTGATCTTCGACTGCGAGACCAGCAGCCGCTCGGCGACCTCTTCGGCCGTCATGCCCTTCAGTTCGCGGAGCCGGCGCAGTTCCTGGCCCAGCCGGCGCCGCCGGACGGTGGGATTGACATTGGACGCCACGGGACGTGCACCTCCGGCTGCAGGCCTGTACTTTGCGTATCTGCTGTTGAGCAGATTGCCACCAAGGTGCTTTCTACCGCTGGGAAACAGCGGATATGCGCTGGGTGCGCGCCAGTTCGGCGATCCGCCGCGCGGCGGCGTGCCTCCGCGGCCCCGGATGCGGCCGCGCGGGGCGCTGGGGCCGTGTCGTCGTCCGGACGTACGGCCTCATCGCCCCGCGCGAGCCAGCGGCTCCCGAACCGGGTCGTGGGGACTGCGGTGCGGCGCTGAGGTTCTGGCGGTGCTGGTGGTTCCGGCGGTGCTGGTCCTGCTGTGGGGTGCCGTGGGACTGCGGCTCAGTGCACCACGGCGCGCGCCATGGAACCGCGGCGCGGTTGCATCGGAACACCGCGGGCGGGTTCCGGCGCGGACCTGACTCCGGCGGTGGCCGGACGGCCTGCCGGTGCCGGGTTGCGGCGAGGCTGAGCGGCCACGCCGTTCTGGACGTCCATGACCGCGTGGGCCACGAGACCGCCCATGGGGTCATGCCTGATCAGATCCCGCAGCCGGGAGCGGGACGAGCGTCCCTCGTTCCCCGGGTACAGGTGCTTGCCGAGTCCGACCGCGTGGGCCAGCGCGGCGAGCGCCGCGGTCCGCGGGTCCGGCGGCACACCGGTGCGGATCGCACTGTCCAGCCGGGACCTGATCTCCCGGCTGATCGCCGTGTCCGTCGCCTGGTAGCGAGTCGTCGGCAGCACCCCGCACATCTGGCCGGCCACGGCATGGACCATGCCGCACCTCTCCAGATGCGAGAGGTAGGTCTGGCGCAGCCCCAGCCGGGGTCCGCCAATCCAGTTGACCGCGCGTACGGGTGCTCCGCGGCGGCGAAGCAACTCCAACGCACAGTCCAGTGTTGGATCTCCAGTCGGCCGTGGGGCCACCACGGCGATACGATCCCCGTCTGGGGCTATCCGTCCGGCCAGCGCCAGCTCCACTAGCTGTGCTCCGGCCAGACCGAGGTCGAGCGACTGCGGCTGTGCGGTGGTACCCGTGGTCGGGTCCAACGCCAGCAGCAGAAGCTCCTCCGGAAGTGTTCTGCGGCTCCTGCCCATCCATGCCTCCCCGCGTGGATGAATGACAGGGTGACCCCTCTCACATCGGTCTGTCGAGGGTGCGTGACCGGAATGCAGTGGAACCGGTAGGTATGTCGTTCTCGTCTACCACAGGGGCCAAGCCCTCACACAGGACACTGGTACATGGTTCGGACAGCGGTGTTCGGGCGGCGGTTCAACGGATGACGGTTCGTTTGGACGCACGGGGCGTGCGTCGCATGGAGGAGGCATCGGTGGCGGGCGAGTCCCCCGACAGGTCGAAGCAGCACGAGTCGTCGGCGCCGTCGGCAGAACCGACGCCGGTGACCCCGGCTGCGGTTCCGGGTCCGGCGCGCGGGGCCGCGTCGAGTCCGTCCACGGCTCCGGCTTCGGCCGACCCCCGCGTGGCGATGGCCCGCGAGAGGGCGGCCACGGTACGGGTGGATCAGGCGACGGCGGTGTTCTCCACGAAGGCGGTCACGGCGGAACGGGCGGTGACGGAGGCCGAGTCGGCTCCCGAGTCGGCTCCCGCGTCGGCGGACACCGTGGACTCCACGGACGCCGCCGACGAGCCCGCCGGGTCCGGCGGGGCCGGGTCCGCGGGCGACGCCCGGCTGCGCGCGGCCGTGGCCGCGTGGGTGGCCGGTACGGACGAGGAGGCGCCGGCGGGAGCCGGTGAGCCCGCCGGGGCCGGGACGTCGGCCGGGGCGGGGGAGTCGGGGCGTGACGCCGACGGTGCCGACGACGACGCCGATGCCGCCGACGACGCTGTGAACGATGGCGCCGACGCGGGCTCCGACGACGCTGCCGACGCCGACGCCGACGCCGACGCCGACGCCGACGCCGACGCCGACGCCGACGCCGACATTGACGCGGACGCGGGCTCCGGCGCCGAGGCCGACTCCGTGGACGCTGACGAAGCGTCAGCGGCGGGTGCCGACGCCGCCGAGGGGCAGAGCTCCGGGGCAGCCGCCGAGGAGGCCGCGGACACGGCTGCCGACACCGACGCCGCCACCGACGGGTCCGGGGACGAGCCCCGGGACGACGTGGCGTCCGGCACGGCCACCGACGACACGACCGCCGACGACACGGCCGAGTCCGGGTCCGGGGCCGAGCCCGGGTCCGAGCCCGAGTCCAAGTCGGGGGCGGACGCCGCCCGCTCGGACGAGACCGCCGCCCCCGGCCGCCCGAAGAGTGCGCCCGAGGACTCCCGGGAGGACTCCGCGGACGCGGGGGACCCTGCGGACGCGAAGCCGGCCGCGGACGCGGAGACGCCGGAGGACGCCAAGTCCCCGGCCGACGCCGAGGCTCCCGCCGACTCCCAGCCTTCGGACGGCTCCGAGCCTGCTGCGGACGCCAAGTCCCCGGCCGGCGCGGGCTCCGGCGTCGACGCCAAGTCCCCGGCCGACGCCGAGGCTCCCGCCGACTCCACCGAGGCGAAGGCTCCCGCCGACGCCGAGGCCTCCGCCGGCAGCGACGCCCCCGCCGACGCCAAGTCCTCGGACGGCTCCGAGCCGTCGGCGGACGCCGAGGCTCCCGCCGACGCGGGCTCCGGCGCCGGCGCCGAGTCCCCGGCCGACGCCAAGGCCCCCGCCGAGCCGCCCGTCGACCAGCCCACGGCCATCTTCAAGGCGCCGCGGCCGCCCGCCGTGGACCAGCCCACGACGATGCTCAAGCTGGGCGGCGGCACCAGGCCGGGCGCCGGCAAGGCCCCCGCGAAGCCCGGGGACGAGCCCGCCGGCAAGGCCCCCGCGAAGCCCGCCGACAAGCCGGCCGCGAAGCCCGAGCCCGCCGCCGAGCGCACCAGCAGGTTCGTCGCGCTCAAGCCGCTCGACGAGCCCGCCCCGGCGAAGCCGAAGCCCGCCGAGTCCGCGCCCGGCACCGCCGACAGGCCCGCCGCGGACGCGACCGCCGCCCTCCCGCAGGTCGGCCCCGAGCGCACCACCCAGCAACCGCTGCCGCCCAAGCCGCCGCTGGACCTCCTGGCGGAGCTGACGAACACGCCGCCGCCCCCGCAGACTCCGGTCCGCACGATCGTGCGGCGGGTCAAGATCTGGACCCCGCTGGTCCTGCTGCTCGCCGTGATCTTTGCAGTCGCGCAGGCCGTGCGTCCGCTCCCGGCGGCGTCGCTCGCGCTGACCGCCGACGAGACGTACACCTTCGACGGCGGCTCCCTCGACCTGCCGTGGCCCGGCCAGGGGCAGTCGGCGATCGAGGTGGAGGGCGTCGGCAGCCTCGGCACCGACGGCAAGCAGACGCCGGCGCCCATCGCGAGCGTCGCCAAGATCATGACGGCGTACGTGATCCTCCAGGAGCACCCCCTCAAGGGGGACGAGAGCGGCGAGAAGATCACCGTCGACCAGCAGGCCGAGGACGAGTCGAAGCTGCCGGACGAGTCGACCGCGGCGATGTCGAAGGGCCAGCAGTTCACCGAGCGCCAGATGCTCCAGATGCTGATGATCCCGTCGGGCAACAACGCGGCGCGGCTGCTGGCCCGCTGGGACTCCGACAACAAGAGCTTCGTCGCCAAGATGAACGCCGCGGCCGACGAGCTGGGCATGACGAACACGACGTACACCGACCCGAGCGGTCTGCAGAAGACGACGGTGAGCACGGCCACCGACCAGCTCAAGCTGGCCAAGGAAGTCATGCAGAACGACGTGTTCCGCGGCATCGTCGGGATGGCCAGCGCGAAGATCCCCGGCCTCGACAAGCCCATCTACAACAACAACGACCTGCTGGTTCAGCAGGTCGGGGTGATCGGCCTGAAGACCGGCTCGTCCACGCCCGCGGGCGGCAACCTGGTGTGGGCCGCGACCAAGACGGTGAACGGCAAGACCCAGACCGTCTACGGCGCGGTCATGAACCAGAACGCCGGAACCGGCAAGGTCTGGGACAGCCTCCACCTGGCGCTCGTCAACAGCCAGAAGCTGATCGACAAGGTCCAGAAGGGTCTGACCACCGCCAAGGTGGTGAAGAAGGGGCAGATCGTCGGCTATGTGGACGACCAGCTCGGCGGCCGGACCCCGGTCGTCGCCACCAAGGACATGACGGCCATCGGCTGGCCGGGTCTGAAGACCGAGCTGTCGATCGGTGACGCGGGCAAGGCGGTCCCGCACTCCGGCAAGGCCGGCACGGTCGTCGGCGAACTGACGGTCGGCGACGGGTCCAGCCACGCCGTGAAGATTCCCGTGGCGCTCCAGTCGGACCTCGTGGAACCCGGCTTCGGCGCGAAGCTGACGCGCGTCGGCTGAGCCGCCGCCGTCGCCCGGACGGACGTACGCACCGATGACGTACCCGCGCACGTGTCGGTGACGTATTCCGGATACGAGCACACGCCCCGCACCCCGCCGACGGCGCCCCACCCGGGCGCCACCCGGCGGGGTGCGTGCTAGCGTCGCGAAGTCGGGGCTGCTCGCCGCGGGCCGCGGGTCCCGGACGAGAACGGAAAACGGGACACGGGGAGTGCCTTGCAGTGGCGACAGCGGAGCCGACACACGCCGACGACGCCGATCCGGGCCCGGGCACGGGTCCGCGAATACCGCTGCGCTCCCGCATATCCGAGGAGGCCGGTGACGACCCCGGCGCCCGGGAGCAGGAGCACGGCACCCGGCTGAGCCGCTTCCTGCGGCACCCCGTCACCCTGGCCACCGTCCTCTCGGGTGTGCTCCACCTCGCCTGGTTCTTCACATTCGCGAACAGTGGTGGGGATCTGGCGGCGCAGGACGCCTGGGCGGAGTTCGTCGGGCGTCACCCGGACTCCGCGTACAACCTCGCCTGGTACGGCGGGATGCACCCGGTGTCGTACAGCGTGGTGTCGCCGTACCTGATGTCCGTCCTCGGCGTCCGCACGACCATGATGATCGCGGGGACGATATCGGCCGGCCTGCTGATGCTGATCCTGATCCGCAGCCGTGCGGTGCGCAATCCGCTGTGGCCGGCCCTCGCCGGGATCTTCGCGCTGCTGTGCAACGCCATCTCCGGCCGGGTGACCTACGGCCTCGGCATGGTGTTCGCGCTCGCCGCGACGGCCGTCGTGTTCTGCTGGCCCTACCGCTGGCGCTACAAACGCTGGGCGAAGGCGCTGTGCGCGGCGCCGCTCGCCGCGCTCGCCACCACCGCGTCCCCGGTGGCCGGACTGTTCGTGGGCCTGGTCGCCGTCGCACTCTTCCTCCAGAAGCGCCGCCCCGGCGCCTACGCCCTGGGGATCGCCCCGACGATCGTGGTGGCGGTGTCGGCCTGGCTGTTCCCCTTCTCCGGAACTCAGCCGATGACCGTCTACTCGGTCATCCTGCCGTTCCTGTACGCCGGGTTCGTCTTCTTCCTCGTCCCCAAGGAGTGGACGACGGTCCGCATCACGGCGGCCGTGTACGGCACCGCCGTCGTCCTCGTCTGGCTGATCAGCTCGCAGATCGGCTCCAACATCACCCGCCTGGCCATGCTCTTCGGGGGCGTCGCCCTGCTGGCGGCACTGCCCTTCACCGTGCCGCGCTCCCGCAAGTGGTACGTGATCGTCGTCGCCTTCGTCGGGTTCACCACCTGGATCGGCGTCAAGTCGGTCGACGACATCATCCACACGACCCCGGCCGCGTCCTGGGCCCGCGAGCTCGCCCCCCTCGTCAACCAGCTCCAGGTGGTGGGCGCCGAGAAGGGCCGCGTCGAGGTCGTCCCCGCCCGGTCCCACCGCGAGGCCTCCGCCCTCGCCCCCTACGTGAACCTCGCCCGCGGCTGGAACCGCCAGGCCGACATGGAGCGCAACCCGCTCTTCTACGACGACACCCTCAACTCGGCGAACTACCACGAGTGGCTCCAGCGCTGGGCCGTCCACTACGTCGTGCTGCCCAAGGACGAGCCCGACGGCGACGGCGGGGAACGCGAACGCCAACTCGTCCAGCGGGGCATGCCCTACCTGCGCCAGATCTGGGGCGACGCGAACTGGCAGCTGTTCGCCGTCACCGACCCCGTCCAGCTCGCCGAGCCCGACGCCGTCGTCGAGCGCGCCGAACAGGGCGAGATGACGATCGAGGTGAAGAAGGCGGGCCGCATCCTGATCCGCGTCCCCTACTCGCCGTGGCTGAGCATCGTCGACGACAAGGGCAAGAGCCTGCAGCCCCCGCAGGAGACCGAGGAGTCCAAGCACCGCGAGGACAGCACACCCAAGACGTACGACAACCTCAACGGCTGTCTGATGCCGACCGAGGAGACCCCGGCGGGCGACAAGTGGACGGAGCTGCTGGCCCCGAAGCCGGGCACCTACCGCCTGGCCGCGCCCTACCAGCTGCCCCGCGGCACGCCCTGCCCGGAGGACATGCGCTGACCCGGCGGGGCCCACGCCCCGCCGACCCGCGCCGCCTCACTTCACGGGGAACGCCACGTCGCACACCGGGTCCTCGGGCCCGGCGGCGTCCCAGTCGGCGAAGTACACCTCCCGGCAGGGGCCGTCGTACGACAGTCCCCGTTCGGCGATCCACGCCTCGACGGCCTCGAAGGCCACGTGGATCTGCGGATAGGCGACCTGTGCCTTGGGGATCCGGGCGTAGGCCAGACGCCGCGCGGGCTCGACGCGGACCTTGACCTCCCGGCCCCGCCCCTGCGCGCGGACCCACGCCCGCGCGGCGTCGGCGTCCGCGACCGGCACACAGGCCTCCACGGGCCCGTCGCTCTCCGTGCTGACCTCCGCGTAGTAGACGACGAAGGGCGGCCCGTCGAACCCTCCGCAGGCGCGGGCGCCCTCCTCCAGCCGCCCCAGCGAGGCGGGGATCCACACCGGCAGCTCGGTGGCCAGGACATGCCGTGTCTCCGTCAGCACCACCCGCTCGGGCACCTCGACGGTCTCGACCACGAACTTCTCGTACATCTGCGAACTCCTCCCGGACAGCCGTCCACGGAGGTACGCGGCCAGCGCCCGCTGCGAGGCGAAGCGTTCCTCGGCGTCGTCCCAGTACGCGCCGAGGAGCGAGGCGGCGGCGGACCCCTCCGCCTCCACCACCTCGGCGATCCGGGCGAGCGGCATGTCGAGCCGGCGCAGCAGCACGACGAGCCGGGCCCGCTCGACCTGACCGACGCGGTAGTAGCGGTAGCCGCTGACCTCGTCGACGTGCGCCGGGGTCAGCAGCCCCAGCCGGTCGTACAGCCTGAGCGCCTTCGCGGACAGCCGGGCCCGAGCGGCGAACGCGCCGATGGTGAGCAGGTCCCCGTCCACGGCGGCACCCCCTTCTTCCTGGGCCCGGTCCGCCCCTCGTCACCTCCGTCACCGGGCGCCTTCCGCCCGGTGACGAGGACGCTCCCCCCTGCCCCAGGGGCAAGGTCAACGACGTCAGGCGGCGAGCTGCTTCTCGACCGCCGCCACGACCTCCGCCGACTCCGGCTCGGTCTGCGGCGAGAAACGGCCGACGACCGTGCCGTCGCGCCCGATCAGGAACTTCTCGAAGTTCCAGCGGATGTCACCGCTGTGGCCCTCGGCGTCCGCGGTGCCCACCAGACCCTCGTAGAGGCCGTGCCGCCCGTCGCCGTTCACCTCGACCTTCTCGGTCATCGGGAAGGTCACGCCGTACGTCGCCGAGCAGAACTCGGCGATCTCCTCGGAGGTGCCGGGCTCCTGGCCCATGAACTGGTTGCAGGGCACGCCGAGCACGGTGAAGCCCTGGGCCGCGTAGCGCTCCTGGAGGCGCTCCAGGCCCGCGTACTGCGGGGTCAGCCCGCACTTGGAGGCGACGTTCACGATGAGCACGGCCTTGCCGCGGTACTGCGTGAGGTCGGCGGAGCCGCCCTGGAGGGCCCCGATCTCGATGTCGAGCACAGAATGGTCAGTAGTCATGAGCGGATGCTAACTCCGCCCGGTGACAGGACCGTCAGTCGCGCTGGGCCGTGACGAGCACCTCACCGGCCGCCGTCCGCGAGTACAGCACCGACCGCCCCGCCCGCCGCCGCTCGACGAGCCGGGCGTCCAGCAGCACCTTCAGATGACGTCCGACCGAACCCAGCCCCTGTCCGGTCACCGCGACCAGCTGGCTCGTCGACATGGGGGAGTCCAGGAGCACGAGCACCCCCGCGCGCGCCGTCCCCAGGAGCGCGCCGAGGCTCTCCGGCACCGCCTCGGCCCGTCCGTCGGCGAGGACGCCCGTGCAGGGGTACACGACGGCGTACCGGTGCGGATCCTCCCAGGACACCCACCCGGCCCTCGGGGTGACGGGTACGAACAGCAGCTGGGCACCGGAGATCTCCCGCGGCGGATACTCGTGGAGGTTCACCTGGAGCCGGTTGTCGCCGAGCCACCGCGTCCCCGGCCGCAGCGCGTCGAGCGCCGCGGCCCAGCCGCCCTGGCTCAGGTGCGCGGTCCGTGCCACCACGTCCGCCTCCAGGACGCGCCGCCGCCGCTCCCAGTCCGGGCGTACGCATTCCTCCCACACGTGCGTGAGGAGATCGGCGGCGCGCCCGGGCAGGTCGTCGCGGCCCGCCAGCGCGGCGGGCAGCGGGCCGCCGAGCGAGACGGCGAGATGCGCGCGCGC
Organism: Streptomyces sp. Tue6028; assembly: GCF_002300165.1. Classification (GTDB taxonomy): domain Bacteria; phylum Actinomycetota; class Actinomycetes; order Streptomycetales; family Streptomycetaceae; genus Streptomyces; species Streptomyces siamensis. Next base: position 21,275 of record NZ_MLCE01000019.1, on the reverse strand, counting down.
CGCCTGCGGCGGGGTCTCCCGCACCCTGGCGATCTCCGCCTCGAAGGGCTCGTCGCCGTACGGGGTCGGGGTCAGGAAGTCGGCGATCCACTCCCGCCCGAGCCCGGAGCGGATCAGTACGGCGGTGAGCGGGTCGGCGGCCAGCCGCCTCCGGTAGGCGGGCAGATGGTCCCGCAGCCACCGCAGCTCGCCGGGGTGCGAGGCGGTCCCCGACTCCAGCGTCTTCAGGGCCGCGAAGGTCTCGGCGAGCGGGGACAGCACGAAACGGCTGCCGGCGAGGGTGTCGGCGTTGACCTGCCACCAGCCCATGCGCGCACCCTCCGTCCGTGCTCCTTGGCCCGCCCTCGTTCCGGGGCCTGTCCCTGTTTTGGACCGTCCGTCGTTCCGGGGACCGTCCGTCGCGACGCCTGTCCGCCGCGCGGTCCGGTCCCTGTCCGTTGCGGGCCCGGTCCGCTGTCGGGTCCGGTCCGTGTCCGTCGCGCGGCCGTCCGCCGTCGGGTCCGGTCCGCGACCGTCCGGCGGGGGCCGTCCGTCGCCGGGAGCAACCCGTCCCCGGCGCGGGGCCGTCCGCCGTCCGGTCCGTGACCGTTGGTTTCGCCCCCGCGCGAAACAATATCGACCGTCCCGCGGCCCGCCCCAGACTCCGCGCATGCGCAGCTACTCGGACCTCTTCCGCACCCGGGAGTTCACCCCCCTCTTCCTCTCCTCCGCCCTCCACGCGGCGGCCTCGACGATCGGCGGCCTGGCCATCGGCACGCTGGTGTACAGGGCGACGGAATCGCCCCTGCTGTCGGCCGTGAGCATGTTCGGCCCGCAACTGGCCCAGGTGGCCGGCGCGACCACCCTGCTGTCCGCGGCCGACCGGCTGGCGCCGCGCGCCACCCTGACCGGCATCGCGCTGTCGTTCGCCGTCGGCACGGCCGTGATGGCGACGCCCGGCCTGCCCGTCTGGACGGTCCTCGCCCTCATCGCCGTCCTCGGCCTCGTCTCCTCGCTCGGCGGCGGGGTCCGCTGGGGCCTGCTCAACGAGATCCTCCCCAAGGAGGGCTACCTGCTGGGCCGCTCGGTCTTCAACATGGTCAACGGCCTCATGCAGATCACCGGCTACATGACGGGCGCCGCCCTGGTCACGCTGCTCTCCGCGCAGGTGACCCTGGCGACCGCGGCGGTCCTGTACCTCGGGTCGGCCCTGACCGTCCGCCTCGGCATGGCCCGCCGGGCACCGCGGGCCACCGGCCGCCCCTCGGTGGCGCAGACCTGGCGCACCAACGCGCTCCTGTGGTCCTCGCCCCCGCGCCGGACGACCTATCTGCTCCTGTGGATCCCCAACGGCCTGATCGTCGGCTGCGAGTCCCTGTTCGTGTCGTACGCCCCCGACCGGGCCGGCCTGCTCTTCGCGTCCGCGGCGTTCGGCATGTTCGTGGGCGACGTGACGATCGGCCGCTTCGTCCCGCCGGCGGTCCGCTGCCGTCTCGGCATCCCCTATCTACTGCTCCTGGCGGCCCCGTACCTGCTGTTCGCGCTGCGGCCGGGCACGGCCGTCGCGGCGGTCTGCGTCGCCGTCGCCTCGGTCGGCTTCGGCGCCAGCCTCATCCAGCAGGAGCAGCTGATGTCGCTGACCCCGGACGAGCTGAGCGGCCACGCGCTCGGCCTGCACTCCTCGGGCATGCTCACCCTGCAGGGCGTCAGCGCGGCGGTGGCGGGGGCGGTCGCCCAGCTGACCTCGCCCGGCGCGGCGATGACGGTGATGGCGCTCGCGTCGCTGGCGACGACGCTGACACTGGCCTTGGTCCCCGCACGACGACGGCCCGCGCGGCCTGACCCGGAGCCGGAGTCGGGCCCGGCACAGGAACCTCGGCCCGGTCCGGCCGCCGCACGGAAGCCGGAGCAGACACCGGAATCGGCGTAGGCACCGGAGCCGGCAGGCCGGCCCGGGCCGCCGGGGTCCCTTGGGGCGGCCAGGGTCCCCCGGGGCCGCCAGGGTCCCCAGGACCCGTGGCCGTCTGTCGCCGCGCGCGCCGGCGGGCTAGCTTGGCCGCGTGGACGACGGACGCGAGCGTGACGGGCGCAGGCCGAGGGTGATCGTCGTGGGCGCCGGCTTCGGCGGCATCGCCGTCGCCGCCGAGCTGCTGCGCCACGGCCTGGACGACGTCACCCTGCTGGAGGCGGCGCCCGGGCCCGGCGGCACCTGGCACCACAACCGCTACCCGGGCGCCGCCTGCGACGTACCGAGTCACCTGTACTCGTACTCCTTCGCCCAACGCCCCGACTGGACCCACCTGTTCTCGCACCAGCCGGAGATCCTCGCCTACCTGAGGCGGACGGCGGACTCCCTCGGCATCACCCCGCGCATCGTCACCGGCACCGAGGTCACCGCCTGCACCTGGGACGACCGCACCTGCACCTGGACGGTCCGCAGCCGCCGCACGGACACGACCGGGCCCTACGAGGAGCGGGTGGCCGACGCGCTGGTGCTGGCGACCGGGCAGCTGGACAAGCCGTCCTTCCCCGCCGTCGAGGGGCTGTCCCGCTTCGCCGGCCGCAGCTTCCACTCCGCGCGCTGGGACGACACCTACGACCCGCGGGGAAAGCGCGTGGCGGTGATCGGGACCGGCGCGAGCGCCGCCCAGCTCGTCCCCGAGATCGCCCCGCTGGCCGCCCGGCTGACGGTCTTCCAGCGGACGGGCAACTGGTTCCTGCCGCGCAGCGACCGCCCCACCCCCGCCCTCCTGGCCCGGGTGCTGCGCCGCCTGCCGGTGGCGCGCCGGGCCTGGCGGGGACTGCTCCACCACGGCATCGAGCTGATCACCCTGTGCGTCCGCCACCCCCGCACGGTGGGCCGGATCGGCGCCGCGCTCTCCGCCGCCCACATGCGCCGTCAGCTCCCCGACCCGGAACTGCGCCGCAAGGCATGGCCCGACCACCCCTTCGGCTGCAAGAGGGTCCTGCTCAGCTCGGACTTCCTGCCGGCCCTGCGGCGCCCGAACACGGAACTGGTGACGGACCGGATCGTGCGGATGGAACCGGAGGGCCCCGTCACCGCCGACGGCCGCCGCCACGACGTCGACTGCGTGATCTACGCGACCGGCTTTCGCACCAACACCTTCATGCTGCCGATGCGGGTCACGGGCCGCGGCGGCCGCACGGTCGAGGAGGCCTGGTCCGAGGGCGCCCAGGCCCACCTGGGCATCACCGTCTCCGGCTTCCCGTCGATGTTCCTGATGTACGGCCCCAACACCAACACCTCGGGCGGCTCCATCCTGTTCTTCCTGGAGGCGCAGGCCGCCTACGTCCGCCGGGCCCTGCAACTGACCCTGCGGACCGGAGCGGCGGCCCTCGACGTGCGTGCCGAGGCCCAGGCGCGCGGGCTGGAGCGGTTGCGGGCCCGGTTCGCGGGTACCGCATGGACCGCCTGCACCTCCTGGTACCGCACGGCCGACGGCCGCAACGTCGCCAACTGGCCCGGCTACATGGGCGAGTACGCGGAACGGACCCGCCGTGTGGACCCGTCGGAATACCACCTGATCCGCGCGCCGCGCCCCTGACGCGCCGCAACCGGCCACTCTCCGGACGGGCGTTGACACTCTCCGTGTCCGCCAGCTAACTTCGCGGCGTCGTCGCCACACCAGGAGCACCAGGCTCCATCGGGACTAGCGACGCGAAGGACACTCTCCAGTTGACGACTGCGACCGTCTCCGAGATCCAGCACGTCACTCCCCGCCCGACCATCGCGGGCCTTTTCCGAGTCCAGCCCTACACACCGCACTGCCAGGTCATCCACGCCGCGGGCGACCACGCCGTGATCGGCGTCTCGCCGGGCAACAGCTACTTCTCGGCTCGCCGGGTCGACGACCTGGCCCGCTGGGGCGCCGAGCACTTCGACCGGGTCGACCTCGTCTACACCGACCTCCATGTGGCCGAGATGTACGAGGCGCTCGGCTATCCCGCCGACGAAGCCCGGCGCAAGGCGGTGAAGAACCTGCGGGGCGTACGCGCCAAGGTGACCGCCGCGGCGGCGGCCCACGGCGCGGGCGGCGGGAGGCTCGCCGCGCACGCCATGTCCGACTTCGCGGACAACCCCGCCTACCGGCGGATCCACGACCACATCCGGGAACTCCTCGACGAGGACGCGGAGTTCCGCGAAACCTGCGACGCACTGGTGGACGCGTACCTCGCCACGAAGGTCCTCGACGGGCAGGCGGCCACCGAGCGGCAGCGCGCCGTGTGCCTGGAGTACGTGTGCGCCGAGGCACCGCTCTTCCTGGACACCCCGGCCATCCTGGGCGTCCCCTCCTCCCTCAACTGCTACCACCAGCTGCTGCCGATGGCCGAACTGCTCTACGCGCGCGGATCGGGCCTGCGCGCATCCCGCAACCAGGGGCACGCGATCGTCACGCCCGCGGAAGGAGCCGGCGATGCCCACTGAGGAACTGCTCGACTTCCCCTTCTCCTGGCGCGGCGATCAACTCCCCTCCGAGGTAGCCGAGTTGCCTGGGTCGACTCCCGTGCGCCGGGTGCGGACCATCGCCGGGGACGAGGCCTGGCTGGTCTCGTCCTACGAGCTGTGCACCCAGGTGCTGGAGGACGCCCGCTTCAGCCTGAAGGACACCTCGGCGCCCGGCGTGCCCCGCCAGTACGCCCTGACGATCCCGCCCGAGGTCGTCGACAACATGGGCAACATCACCGGCGCCGGACTGCGCAAGGCCGTCCTCAAGGCCCTCAACCCGAAGAGCGAGGGCCTCGCCGACTGGATGCGCTCGCACGCGGCCCGACTGGTCGACGCCCTGCTCGCCGAGGGCGCGCCCGTGGACCTGCGCGGCGGTTTCACCGACCCGTACTCGGCGGGCATGCACTGCCACATCCTCGGCATCCCCCAGGCGGACGCACCCCGGCTGATGCGCAGCCTGGACATCGCGTTCATGAACTCCGCCTGCCCCGTCACCGGCGCCCGCCTGAACTGGGACCGGGACATCGCGTACATGACCGACCGCCTCGACGACCCGTCGACGACCGGCCTGATGTCCGCGCTGGCGGCCCTGCGCGAGGACCCGGAGTACGCGCACCTGACCGACGAGATGCTGGCGACGGTCGGGGTGACGATGTTCGGCGCGGGCGTCATCTCGACGTCGGGGTTCCTGACCATGGCCCTGGTCTCCCTCTTCCAGCACCCGCGACTGCGACGGGAGGTGACGGAGCACCCCGAGAGGATCCCGGCCGCCGTCGACGAACTCCTACGCATCAACCTCTCCATCGGCGACGGACTGCCCCGACTCGCCCTGGAGGACGTACGGCTCGGCGACGTCGACGTCCGCAAGGGCGAACTCGTCCTGGTCCTTGTCGAGGGCGCCAACTTCGACCCCGAGGAGTTCCCCGACCCGCTCAGGCCCGACCTGACCCGCGAGAACAGCACCACCCACCTGTCCTTCGGCGGCGGACGCCACTACTGCCCGGCCACCGCACTGGGCAAGCGCCATGCGGAGATCGCCCTGGAGGCCGTGCTCACCCGCATGCCCGACGTCCGACTCGCGGTGCCGATCGAGCAGTTGGTCTGGCGCACCGGATTCATGAAACGCATCCCGGAGCGGTTGCCGGCGATGTGGTGACGGACGACGCCGGCCGGGGCCCGAAGGGCGGGCGGTCCCCGGCCGGCGTGCGGTGTCGCCTCCGCCCGCCCTAGGGATTCAGACGCCGCCCGCGCGTCCGGCTCCGTGCGCGTGGGCGGCGTGGACGGCGAGCACGTGCTGGAACTGCTGCCTCGCCTCATGGACGCGACCCGTCGCCAGATAGGCCTGGCCCAGGCGGGAACGGATGTCCATCTCCAGCCAGTCGTAGCTGGGTTCCGTGAGGGGGGACAGCAGCGCGTGCTGACGCAGGGCCTGGTGGTGGAGGGCGACGGCCGCGTCCGGGTCGCCCTCGGCCTGCTCCGCCGTGCCCAGCCGGGTCAGGCTGCGCGCGCACAGGAAGACGTCCCCGGCCTGCTCGACCAGGCCGACCGCCCGGCGGAGCATGCGCTTGGCCTCACCGTGCTCGCCGAGCCGCAGGTGGACGTCCGCGGCGCAGCTCAGGGGCCTGCCGAGCATGCGCGGTCTGCCGTCCCGCTCGGCGTGGGTCCGGGCGGCGGCGAAGCAGGCCAGCGCCTCCTCGTCGCGTCGGCCGAAGTAGTGGGTGAGCCCGAGGATGACGAGCGCCATCGAGGCGACCCAGTCGCTGCCCAGCCGCTCGGCCAGCTCCGCCCCCTCCGCGGCATGGCGAACAGCGCCGTCACCGTCCCCCAGACTCAGGTCGAGAGCCCCCAGCCCGGTGAGGGAACGGGCCTTCTCGTGCGGGTCGGGGTCACGCCGGCCGATCTCCAGCGCCTCCATGAAGCAGGCGCGGGCCTGTGGGTACCGGCGCTGGTGGACACAGATGTAGCCCAGGCAGTTCCGCAGGGCCTGGGACATGCGCGGATCGCCGGCCTCGTCGATCCGCGCGAGCGCGATCTCCAGCGCCGTCCGGCCCTCCTGGTAGCGGCCCCGCCGCACGAAGTAGTCGCACAACGCCTCCGCGATCCAGCAGGCGAAGTCGGCCTCGCCGTGGGCCGCGGCGTGCGCGACGACGTCGGGCAGCTCCCCGCCGGCCGCGTCCAGCCAGGCCTCGGCGTCCTGCCAGGTGCCGAACGGCGCGCCGGAGGGCCGCGGCCCGGTGGGGAAACCGGTACGGCCCCAGTCGCTGGTGATCCGGCCCGCGTCGAGGAAGAGCCGGTACGCGGCGCTGCGCGCCGCGGCGGCCTCGTCGGGCACGGCCTCGGCGACCCGCCGCGCGTGCACGCGGACCAGGTCGTGCAGCCGGTAGCGGCCCGGCCGCGGCTCCTGCAACAGGCTCGTGTCGACCAGGCTCTCCAGGACCCGCTCGGTGTCGCGGGGCGGCGCGTCGAGCACGGCCGCCACCGTCAGCACGTCGAACTCGACCGTCGGCGCCGCACCGAGGGCGCGGAACCCGCGCTGCTGCCCGGGCGTGAGCTGGTCGTACGACAGGCGGAAGGCCGCCTCCACGCTGCGGTCCCCGACGCTGAGTTCACCGAGCCGGTGCTCGTCGCCCGCCATGCGGCCCACCAGGTACTCCACCGTCCAGGAGCGGCGGTTCTGCAGCCGCGACCCCGCGATGCGCAGCGCCAGCGGCAGCCCGTCGCACAGTCCGACCAGCCGCCGCGTCGCCTCCGGCTCCCCGCTCGCGCGTTCCGCTCCGATGAGGTGGGTGAGCAGCGACACCGCGTCCCCGCTCTCCAGGGGCTCCAGGGTGACCCGGCGGTCGGCGTCCAGTTCCGCGAGCCGCCGCCGGCCGGCCACCAGTACTCTGCTGCCCGCCCCCGCGGGCAGCAGCGGCCTTACCTGGTCGGCATCGAGGGCGTCGTCCAGCACGAGGAGCAGCCGCAGCGGGCTGGTCGCCGCGCGCCAGGCGGCGGTGAGCTCCTCGAGGTCGCCCGGCAGCTCACCGCTCGCCGCGCCGAGGCTGCGCAGCAGCCGCTGCAGGGCCCGCTCCGGCGCCTGCCGCCGCTGCGCGCTGTGCGCGTGCAGGTCCACGAACAGGCAGCCGTCCGGGTGGTGGCCGCTGAGCTCGCGGGCCGCGCGCACGACGAGCGCGGTCTTGCCGACCCCGGCCGTACCGTCCACCGTGACGACCGATACGGACCCGGGCGCGGCCGGCGCGATCAGCTGCGCCAGCTCGCTGTCCCGGCCGATCAGCCGGCCCGAGTCGCCCGGCAGGTCGTTGACCGTGCGGCGGGGCGAGGAGACCTGCCGTGCCGCACCGGGTACGTCGGTGGTGGGGGCCGCGGCCGGGCCGAGGAGACGTTCGTCGTCCCGGCGCAGCACCGCTTCGTGCACGCGGCGGAGCTCGTCACCGGGGTCGACGCCGAGCTCCTCGCGCAACCGCCCGCGCATGTCCTGGTAGACGCCCAGCGCCTCCGCCTGACGTTCGCTGCCGTACAGGGCACGCATGCGCAGCGCCACCAGCGACTCGTCGGCCGGATCGGCCGCGGACAGGGCGGCGAGCTCGTCCAGGGCTTCGGCGAACCGGCCCGTCAGGACGAGGCATTCGAGCCGTTCCAGCCGAACCGTGCGCAGGCGTGCCAGCAGCCGCTGCCGCTCGGCGTCGGCGTACGGTCCCGGCAGTCCGGCGAGCGGCTCGCCGTCGAACAGGGCGAGAGCCGCCGACAGCCGGTCCGCCGCCGTCGCCGGGTCGCCGGACGCCTTCGCCCGCTGGGCCTCGTCGACCCGCTCGGCCAGCTCCGCCACATCGAGCCGGACCCCGTCGACGACGAGGCGGTATCCGCCCCGCTCCCCGCGGATCAGCGAGTCCGCCGGAGCGGTGCCGCTCTCGTCGAGCGTCTGCCGCAACCCGTAGACGTAGCTGGGCAGTACTTTGCGGCCGGACTGCGGCGGGCTCTCCCCCCAGACTCCGTCGAGCAACTGCTCGCGGCTCACCAGGAGTCCCGGACGCAGCGCCAGCGCGGCCAGCACGGCCTGCTGCCGGACGGGCCCGAGGGCCAGCTGTCCGCCGTCGCGCCAGGCCCGCATCGGCCCGAGCACCGCGAGTCGTAACCGTCGACGGGATTCCGAGCCCACCCCGAGGCCTCCGCTCCGCGCATCATCAGAATTTCACCGGCATTGCAGCGTCTTCCGCGAGGGTGTGCAAGTGCGGCGGCCGTGGACCGGGGGAACGGCCGCCGCCTCCCGACGAGGAAGGAACACGAACGTGACCGTCATCGACCGGTCCCTCACGGGTCAGCTGAAGCGGCGGGGGCTGTTCCTCACGCAGGAGCGGAGCGACGTCGCGGAGATCGTGTACGTCTGCGTGGACGACGGGCTCCCGGGAGGGTTCCCGGTCGGCTACGTCATCCCGTCCCGCGCGGGGGCCTGGTCCGCGTACGCCCGGGTCCGCCCCGGTGTCCGCGTCTTCGCCACCGATGAGGTGGGCACCGGCCTGCCGGACGTGGTCGAGGCGGTGCGCGCGGTGCTCGACCACGCCCGTTACGGGGACGTCCTGTTCGCCCTGGAACAGGAGACAGACCGCGACGGCACGTACACCGCGCAGGTGCGCCGGGAGCACGCCGCCTGGTTCGCCGCGCTCGACGCACCCGAGGGCATCACGCAGCTCGGCGACGGCAGGATCCGCCTCACCGCCCCCGCCGTCGCCTATCTCCGCGGCCTTCCGGCACGCCTGGGCTGCCACGTGGACGGCGACGACCGGATCCGACTCGCGGGGGAGTCGTACGTGTTGACCCGGGAGCCCCGGCGCGTGCGGTGACGGTGCGGTCGACGCCTGCGGTGACGGTGTGTGCGGTGATGGCGCGGCCGACGTCTGCGGCGACGCGGTGCGGCCGTCGCGTGCCCCGATGGTGACCTCGCCGCGGGGTTCCCGGTGCGTGAGGGCACGGGAGGTGTTTCCCGTGGGGCGGCACGAGGACACCATGTACCCATGCGCCGACAGCCGCCAGACGCCATCGCCTGGTCCGAAGCCCCCGATCCGGTACTCGCCCTGGCCCTGGGCGAGTTGGCCTTCTACGAGAGGGTCCGCGACTCGGCGCGCCTGTGGTACCGCGTGTCCGAACTGGGAGCCCTGGCGACGTCCTCGGCGACGGTGGTCGCGGCGGGCCTGCACGCCCCGGCCTGGCTGACGGCGATCATCGCGGGCGGGGCTCTGTTCTTCACCGGATTCCGCCAGGTCTTCGCACACGGCCCGCGCTACGTCCTCGCGTCACAGTCCCGCGAGACCCTCCGCCGGGCAGTCAACCGCTACCGGCTCCTGCCGGAGGCCGACCGGGACGAGACGGCCCGCCGGGAGCTGCTCGCCGCGATCGAGCAGGTGGGCGACGAGGAACTCCGCCAGTGGGCCGAACAACGCAGCCGCGCGACTCAGGGCGGCACGGACCCGACGGGCGGCCCGGCACTGCCCTGACCCGCGTGTGGGTGACAGGCGACCGCCGACCGGTCGGCAGCCGACCTCCGCCGACAGCAAAGAAAAATACCTACCGGCTCATACAAAACGCAGATAAATCCGATGAGGGTTGTCGATAATTATCAGGTTCCCATTCCAAATTACTCGGGTCCCAATGTCGATGTATATGGAATTGGAGTCGAGATCGGCTCAATGAGTGGCTTTTCCCGGACCGGACCGGTGCGCTTCGGCGGTGTTTCGAACCAGCCCTGTATCCCTTGACCGTCGCATGAGGCGAGGGAGAGCTGGAGACGATGATCGAGCGAAGGAAATTCCTCATGGCCGGTGCCATGGGGGCCGCGGGCATGCTTCCACGGGGTGTCCTGGGGGCACGGGCGTACGCGATGCCGGCTCACCCGCCGGCAGGGTGTGACGACCAGGCGGTCAACACCCCTTCGCTGACGAAGTTCGTCGACCCGCTGCCCAGACCGTCGACGGCCGTCCCGGACCCGTCCGCCTATCCGGGCGCCGACTACTACGAGTTCACGATGCGGCAGGGGTCGTGGCGCTTCCACCGGGATCTCGCTCCATCGCCCGTGTGGGGTTACTGGGCCACGGATCCGCACCACCCCCACGAGCCGATCGGCATGGGCTATCTCGGGCCGACTTTCGAGACGATCAGGGACCGCCCGACGGTCGTCAAGTACCGCAACGACCTGCCGACCACCCACATGTTCCAGCCCGTGATCGACATGATTCGCGACAAGAAGCCCGTCGTCGCCCCGATCCCTCCGCCTCCCTACGAGTACATGCCGCAGTTCCCCGACGACATCAACGTGTGGAACGTCGTGCACCAGCACGGCGGTTACACCGCACCGCAGTCCGACGGTCTGCCGGAGCAGTCGTTCAGCCCGAAGGGCTTTCACGCCGAGGGCTACACCACCCTGGAGCCGGGCCGGGTCAAGCCCAACGAAGCGATCTACGCCTACACCAACCACGACCATTCGTGCATGCTCTGGTATCACGATCACGCCATGGGGATGAGCGCTCTCAACGTCTATGCGGGACTTGCCGGTCTCTACTTCATCCGTGATCCCGCCGACGAGCGGCTCGGGCTGCCGCGAGGTGAATTCGAGGTCCCCCTCATCCTGCAGGACCGGACCTTCAACGCGAACGGCTCGCTCGCCTACACCATGGTCGACAGGGAAGGCGAGGACACCCCGGTCGTCAACGGGAAGGCCTACCCCTACCTGGACGTCGAGCCGCGACGCTACCGACTGCGCATTCTCAACGCTTCGAACGAGCGATTCTGGCGGCTGAGGTTCGACGTTCCCAGGGATGTACTTCCGCAGCCGCAACTGCCGTTCTGGCTGATCGGCACGGACGGTGGCCTCCGTGCTCCGTTGCAGATGCTGGACTTCCTGATCAGTCCGGCCGAGCGGTACGACCTGATCGTCGACTTCACTCACATTCCCCCGAACAAAGATGTCACGTTGACGAACTACCCGGGGACGCAGGTCCACTTCCCCGGCATCACCGGCTGCGGACCGGAAATCGCGGAGATCATGCGATTCCGGGTCCGCAAGCCACTGTCCGGAAGGGACAGGTCGACGCCACCCGAGAAACTCAAGCTGCAGTCGGTCCCGGCCATCAAGCCGAAACCGCACACCCGCCGACGGCAATGGGTCGTGTACCAGCACGAGCTCTTCAGGACGATGACGTTCAACGCGGTGCCCTACATGGAGCCGTCGCAGGACTTCATCAAGGAGGGCTCGACCGAGATCTGGGAGTACATCAATCCCAATCACGACGCCCACCCGATGCATGTCCACCTCGTCAACTTCCAGGTACTGGACAGGCAGCCGTTCGACGCGGCCGCCTACCAGAAGGACTACGACAAGTGGATCGACGGCGGCCGCAAAGCGGAGGACCACCCGGCCGTGGCCGACTACTTCACCGGCCCGCCGATTCCCCCGGACCCGGACGAAGCGCTGTCCTACAAGGACACGGTCAAGGCCCCCGCGCAGATGGTGACCAGAATCATCATCCAGGAATTCGTCCCGCCGACGGATGAGATCGCGTCGATCCCGGGAAGCGGCGCCAAGCTCCCGGCGACGTACATCCACCACTGCCACCTCCTCGAGCACGAGGACGACGACCTGATGCGCCCCTGGACGATCGTCCCGGCCGGCGACTGACGCGATCGACAATCGGGTGATCACGGCCCGCGCGGACTACACCGCCACGCGGGGCGACACCTCGGACACGACGAAGGGCCGGCCCGGGAGGAAACCCTCCTGAGCCGGCCCCATCGTCCGCGCCCCGGCGGGAAACCGCCGGACGCTGCCCAGGAAGCGCCCTCGGCCGTCGACGACAGGCCGCCCACTCGGCCGTGTCCGGCAGCTCGGAGATGTCGACGGCAGCACCGCGTCGCGTGTCCTCCGGATGGTGCAACAGAAGGCGACTCACCCGTCCGGCCGACCTGACGTACCGTCGGCTGCCCCGTCCGGAAGCCTAGGATCCGCCACTAGAGAGACGTCGCCTACCCCTGTCCGGCATCGGCGAGCCCACGTATGAGCGGAGGAGACGGGATGCTGCGCAGTGCAGGCAGGACCTCCTGGAAGCGCTTCGCCTGCATTCTCGTCCCGAGTGCCGTGGCTGCCGCGGCCCTCGGCATCGCCATGGCCCAAGGAGCGCTGGCCGTGTCGTTCCTCATCTCCGGCCAGAAGTTCCAGGTGGCCCTGGACACTCTGGCCGTCCGAGGTCTGGCCATCTACGGCACGGTGGACGTGACCAAGAAGGGCACCCTCGTGCCGGTCGTCGTCACCGGCGCCAGCCATGCGGAGATCAGTGGGCTGTGCCAGTCCGTGGTGGTCACGATCCCGGTCCTGGGCCCGTACACGCTGAAGATCACCGGTGGCGATCACAGTCGGGTCGAAGCGAAGAACCTGTTCCTCGACGCGACAGCCCTGTCGAGCAGTCAGGCGAATTTCGACGGCCTCGACATCGGCGTGGCGACGGGAGCGGTCAGCAAGGGCCCGATCAGCCGGGGGGACCGCAACTCCCGGTTCTTCGATCCCAACGGCTTCGCCCAGCAGGCGGATTCGGTCTTCCTGACCGACGTGCACTTCACCACGGTCGCCGTCTCGGCCGCCACGTTCAACGTCCCGGACCTCGATGTGCAACTGAGGCAAGGCCGCCACGAGTGCTTCTGATCCGCCGGCACGAAGCACGCGCCTTTCGCCCCCGTTCGCCGCGTACTCCCTCCCGCCGAACACCAGGGAAGCTCACGTGTTCCTCCAGCGAATCGGCAGACGCGAGAACGTGCGCGTCCTCGCCGCCGACGCCCGACGCAGATTCAGGACCTGGCGGGGCGAACGTCCCTTCTGGGCAGGCCTGTTCACCTTCGCGGCGGGTCTGCCCATCATCTACCTTCCTTATGCCCGCCTGGACTTCGGCGCCATCCCCCTGGCACTGTCGACCTCGGCCGGCGCGGGTTCGCTGATCATCGGGGTTCTCCTCGTCACCCTCGCCGTCTCCCTGTGGTTCCACCGGCAGTCGCGTGTGTTCGCAGGGATCACGGTCATCCTGCTCGCCCTCATCTCCTTCCCCGTCGCCAATCTCGGGGGTCTCCTCGTCGGGCTGCTCTCCGGCCTGATCGGCGGATCCCTGGCCTGCGCCTGGATCCCTCCGACGGGCGCCACGGATGTGCAGCCCGTGGCCGACCGTGCGTCGCCTCCCGTTCCCGTGGGTCAGGACCACGGTGGCAAGTGACGCCCTGACCGGCTCTACGGCGACCGGGCCGGAGTGCGATCCCCGCCGTCCGAGCGGTGCGGTGAAGCGCCGCTCGGCCGGCCGGCTGCTGCGGCCCCTCGCCTGTGCGTCGGCGGTGGCCGCCCTGTCCTTGGCCCTGCAGCTCGCCACGCCCACGGCCTCGAAGGCGTTGCTCGCCCCTGGCGGCCTCCGCACGTCCCAGCCGCCGGCGGCCGGCGCCGCGCCGGTCGCCCGCCCACCGGACGTCCCCTGGGTGCTGCGCGCCGACAGGCTGGTGCTCCACGGCAGTTCCTTCCGCGGCGTGGCCGTCCTCAGGACCGCGGCCGGGTCCGAGCGGGTACTGAAGTTCACCGCACGGTCGCTGGACCTCGGCGGCCTCGATCTGACGGCGGGCCGCGGCCGCTCGGCGGTGCGACTGCGGGCCAGGCCCGCGACCACGTCCACGGTCAAGGGCGAGGACGTGGTGACTCTGTACGTCCAGAAACTGAGCGGCACGCTCGTCGGCCTGGGCGGCGCTCCGCTCCCGGCGGACCGCGGCGTCACCGTCACGCCCGACGCGCTGCCCCCGTGGCTCTCCGACTCCACCGCGCCGACCCGCACCATCACTTTCAAGAACGTGACCGTTTCACAGGCCGCCCGGCTCAGCGGCGACCTGTCCATCGCCGGCCCGACCCTCGGCCTCGTGGCCGGGTGACAGCGCACGCCCGCCGCCTGCGGAACACGGATGCATGGCGGGACGAAGGCCCGCCCGTACGGCGGGCGGACGTGGCCGGAGGGCCGAAGACCGCAAGGAACGGTCTTCGGCCCTCCGGATGGGTGCGGCGGCCGTGCCGGCTATGACGACGGGTGGCAGAGGGTGCGGGCCTCCGCGTCGCAGCACGGCCTCCAGGGCGGTCTAGCGGTGGCCGTGGTGCCAGCCGCGGTCGCGGTCCCAGCCGTGGTGCCGGTCGCGGTCCCAGCCGTGGTGCCAGCCGCGGTCCCGGTCCCAGCGGTGGTGCCGGTCCCGGTCCCGGTCCCAGCGGTGGTCCCGGTCCCGGCCCCAGCGGTCGTCCCGGTCCCGGTCCCAGCCGCGGTGCTCGCCCCGGTCCCAGCCCCGGTCCCGGTCGCCGAAGTGACCGTCGTGGTGGCGGTCGCTTCTGTCGCTGTGCGAGTAGCCCCTCCCGTTGTCGCGGTCATGGCCGGCTCCGGCGGCCAGAGCCGGCATCGCGGCCGCGCCGACGAGTGCGCCCGTTGCCACGAAGGTGGCGATCAGGCGGACCGTCGTACGAGAAACAGACATGAATCTGTCACCTCACGTTCGTGCACGCCGACCCTGGTCTGAGCCGGGCGTGCTGTCCGAAATTCCCGGCTCGGTGCCGAGGAACCCACACTGTGGCCCTTTGCGACGACACCGGAGCAAGGACAGGATTCGCGTTACAAAGCGCAGATATATCGGTAACTGTCCCTTGTATGCGCCATTGATGCCGGGGAGGAGCCCGGGTGTCGGCCCTGTCCCGGCCCGGAACCATGCCGGGAGCAGGAAAAACAGGAACTGACGGTCAGCGGGACTCGTGGCTGTCTCGCTGCCCGAACTCCTCCGAACGGCCCAACGGCTTCGGTAACAACGGAGGGCCTCCGTTCGGGGGCCCCTTCGCAGGCCTGGTCAGAGGGCGTCGACGCCGCTCACCTTCCAGCCGCCGGAGGTGCGGGTGAGCGTCATACGCACCCGGTTCAGGTCCAGCCGGGGCTCCGGGGCCTGGGTGCTCCGGGTGACCTGGTTGACGAAGAGCAGGACGACGGCCCGGTCCGGTGTGGCCGACACGACGGAGACCGCCGGGGCGCCACCGTCGGCGGGTGTGGCCACGGTCGCCTTCACCACGCCGTGGTACTTCGTCGCGGTCGGCGTGACCACTGCCTTCGTGGTCCTGCCGTACTGGTCGCGGAAGTGCCCGGTCAGCAGGGCGCGGGCTCGGGAGAAGTCCCGGTCCAGGTGCCGGTAGTCGTACGACAGCACGACCGGCGCCGCCTTCCTCGCGGCCGCGAGGGCCTCGCCGCGGGCCTGCTCCGCCTGTCGCCCCTGCCGGTACTGCCAGCCGACGACGGCGGTCGCGACCAGGGCCGCCACGAGGACGACGCCCAGCACCGCGGTGAGCACGATCCGCCAGATCTCGCGCGAGGGCGCGTCCTCCTCCGGCTCCTCCTCGAACGACTTGGGTGACTCGGGCTCCGGCGGGTCCTCCCAGCCGTTCGCCGGGGGCTCGACGAGCAGGGTGCTCCCGGAGGGAATCTGCTCTTCCTGGCGGGCGCCGTGCTCGGGGCGCGCGGGCCGCCCGGCGCGCTTGGCTGCCGCGCGGGCGGCCGCGGTCATGGTGCGGCGGGCGGGTGAGCCGGTGCCGCGGGTGCGGGAGGTCGGGTTCGCCACGGTGTCTCTTCTCATCGATGGCCTCACGGGGTGGGTCAGCCCACGAACGCGACGTCGGAGGTCAGCCAGCGGCCGGCCACGCGCGTGAGGTCGAGCTGGAGCCGGTAGGTGCGCGCCTGGCCCTCGGGCGCGGCGGTGTTGGTCACCTTGCTGTCGGCCACGACCAGGACCCGGGCCGAGCGTGCGTCGGACCGCACGACGCCCGCTTCCAGGACCTGCCCCTCGGACACCGACTTGTTCCGCGCGACCAGCTTCGTCAGTTGTGCGGTCTGTGCGGCGAACTCCTTCTTGAACTCGCCGGTGGCGCCCTTCAGCACAGTGGCGCTGTCCCGGTCGTAGTGCCGGTAGTCGAGCGAGGTGAAGCTCAGCGCCGACTGGCGAGCCGCCGCCAGGATGTCCTGACGGCGCTGTTCCGCCGCGTGCTGGTCGGACAGCTTGTGGCCCAGCCAGACACACGGCACGGTCGTCAGCACGGTCGCGGCGACGAGCCCTGCCGACAGCAGCCTCATGCGTCCGCCTCTCACACCATCGGTCCCACGAGCAGCCATTGCCACGACTCCTTTCCGAACACGGTCTGTTCCCCGCCCGTCGAGCCGATCTCGACGGGCGTTCCGCCCGGGCCGGTCACGGTGCCGGTCTCCGGGTCGTACGGGGCCACGAACGCGGCCTGGCCGGCGCCGTACCGACCGGTCGTCGCGCCGGGCGCGTTCTGCGCTCCGCGCACCGAGGTCTTGCTGCCGCGCGGTGCCGTGCAGCGCGCGTCGGTGTTCGCCGGGCGCGTGCCGGTGTCGGCGGGGTCGCGGCGCTGGGTGCCGTAGCCCTGGGTGCACGCGGGAGGGTCGTCGGCGTTCACGGTCAGCCCGAAGTGGGTGGTGCCGTCGCCGGGGACGACCGTGTAGCTGCCCGCGACAGTGAGCGGGAGCGTGACCAGGGCCTGTTCGACGCCGGGCAGCCGGGCCACGGTGATCTGGCCGCCGCTGATGAGGTTGGTCAGCAGGACCGGCACGTGCGGGCGAGTGGACTTCAGGAGGGAGTCGATCTCCTGCGCGGCGGGCGCGGTGGTGCCGATCAGTCGGCGCAGATCACCGTCGCTCGACTTCAACTGTGCGGTGAGCGCGGCAAGATCGCGGGAGAACGACTTGATGGCCGAGCCCTGGTCGGCCTGCGTCTTGAGCACCTTCCGCGAGTCCTCGATCAGCGAGACCGTCTGGGGGAGCGACCCGGATGCCGACTCCACCAGCGCGTCGCCGGAGTCGACCAGCCGGCTCAGGTTCGGTCCGGTGCCGGCGAACGCCTTGCCCAGCTCGTCGACGGTGACCCGCAGATCGTCCTTGCCGACCGAGTTGACCAGCCGGTCGAGGCTGAGGACCAGGTCGGTGACCGGCAGCGGGGTCCGGGTGCGGCTGCGCGGGATCGGGCTGCCGTCCATGAGGTACGGCCCGCCCGACCGCCGTGGCTGGAGGTCGACGTACTGCTCGCCGACCGCCGACCGGTCGGCGATCACCGCGAGCGTGTCGGCCGGAATCCTCGGGGCGCCGTCCTCGATCTTCAGCGCCACCGAGACCCCGGACCCGGTCAGCTGCAGATCGCCCACTCGGCCCACCGGCACCCCCCGGTAGGTGACCTCGGCGCCGGGGAAGACGCCCCCGGACTCGGCGAAGTCGGCGCGCACGGTGTAACCGCGGTGCAGGACGTCGTCCACCAGGCCCGTGTAGCGGGCGCCGACGTACGACACCCCGAGGGCGGTGACGGTCGCGAAGGCGAGCAGCTGGACCTTGACCGTACGTGTGATCACGGCAGTATCCCCTTCAGCATCAGCTCGGCGAGGCCGGGATCGACCCCCGGCGGGAGGCGACGCGAGCCGTCCCCGGTGCCGTAGGCAGCGGTGCACACCGGCGGGCACAGCAGGGTGCTGCCGTCGGAGGGCGTCGAGGGCGCGGCGGGCGCGGAGGGCACGGCGGGCACGGAGGGGGTGCCCGGCAGGGACGGGGTGGAGGGGAGAGGGGTGGGCGAGGGGACGCCGGGAAGACGCGGTGTCCCGGGGGCCGGGGACTTCCCGCCCTTGCCAGGCTTGCCGGCGACGTCGGCGTAGAGCTCCGCCAGGTCGAGGTCGGCGGTGATCTTCAGGTTGACGTAGTCGCCCTTGACGGCGTCGGTCGCGTTGCGCGGGAACGGGTAAGTGGTGAGGAGTTCAAGGGAGTTGGGCAGGTCGTCCCCCGCCTTGTCCAGCTCCTGCAGGATGGGCCGGAGCCTCTTCAGGTTGGCGACGGCGTCGTCGTGGGAGGCGTTCACCACCTTGGTGCCGGTCTTGCCGAGCCTGGACAGAGCGGTGAGCATCCTCGTCAGGTCCTTGCGCTGGTCGGCGACGGCCTTCAGAGCGGGCGGCATGGTGTCGACGGCCAGGGCGATCGTCTTCTTCTCCTTCTTCAGCCGCTTTGCGAGCCGGTCGACGCCCTTCAACGCGCGCACGATCTCCGCCCGCTGGTCGTCGAGGCCGCCGAGGAAGGTGTCGAGCTGCTTCAGCAGGGACCTGACCCGGTCCTCGCGACCGCCGAGGGCCTTGTTCAACTCGACGGTGATCGTCTTCAGCTGGGCCACCCCGCCACCGTTGAGCAGCGCGGACAGGGCCGACAGCACCTCCTCGACCTCCGGGTTGCGGCCGCTGCGGGACAGCGGGACGCGGTCGCCGTCGCGGAGCCGTCCGACGGGCCGCGTGCCGGCCGGCCCGGACAGGGCGACGTACTTCTCGCCGAGCATGCTGGTCTGCCTCAGATCGGCGACCGCGTTGCCGGGCAGCTTCACCGAGTCGGCGATCCTGAGCCGCACGCGGGCGTGCCAGCCGTCCAGTTCCACCTTCTCGACCGCGCCGACGGTGACGTTGTTGACCTTGACCGCCGACTGCGGCACCAGGTCCAGCACGTCCCGGAACTCGACGGTGACGTGGTAGGCGTGATTGTCCGAGGCGGCGCCGCCGGGGAGCGGGACGTCGTACCAGCCGTTGAACTCGCAGCCGGTCAGCAGCAGCGAGCCGACCGCCGTCCAGGCGGCCACCCGCCCCTTGCGTCGCACGCTCATGCCGGTGCCCCCAGAATTCCGCCGAGGGTCTTGTCGACCGTGCCCGCCGACGCCGGGGCCGACGGAACCTTGGGCAGGGAGTCGAAGAGCTTCTTCAGCCCGGCACAGTTGTCGTGGTCGTCGCCGGTCGTCTTCAGGATCGAGCAGAGAAGGGATGCCGGATCCTGCGGGACTTGCGCGTTGTTGCGGGTGTCGAGGGTGCCGGCGGCGGGGTTGTAGGCGTTCTGCAGGTTCGACAGGCCCGTGGGAGCGACGGTCAACAGCTCCTCCAGAGCGACCCGTTGGGTGACGAGGACCTTGGTGACCTTGGCCAGGCCCTTCACGTCCGAGGTCAGCGCCTTCTTGTTGCCCTTCACGAAGCCGGACACGTCGCCCAGTGCGGTGGCCAGGTACTTGAGTGCGGCCGCGAGGTCCTTGCGCTCCCCGGCGAGCTGCCCGGCCACGTCGGCGAGGTCGGTGTTGAACGACCGCACGCTGGTGTCGTCCGCCGCCAGCGCGGCCGTGAACACCTGAAGGTTCCGCACGGTCCCGAACAGGTCGCCGCGCCCGTCGGACAGCGTGGTGACCGCCTGGGACAGGTCCTCCACCGTCTGGTTGAGGTTCTCGCCCTGCCCCTGGAGGTTGTCCGCGCTCACCCCGAGCAGCCGGGACAGCGAGCCCTTCTTGTCGGCACCGTTCGGGCCGAGCGCCTCGGCGGTGGTGTGCAGGCTGTCGAAGATCCGGTCCAGCTCGACGGGGACGGCCGTACGGGACTCGGGGATGACGTCTCCGTCCCGCAGCACCGCGCCCTTGTGGTACACCGGCAGGAGCTGTACATAACGGTCGCTGACCACCGAGGAGTTGATGATGGCGGCCTGTGCGTCGGCGGGGACCTTGCGGCCCCGGTCGTATTCCAGCTCCACCCGTACCCGGTCGCCCTCCGGCGTGATCTTCCTGACCTCGCCGATGCGGACGCCGAGGACGCGGACGTCGGAACCGGGATAGATGCCGACGGTGCGCGGGAAGTACGCCGTGACGCGGACGGGACCGGGGCCCGGCCACAGGACGACGGCGAGGCCGACGACGATCGCGAGCGCGGTGAACAGGCCCAGGAGTCTGCGGGTCATCGGGTGCCTCCCGTTCGTGGTGTGACCGGGGCGGCGACCAGGTTCTGGACGTAGGAGTCGAACCAGCGGCCGTTGCCGAGGGTGTTGGTGAAGAGCCGTACGTAGGGGGCGAGAAGCCGGACGCTGCGATCGAGGCTCGACTGGTTGCGTTCGAGCATCTTCACGAAGGTGTTGAGGTTCTTCAGTGCGGGCCCGATCTCCTTGCTGTTGTCGTCGACCAGGCCGGACAGCTCGATGCCCAGCAGCGCGGAGCTCTTGAGCAGTTTGTGGATCGCCGTGCGGCGCTTGCCGATCTCCTTGAACAGGGCGTCACCGTCCTTCACCAGCGCCGAGAAGTCCTTCGTGTGACCGGCCAGCACCTCGGTGACTCCGTCGGCATGGTCGAGGAGCCCGCGCAGCGCCTTGTCACGGGCGGCGACGGTCCGGGAGATCCGCGACAGCCCCTTGATCGACGCCCGCACCTCCTCGGGGGAGTCCTGGAAGGTGACGGAGACCGTGTCCAGTGCCTTCGCGAGCCGGTCCGTGTCGACCTCCTCGGTGGTGGTCGTCAGATCGCTGAAGGCCTGGACGACGTCGTACGCCGACACGGTCCGCCGGAGCGGGATCTCGCTGCCGGGCTTCAACCGGCCGGGCCCCTTCGGGTACAGGGCCAGGTACTTCGCTCCGAGGATCGTCTTGACACGGATCGACGCACCCGTGTCGGTACCGAACGCCGGGTCGCCCTTCACCTTGAAGGTCACCTTGACGTGGTCGCCGGCAAGGTCGACGCCCTCGACCTTGCCGACCTTGACCCCGGCGATCCGTACCTCGTCGCCGGGCTTGAGCCCGCCGGCCTCGGAGAAGGCCGCGCTGTAGGTGTCGCCGCCGCCGATCAGCGGCAGGCTGTCGGCGTTGAAGGCGGCGACGGTGAGCAGCGCGAGGACGGTGAGGCCGACGGCGCCGACCACGACCTGGTTGTGCTCCCGGAAGGGCTTCAGACGCGGGCGCTTGAGCCGGATCCTGGG
>NZ_MLCE01000018.1 GCF_002300165.1 Streptomyces sp. Tue6028 | reverse complement strand
CAGCGGCTCTGGACGGCGGACAGCGCGCCGCCTGATGCGCATGCTCATCCGCCACACCTCGCCCGTGCCACGTGCAGCTCCGGAGTGATCACCCGCTTGGTCTTCGGCAGCACGATCCGGCCGTCGAAGTCGCAGAGGTAGAAGTTGAACCACGAGCCGTACGAGGCGGTCCCCGTCAGCTTCTCGAGCTTGTTCGGCAGCCGCTTCAGGACGCCCTCCACGGTGTTCTCGTTCTTGTTCAGCGTTCCGGTGAGATCGCCGAGCCCGGCGATGTCGTCCTTCAGCGGTGGACGCGCGTCCTTCAGCAGCCCCGACGTGACGTCCGTGAGGCCGCCGATGCTCACCAGCGACTCCCCGATGGGCCTGCGGTCGGCGGACAGCCCCGAGACCACCCGGCGCAGCTGCGTGAGCAGCCCGGAGAAGCGGGAGCCGCGCTTGTCGAGCGTCTCCAGGACGGTGTTGAGGTTGTCGATCACCGATCCGATCAGCTTGTCGCGGTCGGCGAGGGTGCTGGTGAGCGAGGCCGTGTGCGCGAGCAGGCTGTTCACCGTGCCGCCCTCGCCCTGGAGGGTCCGGACGATCTCGGTGGCGAGCTGGTTGACGTCGCTGGGACTGAGCGCGGCGAACAGCGGCTTGAAGCCATTGAGCAGCGCGTTGAGGTCCAGCGCCGGCTGGGTCCGGGACAGCGGGATGGTGCCGCCCGGCCGCAGCCGGGCGGTGACGTCGCCCGTGCCCTCGGTGAGCGCGATATACCGCTGCCCGACCAGGTTGCGGTAGCGGACGACCGCGTGGGTCCCGGCGAGCAGCGGCCGGTCCGCGCTGACGGTGAACGTGACCTCCGCCAGGGTCCGGTCCTTGACCCGGATGCCCTCGACCTCTCCCACCCGCACTCCGGCCACCCGGATGTCGTCGCCGGTCTCCAGCCCGGTGACGTCGGTGAACACCGCGTGATAGGTGTCCTTGGGGGTGAAGGAGACATTGACGATGGTGGCGGCGAGCAGCGCCGTCGCCGCGATCGTGACCAGCGCGAAGAGGCTGAACTTGACCAGCGGGGCGGCGATCTGCCGGGATCCTGACCTGCTCATGCGACACTCACCGCCGTCCCGCGCGCGAGCGGTCCGAACAGCAGGGTCGCCACGGGCGGCACCTGGTCCGCGGGGACGCCCATGACGGGGGCCACGAGCGAGCCGACGGCCCGCTGCTCGGCCCGGGTGGCGGACACGTCGACATCTGAGGGGAGTGCGCCGCCGGAACCTCCGCCCGACGTGCCGTCGTCGAGGTGGGGCTTCGGCCCGGGCACCTGCGGATGCGGCAGGCCACGGCAGTTCGGGCCGGACCGCTCGCCGTACACCGGCTCCTCACCGGGACGGTAGGCCCCCTGCGGCCGGACGACCTCCAGGGTGATCCGCATCTCGCCGCCCCGGAACGCGTCCTCCGATGCCTTCTCCTGCCGGACCAGGCCCTGGAACAGGCACGGGTACTCGGGGGAGTAGCGGGCGAACAGCTCCAGCGTGGGGCGGGAGACCCGGCCCAGGGTGATCAGCCGGTCGCCGTTCTCGGACAGGAAGTCGTCCGCCGTGCCCGCCACGGAGGCGGTCGCGCGCAGAGCCGAGGCCAACCGGTCCTTCTTCTCGACGATCGTTCGGCTGGTGGTGACCGTGTTACGCAGGATCCGCATCAGGTCGGGCGCGGCGTCGCCGTACACCTCGGCGACGTCCGCGAACCGCGTGATGTCCTTCTTGAAGGAGGGCATGTGCGGGTTGATGCGGCGTAGATAGCCCTCGACCCGGACGAGGTTGTCGCCGATCCGGTCGCCGCGGCCCTCCAGAGCGGTGGCGAACGCCGAGAGCGTGGCGTTGAGTTCGCCCGGCCGGACCGTGCGCAGCAGCGGCAGCAGGTCGTTCATCAGCTGCTGTACCTCGATGCCGACCTTCGTGCGGTCCTGGGTGATGACGTCGCCCGCACGGATGGGCCGAGCCGACGCGTGCGCCGCGCCGGCGGGAGCGACGAGATCGACGTACTTCTCGCCGAACAGCGTCTTGGGCAGCAGCCGCGCGTGCACGTCCGAGGGGATGTCCGCGACGTACTCCGGCTTGAGCGCGATGTCGAGCGTGGCCTTCGTCCCGTCCGCGTGCACCCCCCGGACCTCGCCGACCAGCAGCCCGCGCAGCTTGACGTCGGCGCGTGGATCGAGCTGGTTGCCGAGGGTGTCGGCCTGCAGCGTGATGCGCACGACCGGCGTGAACGCCTGCTTGTAGACGGCCACGGCCAGCGACAGCAGCAGCGCGAGCACGGCGAGGAACGCGATGCCGTACAGCCTGAGTCTCGTTCTGTGCATGCGCACCGTCCTCACCCCGCTATCCGTACGGTCGTGTTGGCGCCCCAGATCGCGAGGCTCAGGAAGAAGTCCAGGACGTTGATGGCGACGATCGAGGTCCGCACCGCTCGGCCCACCGCGACGCCGACACCGGCCGGGCCGCCGCTCGCGTGGTAGCCGTAGTAGCAGTGCACCAGGATGATCAGCAGGGCGAAGACGATCACTTTGCCGAAGGACCAGAACACGTCGACGGGCGGCAGGTACTGGTGGAAGTAGTGGTCGTACGTGCCGGTCGACTGTCCGTAGTAGCCGGTGGTGATGGTGCGGGCGGCCAGGTACGAGGACAGCAGCCCGATCACGTACAGCGGGATCACCGCGACGAAGCCGGCGATCATCCGCGTCGTCACCAGGAACGGCAGCGACGGGACGCCCATCACCTCCAGCGCGTCGGTCTCCTCGCTGATCCGCATCGCACCGAGCTGCGCGGTGAACCCGGCGCCGACCGTCGCGGACAGGGCGAGTCCGGCCACCAGCGGGGCGATCTCCCGGGTGTTGAAGTACGCCGACAGGAACGCCACGAAGTTGGAGGTGCCGAGCTGGTTGAGGGCCGCGTAGCCCTGGAGGCCGACCTCGGTGCCGGTGAAGAAGGACAGGAACGCGATCACGCCGACCGTGCCGCCGACGACGGCGAGCGCGCCGCGCCCGAAGCTCACCTCGGCGAGGAGCCGCAGGATCTCCTTCTTGTAGCGGCGCAGGGTGCGGCCCGTCCAAGCCAAGGAGCGTCCGTAGAAGGAGAGTTGGGAGCCCAGCTCTTCGAGTGAGCGCAAGGGGCGATCGAGGAGTCTGTGCGGTCTCATCGGCTACCCCCTCTGCGGGACGACCTGGAAGTACACGGCGGTCATCACGAAGTTGGTCACGAACAGCAACATGAAGGTGATCACCACGGACTGGTTGACGGCATCGCCCACGCCCTTCGGACCGCCCCGCGCCGTCAGCCCCTTGTACGAGGCGACGATCGCCGCGATGGCCCCGAACACCAGCGCCTTGATCTCCGCCGCCCACAGGTCGGACAGCTGGGCGAGGGTGGTGAAGGAGGCCAGGTAGGCGCCGGGGGTGCCGTGCTGGAGGATGACGTTGAAGAAGTAGCCGCCCGCGACACCGACCACCGAGACCAGGCCGTTGAGCAGCACGGCCACGACCATCGATGCCAGCACCCGCGGTACGACGAGCCGGTGGATCGGGTCGATGCCGAGCACCTGCATCGCGTCGATCTCGTCCCGGATCTTGCGCGCCCCGAGGTCGGCGCAGATCGCCGTGCCACCCGCGCCCGCGATCAGCAGCGCGGTGACGATCGGCGAGGCCTCCCGCAGCACGGCGAGCACGGACGCGGCACCGGAGAAGGACTGCGCGCCCAACTGTCTGGTCAGACTGCCGATCTGCAGCGCGATGACCGCCCCGAAGGGGATCGAGACCAGAGCGGTCGGCAGGATCGTGACGCTCGCGACGAACCACGCCTGCTGGATGAACTCCCTGGCCTGGAAAGGTCGTCGAGGGAGGGACCGGACGACGTCCAGAGCCATCGCGAAGAGGTTGCCCGAGTGCCGGAGCGCACCCGTCGGGGAGAGCCTCATGCGCGCGTCACCCCCGTCCCGTGCAGCTCTGCCTCGCGTCTCGCGATCGCCTCCCAGCGGGGTGGGCGGGCGATGCCGGGGCCGGGGAGCAGGCGGGGAGTCGGCGCGTCGGCCGCGCCGCCCTCGTCGATCTGGGCCAGCTCCTGCTCGACCTGGGCCGCGTCCTTCTCCTCCGCCATGCCGATCGGCCCCTGCATCCGGCCGTTCAGGAACTGCCGTACGACGGGCTCGTCGCTGGCCAGCAGCTTTTCGCGGGGCCCGAACATCACCAACTCGCGCCGGAACAGCAGCCCGATGTTGTCCGGGACCTGGCGGGCCGAGGCGATGTCGTGAGTGACGATCAGGAAGGTCGCGTCGATCTGTGCGTTGAGGTCGACGATGAGCTGATTGAGGTAGGCCACGCGGACCGGGTCCAGGCCCGAGTCCGGCTCGTCGAACAGGATGATCTCCGGGTCGAGGACCAGGGCCCTGGCGAGCCCGGCCCGCTTGCGCATACCGCCGGAGATCTCGCCGGGCAGTTTCCCCTCGGCGCCGATCAGCCCGACCATGTCCATCTTTTCGAGGACGATCCGCTTGATCTCGCTCTCGGACTTGCGGGTGTGTTCGCGCAGCGGGAAGGCGATGTTGTCGTAGAGGTTCATCGAGCCGAACAGCGCGCCGTCCTGGAACAGCACGCCGAACAGCTTCCGGACCTCGTACAGGTCGTGCTCGCGCAGGCGGGTGATGTCCTGGCCCGCGACCTTCACCGAGCCCCGCTCCGGCTTCAGCAGCCCCACGAGCGTCTTGAGGAACACCGACTTGCCCGTCCCCGAGGGGCCGAGCATCACCGAGACCTCCCCGGCGGGCAGCGTCAGCGAGACGTCCTGCCAGATGACCTGGTGGCCGAAGGACTTGGTGAGCCCTTCCACACAGATCTCGACACCCATCCGGTTCCACCCTTCGCCTGTGAAGCAGCTCCGACATCTGCTCTACGGGGAGGGGAGGGGCGTCCGTCGCGGCGGACGAAGATTTTTTGCGGACGCGTCTCCGGGGCTACGGCAGCTTCGGCGACGGCGTGCCCGAGAGCGTCCTCGGGGCGGGGACGGAGAGCGGAGCGGCCGGCACGGCCGAGGCCGGGGGCAGCGACGGGCCCGACGAGGCGGCCGGCCTCGTGGGCAGGCCCGGCACCTTCGGCACCTCGGGCACCTGCGGGATCTGCGGCGCCGACAACTCCGGGAGCGGGGACGCGGACACGTCCGGCAGGGAGGGCACGTGCACCGGCAGGGACGGCACGCGCACCGGAAGGGACGTTCTCCCGGTGGGCGAGGGTGTCAGGCCCAAGGCCGCTGGCGCCGGGGGCGAGGGGGTGGGCGTTCCGGGGGCGCGCCCCCGGCCGGTGGCCTCGCTGCCCAGGACCTGCGCGTCGCTGGACACGGCCGGCCGCGGCGTCGGACCGTTCCCGTTTCCGCCCGCGTCGAGCGCGTACGGCAGCACGAACCCCGCCACCGCCAGGGTCACCGCCGTCGAGGCGGCCGCGACCGCCTGGGCGTTGCCGCCGCCGCGCAGCCGCCCGCGCCCGACCAGGAACAGCACCAGCCCGAGCGTCCCGGCCAGCGAGGCGCGCAGCGTCCGCCGGGCCCGGGCGAGCAGCGACTCGACGGTCCGGTAGCTGAGCCCCATCCGCACCGCGACCTGGCTCACGTCCAGGTCCTCGGACCTCAGCCGAAGCGCCTCCGCCTGCCGGGCGGGCAGCTCACCGCTGCGCACGGCCAGCCACTTCGCCTCGGCCCGGTCGCACACCGCCTCCTCGACGGGGACCGGGCCCGGCGCGACGAGTGTGGGGCGGCTGCCCACCTCGGCCTCGCGGTTGACCTGTCGGTGCCGGTCGACGCACAGCCGCATCGTCACCGTCGTCAGCCAGGCGCCGAGTCGCTCGTCGTCGAGGTCCGGGCGCTCCGCGGCCCGCAGCATCGCCTCGTGAACGGCGTCCTCGGCGTCCTCCTGGCTCATCGATCGCCGCCGGGCCACCTTGAGCAACTGCTCGCGATGGCTCCACATGCGCTGCCAACGCTCGTCGGAGGCCGCTGTGTCCGCAGGCATGTCAGTCGCCATGAGGGCCCCTTCGCACTCACCCGCCGGTCCTGTGCTTCCGGCGGGTGGCGACATTACCGCCGGGTAGTGGCAGTTGTGGAGGGGGAGACGCCCATCGTGTTCCAGCCGTTGCCGGTGGTCAGCGGACCCGCGTCGGGCAGCACACCGCCGCTGGGCAGCGTGAGGGTCGGTTCGGGGACGGGAACCAGCGGCGTACCGGACTCCTTCGGGACGACGGCCTCGGGCGACGGGCCGGTGGAGGGTGAAGTGGGCGGCGTCGACGACGTGCGCGAAGGACCAGGGCCCGGCTTCCGGTCGTCCGACGGCTTCGGCGACGAGGGCTTCGGCCTCTTCGGACGGGACGGCTCCGGCCGATCCGAACGGGATCCGCCGGACGCGTCCGGCACCACGCGGTGTCCGGTCAGGTAGTACGCGTACCACGCCTTGACGGTGCGCAGATAGGCGTCCGAGTGGTTGTAGCCCAGGATCGCCCGGTCCAGGTCGGCGGGGTGCGACAGGTCCCGACCGCCCGCGCACAGGTAGCGGCCGGCGGCGAGCGCCGCGTCGTGGACGTTGTTCGGGTCCGCGCGTCCGTCGCCGTTGCCGTCCGCTCCCCAGCGGGCCCAGGTGGACGGGATGAACTGCATCGGGCCGACCGCGCGGTCGTACGCCGCGTCCCCGTCGTAGGCGCCGCCGTCGGTGTCCTCCACGACGGCGAAGGCGCCGCCGGTCAGCCGCGGGCCGAGGATGGGCGTCACGGTCGTACCGTCCCGGGTCACCCGGCCGCTCCGTGCCTGCCCGGACTCCACCTGGCCGATCGCGGCCAGCAGCTGCCAGCGCAGCCGGCAGCGTGGCGCGCTGCGCGCCAGCTCCTCCTCGGCACGCCGGTACGCGGCGAACACACTCGCGGGCAGGGCGCCGCCGACCGTCACTCCCTGTGCCGAGCCCTTCTCCCGCGTCCGCAGCGGGGGAAGACCGGTGCGGTACGGGGTGTCGCCGGACACGCCGAGGTCCTGCTCGGCGGGTGCCGCCCTGGTCGCGGCCTCCGCGGCCTCGGCCGAGACCGCCCTCGGCGCCTGCGACGCGGTCAGCACGGCCATCGCCGCCGCCGCGACCGCCGTACCCCTGGCACCCCTCAGTGCCGCCCCCTTGAGTGCACGCCCTATCACTGTGCAGTCCCCTCCGTGGGTGAATCCGTCGTCTGCTCTACGCGGCCGGAGGGCGGGTCCGTCGCGCGGAATCGGGGGGATCGTGCGGGCGCCCGCTACAACCACGACGGCAAGACCGTCTGGACGGAGCAGCCTCTGCCGCCCGCGGCCGACCACGGACAGCCGCCTGGGCGCCGACTGGCCGGCCCACCGTCGTCGAAGTGCCTCAGGCCAGCCTCTTTGTGTGGCCTTGGGTGGCCGGATACCGTCACATATCGGTTGCATGCTGATGAATTGGATGGGACCCGTGAAGCCAACGGTCTGCCTCAATATGATCGTCAAGGACGAAGCCCACGTCATCCGACGTTGTCTCGAATCCGTACGGCCCTTGATCGACACATGGGTCATCGTGGACACGGGCTCGACCGACGGCACGCAGGACGTCATCCGCGAGGTCTACGGCGATCTGCCCGGCGAGTTGTACGAACGCCCCTGGAAGGGGTTCGACGGCAGCCGCACCGAGGCGGTCGAACTCGCCCGTAGCACGGCGGACTACCTGCTCTTCATGGACGCCGACGACGTGATGGAGGTTGAGTCCGGCTTCCGCCTGCCGGAGCTGGCCCTCGACGCCTACAACATCACCGTGCGGGAGGGCTCCAACATCAGCCGGCGCTCCGCTCTGGTTTCGACGAGGCTGCCGTGGCGGTACATCGGCGTCCTGCACGAATACCTCGACTGCGGTACACGGTGCACTCTCGGGGCGGTCGAAGGCGTGTGTATCCGCATCGTGGGCGGCGGGGGGCGCAGCGTGGGCAAAAGCGTGCGGGAAAAGTATCTGCGCGATGCCGAGATCCTCGAGCAAGGCCTGATCAAGGAGCCCGACAACACCCGTTACGCCTTCTACCTCGCCCGGAGCTGGCACAACGCTCTTGAGCTGGAGAAGGCGCTGGAGGCCTATGACCGCAGGGCGGCCATGGGCGGCTGGGACGAGGAGGTCTTCTGCGCCCACCTGTCCGGCGCACGGCTCGCGGAGAGACTGGAACGGCCGGCGGACGAGGTGATGGACCGCTACCTTCGCGCGCACGAGGCCCGGCCCGCACGCGCCGAGCCGCTCGGCGAGCTCGCGCGCTGGTGCCGGTTCCGCCGACGATGGCCGCTCGCCCACATGTTCGCGGAGCAGGCGTTCCGGATCCCCTACCCCAGCGGTGACCACCTGTCCGTCGAGTCGGACTGGTACGACTGGCGCGCACTCGACGAACTCGCGATCTCCGCCTTCTGGACCGGAGCGTACGAGGAGTCGAAGAGCGGTTGTGAACGCCTGCTCGACGGCGGCAAGCTGCCCGTCGATCAGCGTCGGCGCGTGACCGAGAACCTCGAATACGCCCTCGCGCAACTCAAGTCGGGCTCGGAGCAGCTCGCAGAGGCCTGACGTGGTGCCTCAGCTGATGCGCGATGTACTTGGCGCGGGCTGCCGCCAGTGGGTTGCGCCACGCACAGGGCCGAAGAAGCGAAGAGCCGGGTCTCAGGCCTGCGGCCGTGTCATCGATCAACGTTGCGACCTGAGACTTAGGGGGTTGCGTTCGGATCAGCCCGGGTCCGCGACGCCCGGCACGGCACGGTACCGGACGCCGCGGCCTGATCCGAGCTGATCCGAACGAAACCCCCTACCGCACTACTGGTGCTGGACCGTCTTGAGCGAGTCCAGGTGGGGGTCCGCGCCGGTCGGGCCGGTGCGGGCGACCGTGGCGGGCTGGCCGCCGTTGGTGCGGGCCGCGTAGGTGCTCTGCTGGGAGGCCGTCGTGACGACGCCGTCGTAGTACGGGTGGTACACGAACTGGCTCGCGCTCGCGCTGATCGCGGCGCCCGCGGTGTCCAGCGCAGCCTTGGCGACCGAACCGGTGCCGCCGAACGCGAACACCGAGTTCGTGCTCGCCGACTCGCGCAGCAGGTAGCTCTTGACCTCGCTGGAGAGGCTGTCCTTGGCGGTCCACAGGACGGGGCCGAAGACGTTCATGGCCGCGCCCGCGGAGACCCCGCCGCGCCAGGAGTTGGTGTAGGCGAGCGCCGCCGTGCTCGGCGCGGTCCACCAGAACTTGGCGACGGCGACCGAGGTGGCCTCGTTCGTCGAGCCCGTGATCGGGTAGTACGTGTACGTCGACGGCCAGTTGGAGAAGTGCGTGTGCGTCAGCGCGTACTTCGCCGAGGAACCCACCGTGATGATCATGGTGTTGTTCGGGTTCAGGCTGTTCAGGTACGACTTCACCGACGAGGTCAGCGAGTTGCCGTTGTTGAGCACGACGCTGCCCGCGCTGCTCGTGCCGTCGGCGCCGGCCGCGGAGGCGGCCGCGAGCGCCGAGTGGTAGTCGGTGCCGGTGGCCAGGAAGACGTACTTCGGGCTGCTCGTCACCGACTTGGCGACGGCGACCGAGGTGGCGTAGCGGTCGGTGCCGGACAGCCGCTTCGGGGTGAAGCCGAGCGACGTGACCTGCGAGGAGACCGTGTTGGTCAGGATGGACGTGCCACCGATGAGGTAGACGTTCGAGCCCGGCTTCAGGGTGCGCTTCAGCTCGTTCTTCACCGCGGTCGTCAGGCCGCTCTTGGTGGTGCCGAGGACCGGGCCGTGCTTCTTGCCGGCCAGGGCGGGCGCGGTGAGCGAGTACGCCGAGTCGTCCCGGTTGATCAGGACGGCGGCCTTGGCGTCCATCAGGCCCGGGACCTTGGTGCCGCCGTAGGTGTTCCACGTCCAGCGCGAGGAGGCGATGTTGCTGGCGTAGACGTCGGAGCCCCAGACGCGGCCGGCGGAGTTCTTGCGCAGCGGCTGCCAGCTCGGGTTGCTGCCCTTCGGCGTGCCGGGGACCGCGGTCGTCGCGCCGGTGGCCACGTCGACGTACTCCGTGGTGTGCACGTCGGAGCTGTCGCCGGAGGTGTGGACGTCGGCGATGATCCGGGTGCCGGTCGGCGACCAGGACGGGTTCGCGTAGCCGCGGCCGTCGACGGTGATCTGCTTGACGTCGGTGCCGTCGGCGTTCGCGGTGAAGAGCCGGCTGAGCCCGCCGCCGACGTTGCGGACGAAGGCGAGCTTGGTGCCGTCCGGGGAGAACGCGGGCTGCGCGGCGTCAGTGAGGACGCGCTTGACCGTGTTCGCGGACGAGTCGTAGACCCAGACGCCGTCGTTGTCGTAGCAGCCGTAGTTGATGCGGCGGGAGAAGGCCATCAGGCCGTGCGGGCTGACCGTCGGGTCCTCGTCGCAGACGGTGGACGGCTCCTGGGCGGCCGACAGCAGGGGCTTGGGGGCCCACGAGGCGTCGGAGGGGCCGTAGACGAGCTGGCCGCCGGTGGAGTAGACGACGTACCGGCCGCCCCACCAGAAGGCGATGTCCTTCTGTTCGGCGCTGGAGCGCACGCCCGCCGCCCAGGGCAGGCTGAAGCGCGAGCTGCCGTCGGGCCGTTCGCTGGCGAGCTGGCCCCATTCGGAGACGATCCGGCTGCCGTCCGGGGCCCAGGCCGCGTAGCTCCCCATGTGGGTGCCCACCTGGGTGGCGGTTCCGGTGGCCGGATCGACCAGCGTCGGGCCGTCGGTGAGGATCTTGCCCTCGGTGCCCGGCCAGGGCCCGGCGTCGTCCGCGGCGGCGCCCGGAGCGCTCGCCAGGGTGCCCACCGCGGCGAGTGCCGCCGCGGTCGCGAGCGCCGCGGCACGGCGGCGCGTGAACAGTCTCAAGTTGTCGACCCCCCATGGATCACGAACACAGGCCCCGCACAGGGGCTGAGCAACTGTAGATCCCACCGAGACGCATGGGAACAGAGTTTCGGGGGAAGGGGATTGCGTTTCGCATGCGGCCGCGCGACCCAGCAGCTGCCGCTTCCGCTCGTTGCGCGCGAGGCCCACGGCCCGGACGAACTCCTCGCGCGCCTCCGCCGTACGCCCGCGCCGGGCGAGCAGGTCGCCGCGGACACTGGGCAGCAGGTGGTAGCCGGCGAGGGCGGGCTCGGCGGCGAGGGCGTCGACGATCGCGAGCCCCTGCCGCGGCCCCTCGGCCATCGACACGGCGACCGCGCGGTTGAGCTCGACGACGGGTGACGGGGCGGCGCGGGCGGCGAGCAGCCCGTACAACGTCGCGATGCCGCCCGCTGCGCCGGCACCGGATGCGGCAGTCGGCAGCACGCGCCGAGGCAGGGGAGCGGTGGCAGGAGTCGGGGTACGTCTTCACGACCCGCACCGGGCGCCAGGTCGGGCCGCGGAACGTCTACCGGTCCTTCACCCGCGTCGCCGAGTCCGCCGGCCTCCGCGTGATCCGGGCTTCAGCCCTCAGGGGACGCCAAGGGGTGGGGCCGGTCGCCGTGGTCGCTGTATCCAGCTGCTGTACAGCAGGATCCCCTGGTGGGGGTGACGGCATGGAGCGGGAACTACTCGAACGGCTGCTCGCTGCGAACTATGGGCGGGAAATGCCGAGCAGAGAGTCTGCCAGCTCGGAAACGTGTCGGGCCTGGTCGGCGGACAGCCGTCGCGCCTCCCACAGCAGCGCCGCGGTGTCCACGACCTCCGGGGACGGAGAGGGTGGCTTCACAGGCAGAATGACGCCCGTCAGGGCGGCCAGTTCACTGGCGCCGATCCCCAGCACGGCAGCGAAGTCCGTCACCAAGCGCGGGGTCAGCTCCTTACGACCGGAGCCGATCACGCCGTACGTGGCCGCCGAGAGGTATGTAGGCGTCACGAACGCAAGCGTCTCCGCCATGCCCATCCAGTTCAGGTTGCGGTACTGAAGCATGCGGATCACCCAAGCGCCTGGTCCGCCGGCGAGGGGTAGGAGCGGCTTCGGGGTGAAGCTGGATCGCCGTTCGTCCTGCGGCAGTGAGCGGATCAGCCGCAGAAGTTCACGGCGTCCCGCCGTGGGGAGACGCACTGCATCCGTCACTGTGCTCGCCACCCACTTCGCGGCCGTGGCGTCCAACGGTGCCATATCTTCAGGGACCGCCAACCCCGCGAGGATGAACAGATCGACGGCGTGGAAACCCAGTGCGGACGCAAGCCCTCGGAGCGGCCTCTCGCCTGGGCTCTCCCCAGAGAGCACCGCGCGGATCTCGTCTGCGGTCACCTCAGCCCGGTCGGCCAACTCCTGCACGCCAAGGTGTCTGTCGTCCAGCAACCGCGCCAGCATCGCGCCGAAGCCAGGATGCTTGATCATGTCCGCAGCCTAGCCAGAGGCGCGGACCCCAACCCCGGCATGCCCACGCGGTCGGTGGAGCGACCTTGGCCGGGAGCTGCTTCGGCGCGAGTGATCATGGCCCCGTAAGCTTCCGGCGCGTCGGGCACTCTGTGGACCTGCCCGGTAAAGCACGACGTTGGGGCCGTGATCTTCGAGGCTCGCGCCAAGGTGGCTGGCTGAAGTCGCGGAGCCGACCGCCCCAGCCGCGACGTGTTCTGACCTCATGCCCCGTGTGCCCGCCCGGAGGAGCGAAGCGACGACGGGTGCTTGATGATCCGCAAGGCGCGGGGTGATGTGGATTCCTAGTGGACTTTGTGGCACGGGCGTGGCACGGCCGTGATCACGCGAAAGGGCCAGTTCGAGAGGATCAAGCCTCTGAACTGGCCCTTTGTCTTGTGCCCCCGGCAGGATTCGAACCTGCGACACCCGCTTCAGGAGTTCGATCGCCCTGTGGCGCGGCCTCCCGAAACGAGGCTCGATGGCCGCTCGTCGCTCCGGCTGCGGCCGCTCCAGTCCACGACTGTTCACAGCCGTTGATGTCAGCTGCTGATGTCAGCCCGACGCCCTATGTGCTGATGGGCAACCCTCGTGCTCGATGGCACGCTTGGGCTCGCAGTTCCTTGAGACGGCCGTGGAAGGGGTTGTGGCGGTTCTGGTCGAGGTTCAGCGGCAGGTCGAGTTGCGAGATGAGCTCAGACTCCACGGTCCAGGGTTCACTCTGCTCGATCCAGCACACTCGCGCGTTCTCTGCCATCCACTGGCTGAGGACTGCTTCGCCAGCCTTGCCGAAGGTCATGCGCTTGCCGCTGCCCACGCGACGCAGTTCAAGCCCGAGTAGGCATCCGAGGGTAAGCCGCAGTGTCGAGTCGGCCGCGTTGCCCCGGTAGTGGTACCGCACGCGTTTGCGCAGATTCTGCGTGCTGGTTCGGTGCCCGGCCCGCGCACACGGCGGGGCCGGTGGTACTCGCTGACAGCGATCCTGCTGGTGTGTGCCTGTGCGGTCGTCTCGGGAGCGAGGAGCATCGACGAGCTCGCGGAGTGGGGCCAGCCTCCTGACGGCAGCCCGGTTCGCGGTCGCTTCCGCGGCTCAGCAGCCCTGCCGTACCGCAGAAAGACCCTGGGGTATCTGATCTGTCACATTCACCTGCCGCGGCTCGTCTCCCTCATGGGAACGCGATACGGCACCGTAAGAAGACCAAGCCATCAGTCGCGGACGCCTGCGGCATCCCGCAAATCCGGCCGGGACGCCGCCTGGTCGCGCAGCCGCGCCCGCAGGGGCCTTTCGGGCTGGCGCCCGCACAAAGTTGTTCAACTAGTGTGAGGTCATATTTCAGTGATGCCTTCTGAGCCCTTCGTCGAAGCCTACTTGCTGCGTCTCGGCTTCACCCTTGACGAGGACCGCAAGCCCTCGGCCGCCGAACTGCGGGCGCTGCACAGGGCCCATGTCGAGCGGGTGCCATGGGAAACCCTGGAAATCCACCTGGGTCGGCCGACGACCGTGGACCCCCATGAGTCGATAGCCAGGATCCTGCGTGGGCGGGGCGGGTACTGCTTCCATCTCAGTGGCGCCTTCGCCACTCTGCTGACCGCTCTGGGCTACGACGTCACCTGGCACCGGGGCGGGGTGCACTCGGACGCCGGCTCGCAGCCGCCCGGCGCCACCGGTGGACACCTCGTGCTCACTGTGGACTGCGACGGCCAGACCTGGGTCGTCGATGTCGGTCTCGGCGGGGTTTTGTACGAGCCGATTCCCTTGCGTGCGGGCAGTTACCGGCAGGGACCCTTCACATACGGGCTGCGGCCGTCAGAGGTTGAGCCGGGCGGCTGGCGGCTCGACAACGACGAGCGCGGGCATTTCGCGGGCATGGACTTCACATTGGCGCCCGCCGCACCGGCGGACTTCGCCGAGTGCCATGCGGTGAAGTCCACGTCGCCGGACTCGCAGTTCGTCCGGATCGCAGCGGCAATGCGACGGCGCGCGGACGGCGTCGACCAGCTCCGGGGCTGCGTGCTGACCAGCATCGACGCCACCGGCCACGCGCGGCGGGAGCTTTCCACCGCAGACGAGTGGTTCGGCGTCCTGGCCGGCACCTTCGGCATTACCTTGGACGAAATCGACCCCGCGGAGCGCATCGCCTTGTGGGAGAAGGTACGCATCGCCCACACGGCTTGGCGGGCAAGCCGCGCCGAACAATCCGTCTGACACCAGGTCAACGCCCCCGAGCCGCCAGTTCCTGACGCAACCGGGCCGGTGTAATCGGCCCGGCGGGCGCGTTGACTTGTCCGAGGCCCTCTCTCCGGCCCGCCGCGCTCATCTATCAGCACCTCGTCAACGGGCGCGATCACGAGATCGCCGACTACGTGGACGGTCGGATCAGGAAGGTGAAGCGGCCTCCGTGCGATCCATCTGGCATGTAAGTGGCACGGCGGCTCTCAACGGCCGAGAATGATCGAGGCCCAGGTTCGCGGACTCCCACCCGCTGACCTGGGCCTTTCTCGTGTCCTGAGACTGGCGGGCGCGGACGGTTTCGAACCGCCGACATCCGCCTTGTAAGTTCGCTCCGAAGTCCGTATTGGCGTTGTGAACTGCCGCCCGTTCCACCGGACGAGGGTGCATGTGTACGCGCTCGTCCGGTGTCGTTGATGAAGCTCCTATAGGCCGTCAAGCGGTCTCGATGAGTGGCTTCGGTGAGGTGTGTTGGCCGGTGAGGTGCTTGTAGACCTCGCGGGCGATGAAGCGTTTTAGGCAGCGCAGGATGTCCTTCTTGGACATCCCTTCGGTGGTGCGGCGGGCGACGTATTCCTGGGTGCGTTTGTCGTAGCGCATGCGGACCAGCGGGATCATGTGGAGTGCGTGGTTGGCCCGGCGGTCGCCGCCGCGATGGAGACGGTGCCTGTTGGTGCGGCCCGAGCTGGCTGGGACGGGTGCCGCTGCGCACAGGTGGGCGAAGGATGCCTCCGAGGTCAGTCGCTCGGGATTGTCACCCGCGGTGATCAGGAGCTGGGCGGCGGTCTCGATGCCGACACCGGGTAACGCGACCAGCTCAGGTGCTGCTTGGGTCATCAGTGTCTTCAGTTCGGCATCGGCATCGTCGATCTCTGTCGTGAGGTACTGGTGGCGGCGGGCCAGGCGCCGCAGGGCGACCCTGATCGCGCAGGCCGGGTCGCTGGTCTGTGCGCCGGGGCGGGAACGGGCCAGGTGCTTGATCAGCTCGGCTGGGGCCAGGGCGCGCAGCTGTTCGCGGACTTCGCTGGGCGCGGTGATGATGAGGGTGCGGATCTGGTTGATGGTCTGTGTGCGGGCCTTGACGGCCGAGCGGCGGACCACCCGTAGGGAGCGGACGGCTTCCACGATGCCGTCGCGGGCCTTGGGTGTGCCGCTTGCCCGGCCGGTGAGGACGGCTGTTGCGGCGGCGAAGGCGTCGATGGGTCGGACTTGCCGGCTGTCCTGCGGGCTCGGCGGTCGGGGCGGTCCACCTCGATCACGGTGACGTGGTTCTGCCGCAGGTGCCGGGCGAGTTCGCAGCCGTAGGCTCCGGTGCCCTCGACGCCCACGGCGATGAGGTCGCCGTGGGAGCGGAGCCAGTTCAGGAGCCGGTGATAGCCGTCGGGCGTGGTGGGAAAGGCCTGGGTGGCCAGGTGCTGGCCGATGGAGTCGATCACGGCGGCTTGGTGGAAGTCGGTGTGGGTGTCGACACCGACTTCCACCGCTGTCTCGTCTGCCATGCTGATGACGCTGTCCTTCCGTGCGATGCATGAGGGATGGCACGCGCCGGTCGGGCGGGAGGACAAGACTGTGATGGGACCTTTGGCCGGGCTCCTATGAAGTCACAAACGCCCGACCGGCCGCGCGCGGACGGCACCGCCCGAAGCGGCCGACAAATCATCAACAGGACAGCATGCGTCGGTCAGTCGGAGGGTCAGACCCCTTGGACGGTGCCATCGCCATCCTCACAGTCAGATCTGGATGTCAGAAGGGGGGACCTACCGAATTCGGTAGGTCCCCCCTTCTGAACTGGTGCCCCCGGCAGGATTCGAACCTGCGACACCCGCTTTAGGAGAGAGGATGGGTGATCTCGGGCCTGAGCTGTGACTTCGCTGGCCGAGGAAGTGAGCAGCTACTCGGCCGCAGGGCACCGGTGTTGACCGTGACTGGCCGCTGCATCTGGCACCGTTGTGGCACGAACCTCAGCTGACGATAGTCAGCCATGATGGCGGGGACGCCGGGCCTTACAGAGCAGCTTCGCTATGTAGCTCGATTTTGGCAGCGCGGACGAAGTGTGTTTCCGCCTCGCTGAATTGTTGCTCGGCATCGGCATGTGCGCTGCTGAGCATTGGAGGACGAGACCGGAACCCCTCCAGGAGGGCTCCGAACTCCTCGTCGTTCAGAGCATCCGGTGGCAACGCGGTCTGAGCCTCCTGGCAGCACCGCATCGCCACTCGGGCTTCATGAGTATCCAGCCCACCCAGCTCATCGGGTTCTGAGGAGCTTGCAGAGCGGAGACGGCCCAGGGCAACTAGTGCCTGCATGAGTTCCTCAGCAGCAGCCCTCACACTCGGCGATTGATCATCCATCATTCGGCCGAGTCTGCCCAGCGCTCTCTCGTAAATGGCCTGCTTACCGAAGTAATAGGCCATCCTCTGAGCGGCGTTGGTCATTCCCGCGGCAGGAGCGGCTACGTCATCAGGACCTTCCAACTCGATGATTGTTTGGGCTGCCTTGAGGGTCGCCAGAGCGTCGTCGATAGCGGCCTTCCCGGCTCTGATGCTCTCCGCTGACAGATCTCCCTCACTGTCCATGACGAATCGCTCACCTAGTTCCTTTGTGCGATTCGCGGCGAGGAGGAATGAGGCGTATGCCTCACGTTGGATACCACGGCGCCACTGCAGGTGAGCAGCGTTCGCTTCGGCGCGAACGGCGTCCAACGCTGCACGGTATGCGGACCTTGCCTGAGCCAACCCCGCCTCGCTGGTGGCCTCCGCCGTGCGCAAGCCGGCCTTCATCTGCCATCGGCCGATGAGCATGCTGGCGGGAATCCCAATGAACGCTACTGCGGCCGCGGACAGGGCGGCTATTCCTTCAAGGTCCATGCTGGTCATGGTGCCGCAACTGTAGGGCGTGGTTGCACGATTTAGGTCGGCGGAGCGGCTTTGGGGTGGCGCTGCTTTGGCGCGAGTGATCACGGCCCCGTAAGCTTCCTGTGCGTCGGGCAGTCATCCCCTGACTCTGCCGTCCGCAGCTACTTCGCCCAGTGGGGGTGAGCAGCCTGTCAGTTCTCACTGCCGAGGAGATCGACGCCCTCAGACCAAGCCTTCGGGGCTTCACGGCTGCGAGCATGCCAGCTCATGGAAGCCGCCAGAGCAACACCCTGGGCTGGCAGATCACCGACTGCTGCGCCATGTTTTTCAAGGCCGAGGGCAGCGGCCCCCGGCCTTGACGCGCGAGTAGCTCCGTGTCGCCCTGTGGTGGTACGCGGTCGACAAGGACTGCCGCTTCATCTACCGCAGGGGCGTCTTACAGAGGAGAGCAAGACAGTTGATACGGAGGGTTCAGTGAACGACGAGATCAACATGCGAGCGGTGGCACTTGCCCGGTTTGGCGTGCTTGGCAACTATGCGGAGCTGAGGGCCGCGTTGCTGGTCGGTGCGAGTCTGGCCACCGTCCTGGGTCTTGCCGGGGATCTTGGTTACCTGTGTTTTCGCTGCTCAGAGGCGGTGGGCTCGTACGCTTAGCCGTCGTCATTGGTCGTCATTGGCCGCTGTCGAGCAGCGTCGGACGGCCCAGAGACGGCCCAGCTTCGGCCCGGC
The DNA here is from genome assembly GCF_002300165.1 of Streptomyces sp. Tue6028. Taxonomy (GTDB): domain Bacteria; phylum Actinomycetota; class Actinomycetes; order Streptomycetales; family Streptomycetaceae; genus Streptomyces; species Streptomyces siamensis. The sequence goes on along the minus strand of NZ_MLCE01000018.1, from coordinate 112,039 downwards.
TCGACTGACGGCCGGCGCCGTCGACACGCCCCGTCTGAACCTCAGCCGACGACAGTCAGCCACGGCGGCGGTGCGCCCCGACCGACCACGCACGCGTATGCCCCGCTCCGCCCCCACGGGCCTCGGTCACGCCGTCGGTGCCGTCGACCAGAGCACGCCGTGACGGCCGGCCCGTGACGACAGGGCCCCGGCGTGTTGCGGCCAAGGGGCTCGCATACCTTCACGTCATGGACTTCAACATCACCGCGGGGGAGGAAGTCGTCGTGTTCCACGTGGCGAGCCTCGTCCAGGATGGCCTCTTCCCCACGGATGACGACTTGGCGGAGGAGCTGGGTGAAGAGGTTCGCTCAGTGCTGCGATCGCTCCTGGGCAAGGGTTGGCTTGTGGTTGACGAGGATCGTGAGCTGGCCTTGTCCACGATCGCGCGGCATGTCGTGTCCAGCCGCAGGGATGCCGAGGGGCCGCAGGCGTAGCAAGAGAGCTTGCGGTCGACCTGGTTCGTCTGTCGCTCTGCCAGCGGGGTTGCCACGACCCGTCATGTGGTGAAGCGACCGGCTGTGGCAACCGCTGCCTTGTAAGGGAGGACGTAGCCGGTGGCGAGGGTGCCCAGGTCAGTTCGGCCGTAGCGCCAGTCCAAGCGAATGGTGCATCTCGACTGTGGCGGACCGTCGTTGACCGTGATTGACCGCACGATGTGGCACGGCTGTGGCACGTTCGGAACGGCCGAGCGCTCAGAAGGCGCCTGGTGCGTTCACCTGGAATCGGCCCGTGGCCTGGGCAATCACGCGCGCCGGGGACGGGCTGCCACTCGACTTCGACGCGCATTCGACACGGCCTAGATCACTCGTAGATCGTCGCCGCTTGCAGGGCTCGTGCGAAGAACCTCCAGTCACCGCTGGCCGGCACCTTGCGGCCGGTGTTGCTGTACCAGCCGTCCGCGTCGTCGATCCATGCCGCCAAGGCCTCCAGGAAGCTCGGGAGGTCCGCGTTCTCCCATGAGCTTCCGTCCTCGGCGTGGCTGCGATGCAGCGAACGAACGAAGGCGGCGAGGTCATCTCTGTTGTCGACGTGCTCGGGAGAAGTAGTCACGAGCGGACCCTACTTGGCACACCAGCCCTGGGCCCGGTGAGCGCCGCCTTGTAAGTTCGATCCGCCCTCGCTCCAGGTGCTGCTGATGGCTGGTGTGACGGCCAGGCGGATGCGTTGCTGTGCACGCCCGTCCAACACCGTTGATGCCAGCCGTGGATGTCGGAGGGCTCGCCCAGAAGTGTTATGCCGGAGCGTCCGTGGGTGGCGGGGTGGACTCCAGTCTCTCGACGTCACCAATCAGTTCGCGCACGCTCCCATAGCGATGGGCGACATCATGTGCCGCACATTTCCGCACGATCTGACTCAGCGCATCATCTTGGGACATCAGGGCCTCTCTCCCGGTGAAGATATAGGAAAGCACCCAGCCGATCGAGTAGATTTCGTTGCGTACGCCGTAGTCCTTGAAGTTCGCCAGGAGGGGGTCTCGATAAGTTCCCCGCATCTCTGTCTTTGTTCGTGTGAACTCGGAATTCTTGTCCTTGGCGAGGCCGAAGTCTGACAACTTTACAAGAACAGCCCCACCGTTGAAGGTCTTCACTAGAACGTTCTGGAGGCTGACATCGCGATGAAGCAGCCCTTCGCTATGGATGTAGTTGACGCCGTAGAGGAATTGCAGCGCAATTCTCTTCCGCGATGAAAAGGGCAGCGTATTGTTGCGCTTTTTGATGTACTTGCGGAGCGTGGACTCGCAAAACTCCATTAGGTATTCATTTCGGGTTTCGTCGTACTGGAATACCTCGACTATGTACGGAAATCTAAGGCGCTTGAGGATCTCGAACTCTTGCTGGAACCGATGAAGATCCCGTTCGCTCAAGTCCTTATTGGCGCGCTTGACGGCGAATTTGATTCCATAGTCAGGATCGGCGAACGAGAAAACCTTGGCGTACGAGCCTTCACCTATCAGCTGCAGCTGGGTGCGCTGACTGGACTTCTTCAGTTTGATCTCCGTTTCTGGGCGCGAAAAAACTGGCTCGTATTTGACAATGGCAATCTGCTCGAAGTCGTCCGGGATGGTGCTGCCCCCGCTGCGTTCCAGCCAAGACTGGCAGCTCTTTATTGCGCCTACATAGGACTCCGCGAGGTGCGCCTGCATTCCGGCATGCTTGAGAGACTCGAGGAAGTTTGTGATTTCCTTGATGAGCGCGAACATCCCCCTGCTTGGCTCGGCCCAGTAGTGGCGGGTCGTCTCCGCTCTGTCGTTAATGGATTCGAAATGCTCGTTTAGTCGTTCGTGAAGGCTAGCGAAGGCACGGCCGAATTGAGGATCGCTCGCGTATAGACGCAGAAAAGCATTCGAAACTTTTGTTTCCGCGTAAGAATTTGAGAGGTCGGCCAGCATCAACTCGGTGGGGTCGATCATTTTGTTATCCTCCTGACGGTTGCTTTTCGCTTGCCTTCCTCTTTTGGTGCCTAGTCAGGTTAAGGTTTTTTTGGGGCTTGCGGGGTGAGAATCCGAGAAAAGGGCAAGACGGGGCGACCCGCTCACGACTCGCCCCAGCTCCCATCCCGTCCGCCGTCGACCCACATGTCTGTGGAGCGGGCGTGGTTCATGGCGTCCAGGTGGAGCGCGCCACTGTACGAACGACCTGGACGCCATGGGCCGCGTCTGCTCGGCTCTGCCTGGGTCGATGGCGGACGGGATGGGAGCCCACAACCCCTCGCCACCCATGGGCCCGCAGTCGGGAACGGCGCCCCTTCCATCCCGGTGCCGGCCGATCCCTCGCCGGAGGCATCGTCTGTGACTCGCGGATAACGTCCCGCCCTTGCCCGCATACACGCAGCGCGCCGCCGGGCGCGGCCAGCCGGGGCGCAGACAGGAGGCAGGCCGCGCCGCAAAGGCGGCGCGCGCCCGCGCCGTGCGCGGGACTGCGGTGCGTTCGAGAGTGTCGAGGCTGCTCAGGCGGCGTTGGATGGGTGGGTGCGGGAGTACAACTCCGAGCGGCCGCATCAGGCGTTGGACATGCAGTCTCCGGGAGACCGGTTCACGTCGGTTCCCGAACAGGAGCGGGACGTGCTGGGCGTGCGGGTGCCTGCCGTGCTCGCGCTGGTGCCGCAGCAGCGGACGCCTCCTGGGGAGCCGGATCCGGCCGAGGCAGTGCCCGTTCCTGCGGGCCCGCCTGAGCTGGCCCCGGAAGCGGTGCCGGTGGAGCACGGTGGGCCGGTAGAGTTCGAGCGGGTGGTGCCTGCGAGTGGGAATCTGCAGGTCGCGGGCAAGCAGTTCTGGCTCGGTCCGGCCCGCTCAGGGCTGACGGTGACGTTCTGGGCCGACACCTCGGTGATCCATCTGCTGATCGCCGGGACACGGATCAAGACCGTGCGTTCACACCTGTCCGTCTCTGATCTAGCGATGCTGGCGGCCCGGGGCGGACGCGCGGCCGGACCGGCACCGCTGCCGGCCGGTGACGGAGCGGCGTTCGAGGTGGACCGGGTCGTGAACAACAGCGGTCTGGTGGGCCTGGGCGGGCATCAGGTGCTGGCGGCGGAGATCTTGGGCGGCCGCCGGGTGGGTATCCGCGTCGACGACGAGACGCTGTCGTTCTTCGACCCCTCCTCGCGGGAACTGCTGCGGGTGCGGCCCAACCCGCTCAGCCCCGAGGAGGTCCAGCGTCTGCGCGGCCTGCGGCCCGCAGGCCCGCCGCCAAGGCCGCGAGTGGAGCCGGTCCGCGTGCAGCGGCGGATCAGCGCGACGGGCACGGTCATGGTCTGCCGCCAGGTCGTCTCGCTGGGACGGACGTACGCGGGACAGACGGTGACCGTGCACGTGTCGGAGACGACGATCACCGTCGAACTGGACGGCCAGGTCCGCGTCATCCGGCGTACCACCGACGTCCCAGTCCGCAACGTGAAAGCGAACAAACCCCGTGAAGTCTCCGATGTTGTCTAGGCCCACCGTCAAGCATCAGCTGAGACCAGAACGTCAAGCATCACCTGGGACTAGACAGCCAGCGGCGGCCGTCAGGTGTCTCCCTCAGGCCGCGTCCGCCCCCAAACGAGATGCGACCGAGTGGCGCCCTGGGACCTCTCGGGCGACCGTGTTCGGACCATTGCTGACCCTCGGCGCCATGATCCGTGACGGTGAGGGAGACCTCTCCGACCAGGACGGCAACGACTGAACCCGGACGTAGTGGCACGCGAGTGGCACGGCGCCGAACACGGCGAAGGGCCAGCTCGGGAGGAAACCCCTCCTGAGCTGGCCCTTCTGTCTGTGCCCCCGGCAGGATTCGAACCTGCGACACCCGCTTTAGGAGAGCGGTGCTCTATCCCCTGAGCTACGAAGGCGGGGTTCTGGCGGATCATGGTCCGGGCGTCCGGGTCTGATTCCGACAGAGCTTTCGGTGGCGCGGCCGGGGTGCGGCTGTGCCACCGCCCACAGTGTAGCGGTTGGTGATCCGACGGCCGGGGGGACTTTCCTGGGAGAGGGGTCGGTCCGTTCGGAGAGGGCTGCTGACCTGCGGAAAGGCGCACTTCGCGGGTGTGGGGCCGTGGGGGGCGGCAGGGTGTTCCGGTGTCGCCCACGGCTCCCCGCGGAGGGGCGCTCAAGGACCCGACAGCGCCGGGCGGACCAGTTGGATCATGCGGGTCAGGCGCTGTTCGGCCGACTCGCGGGAGCTGAACGGGCTTTTGCCGAAGGCGAGTTCGGTGTGTGTGCGGGTCAGGGACGAGGTGCCGGTGATCAGGGACATCATGAGGGTGGCGGCCGGGCGGACGTCCACGCCGGGCAGCAGGGAGCCGTCGGTCCTGGCGCGACGCAGGGTCCGGTAGAGGCTGCCGAGCCAGTTGAGGTGACAGTGCACCGACGGGTCGTCCGGTGTGTCGATCTCCTGGGTGAGCCGGGTGCCGGCGCGCACGACGACGTCGGTCTCCAGGAGGCGGACGAGCGTGTGGGCCATGTCGACGGCGATGTCGAAGCCGGGTCCCCGCCGCTCCGCCTGCTGGGCGAGGAGGGCGCCCGACGCGGTGCAGGCCTCGGCCTGGACGGCGCGTGCGAGGTCGGACTTGGCCGCGAAGTGGAAGGACAGCGCGCCCTTGGTCACCTGGGCGAGTTCGCTGATCACCAGCAGCGTGGCGCGCTCGTAGCCGACCTGGTCGAAGACCGTGGAGGCCGCTCGGATCAGGTTGCCTCTGGTTCGCCCGGACCTCTCCTGCTTCACCACGACGCAACCACCCGGACGCTCCTTGTCACTTGGCAGCCTCTTGTCCTTCGCAGGCGACGCTAGAAACCAACTTTCCGGTTTGTCAACGGGGCCGGGGCGTGGAGATCATCTTCACGACATGGCGTCAACCTGCGGGTTTCGCAGATGAGTTGAGTGGGCCGCGTTTGATCGATGTCGGTCGTGAGGTGCCAGGAAGTGAAGAAAAAAACCGCGCGGCCGGTTTTTGAAGCCGGGCACCGCGAGGGGATCCTCCGCCGAGAGGCGTTCGCCATCCAGGGGCGTCAGCCACCCGGTGGGCGCCGAGGGGACGACAGGCGCCGGGAGGAGGTCGGGCGCCAAGAGGCCGTCGGATGCCGCGAGGGTGCCGGGCGCCGAGCCGAAGTCAGGCGCCGAGCGTGCCGGACGCCCCGGCCCGCAGCGGCCGGTGCGCGTGGCCGAGCGCCGTCGTCGCGGGATCGGTGACCCCCTCCGGACGGACCCGCGCCAGCGCGCCCGGGTGCGCGACGGACGGCAGCAGATGCCGCCAGAGCACGGCGACACGGTCCCGCAGATCGGCCCGCCCGGTGAGCGCCTGGGACACCAGCTGTACGCCGGTGAAGGACGCCACGACGAACTCGGCGGTCTCGACCGGGTCGACCTGCGGAAGGACCTCGCCCGCCGCCTTGCCCTCGGCCAGCAGCCGGGCGGTGAGCTCGAACCAGCCGCCCCACGGATGGGTCCCGTCGACGAGGACCCCCTCGATGGACAGCCGACTGCCGGCCCGGGCGAGCGGGTCGTGGCGCAGCGCGTACGCGAACTGGTGGGTGATGTCGACGGCCGACTGGAGGGGCGAGCCGTGCTCCGGCACGGTCACCAGCGCGGTCTGCTCGTCGATGACCGCCCGCGCGAGATCGGACTTGGCCGCGAAGTGGAAGTACAGGGCGCCCTTGGTGACGTTCGCCCTGTGCAGGATCTCCGAGATCGCCGCGCGCTCGTAGCCGCGGTCGGCGAACACGCACGCGGCGGCTTCCACTATCGAGCGGCGGGTCTGCACCGCGCGAGCTTGTCTGGCCATCTCTCCCCTTCCGGGAGGTGCGTGCGTGCCCGGCGGGCGCCACGCAGGACCGCCGTGCAGCAGAAGGGGGCTCACCCTACCGGCCGGTCTGTTTCTCCGGCACGGAGTCGACCGCCACGGGTCGCGCCCGGAGTCAGCTGAGCGGTACCCGCCGGAAGCGGCCCGCGACGCGCAGTTCCGCCTCGATGCGGCCCGCCGTCGCGTGCAGCTCGGGCAGCACGTCGCGGACGCAGGCCTCGGTGCTGCGGCGGCTGCTGTGCATGGCGACGTTCACCGCGGCCACGACCCGCCCGTCGCGTCCGCGCACGGGGACGGCGATGGACCGCAGGCCCTCCTCCAGCTCCTCGTCGACCAGGGCGTATCCGGTGTCCCGTACGCGCGTCAGCTCGGTCTCGAAGCGTTCGGGGTCGGTGAGGGTGTGCGGGGTCAGCGGGCGCAGTTCGGGACGGGGGGCCCGGGGCCGGTCGGCCAGCATCACGCGGCCCAGCGAGGTCGGGTACGCGGGCAGCCGGGTCCCGACGGTGATGTTGACGCTCATGATGCGGCTGGTGGCGACGCGCCCGACGTACTGGATCTCGTCGCCGGTCAGGATCGCCAGCGACACGGAGTCGTGCAGTTGCTGGGAGAGTTCGGTCAGGTGAGGGGCCGCGATGTCGGGCAGCGTGGTCCGTGACAGCGGTGGGAAGCCCAGACCCAGGACGCGCGGGGTGAGCCGGAAGACCCGGCCGTGGGCCGTGACGTGGCCGAGGTGTTCCAGGGTGATCAGGGCGCGGCGGGCGGTCGCGCGGGCGAGGCCGGTGGCCTGGGCGACCTCCGTGAGCGTCAGCTCGGCGCGGCCCTCGCCGAAGGCGGTGATCACGGTCAGGCCGCGGGCCAGCGACTCGACGAACTCCCGCCCCAGCTCCTGCTTGGAGGCGCCGGTCCAGGCGGCGAGCCCCGCGGGGGAGCCCGGCGCGTTCCGGTCGGCGGGCGGCGCCTTCTGCAGCTCCTGCTCCATCGCGGCCACGGCCGCGCGCAGCCGCGGCAGCAGTGTGTTCCGCAGCCCGTCCACGGTGTGCCGGCTGGTGTGGCTGACCACGCTCACCACGCACGCGATCCGTCCCGACTCCCGCACGGGCATGGCGAGGGCGACGAGTCCGGGCTCGATGAGCTGGTCGTCCAGGGCCCACCCGTCCTCCCGGGCGCGGAGGGTGCGGAGTTCGAAGTCGTCGCCGACGGCGGCGGGCCGCGTGGTCGGGGGCGTGGCGTCCGGTTCCCGTCCGGTGTCCTCGATGGGCCGGCTCCGGGCCGGTACGGCGGGGAATCCGCGGTCCTCCGGGTCGGTGCTGCGGCGTTCGCGCCAGCGCGCCCAGTCCGCCTCGTCCCACTCGGTGGCGAACAGCGGTCCGGGCGCGGTGCGTTCGGCGGGCAGCAGGTCGCCGATGCGGAAGCTCAGGGACATGGCGCGGCGCCGGGTCGCCTGGTGGATGAAGCGGATGCCGTCGCGGTCGCCGACGGCGAGGGAGACCGACTCGTCGAGTTCGTCGGCGAGCGCGTCGGCGTGCGCGTCCAGGAGGCGGGGGAGCCGCAGGGCGGCGAGGTAGGCGTTGCCGAGTTCCATCAGACGGGGGGCGAGCACGGCGTCCCGGCCGTCGAGGCGTACGTATCCCATGCGGGCGAGGGTCGCGGTGATCCGGTCGACGGTGGAGCGGGCCAGTCCGGTGGCCCGTTCGAGTCCGCTCAGGCTGGACGTCCCGTCCGCCTCGGTCAGCCGCCGCAGGACGGCGATGCCGCGGATCAGGGGGGCGACGGCCTCGGCGGGCACGGCCGCAGCCGCAGCGCCGGCCACGGGTCCGGCCCCGGCGGACGACGTCCGGGACCCGGGTCCCGACCCGGTTGCGTTCCCGGCCCCGGGGGCCGGTGCGACGTTCGATGGCATGGGCTCTCCGTTGCGGATCTCAGAAGAGACACCGTAGTGCTTGCCGGGCCGTATCAGCAGGTCGGCGACGGGCGCCGCCCGCGGCTCAGCGCCGGGTGACGGCGATGTGGTACTCCCCGGACAGGTCGGCGGAGGCGACCCGGACCGTGACCCCCGTCTTGGGGTCCTTGAAGGTCTCGCCGGGGGCGAACGGTGCGTCGGAGAGCTCCGCGTGCACGTTGGGGGAGCGGGTGCAGCCGCCGCTGTCGCGCTGGGAGTCGTACACCGTGACGGGGCCGTTCCCGGTGTCGACGCTCGCGTCGACCTTGTAGATGAGGATGCCGGGGCGGCAGACCTCGGAGTCGTTGCCGCCCCGGGTGCGCAGTTCGAGGGCGTAACCGGTCTTGGGGCTGATGGGGATGAAGACGAGCTTGTTGCCGCCGCGCCGGGCCAGCGGGGTGAGCGTGTACTCCGTGGTGCCGGGTATCGCCGCGCAGCTGACCTGCGAGTCGTCGAGCCAGCCGAGCTTCCACTTGTGCCAGCCGAGCAGGTCGTTGTCGGCGCCCCAGTCCTCGCTCATGATGTCCCAGTGCCCGACCGCGCCCCCGCCGTCCTGGGTGTAGAGGTCGGGGAGGCCGAAGGTGTGGCCGTTCTCGTGGGGGAGCACCCGGTAGCCGGTGTCGGCGTAGGAGCCGGAGCCGTCGTCCTGGCGGCTGTAGACGAAGGACGCGTTGGAGACGGGGACGCCGTCGGCTATGGGCGCGTCGCCGTTGCCGGCGAAGGTCACGGACAGGACGGTGTCCAGGGCGGAGGGCCCGGCGTTCGGGGTGACCAGGACGTTCAGGATGTCGTAGTCGCGGAAGTCGACGGTGGGGTCGGCGGCGGTGACGATGTCCTGCACCAGCTCCCGGTACCCGGGGTCGAAGGGCGCGCCGCGCTCTATGCCGTAGTCCTTGAAGGTCTTGGGCATCCGCAGCCAGTGCGTGATCGGCGTCTCGGGGCGGTAGTCGAGACGGCCGTACGAAGCGGTGCGGAACCAGTCCCGCGTCTTGGGGAAGAACTCGCCGTAGCGGTCCATCGCGCTGCCCTTGCCGGGCGCGTCGGAGAAGTCGATCATCAGGGTGAGGGCCCGGACGGTGCCGGTGGAACGGGCGTAGCCGGCCGTGGTGGGGACGCCTTCCCCCATCTGCACGCTCATCGCTCCGTTGATCATGCAGGGGCCGAGTGCCGAGGTGCGCGCCAGCGCGATGGATCCCGCCGCTGTGGATCCCGCTGTGAGGTGCCCGGTGCCGGCGGAGGTGCTCACCGCCAGCGTGAGGACGGTCACCGAGGCGAGGGCGGCCACGCGGCGCGGGCGTATCCGGCGGCGGCTGGTCGGCTGCATGCATGGGCCTCTCGCTCCACGGCAGCCGCCGGTTTCTGGCTGCACCCTTGCGATCACCCTGTGCCGACCACCCGGCGGGCGCGCGCTGGACGAGCCCGATCGGGTCGTCGGCCCGGGATGCCGGGGGCGTCCGCGGATCCTAGGAACGTCCCTCTTCAGAAGCGGTGCGGCGCGCGCGGCGTCGGGCCCGCGCGAGACACGCGCCGGCAGCGGACGGAGGGCCGGCGCGCCGCGCGGCAGGGGTCGTACGGAGGGCTCGTGTCAGGCGTCCGGCGGCAGCGGGGCGCGGCCCGTGCGCGGCCCCTGGCGACGGCCGGACAGAGGTGTGGCGCAGGTCACATCAAGACGGGGAAATAACCGGGGATCGTTTCCCCGTTTAGCCCTGTGTCCGAGCGAAACGGGGAGCGAATCCCCGGATCGCGATCCGAACTTCCAGCGACTCCGAGGAGCACACCGTGGACACCGCCACCCCCGTGCAGCGCCGAGTGGCCCGGCCGCGCGCCGATGCCCTGCGCAACCGGGAGCGGATCGTCGCCGCCGCCCGCGAGATGTTCGTCGAGTTCGGCCCCGAGGTGCCGTTCGACGAGATCGCGCGCCGGGCCGGCGTCGGCAACGCCACGGTGTACCGCAACTTCCCCGACCGCGACGCCCTCGCCCGCGAGGTCGTCTGCGCGGTGATGGACCGCACCTCGGAGTGGGTCGAGCAGGCGCTCGCCGAGGGCGGCGACGCCTTCGAGACGCTCAGCGGCTTCGTGCACTTCGCCGCCGACGAGCGGATCGGCGCGCTGTGCCCGATGCTCTCCGAGAGCTTCGACCAGCATCACCCCGACCTGGTCGCCGCGCGCGATCGGGTCACCGAACTCATCACGGAGCTGATGTCGCGCGCCCGCGAGGCCGGACAGCTGCGCCCCGACGTCGAGTTCGGCGACCTGATGATCGCGCTCAGCCAGCTCACCCGGCCACTGCCCGGCACCGCATGCCGTGGCATCGACCGCTTCGTACACCGCCATCTACAGCTGTTCCTGGACGGCATGCGGGCCCCGGCCCGCTCCGTACTGCCCGGAGTGGCCGCCACCGTGGAGGACATGCGCCGAGCGTGACCGACGATTCCACCCTCGCATCGACGGGTTGACCATCGCATCGATGAGTTCGGCGCACCGCGCCGGTCAGTACTGACAGCCGGTAGTTCCCTCCGGAACTTCCAGTAGTTCCTCCCGGAACGTCCCGTCAGTCCCCTGCCAAGCTTCCCGGCCGTCAACGATGACGAGCCGTCCCTTTCTCTCGACCTTTTTTCGACACGAAGTCCCGGAGTGGGTATCCCCATGTCAGAAACAGGAACGCCGGCGCTCGCCGCCGACGCCAATTCCAACCGCTGGAAGGCGCTCGCGTTCATCGCGCTCGCCCAGCTGATGGTCGTCCTCGACGCGACCATCGTGAACATCGCCCTGCCCTCCGCCCAGCAGGACCTGGGGATATCGGACGGCAACCGTCAGTGGGTCATCACCGCCTACGCCCTCGCCTTCGGCGGTCTGCTGCTCTTCGGCGGCCGCATCGCCGACCTGTGGGGCCGCAAGCGCACCTTCGTCACCGGCCTGATCGGCTTCGCCGGCGCCTCCGCCCTCGGCGGTGCCGCCCAGGGCGAGGCCCTGCTGCTCGGGGCCCGTGCCCTCCAGGGCGCGTTCGGCGCGCTACTCGCGCCCGCCGCGCTCTCGCTGCTCGCCGTGATGTTCACCGACGCCAAGGAGCGCGCCAAGGCCTTCGGCATCTACGGTGCGATCGCCGGTGGCGGTGGCGCCGTCGGCCTCATCCTCGGCGGCTTCCTCACCGAGTACCTGAACTGGCGCTGGACCTTCTACGTGAACATCCCGTTCGCGATCGTCGCCGCCGCCGGTGCGTACTTCGTCATCCGTGAGCCGGCCGGTGGCCGCAACCGCTCGCCGCTCGACATCCCCGGTGTCGTGCTGTCCACCCTGGGTCTGGTCTCCCTCGTCTACGGCTTCACCCGCGCCGAGTCCGACGGCTGGAGCGACTCGGTGACCGTCGGCCTGTTCGTCGCCTCGGCGGTGCTGCTCGCGACCTTCGTGCTCGTCGAGTCCAAGGTCAAGGCCCCGCTGCTGCCCCTGCGCGTGGTCACCGAACGCAACCGTGGTGGTGTCTACCTCTCCCTGGGCCTCGCGATCATCGCGATGTTCGGCCTGTTCCTCTTCCTGACCTACTACCTCCAGATCGTGAAGGGCTACTCGCCGGTCAAGACCGGCTTCGCCTTCCTGCCGATGATCGCGGGCATGATCACGGGCTCCACCCAGATCGGCGCCCGGCTGATGACCCGCGTCCCGGCGCGGCTGCTGATGGGCCCCGGCTTCCTGACCGCCGCGGTCGGCATGCTGCTGCTGACGCAGCTGGAGATCGGTTCCTCGTACGCGGGGCTGCTGCTCCCGGCGCAGCTGCTGCTCGGCCTCGGCATGGGTACCGCCTTCATGCCGGCCATGTCCCTGGCCACGACGGGCGTCGAGCCCCGTGACGCCGGTGTCGCCTCCGCGATGGTCAACACCTCGCAGCAGGTGGGCGGCGCCATCGGTACGGCCCTGCTGAACACGATCGCCGCCTCGGCGACCACCTCGTACGTCGCGGACCACATCGCCGGTGCCACCTCCAAGCCGCAGCAGCAGCTCGTCCACCTGCAGGGTCTGGTGAACGGCTACACCAACGCGATCTGGTTCGCCGTCGGCATCCTCGTGGCCGCCGCGGCGATCGCCCTCACCTTCGTCAACGCCGGTCGCCCGGACGTCTCCTCGGCCGCCGGTCAGGGCGAGGGCGTCGAGGACGAGGTGAAGATCCCGGTCGTCGCCCACTGACGGCCGCGCACTCCGGCTGCTTCGCGTACGGACGAGGGGTGGGGACGCCTCGTCCGTACGAACCCCAGGGTCTGCCCCGGCTCCCGAGCACGACGGAGCCGGGGCAGACCCCTGTCCGGCAGGAGCGGCGGGCGCGGCGGGGGCCGCTCCCGGCGGTCAGCGCAGCCAGGGCAGGTCCGCGCCCGCTTCCTTCGGCTGGAGCCCCTCGGCGATGATGAGCATGGCGTCGCCGAGGGCCTTCTGCTGTTCGGGGGTGAGCCGGTCGAACATGGCCTGGCGCACGGCGGCCACATGGCCCGGCGCGGCCTTGCCCAGCGTCTCCTGCCCCGCGTCGGTGAGGACCGCGAACTGGCCCCGCTTGTCGGAGGGGCAGTCCTCGCGGCGCACCCAGCCGTTCTTCTCCAGGCGGGCGATCGCGTGCGACAGGCGGGAGCGGGTGATCTTCGCGTTCATGGCGAGCTCGGTCATCCGCAGCCGCCTGCGCGGAGCCTCGGCGAGCTGTACGAGCAGCCCGTAGTAGACGTGCGGCATCCCCGCGTCGCGCTGCAGCTGCCGGTCGAGATGGTCCTCGAGGAGAGTGGCGGCGTGCATGTACGCGCGCCAGGTGCGCTGTTCCTCGTCGGTGAGCCAGCGCGGCTCTTCAGCGGGTGCCGTGTTCATGTACTCCACTGTACGAGCCCCTTCTTGAATGTTAAACAAACCAGGAGTATCGTCCGGCATAGAGATTGAGAGTTCAAGTATCCAGTCCTATGGTGAAAGCCTCCGGAGGGAGCCGCAGTCATGTCTGCCGCCACGTCTTTCGCAGCCGGGGAGCGTGCCCCGCAGCAGCGCATGCCCGCCCTCTATCTGAGCCACGGCGCACCGCCCCTCGCCGACGACCCCGTCTGGCCCGGCCAGCTCGCGGCCTGGTCCGCCGACCTCCCCCGCCCCACGGCGATCCTGATGGTCTCCGCCCACTGGGAGGAGGCTCCGCTCGCCCTCGGCGCCGTCGAGACCGTGCCCCTCGTCTACGACTTCTGGGGCTTCCCCGAGCACTACTACCGGGTCGAGTACGCGGCCCCCGGCGCCCCCGCGCTCGCCGAGTCCGTACGGAAGCTGCTGCGCGCCCCCGGCACCCCGGTCCAGGACATCCCGGACCGCGGGCTGGACCACGGCGCCTACGTACCGCTGGTGGAGATGTACCCCGAGGCCGACATCCCGGTCCTCCAGGTCTCGCTGCCGACCCTCGACCCGGTCCGCCTGTTCGAGATCGGCCGCAAGCTGGCGCCGCTGCGCGACGAAGGCGTGCTGATCGTCGGGTCCGGCTTCTTCACCCACAACCTTGCGGCGCTCCGGCACACCGGCGGGGGAGTGCCGTCCTGGTCCAGCGAGTTCGACGACTGGGGCCACCGGGCCCTCGACGCCGGTGACGTGGACGCGCTGCTCGACTTCGAGCGCAAGTCCCCGGCGGGCCGTCTCGCCCACCCGCGCACCGAGCACTTCGCCCCCCTGTTCGTGACCATGGGCGCGGCCGACGCGTCCGGAGAGCTGGACGGGCAGAAGTCCGTCATCGACGGGTTCTGGATGGGGATGGCGAAGCGGTCGGTGCAGTTCGGCTGACCCGCCTAGCCGTTCAGCTTCTTCTCGTACCAGGCCACGTCCCAGTACCGGCCGAACTTGCGGCCGACCTCCCGGTAGGTGCCCACGTGCTGGAACCCGAAGCGTTCGTGCAGCCGCACGGACGCTTCGTTGGGCAGTGCGATGCCCGCGTACGCCCGGTGCAGGTCCTCGCCCGCGAGCGCGTCGAAGAGGCTCTCGTACAGCAGGGTGCCGATGCCGCGCCCGCCGGCGTCCGGGGCGACGTACACGGTGACCTCGACCGAGGTCGCGTAGGCAGGCTTCGGCCGGAACGCGCTGGACGTCGCGTACCCCAGAAGCCGCTGTGAGTCCGCGTCCGTGGCAACCATCAGGCGGTGCGGTCCGTCTTCAGGGTGGGAGAGCAGCCACGAGCGACGCGCTTCCGGCGTGAACACGGCGGTGTCGAATGTGATGGACGTCTCACGCACGTAGTGGTTGTAGAGGTCCGTCAGCGCGCCGAGATCGGCCTCGACTCCGGGCCTGACCTGGGTCTCCGTACGTCCGACAGGCATCTGTCCTCCCTGGGTGGCCGGACAGGGTACTGCATGATCAGAAAAATCGAGGGGCGGGTTGGGAATTCTGTCCTGATTCCAGTCGTTGTTTCCATCGGATGCCGGGCACCCGGGAGGGTGAACCCGAAGTCCAGGACCACCCGCAAGCCCACCATCGCAAGGGAGCACGCATGGCAACCCGTGCCGTCGCCCGTCGTCAGTCCGCCACCGGCGAGACCGCCGACGCGGCACGCAGTGTTCGCGCCGTAGGCGGCGAGATCGCCGACCGCGACCTGGTCGGCATGTACCTCGACGAGATCGCGCGTACGCCCCTGCTCGACGCCGCCAAGGAAGTCGAGCTGTCCCAGATCATCGAGGCGGGTGTGTTCGCGCGGCAGATCCTCGACGGGGAGGAGGAGGCCCAGGCCGACGCCACCCGTGAGGAGCTCGAGGCGCTCGTCGCGGACGCGGAGCGAGCGAAGGACATATTCATCCGTTCGAACCTCCGCCTGGTCGTGGCTGTGGCGCGACGCTATCCGCGCAGCGGCCTGCCCCTGCTCGACCTGATCCAGGAGGGCAACGCGGGCTTGGTCCGCGCCGTCGAGAAGTTCGACTACCGCAAGGGCTTCAAGTTCTCGACGTACGCCACGTGGTGGATCCGTCAGGCCATCACCCGCTCGATCGCCGACCAGTCGCGCACGATCCGCCTCCCCGTGCACCTGGTCGAGGAACTGGGCCGCATCCGCCGCGTACAGCGCGAGTTCAACCGCGAGCACGGGCGGGAGCCGGAGCACGCGGAGATCGCCGCCGAGCTCGGTTCGACCCCGGAGCGCGTGGGCGACGTCCTGGACTGGGCCCGCGACCCGGTCTCGCTGAACATGGCGGTGGACGACGAGGGCGAGACCCAGTTCGGCGATCTGCTGGAGGACACCTCGGCCGTGTCGCCCGAGCAGTCGGTGCTGACACTGCTGCGCAGCGAGGGCTTGGACGACTTGATCGGCCGCCTCGACCAGCGCACGGCCTCCATCATCAAGATGCGGTACGGCATCGAGGACGGCCGGGAGCGCACGCTCACCGAGGTCGGCAAGGAGCACGGGCTGACGCGCGAGCGCATCCGTCAGATCGAGAAGCACGCCCTTCTCGAACTGAAGAAGCTGGCCCGCGACACCGGGTTCGACGCGGCGGCGTAAGCACCGGGGTCCACGAGTCCGCCCGTATCGCGCCCGACCGTGCGCGCAACGTTGGCCACAAGTCGACCAGACATGGCCATGTAAGGCCGCTTCAACCTGCTGGGCTCTGGGAACAAGACTTCAGAGCCCAGGGTTGAAGGGCTCAGTCCAGGGCAGACGCACCATCGACCCCCAAGAGCCGAGTCCCGACGCACCCCCCCTCGCGACGGGACTCTTCCGAGCCGAGCCTCGGCGCCTCACCCCCCCTGGCGCCGAGGCTCGGCTCCGTTCTGCGAGGGCTGTGCGTGCGGGCTTTCGGGCAGAACGCTGACGGGCCACCCCGGACCTGAACCCCGGGGTGACCCGAAGGGCAGATTCTGCCACAGCGACACAACGACAACTCGGCCCCGACGAGGCCGAACCGGCTGCGCCCGTGAGCGGACCGGTCGCGCGGCCGCGCGCCGGGCCGGCCCGGGGGCCGAGGCTCATCCGCGGGGCGCGGCGAGTGTTCCGGCGTCCGCAGGGTCGCCGCCCGCCCGGGTCAGGCGAGCGCCCAAGTCCCTGACGCAGCCGACCAGTTCCGGCGGCTCGTGCACCACGAACTCGCAGTCGACCATCGCCAGCCGCACCGCCAGCCACTCCACGGAGTCGCCGGCCGAGGCCCGCAGCCGGCACCTGTGGTCGTCGACCGGTTCGGGCGCACCGAGCCAGGCGGGCAGCCGCGCCGCGACGAACTCGGCGGGAGCGGCGAAGGTGACCTCGAAGGCGTACGTCTCCTGACGCCGGTACATGGACTGCCGCAGGTAGTCGGCGGCGTTCCCGGCGGGCAACTCGCGCGCGGCGAACCGGGCCCCCGTGGCGAACGGCTCGGAGACCCGGTCGACACGGAACGTACGCCAGTCCTCGCGGTCGAGGTCGTAGGCGACGAGATACCAGCGGCGGCCGGTGGAGACGAGCCGGTACGGCTCCGTCAGCCGCCGTGACGGCGTCCCGTCCCCCGAGCGGTACGCGAACCGCAGCCGCTCCCGGCCCGCGACGCACGACGCCATCACGGTCAGCGTCTCGGGCGCGATGCTGGCGCCGTCCCCGCTGGTCAGCGGAGTGGTGGCGGCCTGCAGCGTGGACACGCGGTGGCGCAGCCGGGACGGCAGCACCTGCTCCAGCTTGGCGAGGGCCCGTACCGAGGCCTCGTCCACGCCCTCGACGGCGTGCCCGGCGCCGGCCCGCAGCCCCACCGCGATCGCGACGGCCTCCTCGTCGTCGAGCACGAGCGGCGGCATCGCCTTGCCCGCGACCAGCCGGTACCCGCCGTCGGCCCCCTTGGTCGCCTGCACGGGATAGCCGAGCTCCCGCAGGCGGTCGATGTCCCGCCGCACGGTACGGCGGGACACCCCGAGCCGCTCGGAGAGCTCGCCGCCGGGCCATTCGCGGGGCGTCTGGAGGAGGGAGAGGAGCTGGAGGAGACGTGCCGGAGTGTCCGTTGTCATGTTTTCCAGAGTGCCGCAGATCTAGGACACGATCTGACCTATTGGGGTCCTATCTTCTTTCCATGACCTCCACCGACACCACTCTCAGCAGCACGGCCGAGCCGGCCGACGCCCCCGCCGGCTCGGCCGACCGGCGGCGCTGGTTCGCGCTCGCCATCGTGATGACCGCGGCCTTCATGGACCTGGTCGACGTCACGATCGTCAACATCGCGATCCCGTCGATCCAGCAGGACGCCGGCGCCTCGTTCAGCCAGATCCAGTGGATCACCGCGGGCTACGCGCTGGCCTTCGCCGCCGGACTGATCACGGGTGGACGGCTCGGCGACATCCACGGACGCAAGCGGCTCTTCCTCGTCGGCATAGCCGGATTCACCGTGGCCTCGGCCCTGTGCGGCTTCGCCGCCAACCCGGAGATGCTCGTCGCCTCGCGCATCCTGCAGGGCGCCATGGCCGCGATGATGGTGCCGCAGGTGCTGTCGATCGTGCACGCCACCTTCCCGGCGCACGAGCGGGGCAAGGTCTTCGGCCTCTTCGGTGCGATCGTCGGTCTCGGCGCCGTGTCCGGCCCGCTGCTCGGTGCGCTGCTGACCGAGTGGAACCTGTTCGGCCTGGAGTGGCGGCCGATCTTCCTGATCAACCTGCCGGTGGGTGTGGTCGCGCTGTTCCTGGGCCGCCGTTTCATCAGCGAGTCCAAGGCCCCGCGGGCCCTCAAGCTCGACCTCGTCGGCGTCGCCCTCGTCACGCTCGGCCTGCTGATGCTGCTCTACCCGCTGACCCGTGGCCGCGAGCTGGGCTGGCCGGTGTGGGGATACGTGTCGATGGCCGGCGCCCTGGTCGTCTTCGCGGTGCTGGTGGCGTACGAGAAGCGGAAGACCGCGCGGGACGGTTCGCCGCTGGTGGAGCTGTCGCTGTTCAAGGTGAAGAGCTTCGCGGCGGGCATCGCCGTCCAGACGGTCTTCGGCGTCGGCCTCGGTGTCTTCTTCCTGGTCTGGACCCTCTACATGCAGGTCGGCCTCGGCTGGAGCCCGCTGCGGGCCGGTCTGACCGGGGTTCCGTTCTCCATCGCGGTGTCGGCGGCGGCGGGCATGTCGGTGCAGCTGCTGGTCCCCCGGTTCGGCCGCAAGGTCCTCCAGGCGGGCGCCCTGACCATGGCGCTCGGTGTGCTCCTCTACATCTGGGAGTCCGACCGGTACGGCATGTCCATCGCCTCCTGGCAGATGGCCCTCCCGCTGGTGGTCATGGGTGCGGGCATGGGCTTCATCGTGGCCCCGCTGACGGACGCGGTGCTCTCGGAGGTCCCGCGCGAGCACTCCGGCTCGGCTTCCGGACTCATCAACACCGTGCAGCAGATGGGCAACGCCCTCGGACTCGGGCTGGTGTCGGTCCTCTTCTTCGGCGAGATCGGTGACCGACTGACCCCGGCCCAGGTGGGCCCCGCCTTCGTGAACGCCTTCCAGCACGCGCTGGGCTGGGTCGCGGCGGTGATGGCGGTCATCTTCCTGCTGATGTTCGCCCTGCCGAAGCGGCCGGCCCAGCACGTCGAGGGCGCGGACGCCGAGGACGCGGGCGTCGACACGGCCGCGGGGGAGCGGGAGCCCGAGCTCGTCGGCTGAGACCCGGTGGAGGGGAGCGGGCCCGGCACCTCAGGTGCCGGGCCCGTCCCCATGCCCCGACCGCACCGCGCCCAGGCCCCTCGCCCCCACAGCCGGCGCGGCCCGTCGACAGCCGTCCCTCGCCCCCTCCGCCTCTACCCGACCCGAACCCCCGGGGCTCCACCCCCGGACCCCCGATCGGCCTGAACGGCCGTGTCCTCAAGCGCCGGACGGGGTGGGGCACTGCCCCCCCGACCCCGACAATGACGACCCCGGGGTGGGGAAGTCGGCCTGGACGGCCTCGTCCTCAATCGCCGGCCGGGCTGAAAGGTGGCTCCCTGTCCTCAATGCGGGGCGGGACGGGAACTGCTGCCGCGGGCGGAACGGGCTGGGAGCTACCGCCGGACGGACCAACGGCCGGACCCCAGCCCCACTCACACCCGCAGTCGCCCTCTCACCGAAGGGGCCGTGCCGGTGAATCACATGCCCGTTGCGGACGGCGCCACGAACCGACCGCACTGACCCACCGGACCACACGAGGGCTGCAACGGGCGGATCACCGGCACGGCCCCGACCCACCCACCGGACAGACGGCGAAACGGCCGACAACGCTCCGCACCGGACACAAACGGAAGTCCGTTCATGCCCGAATCAAGCCCGAACCTGTTTACTTTCAAGAAATCCGGGCGTAGCCTCCGAGTGAAACCACAGGTTCGGGCATCACGCGGAGGCGAGCGGACATGTACGCACCGGAGCGACAGCAGGAGATCCTGCGGCTCGCCCGTGACGGCGGACGGGTGGATGTGCTCTCGCTGGCCGAGGAGTTCCAGGTCACCGCGGAGACCATCCGCCGGGACCTGAAGGCCCTGGACCGCGCGGGTCTCGTGCGTCGCGTGCACGGCGGGGCGATCCCGGCCGGACGCCTGGACTTCGAGCCCGACCTCGCCGAGCGCGAGTCCACGTCCGCCGACGAGAAGGACCGCATAGCGCGGGCCGCCCTCGCCGAACTGCCCGGCGACGGCACGGTGATCCTGGACGCCGGATCGACCGTCTCCCGGCTCGCCGGTGCCCTCCCCCTGGAGGCGACGCTCACCGTCGTCACCCACAGCCTGCCCATCGCCGCCCGCCTCGCCGACCACCCCGGCATCCAGCTCCACCTCGTCGGCGGACGCGTCCGGCACCGTACCCGCGCCGCCGTGGACGCCTGGGCGCTGCGCGCGTACGGCGAGATCCGCGCCGACGTCCTCTTCATCGCGGCCAACGGTTTCTCGGCCGACTACGGACTGACCACCCCCGATCTGGCCGAGGCCGCCGTCAAGCGCGCCGCCCTGCACGCCGCGCGCCGCGTGGTGCTGCTCGCCGACTCCTCCAAGAGCGGCCAGGAGCACTTCGCCCGCTTCGGCGACCTGTGCGACGTGGACCTGCTGATCACCGACCGCGGGCTGAGCCCCGAAGACGCCGCCTCCGTCGAGCGGGGCGGCACCGAAGTGCTGTGTGTATAGAGCACGGCGCGCGAGTGCCGTGTGGAGAACGCGGCACGCGAGCGCCGCGTGGAGAACGCGGGCCCGTCAGTGCCGTGTCCGAGAAACGAGTGCGCATGATCCTGACCGTCACCCCCAACCCCTCCCTCGACCGTACGTACGAGGTCCCGTCGCTCGACCGCGGCGAGGTCATCCGGGCCACCGGCGAACGCATGGACCCGGGCGGCAAGGGCGTGAACGTCTCGCGCGCGGCCGCCGCGGCCGGCCGGCACACGGTCGCCGTCCTCCCGCTGGGCGGAGCGCCCGGCGCACTCGTCGCCCAGCTGCTCGACGCGCAGGGCATCGAGGTCGCGCCGGTCCCGGTCGCCGGAGCCACCCGCTCGAACATCTCGGTCGCCGAACCCGACGGCACGCTCACGAAGATCAACGCACCGGGTCCCGAACTCTCCGCCGCCGAGGCGGAACTCCTCCTGGAGACGGTCCGCCGGCACTACCGCCCCGGCAACACCGACTGGATCACCTGCTGCGGCAGCCTTCCGCGCGGGCTCGCGCCGTCCTGGTACGCCGATCTCGTCGCGCGGGCCCACGCGGCGGGCGCCCGGATCGCGTTGGACACGTCCGGCCAGGCACTGCGGGAGGCACTGCGCGAGCGGCCCGACGTGGTGAAGCCGAACGCCGAGGAACTCGCGGAGGCTGTCGGGCGCCCGCTCGCCACGGTGGGCGACGCCGTCAAGGCGGCGGAGGAGTTGCGTGAGCAGGGCGCACGCGCCGTGCTCGCGAGCCTGGGCGCGGACGGGCAGCTGCTGGTGGAGGAGACGGGCGCCTGGTTCGGCAGCGCCCGCGTCGACGCCGTACGCAGCAACGTGGGCGCCGGCGACTCCTCGCTCGCCGGCTTCCTGATCGCCGGCGGCCGCGGTCCCGCCGCGCTCGCCTCCGCCGTCGCCCACGGCGCGGCCGCCGTCCAGCTCCCCGGCAGCGTGATGCCCGGACCGGCCGACCTCGACGCCTCCGCGGTGACGGTCACGACGGAGATCCCGATGGACCTTCCCCTCACGGAGCCGGTGCCATGACCCCGGTCGCCCGCCGGGCCCGTACGCCCCTGATACGGCGGGGACTCCCCTCCCTCGCCGCAGCCGAACGGCGGGACCTTCCCGGTCCCGCAGCCCCCTGCACCACCGCTGCCACTTCCCTCACCCCTCTCACACTCCTCACCCCCCTCACCCCTGTTCCCTCTGGGCGCAGCATCCCCGTCCCCACCCCCGCCCACGAATCCCCACGGGCGATACGCGTGCGAAGGAGCCCGCGATGAGCGAGATGATCACCGCGGACCTGGTCGACCTCGACCTGTCCGCCGATACGAAGGAAGCGGCGGCGCGCGCCCTCGCGGAACGCATGGTCGCCCTGGGCCGGGTGACCGACCTCGACGGCTTCATCGCCGACGTGGCGGCTCGCGAGGCCCAGATGCCGACGGGCCTGGACGGCGGCATCGGTATCCCGCACTGCCGCAGTGAGCACGTCACCGAGCCGACGCTCGCGTTCGGACGCAGCGCGGAGGGCATCGACTTCGGCGCACCGGACGGACCCGCCGACCTGATCTTCCTGATCGCCGCCCCGGCGGGCGCGGACGACGCCCACCTCACCATCCTGTCGTCGCTGGCCCGTCAGCTGATGAACGCCGAGTTCACCTCCGCGCTGCGGGCGGCGGGCGACGCGGCGACCGCGGCAGCGCTCATCCGCGGCGAGGAGCCCCCGGCCCCCGCCACGGCCCCCGAGAACTCCGCGACGGTGCCGAATGCGGCGGCCTCCGCAGGCACCGGCGTGGACGGCACGGCCCCGGTGCCGGGTGCGACCGTCGAGGACGGACCCGCCCCGGCGCCGGGCGCCACCGACGCGGAGGCCGAGCGGCCGTTCCGTGTCGTCGCCGTCACCTCCTGCCCCACCGGCATCGCCCACACCTACATGGCGGCCGAGTCCCTGGAGAACGCCGGCCGCGAGGCAGGCATCGAGGTCGTCGTCGAGACCCAGGGTTCGGCCGGATTCACCCGCCTCGACCCCGCGGTCATCGCCGCCGCGGACGGCGTGATCTTCGCGCACGACGTGCCGGTGCGGGACAAGGACCGCTTCGCCGGCAAGCCGACCGTGGACGTCGGCGTGAAGGCGGGCATCAACAAGCCCGCCGCGCTCATCGACGAGGTGCGGGACAAGGCGGCGCGCGGCGAGGTCACCTCCGCGGCGGCCCACGGCACGCCCGTCGAGCGCGCCGGCGAGTCCGGTGAGGGCTACGGCACCAAGCTGCGCAAGTGGCTGATGTCCGGAGTCAGTTACATGGTCCCGTTCGTCGCCGCGGGCGGTCTGCTGATCGCCCTGGGCTTCGCGATCGGCGGCTACAAGATCAACAAGGCGCCCTCGGTCATGGACCACTTCCTGTGGACCCAGGCGGACAGCTGGGGAGCCCTGTTCTTCCAGATCGGCGTCGTCTCCTTCGGCTTCCTCGTGCCGGTCCTGGCCGGCTACATCGCCTACGGCATGGCCGACCGGCCAGGACTCGTGCCGGGCTTCGTCGGCGGCGCGATCTCCCTCACCATTAACGCGGGCTTCCTCGGCGGTCTGGCCGCCGGTCTCATCGCCGGTGCGGTGGTGCTCGCCATCCAGCGGGTCAGGATCCCGGCTGCCCTGCGCGGCATCATGCCGGTGGTGGTGATCCCGCTGATCTCCGCGGCGATCGTCGGATTCCTGATGTTCGTGGTGATCGGCAAGCCCATCGCCTCCGCGCAGAAGGGCATGACGGACTGGCTGAACGGCCTCACCGGCACCAACGCCATCCTCCTCGGAGCCCTCCTCGGCCTGATGATGTGCTTCGACCTCGGAGGCCCGGTCAACAAGGTCGCGTACACCTTCGCCACCGCGGGCATCGCCGTCGCGAGCCCCAGCGACTCGGCGATGAAGATCATGGCCGCGGTGATGGCGGCCGGCATGGTCCCGCCGCTCGCCATGGCCCTGGCGACGACCGTGCGCGGCAAGCTCTTCACCCAGACCGAACGCGAGAACGGCAAGGCCGCCTGGGTCCTCGGTGCCTCCTTCATCTCGGAGGGCGCGATCCCGTTCGCCGCGGCCGACCCGCTGCGCGTCATCCCCGCTTCCATGGTGGGCGGCGCGGTCACCGGTGCGCTGTCGATGGCGTTCGGCGCCACCCTGCGGGCCCCGCACGGCGGCATCTTCGTGGTCCCGCTGATCGGCAACCCGTTCCTCTACCTGATCGCCATCGCCGCGGGCGTCGGTGTGAGCGCGGCTCTGGTCGTCGTCCTCAAGGGCATGCGCAAGCAGGCTCCGGCGGGCGTCGCGGCGGGGGCCGCGGACGCTCCGATATCGGCGAAGGCCGAGACGCAGGAGCCGGTCGCGGCGTGAGGGGCGCGACTCCTGCCCCTTTGCGGCATCTGTGAGTTGTTCAAGGCATCTGCGAGATGCGTCACGGTCCGGGATCAAAGTCCCGGACCGTGGTGTCTACTGGGACGTATGCCTGAGCACGTGTCGACCTTTCAGCTGATAGGCGTGCCCCTGATCGCCCTGGCGACCGCCATCTGGATCGTCGGGCTGTCCCGCTTCATGCGCCGCGCCCGCCTCCGGGACGCGATGCGGCGCGCGGACGACACGCTGCGGGCCATTCCCGAACAGTCGCGGTCCGGCCCGGTCTCCGATTCGGTCGAGCTCACCCCCGAGGAACACGCCGCCTTCGCGGGCCTGGTGCGCCGATTCGGCGACACCCGCCCCTAGTGGCCGAGTCGCGCCGCGCGCCGCTCCATCGCCTCGCGCGCCGCCTCTTCCGTCGGGTACACCTCGCACATGTGACGCCGGTCCGGGGTCGCCGTGTGCTCGACCTCCCACAGGGAGATCTCCCGCCCGTCCCGCAGCAGGAACGCGTGCTCGTAGAGCGAGAAGCACAGCCCCGCCCGACCGGCACGGCACGGCTTTCCGAACGCCTGGGTGATCTGGTGCGCGAACGCCTCGCGCAGCAGCAGCGTCGAGAGGTCGTCGCCCGGCCGGTCCGCGTTCTCCGCGCGCCGCAGCAGCCGGCGGACGTGGTCCGCCGAGTCGTCGGGCACGTACGCGTGGCGCGGCTCGGGGATCGGCGACAGCTGCACCAGCACGGGCAGCTCGAAGTCCGGTGCGTCCGGCGGCAGCGGCAGCCGCGCCGTGGCCGCACGCAACTCCTCCTCGTCCACGTACACCTCGTGCTGAGGGTCGCGGCCGGGGGCGGTGTTGTGCACGAGCTCCCACAGCGTGACCGCCGAACCGTCGGCGAGCAGCCATGTGTGCCGGTACGTCTCGCGATGCAGCCCCGCGCTGTGGTGCGCGGAGTGCAGCGAACTGTCGTGGGCCAGCGCGCAGTCGAGCTGCCGTATCGTCTCGTCGGGCAGCTCGAAGGAGTTCAGGGCGCGGCCCAGGAGTCGCGCGAGATGCTCCTCCGGAGACTCGGGCGACTCGGGTGGTTCGTACGCTGCTGTCTCGTACGGAACGCTCAAGGCTTCTCCCGGCGTTGCTGCATGTCACCTTGTGGGTGCATACCGTAGCCCCTCGGTCGGACATCATGTCCGCGAACCGAGAAAACGTACGGACAGAAAACGGACGGGCCGCGCGGGGAGTTCCCGCGCGGTCCGTCCGGTCGTCAAAAGCCGCTCGTCAGAGGGCACTTCCCGCCGTCCAGGCGCTCCATGACATGTTCCAGCCGTTGAGCCCGTTGTCCGGCGCGACCGTCTTGTCGGGGGAGTTCTTGACCGTCACGACGTCCCCGATGAGGGAATTGTCGTAGAACCACTTGGCGGTCGTGTTCCCCTGCGCGCCCTGCACGTCGGCGAGTCCCACGCAGCCGTGGCTCGTTCCCTGCCGGCCGAAGGGCGGATTCCCGCGGTTGTACCAGTAGTTGCCGTGGATGAACGTCCCCGACGCCGTCAGCCGCATGGCGTGCGGCACGTCCGGGATGTCGTACTCGCCGCCGTAGCCGACCGTCGAGCCGTTCATCCGGGTCTGGACGAACTTCTCGGAGATCACCATCTGCCCGTTGTACGTGGTGTGCTCCGGGCTGCCCGCCGAGATCGGTACCGACTTCAGGGTCTTGCCGCCCCGCACGACCGTCATGGTCTGCGTGCGGACGTCGACCGTGGAGACCTGGGAACGGCCGATCGTGAACGTGACGGTCTTCTTCTGCACCCCGTACACGCCGTTCGCGCCCTCGACGCCGTCCAGGTCGATCTTCATCGTGACCTTGGAGCCGGCCTTCCAGTACGTCTCGGGCCGGAAGTCGAGCCGCTGCGCCCCGAACCAGTGACCCACGACCTGCTGGCCGCTGCTCGACGTGACCTTGATGTGCGACTGCACGGCCTTCTTGTCGCCGATCACCTTGTCGAAGGTGAACGACACGGGCATGCCGACGCCGACGGTGGAGCCGTTG
Organism: Streptomyces sp. Tue6028; assembly: GCF_002300165.1. Classification (GTDB taxonomy): domain Bacteria; phylum Actinomycetota; class Actinomycetes; order Streptomycetales; family Streptomycetaceae; genus Streptomyces; species Streptomyces siamensis. Next base: position 86,323 of record NZ_MLCE01000018.1, on the reverse strand, counting down.
TCGGGCGTGTAGGTGCCGATGAAGCTGTTGCCCGAAGACACCGTCGTGAAGATGGAGTTGGCCGCCGAAGTCCGTCCCTTCGCGTCCTTCGCGGTCGCCGAGATCTGGTACTTCGTGCCCCGCTCCAGCTGCTCCTTCGGCTTCCAGGAGCCGCCGTTCGCGGATATCGTCCCGGGCACGGCCGTCCCGGTCCCGGCCACCGTCATCTTCACGTCGGTGAGCTCGCCGTCGCTGACCTTCACCCCGGTCGCGTTGATGGACGCGCCCGTCGAGCCGTCCTTGGCCGAGATGACGATCTTCGCCGTGGACGTCCTGGTCGCGCTCTTGCCGTCCTTGCCGCTGTCGGCGCTGGCGTCGCCGCCGCATGCGGTGAGGGTGAGGGCGCCGACCATCAGGGCGGCACACGCCCCCAGTGCGCGCCGTGTTGTCCTGTCCGGCGTTGTCACGGGCTGCTCCAGTTTCGTGTGATGCGCGGGTTCCGCTCGGTTTCGAGGACAAAGAGCGAGCGTCGACGCGTCGGGTTCCCTCCGATCGCGTCGGATGCCATCACGTGACAGAACCAGGACAATCGCCCAGCGGCGGCTCCCCGTAGAGCTCCTCGTAGGACGGCCACAGGCCGCCCGGCCCGTCCACCGGCACTGCCGCCCGTACGGCCCGCACGATCGCCCGCGTCACCAGATCGGCGCCCGCCGCGAGAATCTCGTTGAGCGCGAGGGGGTTCTCCGCTGCGAGCGGCCGGGCACCCGTGGCCAGCGCGAACACCGTGTCCCCGTCGTTCAGCAGATGCACCGGCCGCACCGCGCGCGCGATCCCGTCGTGCGCCGTGCCCGCCAGCTTCTGCGCCTGGGCGCGCGTCAGATCGGCGTCGGTGGCGACCACGGCGAGCGTCGTGTTCAGCGGGGGCGGGGCGTTCCTCGCCGCGGCCTCGGCGAGCCGTGCCCGCGCCGCCTCGTGCACCGCCGCCGAGGGGTACTCCACCCGCCGGCTCGGCAACTCCCCGTACAGCACCCCCGTTTCCGGATCCGTCGCCGATCCCGCCGCGTTCGCCACCACCAGCGCGCCCACCGTGATGCCGGACTCCAGCACGGCGCTCGCCGTGCCGACACCGCCCTTGAGCCGCCCGACCACCGCCCCGGTACCGGCGCCCACACCGCCCTCGCGCACCGGTTCGCCCGGCTCGCTCGCGTCCGCCGCCTCGACCGCGGCCCGGCCGGTGCACGCGTCGGGCCTCGCCCGGAAGTCGCCGCCGCGGCCCAGATCGAAGACGCAAGCCGCCGGCACCACCGGCACCACGTGGGCCGGGTCCGCGCCCACGCGCACCCCGCGCCCACGGTCCTCCAGCCAGGCCATCACGCCCGACGCCGAGTCCAGCCCGTACGCGCTGCCACCGGTGAGCACCACGGCTTCGACCTTCTGCACCAGATTGCGGGGGTCCAGCGCGTCGGTCTCCTTGGTGCCGGGCCCGCCGCCGCGCACGTCGACGGCCGCGATCGCGCCGCCTTCCGGGGCGAGCACCACCGTGGTACCGGTGAGCCAGCCGTCCCCGGTGCGCGTCGCGTGCCCCACCCGAAGACCCGTGACATCCGTCAGAGCGTCAACTGTCATGCGCTCAGCCTTCCCCACTCACCGGGTCATACGATCACACCACCGCACAACCACCCAGGCGCATGACCACTTGGGGCATGACCGTCCGGGGCATGACCGCCCGGGCCCCGGCTCCCACCCGACCGCCCCCGCTCCGCCCCAACTGCGCCCCGTCCGCTCTCCGCCCCGGCGTTCGTCGCCCCACCCGGTCGCCCTGCCCGCGCCCAGGTGTCCTCCGCTCCCACCAGCCGCCCTGTCTCCCAACAGGCCGCCCCGGTTCTCACCCGGTCGCCCGGCGGCGCGGAGACCTTCCGCGACCCGCGCCCGTCTACGCGGTTCTCGGCGTCCGTCCCACGATCGTCCGGGCCGGCAGCATCATCCCGATCACCACCGACAGGGCCGAGACGATGCCCGCGGAGAGCACGGCCCACTCGCCCAGGAACGTGCACACGATGACCAGCAGCGCGGTGGTGGGCAGTACCAGCTGCTGCGCGATCCCGAATTTGAAGTGGCGGGAGTGCAGCGTCCAGACGGTGAGGAAGAACAGCGCCGTCGGGAGAGTCACCGCGGCGGACGCCGCGAGCGTCGAGATGTGTGCCTTGCCGATCGCCTGCTCGATCGCCACCTCGAGACCCGCCCCGATCGCGGCCGCAGACGCGAAGATCAGGTAGTGGCCGTACCCCCACAGGAACGCGTGCCTGCTGGAGCGCAGATGTCCGTGGATCGGCACCACGAAATAGGTCCACCAGGCGGAGAACACGATCAGCAGTCCGCCCACGGCGATCGGGATCAGCTCGCCCACCGCCTCGTGCTCGTCGACGGCGGACTTCACGGCGATCGTGGCCGCGGCGATCGTCTCCCCGAGGACGATGATCGTGAACAGGCCGTACCGCTCGGAGATGTGATGCGGATGCCACGACGTGTTGAAGTCCTTCTCCGCGTACACCGGGACGCACAGTTCGGCGATCACCATCACCAGGTACACCCACGGCCGGCCGGACTCCGGCAGGACCAGCAGTCCCAGCCAGCCGACCTGGCACAGCAGCACTCCGCCCGCGTACCGCAGGGCCATGGTTCTCTCGGCGCCCCGCGTGGAGCGTGCGGCCCGCAGCCACTGCGCGATCATCGCGAACCGCATGATCGCGTAACCGAGCCAGACGAGCATGTAGTCGTGCTTCTCGAAGGCCTCGGACACTCCGGCCGCGAGGACGAGGACACCGGCGATCTGCACCAGGGTGACGAAGCGGTAGAGCGCGTCGTCGTTGTCGTACGCCGAGGCGAACCAGGTGAAGTTCATCCAGGCCCACCAGATCGCGAAGAAGATCATCGCGTAGTTCAGGATGCCCTCGCCGGCGTGCCCCTCGGCCACGGCGTGCACCAGCTGCATGCCCGCCTGGGCGACGGCCACGACGAAGCACAGGTCGAAGAAGAGCTCCAGCGGGGAGGCGACCCGGTGCGCCTCGTCACGGCCGCGGGCGGTCATGCGGCGCAACGGCCTGCGGCCGGAGGGCCGGGGCGGGGCTGCGGTCGGCTCGGATGAGGGGCTGGACGTCATACGGCCAAGCACAGCAGAAAAGCGCCGGAAATTCATGTGAAGGCGTTCACAAGCGATCCTGGGTGCGGTGCCCCCGGCGTACCCTGAACACATGAGTACCGCCCCCGCCCCCGAACCGCGCGATCCGAAGCCCGCGCTGGTCTTCGACGACCCGCTGAACCAGCAGTCCTCGGACGACACGGACCGTGGGTGGGGCGAGCGGGCCGAGAGCACCGGCGACAGCGCGGCCGACCTGAAGCGCTTCCTCGACGAGAAGCCGCCCCACCACATCTGAGCCCGGCCGTCGCGCCGGCGCGGACGGCAGCAGGGGGCCGCCGTCAGTCCTGGGCGCGTCCCTGGCCGCGCTGGGCCACGAGTTCGTCGCGGATCTCCTTGAGCACTTCCAGCTCGGTCACCTCGATGATCTCGTGCGTGCCCTCCTTCGCCTTCCGGCGAGCCTCTATCCGCGCCAGGTACTTGGCCATCGGCAGCACCATCAGGAAGTAGACGACGGCCGCGGTGATCACGAAGCTGAGCGTCGCGCCCAGCACCGAGCCCCACAGGATCCGGACGCCCGTCGCGGTGTCCCCGCTGCCGGTGCAGGGCTCCTTGATGCAGGTGCTGTAGCTGTCGAGGTTCTTCGTGCCGATCGCGCCCACCAGCGGGTTGATGATGCCCTTCACCACGGAGTTGACGATGTTGGTGAAGGCCGCGCCGATGACCACCGCGACGGCCAGGTCGACGACGTTGCCACGCATCAGGAAGGCCTTGAAGCCCTCCCAGATGCCGGGTTGCTTCTTCTCGCTCACGAGCAGGCCCCTCCGCACAGATTGTGGAACAAACAGCTCCGCAACCTACGTCAGGCCGTGCGGGGCCTGTCCAATGGGGCAACTCCGACGTGGCACTTGACACCACATCCTCACTCATCGCAGCGTCACCGCCAGTTGTGCGCCGGCACTCGCGCCGGCCAGCCGTGCCGCCGCCGGCCGTGGGACCGAGAGGAGGACCAGTGCTCCGCTCTCGGTGGCCTCGGCCTCCGGCACCTCGGTGACGCGCGCTCCGGCCGCGACGACCCGGCCCGTGCCGTCGCCGTCCGCGGCGATCACGTCGATCAGGTCGCCCGGCCGCAGCAGACGGACCGTGGCGGCGTCCGTGATCCGCACCGGCGCCGTCACCGTGTCGGTCGCGCGGTGGTCACGCACGGGATCGGAGGCGGTCACGGACGCCGCTGCCGAAGGGGCCGGGACGGCGTCCGGGGGATGCCCCCGCGCCGGCTCGGAGTCCCGCGGGCCCGCCGTCACGAGCGCCGCCGCCGTGACCGCGAGTCCCGCGGCCAGGGCCCGCTTCCGGTGCCGCGCGAGACGCCGCAGCGCATACCGTCCGCCGTGCAGGCGCACGGGGGCGAAGTGCGGCACCTCGCAGGTCGAAGGCGCGTCCGCGCCGGGCGGGCGCACGAGAAGGGAGAGCTGAGCCATGGTGACCACCACCTGCGACGAGAGACCGGCTTGCGATCCCACGATGAGGCTTCGTGACCGAGCCCGCCGCGCCCCGTGGACTACCCACGGGTTGTGGACAACTCCCTCACCCGAACGGGAAGTTCCACCCTTCACGTGTCCCCGCCGTCAAGCCAGGCCTCCTCGCCGTGAGGCCAGGTGTCCCCGCCGTCGAGCAAGTCGAGCAAGTCGAGCAAGTCGAGCAAGTCGAGCAAGTCGAGCAAGTCGAGCAAGGTGTCCCCGGCGCCAAGACGCTCCCACACCCGCCCGGAGCGCCCCGCCCCGCGTCACGGCAGGTCGAACCCCGGGTCCATCCCGCCGAGCGCCCTCGTGCACAGGCAGTCCCGCGTCCCGTTCTCCGGCAGTCCCGCGACCGCGTCGAAGAGCACGCTCCGCAGTCGGTCCACGTTCGCCGCGAACACCTTCAGCACCTCCTCGTGCGAGACGCCCTCGCCGCTCTCGGCGCCCGCGTCGAGGTCGGTGACCAGGGTCAAGGAGGTGTAGCAGAGCTCCAGTTCGCGGGCGAGCGCGGCCTCCGGGTGGCCGGTCATGCCCACCACCGACCAGCCCTGCGCCTGGTGCCAGAGGGATTCGGCACGGGTGGAGAACCTCGGTCCCTCGACCACGACGAGCGTGCCGCCGTCCACCGGCTCCCAGTCCCGTCCGCGCGCGGCGTCGAGGGCCGCCTTGCGCCCGACGGGGCAGTACGGGTCGGCCAGCGACACATGCACCACGTTCGGCACGGAGCCGCCCGGCAGCGGCATCCCGTCGAAGTACGACTGCGCGCGCGCCTTCGTGCGGTCCACCATCTGGTCCGGGACGAGGAGGGTTCCGGGCCCGTACTCCGCGCGCAGTCCGCCGACCGCGCAGGGGCCGAGGACCTGGCGTACGCCCACGGAGCGGAGCGCCCACAGGTTGGCCCGGTAGTTGATGCGGTGCGGCGGCAGATGGTGGCCGCGGCCGTGGCGGGGGAGGAAGGCGACCCGCCGCCCGGCGATCTCGCCGAGGAACAGGGAGTCGCTGGGCGCTCCGTAGGGCGTGTCCACCTGTATCTCGGTGACGTCGTCGAGGAAGGAGTAGAAGCCCGAGCCGCCGATCACACCGATCTCGGCCCGGGCCGCGGTCTGCTCCTCGTCGGGGCGCTGTGCGTTCTCCGTGTTCGCCATGGACCGCACACTAGCCGGATGGGCGGCGTCGCAGCCGGGCCGGGGAACGCCGAAGACCCCGCCGTCGTACGACGGCGGGGTCTCGCGGGAGAACGGTTCCGGGGCCTGACGGCGCTCCGGGAGCAGTGTCGGCCGAGGAAACCCGGCCGGGCGGTCCGGGCAAGCCGGCCGAGCGGCACGAGACGGCCGACCCACGGGGGCGCGGCGGCAGCCGCGCCCTGGCGGGCTAAGCGGCGGAGCTGCTGGACGAGCCGGTGCCTGACGACTTCGAGTCGGAGGACGACGACGAGGCCGTCGAGGACGACGGGGTCGACGTGGAGGAGCCTGACGTCTTCGACGACGCGGGCGAGCTGCTCGACGAGGAGCCGCGGCTGTCGTTGCGGTAGAAGCCGGAGCCCTTGAAGACGATGCCGACGGCCGAGAACACCTTCTTCAGGCGGCCACCGCAGTTGGGGCACTCGGTCAGGGCGTCGTCGGTGAACTTCTGCACCGCCTCAAGGCCCTCGCCGCACTCGGTGCACTGGTACTGGTAGGTCGGCACTTGTCTTCCTCCTGGCACTCTCACTCAATGAGTGCTAACGACGGTCCATAGTGACGTATTCCGAGAGATCAGTCCACTGTCACCGGCACTCGGTGACCGACGCCACGCGCCACGGTGCGCCCCGCACCTCTGGGTGTCAGGTGTGACCGCAGGGTCACCAGGGTCGCCAGAGCCAGCACCGTACCGGCCATCGGGACCAGGAAACCGGCGCCGTCCCAGAGGCGGTCCTCCATCTGCCCGGCCACCGTGACGGCCGCGGCCTGGCCCAGCGCGACGGCGCCGGTCAGCCAGGTGAAGGCCTCGGTGCGGGCGCCCTGCGGCACCAGGCCCTCGACGAGGGTGTAGCCGGTGATGAGGGCCGGTGCGATGCACATGCCCACGAGCAGGCCGATCCCGGCGAGCACGACCACGGAGTGGGCCGTCCACAGGCCGGAGGCGGTCAGCGCCAGGGCCGCGTACCCGACGACGAGACGCCGCTGCGGTGCCGCCTTCCAGGCGATGGCGCCGCAGACGATGCCGGAGAGCATGTTGCCCGCGGCGAAGACGCCGTACAGGACGCCGTTGAGGCCGGGCTCGCCGAGCGACTCGCTGAACGCCGCCAGGGAGACCTGCATGCCGCCGAAGACGGAGCCGATGCCCAGGAAGGTCACGATCAGGACCCGCACGCCGGGGACGCGCAGGGCGGAGACGTGCTCCACGCGCGCGTGCCCGCCGCTCGTGACGGCCGGCTGCGTGCTCCTCTGCGCGGCGAACAGCAGACCGCCGACCAGGGTCAGCGAGGCCTCGGTCAGAAGGCCCGCGGAGGGATCCACGGCCGTGCACAGCGCCGTGGCGAGCAGCGGGCCGAACACGAAGGTCAGCTCGTCCGTGACGGACTCGAAGGCCGCCGCCGTGGTCATCAGGGGGGAGTCCTGGAGCTTCGCGCCCCAGCGGGCCCGCACCATGGGGCCGATCTGCGGCACCGAGGCACCCGTCGGCACGGCGGCGGCGAACAGCGCCCACAGGGGGGCGTCGGCGAGCGCGAGGGCCGTCAGGGAGAAGCCTGCCAGCGCGTGCACCAGGACGCCGGGCAGCAGGACGGCCCGCTGGCCGTGGCGGTCGGCGAGACGGCCCGTGAAGGGCGCGAAGAGCGCCATGGAGACACCGGTGACGGCGGCCACGGCGCCGGCGCTTCCGTACGAGCCGGTGGTGTGCTGCACGAGCAGCACGATGGAGATGGTCAGCATCGCGAACGGCTGGCGTGCGGCGAAGCCGGGGAGCAGGAACGTCCAGGCGCCGCGGGTGCGCAGCAGCTGGCCGTATCCGGGGCGGGAGGTGACCGTGGATGCCACGGCCCGTGCCTTTCTGCCACCTGGTAGCGCGACCCGTCGCGCGTGCTCGCCTCAGGGGTGCCGGGGCCGGTGCCGGACGGTGATCGTGCGGGCCCCTCGGACTCGCGCGCTCACGCCCTGGACACCGGCGCTCCCCTTCGACTCACTCGCCCTGCGGGGGCGCCGAGAGCTGTCCTCTTGCGCGGAACTGCGGTAGATACCGTCGCCCACTGCGGGAGGGCGTCACGGCCGCCGTGCGGTCGCGCCAGCTCTGCGTCAGGCAGAGGTGGTTCGATCTAGGTGTGCCTTCATCGTACAGGGGCCAAAGGGGCCGGGCCTGTGAAAATGAGCACCACGGCGGCGTCCGCCTGTGAATGCCCATCGCCCCTCAATGTCCTGTTTGCCGGTGCGTTCCCGGGCCGTCGGTGCCCAGCCAGCCGGCCAGCTTGCCGCCGTGTCCCACGGCGCGCAGCCGCTTCTCGGCGGCGTCCCGGACCTGGTCGGTGGCGACGACCAGCAGTTCGTCGCCGCGCCGCAGCACGGTCGTGGGCAGCGGGACGAACGAGGTCTCGTCGCGCACGACGAGGGTCACGGCGGAGCCCGCGGGCAGCCGGAGCTCGCCCACCTCGACGCCGTGCATGCGCGAGCCCTCGGGGATCGCGACGGACAGCAGGTGACCGCGCAGCCGCTCCAGGGGTGCCGACTCGATGCCCAGGTCGGCCGCCCCCGTGGTCTCGCCCAGGTGCAGCTTGCGCGCCAGCCACGGCAGGGTGGGCCCCTGGACGAGGGTGTAGGCGACGACCAGGACGAAGACGATGTTGAAGATCCGGCGGCTGCCCTCGATGCCGCTCACCATCGGGATGGTCGCGAGGATGATGGGCACGGCGCCGCGCAGTCCGGCCCAGGACATCAGCGCCTGCTCCTGCCACGGGATGCGGAACGGCAGCAGGCCGGTCACGACGCTGAGGGGCCGGGCCACCACGGTGAGGACCAGGCCGATGATCAGCGCGGGCACGATGTCGTCGCCCATGTCGTGCGGGGTGACGAGCAGGCCGAGCAGCACGAACATCCCGATCTGGGCGATCCAGCCGAGTCCCTCCGCGAAGCCGCGGGTGGCGGGCCAGTGCGGCAGCTTGGCGTTCCCCAGGAACATCGCGGCGAGATAGACGGCGAGGAAGCCGCTGCCGTGGGCGAGCGCGCCGGCGGCGTAGGCGACGACGGCGATGGCCATCACGGCGATCGGGTAGAGGCCGGAGGCGGGCAGCGCCACGTGCCGCAGTCCGTACGAGCCGAGCCAGCCCACCGCGATGCCGAGGGCCGCGCCGATGGCCAGCTCCAGCGTGATCTCGCCCAGCAGCTCGTACCAGTGCTCCACGGGGCCCGCCGCGCAGAACGCGACGACGAGGATCACGACGGGGGCGTCGTTGAAGCCCGACTCGGCCTCCAGGACGCCCGTCACGCGCGCGGGGAGCGGGATCTTCCGCAGCACGGAGAAGACCGCCGCCGCGTCCGTCGAGGACACCACCGCTCCGATGATGAGCGCCTGCCGCCACTCCAGACCGATCAGGTAGTGGGCGGCCGAGGCCGTGACGGAGACGCTCACCGCGATACCCACCAGCGCCAGCGAGGAGGCGGCCGGGAGGGCCGGCCTGATCTCCTTCCACTTCGTGCCCAGGCCGCCCTCGGCGAGGATCACGACCAGTGCCGCGTATCCGATGACCTGGGTCAGTGCGGCGTTGTTGAACTGGACGTCGCCGATCCCGTCCTGGCCGATCGCGACGCCGATGCCCAGGTACACGAGCAGCGTGGGGAGCCCGCTGCGTGAGGAGATCCGGACGGCCACGACCGCGAAGAGCAGGACGAGCGAGCACACGAGCAGGAGCTGGTTGAGGTGGTGGACAGTCAGCGGCCGTTCCTTTCTCGCCAATCCGGTCCCGCCGCGGCGGGCACGCGGATCTGAGCACTGGAATCCGGTACTTCAGTGCAAGTACTTCGTTACCTTACCTAACTCTTGACGTTTTCTTGACGCTTCCTGGGACAAGATCGAACGTCTGTGCTCCCGGCTACCCGACTCCGCGTCAAGGCGCTCTTGGCCCTGCGCCTATGGTTGCTCCAGCACTCCAGGACCGCCTGCCGCTCGCGTTAGGACAGCAAGGACAGCGATGCCCCCCAACACCACCGCCTCTTCCGGCACGAAGCCCGGCAAGTCCGGCAGGAAGAAGGGGCGCAAAGCCCGTCTGTTCTTGATTGTCCTGGTGCTCGCCGTCATAGCAGGCGTCGCCTTCGGCGCGTACTGGAGCATCAGCACCGTGCGCGCGTCCTTCCCGCAGACGAAGGGCAGCATCCGGCTCGACGGGCTGTCGGGCCCGGTCGACGTCAAGCGTGACGACTACGGAATCCCGCAGGTCTACGCCTCCTCCGACGAGGACCTGTTCATGGCGCAGGGCTTCGTGCAGGCGCAGGACCGGTTCTACGAGATGGACGTGCGCCGGCACATGACCTCGGGCCGGCTGTCCGAGATGTTCGGCAAGGATCAGGTCGAGAACGACGAATTCCTGCGGACCCTGGGCTGGGACCGGACCGCGAAGCGGGAGTACGACACCAAGCTGTCGGCGTCCACGAAGAAGTACCTCCAGGCATACGCCAAGGGAGTCAACGCCTACCTGAAGGGCAAGGACGGCAAGGACATCTCCCTGGAGTACGCGGCCCTGGGCTTCACCAACGACTACAAGCCGCAGGAGTGGACCCCGGTCGACTCGGTGGCCTGGCTCAAGGCGATGGCCTGGGACCTGCGCGGCAACATGCAGGACGAGATCGACCGCTCGCTGATGACGAGCCGGCTCGGTCCGAAGCAGATCGCGGACCTGTACCCCGACTACCCGTACAGCCGGAACAAGGCCATCGTGCAGGAGGGCCGCTACGACGACGTCACGGGGTCGTACGTCCAGGGCGACACCACCTCGACGGCCACCGCGGGCACCGGCCTCACGGGCGGCGCCACCGCCCCCTCCGGCTTCCAGAGCCAGCTCTCGGGGCTCTACGACGTCCTCGACGACGTGCCCACGGCCGTCGGCGTGAACGGCAACGGCATCGGTTCCAACTCCTGGGTCGTCTCCGGCAAGCACACGATCACCGGCAAGCCTCTGCTGGCCAACGACCCGCACCTGTCGGCCTCGCTGCCGTCCGTCTGGTACCAGATGGGCCTGCACTGCACCAGCCTCTCCGACAAGTGCCAGTACGACGTCTCGGGCTACACCTTCGCGGGCATGCCCGGCGTGGTCATCGGCCACAACAAGGACATCGCCTGGGGCATGACCAACTCCGGGGTCGACGTCACCGACCTCTACCTGGAGAAGCTCACCGGCGACGGCTACCAGTACGACGGCAAGGTGCTGCCCTTCAAGTCCCGCAAGGAGACGATCAAGGTCGCGGGCGGCGCCTCCAAGAAGATCGTCGTCCGGGAGACCAACAACGGGCCGCTGCTGTCCGACCGCGACGACGAGCTGGTCAAGGTCGGCAGGAAGGCCACCGTCGACACCGCGGCACCCGACCGCGGCGACGGCTACGGCATCGCGCTGCGCTGGACCGCGCTGGACCCCGGTACCTCCATGGACGCCGTCTTCCAGATGGACAAGGCGTCGAACTGGGCGGAGTTCCGCAAGGCGTCCACGTACTTCGACGTGCCGTCCCAGAACCTGGTCTACGCCGACACCAAGGGCCACATCGGCTACCAGCTGCCGGGCCGCATCCCGATCCGCGGCGAGGGCGACGGCTCGCTCCCGTCGCCGGGCTGGACCTCCAAGTACAAGTGGACCGGTTACATCAAGCAGGCCGAGCTGCCCTACGAGTACGACCCGAAGCGCGGCTACATCGTGACCGCCAACCAGGCCGTCGTCGACAAGGACAAGTACCCCTACACGCTCACCACGGACTGGGGCTACGGCACGCGCAGCCAGCGGATCGCCGACCTGATCGAGTCGAAGATCAAGGGCGGCGGCAAGATCTCGACCGACGACATGCGCCAGATGCAGCTCGACAACAGCAGCGAGATCGCCAAGCTGCTCGTGCCCAAGCTGCTCAAGATCGACGTCGACGACCCGGACGTCCGCCAGGCGCAGAAGTTGCTGGAGGGCTGGGACTACACCCAGGACGCCGACTCCGCCGCGGCCGCGTACTTCAACGCGACCTGGCGCAACATCCTCAAGCTCGCCTTCGGCAACAAGCTGCCCAAGGAGCTGCGGGTCAAGGGCCAGTGCCTGTGGGTCGACCCGGTCGACACGACGGGCCCCGCGGACGAGGACCGGTCGGTGCGCGAGTGCGGCCAGCGCGATGCCGACCAGGCGCAGCCGGACGGCGGCGACCGCTGGTTCGAGGTGGTCCGCAAGATCGTCGACGACGAGGGCAACGACTGGTGGCAGTCGCCCAAGACGCGCACCGACCGGGCGACCGACACCCGTGACGAGCTGTTCCGGCGGGCCATGAAGGACGCCCGCTGGGAGCTGACCGCCAAGCTCGGCAAGGACATCGACACCTGGAGCTGGGGCCGGCTGCACCGCCTGTTCCTGAAGAACCAGACGATGGGCACCGAGGGCCCGGCCTTCCTGAAGTACATGCTCAACCGTGGGCCCTGGAAGCTCAGCGGCGGCGAGGCGACGGTCAACGCCACCGGCTGGAACGCGGCGGGCGGCTACGGCGTGGTCTGGGTGCCGTCGATGCGGATGGTGGTGAACCTCGGGGACCTCGACAAGTCCAAGTGGATCAACCTCTCCGGTGCCTCCGGACACGCCTACAACGCCCACTACACCGACCAGACGGACAAGTGGGCCAAGGGTGAGCTGCTGCCGTGGGCCTTCTCGAAGCAGGCGGTCGACGACAAGACGAGCGACACCCTGGTCCTGAAGCCGTGACGCGCTGACGGAGCGGCGCGGGCATCGGCCCGCGCTCCGGCCGAGGTGGCCCTCCACGCACGCGTGGGGGGCCACTTCCGTCTGCGGGCCGGACGGGCGCGGACGCGCTCGCGCGGGGGTCCCGCGTGTACGGGGCCGGCTCCGGTCGCGCGGGCCACGCGCGCGTGGAGCTCCCTTGCGCGTCCTGGGGAGGGCGGGCCGTCAGCGGAAGCGGCGCACGCCCGAGGGGGTCACCACGGCATGGACGGGCCGGTCGTGCGCCTCCGCCGGCACCCGCTCGACGACCTCGGCGTCGTACAGCAGCACCACGAGCGCCGGATCGGCCCCCGCGCGCTCCAGGCGGGCCAGCACGCGGTCGTAGGAGCCGCCGCCCCTCCCCAGGCGCATGCCGCGCGCGTCGACGGCGAGGCCGGGCAGCAGGACGACGTCCGCGTCCCGGACGGCCTCCGGCCCCAGCCGGTCGCCGGCGGGCTCCAAGAGAGCCATCTTCCCGCCGTGTTGGACGCGCGCCAGCGATTCCTCCCCGGTGTACGCACCCCAGTCCAGGTCGTTGTCCGCCATCAGGACCGGCAGCAACACACGCACCCCGCGCGCGAGGAGCGCGTCCAGGAGCGCGCGGGTGCCGGGCTCGCTCCCCACTGAGACGTACGCCGCCACCGTGCTCGCGTGCGCCAGTTCGGGCAGCTCCAGTGCGCGGAGGGCGAGTTCTTCGGCCGTTTTCCGCACGTCACCGGCCGTCAACCCGTTTCTCACCGCGAGGAGGTCTCGCCGCAACATTCGCTTGTCAGGCTCCGGTTCAGGTCCGAGCTGGCTCACAGGTGGTTCCCGTATCCTTTCTAATGCGCTCATATGAGAGCGAATTAACCGGAGCCACATGTTCCACACATAGCCACCGGTTATGGTTGCGGGCATGACTCAGTCGCACCCCAGGATCAGCAAGGCTGTCATCCCCGCAGCAGGCCTCGGCACCCGGTTCCTGCCGGCCACCAAAGCCACTCCCAAGGAGATGCTGCCGGTCGTCGACAAGCCGGCGATCCAGTACGTGGTGGAAGAGGCCGTGTCGGCGGGTCTCGACGACGTCCTGATGATCACCGGGCGGAACAAGCGCCCCCTCGAGGACCACTTCGACCGCAACTACGAGCTCGAGTCGGCCCTCCAGAAGAAGGGCGACGCCGACCGGCTCGCCAAGGTCCAGGAGTCCAGCGACCTGGCCACCATGCACTACGTCCGCCAGGGCGACCCCAAGGGCCTCGGCCACGCCGTCCTGTGCGCGGCCCCGCACGTGGGCCACGAGCCCTTCGCCGTCCTCCTCGGCGACGACCTGATCGACCCGCGCGACCCCCTGCTCGCGCGCATGGTCGAGGTGCAGGAGCAGCGCGGCGGCAGCGTCATCGCGCTCATGGAGGTCGCGCCCGAGCAGATCCACCTCTACGGATGCGCCGCCGTCGAGGCCACCGAGGAGGGCGACCTGGTCAAGGTGACGGGCCTGGTCGAGAAGCCCGACGCGGCGGACGCCCCCAGCAACTACGCGATCATCGGCCGCTACGTCCTGGACCCCCACATCTTCGACATACTCCGCAAGACGGAGCCGGGTCGCGGCGGCGAGATCCAGCTCACCGACGCCCTCCAGCAGCTCGCGGCGGACGAGAAGGTCGGCGGCCCCGTGCACGGCGTGGTCTTCAAGGGACGCCGCTATGACACCGGCGACCGTGGCGACTACCTGCGTGCCATTGTCAGACTCGCGTGCGAACGTGAAGACCTGGGCCCGGACTTCCGGGCCTGGCTTCGCAGTTACGTAGCCGAGGAGATGTAGGGATTTGAGCAGCGCCGCGACCCGCGCCACCGGCCAGGACCACCTCTGGTCGGTGACCGAGCACCTGGAGGACATCCTCACGACCGTCCGCCCCCTCGAACCCATCGAGCTTCAACTCCTCGACGCCCAGGGCTGCGTCCTGGTCGAGGACGTCACGGTGGCGGTCTCCCTGCCGCCGTTCGACAACAGCTCGATGGACGGGTACGCGGTCCGGGTCGCCGATGTCGCGGGCGCGAGCGAGGAGTACCCGGCGGTCCTCACCGTCGTCGGCGATGTCGCCGCCGGCCAGGCCGAGCGGCCGCACGTGGGACCCGGGCAGGCCGCCCGGATCATGACCGGCGCACCGCTGCCGCCCGGTGCCGAGGCCGTCGTGCCCGTCGAGTGGACCGACGGCGGCCTGGGCGAGGGCCCGGTCTCCGGGATGCGCGCCCACAGCGCGGCCCCCGAGGGAGCCTCCGGCCAGGTGCACGTCCACCGCCCGGCCGAGGCCCGCGCGCACGTGCGCGCGAAGGGCAGCGACGTGAAGGCCGGTGACCGCGCCCTCGAAGCCGGCACGATCCTCGGCCCGCCGCAGATCGGCCTGCTCGCCGCGATCGGCCGCGGCACCGTGCGGGTGCGCCCGCGCCCGCGCGTCGTGGTGCTGTCCACCGGCAGCGAACTGGTCCAGCCCGACGAGGCGTTGGGCTCCGGCCAGATCTACGACTCCAACAGCTTCGCCCTCTGTGCCGCAGCCCGCGACGCCGGCGCCATCTCCTACCGGGTGGGTGCGGTCGCGGACGACGCCGAGACGCTCCGCGCCACCATCGAGGACCAGCTCATCCGCGCGGACCTGGTGGTCACGACGGGCGGCGTGAGCGTCGGCGCGTACGACGTCGTCAAGGAGGCCCTGTCCTCCGTGGGTGACGAGGACGAGGCGGGCGGCGGTGTCGAGTTCCGCAAGCTCGCCATGCAGCCCGGCAAGCCCCAGGGCTTCGGTTCGATCGGTCCGGACCACACCCCGCTGCTCGCACTCCCGGGTAACCCGGTGTCGTCGTACGTCTCCTTCGAGCTGTTCGTGCGCCCCGCCATCCGCACGCTGATGGGCCTCGAGGACGTCCACCGGCCCACCACCACCGCGACGCTGAGCGTGGACAAGGCGCTGACCTCGCCCGCGGGCCGCCGGCAGTTCCTGCGCGGCACGTACGCGGACGGCGAGGTGAAGCCCGTCGGAGGCGCCGGATCCCACCTGATCGCGGCCCTCGCCCACGCCGACGCACTGATCGTCGTCCCCGAGGACGACACCTCGGTCGAGCCCGGCGCCGAGGTGGAGGTGGTCCTGCTCGGCTGAGCCGGCGGGCCCCGGAGCCCGCCCCGCGATCCGGCGGAGCGGGCGGTTCCTCACGGGGGCGTGGGCGAAGGCGGACGGGCGGTAACGTGTCGCGCACAACAGGCCCACGCGCCGCACCGCGACAGGCCCGGACCGGGAGCGCCCACGCACATGAGTACGCAGGACCGACTGACGCACATCGACGAGGCGGGCGCCGCCCGCATGGTCGACGTATCCGGGAAGGACGTGACCGCGCGCACCGCCCGCGCCAGCGGCCGCGTCCTGGTCTCGCCGAGGGTGGTCGAGCTGCTGCGCGGCGAGGGGGTCCCCAAGGGCGACGCCCTCGCCACCGCGCGCATCGCGGGGATCATGGGCGCCAAGCGCACCCCGGACCTGATCCCGCTGTGCCACCCGTTGTCGGTGTCGGGTGTGAGAATTGATCTGTCGGTCGCGGACGACGCCGTCGAGATCCTCGCCACCGTGAAGACGACCGACCGCACGGGCGTCGAGATGGAAGCGCTCACAGCGGTCAGCGTGGCGGCCCTCACCGTGATCGACATGGTCAAGGCTGTCGACAAGGGGGCGGTCATCACGGACGTACGCGTCGAGGAGAAGACGGGCGGAAAGTCCGGCGACTGGAGCCGTTCATGACCGGCGGCCCTTCCCTGGGCGGCGCTCTCGCGGCGCCGTACAGCGCCCTCGTCGTCACGGCCTCCAACCGCGCCGCCGCCGGGGTCTACGCGGACAAGGGCGGCCCCCTGATCGTGGAGGGCCTGACGGCGTTCGGCTTCGCCGTGGACGGTCCGCAGGTCGTGCCCGACGGCGACCCGGTGGAAGCCGCGCTGCGGGCGGGCGTCGAGGCCGGGTACGACGTCATCGTGACCACCGGCGGGACGGGCGTCTCACCGACCGACCGCACCCCTGAGGCGACGCTCAAGGTGCTCGACCGCGAGATCCCGGGCATCGCCGAGGCCATCAGGGCGTTCGGAAGGGAGAAGGTCCCGACCGCGGTCCTGTCCCGGGGGCTCGCCGGCGTCGCCGGCGGGACGCTGATCGTCAACCTGCCGGGCTCCACCGGCGGGGTGCGGGACGGCCTCGCCGTCCTGGAACCCTTGGTGGTCCACGCCGTCGACCAGATCCGCGGCGGCGACCACCCCAGACCCAGTGGCAGTGGGGGTGTGAGCTGAACAGCCCATCCTGGCCGGTCGAGCTGGTGGACGGCGACGTCGTCCTCCGGCCGATAAAGCTGCGCGACCAGCGGGCCTGGCGTGAGGTGAACCGGCGCAACCGGGACTGGCTGCGGCCCTGGGAGGCGACGATCCCGCCGCCCACGCCCAGCGGGCCCATCGCCCACCGGCCGACGTACCGTCAGATGGTCCGGCATCTGCGCGCCGAGGCCAACGCGGGCAGGATGCTGCCCTTCGTGATCGAGTACCAGGGGCGTCTGGTCGGCCAGCTGACCGTCGCGGGAATCACCTGGGGTTCCATGTGCTCGGGGCACATCGGCTACTGGGTGGACCAGTCGGTGGCGGGCCGCGGAGTGATGCCGACGGCCGTGGCGCTGGTGACCGACCACTGCTTCCGCACGGTCGGACTGCACCGCATCGAAGTCTGCATTCGCCCGGAGAACGGCCCCAGCCGCCGGGTCGTGGAAAAGCTCGGATTCCGCGAGGAAGGGCTGCGTCCGCGATATCTCCACATCGACGGGGCCTGGCGCGACCATCTCGTCTTCGCACTGACCGCCGAAGAGGTGCCCGAGGGACTCCTCGGCCGCTGGCGTCGCGCGCGCTCGGCGCAGAACCGCTCGGAGCAGGTGGGATCGGATCAGACGGGACCGCGGAAACCGAGTGGGCCGCGGAACGCCGGACAAGGCCGGGAAATGAAATAGGTGTTCGAAATTGATCGCCGGGTGATCGGCTCAGGGCATTAAATTCGCGCTCCAGGGCGAGCTGCTGATCGCATGGGTCACAAAAAAAGCTCGAAATATCAGCCAGATCGTGCGACACACCGGCCCAATTGGCAGATGGCCTCATGCAAACCCCTCTACCGTGTGAGGCGTGAGCAGCAGCGGCCTCATCTACGCAGTCATCGTCGGGGCCTGGGCCGCCTACTTGGTGCCGATGTGGCTCCGTAGGCAGGACGAGCTGAACGAAGCCCGTCCGACGGAACGCTTCAGCACCGCCATCCGGCTGCTGTCCGGACGGGCGGGTATGGAGCGCCGGTACGCCAAGGACCTGCGCGCACGCTCCGCCGACCAGGGGGAGTCCAGCGCCGACCCGGGCGACGTCACCGATTCGGTGGACGTCCGGGCCTTCGCCGCGCCTCCGTCCCGGACACAGGCGCATGCCGAAAGCCGGCCGCAGGTGCAGGAGCGGGTCCAGTCGCAGGCGCCGGCCCAGGCCGAGCAGAAGCCGGGAGCGCGGCCCGCCGCCAGACCGGGCGGCGCCGCACCGGAGGCGCCGGGCGCCACCAGACCCGTCCCCAAGCAGCAGGGCAAGCCCGCACCCCAGTCCGCCCAGCCGTCCGCGACCGGGCGTGCCCCTGGGGCGCGCCGCGGGCCGTCGGCGGAGGCCGCAGCACGGGCCCGGCGCACGAAGGTGCTCGCGCGCCGCAGGCGTACGACGGTGCTGCTCTTCCTCGCCTTCACACTCGGCGCGATCGTCGCGGCCGTGGGCGGCCTCGCCTTCCTGTGGGCTCCGGGCGTGCCGGCCATGCTGCTGAGCGGGTACATCGTGTACCTGAGGGCCCAGGAGCGGCGGCGCTTCACCTACACCATGGACCGGCGCCGGGCCGAGGCCGCGGCGCAGCGGCTCAGGGAACGGCAGCCGCGCCGTCGGCCCACGCTCGACGAGGGTGTCGACGAGCCGGAGGAGGGACCAGCGACGGACACCGACACCGGTCTCTCCGCCCTCGCGGCCGACCGCCGCGCGCTCGTCGAGCAGACCGACCACGCCGAGTGGGTCGACCAGCAGCGCGAGCGTCAGCGCGGCCCGGGGCAGGGCGACAGCTGGGACCCGGTGCCGGTTCCGCTGCCGACCTACGTGACGGCGCCCGTCGCACCGCGGGCCACGTCCAGCGTCGACCTGGGGGCCCCGGACGCGTGGAGTTCCGCGCGCTCCAGCGCCGCGGAACCGGCTGTGCCCGAGACCGCCCCCGTGGCGGAGGAGACCACCGACGGCACGGAGGGTGCCGACGACGGCCGCAGCGACGCACGGCGCGCCGCGTCCGCCCGGCGTGCCCGTGAGCGCGGTCGCACCCCGCTCTTCGACCAGTACGAGGACGGGGAACGGCCGCGCGCGGCCAACGAGTGACGGGTGGGACGGAAGCTGCCCGGGAGTCCTCGGCTGACCTGCCAGGAACGGATTTCCAAGCACCTCGATGGGGATGCTAGAGTTTCACTCGTTGCAAGGGCCTGTGGCGCAGTCCGGTAGCGCACCTCGTTCGCATCGAGGGGGCCAGGGGTTCAAATCCCCTCAGGTCCACTGCAATCACTGCTTCCGAGCTTTGCTCGGGGCAGTTGACTGGATCCCGTCCGATCTCATGATCGGGCGGGATCTTTGCGTTGCGCTCGGACCGGCAGCCCTGATGGCCGGTCAGAAGACCGGCCCGAAGGGGGCTGCGGCGGCGCCGGCCGCGGGGCTAGAGCGCCTTGGCGTAGCAGAGGCTCAGCTCGTGGAAGCGGTAGTAGCCGAACTTCACGCAGGGCTCGTAGCCGCTCGACCGGTACAGGGATACCGCCTCGGGCTGCTTGGAGCCGGTCTCCAGGACCATGCGGGCACGGCCCGCCGCGCGGGCGTCGTCCTCCAGGGCGGCCAGCATCCGGCGGGCGAGGCCGAGGCCGCGCGCCTCGGGGATCACATACATCCGCTTGAGCTCGGCGTCGCCGTCGGAGTACCCCTCGTCGTTCTCCTCCTGGGTGCGCCAGCCGCCCGTGGCCACCGGACGGTCCTGTCCGTCGTACGCGATGAGGTAGAGCCCCAGCGGCGGGGCGAACATCGCCGCGTCGAGCGGTGTGGCGTCGCCGTCGTCGCCGTAGCGCTCGGCGTATTCGGCCTGCACCTGGTCGTTGAGCTTGACGGCGTCGGGGTGGTCGAAAGGAACGGACCGGATATTCATACAGGCAATCGTACTTCTATGCATAGGGTCAGGGCTACGGATTAAGTATCGTGCCCGGGTGCTGACTGTGACCTCTGTGAATGTGAACGGGCTCCGGGCCGCCGCGAAGAAGGGATTCGTGGAGTGGCTCGCGGAGACCTCCGCCGACGTGCTCTGCCTCCAGGAGGTGCGAGCCGAGCCGGGGCAGCTCCCCGACGAGGTGCGGGCGCCCGAGGGGTGGCACGTCGTGCACGCCCCCGCCGCCGCGAAGGGACGGGCGGGTGTGTCGCTCTACACGCGCCGTGAGCCCGACGGCGTCCGGATCGGCTTCGGGTCCGAGGAGTTCGACACCACCGGGCGCTACGTCGAGGCCGGTCTGCCCGGCGTGACCGTCGCCAGCCTCTATCTGCCCTCCGGTGAGGTCGGCACCGAGCGGCAGGACGAGAAGGTCCGCTTCATGGACGCGTTCCTGGCTCATCTGAAGGTGCTCAGGGAGCGGGCCGCCGCCGACGGGCGCGAGGTCGTCGTCTGCGGCGACTGGAACATCGCCCACCAGGAGGCCGACCTCAAGAACTGGCGGGGCAACAAGAAGAACTCCGGCTTCCTGCCCGAGGAGCGGGCCTGGATGGGGCAGGTCTTCGACGCGGGCGACGGCGGCTACGTCGACGTCGTGCGCGCCCTGCACCCCGACGCCGAGGGGCCCTACTCGTGGTGGTCGTACCGCGGCCGGGCCTTCGACAACGACACCGGCTGGCGTATCGACTACCAGGTCGCCACGCCGGGCCTCGCCGGCAAGGCCCTCAAGGGGTACGTGGAGCGGGCGGCGACCCACGCGGAGCGGTGGTCCGACCACGCGCCGGTCACCGTCGTGTACGACCACTAGGGGTTTCGTTCGGATCAGCTCGGGTCCGCGACGCCCGGCACGGCACCTCGCCGCGTTGTCGGAGCACCCGAGTACGCCCAGTACGCGGGTGATCCTCCGCCTTGCGATGCACCGCACCGGACGCCGCGGCCTGATCCGACCTGACCCGAACGAAACCCCCTAGGCGATACGCCGGGGCGCCGGTCCCCGGCCGGCGCTGCCGGGCCGCCGCCCGAGCGGCTCAGGCGTCCCGGTCGCCCCCGTGCGCGCGCACGCGTCGGTCCAGCGCCATCGACAGCTCCGCCTCCACCACGCTCTTCGCGAGCGGGCGCAGGCGCTGGAGGTCCTCGGTGGAACGGTCCTGGGTGAGGACGAGGCCGGTGAAGAGTTCGGCGAGCGCGTCGGCGTGGTCGCGTACGCGGCGGGCCGCGCCCAGTACGTCCGCGAGCGGGATGCCCTCGCGGACCAGCGCCGCGGAGACGTCGAGCAGGCGGCGGCTGATGTGCACGATCTCGCCGCCGTCGGTGCCGAGGTAGCCGAGGTCGAGGGCCGCGGCGAGGTTCTCCGGGGTCGCCTGGCCCGCGAAGACGTCGGCCAGCGCCTCGGGGGAGAGGCGCACCGGGGTCTCCTCCGTGGGCTCGCCCAGGCCGAGCAGCTCGCCCACGTCGCGGCCGTGGTCGAAGGCCTCGGCCAGCTCGGCGATGCCGTTGAGGGTGTGGCCGCGCTCCAGCAGCGCCGAGATCGTGCGCAGCCGGGCCAGGTGGGTGTCGTCGTACCAGGCGATGCGGCCCTCGCGGCGGGGCGGCGGTATGAGCTTGCGCTCCCGGTAGAAACGCAGGGTGCGGACGGTGATGCCGGCCTCCTCGGCCAGCTCCTCCATCCGGTACTCGCGCCGGCCGGGGCCGGTCGTTCCCGGGACGCGTGGGCCGGTGCCCGCTTCCGGGGCCGATGCCGCGCCGGGGTCCCGCGTCACGCCGCGGGACCGTCCCGCCGTGCCGGTGTCCGGCCCTCGGCGGGCCGCCGCGCCGGACCGGTCCGCCGTGCCGGTGTCCGGACGCTCCGGCGCCGCTGAGCCGTGCTTCCGTGTCGGGTCGTCACGTCGCGTCCGCGCCCTCACGCCCCGCTCGCGCGCCCCGGCGCCCCGCTTTCCTGATCCCTCGGCCACCTCCGCACCCTACGTCGTACCCCCGGTAACTTTCCCGGTCGCGACCCCTACCCATCAGTACGCCGCTGCTCTACTCTCCCCATTGCGCCAGTGTTCACTGGCAGAGTCGTGCGGACCAGGGAGGCGTCGGGATGACCGAGCACGAGCATGTACGGGTGGCGGTGATCGGGTCCGGCTTCGGCGGGCTGGGGGCCGCGGTGCGGCTGCGCCGCGAGGGGATCACCGACTTCGTCGTCCTGGAGCGGGCCGGCAGCGTGGGCGGCACCTGGCGCGACAACAGCTACCCCGGCTGCGCCTGCGACGTGCCCTCCCACCTGTACTCGTTCTCGTTCGCGCCGAACCCCGAGTGGCCGCGCACCTTCTCCGGGCAGGAGCACATCCGGGCGTACCTGGAGCACGTGGCGGACGTCTTCCGGCTCCGGCCCCATCTGCGCTTCGACTCCGAGGTCAAGATGATGACCTGGGACGCCGAGAAGCTGCACTGGGCCATCGAGACCAGCAGCGGCCACCTCACGGCCGACGTCGTCGTGTCCGCCACCGGGCCGCTCTCCGACCCCAAGGTCCCGGACATCCCGGGGATCGACACCTTCCCGGGCAAGGTCTTCCACTCGGCCCGCTGGGACCACGACTACGACCTGCGCGGCAAGCGCGTCGCCATGGTCGGCACCGGCGCCTCCGCCATCCAGATCGTGCCGTCCATCCAGCCCGACGTGGAGCGGCTGACGCTCTTCCAGCGCACCCCTCCGTGGGTGATGCCGCGCGTGGACCGGGCCATCAGCGGGGCCGAGCGGTGGCTGCACCGGCAGCTGCCGTTCACCACCCAGGCCCGGCGCGGACTCCTGTGGGGCATCAGGGAGTTGCAGGTCCAGGCGTTCACCAAGCGGCCCGATGAGCTCGGCCTGGTGGAGCGACTGGCCAAGCGGAACATCGCGCGTGCCGTGAAGGACCCGGCGCTGCGCGCGAAGCTGACCCCCGACTACCGGATCGGCTGCAAGCGGATCCTGCTGTCCAACACCTACTACCCCGCGCTCACCCGGCCGAATGTCGACGTGGTGGCCTCCGGGCTGGCCGAGATCGACGGCTCCACCCTCGTCGCCGCCGACGGCAGCAGGGCCGAGGTCGACGCGATCGTCTTCGGCACCGGCTTCCATGTCACGGACATGCCGATCGCCGAACGGGTCGTCGGCGCGGAGGGCCGGACGCTCGCCGAGACGTGGAGCACCGGGATGAAGTCGCTGCGCGGCGCCACCGCGGCCGGATTCCCCAACTGGATGACGATCATCGGGCCCAACACGGGTCTCGGGAACTCGTCCATGATCCTGATGATCGAGTCCCAGCTGAACTACATGGCCGACTTCGTACGGCAGTTGGACGTCCTCGGGGGCCGCGCCGCCCTCGACGCGCGCCCCGCCGCGGTGAACGCCTGGAACGACCGGGTCCAGGAACGCATGAAGCGCACGGTGTGGAACACCGGCGGCTGCACCAGCTGGTACCTCGACGCCAACGGAGTCAACACCACCATCTGGCCCGGCACGACGAGCGAGTTCCGCAGCGCCACGCGCCGCGTCGACCTCGGGGAGTACGAGGTGCTGCGCGCGCCCGAGCCCCGGGACACACCGGAGCCGCGCCGTAAGGGCACCCGCAGGAACAAGGTGGAGGCAGGGGCATGAGCCGACTGACGCACGTGGTGGACGGGGCGTACGCGCCTCCCGCGCCGGCCCGGGAACTGACCGCCGTCTCCGCCGACGGCGCGCGGCTGCACGTCGAGGTGCACGGCCCCGAGGACGCGCCCACCGTCGTCCTCGCGCACGGATGGACCTGCTCCACCGCCTTCTGGGCGGCGCAGATCCGTGACCTCGCGGCCGACCACCGGGTCGTCGCCTACGACCAGCGCGGGCACGGACGCAGCCCCGCGAGCGCCGCGTGCAGCACCGAGGCCCTCGCCGACGACCTGGAGGCGGTGCTCGCCGCCACCCTCGCACCGGGCCAGAAGGCCGTCCTGGCAGGACACTCCATGGGCGGTATGACGCTCATGGCCGCCTCGGCCAGGCCGCGTTTCCGGGAGCACGCCGCGGCGGCCCTGCTGTGCAGCACGGGCAGCTCGCGGCTGGTCGCCGAGGCGCGCGTGGTGCCGATGCGCGCGGGGCGGCTGCGGACCCGCCTCACCCGCTCCGTCCTCGGCTCCCGGGCCCCGCTCGGTCCCGTCACTCCGCTCGCCCGGCGGATCCTCAAGTACGCGACGATGGGGGCCGGTTCGTCGCCCGCCATGGTCGAGGCGTGCGCGCGGATCGTGCACGCCTGCCCGCGCAAGGTGCGGCACGCCTGGTCGGCCGTCCTCGAAGCGCTCGATCTCGACCACGGCGTCAGGGAGTTGCGGGTGCCCACGGCCGTGGTCGCGGGGACGGCGGACCGGCTGACCCCGGTCGTGCACGCGCGCGCCCTCGTGGCGGCGCTGCCGAACTGCGTCGGTGTCACCGAGCTGCCGGGACTCGGGCACATGACGCCGGTGGAGGCGCCGGAGTTGGTGACCTCCCGCATACGCGAGCTCGTCTCGGCGTACACGGACAGCGCGGGCGGCGCGGCGAAGAGCGCCGCGGACGGCGCGGAGATCAAGGAGGGCGCATGAGCAGCAGGGTGAGCCTGGAAGGACAGGTCGCGGTCGTCACGGGAGCGGCGCGGGGCGTCGGTGAACTCCTCGCGCGCAAGCTCTCCGCACGCGGCGCGAAGGTCGCGCTCGTCGGGCTGGAGGCGGACGCGCTCAAGCAGGTCTCGGAGCGGCTGCACAGCGAGAGCGACCACTGGTACGCCGACGTCACCGACCACGAGGCGATGGCGCGGGTCGCCGAGGAGGTCAAGCAGCGGTTCGGCAAGGTGGACATCGTCGTCGCGAACGCCGGTGTCGCCAGCGGCGGGCCCTTCGTCGACTCCGACCCCGCCGCCTGGCGGCGGGTGATCGAGGTGAACCTCATCGGGTCGGCGGTGACGGCCCGGGCGTTCCTGCCCGTGCTGACGGAGAGCCGGGGCTACCTGCTCCAGATCGCCTCGCTCGCGGCGATCACCCCCGCCCCGATGATGACCGCGTACTGCGCGTCCAAGTCGGGCGTGGAGGCGTACGCGCACAGTCTGCGCGCCGAGGTCGGCTACAAGGGCGTACGCGTCGGCGTCGGGTACCTGTCGTGGACCGACACCGACATGGTGCGCGGCGCCGACCAGGACGAGGTCATGCGTGAACTGCGGCAGCGGCTGCCGTGGCCCTCCAACAAGACCTATCCGCTGGGCCCGGCCGTCGACCGGATCGTCGCCGGGATCGAGCGCCGCTCCAGCCATGTGTACGCGCAGTGGTGGCTGCGCGGTATGCAGGGCATCCGCGGCTATCTGCCCGGGATCATCGGGGCGGTCGGGCAGCGCGAGATGCGCCGGTTCGAACCGCGGCTGGGCGAGGTCCGCACCGGGTTGGTCGGGGCCGGCGGGGCTGCCGACGAGGAGGAGCGGACACACAAGTGACCTGCGGTTTCCCTGGGTTGGTCACCATGTGTGACTGATCGAAATGCGTGCGTAGTCGTGCCGTGTCAGTCTGGTCGAGCCCGATCCCCCTCACCCGAAACGGGAGTGAATCTCATGGGCATGCAGGACCAGTTCAAGGAGAAGGCCGAGCAGATGAAGCAGCAGGCGAAGAAGAAGATGGGCGACGCCCGCCAGGAGCCGGGCCAGCGTTCGCCGCAGGGTCACGAGCGTTCGCCCCAGGGTCACGAGCGTCCTGAGCAGGGCGGCGAGCGCGCCCAGCAGGGCCGCGAGCGTGGCCAGCAGGGTCGTGACCGCTCCACGCAGGACGCGGAGCGTACCCAGCGTGAGGCGCAGGACCGCTTCGACCAGGACTACGACGCCTAGTCGCTGCGCTCGCTTGAGCCGGGAGTGGGGTGCCCCCTTTGCGGGTGGGCACCCCGCTTCTTTTGTGTGTGTGGGTGGGGCTACGGGGGTGGGGGTCGGGGGCGTCGCCTTGCGCGGGTGCGTGGGGGCTGGTCGCGCAGTTCCCCGCGCCCCTGGGGGTGTGTGGTCGAGGGTTCGTCGCCTTCTGCGGGTTGGGTGGGGTTGGGCGCGCAGTTCCTAGCGCCCTTGGGGGGTGATGGGGGCGTGGTCTTGTGCGGGTGGGGTGGGGGCTGGGCGCGCAGCTCCTCGCGCCCCTGGGGGTGTCTGTCTCTGTCTTGTTGGGGGCGCGGTCCTCCTGAACGGGGCCGGGGCGGCCCCGTCAGGGGCGCGGGGAACTGCGCGCCCAGCCACCGCGCTCCCTCGGCGCACCGCGAACCCTGGCCCCCCGGGGCATTACTGGAACCGTGGCCCCTGGTGGGGGCTACTGCGGGGTCCCGTCAGGGGCGCGGGGAACTGCGCGATCGGCCACCGCGCTCCCGCGGCGCACCGCGAACCCTGGCCCCCGGGGGGCACTACTTGAACCCCGGCCCCCGGCGTGGGTACTGCGGGGTTCCGTCAGGGGCGCGGGGAACTGCGCGATCGGCCACCGCGCTCCCGCGGCGCACCGCGAACCCTGCCCCCGGGCATTACTGGAACCCTGGCCCCGGGGGCTACTGGTGGGGTCGCGGAGGGAGCTTGGGGCGAGAGCGGTCGGGGACCGTGGAGTAGTCCGGCGGGGAGGCCGCGGGGTGGGTCTTCAGGAGGTCCAGGGCCAGCTGGATCGCGTCGTCGAGCTGGGCGTGGCGGCCCTCCGCCCAGTCGAGCGGGGTGCGCAGGATCTCCAGGTCCGGGATGACGCCCCGGTTCTCGACGGACCAGCCGTACGCGTCGAACCAGGCCGCGTTCATCGGGACCGTGATCACCGTGCCGTCGCCGAGACGGTGGCGGCCGGTCATGCCGACGACGCCGCCCCAGGTCCGCTGCCCCACCACGGGCCCCAGCTTCAGCAGCTTGAACGCCGCGGTGATCATGTCGCCGTCCGACGACGTCGCCTCGTCGGCCAGCGCGACCACCGGTCCGCGCGGCGCGTTCGACGCGTACGACACCGGCTGGGCGTTGCGGGTCAGGTCCCAGCCCAGGATCGTGCGGGTCAGCTTCTCGACGACGAGTTCGCTGATGTGGCCGCCCGCGTTGCCGCGCACGTCCACGATGAGCGCCGGGCGGGACACCTCCATCCGCAGATCGCGGTTGAACTGGGCCCAGCCCGAGCCGCCCATGTCGGGGATGTGCAGATAGCCGCAGTGGCCGCCGCTCAACTCCCGGACGACCTCGCGGCGTTTGGCCACCCAGTCCTGGTAGCGCAGCGGCCGCTCGTCGATCAGCGGCACGACCGCCACCCGCCGCGACCGGCCCTCGCCCGCGGCGGGCGTGAACGTCAGCTCCACCGTCGTGCCGCCCGAGCCCGCCAGCAGCGGGTAGGGGCCCGTCACCGGGTCCACCGGACGCCCGTCGACATGGGTGAGCACCGCGCCCTCGCGGATGCCCGAACCGGCGAGCGGCGAGCGGGCCTTGGAGTCGGATGAGTCGCCGGGCAGGATGCGCTTGAGCATCCAGCTGCCGTCGCGGCGTACGAAGTTGGCGCCCAACAGGCCCTGCCAACGCTGGTAGTGGGCCGGGCCCTCGTTGCGGCGGGCGGCGGCGACGTACGCGTGCGACGTGCCCAGTTCGCCGAGGACCTCGCGCAGCAGGTCCGCGAACTCGTCGGGCGACGCGACCCGTTCGACCAGGGGGCGGTACTGGTCCAGGATCGCGTCCCAGTCGACACCGCCCATGTCCGGTTCCCAGAAGTAGGCGCGGGTGATGCGGCCCGCCTCCGCGTAGGCCTGGCGCCATTCGGCGGGCGGGTCCACCTCGTGCAGGATGCGGCGCAGATCGATCCAGACTGTGGAGTCGCTGTCGCCGGCCTCGGTGGAGGGCACGGCCCGCAGGTCGCCCTCGTCGGCGACCACCAGCCGGGCCCCGTCGCCGCTCACCGCGAACCAGTCCAGGTGCGAGACGAGTTCGGACTTCTTCGCCTTCGTGATGTTGAAGAACTCCAGGGTGGGGCGCCCGGTCATGTCGTCGGGGTTCGCGAAGGTCTCGCCCAGCGCGCCGGAGATCGGCCAGCGCAGCCAGACCAGGCCGCCGCCCGCGACCGGGTGGAGCTCCGAGTACTTGGAGGCGGTGACCGGGAAGGGCGTCACCCGGCTCTCCAGGCCTTCGAGTTCGACGGTGACCGCGCCGTCGCCGCCCTCGTCCTCGACCGGGTCCAGGCCTCCGGCGACCGGCCGCCCGTCCGGGTTGAGCGCGAAGGGGGAGGGCGTCGCGGAGGACAGCGGCACCAGGTAGGGGCGGCAGCCGAGCGGGAAGGACAGGTCGCCGGTGTGCACGTCGTAGACGGGGTCGAAGCCGCGCCAGGACAGGAAGGCCAGGTAGCGGCCGTCGCGTGTGAACATGGGGTTCTCGTCCTCGAAGCGGCCGTTGGTGACGTCGACGATCAGGCGGTCCTTTATCCGCGCCATCTTGATCTGCCGCAGCGAGCGGCCGATCCCGGGGTGGGACCAGGTCACCCACGCGCCGTCGGGTGAGAAGGCGAGGTCGCGCACGGGTCCGTTGATCGACCGGATCAGCTCGGTGACCTCGCCGTTGGACTCCTCGGTCGCGTCGGCGAGCAGCAGCCGCCCGTCGTTCGAGGCGATGGCGAGCCGCTCGCCCGCCGGGTCCGACACGAGCTCCTGCACCACGCCGAGTTCGCCGGAGGCGAGGCGGCGCGGCTCGCGGTCGCCGCTCGCGCGCGGCAGGTAGGCGATCTCGATGGCGTCCTCGCCGTCCGCGTCGGTGATGTAGGCGACCTGCCCGCCCGAGCCGAGCATCTCCGGCAGCCGGACCCGTACACCCGGGGTGTCGATGATGGTGCGGGCCGGCCCGTCGCGGTGCGTGAGCCAGTACAGGCTGCCGCGGACGACGACGGCGCTGGCGCGGCCCGTCTCGTCCACGGAGATGCTGTCGACGTTCTGCGTCGCGGGCACCTGGTAGGTGCGGCGGCCGGCGCGCGGACCACCGAGGCGCACGTCGAGGCGGCGCGGAATGGAGTGCGCGGTCAGGTCGTCGACGATCCACAGGTCGCCCGCGCACTGGTAGACGACCCGGGTGCCGTCGGAGGCGGCGTGCCGGGCGTAGAAGGCGTCGTGGTCGGTGTGGCGCCGCAGGTCGGTGCCGTCGTACGCGCACGAGTACAGATTGCCGATGCCCTCGTGGTCGGAGAGGAAGGCGATCCGCCCGCCCGCGAACATGGGGCAGGACAGATGTCCTTCGATGTCGGCGAGCAGATGCCGGCCGTGCAGCCAGATGCGCCCCATCGCGCCGCCCCGGTAGCGCTTCCAGGAGGCGGGCTCGTGCGGCGGGGTGCCGGTCAGCAGCAGGGTCCTGCGCTCGCCCTCGATGTCTGCGACCGCGATGTCGGCGACCGGTCCCCAGGGCAGCTTGCCGCCGGGGTCGCCGTCGGTGGGGACCTTGTAGGCCCAGGTGAAGTAGGAGAAGGGCTGGCCGTGCGAGGCGACGGCGAGGATGTCGCCGTCGGGGGACCAGCCGCAGACCTTGGTGTCCGAGCTGCCCCAGTAGGTGAGCCGTCTGCCGGGGCCGCCGGCGACCGGCGCCAGGTGGATCTCCGGCACGAGGCTGCGCCAGCTCGTGTACGCGATGTGCCGGCCGTCGGGGGAGAAGCGGGGGTGGCCGACCTTGGTGCGGTCGACGGTGACCCGCCAGGCGCGGCCGGGACTGTCGAGGGGCGCCACCCACAGGTCGTCCTCGGCGACGAAACAGAGCAGGTCGCCGCTGATGTGCGGAAAGCGCAGGTAGCCGGGCGCGTTGCCGTCCGGGGCCGACGTCTGGGACTGGTCCTCGTACTCGTCGCTCACGTCCCCATGCTTTTCCGCTCGGCGACCCCCGGCAACTCGTGCAATCGGAGACGTGACCCAGCACACGTACGAAACGGTTTCGTTTCGCTTGCGTTGAGGGTATCTTCATGGACGTACACAGAAGATGTACGCGCAGTCTTTCGGAGCAGGGAAGGTGAGTGGGATGGCTGAAGCCGCGACGGTGCGCCGCAGTCGGATCACGCCGGAGCGCGAGGCCGAGCTGTACGGCGCCGTGCTCGACCTGCTCCGCGAGGTCGGCTACGACGCCCTCACCATGGACGCCGTGGCCTCCCGCACCCGGTCCAGCAAGGCCACCCTCTACCGTCAGTGGGGCGGAAAGGCCGAG
This sequence comes from Streptomyces sp. Tue6028, assembly GCF_002300165.1. Classification (GTDB taxonomy): domain Bacteria; phylum Actinomycetota; class Actinomycetes; order Streptomycetales; family Streptomycetaceae; genus Streptomyces; species Streptomyces siamensis. The sequence continues at coordinate 56,339 of NZ_MLCE01000018.1, read as the reverse complement.
CTCGTCGCCAAGGCGATCCGGCACATGAAGACGTCTGCCGGCGATGTCGACACCGGGTCCCTGCGGGGCGACTTCCACGCGATGGTGACGCGTGAGGACGACTGTCAGATGGAGCAGAACTCCGCGCTCATGCGGGGCCTGGCCATGGCACTGCACGGAAACCCCGATCTCCTGCAGGCCTTCCGGGAGCTCATCATCGATCCCGAGACCGAGGAACTGCGCGCGGTACTGCGGCGCGCCGTCCAGCGCGGCGAGATCCGCCCGGACAACCCCGCGCAGGACTACGTGCTGCACATGCTGATCGGTGCCTTCGCGGTCCGCGGAATCATCGACCAGCGACCGCCCACCCAGGAGTTCCTCGCCTCCTACGTCGACGCCGTGATCCTCCCCGCTCTCGGCGCCTGACTCACCACTTACCGATCTGTCCCTGCCAGCGCACCTGACGCGACCGCTCACGTCGTCGGGCTGATCACCCCTGCCCCACCGGGCGATCACACCAGCCCCTGCCATCCCACGACCTGACCGGGAGAACGCCCTCGTGGCCACGTTCCTCTACAAACTCGGCCGACTCGCCTTCCGGCGACGGCACTTCGTCGCCCTGATCTGGGTGGCGCTGCTGACGCTCGCGGGCGTCGGCGCCGCCTCCGCGCCCGCACCGGGCCCGTCCTCCTTCTCGATCCCCGGCACCGAGGCGCAGAAGGCCTTCGACCTGCTGGAGAACCGCTTCCCCGGCATGAGCGCCGACGGAGCGACCGCGCGCGTCGTCTTCAAGGCGCCGAGCGGCGAGAAGATGACGGACAAGGCCAACAAGGCCACCGTCAAGAAGACCGTCAAGGAGCTCGCGAGCGGTTCCGAGGTCACCTCGGTCGCCGACCCGTTCAAGGCGAAGGCCGTGAGCAAGGACGGCTCGGTCGCCTATGCGGCGGTGAAGTACACGGTCTCCGGCATGGAGCTGAAGGACTCCTCGAAGGACGCCCTGGAAACGGCCGCGCAGGACGCGCGGCACGCCGGGCTGACCGTCGAGGTGGGCGGTGACGCCCTGCAGGCGACGCCCGAGACCGGGTCCACCGAGATCATCGGCATCGCGATCGCCGCGGTCGTCCTCGTCATCACCTTCGGTTCGCTGATCGCGGCCGGACTGCCGCTGCTGACCGCGCTGATCGGCGTGGGCATCGGCGTCTCCACCATCGCCGCCCTCGCGAACGCCCTCGACCTGGGCACCACCACGTCGACCCTGGCCATGATGATCGGCCTCGCCGTCGGCATCGACTACGCCCTCTTCATCGTCTCCCGCTACCGGGCCGAACTGGCCGAGGGCCGCGAGCGCGAGGAGGCGGCGGGACGGGCCGTCGGCACCGCGGGCTCCGCGGTGGTCTTCGCGGGCCTGACGGTCGTGATCGCGCTGGTCGGCCTGTCGGTCGTCAACATCCCGATGCTGACGAAGATGGGTGTCGCGGCGGCGGGCACGGTCGCCATCGCCGTGCTCATCGCGCTGACGATGATCCCCGCACTGCTCGGATACGCGGGCAGGAAGGTGCAGCCCGCGGGCAAGAAGAGCAGGCTGCTCGGTGGCGGGCGCGCCGCCAGGAAGGCGCCCCGGCCGAACATGGGCACCCGCTGGGCGAGCTTCGTGGTGCGCCGTCCGCTCGCCGTGCTGCTCCTCGGCGTCGTGGGCCTGGGTGCGGCGGCGGTCCCGGCGACCTCCCTCGAACTGGGTCTGCCCGACGACGGCTCGCAGCCGACGTCGACCACCCAGCGCCGCGCGTACGACCTGCTGTCGGACGGCTTCGGCCCCGGCTTCAACGGCCCGCTGATGGTCGTCGTCGACGCCAAGTCCAGCGACTCCCCGAAGTCGGCCGTCGACGAGGTGTCCGACAAGGTCAAGGACCTCAAGGGCGTCGTGACGGTGACCCCGGCGGCGTACAACAAGGCCGGCGACACCGCGACGATCACCGTGATCCCCGACACCAAGCCGTCCTCGGTCAAGACCGAGGACCTGGTGCACTCCATCCGTGACGCGGGCGGCGAGATCAAGGCGGACACCGACGCCAGCGTCCTGGTCACCGGCTCGACGGCGATGAACATCGACTTCTCGCAGAAGCTCAACGACGCGCTGGTGCCGTATCTGGCGCTGGTGGTCGGCCTGGCCTTCCTGCTGCTGATCGTGGTGTTCCGCTCGGTCCTGGTCCCGCTGAAGGCGGCCCTCGGCTTCCTGCTCAGCGTCATGGCGGCCCTCGGCGCGGTCGTCGCGGTCTTCCAGTGGGGCTGGCTGTCCGGCCTCATGGGCGTAGAGGAGACCGGCCCGATCATGTCGATGATGCCGATCTTCATGGTGGGCGTGGTCTTCGGTCTGGCGATGGACTACGAGGTCTTCCTCGTCACGCGGATGCGTGAGGCGTTCGTCCACGGGGAGAAGCCGAGCCAGGCGATCGTGACCGGCTTCAAGCACGGCGCGCGGGTCGTCACGGCGGCCGCGGTCATCATGATCGCCGTCTTCTCCGGCTTCATCGGCTCCAGCGAGTCGATGATCAAGATGATCGGCTTCGGTCTCGCGATCGCCGTCTTCTTCGACGCGTTCATCGTGCGCATGGCGATCGTGCCGGCGGTCCTGGCGCTGCTGGGCAAGCGCGCCTGGTGGCTGCCGAAGTGGCTCGACCGCTCGCTGCCCAACGTGGACGTGGAGGGCGAGGGCCTGCGCGACCTCGACGGCGGACGCCGCGACGAGGACGACGACCGGGCGCTGGCCCGGGTCTGATCACCGGTCACCGTCGGGCGGGACGTGTCCCGCGACGGCCTACGGCTGCCGGGCCCACCCCCGTGGTGGGCCCGGCAGCGCGGCTTCTCAGTGGGCGACCGGGGTGCCGGCGACCGTGTAGGTGCGGCGCAGGAAGCGCAGCAGTGCCTTCGAGTCGACCTGCACGAGTGCCACGCCCTTCGCCGAGTGGAACTCCATCACCGCCTGCACCCGGCCGCAGGGCCACACGCGGACGTCGCCGCTGGTGACGGGTCCCCGCAGGCCCTGCTCCAGCAGCTCGCGCTCGAACGTCCACTCATGGGGGCCGGGCAGCGTGATGTGCACCTGGCGGGGGTCGTCCTCGGGGTCGTAGCGCAGGGCCACCGGGACGGTCCGGCGTTCGTCGTCGAGGGAGTCGGCGGTATCGGTGACGATGTGGGCGCGGGCGTACTGTTCAACGGCGTGCATGGACCGACTCCTTACGCTGCGTGCTCGTGAGCGGAATGTGTGAATCCGCCACCACTCCAATGTGCCACATCTCACGGAAATCGCTCTCTGGAGATCCTTGACGGATAGGTTCCGGGAGCGTAAAAGCAGGTCCGCGTTATTCGAGAGTACATCGCTCTTGCAAGCGATTCGCAACAAGGCACTATCATCGAACGGTGCATGTACCTGACGGATTCATCAACGCCCCGGTCTCCGCGGTCACCGGAGTGGTCGCCGCCGGTGCCGTCGCCGTGAGCCTGCGCGGCGCCCGCCGTGAGCTCGACGAGCGGACCGCGCCGCTCGCCGGCCTGGTCGCGGCCTTCATCTTCGCCGTGCAGATGCTGAACTTCCCGGTCGCCGCCGGGACCAGCGGACACCTGCTCGGCGGTGCCCTGGCCGCGATCCTCGTGGGTCCCTTCACAGGGGTCCTCTGCGTCTCCGTCGTCCTGCTGATGCAGGGCATCCTCTTCGCCGACGGCGGTCTCACCGCGCTCGGCGTCAACATCACGGACATGGCGATCGTCACGACGGTCGTCTCCTACGCCGCCTTCCGCGGCCTGGTGAAGGTGCTGCCCCGCAAGCGGCGGTCCGTGACCGTCGCCGCCTTCGTCTCCGCGCTGCTGTCCGTCCCGGCCGCCGCCGTGGCCTTCACGCTCATCTACGCGGTCGGCGGCACCACCGACGTCCCGATCGCCAAGGTCGCCACCGCCATGATCGGCGTGCACGTCCTCATCGGCATCGGCGAGGCGGCGATCACCGCGCTGACCGTCGGCGCCGTCATCGCCGTACGGCCCGACCTCGTGCACGGCGCGCGCGGGCTCCAGCAGCGGCTCAGGCTGCGGGTGAACGGGGAGCTCGTGGACGCCCCGGCCGCCACCCCCGCCCCGGCGGCCGCCCGCTCCTCGCACCGCAAGGTGTGGATCACCGGCCTGGTCACCTCCCTCGTCCTCGCCGGGTTCGTCAGCTTCTACGCCTCCGCGAGCCCCGACGGCCTGGAGAAGGTCGCCAAGGACAAGGGCATCGACACGAGGACCGAGAAGCACGCGACGGAGGACTCCCCGCTCGCCGGATACGGCGTCAAGGACGTCTCCGACGCCCGGATCTCCGGCGGTCTCGCGGGCGTGATCGGCGTCGGCGTCACCGTCGTCGCGGGCAGCGCGGTCTTCTGGGCGGTCCGCAGACGCCGTACGTCCGACGGCGTGTCCCCCTCGTCCACCTCCCAGGTGGCCTGACGTGGGCGCGGGGCACGCACACCGCCTCTACCGCCACGGGCACTCGCCCGTGCACACACTGCCTCCGCACACCAAGCTCGCGGCGTGCTTCGCCTTCGTGGTCGTGGTCGTCTCCACCCCGCGCGAGGCGATGTGGGCGTTCGCGCTGTACGCCGTGCTCCTCGCGGCCGTCGCGTACGCGGCGCGCGTGCCCGCCGGGTTCCTGCTGAAGCGGCTGCTGATCGAGATCCCTTTCGTCGCCTTCGCGGTGCTGATGCCGTTCGTCGCCGAGGGCGAGCGGGTGGACGTCCTCGGGCTGTCGCTGAGCGTGAACGGCCTGTGGGGCGCGTGGAACGTCCTGGCCAAGGGCACGCTGGGCGTCGCCGCCTCCGTGCTGCTGGCCTCGACCACCGAGCTGCGCGAGCTGCTGCTCGGCCTCCAGCGGCTCAAGCTCCCGCCGCTCCTCGTGCAGATCGCCTCCTTCATGATCCGGTACGGCGACGTCATCACCGACGAGATGCGGCGGATGCGCATCGCGCGGGAGTCGCGCGGCTTCGAGGCCCGTGGCGTGCGGCACTGGGGTGTGCTCGCCAAGTCGGCGGGCGCGCTCTTCATCCGGTCCTACGAGCGGGGCGAGCGCGTGCACCTCGCCATGGTGAGCCGCGGCTATGCCGGCTCCATGCCGGTCATCGACGAGGTGACCGCGTCCCGGGCGCAGTGGTCCCACGCGCTCGCCCTGCCGTTCGCCGCCCTCGTCGTATGTCTGCTGGGATGGACGCTGTGACAGCTTCTCTGGAGGTCTCCGGCCTCGCCTTCGCCTACCCCGACGGCCACCAGGCCCTGTTCGGCGTGGACTTCCGCATCGGGCGCGGCGAACGCGTCGCGCTGCTCGGCCCGAACGGCGCCGGCAAGACCACGCTCGTCCTCCACCTCAACGGCATTCTGACCGGCGGCGCCGGCACGGTGACCGTGGCCGGTCTCCCCGTCGACAAGCGGAACATGGCGGAGATCCGCCGCAAGGTCGGCATCGTGTTCCAGGACCCGGACGACCAGCTGTTCATGCCGACGGTGCGCGAGGACGTCGCCTTCGGCCCGGCCGCGGCCGGGATCAAGGGAGCCGAGCTGGAGGAACGGGTCCGCACGGCGCTGGAACTGGTCGGCATGGCGGCGTTCGCCGACCGCCCCCCGCACCACCTGTCGTTCGGACAGCGGCGCCGGGTGGCGGTCGCGACCGTCCTCGCGATGGAGCCGGAGATCCTCGTCCTGGACGAGCCCTCCTCCAATCTCGACCCGGCCTCCCGGCGCGAACTCGCCGACATCCTGCGCTCGTTGGACGTCACCGTCCTCATGGTCACGCACGATCTGCCCTACGCCCTCGAACTGTGCCCCCGCGCGCTCGTCCTGAGCGAGGGCGTGATCGCCGCCGACGGGAGGACCGGCGAACTGCTCGGTGACGACGAGCTGATGCGCACACACCGCCTGGAGCTGCCCTTCGGGTTCGACCCGCGCTCCGTGACAATGGGCGCGTGACGAATCGACAGGACCCCGAGGCAGCAGCGCCCGCAGCGCCCACCGGGTCCCTGCTGCTCGGCGACCAGCTGTGCTTCGCGTTGTACGCCGCGCAGCGGGCGGTGACCGCCGCGTACCGTCCGCTGCTCGACGAACTCGGCCTCACCTACCCGCAGTACCTGGTGATGCTCCTGCTGTGGGAGCACGGCGAGGTCACCGTGAAGGAGCTGGCGACCGCGCTGCACCTCGACTACGGCACGGTGTCGCCGCTCCTCAAGCGTCTGGAGTCGGCGGGGCTGCTGCGCCGCGAGCGTTCGGAGCGCGACGAACGCTCCGTGCTCGTCGCCCTCACCGGGCGTGGGGAGATGCTCCGGGAACGTGCTGCGGACGTGCCGCAGGCGCTGCTGGAGGCCACGGGGCTGTGCGGCGCGGAGGCCGGGCGGCTCCGGGAAGAGCTGGGCCACCTGGCGGAGCGGGCCGGGAAGGCGGCGCGGGCTCGCTGATCCCGGCGGTCGCCCGCCGGGGTGCGGCGCCGTGATCCCGGTGATCGCTCCGCCGGGCCCCGGCACGTGCCGGGTTACCCGCGGTTTCCACCCCCTGGCGGCACGCCATGGCCTACCGGTCGGTATCTTGTGCGCGATGCATTTGTGCGCAGCTGTATTGCCTGCCATGACGCCTGCCCCGCTGCCCGGCGTCGTGCCCGCCGTGTCGCCCGTCGTGTCGTAAACGCTCAGGGGGAGGTCCCGCGATGATCGATGGCAGCGCTGTCGACACCCGCCCGACGAAGATCATGTACGTCGCCGAGGCCACCGCCCACGGTGGCCGCAACGGCTATGTGACCAGCCAGGACGGCCAACTCGACCTGAAGGTCGCGATGCCTCCTGCCCTCGGCGGCGACGGCGACGGAACGAACCCGGAGCAGCTGTTCGCGGCCGGTTTCAGCGCCTGCTTCCACAACGCGCTGGTCCTGGTGGGCCGCCGCGCCGGATACGACCTCTCCGGCTCCACGGTCGCCGCGAAGGTCGGCATCGGCCCGAACAAGCAGCGGGGCTACGGACTCGCGGTCGCCCTGAGCGTCTCGCTCCCCGTCGTCGACCAGGAACTCGCGACGAAGCTCGTCGACGCGGCCCACGAGGTCTGCCCGTACTCGAACGCCACCCGCGGCAACATCGAGGTCACGATCCTGCTCGGCTAGGACGCCGAGCGCCCGGCCCAGGAATCGGAGCCGGTACGTGCGTGTTGCACTCACCGTCGGCAGTGGTACGAGTGGGTGACAGGAGCGCGGGCGTGGACGTGAACGGCACAGTGGCCGAGGGCTTCGAGCCGGTCAGGGAGGCGTTCGTACGCAACTTCGAACTCCTCGGGGACCGGGGCGCCGCCGTCGCCGTGTACCGCGACGGCCGGCGCGTGGTCGACCTGTGGGGCGGCACCCGCGACGTCGACGGCACCGAACCCTGGCAGCACGGCACCGCGCAGATCGTGCGCTCCGCGACGAAGGGCGTCGCCGCCGCCGTACTGCTGCTGCTCGCCCAGCGCGGCGAGCTCGACCTGGACGCCCCCGTCGGCCACTACTGGCCGGAGTACAAGGCGCACGGCAAGGAGCACACGCTCGTCCGGCACCTGCTCGCGCACCGGGCCGGGGTGCCCGTCCTCGACCGCCCGCTCACCCCCGCCGAGGCCGGCGACCCGGACCTCGCCGCCGCGGCCGTGGCCCGGCAGGCACCGGCGTGGGAGCCGGGGGCGGAGCACGGCTACCACGCCCAGACCTACAGCTGGCTGACCGGCGAACTGGTCCGGCGGGTGACCGGGCGCACGATCGGCGCGTGGATCGCGGACGAGATCGCCGGGCCGCTGGGGCTGGACCTGTGGGTCGGGCTGCCGGACGCGGAGACCGGACGGGTCGGGCGGGTCGCGCAGGTCGCGGCCCCACCGGCGCCGGGCGGCCTGCGGACCCGCCCCAAGCGGGCCGTCTCCGAGGCGTACGCCGACCCGGAGAGCCTCACGAGCAGGGCCTTCACGGCCATCACCCCGCTGCCGGACGAGAACGCCCCGGCCTACCGGGCGGCGGTGCTGCCCGCCTCGAACGGCATCGCCACGGCGGACGGCCTGGCCCGTTTCCACGCCGCGCTGATCGGCGAGGTGGACGGCGTCGGGCTGTTCTCCCCGGACACGGTGTCGGCCGCGCGCACGGAACAATCGGCGGGCCCCGACCGTGTCCTGGTCGTGGGCACCCGCTTCGGCCTCGGCTACATGCTGCACGGCTCGGCCTCGCCCCTGCTGTCCCCGGGATCCTTCGGCCACCCCGGCCGCGGCGGACCCCTCGGCTTCGCCGACCCCGAGTCGGGCATCGCGTTCGGCTACGTCACCAACGGCTTCCGCAAGAGCGTGACCGCGGACGCGCGGGCACAGGCACTGGTCCGGGCGGTCCGCGCGTCGATCGACGCCTGACGCCCCAGGGGCGCGCGCCCCGGCCGGGTCCTCGTGGGCCCTAACCGGTGTGCAGCATCAGGCCGATGCCCACGACCAGCAGACCGGCCGCCGCGATCCGGGGCGCCCCGAACCGCTCCTTGAAGAAGACGGCGCCGATGGCCGCGCCCACGATGATCGAGGACTCCCGCAGAGCGGCGATCGGCGCGAGCTCCGCGCGGGTCTGCGCCCACAGGACCAGTCCGTACGCCGCGACGGAGAGCGCCGCGCCGAGGAAGCCGACCGCCGCGAACGGCCGCAGCACGGAGACGAGTTCGCCGCGCCAGCGGTGGAGGGCGTACGCCGGGATCACCACGCCCTCGATGGCCATCAGCCAGGCGATGTACGCGAGGGAGGAGCCCGAGGCACGCACGCCCAGACCGTCCACGACGGTGTACGCGGCGATCGACGCGCCCGTCGCCAACGCCGCCCCGATCGCCGCCCAGTTGGGCCGGCGCCCGCGCAGCCCCCACAGGGCCACACCCGTCAGTCCCGCGCAGGACAGCGCGATGCCCGCCGCCGCCCAGCCGTCCGGCACCTCGTGCGCGAAGACCGCCGCGAGCGCGGTGACGATCAGCGGGGCGGTGCCGCGGGCGATCGGATAGGCCTGCCCGAAGTCACCGAGCCGGAACGAGCGCATCAGCAGCACGTAGTACGCGACATGGATCACGGCCGACGCGATCAGGTACGGCCAGGCCCCGGACGCGGGGAACGGCACGAACGGCACCAGGGCGAGGCCGATCAGCATGCCGCCGCCCGCGATCAGGGTGAAGCCGACGAGCTTGTCGCTGATGCGGTGCGCGATCGCGTTCCAGCAGGCGTGGGTGACCGCGGCGAGCAGGACGGCCGCGGTGACGACAGGGGTCACGCGGTCTGCTCGCGCACGTCCGCCAGCGTGGCCCCGGCGTGTGCGACCAGGCTCTCGGGGTCCATCGGGAAGACGACGTACGGGGTGCCCGCAGCGGCCCACACCGTGTCGTGGGCGAGCAGCGAACGGTCGGCCAGGACACGGGTCCTGGTGCGGTGGCCGAACGGCGGTACGCCGCCGATCGCGTACCCCGTGGTCTCCCGCACCACGGCGGCCTGGGCCCGGGTCACCTTCTCGGCTCCGAGCTCCTTGCGGACGAGCTCCACGTCGACCCGGGACGCGCCGTCCATGAGCACGAGCACCGGCACGCCGTCCGCCGCGAAGATCAGCGACTTGCAGATCTGGCTCAGCTCGCAGCCGATCGCGGCGGCCGCCTCGGTGGCGGTACGGGTCGCGTCGGGGAAGCGGCGGATGCGTGCGTTCAGCTCGTCCAGCCCCAGCTCCGTGAGGGCCTCGGCGAAACGTGGGTGGGCGGCGTTGTCTTCCGTGGCGGTCATGAGCAGCACGCTAGCGGTCGGTGTACGCGGCACGCGAACGACTTCCGGCCGCCCCCGTGTGCGGACCGGGCCGCACCGGGGCCCGGTCCGTCGCCGGGCAGACGGGAACGGTCGGACAGGGCCTAGTCCCACCAGAAACGCCACAGCGGGGCGCCGACGAGGGACTGCGCGTACCGGGGGAACGGCGTCGGCGGATCGTCCACGATGTTGTCGGCCGTGGTCAGGAGGTGTTCCAGGGCGACGCGATCGGCCTGTTCCCGGGTGCGCGGCGGGCTCGCCACGGAGACGTACAGCGTCGCCCCCACCAGGGTGAGGACCCGGGCCCCGAAGCGGTCCTCCCAGCTGCGCAGCAGGGCGCACAGCAAGGTCTTCGGAGCGCCGCCGTACCAGTCGAGGAGCGCGGGGATGTCGGCGCTCCGCTCCGCGGCGACCAGACCGAGGCGGGCTTCGGTCAGCGCGTACGGGTCGTCGTCCACGAGGTGCGCGAAGGCGGCCCGGGCGGCCTCGTCCGGGTCGACGCCGCTGCCGGGCAGGGTGGCCGGGGCGAGTCCCGGCCACTGCTCGAAGGGCGGGCCGGGGTCGTCCTCCCACGGCTCGACGTCCTCGGGGCAGTCGAACGGCTCCGGCGGCACGTCGGGCACCGCGAACCTGCGCCGCCGGTACTCGGCCCAGTTCTTGGCCAGTTCGCCTTCGAGGTCGAAGGCGTCGACGTCCGCGGGGTCGAAGGGGGTCGGGCGGACGTCGGAGTAGCAGAGGACCGGCAGCAGACCAGTGGCGGCCTGCTGACGCTGGTGGCCGGTCCAGGCCGCATACGGGTCGGCCGGGGGTCTCTCGGAGCACCACAGGACCGGGGTGCCGTCCGGGGTGCCTATCAGGCGGCCGGCGGGCAGTCCGTCGGGGAGCGGGAACGTCATGCCCGGAGCGTAGGGCCGGCCACTGACAGCGCTCTTCAGGCCGGTCTAGCTTCCGCTCTTGAGCAGGGCCGCCACGATCGGTCCGGCCGTGTCGCCGCCGTGCCCGCCCTGCTGCACGACGCCCGCCGCCGCGAGGTCGCCCTTCCATGCGGTGAACCAGCCGTTCGGCTTCTTCTGGCCGTCCACCTCGGCGGAGCCGGTCTTGGCGCCGTAGTCCGGGCCGAGGCCGGACATCGCCTCCGCGGCGGTGCCGTACCCCGCTGTGTACTGCATGACCTCGCGCAGCTGCGAGAGGGTCGAGGCGGACATGGTGCGGCTCGCCTTGGCCAGCGTGCGGTGGTCCACCGACGGGGCGACCAGGTAGGGCTGGTGGAAGGTGCCGGCCTTGACGGTCGACGCGATCGAGGCCATGTTCAGCGGGTTCATCCGGACGCCGCCCTGGCCCATCAGCTCGGCCGCCATCTGCGCGGCGCTCTGCACCGGCACGGCGCCGTCGAAGGACGGCACACCGATGGACCAGTTGTTCAGCCCGATCCCGAAGACCTGTTGGGCCTGCTTGGTCAGGTCGTCGTTCTCCAGCTCCTTCGCCTGGGTGATGAAGGCCGTGTTGCAGGACCGCGCGAAGCTCGCCTTGAACGTGCCGTTCTTGATCTCGAAGTCGTCGTCGTTGTGGAACTTCCAGCCGCCGTACGTCGCGGTCTTGGGGCACGGGTGCGGCTTGTCGGCGGAGGCGAGCCCCTTGTCGAACAGCAGCGATGCCGTGATGACCTTCATCGTGGAGCCGGGTGCGAGGGAGCCCTGGAAGGCGGTGTTGAAGCCGTGACTCGTGTTCGCGACGGCGAGGATCTCACCCGTCGACGGGCGCATCACGACCACCGACGCCTTCTCCTTGGCGGCCACCTGGCGCTCGGCGGCCGACTGGAGGGCCGGGCTGAGCGTCGTCTCCACGGTGCCCGGCGTGCCCTCGCTCAGCGTCAGCAGGGTCTTGTCGGGGGTCTTCTGCGTGCCCTTCTTCGCGGCCTTGCGGACCACGCGCAGCTCGATGCCCGCCTTGCCGCCGGCCGTCTTGCCGTACTTCTCGCGCAGCCCGTCGAGGACGGTGCCCAGCGAGGGGTACTTCGCGGCGGTCAGCTCCTTGCCCTCACGGTCGAGGGCCCTGACCGGGGGCGTGCCCGACTCGCCGGTGACGAGCCGGTCGCCGTCCTGGAGGTCCGGGTGGACGACGGACGACGCCCAGCCGACCAGCGGAACGCCGTCCTTGGCGCGCCGCACGACCGTCAGTTTCGACTCGTACGCGAGGGGCTTGGTCTTGCCCTTGTAGGTGACGGTGGCCTTGACGGAGAACGGGACGGCGGCGCCCGACCGCGTGCCGCCGGTCAGCGTCACACCGGTGATGTGCGCCTCCTTGGCGTAGCCGGTCAGCGTGGTGGCCGCGGAGGCAGAGTCGTCGGTGGCCGCGGCGGCCTTCGCGACGTCGCCGCTCTGCCAGGCGGTGAGGAAGGCCGTCGAGGCCTTGTGCACCTCGGCCGCCGACAGCGGGCCCGTCTTCACGGCCTTGCGGGTGGTGGCCTGCGATCCCTCGTCGGCCGCCGCTCCGCCGTCGTACAGGCTGTAGACGCCGAACGCCCCGCCGACCACGACGACGGCGATCACCCCGCCGAGCACGGCGGGCTGCTTCGTCTTCCGCCGCTCGGCGACGCGTCTTCTCTTGCCCACAGCTACTCGTCCTCCGCTGAATACCCTGGTGCCCCCGTGGCCTCATGTTTCCAACGATGACCACCACCCTAGGGTCCCGCTCCGTCCGGGGTGACTTCAGCCACCGGTTCGTAGCACAGCTGCGACGATCGGACCGGCGGCGTCGCCCCCGTGACCGCCCTCCTGGGTCATGGCGGCCGCCGCGACGTCGTTGCGGTAGCCGGTGAACCAGCTGTTCGACTTCGCCTGGCCGTCGACCTCGGCGGAACCGGTCTTGGCGCCGTAGTTCGGGCCGAGCCCGGCCATCACCTGGGCGGCGGTGCCGCTGATCGCGGTGCGGTTCATCATGGCCCGCAGCTGGGCGACCGTGCCCGCGGACAGGCCCTTGGCCTTGGCCAGCTCACGGTCGTCGAGGGCGCGCGGCACGATGACCGGCTGCCGGAAGACGCCCGTCACGGCGGTGGCCGTCACCGACGCCATGTTCAGCGGCGACATCTGGACCTGACCCTGGCCGATCAGGTTGGCGGCCGTGTCCGGGCCCCCGGAGGCGGGGACGGAGCCGTCGAAGGACGGGATCCCGGTCTTCCAGTTGTTCTGGCCGAGGCCGAAGTTCTGCTGCGCCTCGTTCGTGAGCCAGTCGACCTTGAGATCGTCCGCGTACTTCACGAACGCCGTGTTGCAGGAGCGCGCGAACGATTCGGACAGCGTGGCGTTCTCGTTGGGCGGCATGTTCTTCAGGTTGTGGAAGGTCTGGCTCTGCCACACGGCCTCGGGCGGGCAGGGCGCGGGACCGGTCGCCGTCGTGACGCCGCGGTCGATGAACATGGCGGCGCTGATGATCTTCATCGTGGAGCCGGGGGCGAGCTTGCCGAGGAAGGCCGCGTTGAAGCCGTCCTCGCGGTGGTTGGCGACCGCGAGGACCTCGCCGGTGCTCGGCTTCACCGCCACCACCGACGACTCGTCGTACTGGCGGACGGCCTTCTCCGCGGCGGCCTGCGCGTTCGCGCTGAGCGTGGTGCGGACCTTGCCCGCGCGCCCCTTCGCGAGCGTCACCAGCGGGGTGTCCGGGCTCTGGTCGCCGTGCCGGACGGCCAGTTCGATCCCGGGCGAACCGCCCGCCGTGTCACCGTACTTGTCGCGCAGCGCGTCCAGGATCGGCCCCAGAGAGGGGTACTTCTCCTTCGTCAGGACAACGTTGTTCCGGTCCACGGCCTCGATCGCCGGGCTCGCCGACTCGCCCGTGACCAGCGTGTCCCCGTCCTTCAGCTCGGGGTGCACGACGGACGGCTTCCAGCCGACCAGCGCCTTCCCCGTCGTCTCGCCCCGCACGACGCTCAGTTCGGAGTCGTACGAGAAGGGCTTGCTCTTCCCCTCGTACGACACCGTCGCGCTCACCGAGAACGGCACGGTCGTGCCGGACGGCGTGCCCGGTGTGATCCGTACCTTCGTCAGGTGGGCCTCGGCGCTGTAGGAGGCCAGCAGCGACTCGGCCGCCGTCGCGTAGTTGGTGTACCGCGCCGCCTTGGCCGCGTCGCCCTTCTCCCAGGCCGCGAAGAAGGCGCGGCTGGTCTCCTTGACCTCCGCGCCGCTCGGCGGGCCGGTCTTCACGGGTGCCGGCCCGGCCGTGCCCCCGTCCCCGCTGACCGCGGTCACCAGGTTGTACGCGCCGTACCCGGCGCCCCCCACCATCACCGTGAACACGCTGCCGATGACGACAGCCTTCGCCCCTCTGCGCATTGCGCCGCCCCTCCCCGTAAGCCTTCGCACTGTAGGCCCGGGCAGTGACGGCCGTGACCGGAGTTTCCAGATGTTGTCCGAAGAGAGATCAGAAACAGGACCGAACCGGACAACGGGCCACAACCTTGAACGCTGTTCATTCATGGGTTTGTGCGAACGGTGCGAGAGCGCGGCGGTTCGCCGCGCCCTCGCACCGGGTCGGAGAGTCGGAGGGTCGGGGGTGAGGGACGGATCATCCGCCGCCGGCCGGCTGCACCGCGCCCGGGGCGGGTTCGCGCCCGCCCGCGTCCAGCCGGAACGGCGGGTACCGGTCGGTCATGAGGAACACGTAGACGATCACGCGCAGCATCCAGCGCACCAGGCCCATGAGGAGATCGAACAGGCCGCGCGGGTAGGTCCCGGTGAACGCCAGGATCACCGCCGCGATCAGGGAGAGCAGGCCGATGACTCCGAAGGAGAGGGGGCCGTAGTGCTGTAGGTACCGGTAGGTGGTCAGACCGCCGCCCACCAGGACCGCGATCACCAGGAACTGCGGGATGGCCAGCAGCCACTTGACCAGGACCAGCCCGCGTGAGAGCCGCGCGGGATAGGCGACGTCGACGTGGACCGGGTAGCCGGGCACGTCCTTGAGCGTGAACGGCGGGTACTCGTCCGTGCCGAGCACCACGGAGGCGTAGTAGTCGACGCGCGTTTTCCAGCGTATGACCCCGACGTTGAAGTCGAAGAGCGGCCGGGGATAGCGCCCGGTGATGAGGATGCTGAAGAACGCGACGACGCTCACCAGCAGGAACGCGATCTGCAGGAAGAACAGGACGACGTAGTGCGGGACGGCGAGGAGCCACTTCACCAGCCACATCCATCGGGTGAGCCGGGGGTCCAGCGTCGCTTCGACGCGCAGGGGGTGGGGGGAAGCTGGGGGCATGACAGCCACCGCCTTTCGTGCGGGGGAGGGGGAACGCGTCCCGTGCGCCGCATCGCCGAGGCTGTGCCGGACGGTGCGGGCGGGCCACTTGCTCCGTATGAGCCGTATGACCCATTAGCACCCGCTGTGCGGAGATCGTCATGCCCCGTGATCGCGTGGCAGGGGAACCCGTGACTTGACGGACCGCGGCGCACCGGTGGCTGCGCGTCCGCAGCCCGGCCGGTGATCGCCGGCGCCCCCAACTCGCCCGCGCCTCCGGACGATTGGCCGGCCGAGTCGCCCTCGCCGGACCGGGGGACGGAGGGTCGTGGCTGTGATGCGACTGTGACGTACGGTGGTGCCGCTCGATGCCATGCTGCGCACATGTCTGATGAATCAGTCGACGGCGGGGTCGCTCCGCCGCCTGCCTCGGCGCCGGCACGGCCCGGGCCCACACGGGGGCGTCGGTTCCGGGGCGCCCTGGTGGCGTCGGCGGCTGCCGGGCTCGTGGTCGGTTCGGGTGCCGTCGCGCTGGCATGGAATCTGTCCGGATCCGACGACGACCGGCCGTTCACGCTGGTGGGACAGGCACGCGCCAAGGGCAACCCCGGAGCCACGGGGTCCTGCGTAGGGAGTCACGAGTTGAGCGACATCGACAAGGGCGCACTGGTGACCGTCTACGACTCGGCGGGCCGGGTCGTCGCGACCGGGTCGCTCGGAAGCGGCGCCTACGACAGCTCCTCGAGGTGTGTCTTCCCGATCGCCGTGCGCGGGGTGCCGGGCGGATCGGCGTCGTACTCGGTGCAGGTCGGCTGGCACGGGAAGCACCGGATCACGAACGAACAGGCACGGACCGGAGGCCTGGTCGTGACGCTCGACTAGCCCGGGCGGGCCGCGGGGCGTACGAGAACGGCACAGGACAGCCGGCGTACGACGCGGCCCGCGACAGCCGGAAACGACCGACGGCGCGGCAGTCCGCCGCGCCGTCGTCGTATGTCCGCCGTCGTATGTCCGAGCGGCTAGACCCAGGTGTCCAGCCACATCCTCGATCTCCAGTCGTCTATGGGGATCGAGGTGCCGGTGTACAGGGGCCAGAAGTAGATGAAGTTCCACGCGATCAGCAGGACCAGGACGCCGGCGCCGGCCGCGCCGATCACGCGGCGGCGTTCTCCGCAGCCGGGTGGGCCGAGGATCGCGCCGATCAGCATGGCGACGGCCAGGCAGAGGAACGGCACGAAGACGACGGCGTAGAAGAAGAAGATCGTGCGTTCCTGGTACATGAACCACGGCAGATAGCCGGCCGCGATGCCGCAGGCGATCGCGCCCGCGCGCCAGTCGCGGCGGAACGCCCAGCGCCACAGCACGTAGAGGACCGCGAGGCAGGCCGCCCACCACAGGAGCGGGGTGCCCAGCGCCAGCACCTCGCGGGCGCACTTGTCGCCCGCGTCGGCGGGGCAGCCGTCCTTGCCGGGCAGCGGGGACTCGTAGAAGTACGAGACCGGGCGGCCGAGGACGAGCCAGCTCCACGGGTTCGACTGGTAGGTGTGCGGCGAGGACAGCCCGACGTGGAACTTGTAGACCTCGTGTTCGTAGTGCCACAGGCTGCGCAGCCAGTCGGGCAGCCAGGTCCAGTGACCGCCCCTGCCGTCGGTCACCGCCCAGTTGCGGAAGTAGCCGCCCCTGCCGTTGTCCGGGGACAGGATCCAGCCGAGCCAGGAGGTGAGGTAGACGGCCAGCGCGACCGGGACCGTCGCGAGGAACGTGATGCCGGTGTCGTGCCGGAGCGCCGCGAGGTAGGGGTGGCGGGCGCCCGCCACCCGGCGCGAGGCCGCGTCCCACAGGACCGCCATGACGCAGAACGCGGCGAGGATGTAGAGGCCGTTCCACTTGGTGCCGATGGCCAGGCCCAGCATCAGGCCCGCGCCCCAGCGCCAGGGGCGCCATCCGAGGCGGGTCGTCTCGGCGATGTGCGCGTCGGGACGCACCACCCCGTCCCCGTCGGTGGGCAGTGCGGCCGCGAGCCGGGCGCGGGCGTGGTCGCGGTCGACGACCAGGCAGCCGAAGGCGGCCAGCACGAAGAACATGAGCACGCCGTCGAGCAGCGAGGTGCGGCTCATCACGAAGTGCAGCCCGTCCACCGCCATCAGCGCGCCCGCGAGGCAGCCCAGGAAGGTGGAGCGGAACAGCCGTCGCCCGATCCGGCACAGCAGCAGCACCGACAGCGTGCCGAGCAGCGCGGTCATGAACCGCCAGCCGAAGGGGTTGAACCCGAACATCCACTCGCCGAGCCCGATGACGTACTTGCCGACGGGCGGATGCACGACGTACGCGGCGTCGCTCGGGACGGTCACATGGCCGTTGCCCTGGAGGATCAGGTCGTTGGCGTCCTTCGCCCAGTTGACCTCGTAGCCGCGGTGGATGAGCGCCCAGGCGTCCTTGGCGTAGTACGTCTCGTCGAATATCACCGCCTTCGGGCTGCCCAGGTGCCAGAACCGCATCAGCCCGGCCATCAGGGTCACCAGCAACGGGCCGCCCCAGCCGGACCAGCGCGTGATGCGCTCCGCGACCTCGTGGCGCAGCCCGAGCGTGGCCCAGATGCGAGGGCTGGGCTCGGAGTACGGCGGTACGAGCCGGTCGCGCACATCGCTTCTGGGCGGCGCCGTGTAGCCGAAGCGGCGCAGCCGCAGCTGCCACGACGGCCACTGCGCGTCGATGGCCTGCCCCTGCCGGGTGTCCGTGGAGGACGCGGTACTGGTCACCGCGCCATCGTAGGGAACAGGTCTGTGGGAGTCCCGTGCACCGGCCGTAAATGGGTGGAAGCCGCTGTCCGGGCGGACACCCGAGCCCGATTCCGGCCGCACACCCGAGCCGGATTCCGCGCGGGCGCCGGAGCCGGATTCCCGGGCGGGTGCCCAGCGCGGATCTCCGGGCGGGGCGGCGGCAGGGCGGGCGGCGACCGAGGCAGGGCGGGCGGCGACCGACGCCGCCGGGCCCTGCGAGGATGGAGCCGTGACAGGAACCCTTGTGTTGGCAGGCACCCCCATCGGCGACATCGAGGACGCGCCGCCGCGGCTCGCCGCGGAACTGGCCGGGGCCGACGTGGTCGCCGCAGAGGACACCCGCCGGCTGCGCCGGCTCACCCAGGCGCTGGGCGTGCAGCCCGCCGGACGCGTCGTGTCCTACTTCGAGGGGAACGAGGCCGCCCGCACACCGGAGCTGGTCGAGGCGCTGGCCGGCGGAGCGCGGGTGCTGCTGGTGACCGACGCCGGCATGCCGTCCGTGTCGGACCCCGGCTACCGGCTGGTCGCCGCCGCCGTGGAGAAGGACATCAAGGTCACCGCCGTACCCGGCCCCTCCGCCGTGCTCACGGCGCTGGCGCTGTCGGGGCTGCCCGTCGACCGCTTCTGCTTCGAGGGCTTCCTGCCGCGCAAGGCGGGCGAGCGCCTGTCGCGGCTGCGCGAGGTCGCCGACGAGCGCCGCACCCTCGTCTACTTCGAGGCTCCGCACCGGCTCGACGACACGCTCGCCGCGATGGCCGAGGTGTTCGGGACGGAGCGGCGCGCCGCCGTCTGCCGGGAGCTGACGAAGACGTACGAAGAGGTCAAGCGGGGTCCGCTGGGCGAGCTCGCGGCCTGGGCCGCCGAGGGCGTGCGCGGGGAGATCACCGTCGTCGTCGAGGGCGCCGCGCAGAAGGGCGCCGAGGAGCTGGACGCCGCCGAGCTGGTGCGCAGGGTGCGGGTGCGTGAGGAGGCGGGGGAGCGGCGCAAGGAGGCGATCGCTGCGGTGGCCGCGGAAGCAGGCATTCCCAAACGTGAGGTCTTCGATGCCGTCGTCGCGGCAAAGAATGCCGAACGAAGCGCCCCATAGAAGGGCAAAGGGCTGTGCCGCAAGGCAAAGCCCAGGCCGGGTGGCGGGACCTTTCCGACAAGGAACGGCCAAAACGCATCCAACAGTCGACAGGCCTGATGCGTTCGCGTGCGCGAAAGCGTCCACTGGTTGAAGGGACGCACCCGTCCCTCGCCCCCGTTCGCCGGGGGTGCTCGTCCAGCGGACAACAGGAGCTGGCATGAGTGAGATCGCAGGACAGACCGGGCATCGCAGCGCGGCGACCGCCGTCGTCCATGAGTCGTACTCCTTCGCCTGCATGCGCTGCGGGCACGGCTGGGAGCAGTCGTACGAGATAGAGCACCACCTCGACGCCGAGGGCAGTGAGTTCGTGATGTACGTGGCGAACGGGCACGTCGTGCCGTCGCCGCTCAGCCGGCCCACCTGCCTCAACTGCGACAGCCATGTGGTGCGCATCATGCGCGCCGGTCAGGTGTCCTCCGCTCTGAACTCCATGCACGCCGCGCACCCGCACCGCGCGGTGCCCCGGCAGCCCGAGCAGGCACCGCGGGGGCAGGGCGGCGACGGCGCGGCCCCGGCGGAGCCGAGGGAGCCGCACCACTGGCACCTCTCGGACCTGCTGCACCCGTTCCAGCACCGCAAGGCGGGATGACCTTCCTCGGGTGAGGGCCGGCATGCCCCTTTCGTAGGATCGGGGCATGCCTTCCTCCGCCTCCGACAAGAACGCCGCACCCCCGCTCCCCGAGCCCCTGCGGGTGCCCGTCGCCGACTCGCACACCCATCTCGACATGCAGTCCGGCACCGTCGAGGAGGGCCTCGCCAAGGCCGCGTCGGTCGGAGTGACGACGGTCGTCCAGGTCGGCTGCGACGTGAAGGGCTCGCGCTGGGCCGCCGAGACGGCCGCCGCGTACGACGCCGTCCACGCGACGGTCGCCCTGCACCCCAACGAAGCGCCGCGTATCGTGCACGGCGACCCCGACGGCTGGTCCCGGCAGGGCGCACGGCGCCCGGGCGGCGAGGCCGCGCTGGACGAGGCGCTCGCCGAGATCGACCGCCTCGCGGCGCTG
The DNA here is from genome assembly GCF_002300165.1 of Streptomyces sp. Tue6028. GTDB lineage: Bacteria > Actinomycetota > Actinomycetes > Streptomycetales > Streptomycetaceae > Streptomyces > Streptomyces siamensis. Next base: position 36,408 of record NZ_MLCE01000018.1, on the reverse strand, counting down.
CCGCAGGTCAAGGGCGTCGGCGAGACCGGGCTGGACTACTTCCGTACGGGCCCCGAGGGCAAGGCCGCGCAGGAGCGCTCCTTCCGTGCCCACATCGAGATCGCCAAGCGGCACGGCAAGGCCCTCGTCATCCACGACCGCGACGCCCACGCCGACGTGCTGCGCATCCTCAAGGAGGAGGGCGCGCCCGAGCGGACCGTCTTCCACTGCTACTCGGGTGACGCGGACATGGCCGCGATCTGCGCCGGCGCCGGCTACTTCATGTCCTTCGCCGGCAACATGACCTTCAAGAACGCCCAGCCGCTGCGCGACGCGCTGGCGGTGGCGCCGCTGGAGCTCGTGCTCGTCGAGACCGACGCGCCCTTCCTGACGCCCGCGCCGTACCGCGGACGGCCCAACGCGCCGTATCTCATTCCGGTCACGGTGCGCGCCATGGCCGAGGTGCGCGGTATCGACGAGGACGCGCTGGCGACCTCGATCTCCGCCAACACTGCGCGCGCGTTCGATTACTGACGGATAACGGTTCCCGGGGTTCTTCCTGGTCACGCGCGGGTCGTTCGCGGGGGAGTGTCGCGACACAGCGTAGTCGCGTTGCTTGGGAGAGTGACGATCGCTCCGCTAGGTTCTGGTCGCCCATTCCGGACCCTGGAGCGTGTCGTCGTGAGCAGCTCGCAGTACGAGACGTATGGAACGACTGGTGTCACCACCGATGCGACGGGAGCGCCGCACCCGGACGAGACGCCGCCGTACGCGCCGCCGTACGACGACGAGACACCGCCGTACCCGGACGCCACGGCGCCGCAGGGGAGCGAGGAGCCGTACCGCCCCGCCTTCCCGGACACCTACCGGCCCGCGTACGAGTCGCCCCGGGTGCCCCGGCATGAAGCGCCGACCGAGCCCCTGCTTCCCCGGCACGAGGCACCGACGGAGCCGTTGCTGCACCGCCATGAGGCGCCGACGGAGCCCCGGCTGCCCCGGCACGAGGCGCCGACCGAGCCCCGACTGCCCCGGCAGGGCCCGGACGCAGGCGCCGGCCGGCCGCCGGCAGCCGTGGGGGCGCCGCGGCCCGGCGGGCGGGCCGAGGTGCGGCGCGCGGCCCGGCGCAAGCGGATCGCCGAGCGCCCCGACCCGCTCCGGCGGCTGCTCCCGCAGGCACTCGTCGTCGCCTTCCTGGCCGGCGGCACCTCGGCGTTCGTCGCCAGCGACAAGGCGATCGAACTCACCGTCGACGGGAAGTCGCGCACCCTGCACACCTTCGCGGACGACGTCACCGAGCTGCTCGCCGAGGAGGGCGTGCGGGTGGGCTCGCACGACGTGGTGGCGCCCGCCCCGGGCACACCGCTCGCCAGCGGCGACGAGGTCGCCGTCCACTACGGGCGTCCCGTGGAGCTCACCCTCGACGGGCAGCGGCGCCGGGTGTGGACGACCGAACCCACCGTGGACGGGGCGCTCAGACAGCTGGGGGTGCGCGCCGAGGGCGCGTACCTGTCGGCGTCGCGGTCGCGGACCATCGGACGCGCGGGCCTCGACCTCGCCGTCCGCACCGAGCGCATGGTGACGATCATGGCGGACGGCCGGGCACGGACCATCCGCACGAACGCGGCGAGCGTCCGGGAGGCCGTCGAGGAGGCCGGTATCACCCTGCACGGGCAGGACACGACCTCCGCGCCGCCCGGCAGCTTCCCGCGCGACGGTCAGACGGTCACCGTCATGCGGATCACCGGCAGCCGGGAGGTCCGCGAGGAGGCCATCCCGTACGGGGTGCGGCGGACCCAGGACCCCTCGCTGTTCAAGGGCACCGAGGTCGTCGAGCAGGCCGGGCGGCCCGGGGCGCGCCGGGTCACCTACGCCCTGCGGACCGTCAACGGCGTGCGGGAGCGGCCGCGCCGCATCGAGGCCGAGACGGTGCGCGAGCCGCGGGCGCAGCTGGTGAAGGTCGGCACGAAGCCGCTCCCGATGTCCGTCGACGGCGCCGACGGCCTCGACTGGGCCGCTCTCGCGGCCTGCGAGTCCGGGGGCCGGCCCCACGCGGTCGACCCCTCCGGCACCTACGGCGGGCTCTACCAGTTCGACAACCGCACCTGGCACGCCCTCGGCGGCAAGGGCCGTCCCCAGGACGCTCCCGCCACCGAGCAGACCTTCCGGGCGAAGAAGCTGTACGTGCGGCGGGGAGCCAGTCCCTGGCCGCACTGCGGGGCCCGGCTGCACGGGTGAGCGCCCGGCCCGCGGCCCTGCGGCGGGGGCGTGAAAACGGTGGGGCCCGCCGCCCCCGTACCCTTGGTCCGTGACCAGCCCCACCCCCGACGCCCTCCTCGGCCCCGCCGACATCCGCGAACTCGCGGGAGCCCTCGGCGTACGCCCCACCAAACAGCGCGGCCAGAACTTCGTGATCGACGCGAACACGGTGCGCCGGATCGTCCGCACCGCCGAGGTGCGCGACGACGACGTCGTGGTGGAGGTGGGACCCGGACTCGGCTCACTGACGCTCGCCCTGCTGGAGGCCGCCGACCGGGTCGTCGCCGTCGAGATCGACGACGTGCTGGCGGGGGCGCTGCCCTCGACCGTCGCGGCCCGCATGCCGGAGCGCGCGGACCGGTTCGCGCTGGTCCACTCCGACGCGATGGACGTCCAGGAGCTGCCCGGACCGCCCCCCACCGCGCTGGTCGCCAACCTCCCGTACAACGTCGCCGTGCCCGTCCTGCTGCACATGCTCGACACCTTCCCGACCATCGAGCGCACCCTCGTGATGGTCCAGGCGGAGGTCGCCGACCGGCTCGCGGCCGGGCCCGGCTCGAAGGTGTACGGCGTCCCGTCCGTCAAGGCGAACTGGTACGCCGAGGTGAAGCGGGCCGGGTCCATCGGCCGCAACGTCTTCTGGCCCGCGCCCAACGTCGACAGCGGACTGGTCGCGCTCACCCGGCGCGCCGAGCCCCTCAAGACCTCGGCCTCCAGGCGCGAGGTGTTCGCCGTGGTGGACGCCGCGTTCGCGCAGCGCCGCAAGACCCTGCGGGCAGCCCTCGCCGGCTGGGCCGGCTCCGCGGCGGCCGCCGAGGCCGCGCTGGTCGCGGCCGGTGTCTCGCCGCAGGCCCGCGGGGAGTCGCTGACCGTGGAGGAGTTCGCCCGTATCGCGGAGCACCGTGCCGCCCCCGGCGGCACCGAGACCAACGAGAACACCGAGACCACCGAGAACGAGGAGTCGGCCCAGTCGTGACGCAGACGGTGACGGTACGCGTCCCTGCCAAGGTCAACGTCCAGCTCGCGGTCGGCGGCGCCCGCCCCGACGGCTTCCACGACCTGGCGAACGTCTTCCTCGCGGTCGGCCTGTACGACGAGGTGACGGTCACCCCGGCGGACGAGCTGCGCATCACCTGCGCGGGCCCGGACGCCGCCGAGGTGCCCCTGGACCGCACGAACCTGGCGGCCCGTGCCGCCATCGAACTCGGCCGCCGCCACGGCATCGACCCGGCCGTCCACATCCACATCGCCAAGGACATCCCCGTCGCCGGCGGCATGGCGGGCGGCAGCGCGGACGGCGCGGGCGCCCTGGTCGCCTGCGACGCGCTGTGGGGCACCGCGGCCTCGCGCGACGAACTCCTCGGCATCTGCGCCGACCTGGGCAGTGACGTGCCGTTCAGCCTGGTGGGCGGGGCGGCGCTCGGCGTCGGCCGGGGCGAGCAGCTGCGGGCCCTGGAGGTCGGCGGGACGTTCCACTGGGTCTTCGCGATGGCCGGGCGCGGCCTGTCCACGCCCGCGGTGTTCCGGGAGTTCGACCGGATGAACGAGGGGCTGCGGGTGCCCGAGCCGGTCGCCTCGCAGGAACTGCTGGACGCCCTCGCGAAGGGCGACGCCGGGGCTCTCGCGCGCGCCGTCTCCAACGACCTCCAGCCGGCCGCCCTTTCGCTCTTCCCGGAGCTCGCCGACACCCTCGCCGCGGGCCGGGCGGCCGGCGCGCTCGCCGCGCTCGTCTCCGGGTCCGGTCCGACGACCGCGTTCCTCGCGGCGGACCCGGAGTCGGCGGACGCGGTCGCGGAGGCCCTGCGCGCCTCCGGCACCTGCCGGTCGGTGCGTACCACCGAGAGCCCGGCACCGGGCGCGACGGTCCTGTAGCGCGCCGCTCTCCCGGACACCGCCCGGTGCCCGGGGACGACCCCCGCCCGTCCGGGGCGGGTGCGGAGGTGCGCTCCGCCTGGTGACCGGGGTTCGGGTGCGTCCCGTCAGGGGCGCGGGGAACTGCGCGCTCAGCCCCTGCGGAGGCGCGGGCGCGTCTGCGGGCGATTGGTTCTCGGCGGGTGCGGCTTGTCGTGGGTTGCTCGCAGTTCCTGGCGCCCCCGGCGGCGCTCCTGTCGGCGGCGCGGGGGCGTGTGTGCTCGGCGCGTGCTCGGAGCGAAGGGGGCGGCGGCCCCGCGTCCCGGGAACGCGCAGCGCGACGGGGACGGGGGAAGCCTTGGCTCGGCCCCTTCGCCGCGCGGACTACCCTTGAGGGTCGATCGTCCCCCTTGGCAGGAGAGAAATGGCCGTCAACCTGGTCAATGTCGAGTCCGTCAGCAAGGTGTACGGCACCCGTGCACTGCTCGACGGAGTCTCCCTCGGCGTCAGCGAGGGCGATCGGATCGGCGTCGTCGGACGCAACGGCGACGGCAAGACCACCCTCATCCGGATGCTCGCCAAACTGGAGGAGGCCGACACCGGACGCGTCACCCACTCCGGCGGCCTGCACATCGGCGTCCTGACGCAGCACGACTCCCTCGACCCCGCGGCCACCGTCCGCCACGAGGTCATCCGGGACATGGCCGACCACGAGTGGGCGGGCAACGCCAAGATCAGGGACGTCCTGACGGGCCTGTTCGGCGGGCTGGACCTGCCCGGCTTTCCGCAGGGCCTGGACACGGTCATCGGCCCGCTGTCCGGTGGCGAGCGCCGGCGCATCGCGCTGGCCAAGCTGCTCATCGAGGAGCAGGACCTGATCATCCTCGACGAGCCGACCAACCACCTCGACGTCGAGGGCATCGCCTGGCTCGCCCGGCACCTGCGCGAGCGCCGCTCGGCACTGGTGTGCGTGACCCACGACCGCTGGTTCCTCGACCAGGTCTGCACCCGCATGTGGGACGTGCAGCGCGGCGCGGTGTACGAGTACGAGGGCGGATACTCCGACTACGTCTTCGCCCGCGCCGAGCGCGAGCGCATCGCCGCCACCGAGGAGGTCAAGCGGCAGAACCTGGTGCGCAAGGAGCTCGCCTGGCTGCGCCGCGGTGCCCCCGCCCGCACCTCCAAGCCCCGCTTCCGCGTCGAGGCCGCGAACGAGCTGATCGCCGACGTGCCGCCGCCGCGCGACAAGAGCGAGCTGATGAAGTTCGCCGGCTCCCGGCTCGGCAAGACCGTCTTCGACCTGGAGGACGTGACCGTGCAGGCCGGGCCCAAGGTGCTGCTCAAGCACCTGACCTGGCAGCTCGGTCCCGGCGACCGGATCGGCCTGGTCGGCGTGAACGGCGCCGGCAAGACCTCGCTGCTGCGCGCGCTGGCCGAAGCCGCCCGCAGCGACGGGGAGCGTCAGCCCGCGGCCGGCCGGATCGTCACCGGCAAGACCGTGAAGCTCGCCTACCTCTCCCAGGAGGTCGCCGAGCTCGATCCGAACCTGCGTGTCCTGCAGGCCGTGCAGCAGGTGCGCGACCGCGTCGACCTCGGCAAGGGACGCGAGATGACGGCAGGTCAGCTGTGCGAGACGTTCGGCTTCAACAAGGAGAAGCAGTGGACGCCGGTCGCCGACCTGAGCGGTGGTGAGCGGCGCCGGCTCCAGCTGCTGCGGCTGCTGATGGACGAGCCCAACGTCCTCTTCCTCGACGAGCCCACCAACGACCTCGACATCGAGACGCTCACCCAGCTGGAGGACCTGCTCGACGGGTGGCCCGGCTCGATGGTCGTGATCTCCCACGACCGGTTCTTCATCGAGCGCACGACGGACAACGTGTTCGCGCTGCTCGGCGACGGCACCCTGCGCATGCTGCCCCGTGGCATCGACGAGTACCTGGAGCGCCGCCGCACGATGGAGGAGGCCGCGGCCGCCGCCATGCTCGCCGCCGCGCCCGCGCCCGCGAAGACGGCGTCCGCCGCCGACGCCCGCGCCGCGAAGAAGGAACTCCAGAGGATCGAGCGGCAGCTGGACAAGATCTCCGAGAGGGAGACCAAGCTGCACGCCCAGATCGCCGACAACGCCACCGACTTCGGGAAGGTGGCCAAACTCGACGCCGAACTGCGTGAGTTGGCGGGCGAGCGCGAGGACCTCGAAATGCGCTGGCTGGAGCTCGCCGAGGACGCCTGACCGGGGGGCGTGCGGGGCGCCGCCGTGCTGTGCGGCGGCGGCGCGCGCTCGGCGTGAAGGGCGCGTGAAGGCGCGTAACGACGGCATCACAGGCCGGTTCTCCCTTGGGAACAGGGGCCGGACCAGCCCCCTGCGTGTACGCGACAGAGTGATAGAAAGGGCCGTCTGAGAACACTCTGAGATCCACCGGGACAGAGCGGAAATCCAGCGCCGCCGGTGGGGCGCCACATCAGTGAAGAGGGGGAAGCGCTGATGAGTCAGCCGCCTGGTCAGCCGCCGCAGGGTGGTTTCGGAGCACCACAGGATCCGCCGCCGCAGGGCGGTTTCGGCGCTCCGCAGGACCCACGCGCACAGGGCGGCTTCGGTACGCCTCCGCCGCCCGCGCAGCCGCCCGCGTCTCCACCGACTCCGCCGGCCGGTGCTCCGCAGCCCGGCTACGGATACCCGCAGCAGCCCGGGCCGTACACCCAGCCGGGACCGTACGGCCAGCCGCAGCAGCCCGGGCCGTACACCCAGCCCGGCCCCTACGGGCAGCCGCAGCAGCCCGGTTACGGATACCCGCCCCAGGCGCAGTACCCGGGCGCGCCCGGCACCCCGCCGCCCGGCGGAGGCTCCAAGAACCCCTTCAAGGGCAGGCCCGCCGTCGTCATCGGCGCCGCGGTGGCCGCGCTGCTCGTCGTCGGCGGCACCGTCTGGGCCGTGAGCGCCGGCGGTGGTGACGACGGCAAGAAGCCCGTCGCCGACAAGAGCCACAGCCCGAAGCCCACCGTCTCCGACGACCCGGTCAACCCCGGGGACGGCAGCGGTGACGGCGGCGAGGACTCGGAGAACCTCAACGAGGGCCGAAAGCCCGGCGAGGCCAAGGTGCTCTGGTACAAGTCGGCGCCCGACGCGCCCGGTTCCGGTGCCGACGCCCCCGGCCTGTGGGTCACCGACAAGGCGGCGGTGAAGGCCGCGTACAAGCAGGTCTTCGCCTTCAACGTCACCGACGGCAAGCCCACTTGGGACGCGCTGACCATGCCGCAGAAGATCTGCGCGGTCAGCCCGCAGAAGACGTCCGACGACAAGGCCGTCATCGCGTACATGAGCGGCCCCGGCAGCAGCGCCAAGTGCAACCAGCTCCAGCAGATCGACCTGAACACCGGCGCCAAGGGCTGGAGCGGCAAGGTCCCCGACGGCGAACTCTTCGACAGCACCATCTCGGTGGAACTGTCCATCACCGGCGACACGCTGATGGTCGGCCGCTCCATGTCCGGCGTGGCCTACGACGTCGGCAGCGGCAAGAAACTCTGGGAGAAGAAGAAGTACGGCACGGGCTGCTACCCGGCCGGCTTCGCGGGCGGCGCCAAGCTCGTGGCCGTCTCGTCCTGTTCGGTCGGCAGCGACAACAAGCACGACGAGGTGCAGGAACTGGACCCGGCCACCGGCAAGGTCAAGTGGACCACGAAGATCCCCAAGGGCTGGACGGTCGAACGCGCCTACTCCGTAGCCCCCGTCGTCCTCTACATGACCAACGACGACAAGAAGCGGGTCAACGTCACCGCGCTGAAGAACAACGGTGGCCTGCGCTCGCAGCTGGAGAGCAAGGACTCCTTCGCGCCCGAGTGCGGATACGCCGTCCTCGACCGCGATCTGACGGGCTGCTTCGGCACCGCCGCCGACGCCAACACCCTCTACCTGCCGACCGAGGCGAAGACCGGCGCCAACGAGGTCGTCGCGTTCAGCCTGGAGACCGGCAAGGAGAAATGGCGCGTCAAGTCCCCGGCGGACGAGACGATGCTGCCCATGAGGATGGAGGGCACCAACCTCATCGCGTACGTCGAGCCGTCGTACGACGGCGGGGGAAAGATCGTCTCGATCCCCACGACCGGGACCGGCCACCGGCCCACCACGCTGCTGCAGAACCCGCAGGGCACCGCGGACATCGAGAACGGCTTCTTCTCGAAGGCGGTCGACTACGTCGACGGGCGTTTCTACATCTCCACCACCCGGCTGACGGGCCAGGACGACGCGAAGGAGAAGTTGATGCTGGCGTACGGCAAGTGAGCCGGCCACCGCTCCCACCCGTCCAGGCCCCCCACTCCTTCGTCCCCTTCGCATCCGAGGTACACACGCCATGAGCCAGCCGCCGCCCCCGCCGCCGAACCAGCCCCCTTCGAACGAGCCCCCGCAGGGCGGTTTCGGCGCGCCCCAGGACCCGCCCCCCGGCGGTTTCGGGGCGCCTCAGGACCCGCCCCCCGGCGGCTTCGGCGCCCCGACGCCCCCGCCGCCCGCGCAGGGCCCCGGCTACGGCTACCCGCAGACGCCCCCGCCGCCGCAGACCGCGCCGCCCGCCGCGCCGCAGCAGCCGTACGGCTATCCGCAGACGCCGCCCCCGGCCCAGCCCGGTTACGGCTACCCCGGACAGCAGCCGCAGTACGGTGCCCCGGGCCAGCAGGCCCCGTACGGATACCCGCAGCAGCAGACCATGCCGATGCAGCCGCAGGCCCCGCAGGGCGGTGGCGGCGGCCGGAAGGTCAACAGCCAGCTGGTCATCATCGTGGCCGCCGTGGTCGCGGTCGCGCTGATCGTCGGCGGCGGGGTCTGGTACGCGTCGTCCTCCGGCAAGGACGACAAGAACACCGCGAGCACGTCCGGCGGCAGCAAGGGCGACAAGGGCGACAAGGGTGACGGCACGTCCGGCGGTTCCACCGGCGGCAAGGAGAAGGTCCCCTCCGACACCAGCGCCGAGCTGCTCTTCCAGGTGCCCGCGCCCGCCGTCAAGAACGACAGCAGCGTCACCACCGTCGGCTCCTGGCTCACCGACAAGGTGTACGTCAAGAGCGGCAACGCCGAGGTCGACGGCTACGACCCCAAGACCGGCGCCAAGGTGTGGACGATCAAGCTGCCCGGCCCGGTGTGCCAGGCCAGCCGCCACGCCACCGAGGCCAACCGCACGGCGATCACTTACGAGCCCGCCATGCCGACCAAGGAGGACCCGTCGCACGGCTGCAGCCAGCTCGCCGCCCTCGACCTCGACGCCGGCAAGAAGCTGTGGACCAAGACGCTCAAGTCCGGTGACCAGCTGGTCAACATCGACAACGTCACCGTGAGCGGGAACACGGTCGCCGCGGGCAGCACCAGCGGCGGCGGCGCCTTCGACATCTCCACCGGAAAGGCGCTGTGGGCGCCCAAGCCGACCGACAGCTGCTACGACTCCGGCTACGGCGGTGGCGAGAAGCTCGTCGCGGTCCGCAAGTGCGGCGAGTACGGCAGCACCCGCCAGCTGCACATCCAGAACATCGACCCGAAGTCCGGGAAGGTGCTCTCGGAGTACAAGATGTCGCCCGGTATCGAGTACGCGAGCGTCGTCTCCACCGACCCGCTGGTCGTCGCCGCCGACGTCGGCGACTCCGCCGGGGACGGCAGCGGCATCTCGGACTTCTTCTCCATCGACAACAAGACCGGCAAGCTGCGCACGAAGATCTCCGCGCCGGGCAAGACGTACGCGGCCCGCTGCGACGGCATCAGCCGGATCGAGTACTGCTCCGGCCTCACCGTCGGCAACGACAAGCTCTACATCCCGACCGAGGAGCACGACGGCACGGGGGAGTACAGCCGCACCAACGAGATCGTCGCCTTCGACCTCTCCACCGGCAAGCAGACCGGCCAGCGCGGTGACGCCGGTGACGGCTACACCATCACCCCGCTGCGCATGGACGGCACCGACCTCCTCGCCTACAAGCGTCCGCCGTACGACAAGGGCGGGCAGGTCGTCTCCTTCGACGGCACCTCCTTCAAGGAGACCAAGCTCCTGGAGAACCCGGCGAGCGAATCGGTCCGCGACGCGGAGTCCAGCATGCTCCCGGAGTACGCCGAGTTCATCTACCGCGACGGCCGCCTGTACATGTCGCAGGTCTACGCCCACAAGCCGTCCTCCGCGGACGACAAGGAGTACCTGGTGGTCGCCTTCGGCGCGCAGTAGCCGAGCCGGTCCCCGCCGTGCGGCCCCGTCCCTGCTCAGGGGCGGGGCCGCACGCGTACCCCTCATCACTCCCGAATGGGAGAGATTTCGATATTCCGGGGCACATCTCTCCAGTAGGGGAAGCGCAACGTCGAACAAGCGTGTAGCTTCCGGGGGATGGAGAGCCGGGGGGCTCCTAATCCACGGGGAACCAGTGGGGATGCTTGGGGGGACTGGGGGGTTGCCTGATGGGAGTGCGGCTCATGGTGGTCGACGACCACCGATTGCTCGCCGAGGCGTTGGCCTCGGCCTTGAAGCTGCGCGGGCACCGGGTGCTCGCCGCGGCGGCGCCCGCCGCGGGGGCGGCGGAGCTGGTGATCACACGGGCACCCGAGGTGTGCCTGCTCGGCACGGCCGCACCGGCCGAGCCGGGGATCTTCGACCCGGTGGTGAAGATCAAACGGGAACGGCCGCAGGTGGCCGTCCTCGTCCTGGGTCCGGTGCCGAACCCGCGGGGCATCGCCGCCGCGTTCGCCGCCGGCGCGTCGGGCTACGTACGCCACGACGAACGCATAGAGGGCGTCGAGCGCGCGATCATGAAGGCGCGGGCGGGTGAGGCGGCCGTGGCCCCGCAGCTGCTCCAGGGCGCCTTCAGCGAACTGCTCAACCCGGCCGCCCAGCCCGACGACGAGGGGCAGCGGCTGCTCCAGATGCTCACTCCGCGCGAGGTGGAGGTGCTCGTGCGGGTCGCGGACGGCGAGGACACCCGGCTCATCGCGGCCGGGATGGGCATAGCCCCGTCGACGGCGCGCACCCATGTGCAGCGGGTGCTGATGAAGCTGGGTGTGGGATCGCGTCTGGAGGCGGCGGCGCTGGCCGCCCGCACCGGTCTGCTGGACCGGGCGGGGCCGGTGCCGGCCCCGCCCGGCGGGACGGAGGAGCCCCTGTGAGATCCGGGGCCTACGCGGAGGGCCGCCGCTCGTCGAAGCTGGCGAAGTAGGCGGCGGCCATGTCCTCGTCGGCGTGGCCCTGGGCGGCGGCGCGGCCGAAGCGTTCCGCGGCCGCGGCGGCCACGTCGAGACGGACGCCGTTGTGCTCTCCGGCCCGGACGATCAGACGGGCGTCCTTCTCGGCGGTGGCGACCGCGAAACTCGCCGGTGTCAGCCGGTCCTCCAGGACCAGGTCGGCCTTGGCGCGCAGATAGACCATGTCGAGCGGGCCGCCGGCGATCAGGTCGAAGAAGCCGTGCGGGTCCACGCCCAGGCCCTGCGCCAGGGCGAGGACCTCACCGCTGGCGGCGGTGGCCGCGAGGACCCAGCTGTTGGCGACGAGCTTGAGGCGCGTCGCGCTGCCGGCCGCGCCGTCCTCGCCGGTCCACACGGTGCGTGAGCCGACGGCGTCGAAGACCGGCGTCACGGTGTCGCGGCTCCCGGACGGGCCGGCCGCCAGCACGGTCAGCTGCCCCGCCTCGGCGGGCTGACGGGTCCCGAGGACCGGCGCGTCGAAGAAGACCAGCCCGTGCTCGCGGGCGAAGCCGGCCAGCTCGGGGACGGACTCGATGCCCGCGGTCGTCGACTGCACCCAGGCGGCGCCGGGGCGCAGACCGGGCACCGCCTGCCGCATGACGTCGAGGGCGGCGGCACCGTCGTACAGCACGGTGAGGACGACCTCGGCGTCCCGGACCGCCTCGGCGGGAGTGCCGGCGACCTGGATGCCGTCGGCGGCCAGCGGCTCGGCCTTGTCGCGGCTGCGGTTCCAGGCGCGGACGGTGTGTCCGGCCCGTGCGAGGCTGCGCGCCATCGCGGCTCCCATGATCCCGGTGCCGAGGACGCTGACGGTGAGCTTCACGGGCCGGTCGGTGGCGTTCGGCGTGGTCATGAGGGGTGCGCTCCTTCTCGATGGACGGGGCAGGGGGTGCCTACAGCGGTACGGGGCCGGAGTCCCGAAGAACTCCAGCCCCGTACGCGGACGCTACTCGTTGTCCTGCTCCTCGGGCAGGACGTGGGGTGTCGGCGGCGGTGTCGGACGCAGCTTCAGCCAGACGAGGAAGAACAGGCCGAGGAGCAGCATGCCCAGGCCGGTCCACAGGTTGATGTTGACGCCCTGGGCCTTCTCGATGGCGGCGTCGGAGTCGGTGAGCCCGGTGATCCCGACGATGAGGCCGTAGAGCACGAACAGGAGTCCGATGATGCGGCGCAGGTCGAAGATGCGGGCGGCGGTGGCGGACTTGCCCTCCAGCTCGGTGACTTCCCGCTGGACGTCCTTCTCGGAGAACCCGGAGTGTCCGGAATGCTCGGTCATGGTTTCTCAATCCTCCCGCGATCAGAGCGAGAACGGGATGTAGCAGGCTGCCGCGATGATCACTGCGCCCCAGCCCAGCAGGGCCGGCTTGCGGTACCAGGCGTCGTCCCCGGGGGCGGGCGGTTCCTCCATGCCGGGGGAGCGGGTGCCGTAGACCAGGCCCTGGAGCTCCTCCTCCGGCTTCGGGGCGGTGAACAGCGACACGACGACCATGACGACCGCACCGGCGACGAAGCCCGCGATCGCGGAGACGAAGTTGGCGCCCTGGTCGGTGGGGATGTCGATGATGCCGCGCTTGTAGAGGACGAAGTAGTTCACCATCGCGGTCACGGTGCCGGCGAGCAGGCCCCAGAAGCCGGACTTGGTGGAGGCGCGCTTCCAGAACATGCCGACGATGAAGACCACGAACATCGGCACGTTGAAGAAGGAGAAGAGCGTCTGGAGGTAGCTCATGATGTTCGAGAACGACGACGCCAGGAACGCCGTGCCCACCGAGGCGGCCACGCCGATCGCGGTGATGAGGCGGCCGAAGCGCACGTAGTACGCGTCCTCGCGGCCCCGGACCACGTACTTCGCCCAGATGTCGTTGGTGAACACCGTGTTGAAGGACGAGACGTTGGCGGCCATACCGGCCATGAAGGCGGCGAGCAGACCGGTCACCGCGATGCCCAGCACGCCGTTGGGCAGCAGCTCCTGCATCAGGTAGGGGATGGCGTCGTTGTACTGGAGGTCGGAGCCGGGGGTGCCGATCTTGGGCACGAGGACGGCGGCGACCAGGCCCGGGATCATCACCAGGAAGACGATGAAGATCTTCGGGAAGGCGGCGATCAGCGGGGTGCGCTGGGCGGCGGAGAGGTTCTTCGCGGACAGGGCGCGCTGCACCTCGGCGAAGTTGGTGGTCCAGTAGCCGAAGGACAGGACGAACCCGAGGCCGAGCACGATGGTCAGCCAGTTGGCACCGAGCGGGTTGGCGCTGCCGATGCCGGTGCCGCCCCAGGCGGTGACGAAGTCGTGGCCGTGGGTCTTGGAGAGGGAGTCGGTCAGTCCGTCCCAGCCGCCGACCTTCTTCAGGCCGAGCACGACGATCGGGATGAGGGCCGCCAGGATCACGAAGAACTGGAGCACCTCGTTGTAGATCGCCGAGGACAGGCCGCCGAGCGTGATGTAGGCGAGCACGAAGAAGCCGGCGACCAGGATGGCCACCCACTGCGGCCAGCCGAGGAGTGCCTCGACGACGATCGCGAGGGCGTAGAGGTTCACGCCGGCGATCAGGATGGCCGCGAAGGCGAACAGGATCGAACTCAGCAGGTGGGCCGACTTGTCGAAGCGGAGCAGCAGCATCTCCGGGACGGAGCGGACCTTGCTGCCGTAGTAGAAGGGCATCATCACCAGGCCGAGGAAGACCATGGCGGGGATGGCGCCGATCCAGTACCAGTGGACGGTGTAGGCGCCGTACTGGGCGCTGTTCGCGGCCATGCCGAGGATCTCGGTGGCGGCCAGGTTGGCCGAGATGAAGGCCAGGCCGGTGATCCAGGCGGGCAGTGACCGGCCCGACAGGAAGAAGTCCAGGGTCGTCTTCACCGAGCGGCGGGCGGCGAAGCCGATGCCGAGAACCACGGCGAAGTAGATCGCCATGATCGCGTAATCGAGCCCGTTGGTGGGGAGCCGTAGCCCCGCCGCCAGTTCTGTGGGGGTATGTGTGGGGGTTTGCATGCGTACTCGCTTCGTTGCGCGAACTGAACCTGAGCGGAACCTACGCCTCCGTGTTCAGTAATTGAACACTTCTGATGATGGTCTTTGTTTGATTGTGATGTTGACGGCCGTGGTGACTTGTGTTTTGGTATGTTGGGTTCTGTTTGAAGGTTCGGTGGCTCGACTGGGGAGTCCGAAGTGAAGAAGACCTCGACCCGACTGGCCGACGGTCGTGAGCTCGTCTACTACGACCTGCGCGACGACACCGTGCGCGACGCGGTCGACCGGCGTCCTCTGGAGCGCACCGTCACGACCTCCGAGATCCGCCGCGACCCGCTGCTCGGCGACAGCGTCGCCGTCGCCTCGCACCGCCAGGGCCGCACCTACCACCCGCCGGCCGACGAATGCCCCCTGTGCCCCTCCCGGGGCGAGCGGCTGAGCGAGATCCCGGACTCCTCGTACGACGTCGTGGTCTTCGAGAACCGTTTCCCCTCCCTGGCCGGCGACTCCGGACGCTGCGAGGTCGTCTGCTTCACCTCCGACCACGACGCCTCCTTCGCCGATCTGACCGAGGAGCAGGCGGGGCTCGTCCTGGAGGCGTGGACGGACCGCACGGCCGAGCTGTCCCATCTCTCCTCCGTCGAACAGGTCTTCTGCTTCGAGAACCGCGGCGCCGAGATCGGCGTCACCCTCGGCCACCCGCACGGGCAGATCTACGGCTACCCCTTCACCACCCCGCGTACCGCCCTGATGCTGCGCTCGCTCGCCGCGCACAAGGAGGCGACCGGCGGCGAGAACCTCTTCGACGAGGTCGTCGCGCGTGAGCTCGCCGACGGCTCCCGGGTCGTCCTGGCGAGCGACCACTGGGTCGCCTTCGTGCCGTACGCGGCGCACTGGCCCTACGAGGTCCACCTGTATCCGCGCCGTCGTGTGCCCGACCTGCTCGGCCTCGACGCGGACGCGCGCAAAGAATTCCCCCAGGTCTATCTGGAACTCTTGAGGCGCTTCGACCGGATCTTCGGTGAAGGTGAGCCCCCGACGCCGTACATCGCCGCATGGCACCAGGCGCCGTTCGGCCCGCTGGAGGAGTTCGACGGCGTCAACCGGGACGACTTCGCGCTCCACCTCGAGCTTTTCACCATCCGCCGCACTTCCGGCAAGCTGAAGTTCCTCGCGGGTTCCGAATCCGGCATGAGCGTGTTCATCAACGACGTGCCGCCGGAGACCGCGGCCCAGCGACTGCGAGAGGTAGCGAGTTCATGAGTGGGAAGTACCTGGTCACCGGCGGCGCGGGCTATGTGGGCAGCGTGGTCGCGCAGCACCTGGTCGAGGCCGGGCACGAGGTCACCGTCCTCGACAACCTCTCGACCGGGTTCCGCGAGGGCGTGCCCGCCGGGGCCGCCTTCGTCGAGGGCGACATCCGCGACGCCGCCAAGTGGCTGGACTCCTCGTACGACGCCGTGCTGCACTTCGCCGCCTTCTCGCAGGTCGGCGAGTCCGTCGTGAAGCCCGAGAAGTACTGGGACAACAACGTCGGCGGCACGATGGCGCTGCTCGCCGCGATGCGTGAGGCGGGCGTCCGCAAGCTGGTCTTCTCGTCCACCGCCGCCACCTACGGCGAGCCGGAGCGGACCCCGATCGTCGAGACCGCCCCCACGCGGCCGACCAACCCGTACGGCGCCTCGAAGCTCGCCGTCGACCACATGATCACCGGTGAGGCGGCGGCGCACGGACTCGGCGCGGTCTCGCTGCGCTACTTCAACGTGGCGGGCGCCTACGGCTCCTGCGGCGAGCGGCACGACCCCGAGTCGCACCTCATCCCGCTCGTCCTCCAGGTCGCCCAGGGCCGCCGCGACGCCATCTCGGTCTACGGCGACGACTACCCGACGCCGGACGGCACCTGCATCCGCGACTACATCCATGTCGCCGACCTCGCCGAGGCCCATCTGCTGGCGGTCGCCGCCGCCACCCCCGGCGAGCATCTGATCTGCAACCTCGGCAACGGCAACGGCTTCTCCGTCCGCGAGGTCATCGAGACGGTGCGCCAGGTCACCGGCCACCCCATTCCCGAGGTCGTGGCGCCGCGCCGCGGCGGCGACCCGGCGGTGCTGGTCGCGTCGGCCGAGGCCGCCCGGGAGCGCCTCGGCTGGAATCCGTCCCGCGCGGATCTCGCGGGGATCGTCGCGGACGCGTGGGAGTTCGCACAGAACAGGTCGAAGGAGCAGTAGGTGGGGGTTCGCGAGGGCTTCGAAGAGCTGTACGGCGCCGTACCCGAGGGTGTCTGGGCGGCGCCCGGCAGGGTCAACCTGATCGGCGAGTACACGGACTTCAACGAGGGGTTCGTCATGCCGCTCGCGCTGCCGCACACGGCCGTGGCGGCCGTGTCGCGGCGCGCGGACCGGGTGTTGCGGCTGCACTCCGCGGACATCGAGGGGCCGGTCGTCGAGCTGGACATCGAGGCGCTGGTCCCGCTGTCCGACACGGGCTGGGCCGCGTACCCGGCCGGTGTGGTGTGGGCGCTCGGCCAGGCGGGGCACGTGGTCGGCGGCGCCGATCTGCATCTCGCCTCGACCGTGCCCACCGGGGCGGGCCTCTCCTCGTCCGCGGCGCTGGAGGTCGTGACGGCGCTCGCCCTCAACGACCTGTACGAACTCGGTCTCACCGGACCGGAGTTGGCGCGTCTCGCGCAGCGGGCCGAGAACGACTTCGTGGGCGTGCCCTGCGGGATCATGGACCAGACGGCGTCGGCCTGCTGCACCGAGGGGCACGCCCTGCACCTCGACTGCCGGGACCTGTCGATCCGCCAGGTCCCGTTCGACCTGGCCGCCCAGGGGCTCGAACTCCTGGTCGTCGACTCCCGGGTGAAGCACGCCCTGGGCGACGGGGCGTACGCCGAGCGGCGTGCGGGGTGCGAGGAGGGCGCGCGGCAGCTGGGTGTCTCCCATCTGCGGGACGTGCCGTACACCGGCCTCGACGCGGCGCTGGCGCGGCTGTCGGACGAGCGGGTCCGCCGCTACGTCCGGCACGTCGTGTCCGACGACCACCGGGTGGAGCAGGTCATCGCCCTGCTGGACGCGGGTGACGTCCGGGCGATCGGGCCGGTCCTCACCGAAGGTCACGTCTCCCTGCGGGACGACCTGCGGATCTCCTGCCCGGAGCTGGACCTCGTGGTGGCGACGGCCAACGCGGCCGGAGCTCTGGGCGCCCGCATGACGGGAGGCGGCTTCGGCGGGTCGGCGGTCGTCCTCGTGGAGTCGGCCGACGTGGACACGGTCACCAAGGCGGTGGCCGAGGCCTTCGCCGCCGCGGGGTACACCGCCCCGCGTGTCTTCCCGGCGGTCCCGTCCGCGGGGGCGCGCCGCCTGGTCTGAGCGAGGACGCCGGGCGGGCCGCGCGAAGCGGTCCGCCCGGCCGGAACCCGCCGCCGTCAGGCCAGTTGCTTGGTCAGGGTGTACTCCGTGACGCCCGGCGGATAGTCCGGGATCACGCAGACCACGTCGTAGCCGTGGCGACGGTAGAAGCCGGGGGCCTGGAAGTCCCAGGTCTCCAGACGGGCGGCGCGGCAGCCGCGCTCGTCGCCGGCCAGCCGCTCGGCCTCCGCGAGCAGGCGCGAGCCGAGTCCGGCGCCGCGGTGCCGGTCGTCGACCCACAGGTAGGTCACGTGCAGCCACGTCGTCCAGGTGTGGCCGACAAGTCCCCCGGCGAGTGCGCCGTCGGCGTCCAAGGCCCATACGTGGAGCGGAACTTCCCGTTCACCAGGGGTTCCGCGCAGGGCGCGGAGGACGGGAGACGCCCGTGTGTTGGTGTCGAGCAGACTTCGGCGGAGCAGATCCCGCCGGTCTTTGTCGTCTCCTGTCTCGATACGAAACATAAGGCTCACCATAAACGCGCTGGCCAACCAGTTCTGCGATTTACCTTCCGCTCCGGGCCCTTCGCCTTACCCTGATGAACAGCGCCGGTGGGGGCCGGTGCTGATCAGGGGGCGAGACAGTCGGGTACGACGCCCGAAGTGGGGGTAGCACTTCCAGCACGGCGGCGGCCGTGCGGCTGAGGCACCCTGCTTTCCGGACCGGAAGCGGTCCGGGATCACTTCGGGCGCCGTACCCGCACCGGTCGTCCCCCGACAGTGGGGGTTTCAGTGGTTCGCATCCGAGTACTGGTCGTCGACGACCATCGCATCTTCGCCGAGTCGCTCGCTGCCGCACTCGCGGCCGAGCCCGACGTCGACGTGTCCGCCGCGGGCAGCGGCCCCGCCGCGCTGCGCTGCCTGGAACGCGCGGCCGCGGAGGGACGCCGGTTCGACGTGCTGCTCGTCGACGCGGACCTGGGCGGCAATCTGCCCGGGATGCGTCCGGCGGTGCAGGTCCAGGAGAGCAACGAGGACGGCATCGTCGACGGCATCTCGCTCGTGGCCGGCGTGCGGTCCGGGCAGCCGAGCGTCCGCACCGTCGTACTGGCGGAGAAGGACGATCCGCGTCGCGCCGCGCTCGCGCTCCAGGCGGGCGCCTCGGGGTGGGTCGCCAAGGACTGCTCCCTGTCGCGTCTGCTCACCGTCATCCGCGGAGTGCTGCGCGACGAGACGCACCTGCCGCCCGCCCTGCTCACGGGCGTGCTGCGGGAGCTGACCGCGGCGCGCAAGCACCGGACGGAGAGCGAGCGGCTCGTCGAGTCGCTCACGCCCCGGGAGCGGGAGGTGCTGCGCTGCATGGTGGCCGGGCTGGGGCGCAAGGCCGTGGCCGAGCGGCTGTTCCTGTCGCCGCACACCGTCCGGACGCACATGCAGAACGTCCTCGGCAAGCTGGGCGTGCACTCGACGCTGGCCGCGGTGGCACTCGCCCGCCGGGCCGGCGTCGGGCCCGTCGACCTAGCCGGGGATGTTGTCGAACGGGGCGGTCAACTGGCGTAGCAGTCCGGCCAGTTCGCCGCGCTGGGTCCTGCTGAGCTCCGCCAGGATCGCGCGCTCCTGCTCCAGCAGGCCCGCCAGCGCCTGGTCCGCCCGGTCGCGGCCCTCGTCCGTCAGGCGTACCAGCACACCCCTGCGGTCGCTCGGGTCGGGGAGGCGCTCCACCAGGCCCTTCTTCGTCAGCCGGTCGATGCGGTTGGTCATCGTGCCCGAGGTGACGAGGGTCTGGGTGAGCAGCTGTCCGGGGGAGAGCTGATAGGGCGATCCGGCGCGCCTGAGCGCGGTCAGGACGTCGAACTCCCAGGGCTCCAGGCTGTGCTCGGAGAACGCCAGGCGGCGTGCGCGGTCCAGGTGCCGGGCCAGTCTGCTCACCCGGCTGAGTACTTCCAGCGGCTCCACGTCGAGGTCCGGGCGCTCCCGGCGCCACGCTGCGACCAGCCGATCGACCTCGTCCTCCATGACGATCAGTGTAGTGGTTGTGTCGACATGAAGTCTCTTGATGTGAAGTCTCTTGACGTCGAGATATCTTAGGTGTGAGGGTGGAGGCAGGCGGCCGGGCGCCCCGCGGTGCCGCACGGCCCCGCGGCCGCGGCGATCGGGGGTCCGCCGCGGGCCCGGCCGCCGGGTCCGGCCGCTTGTTCTTGCGACCGTCGTTCCGAGGAGGCCCTCATGACTGCCGGCACCACCCCCACCTGGGACCCCAGCCAGTACCTGCGTCACGCCGAGCACCGCGCGCGGCCCTTCGCCGACCTCCTCGCCCGGGTCCCGGCCCTCCCGCACGAACCGGCCCGCATCGCCGACCTCGGCTGCGGCCCCGGCAACGTCACCGTCCAGCTCGCCGAACGCTGGCCGGACGCGCACATCACCGGCTACGACAACTCCCCGGAGATGCTCGCCAGGACGAAGGAGTACGCGGGCGCCACGGCCGGCGGCGGCCTGCTCGACTTCGCCCACGCGGACCTCACGGACTGGGCGCCGACCCAGACGTACGACATGATCGTCTCGAACGCGGCGCTCCAGTGGGTGCCGGGCCACCTCGACGCGTTCTCCGGCTGGCTCGACGCCCTCGCCCCCGGGGGCGTCCTCGCCTTCCAGGTCCCGAACAACCTCGACGCGCCCCTGCACGCCCTGCTGCGGGAACTCGCCGGCACCGCCCGCTGGAAGGAGCACCTCGGCGGCCTCCTGCGCCCCGACGACTCCGTCCACGACCCGCTCGTCTACCTGGACCGGCTGGCCCGCCTCGGCTGCGCGGTGGACGTCTGGGAGACGACGTACATGCAGCAGCTGACGGGCGAGGACCCGGTCCTGGACTGGGCGAAGGGCACCGCCCTGCGTCCCGTGCTCACCGCCCTCGCCGACGAACCGGAGGCGCGGGACGCCTTCGTCGCCGAGTACCGGGAGCTGCTCCGCGACGCCTACCCGGCCGAGCCCTACGGCACGGTCCTGCCCTTCCGCCGTCTGTTCGCCGTCGCCCGGACGGCCCGCTGATGCTCGTCGCCGTCGACCACGTCCAGCTCGCCGCCCCGCCCGGCTCCGAGGACCGGCTGCGCGCGTACTACGTCGGTGTCCTCGGGATGACCGAGGTGCCCAAGCCGCCCGTCCTCGCCGCCCGCGGCGGCTGCTGGTTCACGGCCGGGCCGGTGCGGCTGCACCTGGGCGTCGAGGAGGACTTCCGGCCGGCCCGCAAGGCCCACCCCGGACTCCGGGTCGCCGGCATCACGGCGTACGCCGCCCGCCTGGAAGCCCTGGGAGCGGTCGTGACCTGGGACGACGACCTCCCCGGCCATCGGCGTTTCTACTCCGAGGACCCCGTCGGCAACCGCCTGGAGTTCCTCGAACCCCGTTGAGCGGGACCGGGGCGGGGGCGCTGACTCCCACCCGGTCCCCTCTAGGACTTGCGGTGCCCGATCAGGCGGGGCTTCGGCTCCAGGCCGTCCAGACCGTGCCAGGCGAGGTTGACCAGGTGCGCCGCGACCTCCGCCTTGCGGGGCTTGCGGACGTCCAGCCACCACTGGCCCGTCAGGGCGACCATGCCGACCAGCGCCTGCGCGTACAGCGGCGCGAGCTTCGGGTCGAAACCGCGGCTCTTGAACTCCCGGCCCAGGATGTCCTCCACCTGGGTGGCGATGTCCGAGATCAGGGACGCGAACGAGCCCGTCGACTGCGGGATCGGGGAGTCACGGACGAGGATGCGGAAGCCGTCCGTGTACTCCTCGATGTAGTCCAGCAGGGCGAAGGCGGCCTGCTCGCACAGCTCCCGCGGATGCCCTGCGGTCAGCGAGCTGGTCACCATGTCCAGCAGCCGCCGCATCTCGCGGTCCACGACCACCGCGTACAGGCCCTCCTTGCCGCCGAAGTGCTCGTACACCACCGGCTTGGAGACACCGGCCTTGGCCGCGATCTCCTCCACCGACGTGCCCTCGAAACCCTTGGCCGCGAACAGGGTGCGGCCGATCTCCAGCAGCTGCTGACGACGCTCGGCACCGGTCATGCGGGTGCGGCGCGCACGCCGCGGCTTGTCGTTGCTGCTCGGAGTGCTGGAGTCGGTCGCCACGCCGTCAATCATGCCGCGTCGGCGGTTTCCGTCTTGCGCCGGGAGCCCGTCCCGTCCGTATTCCGGCGGGAATCGATACGGGAGCGTGACGGCCAGCGCACGTCGTACGCCCAGCCGAGCTGCTCGAACCAGCGGATGATCCGCGCCGAGGAGTCCAGCTGCCGGCGCTCCACGCCGTGCCGCGCGGACGTCGGGTCCGCGTGGTGGAGGTTGTGCCACGACTCGCCGCAGGAGAGCACGGCCAGCCACCACACGTTCCCGGAACGGTCACGCGACTTGAACGGGCGCTTGCCCACCGCGTGACAGATCGAGTTGATCGACCACGTCACGTGGTGCAGCAGCGCCACCCGCACCAGCGAGCCCCAGAAGAAGCCCGTGAAGGCGCCCCACCACGACATCGTCACCAGACCGCCGATCAGCGCCGGCAGGGCCAGCGACAGCGCCGTCCAGAAGACGAACTGCCGGGAGATCGCACGGATCGCCGGGTCCTTGATCAGATCCGGCGCGTACTTCTCCTGCGGGGTCTGCTCCTCGTCGAACATCCAGGCGATGTGGGCCCACCACAGGCCCTTCATCAGGGCCGGGACCGTCTCCCCGAAACGCCACGGCGAATGCGGGTCGCCCTCCGCGTCGGAGAACTTGTGGTGCTTGCGGTGGTCGGCCACCCAGCGCACCAGAGGCCCCTCGACCGCCAGCGAACCCATGATCGCCAGAGCGATCCTCAGGGGCCGCTTCGCCTTGAAGGAACCGTGCGTGAAGTAGCGGTGGAAACCGATCGTGATGCCGTGGCAGCCGAGGTAGTAGAAGAACACCAGCAGACCGAGGTCCAGCCAGCTCACCCCCCAGCCCCAGGCCAGGGGCACCGCCGCGAGCAGCGCGAGGAACGGGACGGTGATGAAGAGAAGAAGCGTGATCTGTTCGAGTGACCGCTTCTGCTCGCCGCCCAGGGTGGCGGACGGGAGCGGGGAGTCGTTCGCCTCCGGGGCGTCGTCGATCACATCGGAGCTCGTGGTCATGGGCGTCCCCTGTGGGGTTCGAGGGTGAGGAGAGGAGAAGAGCCGGGTCCGGCATCCGAGAGTCCCCCCGCCGTCTGACGGGAGTCCCTACGGTTGCGTAACCTACGGCGTCGTAAGTATGGCAGCGCGTAGCCCGGCGGCAAGAGCCCGTGAGCCTGCGCGTCCGCATGGACACCTATCCTTGGAGTCGGTCGGACAGCGCGGTCCGTTCTGTTTTCTTCCCGGATGCCACGTCCCTAAGCGGCACCCGCCGCGCGGTCGCCACCCGGGTTCCCTCCCAGACGAGCTTCGAACGAGATTCCCCACTCTTCAGACGAGCTTCAACACTGCAAGGAGCCGCACCTGTGAGCAGTGCCGACGACCAGACCACGACGACCAGCAGCGAGCTGCGCGCCGACATCCGCCGACTGGGTGACCTCCTCGGTGAGACGCTTGTCCGCCAGGAAGGTCCCGAGCTGCTGGAACTGGTCGAAAAGGTCCGCCGACTGACCCGCGAGGACGGCGAGGCCGCCGCCGAGCTGCTGCGCGGCACCGAACTGGAGACCGCGGCCAAGCTGGTCCGCGCCTTCTCGACCTACTTCCACCTCGCCAACGTCACCGAGCAGGTCCACCGCGGCCGCGAGCTCGGCGCCAGGCGGGCCGCCGAGGGCGGTCTCCTCGCCCGCACGGCCGACCGGCTCAAGGACGCCGACCCCGAGCACCTGAGGCAGACCGTCAAGAACCTCAATGTGCGCCCGGTCTTCACCGCCCACCCCACCGAGGCGGCGCGCCGCTCCGTCCTGAACAAGCTGCGCCGCATCGCGGCCCTCCTGGAAACCCCGGTCATCGAGTCCGACCGCCGCCGTTACGACATCCGGCTGGCCGAGAACATCGACCTGGTGTGGCAGACCGACGAGCTGCGCGTGGTCCGCCCGGAACCCGCCGACGAGGCCCGCAACGCGATCTACTACCTCGACGAGCTCCACGCGGGTGCCGTCGGCGACGTCCTGGAGGACCTCACCTCCGAGCTGGAGCGCGTCGGCGTCGTCCTCCCGGACGAGACCAGGCCCCTCACCTTCGGCACCTGGATCGGCGGCGACCGCGACGGCAACCCGAACGTCACCCCCGCCGTCACCTGGGACGTCCTGATCCTCCAGCACGAGCACGGCATCAATGACGCCCTCGACCTCATCGACGAGCTGCGCGGCTTCCTGTCGAACTCCATCCGCTACACCGGCGCCACCGAGGAGCTCCTGGACTCCCTGCGGAGCGACCTCGAACTCCTCCCGGAGATCAGCCCCCGCTACAAGCGCCTCAATGCCGAGGAGCCCTACCGCCTCAAGGCCACCTGCATCCGGCAGAAGCTGGAGAACACCAAGCAGCGCCTCGCCAAGGGCACCGCGCACGAGCCGGGCCGCGACTACCTCGGCACCGCCGAGCTGCTGCGCGACCTCACCCTCATCCAGACCTCGCTGCGCGAGCACCGCGGAGGCCTGTTCGCCGACGGCCGGATGAACCGCACCATCCGCACCCTCGCCGCCTTCGGCCTCCAGCTCGCCACCATGGACGTGCGCGAGCACGCGGACGCCCACCACCACGCGCTCGGCCAGCTCTTCGACCGCCTCGGCGAGGAGTCCTGGCGCTACGCCGACATGCCGCGCGACTACCGCGCCAAGCTCCTCGCCAAGGAGCTCAGGTCCCGGCGCCCGCTCGCCCCGACCCCCGCGCCGCTCGACGCCGCGGGGCAGAAGACCCTCGGCGTGTTCGAGACGGTCAAGAAGGCCCTGGAGATCTTCGGCCCCGAGGTCATCGAGTCGTACATCATCTCGATGTGCCAGGGCGCCGACGACGTGTTCGCCGCCGCCGTCCTCGCCCGCGAGGCCGGTCTGCTCGACCTGCACGCCGGCTGGGCGAAGATCGGCATCGTGCCGCTGCTGGAGACCACCGACGAGCTCAAGGCCGCCGACACCATCCTGGAGGACATGCTCTCCGACCCGTCCTACCGCCGTCTGGTGGCGCTGCGCGGGGACGTCCAGGAGGTCATGCTCGGCTACTCCGACTCCTCGAAGTTCGGCGGCATCACCACCTCGCAGTGGGAGATCCACCGCGCCCAGCGCCGGCTGCGCGACGTCGCCCACCGCTACGGAGTGCGGCTGCGGCTCTTCCACGGCCGCGGCGGCACCGTCGGCCGCGGCGGCGGCCCCTCGCACGACGCGATCCTCGCGCAGCCCTGGGGCACCCTGGAGGGCGAGATCAAGGTGACCGAGCAGGGTGAGGTCATCTCCGACAAGTACCTCGTGCCCTCGCTGGCCCGCGAGAACCTGGAACTCACCGTCGCCGCCACGCTCCAGGCGTCCGCCCTGCACACCGCGCCGCGCCAGTCCGACGAGGCGCTCGCCCGCTGGGACGCCGCCATGGACGTCGTCTCCGACGCCGCCCACTCCGCCTACCGGCGGCTCGTCGAGGACCCCGACCTGCCGACGTACTTCCTCGCCTCCACGCCGGTCGACCAGCTCGCCGACCTGCACCTGGGCTCGCGGCCCTCCCGCCGCCCCGGCTCGGGCGTCTCGCTCGACGGACTGCGCGCCATCCCGTGGGTCTTCGGCTGGACCCAGTCCCGGCAGATCGTGCCCGGCTGGTTCGGTGTGGGCTCCGGCCTGAAGGCGCTGCGGGAAGCGGGCCTGGACACCGTGCTCGACGAGATGCACGAACAGTGGCACTTCTTCCGCAACTTCCTCTCCAACGTCGAGATGACGCTGGCCAAGACGGACCTGCGGATCGCCCGTCACTACGTCGACACCCTCGTGCCGGACGAGCTCAAGCACGTGTTCGCCACCATCGAGGCGGAGCACGACCTGACGGTGCGCGAGGTGCTGCGGGTCACCGGCGGCGAGAAGCTGCTCGACACCAACCCGGTGCTCCAGCAGACCTTCTCCATCCGCGACGCCTACCTCGATCCGATCTCCTACCTCCAGGTCGCGCTGCTCAAGCGGCAGCGCGACGAGGCGGCGGCCGGTGAGGAGCCGGACCCGCTGCTGTCGAGGGCGCTGCTCCTGACCGTCAACGGTGTCGCGGCGGGGCTGCGCAACACCGGCTGACCGCACCCGTGCACGAAGGGCGTCCCCACGCGTGCGTGGGGACGCCCTTCGGCGTTCACCGGACCAGGACCGGGGGCGGCTGTGCGCTCACAGGAGGAGGGCCGGGCGCCCGGACGTTCACAGGCAGGAGGGGGACCGGGCGCCCCGGACGTTCACAGGAGGAGGAAGGTGACCGTCAGCAGGGCGACGCCCGTGCCCGCCATCGCCCACGCCGCACGCGTCAGGCGCAGACCGCCCGCGACCACGACCGAGGCGAGCAGCAGCGCACCCGCGAGCGGCACCCAGGAGTAGAGGAGACCGGCGGGGCCGCTGCGGACGACGTCGTCGCTGCCCGGCTTCACGGTGACCGTGTACGTCCGGCCCTTCTTCACCGCGACCGACTGGTCGATCGTCACGCGCGCGCGGGCCCTCGAACCCGCCGACACCGGCGTGTAGGGGCCCGAACAGCGCCCGTCCGAGCAGGTCCTCACGACCATCGTGCCCTGCTCCCGGCCCTTGCCGAGCATCACGTGCTGAGCGGTGCCCCAGGAGGCCCACACGCCCGCGACGAGGATCAGCCCGGCGACCGTGCCCATCGCCGCGAGCCGCCCGAACCGCAGCGCGGCGAACGCGCTCTGACTGGAGGTGACGGCAGGCATGGCGGGGATCATTGGCCATGGCCGCGCGCTCGGTCAACTCCGCTGGGGGACAAGTCGGCAGTTGTGCGCGTACATCGGCCGCTCGCGTCGGCCGGTGCGTGCGGACGGCGGTCCGGCGGGCGAGCGTCCCGGCGGTCCGGCGTGCGAGCGTCCCGGCGGTCCGGCGTGCGAGCGTCCCGGCGGTCCGGCGTGCGAGCGTCCCGGCGGTCCGGCGTGCGAGCGTCCCGCCCGGGCGGCCGCGGGAGCCCGGCCGGGCCCGGGTCCGAGGCCCGCGTCCGCTCAGGAGTTGTACGTGCCCTGCGCCCGCTCCAGGCCCTCGATCACCAGGCACTCCACGGCGTCCGCCGCGCGGTCCACGAAGTAGTCGAGCTCCTTGCGCTCCGCCGACGCGAAGTCCTTCAGCACGAAGTCCGCGACCTGCATACGGCCCGGCGGCCGGCCGATCCCGAACCGCACCCGGTGATAGTCCGGGCCCATCGCCTTCGTCATCGACTTCAGCCCGTTGTGGCCGTTGTCGCCGCCGCCCAGCTTCAGGCGCAGCACCCCGTAGTCGATGTCCAGTTCGTCGTGGACGGCGACGATGTTCGCCACCGGCACCTTGTAGAACTCGCGCAGCGCGTTCACCGGGCCACCGGACAGATTCATGTACGACATCGGCTTCGCCAGTACCACCCGGCGGTTCGCCGGTCCCGGCGGGCCGATGCGCCCCTCGATCACCTGCGCCTGGGCCTTGCCGGCCCGCTTGAACTTCCCGCCGATCCGCTCCGCCAGCAGATCGGCCACCATGAAGCCCACGTTGTGGCGGTTCATGGCGTACTCGGGGCCGGGATTGCCGAGGCCCACGATCAGCCAGGGGGCATTGGCGTCGGTCGTCACGTCCGTGTCTCCCATGTGTCCTTGATACGCGCCGGGTCCCGGCGACGGATACCCGGCGGGTCCTGCCGGCGCGCCGTGCTCTCGATACGCGGCAGCCGCCGCTCCACGAGGGAGCGGCGGCTGACGGAAGAGATCCCGGCGGGGATCAGGCCTCGGCGCCGGCCTCGGCGGCGGCCTCTTCCTCGCCCTCGGCGGAGGGCTCCTCGGCCTGCGCGGCCAGGACCTGGAGGACGACCGCGTCCTCGTCGATCGCCAGCGTGGTGCCCTTGGGCAGCGTGATGTCCTTGGCGTGGATGGAGGCACCGGCCTCCAGGCCCTCGACGGAGACCGTGACCGACTCCGGGATGTGGGTGGCCTCGGCCTCGACCGGCAGGGTGTTGAGCACGTGCTCGAGCAGGTTGCCGCCCGCGGCCAGCTCGCCCTCGGCGTGGACCGGGATCTCGACGGTGACCTTCTCGCCGCGCTTCACGATGAGCAGGTCGACGTGCTCGAGGAAGCCCTTGATGGCGTCGCGCTGGACGGCCTTCGGGATCGCGAGCTCGTTCTTGCCCTCGATGTCCAGGGACAGCAGGACGTTCGGGGTGCGCAGCGCGAGCAGCAGCTCGTGGCCCGGCAGCGTCACGTGGATGGGGTCGGTGCCGTGACCGTAGACGACGGCGGGAACCTTGTTCTCGCGGCGGACGCGGCGGGCGGCACCCTTGCCGAACTCGGTACGGGTCTCGGCGGTGAGCTTGACCTCGGACATCTTCACTCCTCGTAGATCTCGGGGTTGGGGTCACCCGGCCAAACCATCGGCCTGCTACGAAGAGCGCGTCGATAACGGACCGCCGTGTCCGCATCTGAACGCGGAACGGCCTCCCTCGCCGAGCAACTGTGACAGCTTACGCGGCGGGGAGGCCGTATCCGAAATCGATCTAGCCGGACCGGGGCCGGCCCGGTCCGTCGACCGGTGCGGGCGAGGCCTACTGCTCCTCGAACAGGCTCGTCACCGAGCCGTCCTCGAACACCTCACGCACCGCGTTCGCGATCGTCGGCGCGATCGAGAGGACCGTGATCTTGTCGAGCTCCAGCTCGCCCGGGGTGGGCAGGGTGTCCGTGAAGACGAACTCGCTGACCTTGGAGTTCTTCAGGCGGTCGGCCGCCGGGCCGGACAGCACGCCGTGCGTGGCCGTCACGATGACGTCCTCGGCGCCGTGCGCGAACAGCGCGTCCGCGGCGGCGCAGATGGTGCCGCCGGTGTCGATCATGTCGTCGACCAGGACGCAGACGCGGCCCTTCACGTCACCGACGACCTCGTGCACGGTGACCTGGTTCGCGACGTCCTTGTCACGGCGCTTGTGCACGATCGCCAGCGGCGCGTCCAGACGGTCGCACCAGCGGTCGGCGACCCGCACCCGGCCGGCGTCCGGCGAGACGACCGTGAGCTTGGACCGGTCGACCTTGGCGCCCACGTAGTCCGCGAGGATCGGCAGCGCGAACAGGTGGTCCACCGGGCCGTCGAAGAAGCCCTGGATCTGGTCGGTGTGCAGGTCGACCGTGAGGATGCGGTCCGCGCCCGCCGTCTTCATCAGGTCCGCGATCAGACGCGCCGAGATGGGTTCACGTCCGCGGTGCTTCTTGTCCTGGCGCGCGTAACCGTAGAACGGCACGATCACGGTGATGCTCCGCGCGGAAGCCCGCTTCAGAGCGTCGATCATGATCAGCTGTTCCATGATCCACTTGTTGATCGGAGCCGTGTGGCTCTGCATCAGGAAGCAGTCGGCGCCGCGGGCGGACTCCTGGTAGCGGATGTAGATCTCGCCGTTCGCGAAGTCGAAGGCCTTCGTCGGGACGACCCCGACACCCAGCTGGTGGGCGACCTCCTGGGCAAGCTCGGGGTGGGCGCGGCCGGAGAAGAACATCATCTTCTTCTCGCCGGTCGTCTTGATCCCGGTCACAGCACTGTCTCCTCAGAGGTGTCTCAGCTGGGTGATGAGAGGTGGTCTCAGCTGGGGATGCGGGTGCACGGTGCGGATGTGCACTTATCACGGTACGCCGTGTCAGACGTGCCTGTTTCCGGTCAGGCTTCGCCGTCCTGCTCCCGGGAAGCCGCTTCGGCCGCCTTCGCGGCCGCGCTTCCCGGACGCTTGCGGGCCACCCAACCCTCGATATTCCGCTGCTGGCCACGGGCCACGGCCAGTGAACCGGGCGGCACGTCCTTGGTGATCACCGAGCCCGCCGCGGTGTACGCGCCGTCCCCGACCGTGACGGGAGCCACAAACATGTTGTCCGAACCGGTGCGACAGTGTGAGCCCACCGTCGTGTGGTGTTTGTCCTTTCCGTCATAGTTCACGAAGACGCTCGCGGCGCCGATGTTCGAGTACTCGCCGATCGTCGCGTCTCCCACGTACGACAGGTGCGGCACCTTGGTGCCCTCGCCGATCGTGGAGTTCTTCGTCTCGACGTACGTGCCCACCTTGGCCTTCGGGCCCAGGCGCGTGCCCGGCCGGAGGTAGGCGAACGGGCCGACCGAGGCCTGCGGGCCGACCTCCGCGCCGTTCGCCACCGTGGTGTCGACGCGTGCTCCCGCGCCCACCGTGGTGTCCGTCAGACGGCAGTTGGGGCCGACCTCGGCGCCCTCGCCCAGGTGCGTCGCGCCCTGGAGCTGCGTGCCCGGGTGCACGATCGCGTCCTGCTCGAACGTGACCGTGACGTCCACCCACGTCGTCGCCGGGTCGACGACCGTCACCCCGGCGAGCATCGCCTCGGTGAGCAGCCGGTCGTTGAGGATCCGGCGCGCCTCGGCCAGCTGTACGCGGTTGTTGATGCCGGCGATCTCCCGGTGGTCGCCGGCCACGGCCGCCCCCACGCGGTGCCCCGCCTCGCGCAGGATCCCGAGGACGTCGGTCAGGTACTCCTCGCCCTGGCTGTTGTCCGTGCGCACCTTGCCGAGCGCGTCCGCGAGGAGCTGCCCGTCGAAGGCGAACACCCCGGAGTTGATCTCGCGGATCGCCCGCTGCGACTCGCTCGCGTCCTTGTGCTCGACGATCGCGGTGACCGCGCCGCTCGCGCCGTCCCGCACGATGCGGCCGTAACCGGTGGCGTCCGGGACCTCCGCGGTCAGCACGGTGACCGCGTTGCCGTCGGCGCTGTGGGTGTCGGCGAGCTCGCGCAGCGTCCGGCCGCTCAGCAGCGGGGTGTCGCCGCAGACCACGACGACGGTGCCGTCCACCTGGCCGCCCAGCTCCTCCAGGCCCATCCGCACGGCGTGCCCGGTGCCGTTCTGCTCGGCCTGCACCGCCGTCCGTACGCCGGAGTCGGTCCCGGCGAGGTGCGCGGTGACCTTCTCGCGCGCGTGACCCACCACGACGACCAGATTCTCGGGCTCCAACTCGCGGGCTGCGGCGAGTACATGACCCACCAGGGAACGGCCGCACAGTTCGTGCAGGACCTTGGGTGTGGCCGACTTCATACGGGTGCCCTCACCCGCTGCGAGGACGACGACGGCTGCCGGGCGATTGGCGCTCACGGGATTGCCCTTCGGCTTCGGATGACTGCGGGGTCTTCGGGGTCTTCGGGGGGTGTGGACATCCGCAGGATACCGGGGCGTATCAGGAGCGACATGAGAGTGGGCCCTGACGATGCCGTCAGGGCCCACTCGGTGCCGGCTCCCGGGGAAGGAATCGAACCCTCATTCAATGGACCAAAACCATTTGTCCTGCCATTAGACGACCCGGGATGGATCGCGCGCCATGTCCGTATTGGTTGATCGGCGCAGTGCGCGGACAACACTATGCCGTACCGGGCGCCTTCGGTGCGACGGTGCGAGTGCGTGCTTCGGCGAACTTCGGCGAACTTCCGTGAACTTCGGCGAGCGGGTGGCCCGGCTTCGGTGAGCGGGCGGGTGGTCCGGTTCCGGTGAGCGGGTGGTCCGGTTCGGCTGGGCTGGTGGTTCGGCCTGGGTGGGCCGGCGGTCAGGCCTGGGTGGGAGGGAGTGCTCCGGGCATACCGGCCGGGCGGAATGTGGCGTTCCGTGGTCGAACGGTGATCGATTCAGCAGTTCGAGGGATAACGGGGAGTTTCGCTTCTGTTCGATTTCACGGTGTGGTGTAGGCCAGTAGCCGAAACTCACCGGAAAAGGGGCGGGGCACGCCCGTAGGCTGGAGACATGACCACGACGGGGGAAGAGCACACCACGGCCGGGACCGGGCCGTGGTGGTGGGTCAGGTGGCGCAGTGCGGTGCTCGACGGAGGCCTCGCGCTGGCGTCGGCGGCCGAGTGCGCGGGAGAAGGAGTCCGGTTCGCGAACGACGCGGGACTGCCCGTTCCGGTGGGAGTCGCGTTCGGGGCGATCGCCGGGTCGGTGCTGCTGTTGCGGCGGAAGTGGCCCATCGCCGTCGTCCTCGTGTCCATCGCCATCACACCCGCCCAGATGGGGTTCCTGATGGGACTCGTCGGGCTGTACACACTCGCCGCGTCCGAACTGCCGCGGCGCATCATCGGGGCGCTGGCGGGGATGTCCTTCGCCGGCATGCTCATCGTCACGTTCGTGCGTGCCCACCAGGGGGTGGTGCGCGGCGACGTGACCATGGGGGACTGGTTCGTCCCCTTCATCTCCATCACGACCGCCATCGGCATGACCGCTCCGCCCGTGCTCCTCGGGCTCTACGTGGGGGCGCGGCGCAGGCTCATGGAGAGCCTGCGGGAGCGCGCGGACTCGCTGGAGCGGGAGCTCCAGCTGCTCGCCGAGAGGGCCGAGGAGCGGGCCGAGTGGGCCCGCAACGAGGAGCGGACGCGGATCGCGCGGGACATGCACGACGTGGTCGCGCACCGGGTGTCCCTGATGGTCGTGCACGCCGCCGCCCTCCAGGCCGTGGCCCGCAAGGATCCGGAGAAGGCCGTGAAGAACGCGGCGCTCGTCGGGGACATGGGGCGGCAGGCGCTGACCGAGCTCCGCGAGATGCTCGGCGTGCTGCGGACCGGGGAGGGCGCGGACGCGCGGGCCTCGTCCGCGGCGGTGGCCCCCGTGCCCTCCGTGCCGCTCGCGGCTGTGGGGGCGGCGGCCGCGGCGGCGGCGTCGCGGGCGGCCGACGACTCCGTGGACGGGCCCTGTCTCGCCGAGCTGGACGAGCTCGTGGGGCAGTCGGCCGCGGCGGGGATGGTGGTCGAGCTGTCGGTGCACGGGGACGTACGGGACTACGCGCCCGCGGTGGAGCAGACCGCTTATCGGGTGGTGCAGGAGGCGCTGACGAACGTGCACAAGCACGCGGCGGGCGCGAAGACGCACGTCCGGCTCGCCCACCGGGTCTCGGAGATCGCCATGCAGGTGGAGAACGAGTGCCCGCCGGAGCCGGGGGACGTGTCGTCCGTGCGGCTGCCCAGCGGGGGGAACGGGCTGCTGGGGATGAAGGAGCGGGTGGCCGCTCTGGGGGGTGTGTTCGTGTCGGGGCCGACGGATGCGGGCGGGTTCCGGGTGTCGGCCGTCATCCCGGCGTAGGCGTCGGGCCCGCCGGGCCGTGGCCGTTTCGCCGCCGGTCCGGTGGGTGGGGCGCCGCCGGTCTGGTGGGTGGGTTGCTGCCGGTCCGGTGGGTGGGCCCCGCCTCTGGTCCGGTGGGTGGGTCGCCGTTTGTCTGGTGAGTGGGTCGGGGCCGTGCGCGTTCCGCCGGTGGGTGGTTCGGTCGCCTTCGGTCCGGTGGGTGGGTCGGGTCCGTGCCGGTGATCCGCCCGTTGCAGCCCTTGTGTTTTCCGGTGTGTCAGTGCGGTGGGTTCGTGTTGCCGTCCGCAACGGGCATGTGATGCACCGGCACGGCCCCTTCGGTGAGATGGCGAGTGCGGGTGCGTCCATCGCGGGTTCCCGCCACATGCCATCTGTGCGGCACCGTCTGCCCGCCCCCGCCTCGCATTGAGGGCAGGGAGCCACCTTTCAGCCCGTCCGGCGGCAGCTCCCGTCCCGTCCCGGATTGAGGGCAGGGAGCCACCTTTCAGCCCGTCCGGATTGCGGGCAGAGGGCCACCCTCAGCCCGTCCGGCGTTTGAGGACGAGGCCGTTCAGGCCGATCTCGTCCGGTTGCGGGCGGCTTACGGGGGGCGGGTGCGTCCCCCTTCCCCTCCCACCCGAGCGGCACCGTCTGCCCCGCCCCGCATTGAGGACAGAGAGCCACCTTCAGCCCGTCCGGCGTTTGAGGACGAGGCCGTTCAGGCCGATCGGGGGTGCGGGGGCGGAGCCCTGGGGTGCTGGACGGCTTGTGGGGGCCGGTGTAGGGGGGCTTACACCGCTGTCAGGCGGGTGGGTTCCGTGCCGGAGAGCAGGGTGGTGAGGGCGGTGTCGATGTCGGGGCCGAGGTACCAGTCCCCGGTGTGGTCCAGGGTGTAGACACGGCCCTCCGCGTCGATGGCGAGGAGGGCACGCGAGTCGGCCTCCTCGCCCAGTGGGCACACCACGGTGTCCAGGGCGCGCCCGAGATCACCGAGCGTGCGCGCCATGTGGAGCCCGTGCAGCGGGTCGAGATGCACCGCGGCCGGGGCGAGCTGCCGGCCCGGCCCCGACGCGGCGACCCGCAGGCCCCCGAACTCCGCCCATGCCTCCACCGCGGCCGGGAACACGGTGTGCCGGTGCCCGGCGGGCGACTCGTGCCCGCGCAGCGCGTCGGCCCAGTACTCGGCCTGCTTTATGTCCCAGCGTCCGGGCTGCCACCCCGCGGAGCGGAGCGCGGCGTCCACGGGGACGGAGAAGCGTGTGGAGGAGCGGTCGGCGTGCATCTGCCCTTCGTTCGTCGAGGGTCGGGACATCGGCGTGGGGGGACGCCGTCGTACGGGGTGGCGGAGTTCACTCGTCCGGTGTCGTCGGGTCGACGATGCGGACGCCGAAGTGGTCGCTGAGCGCCGTGCAGGAACGGCAGGGCTCGGCGAAGCTGCCGTGCAGCGGGTCGCCGTCCTCCCGGATGCGCCGGGCGGTGAGCTTGGCCTGCTTGAGCGCCTTGCGTGCCTCGCCGTTGGTCATCGGTTTACGTGCCGCGCGCTTGCTGCGGGTGGCGTCGATGGACGCGATGTGCCGGGAGATGAGGATCGCCTCGGCGCAGCGGCCGGTGTAACGGTCGCGTTGGGCGCTCGTGAGGGTGTCGAGGAAGTCCTGGACGAGGGGATGCAGCGAGGGTGGCTGGTCGCCGCGGGCCGCCGTGCCGGTGAGCGTGGCGCCGCGCACGGAGAGCGCGGCGGCGACGGTGGGGAGTATTCCGTCGCGCCGGTGCAGGAGGGCGGGGGCCTGAGGCGCCTCGGCGCTGCTCCAGCCGACCCGAGGGTCCCCGGACGTGCCCGTATGCGTCGCGTTCATGATCGTTCTTCCCTCCCATGCATCCCCCGGTGCGGAGACAGACTGCCAAATGGCGTGGCAGGTGCGGAAGCTGGGGCGGTGCGACACGCCCGGGCTTCGTCGTACGGTCACGGCGGGGTGACGGCAGGTCACGGAACCGGAGGCCCGGTGACCGGTGTCGTACAACCGCATAGGCTGTCGACATCCGCGATCCATCCAGCTACTGAGAACGCCGCAGGGGGCAACCGCCATGACGACAGGTCGGCTCGGGCAGCAAGCCGCGCCGCCGAACGCGGCCTACGCCGGGCAGGTCGTGCATTTCCCGGACCCGGTCCGGGCCGCTCGCCATCCCAGAGGCGTTCGGGTCGACGCGCACGGCTACCCCGACTTCTCGCTCTACGCGCGTGCCGCGGCGGAGATCGCCGAGCCCCCGGAGGGCTTCGGTGTCGACGAGTTGAGGCTGACGGACTACGTGTCCGCGAACGCCGCGCTGGCCGCGACCGGCCATGACCTGTGGGACACGATCCCGGCGGTGGCCACCCCGCACGGCTGGACCTGGCACCACGTGGTGGGCACCCGGCGGCTCGAACTCGTACCGGTCGAGGTCAAGGCGCTGCTGCGGCACCACGGCGGCATCGCGACCGCCATGGTCGACCACGACAAGCGGGGCACGCGGCCGTTGCAGGAGACCCGTCCGGCGCACTTCGGGCTGCCGAAGTCGTCGGTCGCGGTGACCGAACAGCAGGTGCTGGGTGTCGAGGAGGACCTCGGCTACCGGCTGCCGGGCGCCTACCGGTCCTTCCTGAAGGCGGCGGGCGGCTGCGCGCCGGTGGGCGCCGCGCTCGACGCGGAGCTCGGACTGCTCGTGGACCAGCCGTTCTTCACGGTGCGCGACGAGGCCGCCGTCAACGACCTCGTCTACGTCAACAAGTGCCTGCGCGACCATCTGACCAAGGACTACCTGGGCGTCGGATTCGTGCAGGGCGGTCTGCTGGCGGTGAAGGTGAAGGGCGAGGGGATCGGCTCGGTCTGGTTCTGCGCGTACGACGACGCCCGCGACCAGGACGCCTGGCCGCCGGCCGAGCGGGTGCAGCGTCTGCTGCTGCCGTGCGGCGCGGACTTCGACCAGTTCCTGTCCCGGCTCGCCGGCAATCCGCCGGAGCTCCAGACGGTGGCGAACCTGATGGTGGACGGCGGTTTCGCACGCGCCGTGCCCGTCTCTTCAGTGTCTTCGGTGGGGGAGTGAACGTCCGATGGTGACCTTCGCGCAGGCGCAGGAGCGCGCGGAAGAGTGGATCAACGGGGACGTGGCCGCGTACCAGCACCGTGAGGTGCGGGTGCGGGAGTTCGAACTCGGTTTCGTGGTGTGGGGCGAGGACCGCGCCGACGGCCCCCGCTCCGACGGGGGCGCGCAGCGGCTGGTCATCGCGCGTGACAGCGGTGAGGCGACGCTGTGGCCCGCGCTGCCGGTGGGTGAGGTCATCCGCCGGTTCGAGGAGGAGTACGGGGTGGCGGACGCCTCCCCGGAACCGGCACCGGCGCCTCCGGCCCGGGTCGACCTGAACCAGACGTCGTTCCTGCTGAGCCCGCCGGAATGGCTGCAGGAAGCCGCGGACAAGCTGGGTATTCCGGACCGGCGTTCGGGGTCCGGGGGCTCCGAGGGGTCCGACGGGGCGGGGGGCCGGCCGGCCGCCGCTTCCGCGCCCGGTGCGCCGTCGACGCCGGGTGCGGGGACGCCGTGGCCCGCCGCGGCGGCCGACGAGCCTGCCCCGCCGCGGGACGCCGTGCCGGCGGGCGCGCCCGCC
>NZ_MLCE01000017.1 GCF_002300165.1 Streptomyces sp. Tue6028 | reverse complement strand
TCGCCGGTCCGTCCGTCGGCGGTCCCGGTGCGCCGCAGCCCCCGCAGGCCCCCGGCATGTCCCCGGGCGCCCCGCAGCCCCTGCCCGGCCAGCAGCCTCCGGCGTACGGCTACCCCCAGGCGGGGCAGCCGACCGTCGGCCCCGGCTACCAGGCCGTGCTGCGCTACCGGGCGCAGGACGGCTCCGAGCAGCAGCTGATCAGGCGTTCCGCGCCGGGTACGCCGCACCCGGAGTGGCAGATCCTGCACGAGCTGCGCGCGATGAACGTGCCGCCGCAGCAAGTGCTCGAACTGCACACCGAGTTGGAGTCGTGCGAGCTGCCGGGTGCGTACTGCGCGCGGATGATCCGGGAGAGCTGGCCGCAGGCGCGGATCACGAGCATCGCGCCGTACGGCACCGATCACGCCAGCCGACAGCAGGGCATGCATCAACTCCTCGCGCACCAGGGTGAGTTGCACCAGGTCGCGGACGGTCCCGCGCGCCCGGCGCCGGTGCGGGCGCCGATCCCGCCGGTGCAGCCCGCGCCGCCGGTCCCGCCGGAGGCGATCGGGCAGGAGCTGGCGGCGGCGTTCGGACCGGGCGTGTTCCGGTTCGACCAGGCCGCCGTGTCGCGGCAGGGCGTGCCGAACATCGTCGCGCACACCCTCGTCGTGGCCGGACTCCCGGTCGACATGGGCCCGTTCTTCTGGGCGCAGGCCCAGCCGGGCCGCCCGGTGCCCACGCTCGCCGAGCTGGCGCAGGAGCGCGGGGTGCAGCCGGCCGCGGACGCGGGCTCGTACCTCGTCATGGGCAGCGACTTCGGCAAGGCGATCTGTGTCCAGTACGGCACGGCGAACATCGTCGCGGTGCCGGTGGAGGCCGGACCGGGTGGCGCTCCCGTGCCGCCGCAGTTCGTGAACAGCGGACTGCCCGAGTTCGCGCGCTGCCTCGCCCTGCTCGGCCGCATGTGGCGGCTGCGCTTCGGCCTCAACCAGGAGCAGGCGGGCCGCTGGACCGTGGACTTCCAGGCCCAGCTCGCCTCTCTCGACCCGGCGGCCCTCGGTTCGCCGGAGAGCTGGTGGTCGGTCCTGCTGGAGCAGATGTGGGACGGCCTGTTGTAGTCCGTCGGGGGTACGGGCGCGTACGCGCCCGCCCCGCGTGATCGAGGCGTCCGACCCGTTCGACGGGTCGGGCGCCTCCGTCGTTCCCGGCCGAACAGGCTTACGCGGGGCGCCCGATGACAGCAGCGCTTCTGTATTTGACCTCGAAGAGCTCATCTCCGACCGAATGGGTGGGCGGAGTGTCGCGTTATGAACACTTCCGTGCGATCCATCAAGATGTCCGCAAAATCAATGATTTGCGCGAAATCTGCATTCCGGGACCCCCGTCCCGGGTGCTCCGGGCGGAGAAGGGGTCCAAGGATGAGCAGCGCATCGGGGTCGCCGTACGGCTTCAAGGCTGTACGGGGGCGTGGTTACCGTCCCGGCCAGGTCGACGCGTACGCGGCGGCCCTCTCCCGCGACCGCGACACCGCCTGGGAGCGCGCCGCCCGGCTGACCGTGCTGGCCAAGGAGATGGACGCGGAGTCCGAACGGCTGCGGCGGACCGTGGCAGGGCTCGCCCCGCAGACGTACGAGACGCTCGGGGACGGCGCGCGCCGGATCTTCGAACTCGGCACGGAGGAAGCCGGGACCGTGCGGGAGAACGCGCGCGGCGAGGCCCGGCAGCTCGTCGACGACGCGGAGGCCGCGGGCCGTCAGGTGCGCGAGGCCGCGCAGGCGTACGCCGACGAGGTGCGCGCTGCCGCCGAGGAGTACGCCCGGGAGCGGCTCCTCGCCGCCCGTACCGAGGCCGACGAGACCCGGATCTCCACGCGGCGCGGCATCAAGGAGAGCCGCGGCGAAGCGCTGGCCGCGCTGCGCGAGGTGCGGCAGCGCACGCAGGAACTGCTCGCCGAGCAGGAGAAGGTGCACGCCGAGCGCTGGGCCGAGGCCGAACGGGAGGCCGTCGAGCAGGAGGCCGAGCTCGACGCGCGGCACGTCGAACTCGTCGTGCGCGCCGAGGCCGCACTGTCCGAGGCGGTGCGGGAGTTCGCCGAGGCCGAGGAGTGCGCTCGGCGTCGGCAGGAGGACGCCGCGGGGCGGGCCGCGGAGGTGCTCGCCGAGGCGCGGGTGAGTGAGGAGCAGGTCGCCCGGGAGACCGAGCGGGTGCTGCGCGAGCACCGGGAGCGGTGGGACGACGTGCGGGCGCAGATGGACCAGGTGCAGACGAGTCTGACGTCGCTGACGGGGCGGGCCCCGGCGGAGTAGCCCCCCGAGGGGGGCCGCTGTCCACTGGGTTGCCCGCTCCGCGGGGTGGGGCTCCCCCGCTCCGCGGCGGGGTTTCCCACCCACCCACCCGTCTCTCTCGGTCGGGATGTCCGGCCGGATCGCCGGCGGGGCGGTGTCAGGTTCGCCTGCGTACCGCTCCTGCCAGGATCCAGCCCTCCACCGCTTCGTACTGGCGGCGTTGTTCGTCGGACTTCTTCCGGCCGGAGGCCACCGTGCCGAGCCAGCCGTAGACGAAGCCCAGGGGGATGGAGACGATGCCCGTCGTGGTGAACGGGAACCAGTTGAAGTCGGCGTCGGGGAACGCGGAGGTGGGGGAGCCGGAGACGAGGTTGGTGCCCGGCATGAGGACGAGGACGGTGAGGGTGCCGCCGATGAGGGTGGCCAGCAGGCCCGCTCGGGTGTAGCGGCGCCAGAACAGGCTGTAGACCAGGGCGGGCGCGATCGCGGAGGCGCCGAGGCAGAACGACAGCGTGATCAGGGGTTGCAGGCTGTGGTGCTGGACGAGCGTGGCGAGCAGGATGGCCCCCGCGCCGACCGCGAGGGCGGACAGGCGGGCCAGGAGCATCTCGTGACGCGGTGACATCTCGTCGTCGTGGCGGCGGGTGTGGAAGAACCCGCCGCGTGCGAACACGTCGTGGGCGAGCGAGTTGGCGCAGGCCAGGATCATTCCGGCGACGGAGGCGAGCAGGGTCAGGAAGATCGCCGCGGTGACCGTGGTGAACAGGAGGGTCTCCGCCGTCGACACGTCGGGGCCGAACGCGGCGCGGGAGCCGAGGAGATAGGCCGTGTTGCCCTGCGGGTCGGCGGCGGCGATCACCTTGCGGCCGATCAGCGCGGTGGCGCCGAAGCCGATGACGCTGATGACGACGACGAACAGGGCGACGCAGGGCACGGCCCAGGACATCGAGCGGCGTACCTGCCGGGCGCTGTTCGCGGTGTACATCCGCATGGTGACGTGGGGCAGGCAGGCTCCGCCGAGGACGACGGTCAGCTCCGAGGTGATCATGTCCAGGCGGGGGCTGGTGCCGCCCGCGAACTCCAGGCCGGAGCGCAGGAACGCGGAGCCGACGCCGCTGTTGTGACCGGCCGCGGCCAGCAGGGCTCCGGGGTTCCAGTCGAAGCGGTGCAGGATGAGGGCGGCGACGACGCTGCCGGATCCGAGGAGCATCACGATCTTCATGATCTGGATGAGGGCGGTGCCCTTCATCCCGCCGATCGCCGCGTAGCTGATCATCAGTGCGCCGAGTCCGATGACGCAGCCGGTCTTCAGGGAGTCGTTGGAGAAGCCGAGGATGAAGGCGAGCAGGTCGCCGGCCCCGGCGAGCTGGACCAGCATCAGGGGGAGCAGCGCGATCAGGGTCACCGCGCACGCGGTCATGCGGACCGCGCGGCCGGGCATGCGGCGCGCGAGCGCGTCGCCCATGGTGAACCTGCCCGCGTTGCGCAGCGGTTCGGCCAGCAGGAACATCAGCAGCATCAGGGAGAGCGCGGTGCTCAGGGCGAGGACGACACCGTCGTAGCCGGTGAGCGCGATGATGCCGCTGGTGCCGAGGACGGTGGCGGCGGAGATGTAGTCACCGGCGATGGCGAGGCCGTTGCGCATCGGCGACATCGACCCGTATCCGGTGTAGAACTCGTCGAGGTCGTCGCGGTCGGGTCCGGTCATCACGCACAGCAGGAGCGTGATGGTGGCCACCGAGGTGAACGCGACCAGCGACATGGCCTGTGCGGAACTGCTGAAGCCGGTCATCGGGCCGCCTCCCGCCGCGCGTCCAGTTCGGTCTGCTTGCGGATCCGGTCGGCGATCGGGTCGACGGTCCGGCGGGCCGTGTACTCGTACAGTCCGATGGCCAGGCAGGTGACGGGGACCTGGAGCAGCCCGAGCAGCAGTCCGGTCGACAGTCCGCCGGAGACCGTGTTCGTCATCAGGGACGGGGCGAACGCGGACAGCGTGAGGAAGAGGACGAAGTAGCCGAGCGCGGTCAGGGTCGCCACGCGCCGCTGCCAGCGGTAGGCGCCGCGCAGCAGTCTGATGTCGCTGTGGTGGCCCAGAGCCTGACGGCGCGGCATGCGCCGGGGTTCGGGCACGGGCTTGGGCGGCGGTGGCTGCCAGGGGTAGGTGACGTGGGCGGGGGAGACGCTGTTCGGGTGCGGTGCGTGCTGCGGGTGCGCCGGGTACTGCGGCTGCTGCGGGGACGGTGGCTGTGCGGTGGGCGGCTGGGCGGACCGGGGCCGTTGGTGGCGGGGCTGGTACGGGGGCTCGGCCGGTGTGGGGAACGGCCGTGGGTGAGGCGGCTGGTACTCGGGGGACGAGAACGCGTCTGGCATCCCGTTTCTCCTTGCGTGGCTCGGGTCCGGTGCGGACCGCAGGGAGCTGGGGGGTGAGCAGCGCACGCTACTCGCAGGTATCCCGGATGCGCTGCACTTTCACCAAACTGAGCGGTCGGTATGCGCTTACTTCGGTGACCTGGGGTGTTACCCGCGTTTACAGGGGTGTGAGTGTCTGGACTCGGGGTACACGAGGGCACGCTGATGCCCGTGTTGCCGCTGGTGGGAGCGGATGTGGCCCGGCCGGGCCGGGCCGGGGAGCCAAGTCGCCCGCGCCGTGCCGATGGTGTGTGCGCCGTGCCGATGGTGTGTGCGTCGGTCCGCCGTGTCGCGTGGACCGGTCGGCCGACCGACCGGCCGTGCGGGCGGATCGCGGCCTCCGCGCAAGCGTGCACCGGTCGGCCGCGGGAGCGGATCGCTGCGGCCCTCACTCCGCGGGGGTCTTCAGCACCGGGAAGCGGCGCGGTGCGACGAACAACAGGACCAGGAAGGCGAGGGCGGCGGCACAGGCCGCGCCCAGGTAGACGGCGTGCACCGCGTCGGCGACCGCGTGCCGCAGGTGTTCGGCGGGCGCGCCCGAGTCCAGCGCGCGGGTCACCGAGTCGAGGTCGCCCGAGCCGCCGAGCCGCGCGGCGAGCACCCCGTTGGCGACGGCGCCGAACAGGGCGGCGCCCACGGTCTGTCCGGTCTGCCGGCAGAAGAGGACGGAGGCGGTCGTCGTGCCGCGTTCGGCCCAGCCGACGGTCGACTGGACGCCGATGATCAGCGGCAGCTGGAACAGGCCCAGGGCGCCGCCGAGGAGCAGCATGAGGAGCGCGGGCTGCCACGGCTCACCCGGATAGGGCAGGAAGGGGAAGGCGAGCAGCAGGAGGGTCGCCGTGCCGATGCCGAGCATCGCGGTGTTGCGGAACCCGATGCGCCGGTAGACGTGCTGGCTGAGCGCCGCGGACACCGGCCAGCTCAGCGTCCACACGGAGAGCACGAAGCCCGCGGCGATCGGGGCGAGCCCGAGGACGGCCTGCGCGTAGGTGGGCAGGAAGACGGTGGGCGCGACCATGAGCAGGCCCAGGGCGCCGAGGGCCAGGTTCACCGCGGCGATGGTGCGCCGGCGCCACACCCAGCCCGGGATGATCGGTTCGGCGGCGCGCCGCTCGACGGCGACGACGACGGCGATCAGGGCGAGGCCGGTCGTGAACAGGGCAAGGGAGGGCGCGGACAGCCAGTCCCAGGCGACGCCGCCCTGCACCAGCGCGGTGAGCAGGACGCCGCCGCAGGCGAAGACGGCGAGGGCGCCCGCCCAGTCGATGCGGGGGCGCCGCGCGGTGTCCCGTTCGCGTGCGGGTTCGTGCAGGTGACGGACGATCAGCCACAGGGCGAGTACGCCGATCGGCAGGTTGACGAGGAAGATCCACCGCCAGTCGGCATAGGCCGCGAGGACTCCGCCCAGCGCGGGCCCGGCGACCGCCGAGGTCGCCCACACGGTGGACAGCTTCGCCTGGATCCTGGGGCGTTCCTGGAGCGGGTAGAGGTCGGCGGCGAGCGTCTGCACGGTGCCCTGGAGGGCGCCGCCGCCCAGGCCCTGCACGATGCGGAAGGCGATGAGCGCGCCCATGTTCCAGGCGGTGGCGCACAGCAGGGAGCCCGCCAGGAAGAGGACGGAGCCCGCGATCAGGACGGGTTTGCGGCCGAAGGTGTCGGAGAGCTTGCCGTAGACGGGCAGTGTGACCGTCACGGCGAGCAGGTAGCCGGAGAACAGCCAGGAGAACACGGAGAAGCCGCCGAGGTCGGCGACGATCTGCGGGACCGCCGTGGAGATGATGGTGGAGTCGAGCGCGGCCAGCGCCATCGCCAGCATCAGGGCGGCGACCACGGCGCGGCGCCCGCGCGTTCCGTTTCCCGGTGCGCCGGCCGGCGTGCCCGCGGGCCGTGCGGCCGGTATCTGCGTCTCTCCCTGGCCCACCCGGTTTCCTTTCCCCCTGCATCCATCCGCCCCGGACAGCTTCCCACTTGACCCTCACGTCGCGGGAGGGTGGACGCTGAGTGGGCCCGAGGGTGGATCTGACCCCGAGAAACAGTCCACCGAAGGGTGGAGAGCCCCTAGGGGTACCTCCGTACCAGGGGTCGGGGAGGGTTCGTACCGGCGGAGGACGAGACGGGCGGGGATGCGTCCTTAACCTGGCTTTACGCCGCTGGGGAGCGCGTCCGGTCGTACGGACCGCACCCACGGGGGTGGGGTTTTCCCCAGCAGAAGACTGGGCCGGGCACCAGAGCGCCGGGGCCCCCGCCGCCACCAGACTTACCGACGTAGCCAGACGCACTTCGTCCAGGACTCAGATCCGGCAGACACCACTGCCGACCGACATAGGAGACATACCGTGACATCGGCTGTGACCATTCCCAGGCACGGGGGCACTGGAGGGCGTACGGCCGTTGCCGCGCGGGCGCGGCAGGTCGTGAAGGCGTACGGGTCCGGGGAGACCCGCGTCGTCGCCCTCGACCACATCGACGTGGACATCGCACGAGGTCAGTTCACCGCCATCATGGGCCCCTCCGGGTCCGGCAAGTCCACGCTGATGCACT
The DNA here is from genome assembly GCF_002300165.1 of Streptomyces sp. Tue6028. GTDB lineage: Bacteria > Actinomycetota > Actinomycetes > Streptomycetales > Streptomycetaceae > Streptomyces > Streptomyces siamensis. The sequence continues at coordinate 118,376 of NZ_MLCE01000017.1, read as the reverse complement.
GCCTCGCCGGACTCGACACCGTCACCTCCGGCCAGATCCACCTCGACGAGACCGAGATCACCGGCCTCAAGGACAAGAAGCTCACCCAGCTGCGCCGCGACCGCATCGGCTTCATCTTCCAGGCGTTCAACCTGCTGCCCACGCTGAGCGCGCTGGAGAACATCACGCTGCCGATGGACATCGCGGGCCGCAAGCCCGACAAGGCCTGGCTGGCCCAGGTCGTGGAGACCGTCGGGCTCGCCGGCCGCCTCAAGCACCGCCCCAACCAGCTCTCCGGCGGCCAGCAGCAGCGCGTCGCGGTGGCCCGCGCCCTGGCGGCCCGGCCCGAGATCATCTTCGGTGACGAGCCGACCGGAAACCTCGACTCCCGGGCCGGCGCCGAGGTACTGGGCTTCCTGCGCCGCTCCGTCGACGAGCTCGGCCAGACCATCGTGATGGTCACGCACGACCCGGTGGCCGCCTCGTACGCGGACCGGGTGCTCTACCTCGCCGACGGCCGCATCGTCGACGAGATGTACCAGCCGACCGCCGACCAGGTCCTGGACCGCATGAAGGACTTCGACGCCCGGGGGCGCACGTCATGACCGTCCTGAAGACCTCGATGCGCAACTTCTTCGCGCACAAGGGACGCATGGCGCTGTCCGCCGTGGCGGTCCTGCTGTCGGTGGCCTTCGTCTGCGGCACGCTCGTGTTCACGGACACGATGAACACGACGTTCGACAAGCTGTTCGCGGCCACCTCCTCCGACGTGACGGTGTCGCCGAAGGACGCCAAGTCCGACGACACCCCGCAGAACGGCAAGCCCGACTCGATGCCGGCCTCCGTGCTCGCGCAGGCGAAGAAGGCGGACGGCGTCAAGTCCGCCGAGGGTGCCGTCAGTTCGATGAACGTCACCGTCGTCGACAGCGACAACAAGAACATGGGCTCCAGCAACGGCGCCCCGACGATCGCGGGCAACTGGACCCGCAACGACCTCCGTTCGATGGAGATCACCGAGGGACGTGCCCCGCGGGGACCGACCGAGGTGATGGTCGACGCCGACACCGCCGACAAGCATCACCTGAAGAGGGGCGACGAACTGCGCACCATCGCCGTCACCGGCGACTTCAGGGCGAAGATCGTCGGCATCGCCTCCTTCAAGGTGACCAACCCCGGTGCCGCCGTCGTCTACTTCGACACCGCCACCGCACAGCGTGAACTGCTCGGCTCCACCGGCCGGTTCACCCACGTCAACGTCACCGCCGCGGCGGGCGTCACCGACGCGCGCCTCAAGCAGGACGTGACCGCGACGCTCGGCGCCGGCACCTACAAGGTGCAGACGCAGAAGGAGACCGCGGACGAGAACCGCAGCGACGTCGGCTCCTTCATGGACGTCATCAAGTACGCCATGCTCGGCTTCGCCGGTATCGCCTTCCTCGTCGGCATCTTCCTGATCATCAACACCTTCTCGATGCTGGTCGCCCAGCGCACCCGCGAGATCGGCCTGATGCGGGCGATCGGCTCGTCCCGCAAGCAGATCAACCGCTCCGTCCTCGTCGAGGCGACCCTGCTCGGCGTGTTCGGCTCGATCCTCGGCGTCGGCGCGGGCGTCGGCCTCGCCGTCGGCCTCATGAAGATCATGTCGTCGATGGGCATGGAACTGTCCACCCGCGACCTCACCGTCAAGGCGACCACCCCGGTCGTCGGCCTCCTCCTCGGCGTCGTCGTCACCGTCCTCGCCGCCTACCTCCCCGCCCGCCGCGCCGGCAAGGTCTCCCCGATGGCCGCGCTGCGCGACGCCGGCACCCCCGCCGACGGCAAGGCCGGCCTCGTACGCGGCCTGATCGGCCTGGTCCTCACCGGCGCCGGAGCCGCCGCCCTCTACGCGGCGGCCACCGCGGACAAGGCGAGCGACGGCTCCCTCGTCCTGGGTGCCGGCGTGGTCCTCACCCTCATCGGGTTCGTCATCGTCGGCCCGCTGCTGGCCGGCGGAGTGGTCCGGGTGATCAGCGCGGTCCTGCTGCGGGCCTTCGGACCCGTCGGACGCATGGCCGAGCGCAACGCACTGCGCAATCCGCGCCGCACCGGCGCCACCGGCGCCGCCCTGATGATCGGCCTGGCCCTCGTCGCCTGCCTCTCCGTCGTCGGCTCCTCCATGGTGGCCTCGGCGACCAGCGAGCTCGACAAGTCGGTCGGCGCGGACTTCATCGTCCAGGGCAACCAGCGGATCGTCCCGCAGGCAGAGAAGGCCATGGAGACGACACCCGGCCTCGCCCACGTCACCCGCTACAAGGACATCAAGGCCACGCTGACCTCCCCGGACGGCAAGACCGACGACAGCGGCATCACTGCCGCCGACCCGTCCTACGCGGACGACCTGCGCCGCGAGACCACCGCCGGCGAGCTGAGGGCCGCCTACGGCAAGGACGCCCTGTCCGTCGGCTCCGACTACGCCACCAAGCACCACGTCAAGGTCGGGGACACCCTCACCGTCGCCTTCGACCACGGCTCCACCGCGAAGCTCAAGGTCGCCGCCATCACGGACGACGACACGTCCATCGACCAGGGCGCCCGCTACACCAGCATCGCGACGATGAAGAAGTACCTTCCCGCGGACCGCGTCCCGCCGAACGAGATCATGTTCGCCAAGGCCAAGGACGGCCAGGAGAAGGAGGCGTACGCGGCCCTGAAGAAGGCCATGGAGCCGTACCCGCAGTACCAGGTGCGCGACCAGACCGACTTCAAGCAGGAACTGAAGGACCAGGTCGGCCAGCTCCTCAACATGGTCTACGGCCTGCTGGCCCTCGCGATCATCGTCGCCGTCCTCGGCGTGGTGAACACCCTCGCCCTGTCCGTGGTGGAGCGCACCCGGGAGATCGGCCTCATGCGGGCCATCGGCCTCTCCCGCCGCCAGCTGCGCCGCATGATCCGCCTGGAGTCCGTGGTCATCGCCCTCTTCGGCGCACTCCTCGGCCTCGGCCTGGGCATGGGCTGGGGCGCCACCGCCCAGAAGCTCCTCGCCCTCGAAGGCCTGAACGTCCTCGACATTCCCTGGCCGACCATCATCGGGGTCTTCATCGGCTCCGCGTTCGTGGGCCTGTTCGCCGCGCTGATCCCGGCGTTCCGCGCGGGCAGGATGAACGTCCTGAACGCGATTGCCACCGACTGACCCGACAGCCACCGTGCACGGGGGTCACGGGGGATGAGGCCGAGCCCGGTCCGGAGAGCACCACTCTCCGGACCGGGCTCGGCCCTTTCCCGTACGGGGGGATCTCAGCCCGTCCGGCGTTTGAGGACGAGGCCGTCCAGGCCGATCCGGGGGTCCGGGGGCGGAGCCCCCGGGTACGGGACGGGAAGGGGCGGAGGGGGCGAGAACTCCTCGGCCCGGCACGGGTACGGGGCCGGCACGAGCACCGGCCCGGCACGAGCACCGGCCCGGCACGGGTACGGGCCCTGCCCGAGGACCGGCCACGTCGAACCGCACCGAGCTGCTCGGGACAGGCCCCGCGCGGGACGCGAAAGCCGGCGCCGTCCACAGCCCGGCCGGACCACGAAGGACCGGTGTCCACAGCCCGGCCGGACCACGACGGGACCGGCGTCAACCGCGCGGCCGGCGCTACGACAGACCCCGCAGTCCAGGCGGGGCCGGGCCGTCACCGGGGCCGTTGTCCACAGCCCCGGCACAGCCCAGCCCGGCGACGTACGCTGGAGACCCCCGGCCCGTCCCACGTGTCGGGCCCTTCGCGTTGCCCACCCTGGGATGGAAGCCCTTCATGAGCCTGCACGGTCTGCTCGACGCCGTCGTCAAGGACACCGCCCTCGCGGAAGCGGTGAAGGCCGCCACCGACGGCAACCGCATGCACGTCGACCTGGTCGGCCCGCCCGCGGCCCGCCCCTTCGCGATCGCGGCCCTCGCCCGCGACGCCGCCCGCCCCGTCATGGCGGTGACCGCGACGGGCCGGGAGGCCGAGGACCTCGCCGCCGCCCTGCGCTCCCTCCTGCCGTCCGAGACAGTCGTCGAGTACCCGTCGTGGGAGACCCTCCCGCACGAACGCCTCTCCCCGCGCAGCGACACCGTGGGCCGCCGCCTCGCCGTCCTGCGCCGCCTGGCCCACCCGCGCACCGACGACCCCGACACGGGCCCCGTCTCCGTCGTCGTCGCCCCCGTGCGCTCCGTGCTCCAGCCCCAGGTCAAGGGCCTCGGCGACCTGGAGCCCGTCGCCCTGCGCACCGGCTCGACCGCAGACCTCGGCGACATCGTCGAGGCACTCGCGGCAGCCGCGTACTCCCGGGTCGAGCTCGTCGAGAAGCGCGGCGAGTTCGCCGTCCGCGGCGGCATCCTCGACGTCTTCCCGCCCACCGAGGAACACCCGCTGCGCGTGGAGTTCTGGGGCGACGACGTCGAGGAGATCCGCTACTTCAAGGTCGCCGACCAGCGGTCCCTCGAAGTCGCCGAGCACGGCCTGTGGGCGCCGCCCTGCCGCGAACTGCTCCTCACCGACGACGTACGGCAGCGGGCCGCGGCCCTCGCCGAGGCCCACCCCGAGCTCGCCGAACTCCTCGGCAAGATCGCCGAGGGCATCGCCGTGGAGGGCATGGAATCCCTCGCCCCCGTCCTCGTCGACGACATGGAGCTCCTCCTCGACGTCCTCCCCAAGGGCTCCATGGCCGTCGTCTGCGACCCGGAGCGCGTCCGGACCCGGGCCGCCGACCTCGTGGCCACGTCCCAGGAGTTCCTCCAGGCGTCCTGGGCGGCGACGGCCGGCGGCGGCGAAGCCCCCATCGACGTCGGCGCCGCATCCCTGTGGTCCATCGCCGACGTACGGGACCGCGCCCGCGAACTGGACATGATGTGGTGGTCGGTGTCCCCGTTCGCCGCCGACGAGGAACTCGACGCGGACACCCTCAAGCTGGGCATGCACGCCCCCGAGACCTACCGCGGCGACACCGCCCGCGCCCTCGCCGACACCAAGGGCTGGCTCGCCGAGGGCTGGCGCACCGTGTTCGTCACCGAGGCCCACGGCCCCGCCGCCCGCACCGTCGAGGTCCTCGGCGGCGAAGGCATCGCCGCCCGCCTCGACACCGAGCTGACCGACATCAGCCCGTCCCTGGTCCACGTCTCCTGCGGCTCCATCGACTACGGCTTCGTCGACCCCGCGCTCAGACTCGCCGTCCTCACGGAGACCGACCTCTCCGGGCAGAAGGCGGCCGGCAAGGACGGCGCGCGCATGCCCGCCCGCCGCCGCAAGACCATCGACCCGCTCACCCTCGAAGCCGGCGACTACATCGTCCACGAGCAGCACGGCGTCGGCCGCTACATCGAGATGGTGCAGCGCACCGTCCAGGGCGCCACCCGCGAGTACCTCGTCGTCGAGTACGCCCCCGCCAAGCGCGGCCAGCCCGGCGACCGCCTCTACATCCCCACCGACCAGCTCGAACAGATCACCAAGTACGTCGGCGGCGAGGCACCCACCCTGCACCGCCTGGGCGGCGCCGACTGGACCAAGACCAAGGCCCGCGCCAAGAAGGCCGTCAAGGAGATCGCCGCCGACCTCATCAAGCTCTACAGCGCCCGCATGGCCGCCCCGGGACACGCCTTCGGCACCGACACCCCGTGGCAGCGCGAACTGGAGGACGCCTTCCCGTACGCGGAGACCCCCGACCAGCTGACCACGATCGCCGAGGTCAAGGACGACATGGAGAAGACGGTCCCCATGGACCGCCTGATCTGCGGCGACGTCGGCTACGGCAAGACGGAGATCGCCGTGCGCGCAGCCTTCAAGGCGGTCCAGGACGGCAAGCAGGTCGCCGTCCTCGTGCCCACGACGCTCCTGGTGCAGCAGCACTTCGGCACGTTCTCCGAGCGCTACTCGCAGTTCCCCGTCAACGTGCGGGCACTCAGCCGCTTCCAGACCGACTCGGAGGCCAAGGCCGTCCTCGAAGGCCTGCGTGAGGGCTCCGTCGACGTCGTCATCGGCACCCACCGCCTGTTCTCCTCGGAGACCAAGTTCAAGGACCTCGGCCTCGTCGTCGTCGACGAGGAGCAGCGCTTCGGCGTCGAGCACAAGGAACAGCTCAAGAAGCTCCGCGCGAACGTGGACGTACTGACCATGTCCGCGACCCCCATCCCCAGGACCCTGGAGATGGCGGTCACCGGCATCCGCGAGATGTCCACGATCACCACCCCGCCGGAGGAACGCCACCCCGTCCTCACCTTCGTCGGCCCCTACGAGGAGAAGCAGATCGGCGCCGCCGTCCGCCGCGAACTGCTGCGCGAGGGCCAGGTCTTCTACATCCACAACCGCGTCGAGTCGATCGACCGCGCCGCCGCCCGGCTGCGCGAGATCGTCCCCGAGGCGCGCATCGCGACCGCCCACGGCCAGATGTCCGAACAGACGCTGGAACAGGTCGTCGTCGACTTCTGGGAGAAGAAGTACGACGTGCTCGTCTCCACGACGATCGTCGAGTCCGGCATCGACATCTCGAACGCCAACACGCTGATCGTGGAGCGCGGCGACAACTTCGGCCTCTCCCAGCTGCACCAGCTGCGCGGCCGCGTCGGCCGCGGCAGGGAACGCGGCTACGCCTACTTCCTGTACCCGCCGGAGAAGCCGCTCACCGAGACCGCCCACGAGCGCCTCGCCACCATCGCCCAGCACACCGAGATGGGCGCCGGCATGTATGTGGCGATGAAGGACCTGGAGATCCGCGGCGCGGGCAACCTCCTCGGCGGCGAGCAGTCCGGCCACATCGCCGGCGTCGGCTTCGACCTGTACGTCCGCATGGTCGGCGAGGCCGTCGCCGACTACCGGGCCTCCCTGGAAGGCGGTGTCGAGGAGGAGCCGCCCCTGGAGGTCAAGATCGAGCTCCCCGTCGACGCGCACGTCCCCCACGACTACGCGCCCGGCGAGCGGCTGCGCCTCCAGGCGTACCGCTCCATCGCCTCCGCCAACTCGGAGGAGGACATCAAGGCCGTCCGCGAGGAACTCGTCGACCGCTACGGCAAGTTGCCCGAACCCGTCGAGAACCTGCTCCTCGTGGCCGGCCTGCGCATGCTCGCGCGGGCGTGCGAGGTCGGCGAGATCGTCCTGCAGGGCAACAACATCCGTTTCGCCCCGGTGGAGTTGCGCGAGTCGCAGGAACTGCGGCTGAAGCGGCTCTACCCCGGGACGGTCATCAAGCCGGCCGTCCACCAGATCCTGGTGCCCCGCCCCAAGACCGCGAAGGTCGGCGGCAAGCCGCTGGTCGGACGCGAACTCCTCGGGTGGACGGGCGAGTTCCTGGCGTCGGTCCTCGGGTCGTAGGGGCCGCGGGGGCGTACGGCCGCGAGAGCGTACGGGCCCGGTGGCGAACGGGCGCGGGGCGTACGGCCCGTGCGTACGGTCGGTGCGCCTGGGCCCGGTGCGCCTGGGCCCAGGGCTCCTACGACCGGGGCTGCTGCGGTGAAGCCGCCCCGTCCTCGCGCGGCCGTGACTGGAACAGCATCCCGGTGAGCGCGCGGAACACCTCGTCGGGGTCCTGCTCGCCCACCGGGCCGTCCAGGTTGTGACTGAGGAGCAGCGTCGCGAAGCCGTGGGCCAGTGACCAGGCCGCGACCCCGGCGAGGCGGCTGTCGGGGCCCCGGCCCTCCTGCGGCACGGCGGAGACGGCACTGCGCAGCCGCTCGCCCGCCAGGGTCCTGGCCGTCGTCAGCTCCAGGTCGTTCGCCCGCAGCAGCTCCGGGGAGAACATGACCTGGAAGTAGGCCGGGTGCTCCCGCGCGAAGCGCACGTAGCGGACGCCGGCGTCCCGCAGGTCGTCGGCGTCGGCGAGCGCGGCCGCGAGCAGCTCGTACCCCTCCGCTGCGATCGCCGTCAGCAGGCCGGTGCGGTCCTTGAAGTGGTGGGCCGGGGCCGCGTGCGAGACACCCGCCCTGCGGGCCAGGTCGCGCAGGCTCAACCCGGACGGCCCGTCGGCGGCGATGGCGTCGAGCGCCGCCCGCAGGATCGCGCGCCGCAGATCGCCGTGATGGTACGGGCGTTGGGGCCCGGTGTCCCCTGAGCCCCCCGTGGTCTCGGCGGCCCTGGCGGCCCTGGCGGTCGGTGCGGTACCGGCGGTCCCGGTCGCCCCGGCTGCCGTGGCGGTCCCATCGGCCTCGTCGGTGCCGCCGGTCCTGCTCGTCCCGGTGTTCTTACTGGTCTCGGCCATGCTCAAAAGCCTACGCGGAATCTAGGCATTGACAAGTTCCCCCTCCTCCGGCAATCTAGTCAATGTCAAGTTACGCATCGAGCCGGACCGTGACGAGGGGACGAGTCATGTCGGAGAGCGTCAGCACGACCAGCGGAACCAGCAAGACCGAAGAAGCCGCCCGGGCGGGCGCCGGCACGGACGTCGAGCTCGGACGGGTGCGCCAGCTCTGGCACCTCCTCGAACCCCTCCACGCCGTCTTCTACTACGCACCGGAGACCTTCGAGGAAGCCGCAGCCCTCGGCTACGACACGGAGGAACGCTGGCCGAGCTACTTCCCCTACCGCGCCGCCCCGTTGGGCGCCGCCGGCAGCGAACGCGTCACCTCCGCCTTCTACAGCTTCAGCCCACGCATGGTCGCCGAACACATGAAGTCCGCCTGGCAGACCGCCAGTCCGGAGCAGGTTCTGAACGCCCGAGAACGTGCCGTCGACCGCGCCTACCGCGCGATATTCGGAGACCGCATCACCTCCCCCGAACTCGCCGAGGCAGCCGCACTCGCCCGCCGCGCCGCGGAAGCCGCGAACACCGCGGGCCGCCCCCTCGCCGCGGCCAACGCCGAATCGGACTGGCCCGAGGCCCCCCACCTCCAGTTGTGGCACGCGGCGACGATCCTGCGCGAACACCGGGGCGACGGCCACCTCGCGGCACTCCTCGTCGCCGGCCTCGACCCCGTCGAAGCCCTCGTCTCCTTCGCGGCGATAGGCGCGGCCTCCGTGGAACGCTTCGAAAGCCGCGGCTGGAGCCAGGAGGAATGGACCGCCGCCCGCGAACGCCTCACCGCCCGGGGCCTGGTGGACGAGGACGGCGTCGCCACACCCGCCGGCCGCGAACTGCGGCGCCAGGTCGAACAGCACACCGACGAACTCGCCGCCGCGCCCTGGCGCGCGCTCGGCCCGGACGGCGCCGCCCATCTCGCCGACCTGCTCGGCGAGTTCTGGGTCGCGGCACTCGGCTCAGGCCTGCTCCCGTCGGAGACGACCCTCGGCATCGGCAAGGTGTGACCTGCGGGCACGCCCGGCAGGCACTCAGCAGCACAGGGGGAGCGGGGAGGGGAGGGGGAGGGGCCCCGATGGACAGCGAAAAGGCCGCCGGACGGCCCCCTTCCCACACCGAAAGCCGCCCGCCGACCTCATGGTGTCGGTCTCGGCGGACGGCTCGGGTTGCGGGGGTTCAGTCGATCCGGCCGGCGCTGGGCTTCTTGAGTCCTCGGCGTTGGCGTTACGGCTGGTCGGGGCGGTCACGCTTCAGGCCCGCCGCGCCTTCGATCCTCTGCTGCGCGTCGTCGACCTGGTCCGTGTACTTGTCGCCCGTCTTCTCGTTGACCTTCTTCTCCGCCACGTCGGACATTTCCTTGGCCTTGTCCTGTCCGTGGCCCCTGAACCTGTCGAAGATGCCCATCCAGAGCTCCTTCCCGAGGTGACTCACCACCGACGATACGCCCGGGGTGCACCGATTGCCCGTTGGGGGCAGGTATGGGGGAGGAGTACCGGCGGCTACGGTGGGCACTGGGAAAACGCGCCCGTCAGGGGCGGATCAGGGGAGCTCGGGGAGGGGTGTCGTGGTGCGTCTGAGGGGTGGGGCGGTCGCGGCCGCACTGATGATGTTCGCCGTGGGGACCGGTGTCGCCGGCTGCCGTACGGGGACCGAGGACTCGCCGGGAGCGAAGGGGACGGCGGCCGGTGGTGCGGCTCTCGCCGCCGTGGACTCGCTGACCGTCAAGGGGCGAGCACCCAAGACGGGATACAGCCGGGAGCGGTTCGGCACGGCCTGGGCCGACACGGACTCCAACCGGTGCGACACCCGGGACGACATCCTCAAGCGGGATCTGAAGGACGTGAAGTTCAGCGACGGCACGTGCAAGGTGTCGTCCGGGCTCCTCACCCCCGACCCGTACGGCGGTCAAGACGTGAAGTTCGCCCGTGGCCGCAGCCTGGTCGACATAGATCATTTGGTCGCGCTCTCGGACGCCTGGCAGAAGGGCGCCAAGTACTGGGACGCGAGCAAGCGGATCGCGCTGGCCAACGACCCGATGAATCTGCGTGCCGTGGGCGCGAGCGCCAACCGCAGCAAGGGCGACGGTGACACCGCGACCTGGCTGCCGCCCAACAAGGCGTACCGGTGTACGTATGTCGCCGCGCAGGTCGCGGTGAAGAAGAAGTACGAGCTGTGGGTGACGAGTGCCGAGAAGGCGGCGATGAAGAAGGTCCTCTCCGGCTGCCCCGGGCAGAAGCTTCCCTCGGGCGGCAACCCGACGAGCGCACCGGCACGCTTCCACGCGAACTGACGGCGTCCCGGGCGCCGGTCCGTATCTGCCCGTCGCGCCCGGGAACGCCCCGCCCCGCCGTCCCCGGGATCGCCCAGCCTCCGGAACACCCCACACCCCCCAGGGAACTCGATATCGGGCGTGAAATCCGTTTCGCTGTGTCGGACCGACGCCTACGGTGACGGGCATGGAGCTGAAGGTGTCGAGTCTTGCCGAACGTCCCGAGATGCTAGGGCCGGTGGTGGGGATGGCCGACAGTTGGCCGGAGTTCCTGCTGCACGACCCGGTGGGCAACTCGCACTACGGGCGGATCGCCACCGAGCTGCCGCAGTACGTGCTGTTCGCCGAGGACGAGCACGGACGTGTGGTGGCGCACGCGTACAGCGTGCCGTTCGCCCTCGCGGACGAGGAGCGGGGCGAGCTGCCCGCGCGGGGCTGGGACGAGGTGTTGTCCTGGGCGTTCGCGGATCTGCGGCGTGGTACGCCGCCGGACACGGTCGGTGCCGTCTCGATCGTCGTCGCCCCGCATGCGCAGGGCGGCGGGCTGTCGGCGCGGATGCTCTCCGCGATGCGGGACAACGCCCGGGCGCACGGTTTCGGCGAGGTCGTCGCGCCCGTGCGTCCAAGTGCCAAGCATCTGGAGCCGCGTGCGCCGATGGAGGAGTACGCGTTCCGGGAGCGTGCCGACGGGCTGCCGCACGATCCGTGGCTGCGTGTCCATGCCCGGGCGGGCGGTGTCGTCGAGGCGGTGGCTCCGGCGTCGATGACGGTGGCGGCGTCGCTGGAGGAGTGGCGTGGCTGGACGGGGCTGCCTTTCGACTCGGCGGGCCTCGTCGAGGTGCCGGGCGCGCTGGTGCCGGTGCACTGTGAACCGGCGCGCGGATACGCCGTGTACGTCGAGCCCAATGTGTGGGTGCGGCACACCCTGTGAGCTCGACGTACGGCGTGGTTCCGGGGTGGGTCAGCCGGACAGCTTGTCCAGGTCGAGGATCCTGCCGGAGGGCTTCTGCGCGGGGACGGGCTTGTCGAAGTCGCTGAAGGTGACCGTGCCCGGGTCCTTGGCGGAGCTGCTGTCGACGCGCAGCACGTACGGCTTGCCCTCGGTGGCGACGTAGAGGGTGTAGCGGTCCTTGCCGTCCTTCTCGTGGAGGATGATCGCCGGGGTGCCGTCGACGGTGGTGGTCTTGCCGCGGGTGGCGTCGGAGTTCACGTCCTCCGCGCCGCCGAGGACGCTGTCGAGGTCGCAGAAGCCGGCGATGTCCTTGGCGTCGGAGCCGGTGGCGGCCATCTTGGTCCACTTGTCGGCGAGCAGTGCCACCACTCCGTCGGTCTCGGACTTGGACTGGCCCTCGCCCTGGGCGCGCAGGAACTTCTCGTCGTACTTCATGTAGATGGTGTCGCCGCTCTTGATGAGGTCGGCCTTGCCCTGGCCGTTCATGTTCATGGTGCCGGCGCACCGGCCCTTCTTGTCGAGGGCCATGTCGATGCGGATCGTGCCGCCGTCCTCGTCGTCGGGGATGTCGCCCTTCATGCGGAGCGAGGTGGCGCCTGTGGTGGCCTTGACGGCCCGGTCGGCGATCTCGCCGCCGGTGAGGCCGGCGAAGGGGCCCTTCGGCTTGCTGTCCGCCTTCGTCTCTCCGGGCAGGCAGCCGGTGAGGCCCGCGGTGGCCGCGGCGGCGAGGCAGAGGGCGGCAAGTGCGGTGCGACGCATGAGAGTTCCTTGGTGTGAGGTGTGAAGAGGTGTGGGGGGAGGGCGAGGACGGCGGCGGGCGGCTGGTGTCAGCCCGTCTTCTTCCAGTCCCCGCAGCCGGTGGTCTTGAAGTAGCTGTCGTTGGCGCTGATGGTGACGACGGCCGTGCCGGTGACGTTGTTGTTGGCCACGATCGAGTTCATGGAGTGCGTGGCGTCCTTGTCGCGCTCCCAGTAGCAGCCGTCGTCCTCGTTGCCGGTGGACTTGTAGGTGCCGGGGGCGATGTCCGCGCCGATGCGGAACATGCCGCCGTCGCCCTTGATCTGGGTGGCGGGTGAGCCGGACGGCTTGGCGGCGACGGCTTCCCAGTCGTTGCAGCTGCTGGTCTTGAAGAGCTTGTCGCCGGCCTTGATGGTCACGTAGCTGGTTCCGGTGACGTTGTCGTTGGCGATGAGGGAGTCCATTTCGCCCGAGGCGTCCTTGGCGCGCTCCCAGTAGCACATGCCGTCGTCGTTGCCGGTGGTGCGGTAGGTGCCGGGCTTGATGTCGGAGCCGACCTGGAAGTCTCCGTCGCCGTCGAAGGAGGCCTTCTTCTCGGCCTTCTTGTCGGCGTTCTTCGTCTTGTCGCTCGTTCTGCTGTCCGCCTTCTTGCCGGACTCGTGGTCGGCGGAGGCGGTGGTGTCCTTGCTCTTGTTGCTGGATTCGCTGTCGCTGTTGCTGTTGCCGGCGTTCGCCGACACGGCACCGATGACGACGATGCCGACCACGGCTCCCAGACCCACCTTGGCCTTGATGCCCATGACTGTGCCCTCCCCTGGCTGTGAACAGATCCCTCGAACGCACGGAGTTGCCGGCTCGTTCCGGCGGCTCGCCCGTTCGATGGGTCAATAAGAACAGAGTGTGTGAACCGAGTCAACACAGTTCACGAGAAAGGATGTGTACACGCCTGTGAAGGGGTAGATCTTGCGTACGCCGGTATGCTCGGCGTCACAGGCGAGGACGCTTCACGGACCAGAGCCGCGAAGACCGGGGCCGCATGGGTGCACAGGGCGAGGGGCCGCGTGGCCCGGGCGCGACAGACCAGAACGAGGGGAGCCGGCGGGTGCAGGACAACGCGACAGAGGTGACCGCTGCCGGGATCGCGCGGCTCGCCGGGGTCGGCCGCGCCGCCGTCAGCAACTGGCGGCGGCGCCACGCCGACTTCCCCAAGCCCGTCGGCGGCACCGAGACCAGCCCCTCCTTCGCGCTCGCCGAGGTCGAGGCGTGGCTGCGCGAGCAGGGCAAGCTCGCCGAGGTCCCGCTGCGCGAACGCGTCTGGCAGCAGCTCGCCGGACACCCGCAGGGCCCGGTCACCGCCCTCGTGCACGCCGGCTGCGTCCTGCTGCTCATCCACGACCGGCCCACCGACTGGCTGGAGCTGAGCGCGGGCTCCGACGAGCGCCTCGCCGCACTGCTGCCCGCCGCGCTCGACCAGGTCGTCACCCCCCGCTTCGGCGCGCCCCGCGACCGCGCCGTGCACACCCCGACCGGTCCCGAACTGCTGCCCTCGGCCCCGCTCCTGCGCGGTGCCGCCGAGCTCGCCGCCGAGCTGGGCGCGCGGCAGACGTACGAGTTCCTGCTGGGGCGGCACCTGGACGCCAACCCGCGCCAGTACACGCTCACTCCGGGCGACCTCGCCTCGCTGATGGCGGAGCTCGCGGGACCGGCGCGTACGGTGTTCGACCCCGCGTGCGGCACCGGCGCGCTCCTGCGGGCCGTGGCGCCGAGACCGGACCAGGAGCTGTACGGGCAGGACAGCGCACCCGAACTGGCGGCGCTGTCCGCGCTGAGGCTCGCCCTCCAGGGGAAGGCCGCCGTCCGCACCGCCTCCGGGGACAGCCTGCGCGCCGACGCGTATCCCGCGCTCAGGGCCGACGCCGTCCTGTGCCACCCGCCGTTCAACGAGCGCAACTGGGGGCACGACGAACTCGCCTACGACGCCCGCTGGGAGTACGGCTTCCCGGCCCGTACGGAGTCGGAACTGGCCTGGGTGCAGCACGCGCTGGCCCACCTCAAGGACGGCGGCAGCGCGGTGCTGCTGATGCCCCCGGCCGCGGCCTCCCGCCGCTCGGGCCGCCGTATCCGCGCCGACCTGCTGCGCCGCGGGGCGCTGCGCGCGGTGATCGCCCTGCCGGTCGGAGCGGCGCCGCCGTACAACATCCCGCTCCACGTGTGGGTGCTGCGCCGTCCCGAGAAGGCGCCCGCGCAGCCCGAGTTGCTGCTGGTGGACGTCGGCGCGTCGGCCGGCGACGGGCGGGCCGGCCTGGACTGGCAGGCCGTGCGGACGGCGGTGCTCGACGCGTGGCGGCCCTTCGAGCGCACCGGCAGCGTGCGGGAGGAGCCGGGATTCAGCCGCGCGGTACCCGTCATCGAACTCCTCGACGACGACGTCGACCTGGCGCCGGCCCGCCATCTGCCGCCCGCCGCCTCGGGCGGCGGCACCGAGCAGCTGGTCGGCGTGCGGGAACGGCTCGGTGAGACCCTGCGACTCACCGCCGACCTGACGCCCCCGAAGGCCCAGGGCGCCCAGCCCGCACGCTGGCCCCTCATCACCGTCGGCGAACTCGCCCGCGGGGGTGCGCTGGTGCTGCGTACGGGCGGTAACGGCGCGCCCGCGCGCGTGCCGGTGCTCACCGACCACGACGTGCTCGCCGGAACCGACCCGTCCGGGACGCTGCCGGAGGGCGAGGAGGAAGCCGTACTGGTCGAGGCGGGGGACGTCGTCGTGCCCGTGCTCGGCGGAGGGTCCGTCGCGCGCGTGGTGGACGAACGCACGGCGGGCGCCGCCCTGGGGCGCAACCTCACGCTCCTGCGGCCCGACCCGGCCGCGCTCGACCCGTGGTTCCTGGCCGGCTTCCTGCGCGGCACCGCCAACAACCGGCAGGCCAGCAGCTACGCGTCCACCGCGACCAGGCTGGACGTGCGCCGTCTCCAGCTGCCCAGGCTGCCGCTCGACGAGCAGCGCCGCTACGGCGAACGCTTCCGCGCGCTGGCCGAGTTCGAGGACGCGCTGCGGCGCGCGGGCCGGCTCGGCGAGCAGCTGGTGCGCGGCATGTACGACGGCCTGACGGACGGGACGGTCGCGCCGGACTGATGGCGCGGCGGACTGATGGCGCGCCGCACTGACGGCCCGTTGGATTCCGGCACGGGGAAGGCCAGGTCGGCGCACGCGGTGAGGCCGCTCCGCACAAGGGGTTTCATCGGCTCCGCGCGCGGTCCGGCCACCGCGGACGGGCGGTCCGGCGCGCAGCCGACGGTCGGTCCGGGCACGGCGGGCCGACGGAACGCGGACTTCCGTCGTGGCCTGCGCGGGTGTTGCGGGACGGCGCGATGTGATCAGCACGACAACGGTTCGGCGCAACCCTTAACCGCTTGTCCTTGTCGGCCTATACGCTCGGATCCGAACTCGTACGTCCGTCCTCATCAGGCCTCCAGGAGCAGCCATGCAAGGCCACGGCCAGGCGCAGCCGGTGAAATCACCACCCCCTACCGGGTGGCTGGTCTTCCTGCGCGTGTTCTTCGTGGTGATCTCCGTGTTCACCCTCGGCCTGCTGGCCTGGACGATGATGCTGCGCCTGGCGATCGTGACGCGGAAGTCGGTCGACTGGGGGCTGTTCGTCGCCTCCATCGCGGCTCTGGTCCTCAGCCTCGTCCTGCTGGGCACCGAGCCCGGCGAGGAGGTCCACACGCCGGGCGGCTGGACGGGCATGGCGCTGCTCCTCGGCTCGCTGGTCGCCGAGATCGCGTACTACCTGGCGGCGGACATACGCCACTTCCACCAGCTCCGCTTCCCGGGCTACGTACCGCACCAGCCCCCGCCGCAGGCGTACGGCTACCCGCAGTCCCCGTACACCGCGACGACGGTTCCGCAGACCCAGGGACCGCACACGCCGCCGCCGATGCCCCGGCCGACGCCGCCGCCCGCGACGACGGCGCCGCCCCAGCGGCACGCGCCCGCGCGGATCGACCAGGTGCGGGCGGAGCTCGACGAGCTCAGTGACTATCTGCGCAAGCACGACGGACATCAGGACGACGGCAGGGACGGCAGGGACCGGGGGTGAGCGTGGCGACAGGACGTGTGGTCGCGGACCGGTACGAGCTGTCCACGCTGATCGGGCAGGGCGGCATGGGCCAGGTGTGGACGGCCTACGACCAGCGTCTGGACCGGCGGGTGGCGGTGAAGCTCCTGCGGCCGGACAAGGTCGCGGGCCAGGAGGCCGACGAGCTGCGCCGCCGCTTCGTGCGCGAATGCCGGGTCACGGCGCAGGTCGACCACCCCGGTCTGGTCACGGTCCACGACGCGGGCAGCGAGGGCGAGGAGCTGTTCCTCGTCATGCAGTACGTCGACGGGGCCGACCTCTCCGACCACCTCGCCGAGCACGACCCCTACCCGTGGCAGTGGGCCGTCGCGGTCGCCGCGCAGCTGTGCGCCGTGCTGTCCGCGGTGCACGCCGTCCCGATCGTGCACCGCGACCTGAAGCCGCGGAACGTGATGGTCAAGCAGGACGGCACGGTCACCGTCCTCGACCTGGGCGTCGCGTCCGTCATGGACACCGACACCACGCGTCTGACGCACACCGGCTCACCCATCGGCAGCCCCGCCTACATGGCCCCCGAGCAGGCGATGGGCGGCGCCGTCGGCCCGTACACGGACCTGTACGCGCTGGGCGTGCTGCTGCACGAACTGCTCAGCGGGGACGTGCCGTTCTCGGGTTCGACGGCGCTCGGCGTGCTGCACCGGCACCTCTACGAGCCGCCGCTCCCGGTGCGCCGGCTGCGCCCCGAGGTGCCGCCCGCCCTGGAGAGCCTCGTGCTGCGGCTGCTGTCCAAGGACCCGCAGCACAGGCCGGGTTCGGCGCAGGAGACGTACGAGCAGCTGCTGCCGCTGCTGCCCGCGCGCGGTATGCCCACCGGCGCCCCGCTCGACCCCACCCGCCCCTTCCTGCGCCCGCACGCGCCATGGCCGGACCGGGCGCGCATCCCGGCGCCGCAGCCGCAGCCGCAGGCCCCGCCCGCCGTGGAGCGGGCCGATGTCGCGGGTGCCGTGGACGAGGTGAAGCGGCTGCTGGGCGAGGGGCGCATCACGCAGGCCGTGGACATCCTCGGGTCGATCCTGCCGGCCGCCGCCGCCGAGCACGGGGAGCACTCGCCCGTCGTGCGGACCCTGCGCAAGCAGTACGCGGCCACGCTGATGGACGACGGCCAGTACCGGCGGGCCCTGCCCGAGCTGCGCCGGCTCGCCGACGAGCGGGCCGCCGAGGCCGGCCAGGCCGACCCGCAGTCGCTGCGCTTCCGCTACGAGGCCGCGCAGTGCCTGGAGCAGCTCGGTGAACCCGCCGCGGCGCTCGCGGAGTACCGCGCCCTGCTGCCGTACTACGAGAACCAGTACGTCGCCGGGGACCCGGAGATCTCCCTGGAGGTGCGCCGCCGTATCGGCCACCTGCTGCTCGCCCTCGGCGACCGGGGCGCCGCCCACGACACGCTGGCGCGGCTGCTGCACGACGTGGAGCGGCTGCGCGGGTCCGGGCATCCGATGGTGGCGGAGATCCGCCGCACCTTGGAGTGGCTGGGCCAGGTCCGGGGCTGACACCGCACCGCACTCTTTGCGCCACCTTGGCCGAAGCTTGTGATGATCAAGGTGCCGGGTTTCCCGAACGGAGGGGCACGGCCGGACACGTTGCGATCCGTTTTCGTGCGCCACACGCGCCTGCGCCACACGCGCCTGCGCCACACGCGCCTGCGTGACATGCGCGTGCGGTCGGACGCGTGGGCCCGCCGCACGCGTGGCGCGCCGGACGAGAGGGTGACGTGCCGTCCGCGTGCCGCTCCGTCGCCCGTGCGCCGCGCGCGGTCCGTGCCGCGCGCACCCGTCATTCGAACCATGGGGTGGGAAATTCATGTCCAGCCATCGGCAGTCCAGGAAGCGCAGATACGTGGCATGGGCGGTGGCCGGCGCCGCCGTGGCCGCCGGGGCGGGGATCGCCGCGCAGACCTCGATGGCCGCCACCGCCTGGCCCGCGCAACGCACCTTCACCGGGCGCGCCTTCGACACCTGCGCCGCGCCCTCGCTGTCCGCGATGAAGGCGTGGCACACCGGCTGCTACGGCGCGGCCGCCGTCTACGTGGGCGGCAAGAACCGAGGATGCAGCCAGCCCGACCTCACCGCGTCCTGGGTCAAATCGGTCAGCACGATGGGCTGGAAACTCATCCCCCTGTACGTCGGCGCGCAGCCGTCCTGCCAGAGCGGGACGAGCCCCGAGAAGATCACCGCGTCCACCGCGGCGTCCCTCGGCGCCGCCGACGGCGCGGACGCCGTCGCCAAGGCGTCCGCCCTCGGCATGAAAGCCGGCAGTCCGGTCTACCTGGACATGGAGGCGTACGACACGACGAACAAGGCGTGCAACGACGCCGTGCTGACCTATGTGCGCGCCTTCGACAAGGCGCTGCACGCCAAGACGTACCGCACCGGCTTCTACGGCTTCCGCAGCTCCAGCGCCAAGGCGGTCGCCGAGGCGGGCGACCGCACGGACCTGCCGGGCAACCTCTGGTACGCGCTGTGGGACAAGCAGAACACCACGACCGCCGACTGGCCGTTCGCCGCCGACCGGTGGACGAACCACAGTCGCGCCCACCAGTACATGGTGAACAGCAAGGAGTCCCGCGGCGGTTACGCGATCACCGTGGACCGGGACGCGTGGGACGCGCCGGTGGCGATCACGGGCTGACGACCGTGTGACACGTGATGCCCGTGTGAGAGTGAGACGGTGCCCGAAGGCCGGGCGAATCGTTGGTCGAAAGGGTGGCCGAGAGCTGGGCCACTGCCTACCATCGATCACCGCAAGACTTTGTGCACCGTCGCACAATCTCCTCGGGAGGCTTCCTTGCACCGCCGCCGTCGCACCGCGCTCGTCCTCTCCGCCGCGATCGTCGCCGCGGCACCCCTCCTCACCGCGTGCGGTGGCGACGCGCATCCGGGCGCGGCCGCCGTCGTCGGCGGCCAGCGGATCACCGTCGCGCAGCTGGAGAGCCGGGTGAACGAGGTGCGCGACGCGCAGCGGGCCGCCACCCAGGACGACGCCCAGTACGAGCAGGCCGTCGCGAAGACCGGCAGCCTCACCCGCGACACCCTGCACAGCATGGTCCTCGACCGGGTCCTCGACCGTGCCGCGAAGAACGCGGGCGTGACCGTGACCCGCAAGGACACCCAGCAGATGCGCACGGCCCTCGAACAGCAGGCGGGCGGCGCGAAGGCCCTGGAGACGGCCTGGCTCCAGCAGTACGGGGTGGCGCCGCAGCGCCTGGAGGACAGCCTGCGCACCGAGATCGAGGCCCAGAAGCTGGCCTCCGCCCTCGGCGCCGACATGAACACCACCGAGGGCAAGGCCGCCTTCTGGAAGGCGATGTCGGCCGCCTCCAAGCAGCTCGACGTCGACCTGAACCCGCGCTACGGCGCCTGGGACGTCCAGAAGAGCAGCCGCGTCGACGCGAAGACGCCCTGGCTGCGCGAGGTCACCGCGGCGGGCACCCAGCAGACCGCGTAGCGGCCCGCCGGCCCGGACGCGCCGGTGCCGGGCCGGGCCGCGGGGCCCGGAGATGGTGGCGCCGGGCACCCCGGACGGCCCGGCCGTACGGTTCGGCCGGACGGCTCGCGAACGCCGGCCGTACGGCCGCCCACAGCCTGTGGACAACTGTCCGGGCCGTCGGCGGCGTGGGTTACGTTCGAGGGGTGAACGCAACCAGCAGCTTCGACGGCGCCCCGACCGCTCCCGGCCCCGAAGGCGACCCGGCCGCCGCCGACGGCCCGACCGCCCCCGACCCGGGCCGTGTCGTCCTGCTCACCACCAGCCACCGGGTGGCGCCCGGCCTGCTCTCCTGGCCCGCCTGGCAGGTGCTGCGCGACGCCGACCAGGTCGTGTGCGCCGACGGCACGCATCCCCAGCTGCCGTATCTGCGCGACGCCGGCGTCACCGTCGATGAAGGAGCCCCGACCGCGCAGGACCTCGTCGACGCCTGCGCCGGCGGCCGCACCGTGGTCGTCGTCGCCACCGGCGAGGGGGAGCCGCGGCTCACCGACGGCCTGGCCCGGCTGGCCGGCTCCGGCCGCATACGGATGCCGGACCTGGAGCTGCTGCCCGCCTCGTACGATCTGCCGGGCGCGCGGCTGCTCGACCTCGTCCAGGTCATGGACCGCATCCGTGCCGAGTGCCCCTGGTCGTCCCGGCAGACCCACGAGGGCCTCGCCAAGTACGGCATCGAGGAGGCGTACGAACTCGTCGAGGCGATCGAGGCGGGTGACCGCGACGAGCTGCGCGAGGAGCTCGGCGACGTCCTCCTCCAGGTCGTCTTCCACGCCCGTATCGCGCAGGAGGGCCGGCCGGAGGACGGCTCCGAGCCCTTCTCCATCGACGACGTGGCCGGCGGCATCGTCGCCAAGCTGATCCACCGTCATCCGCACGTGTTCGGCGAGGAGACGGCCACGACGCCGGAGGAGGTCAAGGAGCACTGGCTGCGCACGAAGGCGGTGGAGAAGCAGCGGTCGTCCGTGACCGAGGGGGTGCCCCTGGGTCAGCCCGGGCTGGCGCTGGCCACGAAGCTGGTCTCCAGGGTGCGCACGGCGGGCCTCGACGTCGAGCTGCCGCGCGGCGAGGGCGTGGGGTACGAGCTGCTGGCCGTCGCCGCGCGCGCCGAGGCCGAGGGAGTCGACCCGGAGGCGGCGCTGCGGGCGGCGGCACGCGCCTACCGCGACGCGATCCGCACGGCCGAGGGCTCCGCCCCCGACGCCGACTGACCCACCGGCGCGCACCGGGCCGCGGCCATGTCTGCGTCGCGGTCACATCCGCCGGACCACCGGCCCGCGGTCGCATACGGCCAGCGGTCCCATCCGGGCCGCGGTCACGTCCCGGCCGGGGCACGACGGGCCGGGGTCACGTCCCGGCCGGGGCACGTCCGGATCGAAGTCGCGTGCCAGCGGGGCACGTAGGGATCCGAGTCACGTCCGGGCCGGGGCACGACGGGCCGGGGTCACGTCCCGGCCGGGGCACGTCCGGATCGAAGTCGCGTGCCGGCGGGGCACGTAGGGATCCGAGTCACGTCCCGTTGGGGGCACGTCCGGGTCGCGGTCACGTCCCGGCCGGGGCACGCCGTGCCGGGGTCACGTCCCGGCCGGGGCACGTCCGCATCGGAGTCACGTCCGGGCCGTGCGGCCCGACGGGTTGTGCCAGCTCGGCCGTGGGCGGCCGAGCAGCCACTCCGCGGCGCCCAGGGGCCGGGGCTGCCCGGCCGGCCCCGGTACGTCGTGGAAGATCCGCTCCAGTGGCGTGCCGAGGGCGGGAAGGGTCTCGCAGACCTCCTCGACGAGCTCGGGAGGACCGGCCAGATAGACGTCGTGCCGGGCCCAGCCGGCCCGGTTGCCCAGCGCGGTCAGGAGGCGTTCGGTCGCCTGTGTCCGCGGGCGGCCGGGCGCGGGCGTGATGAAGGTGACGGCGAGCCGGGGCAGCCGGTGCCGTAACCGCTCCACGGCTTCACGGCCGTACAGGTGCTCGATGTCGCGGGCGACCAGGAACAGCCGGGCCTCGTGCGACGCGTCGAGCTGCTCCAGCAGCGCCTTCACGGGAGCCCAGCCCGTGCCGGCCGCGATGAGGGTGACGGGCCGCTCCACGGAGCTGCGTAGGGTCAGCTCGCCGCCGGGCGCGCTCAGCCGCAGGACGTCGCCCTCCCGGGTCTGCCGGACGAGGGCGGTGGACAGCACCCCGTCCTCGACCCGGCTGACGTGCAGATCCACCGTGTGGTCGGGGCGGGGCGCGTTGGCCAGCGAGTAGGGCCGCCAGACGCCCGGCAGATGAGGGACGTTGACGCCGACGTACTGGCCGGGGGAGTAGGGCAGTGGCCGTCGCGGCCGCAGGGTGAGGACGACGAGGTCGTCGCCGTGCCGCGTCCTCGCGGTCACCTCGGCGTCCCACCAGGGCGGTTCACCGCGGTGCTGCGCCTCCCACGCGCCCTGGAGCATCAGGTCCGAGATCGCCTCGTACGCCTCGCACCAGGCCTTCTCGACCTCCGCGTTCCATGCCGAGCCCGCGACGGCGGCGAACGCGGCGACCAGGCTCGCTCCGACGGCCGCGTAATGCTCGGGCTCGGCGAGGTACTTGCGGTGGTCACGGCCGAGTTCCCGCAGATAGTCGGGCAGTCCCGGGTCCTCCAGCCGCTCCGTCACATGGGTGAGCGCCGCGAACAGCCGGTCCCGCTGCCGCTCCATGTCCCGCGGGAGGTCCAGCGGGAACAGCGCGCGAAGGTCCGGACGATGGCGGAACAGATGGGAGTAGAAGTACTTGACCGCGAACTCGGCGCGCCTCTCGACGACCGCGAAGCTGGATCGGAGTATCTCGGGGTCCACCGCGCGAATGTATGGACTCGTCGAGCCGCGTGGTCAAACAGCAGGCGATTTACGGACAGTCCGGATGAAGGGAACGCGGCACCCCGCCGGCCCGGTGGGAACGGCTCCCTGTCGGGTACGCGCGGCGCCCGAGCGAGGCGCACGCGGGCCCCGGCCGGTCGGCCCCGGCCTTGCGGTCGGCTCGGTGGGAATGGTTCCCCGTCGGGTGCGCGCGGCGCCCGCGCGAGGCGCACGCGGGCCCCGGCCGGCCGCCCCCGGCCTTGCGGTCGGCTCGGTGGGAATGGTTCCCCGTCGGGTGCGCGCGGCGCCCGAGTCCGGTGCAGGCGGGGCCCCGGAGGGCCGCCCCCGGCCTTGCTGCCGGCCCGGTGGGAATGGTTCCCCGTCGGGTACGCGCGGCCTCCTGGCCCGGTGCAGGTGGGGCCCCGGCCGGCCGGCCCCGGCCGTGCCGCGGCGGCGGAGGACCCGGACCGTGCGCGGGACGCGAGCCGTCCGCTGTCGCGGGAGCGTGCGCGCGGCCGGTGCGTGCCACGACGGCCGCCCCCGCCGCCGGTCGGTCCCGGCACCTCCGGGCGCTGCGGATACCGTCGGGGAGTGACCGAGCCCCACGCCTCCGCCAGCCCCGCCCCCGAACTCTTCACCTGGGAGTTCGCGACCGACCCCTATCCGGCGTACGCCTGGCTCCGGGAGCACGCCCCGGTGCACCGGACCCGGCTGCCCAGCGGCGTGGAGGCCTGGCTCGTCACCCGGTACGCGGACGCCCGGCAGGCGCTCGCCGACCAGCGGCTGTCCAAGAACCCCGCCCATCACGACGAACCCGCCCACGCCAAGGGGAAGACGGGCATCCCCGGCGAGCGCAAGGCCGAGCTGATGACCCATCTGCTGAACATCGACCCGCCGGACCACACCCGGCTGCGGCGGCTGGTCAGCAAGGCGTTCACCCCGCGCAGGGTGGCCGAGTTCACGCCGCGCGTGCAGGAACTGACCGACCGGCTGATCGACCGGTTCGCGGCCGAGGGCTCCGCGGACCTCATCCACGACTTCGCGTTCCCGCTGCCCATCTACGCCATCTGCGACCTGCTCGGCGTCCCCCGCGAGGACCAGGACGACTTCCGGGACTGGGCGGGCATGATGATCCGGCACGGCGGGGGGCCGAGGGGCGGGGTGGCGCGGTCCGTCAAGAAGATGCGCGGCTATCTGGCCGACCTCATCCATCGCAAGCGGGAGGCGCTGCCCGACCATCCCGCACCCGGCGAGGACCTCATCTCCGGACTCATCCGCGCCTCCGACCACGGCGAGCACCTCACCGAGAACGAGGCCGCCGCGATGGCGTTCATCCTGCTCTTCGCGGGATTCGAGACTACGGTCAACCTCATCGGCAACGGCACCTACGCCCTCCTCACCCACCCCGGGCAGCGGGCCCGCCTCCAGGCCTCCCTCGCCGCGGGGGAGAGGGGACTGCTCGAGACCGGGGTCGAGGAACTCCTGCGCTACGACGGGCCGGTCGAACTCGCCACCTGGCGGTTCGCCACGGAGCCCGTGCGGATCGGCGGGCAGGACATCGCGCCCGGCGACCCCGTCCTCGTCGTCCTGGCGGCTGCGGACCGTGACCCCGCACGGTTCGAACAGCCGGACACGCTCGACCTGTCCCGGCGTGACAACCAGCACCTCGGGTACGGCCACGGCCTTCACTACTGTCTCGGCGCGCCGCTCGCCCGTCTGGAGGGGCAGACCGCGCTCGCCACGCTCCTCACCCGCCTGCCCGATCTGCAACTCGCGGGGGATCCGGCCGATTTGCGCTGGCGCGGCGGCCTCATTATGCGTGGATTGCGCACGCTTCCGGTGGAGTTCACGCCGATCAGGTAGGCATGCCGCGGAACGGCGTCCCGGCGGCCGGTGGATGACGGACCGTCACATCTGTGATCTTCACGTGATCTGCGCTGCATCGACTTGTGACAAGCGTTCGAGTACGGATACGTTCACCCAGCAACGCGGCCCATCTGTCGCTGTAGCCGCTGTAGTCACCTGCTGTCACGCGAAAGGCTTCCGCATGCTCTCCGGGAACGGCCGTCACCGTCGCCCCCGTCAGGCCCCGGCCCTCATCGTCGCCGCAGGAGTGACCGGATCGGCCATCGCGATCCCGTTGCTCGGCGCCACCAGTGCGAGCGCCGCCGACGGCACCACGTGGGACCGGGTCGCGGAGTGTGAGAGCGGCGGCGCCTGGAGCGCCGACAACGGCAACGGGTACTACGGCGGCCTCCAGTTGACCCAGGACAACTGGGAGAGGTACGGCGGTCTCGCCTACGCCCCGAGCGCCGACCAGGCCAGCCGTTCGCAGCAGATAGCCATCGCCGAGAAGGTCCTCGACGGTGAGGGGCTCACCGCCTGGCCGACGTGCGGGCCGCTCTCCGGGCTCAGCAAGAACTCCGGTGACGTCGAGGTCGACACGGGCCTGGGCGACGACTCCTCGAACGAGGGTGATTCTTCGGACGCGTCCGGTTCATCCTCTTCATCTGATTCTTCCGACTCCTCGTTCTCGTCCGGTTCATCCTCCCTGACCGACACTTCGCGCGAAGGCGGGAACTCCACCAAGTCCGACACCTCGCCCGACGAGGACTCCCAGGACTCGGACCGCTCGGACCGGGCGACGCCGAAGAGCGATGAATCGGACAAGTCGGGCCGGAGCGACGAGTCTTCGGAGGCGTCCGAGGGCGGCACGGCCGGAGCCGGCCGCCACCGCGGCGACAGCGCCGACGAGGACGCGACGGAGGGCGCGGGCGACACCCGCAAGGACGGCGCTCCGGGGCGGCACGCCTCCCGCGGCTCGGGCCCCTCGCGTGAATCCGCCGACGGCTCCTACACCGTGCGCGACGGCGACAGCCTCTCGACGATCGCCGACGCCCTCGACCTGCCGGGCGGATGGTCCGGGCTGTACGACGCGAACAAGAAGACGGTCGGTGCCGACCCCGACCTCATCCTTCCCGGTCAGAGCCTTGCAGTTGATGCTGAATCGGGCGAAAAGTAGCGGGAGTTCGCGTCACGGTTCGCCGTGGAATGTCCGGTTTGGTGCGAGTGAGAGATGAGTCTCAGAGGCCCTGATCGTCTTTGGAATTCCGTCGATCGCATGCCTACGGTCGTGATCGCTCGCCACAGCGGGCCCCGACGGTCGCAACGCCGAATCCTGCCGACGGCCGTACGGGAACAGTCGACGCGTCAAGCGCCGTGGGCAGGAGCGGGGGACCCAAGGTAAGTGCCGCGAACGGTTGTTGGACCGGGAGCGGCTAGGGGTGGAGCCGAGCGCTGGAGCGCACGGCCGGGCACTCACCCGCCCGAACCCGACAGCTCACCTCGCAGGCGTCGGTGAGGGGATCCTCCATGCTGTTTTCCGACAAGGGCAAGCACCGTCGTCCGTCCAAGGCCGCACGTGTCGCCGCCCTCGCCGGTGTCACCGGTGTCGCCATCGCCGCTCCGCTGATGGCCGCCGGCAACGCCTCCGCCGCCACCGCGTCCGAGTGGGACGCCGTCGCCCAGTGCGAGGCCGGCGGCAATTGGGCCATCAACACCGGCAACGGCTACTACGGCGGCCTGCAGTTCGCGGCCTCCACCTGGGCCGCGTACGGCGGCACCGCCTACGCCTCCACCGCCGACAAGGCCTCCAAGGCCCAGCAGATAGCCGTCGGCGAGAAGGTCCTCGCCGCGCAGGGCAAGGGTGCCTGGCCGACCTGCGGCACGGGCCTGTCGAGCGCCACGTACAACGGCGGCACCGCCGACTCCGCGTCGAGCGCCCCGAGCACCACCACCCGTACGACGGAGCAGCCCGCCTCGCGTTCCGCCGAGCGCCCGGCCGCCGAGAAGACCGTCACCACCCCGACCGGCAAGAAGGTCAAGAAGGGTGACGGCGAGTACAAGGTCGTCAAGGGCGACACTCTCAGCTCCATCGCCGAGAAGAAGCACGTCAAGGGTGGCTGGCAGCAGCTGTTCAAGCTGAACAAGGGCATCGTCGACGACGCCGACTTCATCTTCCCGGGCCAGCAGCTGCACCTCGGCTGACCGGCCCTCGCGCGGCGGCCGCGCCCCCCACCGGCCTCCGTGCGTCCGTCCGCGTCCGCAGCCCCCACCTGCGTCCGCGCCCCCACCGGCCGTGTGCGGTCCGGACCGGCGTCCACGCCGTCCGGCCCGGCCCCACACCGCCGGCCGCGGTCCGGCACCGGTCCTCGAAAGGCCTCAGCCGGTCCATGGCTCTCCCATAGAAGAGGTCTCCGCACCGGAGGCCTCGTGAGGGTCTCCCCGTCCCCACGGGCTCCCCGCCCCGGCACGTGTTCCCCCGCACGCGTCGGGGCGGGGCTTTTCGTGCGGGGCGGTATTCATGTACGGGGCAGGTTTTTGTTCCGTTCGGAAACAATTTACGCTCGGTTCTGCTCAAGGGGTGGTCGTCAGGCTGGCCGATCCCCCCGAGGCGGTTAGGCTCATGTCGCGAAGCCGTCCCAGGCTCCGCGCCGTGCCGGGCCCGGTGTCCGGCGTACCCGCGTCACATCCCAGAAGGAGATGCTCGTGCCGTCCATCGACGTCGTCGTAGCCCGGGAAATCCTGGACTCCCGAGGCAACCCCACGGTCGAGGTCGAGGTCGGCCTCGACGACGGCAGCACCGGTCGTGCCGCCGTCCCGTCCGGCGCCTCCACCGGTGCCTTCGAGGCCATCGAGCTCCGCGACGGTGACCCCAACCGCTACCAGGGCAAGGGTGTCGAGAAGGCCGTCCTCGCCGTCATCGAGCAGATCGGCCCGGAGCTCGTCGGCTACGACGCCACCGAGCAGCGCCTGATCGACCAGGCGATGTTCGACCTGGACGCCACCGACAACAAGGGCTCGCTCGGCGCCAACGCCATCCTCGGCGTCTCGCTCGCCGTCGCGCACGCCGCCTCCGAGGCGTCCGACCTCCCCCTCTTCCGCTACCTGGGCGGCCCGAACGCGCACCTGCTGCCCGTTCCGATGATGAACATCCTGAACGGCGGCTCGCACGCCGACTCCAACGTGGACATCCAGGAGTTCATGATCGCCCCGATCGGCGCGGAGTCCTTCTCCGAGGCCCTGCGCTGGGGTGCCGAGGTCTACCACACCCTCAAGAAGGTGCTGAAGACCAAGGGCCTGTCCACCGGCCTCGGCGACGAGGGCGGCTTCGCCCCGAACCTGGAGTCGAACCGCGCCGCGCTCGACCTCATCCTCGAGGCCATCAAGCAGGCTGGTTACATCCCGGGTGAGCAGATCGCGCTCGCGCTCGACGTCGCCGCGTCCGAGTTCTACAAGGACGGCAAGTACGAGTTCGAGGGCAAGTCCCGCTCGGCCGCCGAGATGACCGAGTACTACGAGGAGCTCGTCTCCGCGTACCCGCTGGTCTCCATCGAGGACCCGCTGTACGAGGACGACTGGGCCGGCTGGAACGTCATCACCGAGAAGCTGGGCGACAAGGTCCAGATCGTCGGCGACGACCTCTTCGTCACCAACCCGGAGCGCCTGGCCCGCGGCATCGAGGAGGGCTCCGCCAACGCCCTGCTCGTCAAGGTCAACCAGATCGGCTCGCTGACCGAGACCCTGGACGCCGTCGAGATGGCCCAGCGCAACGGCTTCAAGTGCATGATGTCCCACCGCTCCGGCGAGACCGAGGACGTCACGATCGCCGACCTCGCGGTCGCCGTGAACTGCGGTCAGATCAAGACCGGCGCCCCGGCCCGCTCGGACCGCGTCGCCAAGTACAACCAGCTGCTGCGCATCGAGGAGATCCTCGACGACGCCGCGGTGTACGCCGGCCGCAGCGCCTTCCCCCGCTTCAAGGGCTGAGTCGCACTGGCTTAGGAAGCGTCGTACGTACGTCCCCGTACTCGGTCCCGTACCGTGTGCGGGGACGTACGCACGTGACGGGCCGGCGGACGCGCAAGCACCGGGGAGGCGGGATACATGGCCGTGAAGGACCGGGACCGGTTCTCCACCGCGACCAGGCTGCGGCTGCTCGGTGAGCAGACGGCGGCCCGGGTGTACCGCTCGCAGACGAAGCGGCAGGCCCGTCGTTCCCGGCTGACCGGCCGGGCCGCGCTGCTCGCCCTCGTCCTGTGCTCCCTGATCGTCGCGCTCGCGTACCCGATAAGGCAGTACGTCTCCCAGCGCGCCGAGATCGCCGACGTGGAGCGCCAGCGGGAGCAGGCCCGCCGGCGGGTCGAGCAGCTGCGCGATCTCAAGGCGCGCTGGCAGGACGACGCGTACGCCGAACAGCAGATCCGGGACCGGCTGCACTACGTGATGCCCGGCGAGACCGGCTACATCGTCGTCGACCCGGACGCGGCGAAGCAGTCCCGCGCCGACCGGCGGGCGGCACCGCGCCCCTGGTACGCCAACGTCTGGGACGGCGTGGACCAGTCCGACGCCGCCGACAAGTGAACTGACCAGAAAGACATGTGACACACGGCATGGAAACGCCACCGCCGCCCACCCCGCGCACCGAACCGACCGACGCGGACGTCGAGGCCTTCAAGCAGCAGCTCGGCCGGCCGCCGCGCGGACTGCGCGCGATCGCGCACCGGTGCCCGTGCGGGCAGCCGGACGTCGTCGAGACGGCGCCGCGTCTTCCCGACGGAACACCGTTCCCCACGACGTACTACCTGACGTGCCCGCGGGCCGCGTCCGCCATCGGGACGCTGGAGGCCAACGGCGTCATGAAGGAGATGACCGAACGGCTGGCGACCGACCCGGAGCTGGCCGCCGCGTACCGTGCCGCGCACGAGGACTACATCGCGCGCCGCGACTCCATCGAGGTGCTGGAGGGCTTCCCCAGCGCGGGCGGCATGCCGGACCGGGTGAAGTGCCTCCACGTGCTGGTGGCGCACTCGCTGGCCGCCGGGCCGGGTGTGAACCCCCTCGGGGACGAGGCGATCGCGATGCTCCCGGAGTGGTGGAGCAAGGGAGCCTGTGTGGTCCTGCCGGACGGGGACCAGGACTGACTCGCCGCGGGTGACGGGAGCGGCCGCCTCCGGGCCGCCGCCCCGCGCCCGCGCACCTTTCGCCCCGGGACCCTGCCCCGGGCCCGCACCCGCGCACCGGGGGACCGCCCTTCGGGAGAGCCGGGCCGGGACGGCCGGCGGCGGGGACGAACACGACAGGAGACCAGAGACCATGACCAGGGTCGCCGCCATCGACTGCGGCACCAACTCCATCAGGCTGCTTGTCGCCGACGCGGACCCGCGGACCGGTGAACTCGTCGAGCTGGACCGCCGGATGACGATCGTGCGGCTCGGACAGGGCGTCGACCGCACCGGACGGCTCGCCCCGGAGGCGCTGGAGCGGGCCTTCGCGGCCTGCCGGGACTACGCGGCTCTCATCAAGGAGCTCGGCGCGCAGCGCCTGCGCTTCGTGGCGACCTCGGCCTCCCGGGACGCCGAGAACCGGGACGAGTTCGTGCGCGGGGTGCTGGACATCCTCGGGGTCGAGCCGGAGGTCATCAGCGGGGACCAGGAGGCGGAGTTCTCCTTCACCGGGGCGACCAAGGAGCTGACGGGACGCGACGACCTCGCCCGGCCCTTCCTCGTCGTGGACATCGGCGGCGGCTCCACCGAACTGGTGGTGGGCGAGGAGCACGTGCGCGCGGTCCGCTCGGTGGACATCGGCTGCGTACGCATGACGGAGCGGCACCTCGTGCACGAGGGCGCCGTCAGCGATCCGCCGACGCCCGCCCAGGTCGAGGCGATCCGCGCCGACATCGAGGCCGCGCTGGACCTCGCGGAGCGCACGGTGCCCCTGCGCGAGGCGCACACGCTCGTCGGGCTGGCCGGATCGGTGACCACGGTGTCGGCGATCGCCCAGAACCTCCCCGAGTACGACTCCGCGGCGATCCACCACTCCCGGGTCTCCTACGACAAGGTCCGCGAGATCACCGAGTGGCTGCTCGCCTCCACGCACGCCGAGCGCGCCGCGATCCCCTCGATGCATCCGGGCCGTGTGGACGTCATCGCCTCGGGGGCCCTCGTCCTGCTCTCGATCATGGAGCGGATCGGCGCCCGCGAGGTCGTGGTGAGCGAGCACGACATCCTCGACGGCATTGCCTGGAGTGTGGCCGGGGACTCCGGCGAGTAGCGGCCCTGCCTGCGGTGTCCGCCGGGGCTCGGCCCTCGGCGGCGCCGGTCCGGCGGTGACGCGGGCCACGGCTCCGCCGTGGTCTGGCTCTCCTTTTACTACCAATCGGTAGCCTCGGCTGAGCAGGTCGAATAACGTATGAGCGCCCCTCGGGGTGGCTGGAACGGCACCGGGCGACATGCCGTCGGAAAACTTCGTGAAGTTCTTCACAAGGAAAAAGGCCCTGCTGGGCGAGGATGTGGCCCCCAGGGCCCAGTACGAGGGCTCACGCGGCCGGGGAGCGTGCTCACCGGAGCGTCTCCGGGGCGGCGCGGGAGGGTCCCGCGGGGCAGTGGTCCTGTCGGCCGGCGGGGCCGGAGCGGCAGCTCACGCGGTGTTGACAACGGCCTTCATGGCACAGTGGTTCCCCCGCGGCGACATGACCTGGGTCACGTGGGCGGCGCAGTGTAGCAGAGCCCCTGTCAAAGCTTGTGAAGGGGCGCACGAGCGACCCCCCTGGGGCGGGTGGATACTCGATGGCATGAGCACCACGGAGCGTCCCAGGATCCTCGTAGTAGGCGGTGGGTACGTAGGCCTGTACGCAGCTCGGCGCATTCTCAAGAAGATGCGCTACGGAGAGGCGACCGTCACGGTCGTCGACCCCCGGTCGTACATGACCTACCAGCCCTTCCTCCCCGAAGCCGCCGCCGGCAGCATCTCCCCTCGGCATGTCGTCGTCCCGCTGCGACGCGTGCTCCCGAAGGCGGAGGTCCTCACCGGCCGGGTCACCACCATCGACCAGGACCGCAAGGTCGCCACGATCGCCCCCCTCGTGGGTGAGGCGTACGAGCTGCCTTTCGACTACCTCGTCATCGCGATGGGCGCGGTCTCCCGCACCTTCCCGATCCCCGGCCTCGCCGAGCAGGGCATCGGCATGAAGGGCATCGAGGAGTCCATCGGCCTGCGCAACCACGTCCTCGAGCAGCTGGACAAGGCCGACTCGACCACGGACGAGGAGGTGCGGCGCAAGGCGCTCACCTTCGTCTTCGTCGGCGGTGGCTTCGCCGGTGCGGAGACCATCGGTGAGGTCGAGGACATGGCCCGCGACGCGGCCAAGTACTACAACAACGTGTCCCGCGAGGACATGCGCTTCATCCTCGTCGACGCCGCGGACAAGATCCTTCCCGAGGTCGGCCCGAAGCTCGGCCAGTACGGCAAGGAGCACCTGGAGAGCCGCGGTGTGGAGATCTACCTCTCCACCTCCATGGACTCCTGCGTCGACGGTCACGTGGTGCTGAAGAACGGCCTGGAGGTCGACTCCAACACCATCGTGTGGACGGCCGGCGTCAAGCCGAACCCCGTCCTGTCCCGCTTCGGTCTGCCGCTCGGCCCGCGCGGCCACGTGGACACCCAGACCACCCTCCAGGTGCAGGGCACGGACTACATCTGGGCCGCCGGCGACAACGCGCAGGTGCCGGACGTCGCCGCCCGCAAGGCCGGTGTCGAGAACGCCTGGTGCCCGCCGAACGCCCAGCATGCGCTGCGTCAGGCCAAGGTCCTCGGCGACAACGTGATCTCCGGCATGCGGGGCTTCCCGCAGAAGGAGTACTCGCACTCCAACAAGGGTGCGGTGGCGGGTCTCGGCCTCCACAAGGGCGTCGCGATGATCGTCATGGGCAAGATGAAGATCAAGCTCAAGGGCCGTCTCGCCTGGTACATGCACCGCGGCTACCACGGTCTGGCCATGCCGACCTGGAACCGGAAGATCCGCGTGTTCGCCGACTGGACGCTCGCGATGTTCCTCAAGCGCGAGGTCGTCTCCCTCGGCGCCATGGAGACTCCGCGCGAGGAGTTCTACGAGGCCGCCAAGCCGGCGCCCGCAGCGGCGGCCGCCCCGGCGCCCGCCGTGAAGACCGAGGAGAAGGCCAAGGCCTCCTGACCTCCGGTCACCGAACGCCCTGAAGGGGCCGCCCGCCATCCGTGGTGCGGGCGGCCCCTTCGGCGTTCCGCCGGACGGGTCAAAGAGGTGCCGCCCCGCACCGACGAAAAACATGGCAGCTACATCTATTTTGCGAAGCCGTAACGCGTAAGGGGGACTGCGCGAGGGGCGCGATGGTGTTTACGTGGTGTCGGAGCGTTCGGGAGTGTCCACCCCCGAGCCCTCGGCTTCGTTCGAGTGGGGGAGACCCCCATCGGAGGTGTGCGCCATGCAGGACGCCGCGCTGCGGCTGAAGAGCCTTGTCGAGCAGATGCTGGGAACCCCCCTCCCCATGCGCATCCGCGCCTGGGACGGTTCGGAGGCGGGGCCCCCGGATGCTCCCGTCCTTGTCGTACGCAATCGCCGGGCCCTGCGCCGACTGCTCTGGAAGCCGGGCGAGTTGGGGCTGGCACGCGGCTGGGTCTCCGGTGACCTCGGCGTCGAGGGCGACCTGTACGCCGCCCTGGACCTGATGTCCGGGCTGGTGTGGGAGCGCGGGGAGGACGCCCGGGGGCTCGTCGAGTCGCTGCGCGACCCCCAGGTGCGGGCCGCCGTCCGCGGGCTGGTGGCCATGGCCGGCCCGCCGCTGCCGCCCGCCCCGCCGCGCGAGGAGACGCGCAGACACCGCCATCTGCACACCCGCCGCACCGACAAGCGGGCCATCAGCCATCACTACGACGTGGGCAACGACTTCTACGAGATCGTCCTCGGCCCCTCCATGGTGTACTCCTGCGCCTACTGGGAGGACGGCGGGACCCTGGAGGACGCCCAGCGCGACAAACTCGAACTGATCTGCCGCAAGCTCGGTCTGAAGCCCGGTCTGCGGCTGCTGGACGTCGGCTGCGGCTGGGGATCGATGGCCATCCACGCCGCCCGCGAGCACGGCGTCGGCGTCGTCGGGGTGACACTGTCGCAGGAGCAGGCCGCCTACGCCCGCAAGCGGGTCGCCGACGAGGGACTGACCGACCGGGTCGAGATCCGGGTGCAGGACTACCGCGACGTCACCGACGGCCCCTACGACGCGATCTCCTCCATCGGGATGGCCGAACACGTAGGCGCCGAACGCTACCTGGAGTACGCGCAGGTGCTGCACCGGCTGCTCGGGCCCGGCGGCCGGCTGCTCAACCATCAGATCGCCCGCCGCCCGCAGCGGGACGAATCGACCTACTCCGTGGACGAGTTCATCGACGCGTACGTCTTCCCGGACGGCGAGCTCGCGCCGGTCGGGACCACGGTGACACAGCTGGAGCGCGCCGGGTTCGAGGTGCGCGACGTCGAGTCCCTGCGCGAGCACTACGCGCTCACCCTACGCAGCTGGGTCACCAACCTGGAGGCGCAGTGGGCGCGGGCCGTGAAGCTCTCCAGCCCTCCGCGCGCCCGCGTCTGGCGCCTGTACATGGCGGCCAGCGCGCTCGCCTTCGAACACAACCGCATCGGGGTCAATCAGGTCCTTGCGGTCAGGACACCCGAACCGTCCGGTGCCTCCGGGCTGCCGCTGCGGGCGCGGACCTGGAACTGACCCGCACGCGCCGGGGCCCCTCCCGTATCCGTACGGGAGGGGCCCCGGCCCTGTGGTCCGTGCCGGCCCGGCGTCACTCCGACTTGATCGCCGTCAGCATGTTCAGGCGGGCCGCCCGGCGCGCCGGCCACAGCGCCGCCAGGACGCCGACCGTCGCCGCGAGGAGCAGGAAGACGGCCATCCGGCCCCAGGGCAGGACCAGTTCGTACGTCGACATCCTGCTGCCCAGCAGCTCACCGGCCGCCCAGCCGAAGAACACGCCCAGGCCGATGCCGAGGACACCGCCGAAGAGCGAGATGACCAGGGACTCCAGGCGGACCATGCGCTTGATGCCCTTGCGGTCGAGGCCGATCGCCCGCAGCATCCCGATCTCCTGCGAGCGCTCGAAGACCGACATGGCGAGGGTGTTGATGACGCCGAGGACGGCGACGACGACCGCCATCGCGAGCAGGCCGTACAGCATGTTCAGCATCAGGGTGAACATCTGCGCGATGCCGTCGGAGAGGTCCTGCTTGTCCTGCACCTTGATGGCCGGGTTGTCGCCGAGGGCCTTCTCCAGCCGGTCCTTGGTCGCCTCCGACGCGCCGTGCGACGTCTTCAGCATGACCTGCATGTCGGAGGCGTCGGTCTGGTGGGGCGAGAGGGTGGCGTTGTCCAGGATGATGCCCTGGATCATCTCGTTGCCCTCGTAGACACCGGCGACCGTGAGGCGCTGCTTCTTGCCGTCCTCGTACGAGACGGTGAACTGCGAGCCGGCCTTCCAGTGGTGTGAGGCGGCGGTGTCCTTGTCGACGACGACCCGGGTGCCGCCGACCTGGAAGGAGCCGTCGGTGACGTCGAGATCGGTGAGCTCGGTGATGGCCGGTCCGTTGACGCCGGTCAGGAACTCGGTCTGCCGGTCGATGCGGGAGGGCGCGTTGCGCAGCGAGCTGGTGTCGGTGACCCCGTCGACCCCGGCGAGTTTCTTCTCGACGTCGGGGGAGAGCGAGTTGCCGTTCGCCATCGAGACGACGTAGTCCGCCCGGATGGCCGAACTGGCCATCTTGTCGATGGACTTCTGCAGGCTGCCCGCCATCACCGTCATGCCGGTGATCAGGGTGAGACCGATCATCAGGGCGGAGGCGGTCGCGGCCGTACGGCGCGGGTTGCGGACCGAGTTCTGCCGGGCCAGCTTGCCGGAGATGCCGAAGACGCGCAGCACCGGGGCGGCTGCCGCGATCAGCGGCCGGGACAGCAGCGGGGTGAGGACGAAGACGCCGATGATGAGCAGGACCGCGCCGAAGCCCATCGGGGCCTGGCCGTCCGAGCCGTCCATGGTGGTCGCGTACAGGACCACGGCGACACCGGCGGCGGCGAGCAGGGCGCCGAGCGTGTTCCGCAGCACCAGCGACTTCGTCGTCGCCTTCGCGTGCACGCTGCTCATCGCGGCGACCGGCGGGATCTTCGCGGCGCGGCGGCCCGGCAGCCAGGCGGCGAGCATGGTGATGAGGACGCCGACGAGCAGCGCCGTGCCGACGGTGCCGGGCGACACGACCAGCGGGCCGTCGGGCACGGTGGCGCCGAAGGTGCCCATCAGGGAACGCATCCCCGCGCCGATGCCGATGCCCGCGGCCAGGCCCGCGACGGCGGCGACCGCGCCCACCACGAACGCCTCGACCAGCACCGACCGGGTGACCTGCCGGCGGGAGGCGCCGACCGCGCGCAGCAGGGCCAGCTCCTTGGTGCGCTGGGCGACCAGCATGGTGAAGGTGTTGGCGATGATGAAGGTGCCGACGAACAGCGAGATACCGGCGAAGACCAGCAGACCCGTCTTCATGCCGCTCATCGCCGCGGCGATCTGGGTGGCCTGGTCGTCGGCGAGCTGCCGGCCGGTGGTGGTGGAGGCGACGTCCTCGGGCACGACCCGGTCGATCGCGGCCCGCAGCGCGGTCTGACTGGTGCCCGCGGCGGCCTTCACGTCGATCTCGTCGTAGGAGCCGACCGAGTGGAACAGCCGCTGCGCGGTGGCCGTGTCGAACAGGGCGAGGCTGCCGCCCGCGGCGACGTTGCCGTCGTCCGTGGTGAAGACGCCGGTCACCGTGGGGGCCAGAACGGGCCCGTCGACCGAGATCCGTACGGTGTCGCCGACCTTGTAGCCGGCCCGCCGCGCGGTCTCGGAGTCGATGGCCACCTCGTCCTCGCCGTGCGGCGCGTGACCCTTCGTCAGCGGGTACCGGGGGTCGTCGGTGCCCCAGTAGTTCCCGCCCTGCGACTGGAAGCCGCCGCCGATGAGCTTGCCGTCCTTGCCGGCGATGGCGGTGAAGCCGTTCACGACACCGACGGCGGTGCCCGCGCCGGGGGCGGCGGCGACCTTGTCGAGCAGCGGCCGGGTGAGCTTGTGCTCCTTGCCGACCGTGTCGCCCTTGTCCTCCTGGCTCTTGGGCCGGACGGCGACGTCGACCTGGTCGAAGCCCTTGGCGGAGCTCTTCTGGTAGGCGTCCGAGATCGTGTTGGTGAAGACCAGGGTCCCGGACACGAACGCCACGCCGAGCATCACGGCGAGCACGGTCATCAGGAGCCTGGCCTTGTGCGCGAGCACGTTGCGCAGGGCGGTACGGAACATGGGTCTTTTCTCAGTCCAGGGAAGGTGCGGCGGCGGGGTGGGCGGTGGTCGGACGGGGCGTCAGCTCGTG
This sequence comes from Streptomyces sp. Tue6028, assembly GCF_002300165.1. Classification (GTDB taxonomy): domain Bacteria; phylum Actinomycetota; class Actinomycetes; order Streptomycetales; family Streptomycetaceae; genus Streptomyces; species Streptomyces siamensis. The sequence continues at coordinate 81,526 of NZ_MLCE01000017.1, read as the reverse complement.
CGGCCCTTGCCGTCGAACTGCTTCATCCGGTCGAGCACGGACTCGGCGGTCGGCCCGTACACCTCGTCGACGATGCGGCCGTCCGCCAGGAAGACCACGCGGTCCGCGTACGCGGCGGCCACCGGGTCGTGGGTGACCATGACGACGGTCTGACCCAGCTCCCGTACGGAGTTGCGCAGGAAGCCCAGCACTTCCGCGCCCGAGCGCGAGTCGAGGTTTCCGGTCGGCTCGTCACCGAAGATGATGTCCGGCCGCGAGGCCAGGGCGCGGGCGACGGCGACGCGCTGCTGCTGACCGCCGGAGAGCTGGGAGGGCCGGTGCCCGAGGCGGTCGGACAGCCCGATCATCTTGATGACGGTGTCCAGCCACTGCTTGTCGGGCTTGCGGCCCGCGATGTCCATGGGGAGCGTGATGTTCTCCAGGGCCGTCAGCGTCGGCAGCAGGTTGAAGGCCTGGAAGATGAACCCGATCTTGTCCCGGCGCAGTTTGGTCAGCTGCTTGTCCTTCAGGGAGCCCAGCTCGGTCTCGCCGATGCGCACGGAGCCGTTGCTGAAGGTGTCGAGGCCCGCCACGCAGTGCATGAGCGTGGACTTGCCGGACCCCGAGGGACCCATGATCGCGGTGAACTCGGCCTGCCGGAAGTCGACCGAGACCCGGTCGAGGGCGACCACCTGGGTCTCGCCCTGTCCGTAGACCTTCGACAGTTCCGTGGCGCGGGCGGCCACGGCGGTGGTGGTGCCGGCGAGGGGCGTGGTGGTCACGGGAGAGTGCTCCTGTCGGGACGACGTTCGGGGATGTCTCCCATCGTCGGTCCCGATCCGCGCGCTGTAGTCAGCCGCTGTTCCGGTTCCGGGGACAGACTGCGGTCGGACCGGCGGCGGCCGAGTCATACCTGGGGATGACGGAACCCCCTGAGAGGACCCCCGGGCGCGACGTCACGCAGTGCGCTCGTTCGGACGGTGAAATTCCGTCATTCCGCATGCGATGTCGTGGGGCGTCCGAAAGGCTATTGGCAAGTGCGGATGGCCCGTACCGGGTGCTGATGCACCCTCAGACGTCAATAAAATAAGACAACATCGGGTCGCCCGACCGCTGTTCGGGGGATGCGCCCCGATAGGCTCGGAACCTCGATGCGGAGCCCATGGCCTGCCCGGATGGTGGAATGCAGACACGGCGAGCTTAAACCTCGCTGCCCCTCGCGGGCGTACCGGTTCAAGTCCGGTTCCGGGCACCTCCGACTCTTTCGTTCATCCCCGCGCACCGCGGAACGCGGCCGTGCGCGGGTTCCCACGGGAGCTTCGTCCCACACCGTTGACAGCAGGCCGGTGCGGTCGGAGACTCACACCGGAGAAAACAGTGAAGGAAATTTCACTGGACGAACATGGGAACGCGAAGGGGCGTGCCGATGCGTACCACCGTCGGGATCGTCGGGGCCGGGCCGGCCGGGTTGCTGCTGGCGCGGCTGCTGCACAACGCGGGGATCGACTCCGTCGTCCTGGAGAGCCGGGACCGCGCGTACGTGGAGCGGCGCCAGCGGGCCGGGATCCTGGAGCAGGGCACCGTGGACGTGCTGCGGGCCGCCGGGGCCGGCGAGCGCATGGACCGGGAGGGTCTGCGGCACGACGGGATCGAGCTGCGGTTCGACGGCCGGCGCCACCGCGTCGACCTCCCCGCCCTCACCGGTGGACGCTCCGTGACGGTGTACGCCCAGACGGAGGTCTGCAAGGACCTCATAGCGCTCCAGATCGAGGAGGGCGGTCCGCTGCTCTTCGGCGCCGAGGCGCTCGCCGTCGAGGGCGCCGAGACCGACCGGCCGCGCGTCCGGTTCAGGTACGAGGGCCGCGAGGACGTCCTCGACTGCGACTACGTCGTCGGATGCGACGGGTTCTGGGGAGTCGCGCGGCAGGCCGTGCCCGCCGGACTCTCCCGCGTCTTCGAGAGGACCTACCCCTTCGGCTGGCTCGGTGTCCTCGCCGACGTGCCGCCCTCCCACGACGAACTCGTCTACGCCCGCCACGAGCGCGGCTTCGCCCTGCTCAGCATGCGCTCCCCGGAGGTCTCCCGCCTCTACCTCCAGGTGCCGCAGGGCACCACCGCCGAGGAGTGGGAGGACGAGGCGATCTGGGACGAGCTGGAGCGGCGCCTGGAGACCCACGACGACTGGCGGCTGCGCCGGGGCCCCATCACCGCCAAGTCCGTCACCCCGATGCGCAGCCACGTCCACGAGCCCATGCGGCACGGACGGCTCTTCCTCGCCGGGGACGCCGCGCACATCGTGCCGCCGACCGGCGCGAAGGGCCTCAACCTCGCCGTCGGCGACGTCGTCACCTTCGCGCGGGCGCTCACGCACGAGAAGGAGACCGGCTCCGCCGCCCTGCTCGACGCGTACTCCGCGACCTGCCTGCGCCGCGTCTGGCAGGCCGAGCGCTTCTCGTACGACATGACGACGCTGCTGCACAGCGACCCCGGGGCCTCGCCCTTCGACGGCCGCATCCAGCTCGCCCGCCTGGAGCGGATCGCGGGCACCAGGGCCGCCGAGGCCGACCTGGCCGAGGGGTACACCGGCTTCCCGCTGGACTAGGGGGTTTCCTGGGCCGTCCGGAGGCGCGGCCCCGCGGACGGAGCAGCGCCCGCCGCGGACGGAGCAGCGCCCGCCGGGGCGGAGGGGGCACGACAGGCCGCGAAGGGCCGGGCCGGGCACCCGGCGCGACAGCGGGCATAAAGAGGAGGCCACGGGCGCTGTCACGGCTTGGTACCAGTGCGGGCGGCCTCGAGACCGCACGCGTACCGTGGCAGCACGAGGGAAAGATCCTCCCCAAGCACTAGGGTCAATCCTTTGCCTACCTATTACCCTTGAGGCCAAGGCCACGCAGGGTGGCCATGGAGGAGTGAAATGAGGAGCAGTAACCCGGTCTTCTCGCGACGGGGGTTCAGCCGCGACAACGGTTACGCGGGGTTCAACGCGGCGCCGCAGGCCGGGGGACCCGCTGCCGGAACCCAGGGCAACCCGTACGCCCAGCAGGGCGGCAACCCCTACGCGCAGAACCCGTACGCACAGCAGGACCTCCAGTACGGCGCTCCGCCGCAGGCCCCGGCCACCACCGGCCGCATGACGATGGACGACGTCGTCATGCGCTCGGCCATGACGCTCGGCACGGTCGCCGTCGGCGCCATCCTCGCCTGGGCCCTGCTGCCGGTGTCGTCCACCAGCTACGGCCTGGCGATCGGCGCCGCACTGGTCGCCTTCGTGCTGGCCATGGTCCAGTCCTTCAAGCGCACCGCCTCGCCCGCGCTGATCCTCGGTTACGCCGCCTTCGAGGGCGTCTTCCTCGGGGTCATCAGCGAGATGTACAACAGCCAGTGGTCCGGCGCGCCCTTCCAGGCCGTGCTCGGCACCATGGCGGTCACCGGCGCGACCCTGCTCGTCTACAAGGCGGGCTGGATCCGTGTGACCGCGCGGTACGCGCGCATCGGCATGACCATCGCCATCGCGTTCGTCGTGGTCATGGCGGTCAACCTGCTGCTGGTCGTCTTCGGCGTCGCCGAGGACGGCGGACTGCGCAGCATGGGCCCGCTCGGCGCGATCGTCGGCATCCTCGCGATCCTGATCGGCGCGTTCTTCCTGACCCTCGACTTCAAGCAGATCGAGGACGGCATCGCCTACGGCGCGCCGAAGGAGGAGGCCTGGCTTGCCGCGTTCGGCCTGACCCTCACCCTCGTGTGGATCTACGTCGAGATGCTGCGCCTGGTCGCCATCTTCAGCGGCGACGACTAGCCGGCTGCCGGCGATGCGGCGACAGCGGTCGCCACACCGCCGGCCACCTGGCCGGACGACCCGGCCACAGGCACTTGAAGGGCCCGCGAACCACCGGTTCGCGGGCCCTTCGTCGTGGGATGCCTGTCATCGGATGCCTGATGTCACTGCGGTGCGCGCTCAGAGCAGTTTGCGCGCGGCCCTCCTCAGGTCGTACTCGTGAATGATCGCTTTGGCGTGGCCGTACGCGAGGTTGTGCTCGGCGCGGAGCCAGCTGACCTTCTCCTCGAAGCGGAAGAGGGCGGGGCCGTCCTCGACGGTGCGAAGCCAGTCGGAGATCTCACGACCGGTGCAGTGAGGGATTCGGGCGAGCAGATTGCGATGGGTCTCCTCGGAGAAGACTTGGGACATCGGCGCCTCCGGACGCAATGGGGATGTAAGCCGGTCCTTCACGCCACCGTGCCTGAGGGTTGGGTTGTTGGCAACAGTCCTGTCGCGGCGCGTAGTCTCGCGACGTGCTTGATACGACGCCGCTGACCCGAGCCGTGGATCACTTCGCCGACCGGTTGCGGGCCGCGCCGCAGAGCCGCCTGCAACGCAACGCGGCAGCCGAGGCACTGGGTCTGGCCAGGGAGTTGGCACTGCGTGCCCAGCATCTGGAGGACCCCTCCGCGGCCCCTCGGGAGATGCCCGACGCGGGCATGTTCGCCGCCGCCGACCAAATCACCGTCGCGGCGCACGACTTGGCTCTCGTACTGACGACCGAGGAGGAGCTGGCGCAGGCGGTGGCCCTCGTGGAGGAGGCACAGAAACGCGCCGGGGTCTGATCGGCTGACCGACTCCGGCGCGGGGTGAGGCTTCTGGGCGGCGCGCGCTCCTACAGCGACGCGATGACGCGGTCCGCCAGGATGTAGACGTTCTCCTCGCCGCAGGCGAACGTCAGCGTGTACGCGCCCGACACGCCCGAGCCGCCGAGCAGGACCGGGGTCTCGCCCTCGCGCAGCGCGGTGGCGAGCCGCTCCGCCGTCTCCCGGTGACCCGGCGTCATGCACAGCGTCGTACCGTCCGCGAAGACGTAGACGTCGAGGGTGCCGAGCGGGCCGGGGCGGACGTCCGCCAGCTCCGTGCCGGACACGGCGAGTTCCTCCAGGCACGCCACCGTGCGCTCATGGTCGTTCACCACGGGCGACTGGACCGGTACGAAGTCCGGGTGGGAGGGGTGGCGGCGGCGGGCCGCGGCCAGTTCCGGCGATTCGCCGTGGGCGCCGGCGGAGCCCTCCTCGGCGTCCGCGGCGGCCTCGGTGACCGGCTCCAGGGGCTCCAGGCCGACGAAGTCCGACTGGCGCGGCAGGAACATCTCGCTGTCCGTCAGACCGAGCAGGGAGGGTGCCTCGGAGGCGTCACGCGCTTCCTGCGCGGCCCAGAAGGCCCGCGCCTCGGCGAGCTCCCGCTCCCGCTCCTCGGCGAGCGCCTCGGCGACCGCGGCCCGTATCTCGTCCGTGTCCGCGGCCGGGCGGGCGGCGGGCACGAGACCGCGCGCGGTGGCCGTCGCCCGGCTCTCGACGAGCTCGGTGTGCAGAGCCGCGACCTGTCGACGCAGTCCCCGCACGGTGCGCAGTACGGCGATGCCCACGGCCGCGGTGGCACCCGTGGTGAGGAGCAAAGCAATCGGCATGGCGCTCACTGACGTACTCCCGGTTCAAGGTCGGCCCCCGACTTCCTACATCAGCTTGAAGGGCGGACCATCCGGCTGTCAGTGCGTAACGTCACGAAAGGGACAGGACTTTATGCCTGGGGTTTAGTCGTGCAAGCGCTCTGACCTGCGAAAATCGCTCTCCAGGGGGAGATAGGTCACATCTTGGGCGGGATTGGATCACAAATCGGCCCAGAGCCCCGGTGGTTGCGGGGATCTGGGCCGATCCGATCACGTTCGGTTCAACAACGGTCACCCGTACGGAATCTGCCGCCCGTTCGGATCCGCGTGCCCGGCCGTGTCAGCTGAGGCGCTCGATGACCATCGCCATGCCCTGGCCGCCGCCGACGCACATCGTCTCCAGGCCGAACTGCTTGTCGTGGAACTGGAGGCTGTTGATGAGCGTGCCGGTGATGCGGGCGCCGGTCATGCCGAAGGGGTGGCCGACGGCGATCGCGCCGCCGTTCACGTTCAGCTTGTCCAGCGGGATGTTCAGGTCGCGGTAGCTCGGGATCACCTGCGCGGCGAACGCCTCGTTGATCTCGAACAGGTCGATGTCGTCGACGGTCAGCCCCGCGCGCCGCAGGGCCTGCTTGCTGGCCTCCACCGGGCCCAGGCCCATGATCTCGGGGGACAGGCCGGTGACACCGGTCGACACGATGCGGGCGAGCGGGGTGAGGCCGAGCTCGCGGGCCTTCGTGTCGGACATGATCACGAGGGCGGCGGCGCCGTCGTTCAGCGGGCAGCAGTTGGCGGCCGTGACGAGACCGTCGGGGCGGAAGACGGGCTTGAGGCCCTGCACGCCCTCCAGGGTCACGCCCGCCCGCGGGCCGTCGTCCTTGGAGACGACCGTGCCGTCGGGCGTCGTGATCGGGGTGATCTCGCGCTCCCAGAAGCCGTTCTTGATGGCTTCCTCGGCGAGGTTCTGCGAGCGGACGCCGAACTCGTCCATGTCCTGGCGGGTGACGCCCTTGAGGCGCGCCAGGTTCTCGGCGGTCTGGCCCATCGCGATGTACGCGTCCGGGACCAGGCCGTCCTCGCGCGGGTCGTGCCAGGTCGAGCCCTCCGTCTGCGCGACGGCGGCGGTGCGGGCCTCCGCCTCGGCGAAGAGGGGGTTGTGGGTGTCCGGCAGGCCGTCGCTGGTGCCCTTCACGCTGCGCGACACCATCTCGACGCCCGCGGAGATGAAGACGTCGCCCTCGCCCGCCTTGATGGCGTGCAGTGCCATGCGGGAGGTCTGCAGGGAGGAGGAGCAGTAGCGGGTGATGGTGCAGCCGGGGAGGTGGTCCATCCCCATCTGCACGGCGACGATACGGCCGAGGTTGTGGCCCTGCTCGCCGCCGGGGAGGCCGCAGCCGAGCATGAGGTCGTCGATGTCCTTCGGGTCCAGCTCGGGGACCTTGGCGAGGGCGGCCTCGATGATCGTGGCGGTCAGGTCGTCGGGGCGCACGTCCTTCAGAGAGCCCTTGAAGGCGCGGCCGATGGGGGAGCGGGCGGCTGAGACGATCACGGCTTCGGGCATCACGGCTCCATTGGCATACGGGGATGAACCTTCGAGCAGGGCTGGTTGGGAAGTTACCCGTACGTATGGGCGAGGTCACGGGTGTGGGGGTGTGACTCGGGCCGCACTTTTCTAAGCGCTTGCTTTTCTCTGGCGGGGGCGCCTTCAGCGGGCGGTCCGGGGGCCGGAGGTGGGCTCCTCCGGCGAGGGGCGGCTTGTGAGGGGCTCCGGGGCTCCTACTCCAGCCTGGACCCCGGACCTGTTTCTCGCCCCCTCCGCCCCTACCCGTCCCACACCTGGGCCTCCGCCCCGGACCCCGCTCCTCAAACGCCGGAGGGGCTGAAGTTCGGGGCTCCGCCCCGGACCCCGCTCCTCAAACGCCGGAGGGGCTGAAACTTGGGCTCCGCCCCCCGGGGTGCTGAGTGCTTCCGGCCCAGGGCAGGAGACCTCAGCCCGTCCGGCGCTTGAGGACGAGGCCGTCCAGGCCGATGCCTGCACGCGGCCGAGCCCATCGCCAGGGCTGAGGCACAGCAGCCCACCCCGGGGCGGCAGCAACAGGAGCCCGCCCGGGGCTGCGGCAACAGGAGCCCGCCCAGGGCTGCGGCGCCGCAGAGGCGGTGGGCCCCAGGGGGCTACGGGGACGGCGCCGGTGCCGGGTCCGTGGCGGGGAGCCTCCGGCGGCGACGGCGCTTGAGAAGCGCCCAGGGCCCCCGCGGCCCGGTGGGCATGGCGGCAGTGACCTCCGTGCCGGGCTCGGACACGGCCTCCGCCGCCGCCCGGGCCACCGGCAGGAACCCCTCGCGCCGCGAGGCGTCCGGCCGCTCCTCGTCGGCCGGCCACAGGCCGAGCGCGGCGCACACCGTGGGCAGCACCGCCATCGCGGCCGTCGCGTAACCCTCCGCGGACGGGTGGTAGTTGTCGGGCCCGAACAGCTCCCGCGGATTCGCCTCGAACTCGGGGCCCAGCAGGTCGCCCAGCGACACCGTCCGGCCGCCCTGCTCGACCGTGCCGATGGTCTGCGCGGCGGCGAGCTGGCGCGACGCCCGCCGGGCCAGCCACCGCAGCGGCTGCTGGACCTGCTCGACGGTGCCCAGATCGGGGCAGGTGCCGACGATGACCTCCGCACCCGCCGTGCGCAGCCGCCGCACCGCCGAGGACAGGTGGCGCACCGACCGGGTCGGCGGCATCCGGTGCGTCACGTCGTTCGCACCGATCATGATCACGCAGACGTCGGGCACCCGGGCGGGATCCGCGAGGGCGAGCACCACCTGGCGGTCCAGGTCGTCGGACTGGGCACCGGGGAGCGCCACGTTGCACAGTTCCACCGGCCGCTCGGCCACCGCGGCGAGCCCGGAGGCCAGCAGCGCGCCCGGTGTCTGCCGGGCGCGGTGCACGCCCTGGCCCGCGGCCGTGGAGTCGCCGAGCATCGTCAGGCGGAGCGGGGCCTCGCCGGGGGCGGCGCCGGCGTAGTCGTATCCGTACAGGCCGTCGGCGCGCGGCGCGTAGGGCGCGTTCCCGTTGCCCACCTGGCGCTTCGCCAGCTGCACCTCGGCCAGCACCAGGCCGACGGCGGCCGCGCCCACCAGGCCGATCCCGCCACCGCCGTACGCCGCGCCCGCCGCGATGCGCCGCGCCACCCTCGCCCTCGACAAGCTCGACATCCTTGGCCGCCACCTCCTCGTAGCCGTACAAACACTGCTTGCCCCGTGCAGAGGGTCAGCCAATCTCAACGGCGCGTGAACGGTCCCCCAGGGCCTTAGGCTGACGGGACCATCCCTTTTAGAACGCAGCTCCGGAGACAACGGTGCAATTCCACGACTCGATGATCAGCCTCGTCGGCAACACCCCGCTGGTGAGGCTCAACAGCGTGACCGCGGGCATCCAGGCGACCGTCCTCGCGAAGGTCGAGTACTTCAACCCCGGCGGGTCCGTGAAGGACCGCATCGCCCTGCGGATGATCGAGGCCGCGGAGGAGAGCGGCGCGCTCAAGCCGGGCGGCACCATCGTCGAGCCGACCAGCGGCAACACCGGTGTCGGTCTGGCGATCGTCGCTCAGCAGAAGGGGTACAAGTGCATCTTCGTGTGCCCCGACAAGGTGAGCACCGACAAGATCAACGTGCTGCGCGCCTACGGGGCCGAGGTGGTCGTCTGCCCGACCGCCGTGGACCCGGAGCACCCCGACTCGTACTACAACGTCTCCGACCGGCTCGTGCGCGAGACGCCCGGCGCCTGGAAGCCGGACCAGTACTCCAACCCGAACAACCCGCTCTCGCACTATCACTCCACCGGCCCCGAGCTGTGGGAGCAGACGGAGGGCAGGATCACCCACTTCGTGGCGGGTGTCGGCACCGGAGGCACCATCTCCGGCACCGGCCGCTACCTGAAGGACGCCAGTGACGGCAAGGTCCAGGTCATCGGCGCCGACCCGGAGGGTTCCGTGTACTCCGGCGGCTCCGGGCGCCCGTACCTCGTCGAGGGCGTCGGCGAGGACTTCTGGCCGACGGCGTACGACCGGACCGTCGCCGACGAGATCGTCGCCGTGTCCGACAAGGACTCCTTCCAGATGACGCGCCGGCTCGCCAAGGAGGAGGGCCTGCTGGTCGGCGGCTCCTGCGGGATGGCCGTGGTCGCCGCGCTGCGGGTCGCCGAACGCCTCGGGCCCGACGACGTCGTCGTCGTGCTGCTGCCCGACAGCGGCCGCGGCTACCTCAGCAAGATCTTCAACGACGAGTGGATGGCCGACTACGGCTTCCTCGACGACTCCGGCCCGAGCGCGCGCGTCGGTGACGTGCTGAACGACAAGGCCGGCGGCTCCATCCCCTCCCTGGTCCACATGCACCCGGACGAGACCGTCGGCGAGGCCATCGAGGTGCTGCGCGAGTACGGCGTCTCGCAGATGCCGATCGTCAAGCCGGGCGCCGGCCACCCGGACGTGATGGCCGCCGAGGTCGTCGGTTCGGTCGTCGAGCGCGAGTTGCTCGACGCTCTCTTCACCCAGCGCGCCTCCCTCCAGGACCCGCTGGAGAAGCACATGTCGGCGCCGCTGCCGCAGGTCGGCTCCGGTGAGCCGGTCGGCGACCTGATGTCGGTGCTCGGCTCCGCCGACGCGGCGATCGTGCTCGTCGAGGGCAAGCCGACCGGCGTGGTCAGCCGCCAGGACCTGCTGTCCTTCCTGGCCAAGGGCGGCGCCAAGCAGTGACGCGCCGGGCCGCCGCCCGTCATGTGCGGACGGGCGGCACCCGACGGGCGTACGAGGTGTCCGTCGGGTGACGGATCCTCCGGCGGCGCCGGCCGGGACTTCGCGGAAGTGGTACGAGCGTGTCACGTCCGCGCAGCACCCGCTTAACACGCGTCCGGCACATTGGTGGATGTCGGCAGGGCGGGAGCGGCTCCCCGCCCGGGCCGGCACCGAAACGGCGCCAAGGACCTCCGGAGCGGCTCCCGGACCTCCATGGACGCCACGGACGCGCAAGCCCGGCCCTGACCCGGCCCGCGTCCCTCGCGGGGACCGCCGTCGTCCCGCCCCCCGGTGACGGGGGTGCGGCGGTCCCCGCGCAACACGTCACGAGGGCCCGGCACCTCTCACAGGTGCCGGGCCCTCGTGTGTCGTCCGCGACGCCGGCGGGCGGGCCCTCGCGCCGGTGCGCTCAGTCCTCCCAGTCGGACTCCGGCCGGTCCTTGCGGCGGCCGAAGAAATGGGGGGACAGGCGCGCGGCCTGGACCACGTTGACGCCGACGATGCCGCCCCAGGCGACCAGCAGGCCGGGCAGGTGCGCGACGCCGCCACCGATCGCGGACAGCGGGATCGCGAGGACGAGCGAGACGATCCCGAACCCGAAGCGCTCGCCCCAGGAGTCGGTCGACTGCGGTGAGCGCGAGCCGCGGGCCACCACCATCTGCTGTTCGGCGAGCTGGCGCCGCACCCGGCGGTCGACCGCGCCGTCGAGGCGCTGCTCGACCTTCTCCAGGAACGAGTCGACCAGCGCGGACTCGTACTCGTCACCTAGTTCCCTGCGCGCGTGCAGGGTGGCGTCGAGTTCCTTCTTCAATTCGGCGTCGCCGCGGGCTTCCCTACCGGTCATACCGCTCACGGTAGGGAGCCGGGGCCGCCGTGGCACTGGGGTTAGCCCCCCTGTTCGGGCTGGGCCGCACCCCCGTACGCGCGGCAGCGGGCCCGGGCGGCCGAGGGGCGGCAGGCGCCGTGTTCCGGTCAGGGCAGCAGGTGCACCCGCCCGCTGTCGAGGTCGAAGCGGGCGGCGGTCACCTCGGCCGCCGCGAAGGCCGGGTCGGCCCTGATCGCGTCCCGGACCCACGAGGTGTGCGCCCGCACGGTGTGGTCGGCCCAGTCCCCGGGGACCGGCCGGGTCCGCCGTGCCGCGGGCAGGATCTCGTCCACGAGCACCCGCAGGTGTCCCGGCACGGGCGTCCCGTCGCGCAGGTGCGCGAGGGCCGCCGCGATCGCCCCGCACCGCTCGTGCCCGAGGACCAGCACCAGCGGGATGCCGAGTTCTGCCACGCCGTACTGGACGGAAGCGAGCCCCGCCTCGTCCAGCACCTGTGCCGCCGTGCGTATGCAGAGCAGGTCCCCGAGCCCCTGGTCGAAGACGAGTTCGGGCGGGACGCGCGAGTCGATGCAGCCGACGACCACCGCGAAGGGCTGCTGCCCCGTGGCCAACAGCCGCTGCCGGTCGCGGTCCTGGTGCGGATGGCGGGGCGTGCCGGCGGCGTACCGCCGGTTGCCCGCGAGGAGTTCGGCGAGGGCCGCGCGGGCGGACGCCGGGCGGGGATGCGGTGCGGCGGCGGCCGGGGCCGCCGCCGATGCCGCGGTGAGCGCGGCGCCGGCCGCCGCGAGAAAGACCCTGCGGTTGGAGGGCATGACGCTCCCTCAGGAGGAGTGCTGGTGACGCTCACTCACCGTAGGCACGCATCCGCCTCCTCGGCTGCCCGTTTCACCGCATCCGGTGATTCGGAGGCGGACTCATCGCTCCTGGTGCGCCGGCCGGGGAGCGGAGGCCGGTTCGTGCGCCGTCCGCTCCGGGAGGTGCGCCGTGTCGCGCCGCGCGACCAGCCAGTACAGGAGCGCCGGTACCGCGAGCCCCACGATCCAGGAGATGTCCGCACCGCCCAGCGGCGCCACGAACGGACCCGTGTAGAAGCTCGTCGCGAGGAACGGAAGCTGGGCGAGCAGTCCCGCCGCGTACACCCCGAGCGCGTCCCAGCGCCACGCTCCGTAGCGGCCGTTCGGGTCCGACAGGGCGGGGATGTCGTACCGCTCCTTGGAGATCAGGTAGTAGTCGACCAGGTTGATCGCCGACCACGGGGTGAAGAAGGTCAGCAGGAACAGCAGGAAGTCCTTGAAGGAGGACAGGAAGCTGTCCTTGCCGAGCAGCGCGACCGCCGTGCCGGCCACCATGATCAGGCCGATGTACGCCGCCCGGCCGGCTCGCGACAGCACCCGCTGGCCGCGGAAGCCGCTGACGCTCGTCACCATCGACATGAAGCCGCCGTAGGTGTTGAGCACGTTGATGGTCAGCTTGCCGAGCGCGATCACGAAGTAGAAGAAGGACGCGACGAGTCCGGTGCCGCCGAGGGCGACGACGTAACCGACCTGGCTCGCCAGGAACTTCTCGCCGGCCGTGGCCGCGACCAGGACTCCGAAGGTCATGGACCACTGGGAGCCGAGGGCCGAGCCGGCGAGGGTCCACCAGAAGGTGGCGCGCGCCGACGTCGTACGGGGCAGATAGCGCGAGTAGTCGGCGACGTAGGGGCCGAAGGCCAGCTGCCAGGACGCCGACAGGGACATCGCCAGCAGGAACATGGGGAGGTCGAAGCGGGCGTCCCCGAACAGGGCCCCGACGTCCACCCGGTCCAGCAGCCTGATCCCGAGATACACGAACGCGAGGGCGCAGATCACGCTCGCGACCCGGCCGAGCGCGTGGATGACCTTGTAGCCGACCGCCGCCGTCACGGCCGTGACCACGGCGAAGACCACGATGCCGGTGGTGTCGTCGGTGTGCGTGAGTTCGCCGACCGCCTGCCCGGCCAGCACGCTGCCGCTGGCGAAGAAGCCGACGTACATCAGGACCACGAGGAGGAGGGGGATCACCGCGCCGCGCACCCCGAACTGCGCCCGGGACTGGATCATCTGCGGCAGGCCCAGCTTCGGGCCCTGCGCCGAGTGCAGCGCCATCACCGCGCCGCCCAGCAGATTGCCGAGCAGCAGGCCGACGATCGACCAGACCACGTCGCCGCCGAAGACGACGGCGAGTGCGCCGGTGACGACGGCGGTGATCTGGAGGTTGGCGCCGAGCCAGAGGGTGAACTGGGAGAACGCCGTGCCGTGGCGTTCCTCGTCGGGGACCACGTCGATGGAGCGCAGCTCCACGATGCCGCCCGCCATCACTTGGCCAGCCCGTGCTGCCGGGCGTACGTGTTCGCCACGTCCTCGGGGTCCTTCTTGTCCTTGTCCACCTGGCGGTTGAGCTCGGTGAGCTGAGCGGTGGTGAGCACGTTGCCGAGCTCGGCGAGCGCCTTGCGGACCGTGGAGTCGGCCTTGCGGTCGGCGACGAGCGGCACGATGTGCTGGCCGGGGATGAGGTTCTTGGGGTCGGACAGCACCACCCAGTCGTTGGCCTGGATGTCGGTGTCGGTGGTGAAGAGGTTCGCCACGTCGACGTCGCCCTTCTTCAGGGCGCCCTTGACCAGCGGGCCGGAGGAGTCGAGGGACTTGAACTCCTTGAACTCCACCCCGTACACGTCCTTCAGGCCGACCACGCCGACCTCGCGCTTCTTGACCTCGGGGGCGGCGCCGACGACGAGCCTGCCGTTCTGCTTCGCGAGATCGGCGAGCGTGGACAGGCCGTATTTCCGTGCGGTCTCCCGGGTGACCACGAAGGCGTCCGAGTCCTCCGCCATGCCGTACGGGAGGACCTGGAGGCCGGCCGGGAGCGCCATCGCGAGGGCGTTCTGCATCTCGCCCTCCTCGGTGGCCCTGGACTTCGGGGCCAGGTAGTGGAGCAGGGCGCCCTGGTACTCGGGGAGCAGATCGATGTCGCCGCCCTTGAGAGCGGGGATGAGGATCTCGCGGGTGCCGAGGTTGGGGCGGACGGTCGTCTTCACACCGGCGGCCTCCAGGACGGCGGCGTACAGGTATCCGAGGACCTGGTTCTCGGTGAAGTTGGCGGTGCCGATGGTGACGCCGCCCTTGCTGGAGCCGCTGCCGCCGCTGCCGGCGGAACCCCCGCCGTCGAGCGAGGTGATGCCGCTGCCGCAGGCGGTCAGGACGGGGACGGAGACGGCCGCGCCGGCGAGCGCGCCGAGGAGGGTGCGACGGTTCATGACTGGGGTGCTCCTAGGCGGGACGGTGGCGGAACAGGACGCGCTGGAGCGCGGAGAGGGCGAGGTCGAGGACGACGGCGACCACGGCGACGAGCACCGCTCCGCCGAGGACCTGCACCAGATCGCGCTGGGCGAGGCCGTCGAAGACGTAGCGGCCGAGACCGCCGAAGGAGACGTACGCGGCGATGGTGGCCGTCGCCACGACCTGGATCAGCGCGAGCCGCAGGCCCGTCATGATCAGGGGGAGCGCGAGGGGCAGCTCGACCTGGAGGAGCACCTGGTGGCCGCGCATGCCCTGGCCGCGTGCCGCGTCCTTCACGTCCGCGTCGACGGCGTTCATTCCGGCGTAGGTGTTCGTCACGATCGACGGGACGGCGAGCGCGACGAGCGCGATGTACACCGGCCACATCGACAGGCCGCTCGCCAGGAAGACGAGGACGACCAGGCCGACCGTCGGCAGCGCGCGGCCGAAGGAGGCGAGGTTGATCGCGAGGAAGGCGCCGCGGCCGGTGTGTCCGATCAGCAGGCCGACGGGGAGCGCGATGGCGGCGGCGACGAGCGTGGCGAGCAGGGAGTACTGGAGGTGTTCGGCCAGGCGGTGGGCGATCCCGTCCGTGCCGGACCACTGGTCGCCGCTGACCAGCCAGCTGCCGAGGTTCTCGAAGAGTTCGTACATCAGGCGCGCCGCCTCGTCCAAGGGGTGAGTGCGTACTGGACCGCGACCAGCAGCGCGTCCGCGACCAGGGCCAGCAGCAGGGTCAGGACGACGCCGACGATCACCGGCGTCGGGAAGTCGCGCTGGAAACCGTCGGTGAACAGCTGGCCGAGCCCGCCGTCGCCGATGTACGTCGCGACGGAGACCAGCGAGATCGACATGACCGTGGCGATCCGCACGCCGGCCATGATCACCGGCAGGGCCAGCGGGAGCTCGACGGTGAGCAGGGTGCGCAGCGGGCGGGTGCCCATGGCCTTCGCGGCCTCCTTCGTCCTCGCCGGGACCGAGTCGAGGCCCTCGACGGTGTTCCGCAGGAGGACGACCAGGGTGTAGATCGTCAGGCCGATGACCGTGGTGGTGCGGGTGAGCCCGCTCACCGGCAGCAGCAGGACGAAGACCGCGATCGACGGGATCGTGAAGAGCACGTTCGAGAGCCCGAGGAGGAGACCGCGCAGCGGGCGCACGCGGTGCGCGAGCACGGCCAGCGGCAGGGAGATCAGCAGGCCGAGGAGCACGGCGGTGAGCGCGGCTTCGAGGTGGGAGACGGTGAGCGAGGTCAGGTCGTCGGTGTGGTCGCCTATCCACGACCAGTCGACGGTCATGCGGCCACGCCCGCGCCGGTCGCGGCACCGGCCGCGCTGTGCGCCCGGCCCGCGTGCTCGTGGATGTCCTCGCGGGAGGTCACGCCGGTGAGCCGGCCTTCGCCGTCGACGCGGGCCACCAGGCCGGCCGGGGAGGTGACCGACTCGTTGAGCGCGGACAGCAGGGAGTCGCCGTCCTTCAGCGGCCGCAGGGGCACCTCGGCGTCCTTGGACCGGGAGCGCCAGGCCTGCGGCTTGCGCGCCTCGTCGAGCACGAGGGTCCAGGGGCCGTCCTGCGGGGCCGCGGCCTGCGGGACGTCGGCGAGGGTCGTCAGCGACAGGAGCTTCAGACCGCGCTCCGCGCCGAGGAAGTCCGCGACGAAGTCGTCCGCGGGGCGGGCGAGCAGTTCCGCGGGGGCCGCGCACTGCACCAGGTGGCCGCCGGTGCGGAAGACCGCGATCTGGTCGCCGAGCCGTACCGCCTCGTCGATGTCGTGGGTGACGAAGACGATGGTCTTGCTCAGCTCTTTCTGCAGGCGCAGCAGTTCGTCCTGGAGCTGGGTGCGCACGACCGGGTCGACGGCGCCGAAGGGTTCGTCCATGAGGAGGACCGGCGGGTCGGCGGCGAGGGCGCGGGCGACACCGACGCGCTGCTGCTGGCCGCCGGAGAGCTGGTGCGGGTACCGCTTGCCGGCGTCGGCGTTCAGGCCGACGGTCTCCAGCAGTTCGGCCGCCCGGGACCGGGCCTTCCTGCGGCCCCAGCCCAGCAGGAGCGGCACGGTGGCGATGTTGTCGAGCACTGTGCGGTGCGGGAAGAGCCCGGACTGCTGGATGACGTAGCCGATGGAGCGGCGCAGTTCCGCGGCATCCTGCTCCAGGACGTCCTTGCCGCCGACGCGGATGGTTCCGGAGGTCGGCTCGACCATCCGGTTGATCATCCGGAGGGTGGTCGTCTTGCCGCAACCGGAAGACCCGACGAGTACGGTCACGCCACCCTCCGGCATCTCCAGGGAGAGGTCGTGGACTGCTGTCGTGCCATTGGGGAAGCGCTTGTGGACCGTGTCGAACTGGATCATGAGGTGTCCCTTGCCCGGCCTGTATATCGTCATGCAGAGTTCTCTGTATCTGAATAGGTTGTCAACGGTCCGGCGTTAATCGCTGGTCACCAATGACCGCCAGGCAAGATTGAATGTCCGGGTTGAGGGGAGTACGGGCGTAATGGCGTCTCGGATTATGGACACGTCGAGTACGGCGGCACCCCTGTCGGTGACCGATCTCGTGGTCCTGGACGGGCGCGGCACCGGTGTCGAGGACGTCGTGCGCCTCGCCGACGGGACCGCGCGGCCGGTGCCGGCCACCGATGCGATGAAGCGGGTCGAGGAGTCGTGGGACGCCGCCCGGCAGATCGCCGCGACCGGACGCGTCTACGGCCGCTCCACCGGCGTCGGCGCGAACCGGAACGAGGATGTGCCCACCGAGGCGGCCGCCGACCACGGACTGCGCCTGCTGCGCAGCCACGCCGGAGCCATCGGCGAGGAGCTTCCCGCCCGCCAGGTCCGCGCCATGCTCGCCGTCCGCGCCAACCAGCTCCTCGCGGGCGGCGCCGGCCTGCGGCCCACCGTCGTCACGGCCCTGTGCGAGGCACTGGAGAACGGCGCGTACCCCGCGATCAACGAATTCGGCTCGGTGGGCACGGGCGACATCGCGGCACTCGCCCAGGTGGGCCTGGCGCTGGCCGGGGAGCACCCCTGGCGCGGGCCGGGCGCCCCCGAGGCGCAGCCCCTGGACAACAACGACGCCCTCGCGCTCATCAGCAGCAACGCGCTCACCCTCGGCCAGTCCGCCCTCGCGCTGCACGAACTGCGTGCCCTGATCGAGGCCACCCAGGTGGTGGCCGCGCTGTCGCTGCTGGCCGTCGACGGGTCCCACGAGGCGTACGCGGAGCCCGTGCACGCCGCCCGCCCGCACCGGGGATCGGCCGAAGTGGCCCGGCGGATGCGGACGTTGATCGGCGCGGCGGACCGGCCCACGCCTCCGCTCGGCCGCATCCAGGACCCGTACGGCTTCCGGTGCCTGCCGCAGATCCACGGCCCCGCGCACGACGCGGCGGACGCGCTGGACGGCGTCCTCACGGTGGAGATCAACGCCGCCGCCGAGAACCCGCTGATCTCGCCCGAGGACATGGCCGCCTACCACCACGGCGGCTTCTACCAGGCCCAACTCGCGCTCGCCCTGGACCACTTCAGGCTGGCCGTCACCCAGGTGGCGCGGCTGTCCACCTCCCGGCTCTCCACCCTCAACGAACCGGCCTACACCCGCCTGCGTCCCTTCCTCGCCGACCCGGAGCCCGCGTCCTCCGGGGTGATGATCCTGGAGTACGCCGCCGGTGCCGCGCTCGGTGACCTGCGGGCCTTCTCCGCGCCCGCCTCGCTCGGACACGCTGTACTCTCCCGGGGCGTCGAGGAGCAGGCGAGCTTCGCCTCGCTCGCCGCGCGCCAGACACTGCGGGCGTGCGGCGCGTACCGTCTCGTCGTCGGCTGTGAACTGGTCGCCGCCGTACGGGCGCTGCGCCAGCGCGACCTGCGGCCCGAGCCGGACCTTCCGGTGGGCCGGGCGCTGGAGCTGGCCGAGTCGGTGCTCGACCCGGAGCAGGCAGACCGGCCGCTCACGGACGACGTGACGGCGGCGGCCGCGCTGCTGGACCGGTTCACGGACATCTGGAGGGGGAGCACGTCATGAGCGCGGGCAAGAGCGTGGACAGGAACGCGGGCAGGAACGCGGGCACCGGCACGGCCGCGGACGGGGACGGCGTGGGCGGGAACGCGGGAACCGTCCCGGACGCGGGGGACGACGCGGGCGTCGTCGTGTCCGACAGCCCCGCCGCACGGCTGCAGGCCCTCTTCGAGGGGCACCGCCTCACACCGACCCAGCGGCGCATCGCGCACAGCATGGTGCGGCGCGCCGCCGACGTGCCGTTCCTGTCCAGCGTCGAGCTCGCCGAGCTCGCCGGGGTCAGCCAGCCCTCCGTGACCCGCTTCGCGGTCGCCCTCGGCTTCGACGGCTACCCGGCGCTGCGCAAGCATCTGCGTGAGGTCGCCCCCGCGGAGCCGGCCGCGGACACCGCCTCGTACAACGAGTACCAGCAGGCCGTCGAGGCCGAGATCGAGAACCTGAGGCACCTCGCGGAGGCGCTCGCCGACCCCCGTCCGGTGGCCAGGGCGGGCCGGCTCCTCGCGGCCTCCCGCCCGCTGCCCGTCCTCGGACTGCGGGCCGCCGCCTCGCAGGCGTACGGCTTCGCGTACTTCGCCGCCAAGGTCCACCCGGACGTACGGCTGCTGCACGAGGGCGGCACCATGCTCCACGACCGCATCGACGCCGCCGTGCGGGCCGGTGCCACGGCCCTGCTGTGCTTCGCGCTGCCTCGCCACCCGCGCGAGGTCGTCGACTCGCTGGCCTACGCGAAGCAGGCCGGGCTGACCGTCGTCACCGTCGCGGACTCCGCCTTCGCGCCGGTGGCGAAGGTGTCGGACCTGCTGCTGCCCGCCGCCGTCGGCACCGGCCTCGCCTTCGACACGGCGTGCTCCCCGATGCTGCTGGGGCGCGTCCTGCTGGAGGCCATGTGCGACGACCTGCCCGACGCGCAGGCGCGGTTGGAGGAGTTCGACACGCGGGCAGCGGCCCGGGGCCTGTTCACCGAGTAGCCGTCGCGGCACGCCCCTCGGCCTCTCAGACTCGTCTCACCTTCTTCGGCTACCGTGCCCGCCCGACAGAGCGAACGGTGAGCTGAGGAGGCGGAGCGTGGCGCGCGGAGGGCAGGGACTGGCCCGGGTGGCCGTCGTCGTGCGGGCCGGTGCCGCACCACTGTGGTGGTGCGGGGTGTTCGCGGCCGGGATCGGGGTGCTGGTCCCCGGACTGACGGGCCGCCGGATCGGAGTGCCGGCCGGGGCCGCGCTGTTCCTCGTGGCGGCCGCCGTGACGGCGTGCGTGCGCCGCAAGCGGTACGCGGCCCTGGTCCGCTCCGCGGCCCGTGCCGGCAAGCAGGACGTGCTCCAGGACCGTGCCGTGACGGTGCGCAACTGGCGCCGGGGCCACCGCTGGTGGCTCGTCCTGGCCTTCCTGGCCGCGTTCGGCAGCTCCTTCGCGGTGCCCGCCGCGGGCGGCATGCTGCTGGCGGGCGTGGGGACCGGACTGTGGTTCAAGGCCGGCTGGCTCGGGCGCCGCGAGCGCGCCGGGGAGACGCTGATCTGGGTGCGGGTCGACTGGCTCGGCCGCCGCGCGGGCGCACCGGTGGGCAAGCCCGTCAAGGCCTGCCGTGCCACCGGCGTCGCGGCCGGCGACGCCGCGCCCGGAGGGGCGCGGCGCCGCTGACCGCGAGATGGCGGGTGCCGGTGACGTGACGGGGCGCTA
Source organism: Streptomyces sp. Tue6028 (assembly GCF_002300165.1). Classification (GTDB taxonomy): domain Bacteria; phylum Actinomycetota; class Actinomycetes; order Streptomycetales; family Streptomycetaceae; genus Streptomyces; species Streptomyces siamensis. The sequence goes on along the minus strand of NZ_MLCE01000017.1, from coordinate 61,537 downwards.
GACCTCCAGATCGGCTTCGATCCTGCGCAGTTGGTGCCGGGCCATCGCCAGGTTGGCCCGTTTGCCGTCGAGCACCAGGTACAGGAAGAGGCCGTTACCGCCGCGCCCCTTGAGCAGCCGGATCAGGTGGTACTGGTCGGACAGCGTGATCAGGATGTCCTCGATCTCGCCCTTGAGGCCGAGGTGTTCCATGGTGCGGATCTTCGCGCGGACGACGTCGGTGTTGCCGGCCGCCGCGACATTGAGATCGAAGCCCTTGCTGCCGCCGATCGTGCCCAGCGCCATTCCGCTGGTGTAGTCGACGAGAGCCGCTCCGGTCGCGCCCTCGATGGACGCCATAGCCTCTTTCAGCGTGGTTTCGGTGTTCGCCATGGTGGATTGCTTCCTTTCAGCTTTCCGATGTGGTCGGGGTGTTGGGTGCGGTGGTGGTGCGCGCGTTCCCCGGGCCGCGCGCCGTGCGGGTACGTGTGGTCGTGGCCCCGGACGGGGCCTTCCCGGAGGCTCTGGCCGGGCCGAGCGGTTCGCCGCGTGCGGTGGCGGCGTCCACGAGCTCCCCGATCCGGGTTCCGGAACGGCGCCCTTCCAGGTGGAGGCGGCCGACGTTGACCCGGTCCTGGGCCAGCAGCGTCAGCACGGCGGAGGTGCCCGCCGCGTACGTGGCGACATAGCCGTGCACGCCGCGGACCAGCAGTTCGCGGAAGTCGCCCTGTTCGGTCGCGTCCGTCATCCGTGCGGCGACCCCCAGCGCCGCCGCGGTGAGCGCGGCCAGCCCGTCCGGCTCCACACCGGGGGTGTCGTGGGCGAGGACGAGACCGTCCGCGCTGGCCGCGAGCGCCCCGGTCAGCTGGGGCACCCGGGCCCTCAACCGGTGGAGTTCGTCCAGGACTTCGGGCTCCGCCGCCATCAGCAGTCTCCTCTCGGCACGCTGTCGTAGCGCGCGGATCACAAGGCCTCCCCCGGGTTGGGACTCACAGGGCCTCCAGCGCGTCTCGGAGTCGCCGCAGCAGCGCGACGTCGGGATCGGCGGAGGGCTGGGTGAGCACGCCGGGCAGGGGAGGCGGCTGCGGTGCGGGTACGGCCCCCACCAGTCCGGCGGCGGCCAGCCGGCGCAGGTCGACCAGGGTGTGGAAGGCCGGCCGCCCGAGCGCGACGGAGACGTCGGCCGCGGTCCGTACGCCGTCGACCCGGCCGAGTACGGCTTCCTGGCGCAGCGGCACGGACGGCCCGGCGGGCAGCCCGGAGCGCAGCAGCGGAGCGGTGTCCGTCGCCGGGTCGGGCCAGATGCGGTGCAGCAGTTCGCGGCGGCGCACCGTCTCGCGCTCCAGCGCGGCCACGGGCACGGGGTGGACGGGGCCCAGCCAGTGCGCGGCCCCGTAGCGGAAACGGGTCGGGGAGCCGCTCGGGCCGAGCACGAAGTACGCCGCGTCGTACAGCGCGCCGAGGTGGCACAGCTCCAGCGCGCCCTCGGCGATCCGGCCGTGGTCGACGAGGAACCGGCCGACCCGGCGGCGGGCGCCGGCCGCAGCGACGGCCTCCCGCCACGCCTCGGCGTCCAGCACTCCGCGGGCGGCCAGCAGTACGTCGAGCCCTGGGGTGGAGGGGCTCTCGGCGTGCACCACCTGACCGTCGGCGAGGTAGAGGGTGCCGTGCTCGCGGATGAGGACGCCGGTGGCCCGTTCGTCGGCGAGGCGGCTGAGCATCGGCGAGACGCCGCCGTTGGCGCTGGTGCCCGCCGCCCTGTCCCGCACGGGGAGGCGGGGCGGCGGAGGTGTTCTGACCGTCGTCATCCCAGCACCAGCCGTCCGGCCATCTCGCCGAGCCGTATCCGGGCCAGCGCGAGATTCCCGTCGGAGCGGGCCAGCCACAGGTGCAGGAACACGCTGCTGTCGAAGGTCGTCCGTACGAACCGCAGCAGGTGGTAGCTGTCGCGGTTGCTGATGATCAGGTCCTCGACCGGTGTCTCCTGCTCCGACCAGTCGGAGCCGTCCGATGGGGCGAAGGCGCTGTGTTCCGCGGCGAGCCGGGCGAGTTCGGCGGCCTCCGCCGCCGTCGTCTCGTGGTCACCGCCCGGCGCGTCCCCCACGGTGCCCAGGGCCAGGCCGCTGGTCCAGTCGACCACCGCTGCACCCCGCGCACCGGGCAGTGTCATGGCTTCCAGTAGGCACTCGTCGATTCCGGGCACCGTCTCTCCCCTCCCGCCAAGGGTTCGGCCGAGTGACGCCGAAGTTACGCAACGTGTGCGTGACGGGTGAGGGATCCGGCATTTTCCTGTGGAACATGCCCGCGGTGACTAAGGTGGGTCAACTGACCACATTCTGTGGCCGGTAAGTGTCGTCGCGCAGGGGTGGCCGGGGGCGCCCAGGAGTGCGGGGCGGCGTGCGTTCCCGTGAGCGCCCCCGACGGCACTCCTAGAGTCCCGTGAGGGCGGACCGCTGCGCCCCGCCGGACTCCGCGACGATCTCGTCGACGGTCTGCGGCTCGCGGACGACCGCGAAGCGCACCCCGCCCCCCGCGTCCCGGGCGAACCCGAAGATCCCTGGACGGGCCAGGGAGTTGTACGCGTAGTGGTGGGCGAAGTAGTACGCCCCCGTGTCCAGCGCGGCCGCGTGGTCGCCCTGTTCGAGCAGCGGCAGCGCGCGCCCCTCGGCGAGCAGGTCGCCGGCGAAGCAGGCGGGGCCCGCGACGTCCTGGACGACGTCCGGGCCCGTCTTGGGCCGGCCCTTCGCGTCGTACGCGGCGATCCGCAGCGGCCACGACGCCGGCGCGTACACCGTGCGGGCCGCCACCTGGACCCCGGCGTGCGTGACCGCGACCTTCCGCCCTCCGGCGGACTTCGCGTACTCGACCCGTGCGAGCACCGTCCCGTGCTTGGCGAGCAGCGACCGCCCGAACTCGGTGACCAGGCCGTACCGTCCGTCGAACAGCCCCGGCACCGCCTCCGACAGCAGCCGCGCGTACTGCGCGTACGTCGGTGTCGTCGCGTCGGAACCGAAGTTGACCGGCAGCCCGCCGCCGATGTCGATCGTGTCGACCTGCCGCCGCCCGACGTGCCGGTTGATCTCCTCGGCCAGTGCGTACACCTCCGCCACCCCCTGCGCCATCAGGGACAGCGGGACGCCCTGTGACCCGGAGTGCAGGTGCAGCCGGGTCAGCCACGGACGGCCTGCGAACGCCTCGACGAGCCACTGGCGCGCGCCCTCGTCGCGCAGTGCGACCCCGAACTTGGAGGTCGCCGTGGCGGTGGACAGCGCCTCGATGGAACCCCCGCCGACCTGCGGGTTCACCCGGATTCCGAGGGGAGCGCGGGTGGGCGCGGACCGGACGGCCGCGTCCAGTCGGTCCAGCTCCTGCGCATTGTCCGCGTTGACCGCGATCCCCAGCGCCAGCGCCTCGCGCAGCTCGGCCTTCGTCTTGGCGGGGGAGTCGAGGACGGTGCGCGCGGGGGGCACTCCGGCCGCGCGCGCCAGCGCGAGCTCCCCCGGGCTCGCCACCTCCGCGCCGATGCCCTCCTCGTACAGCAGCCGCAGGACGGGGACGAGCGGGGTCGCCTTCACCGCGAAGGCGTGCAGCACCGGCGTGCCGGGGGCGGTCACCGCCGCGAAGGCGGCCCGCAGGTCCGCCGCCGACGCCCTGATGCCGTGCACGTCGAGGAGCGCGACGACGGGCGTTCCCGGCCCGGTCAGGCCCTGCTCGACCGCGGCCCGTACCGCCTCGTCACGCCGCGCGACCCGGTCGGCGTCCCCTTCGGGCGAGCCGCTCCCGCCCGTCCCGCCGCGCCCCGCCGGGGCCCGCGGCGGGACGGGTCCGCCCGCGCCCGGGGCGCCTGTCCCACCGCCGCCGGGAGCGGCCCCGTGCGCGCCACGCCGGTCCGTCCCGTTCCCGCCCTCCGCGTGCTCCACCGGATCCCCCGTCCTGTCCCTGTCTGCACCCATACATCCCAGCCAAACATCCCCGGCTCGGCGGCGCTGGCGCACGCCGCTATTGACTAGCTCTATTCAAGAAGTCAGGATGTGAATATCCATAGCAACAGTCGCTGAACAGTCCGGACACCGGACCCGTCCGCACAGGAGGCAGCCCATGTCAGGACCCCGCCCCGTCCGAGCGCCGCGCGGTACGGAACTGAGCGCCCTGGGATGGCAGCAGGAAGCCGCCCTGCGGATGCTGCAGAACAACCTCGACCCCGAGGTCGCCGAGCACCCCGACAAGCTCGTCGTCTACGGCGGCACCGGCAAGGCCGCCCGTGACTGGCGCTCCTTCGACGCCATGGTCCGCACGCTGCAGACCCTGAAGCAGGACGAGACGATGCTCGTCCAGTCCGGCCGTCCCGTCGGCGTCATGCAGACCCACGAGTGGGCCCCGCGCGTCCTCATCGCCAACTCCAACCTGGTGGGCGACTGGGCCAACTGGGAGGAGTTCCGGCGCCTGGAGGCCCTCGGCCTCACCATGTACGGCCAGATGACGGCCGGCTCCTGGATCTACATCGGCACCCAGGGCATCCTCCAGGGCACCTACGAGACCTTCGCCGCCGTCGCCGCGAAGAAGTTCAACGGCACGCTCGCGGGCACCATCACCCTGACCGCCGGCCTCGGCGGCATGGGCGGCGCCCAGCCGCTGGCCGTGACGATGAACGACGGCGTCGCGATCTGCATCGACGTCGACCCCCGCGCGATCGAGCGCCGCATCGAACACCGCTACCTCGACGTGAAGGCCGACTCCCTGGAGCACGCCCTCCAGCTGGCCACCGAGGCCCGCGACCAGCGCAAGCCGCTCTCCATCGGCCTGCTCGGCAACGCGGCGGAGCTGCTGCCCCGCATGCTCGCCGAGGGCGCCCCCATCGACATCGTGACCGACCAGACCTCGGCCCACGACCCGCTCGCCTACCTCCCCGTCGGCGTCGACTTCGACGACATGGCCGACGCGGCCGCCAAGGACCCGGCCGGCTTCACCGCCCGCGCCCGCGAGTCGATGGCCAAGCACGTCGAGGCGATGGTCGGCTTCATGGACGCCGGCGCGGAGGTCTTCGACTACGGCAACTCGATCCGCGGCGAGGCCCAGCTCGCCGGGTACGACCGGGCGTTCGCCTTCCCCGGCTTCGTCCCCGCCTACATCCGCCCCCTGTTCTGCGAGGGCAAGGGCCCCTTCCGCTGGGCGGCCCTGTCCGGCGAGGCCTCCGACATCGCCAAGACCGACAAGGCGATCCTCGACCTCTTCCCGGAGAACGAGTCCCTGCACCGCTGGATCAAGATGGCCGGCGAGCGCGTCCACTTCCAGGGCCTGCCCGCCCGCATCTGCTGGCTCGGCTACGGCGAGCGCGACAAGGCCGGCGAGCGGTTCAACGACATGGTCGCGAGCGGCGAGCTCCAGGCACCGCTGGCCATCGGCCGGGACCACCTCGACTGCGGTTCCGTCGCCTCCCCGTACCGCGAGACGGAGGCCATGCTCGACGGCTCGGACGCGATCGCCGACTGGCCGCTGCTGAACGCCATGGTGAACGTCGCCTCCGGCGCCTCCTGGGTCTCCCTCCACCACGGCGGCGGCGTCGGCATGGGCCGGTCCATCCACGCGGGCCAGGTCTCCGTCGCCGACGGCACGAAGCTGGCCGGCGAGAAGATCCGCCGGGTCCTGACGAACGACCCCGGCATGGGCGTCATCCGTCACGTCGACGCCGGTTACGACATCGCCGAGTCGGTCGCCGACGAGCGCGGCGTGCGCGTGCCGATGCGTGAGGGCGGCGAGGCGTGAGCTTCCGGAGCATGTGGGCGGAGCTGCTGCCGGTCGGCCGCAGCTCCGCCTCCGGCGGATACCGCCGGTTCGCCTGGACCGGTGCCGACGCCGACTGCAGGGCCTGGTTCAAGGACCAGGCCGAGACCCGCGGCCTGACCTACGAGCTCGACCGGAACGGCAACCAGTGGGCCTGGCTCGGCGACCCCGCCGGGCAGGACGCCGTGGTCACCGGATCGCACCTGGACTCGGTCCCCGATGGAGGCGCCTTCGACGGGCCCCTCGGTGTCGTGTCCTCCTTCGCCGCGCTCGACGAACTCCGCGCGAGGGGCGTCCGGTTCACCAAGCCCGTGGCCATCGTCAACTTCGGCGACGAGGAGGGCGCCCGGTTCGGGCTCGCCTGCGTCGGCTCCCGGCTCGCGGCCGGACAGCTGACCGTCGAACAGGCCCACCGGCTCACCGACGCGGACGGCGTGACCCTGCCGCAGGCCATGGAACGGGCCGGGTACGACCCCGCCACGATCGGGCCCGACCCCGAGCGGCTCGCCCGGATCGGCGCCTTCGTCGAGCTGCACGTCGAACAGGGCCGCGCCCTCGACCTGAGCGGCGACCGGGTCGGCATCGCCAGCGCCATCTGGCCGCACGGGCGGTGGCGGTTCGACTTCCGCGGCGAGGCCAACCACGCGGGCACGACCCGGCTCGTGGACCGCCGTGATCCGATGCTGTCCTACGCCGAGACCGTGCTCGCCGCCAGGCGCGAGGCGGAACTCGCCGGTGCCGTCGCCACCTTCGGGAAGATCTCCGTCGAGCCGAACGGCGTGAACGCGATCCCCTCCCTCGTCCGCGGCTGGCTCGACTCCCGCGCCGCCGACCAGCCGACCCTCGACACCGTCGTCACCGGCGTCGAGAAGGCGGCCCGCGAGTACGCCGAGGCGCACGGCATCGAACTCGACGTCGTCCGCGAGTCGTTCACCCCCGTCGTGGAGTTCGAGCACGCGCTGCGCGACGAACTCGCGCGCATCCTGGGCAAGGAGGCGGACCTCACCGTCCCCGTTCTGGGTACGGGTGCCGGACACGACGCCGGAATCCTCTCCGGCACCGTGCCGACCGCCATGCTGTTCGTACGCAACCCCACGGGCGTCTCGCACTCCCCGGCCGAGCACGCCGCCGAGGACGACTGCGTGGCCGGGGTGACCGCACTCGCCGACGTACTCGAAGGGCTGGCCTGCAGGTGACGCAGACGTACTGGCTGGAACACGCCTGGCTCGACACCCACGTCGAGCCGGGCGTCGCCCTGGACGTACGGGACGGCCGCATCACCGCGGTCCGCACCGGAGCCGAGACCCCGCCGCCGGGCGCCGAGATCCTGCGCGGACTCACCCTCCCGGGACTCGCCAACGCCCACTCGCACGCCTTCCACCGGGCCCTGCGCGGCACCGTCCAGGTCGGCTCCGGGACCTTCTGGACCTGGCGCGAGGTCATGTACTCCTTCGCCGACCGGCTGACCCCGGACACCTACCGCGCCCTCGCCCGCGCGGTGTACGCGGAGATGGCGCTCGCGGGCGTCACCGCGGTCGGCGAGTTCCACTACGTGCACCACGCCCCCGGCGGCGCCCCGTACGCCGACCCGAACGCGATGGGCGAAGCGCTGATCGAGGCCGCGCGGGAGGCCGGGATCCGCATCACCCTCCTCGACACGGCCTACCTCTCCTCCGGCTTCGGACAGCCGCCCAACGCGCACCAGCGGCGCTTCTCGGACGGCACGGCCGACGCCTGGGCGCAGCGCGCCTCGCTGCTCAAGGACCGGGAGCACGCACGGATCGGTGCCGCCGTCCACTCCGTACGGGCCGTGCCCGCGGACCAGCTGTCGACCGTGGCGCGCTGGGCCGAGGAACGGCGGGCCCCGCTGCACGCCCACCTGTCCGAGCAGACGGCGGAGAACGAGGCCTGCCGGGAAGCGCACGGCTGCACGCCCACACGGCTCCTGGCCGACCACGGAGTCCTCGGGCCGCGCACGACCGGCGTCCACAACACGCACCTCACGGACGAGGACATCGTCCTGATCGGCGGTTCGGGCACCGGCACCTGCATGTGCCCGACCACCGAACGCGACCTGGCGGACGGCATCGGGCCGGCCGTCGCCCTCCAGCGGGCCGGCTCGCCCTTGTCCCTGGGCTCCGACAGCCACGCCGTCATCGACCTGCTCGAAGAGGCCCGCGCGATGGAGCTGAACGAGCGCCTGCGCACCCGGACCCGCGGTCACTGGACGGCGGCCGCCCTGCTGCGCGCCGCCTCCGCCGACGGCCACGCGGCCCTCGGCTGGGACGACGCCGGCATCCTCGAAGCGGGCGCGCCCGCCGACTTCACCACGATCGCCCTCGACACGGTCAGAACGGCGGGACCCCTGCCGCGCCTCGGCGCCGAGACGGCCGTGTTCGCCGCGACGGGGGCCGACGTACGCCATACGGTCGTGGCCGGCCGGCACGTCGTACGGGACGGGGTGCACACGCTCGTGCCGGACGTGCCGACCGCGCTCGCGGACGCCGTCGAAGCCCTGCGCGCCTGATGCCCACCCGCAGTCCCGCCACCCCTGAGGACGCCATGAGCAGCACCACCGTCATCACGAACATCGCAAGCCTGGTCACCAACGACCCCTCCCTCGGTGACGGGTCGCCCCTGGGCCTGATCCGGGACGCGGCCGTCGTCATCGACGGCGACCGCATCGCGTGGACCGGTGCGTCGGACAAGGCACCCGCCGCCGACGACCGGGTCGACGCCGGGGGCCGGGCCGTGATCCCCGGCTTCGTCGACTCCCACTCGCACCTCGTCTTCGCGGGCGACCGCACCGAGGAGTTCAACGCCCGTATGTCGGGCCGCGGTTACACGGCGGGCGGCATCCGCACCACCGTCGCCGCGACCCGCGCCGCGGACGACGCGGCCCTGGAGCGCAACCTCACGCACTACCTGGCCGAGGCCCTGCGCCAGGGCACGACCACGTTCGAGACGAAGTCGGGCTACGGCCTGACCGTCGAGGACGAGGCGCGGGCCCTGCGCATCGCGGCGGCGCACACCGACGAGGTCACCTATCTCGGCGCCCACATCGTCCCGCCGGACCACGCGGACGATCCGGCCGGGTACGTGGCCCTGGTCACCGGCGAGATGCTCGACGCCTGCGCCCCGTACGCCCGGTGGGTCGACGTGTTCTGCGAGAAGGGCGCCTTCGACGGCGACCAGGCGCGCGCGATCCTCACGGCGGGCAAGGCGAAGGGCCTGCACCCGCGCGTCCACGCCAACCAGCTCTCCTACGGCCCCGGCGTCCAGCTCGCCGTGGAACTGGACGCGGCGAGCGCGGACCACTGCACGCATCTGACGGACGCCGACGTGGACGCCCTGGCCAACAGCCGGACCGTGGCCACGCTGCTGCCCGGCGCCGAGTTCTCCACCCGCGCCGAATGGCCCGACGCCCGCCGCATCCTGGACGCGGGCGTCACCGTCGCCCTGTCCACGGACTGCAACCCGGGGTCGTCCTTCACGTCGTCCGTGCCCTTCTGCATCGCCCTGGCCGTGCGCGACATGCGGATGACCCCGGACGAGGCGCTCTGGTCGGCGACGGCGGGCGGGGCGGCGGCCCTGCGCCGTGACGACGTCGGCCGTCTCACCCCGGGCGCCTTCGCCGACCTGGCCCTGCTCGACGCCCCGAGCCATGTGCACCTGGCCTACCGGCCGGGCGTCCCGCTCGTGTCGCGCGTGTGGCGGCGCGGCGTCCCGGTCACGTAGCCGTCGCCCCGGCGCGCCAGCGCTGGTCCTCGCCTCCCCCGACGGTGAAGAGCGCGACGCCGTAGCCGTCCGGGGTGACCGCGTGGTCCGGGGCGATGGCGGGCCGGATCACGCCGTCGCCGTCCACGGTGAAGCGCAGGTTCTGGCCGTGGGAGCCGTAGACCGAGTCGCACTCCCAGATGCCGACGCCCCGGTCGGTGTCGCCGCGGCTGTCGAGGCAGTAGTCCGGGTCGGCGTACGACTGGAGGACGTCGCGGTCGGTGTCGACGCGCCACATCTGGGTGGGCGACGAGGTGCAGCGGGCCGTGATCACGTCCGTGCCGCGGTCCAGGTCGCCGTCGCGGATGTCCAGGCATCGGCCGGAGCCGATGTTCACCACCTGGGCGAAGGTGCCGTCCGGCGGACGGGAGGCGCTGCGCGTCGGCGACGGCTTCGGCGTCTTCGCGGGCGTCTTCGACGGCTTCGCGGTCGGTGAGGGCGTCGGCGGCCGGCTGGGGCGCCGGGAGGTGGCGGACGGGGAAGGCGACGCGGACGCGGAGACCGTCGCCGTCACCGTCACAGGGGGCGGCGCCTCGGGGGTGCGGACCGTTCCGGCCGTGGGCGCGGGGTCCGAGCCGCCGGACGTCAGCAGGAACAGCAGCAGCGGCGCCACCGCGACGCCGAGCGCGGCGGAGACCAGCACGAAGCGCCGCGAGGGCAGTCCGGCCCAGCCGTCCCGCGCGGCGGGCGCGGTCCGGTGCTCCCCGTCGCGGCGCCCCACGAGAGCGGCACCTCCCCACGGCAGCAGCCCCTCCGCCAGGGCCTCGCGCGGGGTGTCCCGCAGGGCGCCCAGCTCCTCGTACGCGGCGGCGCAGTGTCCGCAGTGCGCCATGTGGGCGTGCAGGTCGGCGCTGTAGCGGGGGCTCTCGGGGTGCGCGGCCTCCTCGATCAGCCGCCGGAAGTCCTGGCATCGCGGGTTGCCGGAGCGGGCGAGGCGGGTCTTCAGACAGGCCTGGCGCAGGGCCTGGAAGGCCGGTCCGCGCCCGTAGGTCGCGTCCTGCGGGGTGATGCCGAGGAGCGTCGCGGTCCGCTCGTCGGGTTCCTCGTCGACGACGCCGTACCAGACGAGTCCCTGGACGCGGGTCGGCAGTGACGCGAAGGCGTCGAGCATCGGCGGGACGGGGCCGTCGGGACCGGCGTGCAGGAGCCGTCCGAGCAGGTCGGGGTCGAGGCGGCTCGCGCGTTCCCCGGTGGCCCAGGAGACGGCCACCTGTCCTACGAGGAGCAGGAGTTGATGGCGCCACGGTCCGCGCGGGTCGCTGCCGAGCGCGGTGTCGCGGGCGGCGAGCGCGAAGGCCTGCGCGGTCAGTTGGCGGGCGGCGGCCTCGCCCGCCGTGCACATGCGGGCGTAGGCGTGGACCGCGGGCCGGTGGCGCAGGCGCAGTTCGCGCAGCGCCGGATACGCGGTCGGGGTGTCGGCGCGCAGCAGTTCGGTGAGCTGCGCGTCGGAGACGGTGGCGAACATGCCCTCGCCCCCGGCCTCGTCCCCGGTGTCCTCAGCGTCGGTCCGGCCGGCCCCAGCCATTCCCGTGCCTCCTCGCATCCCCTCGGCCCGCCCGCCGGAGCCCTGACCTACCGGCGGGTATGGGGGGCCCATAGTGGTGGAGGCGATCCGGCGGGAAAAGGGGTTTCCGGGGGTAACTCGGCTTGATGCCAAGCCGTGACCGCGGCGGTCGCCGGCGGCGCCGGGTGGCGGGCACGTCGGCCTCGCGGCGGGCCCGGAACCGGCTGTGTCCGGTACCCGGGCGATCGGGTACCGGACACAGCCGGTCGGCCGGACGCCGCTCAGCCGGACGCCGACCGGTGGGACGCGGTCGGCCCGGCGAGGGCGGGGGAGGTCATTCCTCGACGGTCAGCCCCTTGCGCAACCGCACCAGCGTGCGGGACAGCAGCCGGGAGACGTGCATCTGGGAGATGCCGAGTTCGTCGCCGATCTCGGACTGGGTCATGTTGGCGACGAAGCGCAGCGAGAGGATCTTCCGGTCGCGCGGCGGGAGTTCGGCGATCAGGGGCTTCAGGGACTCGACGTACTCGATGCCTTCGAGGCCGTGGTCCTCGTAGCCGATGCGGTCCGCGAGCGCGCCCTCGGAGTCGTCCTCCTCGGGCTGGGCGTCCAGCGAACTGGCCGTGTACGCGTTCGAGGCGGCCATGCCCTCGACGACCTCGTCGTTGCTGATGCCGAGGCGTCCGGCGAGTTCACCGACGGTCGGGGCGCGGTCCAGCTGCTGGGCGAGTTCGTCGCCCGCCTTGGCGAGGTCCAGGCGGAGTTCCTGCAGCCTGCGCGGCACCCGCACGGACCACGACGTGTCCCGGAAGAAGCGCTTGATCTCGCCGATGATCGTCGGCATGGCGAACGTGGGGAACTCGACGCCGCGGCTCAGCTCGAAGCGGTCGATCGCCTTGATCAGGCCGATGGTGCCGACCTGGATGATGTCCTCCATCGGCTCGCTGCGCGAGCGGAAGCGGGAGGCGGCGAACTTCACCAGCGCGAGGTTCAGTTCGACGAGCGTGTTGCGTACGTAGGCATGCTCGTGGGTGCCCTCTTCGAGAGACTCGAGCCGCTGGAAGAGCGTCTTGGACAGAGCCCGTGCGTCCACCGGCCCCACCTCGTCGTACGGGGGGATCTCAGGAAGTCCGGCGAGGGCGTCGAAACCGTCGAACTCGTGGGTTTCGGCGGCCGAATCGGGGCCACCGGTCCTTTCGAGGTGCTCCGGAAGGTCCAGAGAAGGTGTCGACGTCGCCGTCTGGGTCTGCGATGCGTCGAGCCGGGGTGACATGATGTCCTCCATCGTTCTCGGCATATGGCCGCCGAAGCCAATACGTGCACTGCGGTGTGCGGCGCCTCCAAAGCCGGCCGTGTCGAATACGTGTCTCTACTAGCCCTACCCGCTTTCACAAGGTCACCGCAAGTATGATTCGCGGTGAAATGTCCATTTTCAGGGGGTTGTTCGGGTGTCGGGGGTCGTAGGGAAGGCGTAGTGTTCAAGTGCAGATTTCAGCAGTCACGACACCCGGGAGAGAGACGGCATGGACCGCGGGACGGTCGGCAGCGCACAGTCGGGCCGGCTTCTTGTCGAGGTGCGGGAAGAGGGCTCAAGCGCCGTCGTGACTCCCGCGGGTGAGTTGGATCACCACACGGCCGAATTGTTGCGTGAGCCACTCGAGAAGTGCCTCGAAAAGGGGTACTCACGGTTGGTCGTCGACTGCTCACGCCTTGAGTTCTGTGATTCGACCGGACTCAATGTGCTGCTCGGTGCCCGGCTGAAGGCCGAGGCCGCGGGCGGTGGGGTCCATCTGGCGGCGATGCAGCCCGTGGTCGCCCGGGTCTTCGAGATCACCGGGGCCGAGGCCGTCTTCACCGTCCACGAGACGCTCGAAGCCGCCCTCGCCGGCTGATCGCCCTGTTCCGCAGGCCCTCCCGCCTCGAGGTTGTGCCCCAGTTGCCCCTGAGTGACCGATGCGTTACCCGCGTCACACGTTCCGTGCCGAATAAGTGGGTGTTCGGACGGTTCGGTCGGGCAGGAGACATCCTGAACGTGTCGGCAGCACATGTGCCGGCGGCGGGAGCGGAGCGGCGGTGCACACGCCGTCGGTCCGCATGTTTGATCCACAAGTTCGATCCGCACGTACTGAGATCTGAAACGTACCGAGTCTTGAATTGTGAACCGGTGAATCGGTGAGGTGAAGCGCTGATGAGCACCACCCGGCCTTACCCGCCGGGCGACCGCGGCCCGGAGTCGGGCGACGGCGGCGCTTCCGGGGCGTCCGTGGGCGGCTTGGCGCCCGGAGACGGTGCGCCCCCGGTCGTCGCGGCCGTCCCCTCCGCCGACCGCCAGGCCCGCAGGCTGAACTTCGACGGCGCGAGCGGCGTGGTGCCGCTCGCCCGCGACTTCGCCCGCCAGGCGCTGTACGCGTGGGGCTGGCTGCCCGCCTCGGGCGCCGATCAGCGGGCCGCCGCCGAGGACGTCCTGCTGGTCGTCTCCGAACTTGTCACCAACGCCTGCCTGCATGCCGAGGGTCCGGACGAACTCAGGATCAGCTGCGACAACAAGGTGCTGCGCATCGAGGTCTCCGACCGGGGCAACGGCCAGCCCGCGCCGCGCACCCCGCACCGCGCCGGCCGTCCCGGCGGCCACGGCATGTTCATCGTGCAGCGGCTGTGCCTCGACTGGGGTGTCGTGCGGACCCCGGGTGTCGCGGGCAAGACCGTGTGGGCGGAGCTCGGGGCGCCCGCGTAGCCCTCGCGGAACCGCCGTACGGTCCTCGTGCGGCGCGCGCCCGGCGTGCGCACATCCGCCACGCCGCGCCCCGCCCGGCACGCGCGCACCCGCCGCCCACGGCGCGCCGCGCCCTCGCGCACCCGCCGCCCCGTGTCCGTCCCGCCCCGGCAACTGGGGTTACCGGCGGTTCGAACCCTTCTTCGTACGTCGCCGCATGCGCGCCGGATCTCCTCAGATCCGGCGCGCACTTTGTCTTCCCTCCGCAAGACCCCGGGCGTACTTTGAGCGCCCGATCTGATGTGCCGTCAGGAAATCTCGGCGACGGAGGGACTTCGAGGTGTCGTACCGGACGTACCAGAAACGAACCGCCGCGCTCGCGTCCGCCGCGGCCCTGGCCGGCTCGGCGGTGCTGATGGCCGCCCCCGCAGCCCAGGCCGCCGTGGTGAACGTCAACTACCAGTGCAAGACGCCGATCGGCGACAAGAGCGCCGTCTCGCCGATCGACATCAAGAGCGTCAAGAGCGGCAGCGGCTACAAGCTCACGATGTCCTGGCAGAAGGGCGTCTCCTCCAGCCCGGTGGAGCTGGGCAAGGGCGCGATGAAGCCGAGCGCCGTGATCAAGGTGGGCGGCGCGGACAGCGGAACGGTGGCGGTGAGCGGGCCCGCCAACGCGGCGGCGATCCCCGCCAACACCCCCATCAAGATCAGCGACTTGAGCGGCACGTACACGCCGAAGAAGTCCGGCAAGGTCACCTTCACCGCGGGCGTGCTCACCATCAAGGCCCTCGGCACGACCACCACGTGCACCCCCTCGAACGACCCCAAGCCCTCCCTGACCCTCGACGTCACGGCCGCGGGCGGCGGCTCGGGCTCGTCGGGTTCGAGCCAGAGCCAGGCCGGTTCGGACTCCGGCGGCGAGCTTCCGCAGACCGGCCCGGAGGACTCGGCGATCGCCCTCGGCACCCTCGGCGGCACGGTGCTGCTCGCGGGGGCGGCCGGCGTCCTGTGGCTCACGCGCAGGCATCAGGCGGTACGCCGCTGACGCCTCGCACGCCCGAAGCCCCAGGGAGCCGCCGATGCCGTACGCACTCTTCGCCGCCCGTGCGCTGGGCCTGACCCTGGCGCTGTCGGTCGCGGCGCCCGCGACCGCGGCCCTCGGGGCCGACGGCTGGTCCGTGGTGCCGTCCACGAGCACGGCGGACCCGGCCGGCGCCCGCCCCTACGTCTACGCGGAGGGAGCCGCCGGCGCGGTGCTCCAGGACTCGGTGTCCGTGCTGAACCCGGGCCCGGAGCCGCTCACCGTACGGCTGCGCGGCGCGGACGCCGACAACACCGCGGACGGCGCCTTCACCGTGCGGAGCAGGTCGTCGGACACCGGCGCGTGGATCGGCTTCGCACGGGAGACCGGGACCGGCGACCGCGCCGCCGACGCCCACGCCGGCCGGCGGGCCGGGGTGCGCACGGTGGCGGTGCGGGTCCCGGCCCGCACCCGCGCCGACGTGCCGTTCACCGTGAGGGTCCCGGCGGGGGCCGCACCCGGCGACCATCCCGGCGCGATCGTCGCGAGCGCCGGCGGACGGTCCTCGGCGGTCCGCGTCCACCTGCGCGTCGGCGGACCCACGCTGTCGGCGCTCACCGTCGAGCACGTCACCGTGCGCCACGACCGGATCTCCTACGAGCTGGTCAACCGCGGCACCACCGTCCTCGCCCCGAGACTCGCGGTCCATGCCGAAGGCGTCCTCGGCGAGCTCCTCGACCGTGCTCCGCGCGCCCTGCCCGTCGAACTCCTGCCGGGCCGCCGCGTCATGCTCAGCGAGCCGTGGCACGACCCGCCGGCGCTGGACTCGGTCGACGTCCGGCTGACCGTGACGGCCGCGGGCGGCGCACGCGACACCTCGACCACGTCGGTGCGGTTCGTGCCGTGGGGCCCGGTGGCCGGGGTGGCGGGCGCCCTCGCGGCGGTGGGCGCCCTCGTCGTCGTACGGCGCCGCACCGGTGGCGGGACGGGCCGCGGCGGGGCGAGTGAAGAGCCGTGTGCGGAAGTCGAACTGACGGGAGCGGTGTCGTGAGCGTCAAGGTGCGGATGGCGGCGCTGGGCGCGGCGCTCGCGCTCGTCCTGGTCCCGGCGGTGGGAACGGCCGCCGTGGCCGCCGACGGGAAGCCGGGCGTGCGGCTGTCCGCCTCGCAGGCGGGGACCGGCGGTTCGATCACCGTGACCGGCAGCGGGTGGCGCCCCAAGGCGCTGCTGATGATGCTGATCTGCGGTCAGTCCGTGCCGTCCCGAGGGGTGATCGGCGGCACCAACTCCTGCGCCAACGCCGACGGCCGGGCCGTCACCACCGACGCGAAGGGCGACTTCAGCAAGCGGCTGCCGGTCGCCGAGCCGCCGAAACCGTGCCCGTGCGTGGTGCACGTCGCCACCGTCACCGGCGAGAAGGCCGAGGCGGACGCGATCTTCATGGTGGCCGGGCACTCGGTCGAGCCGTTGCCGAAGGAGGAGAGCGGCGGGCGCCTGTCGGTGCTCACGGACACCCGGCTCGACGGGTCCGACGGCCTGCTCACCTGGTTCGGCTCACCGCCCTCGCGCACCCTCGTCTTCACCGTCGGCAACGTCGGCACCGCCCCCGTGAAGAACCCCCTCTTCCAGGTCGGCACCTCCCACGGCGTGTTCGCGCCGCAGTGGGAGGAGCAGCAGTGGCGCGGCACGATCGCGCCCGGCCGGAAGGCACAGATCAAGCTCCCGGTCGAACTGTCGGCCGGGGCGCACGGCGACTACAGCGTCTCGCTCAAGTACGGCGGCAAGGTGCTCGCCGAGCAGCCGTGGGGCGTGGGCCGCCCCTGGGGCGTGACCGTCTTCTGGATCCTGCTCTGCCTGGTCGTCCCGGCCGCCGTGTTCCGTGCCGGGATGGCCGTGGTGGACCGGGTACGGCCGCGCAGGTCGACCGGGCGGGCCCGCCGCCGGGTCCCGAGGCTTCCCGGACTCGTCCTGCGCCTGCCGCGGCCGGCGCTGTCCCCGGCCTCCGACGACACGGCCCCCGGGCGGCCGGCGGCACCGAAGACCCGGAAGGCACCGAAGCGGCGCACGGCGCCGGCGGCGTCCTCGAACTCCACGAACCCGACCCTGCCGTGGTTCACCCCGGACAACGGTCCGGAAACCGCGGCGAACGGTCAGCTCTCCGCACCGCAGGACAACAGCCCGACGACTCGGACGAGTCAGACGAGGAAGGGACATACGTGAGCGAGCAACGGAGAGTGGCACCGGGACCGGGGCGGAGAGTGAGCGCGGCCGGGGTCGCGCTGATGCTCGGCGGCGCGGGCATCCTGCTGGGTGTGGCCGCGGCCCCGGCGCAGGCCGCCGAGGTGTCGTACAAGACCGAGTGCATCCCGCCCTCGATCTCCGGGCTGCCCCCGGTCGAGGGCACCACGAAGGTCGAGGTCACCGCGCCCGCAGAGGCGAAGGTCGGCGACGAGGTCACCATCACCTGGAAGTTCGTCCAGGCGGCCTCCAAGAATCCCGACGTCCTCGACCTCGACAAGGACACGGTCAAGCCGACGGGCACGCTGAAGGCGGCCGGCGCGCAGACCGCCGACATCGCGATGGAGGGGCCGCGGTCCAACCCGGCGATCCCCAAGAACAGCGACATGAAGCTGTCCGACATGACCGGCAAGCTGAAACTCACCGCGGCCGGAGACGTCACGCTGACCCCGGACGCGTACAACATCAACGTCAGCAAGCCGCTGTCCACCGACACGAAGTGCACGCCGAAGGAGACGGTGAAACCGGCGGCGACCATCAAGGTGACGGGAAGCGGGGGAGACACGGGCGGCACGACGGGCGGTCTGCCCACGGTGACGCCGACCCTCCCGACCGGGCTGCCCACACTGCCCACCGGCTCGGCGACCCCGTCCCCGAGCGCCAGTGAGAGCGACGGCAGCGACACCGGCGGATCCACCACCGGCGGTGACGGCGGCGGCCAGTCGGACTTCACGGGCAAGGAGGTCTCCGTCCCCTACGCGTGCAAGACGCCCATCGGAGACAAGAACGCCACCTCTCCCGTGCAGATCAACGCCAAGAAGGACGGCGGGAGTTTCGACCTCACCGTGCAGTTCAAGAAGTCCGTGATGGACAGCCCCGCCGACATCCCCGCCGACTCGGTCAAGCCGTCGATGGAGGTGGTCCTGGGCGGGTCGGACAAGGGCACCGTGCACGTCGAGGGGCCGACCAACGCCAAGGCGATCAAGTCGGGCGACCCGATCGAGATCCCCGACCTCACCGGCACCTACAAGCCGGGCGCGAGCGGCAGCTCCACCCTCTCCCCGGGCGTGCTGACGGTGAAGGCGCTCGGTACGACGACGACCTGCACCCCGACGAAGTCCGAGGTCTCGCTGACCCTGGACACCACGGAGCAGGCGAGCGGGGCCTCGGGCGGCGGTTCCGCCGCCTCGGGCTCCGGCGGCACGGCGTCCGGCGAAGGTCTCGCGGAGACCGGCTCCGACAGCCACGGGGCGCTCAAGGCCCTCGGCCTGGTCGCCGGGACGGTCGTCCTGCTGGGCGGAGCGGTCTTCACGTTCCTGCCGGGACGCAGGGCGGGCGGCTGACGGACCGTCGCCGCGGAGCAGCCGTCCTCCGGCTGGGCCGCAACGCCGAAGGGCCGTCGCACCGGTCGGTGCGACGGCCCTTCGGCGCGTGGAGGCGGGAGTCCGTCAGTGGACGTCGCCCATGAGCTCCTTGACCCTCTTGCGGTACATCCAGACGGCGAAACCGGCGGCCACGGCGAGCGCGGCCTGCAGGGCGACGATGCCCGTCTTGTTGAGGTCGACGCCGGCGATGGAGAGCAGACCGGTCGTGGCGTCACCGGCGGTGACGGCCAGGAACCAGACACCCATCATCTGGGAGGCGTACTTCGCGGGCGCCATCTTCGTGGTGACGGAGAGGCCGACCGGGGAGACGGTCAGCTCACCGACGGTCTGCACGAAGTAGATCGCGACCAGCCACATGGCGGCGGCCTTGTGACCGCCGTCGGCGATCGCCAGCGGCGCCAGGAAGAGGAAGAACGACGCACCGATCAGGATCAGACCGGAGGCGAACTTCACCGCCGTGCTCGGCTCCTTGCCGCGGCGGTTCAGCGCCAGCCACAGCCAGGCGAAGACCGGAGCCAGCGCCATGATCAGAACCGGGTTCACGGACTGGTACCAGGAGACCGGGAAGTCCCAGCCGAAGACGCTGTTCTTCGCCGACGAGTCGGCGAAGATCGACAGGGTCGAGCCGCCCTGGTCGTAGATCATCCAGAAGACGGCCGCGGCGACGAAGAACCAGATGTACGCGGACATCTTCGACTGCTCGACACGGTCGAGGCTCTTGTCGCGCTTGATGCGCGCGATGACCAGGACCGGGATGAGCAGACCGGCGATGGTGATCGGGACCAGCAGCCAGTTCAGCGTGTAGTGGCCGGAGAAACCGACGATCGCGTAGAAGACCACGGCGACACCGGCCCACAGCGCGGCCTTGCGCAGGGTCGCGGCCTTCTCCTCGGCGGACAGCGGCGTGGGGACCTCGCTGGAACGCGCGCTCAGGTGACGGCCGCCGAGCAGGTACTGGACGAGGCCGAGGGCCATGCCGAGCGCGGCGAGGGCGAAGCCCAGGTGCCAGTTGACGTTCTCGCCGATGGTGCCGATGACCAGCGGAGCGGCGAACGCACCGACGTTGATGCCGATGTAGAAGAGGGTGAAGCCACCGTCACGGCGCGGGTCGTCCGGGCCGTCGTAGAGGTGGCCGACCATCGTGGAGATGTTGGCCTTCAGCAGACCGGAACCGATCGCCACCAGGCCGAGCCCGGCGTAGAAGGTGCCGGCCGTCGGCAGCGCCAGCGTCAGGTGACCCAGCATGATGATCCCGCCCGCGAGGGCGACGGTCTTGCGGGGGCCGAGGACGCGGTCCGCGAACCAGCCGCCCGGAAGCGCGAGCAGGTACACGAGCGACAGGTACACCGAGTAGATCGCGGTCGCGGTGGCCGCGCTCAGGTGGAGGCCGCCCGGCGCGACCAGGTACAGCGGGAGAAGAGCCCTCATGCCGTAGTAGGAGAAACGCTCCCACATCTCGGTCATGAAGAGAGTGGCCAGTCCGCGGGGGTGGCCGAAGAAGGTCTTCTCGGAACCGGGGGTGCCCGGGCGGACCGAGTCCTTCGTCAGGCTGGACGCCATGGTCGTTCCTTGCTGGTCGGGACGCGCGGCATGAGCGTTGCGCGCCCGGTGGGGGGCTGCCGGCACCGGCGGAGCACGTCGTCCACCCCCACGCCCAGGGGGAGTCCGCTCCGGATTGCGAAGCGGCGGACGGCGACCACCGGGATCCACGCCCTTCACGCAACGGCGCGTTCGGGCCCGGCCACAGGTCATTCCTTTCAAGGCTGGCAAACACCAGCCCGCACACAAAAGAGACCTTCAGCGTGAATCTCTCGCCAAAGGTCCCTGTGTGGTGCTACAGGCGTTCTGGTCACCATACGACATGTCAATGCGGCATATGGAAGGACTTGAGAGATGGATCACAGGTGAACGTGGAACCACGGACACTCATTCGAAGGTGGTCACCAGGATCGCATCCCACAGCCACAGGTAAGAATCCCCCTGGTGGAGGGTGTGAATTACGGAGGCCGATCACCACACGGCTGTCGTCCGCGGCGGACTACCATCACCCCATGACCCGTGTACTGCTCGCCGAGGACGACGCGTCCATCTCGGAGCCGCTGGCCCGCGCCCTGCGCCGGGAGGGTTACGAGGTCGAAGTGCGCGAGGACGGACCCACCGCGCTGGACGCCGGAATGCAGGGCGGCGTCGACCTGGTCGTGCTCGACCTCGGGCTGCCCGGCATGGACGGCCTGGAGGTGGCGCGCAGGCTGCGCGCCGAGGGCCACACCGTCCCGATCCTGATCCTGACCGCGCGTGCCGACGAGGTCGACACGGTCGTCGGCCTCGACGCGGGCGCCGACGACTACGTCACCAAGCCGTTCCGGCTCGCCGAACTCCTCGCCCGGGTACGGGCGCTGCTGCGGCGCGGCGCGGCCGAGCCCCAGCAGCCGCCCGCCACGCACGGTGTGCGCATCGACGTCGAGTCGCACCGCGCCTGGATGGGCGACGAGGAACTCCAGCTCACGGCGAAGGAGTTCGACCTCCTGCGGGTGCTGGTGCGGGACGCCGGACGGGTCGTCACCCGCGACCAGCTCATGCGCGAGGTCTGGGACACCACCTGGTGGTCCTCCACCAAGACGCTCGACATGCACATCTCCTGGCTGCGCAAGAAGCTCGGCGACGACGCGGCGAACCCCCGCTACATCGCGACGGTGCGAGGCGTCGGCTTCCGCTTCGAGAAGAGCTGACGGCCCCCCGGCCCGGCCCGGGGGCGTCGTGTCGCCCGGGCCGGCGTGGCGCCGGGGCACACTGGACCACGTACAGCCACCTGCCCGGAGGGCCCCGTGCGTCGCCGTCTCATCCAGTCCACGCTCGCCGTCGTACTCGTCGTGATCGCCGTCTTCGGCGTGTCCCTCGTGATCGTCGAGACCCGCACCATCAGCAACAGCGCCCAGGAGCGGGTGGACTCCGAGGCGCTGCGCCTGGCCAGCATCGTGGACAGCCGCATCCTCGGCGACGAGAAGATCACGGGGGAGACCTTCAAGGACCAGGTCACGGACGAGCGGTACGCCGTGATCGAGATCCCCGGCCGCGCCCCCATCGAGGTCGGCACCAAGCCGACCGGCGACATCATCCACTACACCGCCCGGGGCGAGGAGGGCGAGACGGTCACCGTCCAGGAGCCGCGCTCGTCCGTCACCCGGGAGGTCGGCCGGACGCTCCTGATCATCGGCGCGGTGGCGCTGCTGGCGATCGTCGCCGCGGTGCTGCTGGCCGTGCGGCAGGCCAACCGGCTCGCCTCGCCGCTCACCGACCTCGCCGAGACCGCGGAACGGCTCGGTTCTGGTGACCCGCGCCCCCGCCACAAGCGGTACGGCGTCCCCGAGCTGGACCGGGTCGCCGACGTGCTGGACGGCAGCGCGGAGCGCATCGCACGGATGCTGACCGCCGAGCGCCGCCTCGCCGCCGACGCCTCCCACCAGCTCCGTACACCGCTCACGGCGCTGTCCATGCGGCTGGAGGAGATCACCGTCAACGACGACCCCGACACGGTGAAGGAGGAGGCGACGATCGCGCTGGCGCAGGTCGAGCGCCTCACGGACGTCGTGGAGCGGCTGCTCACGAACGCCCGCGACCCGCGTACCGGCTCCGCCGTCTCCTTCGACCTGGACGAGGTCATCAAGCAGCAGCTGGAGGAGTGGCGCCCGGCCTACCGCAGCGCGGGCCGCGCCATCGTCAGCTCGGGCAAGCGGCACCTGCGGGCGGTGGGCACCCCGGGGGCGGTCGCGCAGGTCCTGGCGGCGCTGATCGAGAACTCACTCATGCACGGCGGCGGCACCGTCGCGCTGCGGACGCGTGTGACCGGCAACCAGGCCGTCATCGAGGTCACGGACGAGGGACCCGGCGTCCCCACCGACCTGGGCGCCCGCATCTTCGAGCGCACGATCAGCGGGCGCAACTCCACGGGCATCGGCCTCGCCGTCGCCCGTGACCTCGCGGAGGCGGACGGCGGACGTCTGGAGATGCTCCAGGCGCAGCCCCCGGTCTTCGGCCTGTTCCTGTCCCGCACCCCGCTGAAGCGCCCCTCGCTCGACGAGCCGGAGCAGACGGTCCGCTGACGTGCCCGTGAGGGCGTGGGCTCAGATGTCGGCGCGCGCCCGCGTCCGCGCCGGCTGCGCGTCGAGGATCGCCTCCGCGCTGGCCACGGTCTCCCGGGCGGGCAGCGCCCGGAACACCCACGTGCGGTACGACCAGAAGCGGAAGAGCGTCGCGACGCCGATGCCGAGGAACTTGAAGACGTTGCTCTGCAGCGGGCTGTCCCAGCCGAAGCCGTACGTCGCGGCGTAGAGCACGCCGTTCTCGATGACCAGGCCGACCGCGCTGAACAGCAGGAAGAGCGTCAGCTCCTTGGTGCGCCCGCTCTTGTCGCGGTCACGGTAGGTGAAGTACCGGAACCCGATGTAGTTGAAGACGATGGAGACGACGGTCGCGATGACACTGGCCCGCACGACCTGGAGCCCGGTGAGATGGCGTACGAGGTTGAACACCAGCAGATTGACGAGCAGCCCCGCCCCGCCGACCGCGCCGAACTTGGCGACCTCGCGCATCAGCAGGTCGAACCGGCGGTGAACCGCGCTGCGAGGCCCCGGACGAGACCCCGTAGAAGCACTGCCCATGGTGTCGCCAGCCCCCGTCGGTGGATACGTCGTCGGTTACGACGGTCGAGTATGTCAACTCAGCCATGCTATCCAGCTCTCTTCCGCGATGCCTGTGCAAGGGCTCACAGGTAAGAAAAGTCGCGTCCGGCACCGGGGAAACGGTCGCGCACGGGCACGGAAACCGGCCACGGTGGCGCGGCCGATACTCTTGGAGCGTGACGTTCCCGGTAGTCGGCATGGTCGGCGGCGGTCAGCTCGCTCGTATGACACACGAGGCGGGCATCCCGCTCGGCATCAAGTTCAAGCTCCTCAGTGACACCCCTCAGGACTCCGCGGCGCAGGTCGTCGGCGATGTCGTCGTCGGCGACTATCGCGACCTCGACACGCTGCGTGACTTCGCGCGGGGCTGTGACGTGATCACCTTCGATCACGAGCACGTACCCACCGAGCACCTGCGTGCTCTGGAGGCGGACGGCATCCCCGTCCGCCCGGGGCCCGACGCGCTCGTGCACGCCCAGGACAAGGGTGTGATGCGCGCGAGGCTCGACGCGATCGGAGTGCCGTGCCCGCGGCACCGCATCGTGAGCGATCCCGCGGACGTCGCCGCGTTCGCGGCGGAGGGCGACGGCTTCCCCGTCGTCCTCAAGACGGTCCGCGGCGGTTACGACGGCAAGGGCGTGTGGGTCGTGGACTCCGTGGCGGAGGCCGAGGACCCGTTCCGCGCGGGTGTCCCCGTGCTCGCCGAGGAGAAGGTCGACTACGTACGGGAGCTGGCGGCGAACGTCGTGCGGTCCCCGCACGGCCAGGCGGTCGCCTACCCGGTGGTCGAGTCCCAGCAGGTCGACGGCGTGTGCGACACGGTGATCGCGCCCGCCCCGGACCTCGACGAGGCCCTCGCGCTCAAGGCCGAGGTGATGGCCCTGAGCATCGCCAAGGAACTGGGCGTCGTCGGCCACCTCGCCGTCGAGCTGTTCCAGACCCGCGACGGCCGCATCCTGGTCAACGAACTGGCGATGCGCCCGCACAACTCGGGCCACTGGACCCAGGACGGCGCGATCACCTCCCAGTTCGCCAACCACGTCCGCGCGGTCCTCGACCTGCCGCTGGGCGACCCGCGCCCGCGCGCCCCGTGGACCGTGATGGTCAACGTCCTCGGCGGCGACTACCCGGACATGTACTCCGCGTATCTGCACTGCATGGCCCGCGACCCCCAGCTCAAGATCCACATGTACGGCAAGGATGTGAAGCCCGGCCGTAAGGTCGGTCACGTCAACACCTACGGCGACGACCTGGACGACGTCCTTGAGCGCGCCCGGCACGCAGCCGGCTACCTGAGAGGCACGATCACCGAATGAGCCCCGTTGTAGGCATCGTCATGGGGTCGGACTCCGACTGGCCCGTCATGGAGGCCGCCGCACAGGCCCTCGACGAGTTCGAGATCCCGTACGAGGTGGACGTCGTCTCGGCGCATCGCATGCCGCGCGAGATGATCACGTACGGCGAGCAGGCCGCGGAGCGCGGGCTCAAGGCGATCATCGCGGGTGCGGGCGGTGCCGCCCATCTGCCCGGGATGCTCGCGTCGGTCACCCCGCTGCCGGTGATCGGGGTGCCCGTGCCGCTGAAGTACCTGGACGGCATGGACTCGCTCCTGTCGATCGTGCAGATGCCGGCCGGCGTGCCGGTGGCGACGGTCTCGGTGGCGGGCGCGCGCAACGCGGGTCTGCTGGCGGCCCGGATGCTCGCCGCGCACGACGAGGAGCTCCTCGGCCGCATGCGGGAGTTCCAGCAGGAGCTGAACGACCAGGCGACGGAGAAGGGCAAGCGGCTGCGGACCAAGGTCGAGGGCGCGAACAGCGGCTTCGGCTTCGGGAAGTGACGCGGATGACGTCCTCGTCCGTGTCCGTGTCCACCGGTTCCGCCCCGTCCCCGTCCCTCGGCCGGGCCCGTGAGCTGCTCGCCGAGTTCCCGGTCGTCGACGGGCACAACGACCTCCCGTGGGCGCTGCGCGAACAGGTCCGCTACGACCTGGGCGCCCGGGACATCGCCGCCGACCAGAGCGCACACCTGCACACCGACCTGGCCCGCCTGCGCGCGGGCGGTGTCGGCGCGCAGTACTGGTCGGTGTACGTCCGCTCCGACCTCCCGGGCGCCGTCACCGCGACGCTGGAACAGATCGACTGCGTACGGCAGCTGATCGACCGTCATCCGGCGGACCTGCGGGCCGCGCTGACCGCCGCCGACATGGAGGCGGCGCGCGCGGAGGGCCGCATCGCCTCGCTGATGGGCGCGGAGGGCGGGCACTCCATCGACAACTCGCTCGCCGCGCTGCGGGGCCTGTACGCCCTGGGCGTCCGCTACATGACCCTCACCCACAACGACAACATCGCGTGGGCGGACTCGGCGACGGACGTGCCCACCGTGGGCGGCCTGTCGGCCTTCGGCCGCGAGGTCGTGCGCGAGATGAACCGCGAGGGCATGCTCGTCGACCTCTCGCACGTCGCGGCGACGACGATGCGCGACGCGCTGGACACCTCGGTCGCGCCGGTCGTCTTCTCCCACTCCTCGGCACGCGCGGTGTGCGACCACCCGCGCAACATCCCGGACGACGTCCTGGAGCGGCTGCCCGCCAACGGCGGTGTGGCGATGGTGACGTTCGTGCCGAAGTTCGTCCTCCAGGCGGCGGTCGACTGGACGGCCGCGGCCGACGAGAACATGCGGGCGCACGGCTTCCACCACCTGGACACGACCGCCGAGGGGATGAAGATCCACCGCGTGTTCGAGGAGAGCAACCCGCGCCCCGTCGCGACGGTGGCGACGGTCGCCGACCATCTCGACCACATGCGCGAGGTCGCCGGCATCGACCACCTCGGCATCGGCGGTGACTACGACGGCACGGCCTTCACCCCGCACGGCCTCGACGACGTGTCCGGCTACCCGAACCTGGTCGCCGAACTGCTCGACCGCGGCTGGTCGTCCGCCGATCTGGCCAAGCTGACGTGGCAGAACTCGGTGCGCGTGCTGGGCGCGGCCGAGGACGTGGCCCGCGACCTGAAGGCGCGGCGCGGCCCGTCGAACGCGACGCTGGAGCAGCTGGACGGCTGACGTACATCCTGCGGGTGTGCCCGCGGGCACACCCGCAGGATGTACGGCGGGCAGAGCCGCCCCGGGGGCGTACCCCCGAACGCTCCACCCACCAGGAAGCCCCCCGGGCTCCGTGCAACGGTGGCGGTACTTCGATCACCGTCCACCCAGCGGAGGCCGTCATGGCAGAACTGCAGGACGAACTGCACCTCACCTCCGAGGTGGGCGAGCTCGACCCGCCCGCCGTCTGGCCGGAGTCGGAGCCGGCGCTCCTCGGCACGCCCGGGCCGGCCGGCACGGCGGGAGGCGACCCGCTGGAGCGGGCCCACGCCTTCCTCGCCGCCCACCCCGTCGCCGACGGCTACAGCGGTCTTCCCTGGGTGCTGCGCCACCTTCCCTGGTACGACCTGGAGCTCGGCGAGACCTCCGTGGACACCGACGTGCCCCGGATGCGCGCGGGCCACGTCGGTGCCGTGTTCTGTTCGCTGCACCTGCCGGAGGGGCTCGCCGGGGACCGTGCCGTGGGCGCGACCCTGGAGCAGCTGGATCTGGTGAAGACGGTGGTGCGGGCGCATCCCGAGGGCCTGCGCATGACGTACAGCGCCTCCGGTCTGACCGACGCCAGCAACTGCGGCCGGGTCGCCGTCGTGCTCGGACCCGCCGGAGCGGGCGCGCTCGGCGACTCCCTCGGCATCCTGCGTGCGCTGCACACCCTCGGCCTGCGGGTGCTCACGCTCGCCGGCGCCTCCTGGGCGAGCGAGGCGGGTCTGACCCGGTTCGGCGAGGAGGTGCTGCGGGAGATGAACCGGCTCGGCGTGCTGGCCGACCTCTCCGGCACCTCGGACGCCACGACCGGCCGTGCTCTCGCGGTCTCCAAAGCCCCGGTGGTCTTCACCCGTTCCGCGGCCCGCGCGCTGCGGCCCCACCCGGTCAACCTGCCGGACGACGTCCTCATCGAGCTGGGCGCCGCCAAGGGCCTGTGCCTCGTCCCGCTGACGGCCGAGCAGGCGGGGCCGTCCGTGCGGGACGTCGCCGACCATCTCGACCACATCCGCGTCCTCGCGGGCGCGGAGTGCGTCGGCCTTTCGGGGACGTACGACTCGGGGGCCGCCCATCCGCAGGACCTGTCCGACGCGTCCTGCTATCCGCGGCTGATCGCGGAGCTGATCTCCCGCGGCTGGTCCGAGTCCGACCTCGCCCTGCTCACCTGGGGGAACGTCCAGCGGGTGCTGCGCGGCGCGGACTTCACGGCCCGCGCCGCCCAGCAGCGCCGCGAGCCGTCCTCGGCGAAGATCGCGGAACTGGACGGCTGACGTCTCCTCCACCCGGGCCCGGTCAGCAGGCGCAGAGACAGAAGGGGTGTCCGGCCGGATCGGCGTACACGCGCCAGGTGCGCGAACGGTCCTCCGTGTCGAGCGGTGTCGCGCCGAGCGCCAGCACGCCCTTCTCGGCCGCGTCCAGGTCCTCCACGGTCAGGTCCAGGTGGAACTGCTGCGAGGCGTCGGGCGCGGGCCACTTCGGCGGTACGTGTCCGGGCGCGGCCTGGAACGCCAGCGCCCGTCCGCCGGGCACCTCCAGGTCGATCCAGTCGCCTTCGCCCTGGACCGTGCCGCCCAGCACCTCGGCGTAGAACCCGGCGAGCGCGCGGGGATCGGGACAGTCCAGGACGACGGCGCCCAGCTTGGCGAGAGCCATTGACTTCCTCCCAGGGGGATCGGTAGCTCGTGGACCGCAAGGGGCGTGTTACCTGTAGAACGCTCCAAGCGGTAACGACGGTTACTGGATACTCCCGCATTGGAGGTAACGTCGCAAGCATGAGGTCGCGACGATGAGTGAGAGGGCGCCCGCGCCCGGAGGGCTGGCCCTCGTGGAGGCGCTGGTGAACACCGTGGACCTGGGGTCGGGCGCCGATCTGCTCGACACGGCCGACGGACGTGCCGCGCTCGGCGTCACGGAGCGGGACGTGGCCGGCGCGCGGGAACTGCGCGAGTCGCTGCGGGCCGTGTGCCTGGCGCACGCCGGACACCCGCCGCACCGCGCGGTGACGCCCCTGGGCGAACTGCTGGCGCGGGCGCCGCTGTACGTGGCGGTCGACGAACGGGACGGCTCGGCCGCCCTCGCCCCGGCCGACACGGGGCCGCTGCTGTCCCGCGTGGCGGCGGCGGTGGGGGAGGCGCTCACCGAGGGCACCTGGCTCCGCCTCAAGGCCTGCGAACTGCCCGAGTGCCATTTCGCGTACTACGACCGCAGTCCCGCCGGACGCGGTCGCTGGTGCTCGATGTCGGTGTGCGGGGCGCGCGCGAAGATGCGGCGGTACCGCGCCAAGTAGCCCGCCGCGGTGGTGAGTCGGGCGGTCGCCGCTCCGGGGACGGCGAAGTGGTGCAGAATGCGACTGACGCCGGTCCGGCCGACTGAGCCTCGGCCGGACCGGCGTCACCCCTTCTCCGGCACGCCGGCCTCCGGCGCGCCGCCACGGCTGTCTCAGGCGGTCGGGCGGCCCATCGCCCGGTATGTCCACCCGGCACGGCGCCACACCTCGGGGTCGAGCGCGTTGCGCCCGTCCAGCAGCACACGGGCCGTGACGGCCTCGCCGAGCTCCGCCGGGTCCAGGTCGCGGAACTCGCGCCACTCCGTCAGGTGCAGCACGACGTCGGCGCCACGCACGGCCTCGACGGCGGTGTCGGCGTACCCCAGCGTCGGGAAGAGGCGCCGCGCGTTCTGCATGCCCTTCGGGTCGTAGACGGTGACCTGGCCGCCCTGGAGGTGGATCTGCCCGGCGACGTTCAGGGCGGGCGAGTCGCGCACGTCGTCCGAGTCCGGCTTGAACGTCGCGCCGAGCACGGCGACCCGCTTGCCGAGGAAGGAACCGCCGCCGAGCGCCTCCCGGGCCATCTCGACCATCTGCCCGCGGCGCCGCATGTTGATGGAGTCGATCTCGCGCAGGAAGGTCAGCGCCTGGTCGGCACCCAGCTCGCCGGCGCGTGCCATGAAGGCGCGGATGTCCTTGGGCAGGCAGCCGCCGCCGAAGCCGATCCCCGCCCGCAGGAACTTCTTCCCGATCCGCTCGTCGTGCCCGATCGCCTCGGCCAGCCTGGCGACGTCGCCGCCCGCGGCCTCGCAGACCTCGGCCATGGCGTTGATGAAGGAGATCTTGGTGGCGAGGAAGGAGTTCGCGGACGTCTTCACCAGCTCGGCGGTCGGGAAGTCGGTCACCACGAACGGCGAGCCCTCGGCGACCGGCGTCGTGTACACCTCGCGCAGCAGCTTCTCCGCCCGGTCGCTGCGCACGCCCACCACGATCCGGTCGGGGTGCAGCGTGTCCTGCACCGCGAAGCCCTCCCGCAGGAACTCCGGGTTCCAGGCGAGCTCGGCGTCCTCGCCGGCGGGCGAGAGCTCCGCGAGCCGGGCGGCCAGCCGGTCCGCCGAGCCGACGGGCACCGTGGACTTGCCGACGACGAGGGCCGGGCCGTGCAGGTGCGGCGCGAGCGACTCGAAGGCCGCGTCGACGTACGACATGTCACAGGCGTACTCGCCGTGCTTCTGCGGAGTGTTCACACAGACGAAGTGGACGTCGCCGAACCCCCCGACCTCGGCCCAGTCCATCGTGAACCGCAGCCGTCCGGTGGACCCCTCGATGCCCGCGACGTGCTTGCGCAGCAGTTCCTCGAGTCCCGGCTCGTACATCGGGACCTCGCCCCGCTGGAGCATCTCGATCTTCTCGGGCACCACGTCGAGCCCGAGGACCTCGAAACCGAGCTCGGCCATGGCCGCGGCGTGCGTGGCGCCGAGATAGCCGGTTCCGATCACAGTGATCTTGAGGGCCATGGGTGCTCCTGGAGTGTGCGGCGTAGGTGCGCGCCCGAGCATAGTCGGGGCTTGGGAGGGCGCTTTCACGGGCACTTTCCCCCTGTCGCCAAGCTCACGTATCACTCGCGTGGGCGGAGCTCTAAAATTTGGGTTACTTAACGGTAGTTAGCGCCACCATCACAGCGTCCCTTGGAGCGTGAGAGACCTTGGCCGGATCGGCTGATTTCGACCTGTACCGCCCGTCCGAGGAGCACGACATGCTCCGGGACGCGATCCGTTCGCTGGCCGAGGCGAAGATCGCGCCGTTCGCCGCAGCGGTGGACGAGGAGGCCCGTTTCCCGCAGGAGGCGCTCGACGCCCTGGTCGCGGGCGACCTGCACGCCGTGCACGTCCCCGAGGAGTACGGCGGCGCCGGCGCCGACGCGCTCGCCACGGTCATCGTGATCGAGGAGGTGGCCCGCGTCTGCGCGAGCTCCTCGCTGATCCCCGCGGTGAACAAGCTCGGCTCGCTGCCGGTCATCATCTCCGGCTCCGAGGAGCTGAAGAAGAAGTACATGGCGCCGCTCGCCAAGGGCGAGGGCATGTTCTCGTACTGCCTCTCCGAGCCCGACGCGGGTTCGGACGCGGCCGGCATGAAGACGAAGGCGGTCCGCGACGGCGACTTCTACGTCCTCAACGGCGTGAAGCGCTGGATCACCAACGCGGGCGTCTCCGAGTACTACACGGTGATGGCGGTGACCGACCCGACGAAGCGCTCGAAGGGCATCTCCGCGTTCGTCGTCGAGAAGTCCGACGAGGGCGTCTCCTTCGGCGCTCCGGAGAAGAAGCTCGGCATCAAGGGCAGCCCGACGCGCGAGGTCTACCTGGACAACGTGCGCATCCCCGCCGACCGCATGATCGGCGAGGAGGGCACCGGCTTCGGCACCGCGATGAAGACGCTGGACCACACCCGCATCACGATCGCGGCGCAGGCCCTCGGCATCGCGCAGGGCGCCCTCGACTACGCCAAGGGCTACGTCCAGGAGCGCAAGCAGTTCGGCAAGCCGATCGCCGACTTCCAGGGCATCCAGTTCATGCTGGCCGACATGGCCATGAAGATCTCGGCCGCCCGCGCCCTCACCTACCAGGCCGCCGCGGCCTCCGAGCGCGGCGACGCCGACCTCACCTACCTGGGTGCGGCCGCCAAGTGCTTCGCCTCGGACGTCGCCATGGAGGTCACCACGGACGCGGTCCAGCTGCTGGGCGGCTACGGCTACACCCGTGACTACCCGGTCGAGCGCATGATGCGAGACGCCAAGATCACCCAGATCTACGAGGGCACCAACCAGGTCCAGCGCATCGTGATGGCCCGCAACCTTCCGTAGCGCAAGGCCGTCGCCGACAGCCGGACGGCGTATCGCCGGCGAAAGCCCCCGGATGCCTCCGGGGGCTTTCGCCGTCTCGCGGGCGCGGCACGCGGGGCGGACCGTTCGCGTCCGCCCGATGGCGCGAGGTGCCCACCGGGCGTACCACGGTAGGGAACGGGGCCCGCCCCGGGCCCCATCACGCCCAGGAGCAGAGCCATGACCATGAACCAGCCCGGAACGATGACGGCCATGAGCAAGGAGATGCAGGACTGCGTGCAGGCCTGCATGGCCTGCCACGGCGTCTGCGAGGAGACCATGAGCTCCTGCATGCAGATGGGCGGCCAGGCCCAGATGCAGATCATGCGCGCGCTCATGGACTGCTCCGAGATGACCCGGATGTGCGCGGACATGATGATGCGCCGCTCGCCCATGTCGGCCGAGATGTGCGCGATGTGCGCCAAGGCGTGCGAGATGTGCGCCGAGGCGTGTATGGCCATGCCGGACGACCCGCAGATGATGCGCTGCGCCGAGTCCTGTCGCCGCTGCGCGCAGATGTGCCGCAGCATGGCGGGCGCCACGATGTGACCTCGCCCGTCCACCCGGTCACTCACCCCGGCCCCGCGGGGCCGTCGGGACCCCGGACACGGCTGGGCCCCGCCGAACGGATCGGCGGGGCCCGGTGGCGCGTCGGTGCGTCCGTGAGGAACGGCCGGGGACCGGCTCAGTTCCCCGAGACCGTGACCTTCTCGTCGTTCTTCAGCTGGCTCACCAGCGTCTTCACCTTCGCCTTGTCCCAGACGAGGTTGCCGTTCGCCGAGCCGGAGATCGGCATGTTCATGGACTTGCCGTCACCGCCGGTGACGCCCTTCATCGCCCAGAACATGTCGGCCAGGTCCCACAGGCTCATGTCCTTGTCGACGGTGAGGCTGTCGAGGCCCGCGCTCATGGTCGGGTACAGCTTGAAGGGGTTCAGGACCGTCGACGGGGTCGCGACCTGGTGGGCCAGGGCGGACAGGAACTTCTGCTGGTTCTTCGTGCGCTCCAGGTCCGACGCCGCGAAGGCGTGCCGGGTGCGGACGAAGGCGAGGGCCTGCTCGCCGTTGAGGGTCTGCTTGCCCGCCTGGAAGTCGGCGCCGGAGTACTTGTCCTTGAAGCCCTTGTCGAGGTTCATCTCGACGCCGCCGACCGCGTCGACGATGTTCGCGAAGCCCGCGAAGCCGATCTCCACGTAGTGGTCGATGTGCAGGCCGGTGTTGAACTCGACGGTGCGGACGAGCAGTTCCGGGCCGTCCTCCGCGTACGCCGCGTTCAGCTTCGTCTGCCGGCCGGTGCCCTGGTAGGTCTTGCCGGAGTCGGAGCCCTTGTAGGTCGGTATCTCCACGTTGGAGTCGCGCGGCAGGGAGACCAGCGTGGACCCGTTGTCACCGGTGTGCAGGATCATCATCGAGTCCGTGCGCTTGCCCTCGGCGGACCCGGTGTGCAGCTTCTTCTTCTGCTCGGAGGTCATGCCGGCGCGGCTGTCGGAGCCGACGATCAGGTAGTTCGTGCCCTCGCCGGCCTCGGGCCGGTCGATGACCTTCGAGAGATCCACGTCACGGTGGAGCTTGGAGTCGGCCCAGAAGTACGTGCCGACGGAGACCACGATCAGCAGCGTGACCAGCGTGATCGCCGTCCACTTGATCCGGCGCCGCCAGTTCGGCGCGGGCCTGCCCGGCCCGCCCGGGCCGGGGCCCTGCGGGCCGCCGGGGTTCCCGTAGACCTGGCCCGAGTTGTACCCGGAGTCGTAGCCGTCGTCGTAGCCGCCTCCGCCGCCGTACCCGTCGTCGTACCCCTGCCCGTCGACATACGTCGGCTGCTGGGGCACACCGTAGGACGGGGCGGCGGGGCCGCGCCGGACCTGCCGCATGACGCGGGCGCTCTCGGGCTGAGCGCCTGCGCTGCCGCGTCCGTAGCGGTTGCCGCGGTTCTCGTCGGACCACGCGTCGGGCCAATCGTTCATGCGGACCAGTGTGCAGGGCCGCACGGTGTGTCTTACAAGAGACGGGGGAGATCTGGGTCACGCCTGTTGCAGAGCTGATGCAAAGCAACCCCTTGCACGGCGCGGCATAAGGTGGACGCCATGACGAACCAGGCCCCCAACTCGGAATCCGATATTCCGGGCAAGCCGACATCCGCGTCGCGGACCACCCTCAGCCACATCATGACCCACAACGACACCAACCTTCTGGGAACGGTGCACGGTGGCGTGATCATGAAGCTCGTCGACGACGCGGCGGGCGCGGTGGCCGGGCGGCACTCCGGCGGGCCCGCCGTCACCGCCTCCATGGACGAGATGGCCTTCCTGGAGCCCGTCCGCGTGGGTGACCTCGTCCATGTGAAGGCTCAGGTGAACTGGACCGGTCGTACCTCGATGGAGGTGGGCGTCCGCGTCCTCGCCGAGCGTTGGAACGAGTCCACGCCACCCCAGCAGGTCGGCTCGGCCTATCTCGTGTTCGCCGCCGTCGACGCGGACGGCAAGCCCCGGCGGGTGCCGCCAGTGCTCCCGGAGACCGAGCGCGACGAGCGGCGCTACCAGGAGGCGCAGATCCGCCGCACCCACCGGCTCGCCCGCCGTCGGGCGATCATGGAGCTCCGTGAGAAGCGGGCCGCCGAGGGCCTGGGCGACTGACCGTCCCCAGTCCTTCTACGGAGCCGGCCGCCCTCCGGTTCTACGGAGCCGGCCGCCCTCCGGCCCGGTCGCCGGCCCGCCGGATCCGGGACGGCTTCGCGCGCAGGGGTCACGGACACACCACCTGGTCGCCCGTCGTCGCCCCGAACTCGCCCTGGTACGGGTCGTTCGCCCGCACCCGTTTCACCTTCCCGAAGTCCGACCCGGCGGTCACCTTCAGCACCGCGCCCTGTCCCTTGACCTCGCGCAGCTCGGCACCGGGCAACGCGGCCGCCAGCGACTTCGCCGAGCGGTCCCAGCGGGGGTCGTAGGAGACGACGGTGCGCCGGGCGGTCCGGTCCGCGGCGTTGGTGGGCCGGCGCGTGGTGCGGAACCCGGTGGACGCGAGCGCGCTGTCGACGCGCTTGCCGAGGCCCGCCGTGCCCGTCCCGTTCTCCACCTGGACCTGGATCTGCTGCGGCGCCACGTCGACCCGCCGCGCCTCGGACCGGTGCGGCCGGGGCGCCGCGAGCGGCTTGTCGTCGTGCAGCGCCGTGAACAACTTCCGCGACTTCGCCCCGTCCCACTTCAGGGTCGAGCCGATGCCCTTGACGACGTATCCCATCTGCCCGATCGGCACGGTGGTGAACTCGGACGAGGAGGGGGAGAAGTTCCGCATGGCCCGGCCGAGGTCGAGCAGCTCGTCCGTCCCGAAGCCCTTGTCCGCACGGACCGAGCCGAGCACGGCCCGGGTCACGTCACGGAACTTCATCGGGTTCATCAGCACCCCGGACGACGTGGTCTGCTCGACCAGCGCCGCGAGGAAGCGCTGCTGGCGCTGCATCCGGCCCAGGTCCGACGCCCCGTCGACATGCCGGGACCGCACGTACTGGAGCGCCTGTCCGCCGTTCAGCAGGTGCGAGCCCGCCGCCAGGTCGAGACCCGTGTACGAGTCCTTCAGCGGCTGCGTGGTGCAGACCCGGACGCCGCCCAGCACGTCCACCGTCTTCATGAAGCTGGTGAAGTCGACCTCCAGGTAGTGGTCGATCTTCACATGGGTCATGTTCTCGACCGTGCGCACGGTCAGGTTCGGGCCGCCCTCCGCGTACGCCGCGTTGAGCTTGAGCGGATGCGGGCCGTGCTGCTTACCGGTGGTCTCGTCGGTGTGCGCCGGTGTCTCGGCGTAGGAGTCGCGCGGCAGGCTGACCACGCTGGCCCGCTCCCGGTCCGCCGAGATGTGCACGATCATGATCGTGTCCGTGCAGTGGCACGGCGCGCCGCCGAGCCGGTACGTGCGCCGCTCCGTCTCCGTGATCTTGTCCCGGCCGTCGGTGCCGACCAGCAGCACGTTCATGCCGTGGCCCGCCTCGGGCCGGTTCTTCATGTCCCTGAAGGGGTCGACCCGGGCGATGTCCTCGTCCAGGCTGGTGACCACCGCGTGCCCGATGCCCGCCGAGGCGAGGACCACCACGGACAGGGTCGTCGCCATCCGCATGGCCCAGCGCGGCTTCCTGCGCCGCGCCGGGGGCCGTCCGGAGGACCGCACGTCCGGCCTACGCGCGCGGGGCGGCTGCGGGTGGCGCTGCGGGCGGGCGGGGGAGCGGCGCGGCGTGGGCAAGGGGGACACCTCCGGCAGGCCCTGGGCGTGGGGATCCGTGAGCACCGTAGGCCGATACGATCTGCGGCCCGCGCCTTAGGCCGGGCGGCGCGCGCCCGTGTCCCCCATTCGCGGTAACGTGACGTCCGATGAGCGAGAAGTCTGACGTGCGGTCCCCCGCCGTGTCTGTGATCATGCCCGTCCTCAACGAGGAGCGGCATCTGCGCGGGGCCGTCCAAGCGATCCTGGCGCAGCAGTACGACGGCGAGATGGAGGTCGTGATCGCCCTCGGTCCCTCCACGGACCGGACGGACGAGATCGCCGCCGAGCTGGTGCGGGACGACCCGCGGGTGCACACCGTGCCGAACCCGACCGGCCGTACCCCCGCCGCCCTGAACGCCGCGATCAAGGCGTCGCGGCACCCCGTCGTGGTGCGCGTCGACGGCCACGGCATCCTGTCGCCGAACTACATCGCGACCGCCGTGCGCCTCCTGCAGGAGACCGGCGCGCAGAACGTCGGCGGCATCATGCACGCCGAGGGCGAGAACGACTGGGAGCACGCGGTCGCCGCCGCGATGACCTCGAAGATCGGTGTCGGGAACGCCGCCTTCCACACGGGCGGTGACGCCGCTCCCGCGGAGACCGTGTACCTCGGCGTCTTCCGGCGCGAGGCGCTGGAGCAGCAGGGCGGCTACAACGAGGAGTTCATCCGCGCCCAGGACTGGGAGCTGAACTTCCGGATCCGGGAGGCGGGCGGCCTCATCTGGTTCTCGCCCGAGCTGCGCGTGTCCTACCGGCCGCGGCCCTCCGTGAAGGCGCTCGCCAAGCAGTACAAGGACTACGGGCGCTGGCGGCACGTCGTCGCGCGCTACCACGAGGGCTCCATCAACCTGCGCTACCTCGCGCCGCCGACCGCGGTGTGCGCCATAGCGGCGGGCCTGGTCGTGGGCGCGGCGCTGACCCCCTGGGGCTTCGTCGTCCCCGCCGGCTACCTCGCGGCCATCACGCTCGGCTCGCTGCCGGCCGGCAAGGGCCTCCCGCTGAAGGCCCGGGCACAGATCCCCGTCGCCCTCGCCACCATGCACATGTCGTGGGGCTGGGGCTTCCTCACCAGCCCGAAGGCGCTGGCCAAGAAGGTCATCGCGTCCCGCCGCCCGGCGGTGCTCGGCGCCGTGGCCGGATCCCCCGCCGAACAGTCCGCCGGCTCCGACTGAGCCTGCGCGAAAGCGAGTCGGGCCCCTCTCGGTTTCGAGAGGGGCCCGACTCGCGTACGGGACCGTGCGACCGCGCCGCTACCAGCTGTAGGCGGGATCGACGTGCATGCAGGCCTCCGTGTCCGACCCCTTGTCGAGCTTCGCCGAGGACGGCATCGAGTCGTCGTCCTTCGGGGCCTTGTACGTCGAACCGTCCCGCCAGTCCGCCCCGACGACCAGCGTGACCCCGGAGACGTCCGCGGACTTCTCCACCGCCTTCGACGGGACGCCGAGGGCCTTGGCGAGGCGCAGGGCGTCACCCTCCAGGTCGGCGCTCGGGAAGCGGATCAGCGTGGTCTCCTCGGCGGTCGCCGTCGTCCGGTCGGCGGTCGTCTGCGTGAAGCCCTTGCCGACGAGCAGTCCCGCCACCGTGCTCGCCCGCCCGCCGACCGGCGCCAGCGTGTCGGTGCGGGTGCCGTTCTGCACCTGCACCGCGATCTGGTCGTCGGCGGCGGCCGGGTCCTTCGACGTCCGCTCCTTGGCCTTCTTCTTCCCGTCGCCGTCCAGCGGGATGTCCTCGCGCAGCAGCCGCCAGACCTTGTCCGCGTCGTTGGCCTTGGGCAGCACACGGACGTTGCCGGGGGCGTACACCCACGGCATGGTGGTCATGTTGATGCGGCCGGTCGGGACCTTCTTCAGCTCCTTGCTGAGGTCGTAGAGCTTGGTCACCGTGCCCAGGCCGTCGTCGACGGTCAGTGCCTTGGTGGCGGTCTCCGCAAGGTCCTTCAGCTTGCCCGGGTTGCTCAGTGTGGCGTTCTCGCGCAGCTGGCGCACCATCGAGTTCATGTACTGGTGCTGCGCCTTGGTGCGGGCGATGTCCGTGCCGTCCTCGAACCCGTACCGCGTGCGCAGCCACTGGAGGGCCTGCTTGCCCTTGACGGACGTGGTGCCCTTCTTCAGCTTCAGCCCGGAGCCGTGGCCGTTGGAGGTGTGCGAGTAGATGCTGGCGTCCACGCAGACGGGGACGCCGCCGATCGCGTCGGCCATCGAGACCACGCCCGAGAAGTCGACCATGATGAAGTGGTCGATGTGGATGTCGGTCAGCTTCTCCCACGTGGCGACCGTGCAGCCGGGGCCCCCCCGGCCCAGGGAGTCGTTCGTCATGGTGAGTGAGGTGCTCGCGGGATACGTCTTGTCGGTGTCGGGATCGGTGCACTCAGGGATCTGCAGCAGCGTGTCGCGCGGCATGCTCACGACCGACATGTTGGTGCGGTCCGCCGACAGGTGCAGCAGCATCTGGACGTCGGCGCGCGGCGCCGAGTTGAAGGTGTCCTTCGCCCCGCCGAGCTTCTGGTCCTCTTTGGAGTTCCGGCCGTCCGAACCGATCAAGAGGATGTTCAGCGGCGTCTGGCCCGCCGCGTTCGGTTTGGACTTGGCGGCGCGGTCCTTCTCGTCGCCGATGTTGAGGTCGTCCTTCTTGATGTTGCCGTTCAGGTGCCGGTAGTAGAGGTAGCCGGCGCCGGCCGTGCCGAGTATCAGGAGGGCCAGGACCGTCGCCGACCAGCGCAGTATCCGGCGTCGGCGTCGCGGGCGCCCCCCGCCCCCGTGCCGGCGGCCGCCACCGCCGCCGCCGTGTCTGCCCTGCGTCCGCGGTGCCGTGTCGTCGGCCGTACGACTCCCCTTGTCGCCGGCCGGCTGAACGCGTTCACCGTTCTCCTCGTACAGACTGTCGTCCCAGCCGGGTTCGCCGGCTCGCCGGACGCGTGGTCGTGTTCCCTCCCCACGCACACTGCTCTGCGCCATCTCCCTGCCCCTCCCCACCCTGCGCCTGACAAACGGGTCCGTCCCGTGCCCGTCCGGACATGCCCCCTGTCCCGCCGGGCACTTCCCGGGCCCGGCGGGGCACTTCTCACGTCCGGTCGCACACGTCTCGCGTCCTGTTAGACGCTTGACGGACCCGTTAGGTCATCAGCTGGCGCACACCGTCTTGTCCGCGGTGGACTTGTCCACCTCGGGCGCCTTCGTCGGAGCCGTCATCGGCACCCCGGCACCCTTGAAGTCCTTGCCCAGGGTCAGCACGATCGCGGGCAGACCCTGTGAGTTCTTCTCGCTCTTGCCCGGCTTCATCGCGGAAGCGGGCAACCCCATGAGATCCGCCAGTTTGCGTGCCTGGTCGGCCTGGTCGGGAGAGTACTCCAGGGTCGTCCTGCTCAGTGTTTCACCTGCGTTTCCGAGCTGGCTGGCCTTCAGCACGCCCTTATCATTCTGCAGCCAGTTAAGAGTTTCCTGTGCGGAGCCGGCGGCGGCACCGCCGTTGTAGATGTCGACGCGGATGTCGGCGGCGGCGGACCGGGAGCCCTTGAGACGGGCGGCCACCGAGGCCTTCTCCTTCTTCTGCTTCTGCTTCACCGCGGTGAACGACACGTCGTTCTTGATGGCGTCGAAGACCTCGGGACCCGTCGTCGGGTTCACGATCACCGTCTTGTGGACGACACCGTCGGCGGGGTTGTCGAGCACCGGCACCGTGGTGAACGTGATGTTCTTCGTCGGCACCTTCTTCAGCTCCAGTGCCATGTCCTTGAGCGTGCTCACCTTGCCGATGCCGGTGTCCACGGTCAGCGCCTTGGTGGCGGCCTCGGCCAGCTTGACCAGCTTGGTGGGGCTGGTGAGGGTGTCGCTGGAGCTCATCTTGCGCATCAGGGAGCCCAGGAACTGCTGCTGCACCTTGATGCGGTCCAGGTCGCCCTGGTTGCCGAAGCTGTGCCGGGTGCGCACGAAGGCGAGGGCCTGCTCGCCCTCGATCGTGTGCTCGCCCTTGGAGAGCTTGAGGTGCGAGTCGGGGTCGTTGACGTCCTTGGCCAGGCACACGTTGACGCCGCCGACCGCGCTGGTCAGCGTCTTCACCGCGTTGAAGTCGGCCATCATGAAGTGGTCGACCGTGATGCCGGTGACCGCCTTGACCGTGTCCATCGTGCAGCCCGGGTTGCGCTCGGACTGTCCGAGGCTCGTGTTGAACCGGACGTTCTTGCTGCCCTGGATGACCTTCTCGGTGCCGTCGGGCTGCTTCGTCCGGCACTCCGGGACGTCGACGATGAGGTCGCGCGGAATGCTCATCGCGGTCGCGTTCGTCCGGTCCTTGGAGACGTGCAGCAGGATGTTGGTGTCGGCGTGACCGACGCTGTTCTTGTCGCCGTAGCCCTCGTTGCCCTTACCGGTGCGCTTGTCCGTACCGATGATCAGGATGTTGAAGGCGTCGTCCTTGCTGAAGCCGCTCTTGCCCGAGCTGCCGATGTCCGTCGTGTTGACGTTGCCTTCGAGGTGCTTGAGGTAGGCGTAGGCGGCGGCCGAGACACCCACCAGCACGAAGGCCATGGTGCCGCCGGTCCACAGCAGTATCTTCTTCGCCTTCGACTTCTTCGGCTTGCGCTGCGTGCGCGAACGCCGGCGTCCCGGAGCGGGCTCCGGGGGCTCCGCACGCCGCCGCCGCGGGCCGGGCACGTCGGTGCCCGGCGCCTCGCGGGACCGGCCCGGCGCCTCGCGGTCACGCCCCGGTGCGGTGCGGGCGCGCCCTCCCGAAGGAGATCCCCTCCGCGGCCGGGGCACTCCCGACTGCGGTGCGGAAGGGCTCAGTCGCAGTTCGTATTCGCCGGTGTTCGGGTTGAGTACCCACTGGTCTGCGGGGTCGATGTTGTCCGCCCGCCCACGGCCTTGCGCGTCCACGGTTGTCTGAATCCTCCGTCGGGGCCACGCGGCGCCTTCCCCCCTCAAAAGGCGCTCGGGTCTGGTCAAGCAGTGCGCGACCTCCAGGACGGACCTCGTGGCCGGGTGCACCGGATCGCTCACACTATCCGCCCAGTTCAGCGTGGAGCGACGGCCGTGACAAATTCAACTTCCCTACAAGCGGGCAATCCGCCCTATTTCTCAGAGACTTCTTAGCGCAACAGTTCCCCGGCTTGGTGTGCGCTTTACCCGCAGGCGTCCTCCGCCGCCGTGTTCCCCCGGAAAGTCGGCACGGGTTTCGGGCTGCCGGTGGAGTCGCCCGCCGGGATTCCCATCGACTTGTTGTCGCCGTCCGACTCCGCATTGTCATCGGACGCGGGGCAGGAGCAGGAGGTTTGGGACGAAGTGGTCTTCACGCCCTTTTTCCCCGCAAGTTGGGCGGAGTCCTCGGGCAGGTCCTTCGAGACCTCCACGGGCGTGTCCGAGCGCAGCCGGCTGAAGAGCTCCCGCGCCGCGGGCTGCACG
Source organism: Streptomyces sp. Tue6028 (assembly GCF_002300165.1). GTDB lineage: Bacteria > Actinomycetota > Actinomycetes > Streptomycetales > Streptomycetaceae > Streptomyces > Streptomyces siamensis. Next base: position 20,583 of record NZ_MLCE01000017.1, on the reverse strand, counting down.
AGCTGGTCGCGATTGGCGTTGCCGGAGTACGACGTCCGCGGCACCGTCAGGAACTGCATGTGCTCCGTGGGGATGTTGCGCATGCCCCGGACCAGGTCGTACAGCCCGCGCAGGCTCGCGAGGCCGGGGTCCGTCGTGAGCGACGAGGTGGCCGCGTCGAGGACGGGGTACAGCTTCGCGGGATTGAGCAGGACGTCGTTGCTGCGCACTTTGTTGACGAGCGCACCGAGGAAGCGCTGCTGGCGGTCCATGCGGTCGGTGTCGCTGCCGTTGCCGATGCTCTTGCGGGCGCGCACGTATCCGAGGGCCTGTTCGCCGTCGAGCTCGACCTTGCCGGCGGGCAGCTTCAGCTTGGCGTCCTTGTCGGTGATGGGGTCCTTCAGGCACACCTCGACGCCGTCGACGGCGTCGACCATGTCCTTGAAGCCGTGGAAGTCGATGACCATGTGGTGGTCGATGCGGATGTCCGTGAGCTTCTCGACGGTGCGGATCGTGCAGGCCGAACCGCCCACCTCGAAGGCGTAGTTGAACATCGCGAACATGGGCTGGGTGCGGGTGCCGTCCGGTCGCCGGCAGCTCGGGATGTCCACCATCAGGTCGCGGGGCAGCGAGACCGCCGTCGCGCTGCGCCGGTCCGCCGCGAGATGCAGCAGGATCGTGGTGTCCGACCGCTCGGTCCCGGAGTCCCGGCCGTACTTCCCGTTCCCGTCGCCCGAGCGCGAGTCCGAACCGATCAGCAGGATGTTCTGCGCGTCCCGCACCAGCGCGGTGGGCCGCTCCTTCTCGTAGCGGGCGAGCTCGGCGGCGGCGGCCTCGTCCGGCGTGATGTTCGCGTTCAGCTTCTCGTACGCCGCCCAGCCGGCCCCGACGGCGCTGAGCACCACGACGGCGACGCCGATCGCCGTGTAGCGCAGCCAGCGCCGCCGGCGGCGTATGACACCGGTCCCGGTGGGCGACGCGCCCAGCTCCGGTCCCGCTCGGCGTCCGGTGGGCGACCCCTCCGGATCCTGCCCCTCCGGTCCGGAGGGCGTCCCTGCGCTGTCGTTCACGGCTGGGTCCACCCCTCAGGCGTGCGAGCGTGTCGAGTCATGGCGTACGAACGTGTCGAGCGTCGTGTTCGAACTGCTCCTACGACCATGTCCCGCCCCGGGGGGCGGGGGGTCCCGCTGATAGGCCGAATGGGGGACGCGCCCAGGCGTGCGGCGGCCGGCGCCCGCCCACCGCCGGGGTGTCCTCAGCGCGCGGTCGCCGTCACCCGTTCACTCTCGATCCGCTTGGCCAGCGCGTCCTCGCCGAGCTGCTCCAGATGGCGGCACAGGACCACGGACCCGCCGGTCGACAGCGCCGCGTACAGCCCGGCGCTGAGGCCCTCCCAGGTGTCGTACGGCAGCGCCGACAGGATCCGGGAGCCGGGCCCCGTCAGGTCGAGCCCGGGGGCGTCGGCGCGGGCCCGCTCGACGACCTCGGCACCCGTGTACTCGGCCCCGGCGACGATCAGCGCGGGCTCCTCCGGGTCCACCGGCGCGTACGGCTGGAAGCGGTCGCCCTGGGTGGGCACCTCCACGGCGTAGTCGGCGTACCCGGCGGGCGGGGTCGGGAAGCGGCGGCCCAGCGGTGCGAGCGAGAGGGCGATGCGCTCGCCGGAGCAGGCGAGCCCCTCCTCGAACCGTCCCGGTCCGGCGACGACGTGGTCCGCCGCGGCCGGGTCGCCCGCCACGTCCGCGATGACGCCCACGGAGGAGCAGGCGAGCAGCCACACGGCCGTCTGCCAGTGGGCGGGCAGCAGCAGCGCGACCCGGTCGCCGGGCGCGGCGGACAGCTCGTCCTGGAGCAGATTGGCGGTCTTGGCCACCCAATTGGCGAAGGTGGCCACGGACAGTTCGACACGTTCGCCCGTGGCGTCGTCGTAGAAGGTCACCAGGGGGCGCGCGGGGTCCACGGCGAGCGCGGATCGCAGCAGGTCGGCGGGGGTGCGGTCGGTGGCGTTCACGCGCGCAAGCGTACGCGGGGGCGGCGCGTGGGGCGGCCCCGCCGCTTCACCGGTTCGGGGGAGCGTGTGTCCGACGGCCCGTCACATCACCGATGGACAGATATATATGACTTTGTCCAGGATCAAGGGCATGCGTGGATTCCTTGCTTCCTCGGTCGGCGTCACATGCGCGGCCGCACTCGCCCTTCCGCTCGCCCTGCCCACCCCGGCACAGGCCGGGCCGTCGGCGGGGACGTCCGAGGCCGCCGTCCCCGGCAGCACCCGGTCCCTCCCGCTCGTGCCGCTCACCGGCACCCGCTCCGCCGCTCACGCGCAGGGGCTCACCCGTCGCGACGTACGCCCGTTCTCGCTGGTCGGCGTCATCTGGGACGACCCGAGCAGTGAGCTGCACGGCCGCGTCCAGGTGCGCACCCGTGCCACCGGCACCGGTCACTGGTCCGGCTGGCAGGACGTCGAGACGCACAACACGCACGGCCCCGATCCGGACACCGCCGAGGGTGAGTCGGCGCGGGTGCACGGCTCCACGGCGCCGCTGTGGGTGGGTGACTCGGACGGCGTCGAGGTGCGCGTCGAGGCCCAGAGCGACGACCGGACGACGGTCCCCGGGGAGTCCCCGCTCCCCAGGGGCCTGCACCTCGAACTCGTCGACCCCGGCGCGGACCCCGCGGACACGGGCGCGTCCGCGGACCGGGTCCAGGACGGCGTACGCGCGGGAGTGGACGCGCTCGGCGAGCTGGCGGGCGCCGTGTCGCACGCCCTCGGCGCCGAGTCGGCCGGCTCACCCGACGGCGCCCCGGGCGCGGGGCCGCGCGCCGGCGAACCGGCCCCCGACACTCCCGAGGACGACTCGATCGCCCGCCTCGGCCTGCAGTCGCTGAAGAGCTTCGCCACGTCCGTCGCCAACGCCGACGTCGCGCCGCTGGGCGCCACCGAGATCCCCGCGCTCTCCAAGAGCCGGACCGAACTCGAGTACAGCGCCGCGCACCCGGACGAGCAGCGCGCGAAGCCGTACGTCGGTGCCCGCCCGCACATCGTCACCCGGCGCGGCTGGGGCGCCGACGAGAGCCTGCGCGAGAGCGGCTTCGTCTACACCAAGAAGGTCAAGGCGGCCTTCGTGCATCACACGGCGTCCGGCAACAACTACAGCTGCTCCCAAGCCCCTTCGGTCATCCGCAGTATCTACCGCTACCACGTCGAGAGCAGTGGCTGGCGGGACATCGGCTACAACTTCCTCGTCGACAGGTGCGGAAACATCTACGAGGGCCGGGCCGGGGGCGTGACGAAGGCCGTCATGGGCGCGCACACCCTCGGGTTCAACAGCAACAGCATGGGCATCGCCGTGATCGGCAGTTTCGACAGCTCCAAGCCGCCCGCCGCCGCGGTCACCGGCATCGCGAAGCTGACGGCGTGGAAACTCGGCCTCTTCGGAGCCAATCCGCGTGGCAAGACATACCTGAAGTCGGGTGGTGGCAATCTCTACCGAAAAGGAAAGAACGTACGACTGAACGTGATCTCCGGCCATCGGGACGGGTTCGCCACGGACTGCCCCGGACAGAAGCTCTACGGCAAGCTCGGCTCGGCCAGAAAGGCGGCGGCCCGTTACCAGGGCCGGTGAGCATTCTTGAGGAGCCGCGACCACCCCGGGACGGCCCATCGGGCACCACCGGGCGCGGCAGAGGTCACCTGACGTCGTACCGGGCCATCGAAGGTCACCGCACCGCCATCGAAGGCGCCATCCAACGGTCTGCATACACTGGCCGGCCGAAACACAGTTCGGCCGGTCCCGGCAGGAAGCAGAGACGACAGGTGACAGAAGCGATCCTCCTGGTCGGCGGCAAAGGCACCCGGCTGCGCCCGCTCACGGTGCACACCCCCAAGCCGATGGTTCCGGCGGCCGGGGTCCCCTTCCTCACACACCAGCTGGCGCGGGCGAGAGCGGCCGGTGTCGACCACATCGTCCTGGCCACGTCCTATCTGGCCGAGGTGTTCGAGCCGTACTTCGGCGACGGTTCCGCGCTGGGTCTCCACATCGAATACGTCACGGAGGTCGAGCCGCTCGGCACGGGCGGCGCCATCCGCAACGTCGCCTCGCGCCTCCGCTCGGCCCCCGGCGACCCGGTGCTGATCTTCAACGGCGACATCCTCACCGGCCTGGACATCCCCGCCCTGGTGCGCACGCACGAGACGACCGGCGCGGACGTCTCCCTGCATCTGACGCGGGTGACCGACCCGCGGGCGTACGGCCTGGTCCCCACGGACGCGACGGGACGCGTCACCGCCTTCCTCGAAAAGCCCCAGACGCCCGAGGAGATCGTCACCGACCAGATCAACGCGGGGGCGTACGTCTTCCGCCGCTCGGTCATCGACACGATCCCGGAGGGCCGGCCCGTCTCCGTGGAACGCGAGACGTTCCCCGAGCTCCTGGCCACCGGCGCCCACCTCCAGGGCATGGTGGACTCCACGTACTGGCTCGACCTGGGCACCCCGCAGGCCTTCGTGCGCGGCTCGGCGGACCTCGTCCTCGGCCGCGCCCCCTCCCCGGCCGTCCCCGGCCGCTGCGGCGACCGCCTGGTCCTGCCCACGGCCAGGGTCGCCCCCGACGCCAAACTCACCGGCGGGACGGTGGTCGGCGCCGACGCGTACGTCGGCGAGGGGGCCCGGATCACGGGCAGCACGATCCTGCCGGGCGCCGTCGTCGAGCCCGGCGCGATCGTCACCGACTCCCTCGTCGGAGCCCGCGCCCGCATCGGCGAACGCACCGTCCTCACCGACGCCGTCATCGGCGACGGCGCGGTGGTGGGCCCCGACAACGAACTCCGCCAGGGCGTACGCGTCTGGTGCGACGCCCACATCCCCGCGTCCTCGCTCCGCTTCTCCTCGGACCAGTAGCCCCGGCACCCCGGTGGGCCCGAGCCCGACTCGGCCCCACCGGGGAGATATCAGCCCCTCCGCGGACGGATCAGCCCCTCCGGGGGCATGTCAGCCCCTCCGGCGTTTGAGGAGCGGGGGTCCAGGGGGCAGAGCCCCCAGGCGGGGTACGGGGCGGAGCCCCGGAACAAGGGACGGGTAGGGGCGGAGGGGGCGAGAACCACCCCGAGCCCGGCAACGGCGAGCGACAACGGCGGGCGACAACGGGCGAGCGACAACGGGCGAGCGACAACGGGCGAGCCGAGCCCCAGCCGGACGCGCGCGCCCACCCACCCGCGCCCCCGCGCGAACTAGAGCCGCCCGATGTCCCACTTGGGCATCTTCGGCACGCGCCGCGCCGGCACCCGCCCCGACAACAAGATGAACCGAGCGGCCCGATGCCGCTGCCCCGCATACGGTTCGAGCAGCGACAGCATCACGGCATCGTCCGCATCCCGGTCCCCGGCCAGCGCGTACCCCACGATGCCCGGAAGATGAAGATCCCCGACGGTCACGGAGTCCGCCGCGCCATGACTGCGCTGCACGACCTCCGCGGACGTCCACGGCCCGATCCCGGACACCAGCTCCAGCCGCTCCTGCGCCCGCACCGGCTCGAAGGACACCGCCTCCTCCAGCCGCGCCGCGACCCGCACGGCCCGCAGGATCGTCGAGGCCCTCTTGTTGTCCACCCCGGCGCGATGCCATTCCCAGGAGGGGATCAACGCCCAGGTCCGCGGCGCGGGCATGACGTACATCCGGTCCGGCGCGGGCCCCGGCGCCGGCTCCCCGTACTTCCGTACGAGCAGGCGCCAGGCCCGGTACGCCTCGTCGGTGGTGACCTTCTGTTCGAGCACGGACGGGATCAGCGACTCCATCACGAGCCCGGTGCGCGTCAGCCGCAGTCCCGGCCGCCGGTGGCGGGTGTGGGCGAGCAGCCGGTGGCGCGGTTCGAACGCGTCGGGGTCGTCGGAGGCGCCGAGCAGGTCGGGGAGCCGGTCGAGCAGCCATTCGGCCCCCGGCCCCCACGCCTCGCCCCGCGCCACCGTGCCGCGCAGGGAGACCCGGAGCGTCCCCGGCCCGGCGGGTGTGCGGGTGGCCCGCCACACGGAGCCGTCGGGCGTCGCCCGGAACGTCGGATCGGCGGGCCCGCGCCGCAGCGGCCCGAGCACGAGCCCGAGGTCGAGCGGTCCGGGCGGCGTCCAGGTCCGGCTGCGCACGGGCCCGGCGGTCTGGCGGGGCATGCCGTGGGGTACGCCGACGTGTCCGCCGCGCACCGTCGTACGCGTCGGCCGAGGAGTGAATCGTCCAGCCACGGATGAGGTCCTAGTCGGGTCCTGTGCGGGGCCCCGGGGGTCACGGGGACGAGGGGCGCCCTATGAGGGTAGGCGCTGGGCGCTGACGGCACCGGCGGTTCCCTGCGGCCGGGGCCGGCCTCAGCGCACCACGACGAACGCGTCCGCCTCCCGCCCCGGCCGGGCCTTCGGCTCCTCCGCCGCGTGCCCGACGGCCACGGCGCCCATGGGGTCCCAGCCTTCCGGCAGCCCCAGCGCCTCCCGTACGACGTCCCGGCAGAACATCGTCGACGACACCCAGGCGGACCCGAGCCGCTCCCCGGCCAGCGCGACCAGGAAGTTCTGCACACCGGCGCCGGTGGCGACCACGAACATCTCGCGCTCGGCCCCGTCGCGGCGCGCGTCGCCGTACGTGTGGGAGCCGTCCATCACGAGGCACGGCACCACGAGGTACGGCGCGTTGCGCAGGACGTCCCCGCGCCGGACCCGCTTGGCGATGGACTCCTCGCTCTTGCCGTCGCGCCGCAGGTCCGCGATCCACGCGTTCCGCATGGCGTCGAGCAGTCGTGTACGGGACTCCTCGGACTCCAGGAGGACGAATCGCCAGGGGGTGGTGTGGTGCGGTGCCGGCGCGGTCACCGCGGCGGCGACGGCGCGCCGGACGGCACCGGGGTCGACGGGTTCGTCGGTGAAGGCCCGCACGGTGCGCCGCTGGGTCACCGCCTCCCGTACCGCCTCCGAGGTGCCCAGCCGGAACATGTCGTCGCGCGCGCCGCGCACCAGCGCGCGCGTGCCCTCGCCGTCGTCCTCGGCGGTCACGTGCGGCAGCCCGCGCAGCACCGCGACGGGCAGCCCGGCGGCCTTGCCCTTGACCAGGTCGCCGGCCGCGGCGAGTTCGTCGGCGGTGGCGACGACGGTCGCGCTGAGCGGATTGCCGTGCGCGTCCGTGCCGCCGCGCAGGTCGTCCAGCACCTGGATGCCCGCGGCGCCGATGGCGACGTCGGTGACCCCGGTGCGCCAGGGCCGTCCGAAGGTGTCGGTGATCACGACGCCGACCCGGACGCCGAGGGCGTCCCGCAGCCCGTCCCGGACGGCCCGCGCCGACGCGTCGGGGTCCTCGGGCAGCAGCAGTACGGTCCCGGCGGGCGTGTTGGACGCGTCGACGCCGGCGGCGGCCATCACGAGGCCCTGCCGGTTCTCGACGATGCGCAGGGCGCCGCGCCGCGCGACGACGCGGACGGTCTCGGCGTCGATGGCGGCCTCGCGGTCGTCGGCGACGACGATCCGCCCCTCCGCCTTGGAGACGATCTTCGAGGTGACGAGGAGTACGTCCCCGTCGACGAGGCCGGGCTCCGCCGCGGCGACGAGCTTCGCGAGGTCGTCGCCCTGACGCACCTCGGGCAGCCCTTCCAACGCCCAGACCCGGTAACCCGCGACGCCGCGCGCGGTGGTGTCCGCCGGGCCCTCGCCCGCCGCGGATGCTTCCTCGGGGGGCAGCTCCGCGGTCATGACGTCCGTACCTCCTCGGCCAGGGCCAGCGCCTCGCGCGCCATCCGTGCCGTCGCGTCGAGGTCGGACATCATCAGCGGCACGGCCCGGCAGCGGATGCCGGCCGACTCCACGCGCTCCACGGCGGACGCGTCGACGGTGTCGACGAGCCAGCCGTCGAGGAGCCCCGAGCCGTAGTGCTCGGCGACCGCCGCGGCCGTGGACTCGACGCCCACCGCGGCCAGCACCTTGTCGGCCATCCCACGAACGGGCGCGTCCCCGACGATGGGGGAGAGGCCGACGACGGGGACCCCCGCGTCGGCGATGGCCTCGCGGATTCCGGGCACGGCGAGGATCGTGCCGATCGAGACGACGGGGTTGGACGGCGGGAAGAGGACGACGTCCGCCTCGGCCAGGGCTTCGAGCACCCCGGGCGCCGGCTTGGCCTGCTCGGCGCCGACCGGCACGATCGCCTCGGCCGGCACGGAGGCCCGCAGCCGCACCCAGTACTCCTGGAAGTGGACGACCTTGCGCTCGCCGGGGCCGGTGGGGTCGTCGTCGGGGAGGGTGACGGCGACATGCGTCTCGACGCGGTCGTCGGACATGGGGATGAGGCGGACGCCCGGCTTCCAGCGGTCGCACAGCGCCTCGGTGACGGCGCTGAGCGGATAGCCCGCGCCCAGCATCTGCGTCCGCACGATGTGCGTCGCGAAGTCGCGGTCGCCGAGTCCGAACCAGTCGGGTCCGACGCCGTACGCCGCGAGCTCCTCCTTCAGGTGGAAGGTCTCCTCGGCGCGACCCCAGCCCTGTTCCTCGTTGATGCCGCCGCCGAGCGTGTACATCACCGTGTCGAGGTCCGGGCAGACCTTCAGCCCGAAGAGGTGGATGTCGTCGCCGGTGTTGCCGATGACCGTGATGTCCGCGTCCGGCACGGCCCGCTGGAGACCACGCAGGAACCGGGCACCACCGATACCGCCTGCCAGAACCACAATGCGCATGGGGTTCAGTCTGGCAGGCGGGTACGACAACGCGTCAGGGCGGTTACGAGACCTCGGCCACGGCGCAGCGGGCGTTGGGGGTCGCGCCGGCCGCACGCTGCTCGGCCCGGGGGCGCATCGGCATCTCGGTGAGGCCCGGGTAGTAGATGTGCAGGCTCACGGCCGGTTCGAGCGAGTCGTTGACGACCTCGTGGACGTAACCGGGGGCGAACACCCGCTGCGCGCCGGACTCCAGCGCGCGCGATCCGCGGTCGGTGCGCTCGGTCAACGCGCCTTCCAGGACGGTCAGTACGCCGGACGAGGGACCGTGGTCGTGCAGTCCGCTGCCCTGCCCGGGCACCCAGGACAGGAGCCACACCTCGTATCCGGGACCGGTGTGCAGCCGGTGGTACCAGCGCGACGTCGCGTCGAACCGGACGAGGTGCTCCCACCGGGAGCGGTCGGCGGCGATGGAGCGGGCGAGCCCGACGAACTCGGCCACCGTGGCGGGGTGCTCGCGCGGCGGCTGGAGGAGGTGGGGTACTTCGAGGATGTCGCCGGCGATCTGCAGGTCGCTGTCGCTGTTCATGGATGCGGTGGTTCCTCGGCGGGAGAGTGCTGGGGTGTCGCTGACCGTGTCCGCCCGGTTCACGGACGGGAGGGATGCCCTGGTGCGGGCGTGCGCCCCGGGAGGGGCGGAGGATTCGCCTCAGTGGCGGCGAGGCAGCCGGAGCGCGGTAGGGCTCAACAGCTGCGACAGCAACAGCTACAGCGAGCGCGGGCAGCACCGTGGGACCCGGCGGTGCGGGTCGAGGTGAGCGCCAAGTTCGCGAGCATGCCCTCAAGGACACCGGTTCACACCTTCACTGTCAACTTGATGTCCAAGATGTGGGAGATGTTTCACCTCATCCGGTTCACCTGGCAGGCGAAAGGTTTGTTCAGGAGTCGCCCGGGACACATGGCGCACAACCGGGCGCACAAACCTCGCTGCGACCCCGTGATCCAAATGTGATCCGGTTCGCTTCGGAGTCCGTGTCGGAACGAGATCGAACTCCCGGTCGTCCTTCCCGGTGAGGGGTGGGGCGTCCGGCCTGGACCCCTTGGGCTGTCAGGGTTTATGCCGATTTGAACACTTTCCGCATAGCCTTGGTTCCGCAGAGTGAATAAGGGGCCCAATAGCAGATCTCGGCTTGACTGGCCCGGATCGGCACACTTGTAATTTCACTCGTGTCGTTCAGCCGAAATCGGTAACGACAGCAGCACGGGGACGCGAAAGACAGACGAGGGGCGCACATGACCGAGCTGGTGCAGCAACTGCTGGTCGACGACGCGGACGAGGAACTCGGCTGGCAGGAGCGCGCGCTGTGCGCCCAGACCGACCCCGAGTCCTTCTTCCCCGAGAAGGGCGGCTCCACCCGCGAGGCCAAGAAGGTCTGCCTCGCCTGTGAGGTCCGCTCCGAGTGCCTCGAATACGCACTCGCCAACGACGAGCGGTTCGGCATCTGGGGCGGTCTGTCCGAGCGGGAGCGGCGCCGCCTGAAGAAGGCGGCCGTCTGAGAGTCCCCCGGAGGCGGACCGCCGGGAGCGGCCCTCCGGGAGAAGCAGTGCACGCGCGCGTGTGCCCCCGACCAAACGGCACACACTCCTACGTAACGAACGGCCCGTCGCCGGTGGGTTATCCACAGGCGGCGGGCCGCTGTGTTGCCCAGCCGTTAGTGTGGGCCCTCGTCCGAGACGTCCCGCTGTCCCCGCCGGACACAGACGTCCACCGCAGTCCATCGAACCGGGGCCCGTACCTCGATGTCCGTGCACAGCCATTCGGCAGCCCATCAAGACGCCGCTGCCACACCTGAGTTCCCGCGCCACGTGGTGACCGCGGTGGTCGTCTCCCACGACGGCGCCCGCTGGCTGCCCAAGGTGCTCGCCGGGCTGCTCGGCCAGGAGCGCCCCGTGCAGAACGCGGTGGCGGCCGACACCGGCAGCGCGGACGACTCCGCCCAACTGCTCACCGAAGCGCTCGGCGCGGACCGGGTGCTGCACCTCGCCCGGCGCACCGGTTTCGGCCAGGCCGTGGAGGAGGCCTCGCGCACCGCCCAGGTCCTCACCCCCGAGGACCTGCCCTATCTGAAGCGCCCCAGCGGCTGGGACCCCGTCACGCGCACCTGGCGCGACGACGCCTACGACCTGCCGGACCTGCCGCACGGCGAGCCCGAGCAGTGGCTGTGGCTGCTGCACGACGACAGCGCCCCCGAGCCGGACGCCCTGGCCCGACTGCTGCGCGTCGTGGAGGACGAGCACGAGCTCGGCAGGGACGTCGCCGTCGTCGGCCCCAAGCTCCGCGGCTGGTACGACCGCCGTCAGCTCCTCGAGGTCGGCGTCACCATCGCCAACTCCGGCCGCCGCTGGACGGGTCTGGACCGCCGCGAGCAGGACCAGGGCCAGCACGACCACGTCCACCCCGTCCTGTCCGTGTCCAGCGCGGGCATGCTGATCCGGCGCGACGTCTTCGAGGAGCTCGGCGGCTTCGACCGCCGACTGCCCCTGATGCGCGACGACGTGGACCTGTGCTGGCGCGCCCAGGCCGCCGGCCACCGCGTCCTCGTCGCGCCGGAAGCGGTCGTACGGCACGCCGAGGCCGCCTCCCGCGAGCGCCGCACCGTCGACTGCGTGGGCCGCACCTCCGCGTCCCCGCACAAGGTCGACAAGGCGGGCGCCGTCTACACCCTCCTGGTCAACGCCCGCACGGCGCAGCTGCCCTGGGTCCTGATCCGGCTGGTCCTCGGCACCCTGCTGCGCACGGTGGCGTATCTCGTCGGCAAGGTCCCCGGACAGGCCGTCGACGAGATCCGCGGCCTGCTGAGCGTCCTGCTGCGCCCGGAGCGGGTCGTCGCGGGCCGCCGCAGGCGCGGCCGCCCACAGGTCGACAAGGGCGAGCTGCGGGCGCTGTTCCCGCCGCCCGGCGCGACCGTTCGGGCCACCGTCGAACAGGTCGCGAGCAATCTGGTGGGCCGCTCCGACGCCGAGGCCACGGCCGGCGCCGGCCGGCACGGCAGCGCGGTCGAGTCCGGACCCGGCGGCGACGACGCCGACTTCCTGGAGATCGAACAGTTCGCCCGCCTCAAGCGCATCGCCCGCAATCCCGGCCCGATGCTCTTCCTGGTGCTGCTGTTCGTCTCGCTGCTGGCCTGCCGTGAACTGCTCGGCGGCGGCGCGCTCTCCGGCGGCGCGCTGCTCCCGGCCCCGGCGGACTCCTCGGAGCTGTGGTCGCGCTATCTCGACGGCTGGCATCCGGTGGGTGCCGGCGGCACCCAGTCCGCACCCCCGTACCTCGCCGTCGTCGCCATGCTGGCGTCGCTGATGCTCGGCTCCACCGGCCTCGCGGTCACCGTCCTGCTGGTGGCGTCCGTGCCGCTGGCCGGCTTCGCCGCGTACTTCGCCTCGCGGCCCCTCGTCGAGTCCCGTCTGCTGCGTGCCTGGGCGTCCGTCGCCTACGCCTTCCTGCCCGCCGCCACCGGCGCGCTCGCGGGCGGGCGCATCGGCACCGCCGTCCTCTCGATCCTGCTGCCCCTCATCGCCCGCGCGGGCATCGCCGCGAGCGGACTGGCGCACGCCTCGGGAGCCCGCGGCAGCTGGCGCGCCACCTGGGCGTACGCGCTGCTGCTCACCGTCACCACGGCGTTCACGCCGATCGTGTGGCCCGTCGCGCTGGTCCTCGGTCTCGCGCTCCTCGTGGTGCGCCGCGGCGAGATCACCGCCTACGGACTGCGTTTCCTGGCCCAGCTCGGCACCCCGCTGCTGATCCTCGCCCCCTGGTCGCTGACGCTGCTCCCCTTCGGCTTCTTCGACCAGGCCGGCCTCTCGTACGGCGACAGCGCGGCCTCCGCGCTCGACCTGCTCGGCGCCAGCCCGGGCGGTCCTGGGACCGTCAGCGGGCTGATGCTCTTCGGCATCGTGCTGGCCGCGCTGGGCGCCCTGATGCGCACGGAGCGTCAGGCGGGCATCTGGACGGCCTGGGCCGTGGCCCTGGTGGCCCTCGTCTTCGCCGTCCTGTCGAACGGCTCCACCTGGGCGGGTCCCGCGACCCTGGTCTACGGCCTCGCGCTGCTGGCCGCCGCCGTGCTCGGCGCCGACGGGGCACGCGCGCGCGTGGCCGAGCAGAGCTTCGGCTGGCGTCAGCCGGTCGCCGCGCTCATTGCCTTCGCCTGCGCGGCCGGACCCCTGCTCGTCGCCGCGGGCTGGATGATCCGGGGCGCCGACGGCCCCCTGGAGCGCCGCGACCCGGTGCAGGTCCCCGCGTTCGTCGCCGAGGAGAGCGGTACCCGCGACCAGGCCCGCACCCTCGTCCTCGACAGCCGGTCCGCCGCCGACGTCGGCTACATGCTCGTCCGCGGCTCCGGCGCCCGCCTCGGCGACGCCGAACTCGCGCAGGCGGGCGGCGACAACAAGAGGCTCGACAAGGTCGTCGCGAACCTCGTGGCGGGCTCCGGCGCCGACCAGGCCGACGAGCTCGGCGGTTTCGCCGTGCGCTACGTCCTCGTCCGCAAGGGCGCGCCCCGCGAGGTGAGCCGCGTCCTGGACGCCACCCCCGGCCTGACCCGGCTCAGCCAGCAGGACGGCAGCGCCCTGTGGCGGGTGGACCAGCAGGTCTCGCGCGCGGCGATCGTCCCCGAGTCCGGCGACTCGCTGTCCATCGCGGCCGGACCCGTCGAGGTGCACACCACGATCCCCGCCGGCCCCGACGGCCGCGTACTGCGTCTCGCCGACTCGGCCGACGAGGGCTGGGTGGCGACCCTGGACGGCAGGCCGCTCACCCGCACCACGGTCGACGGCTGGGCCCAGGGCTTCCAACTGCCCACGAACGGCGGCCGGTTGGACATCACCTTCGACGCGCCGATCGGCCACACCGCCTGGCTGTGGGCGCAGGGCGCGCTCGCCGTCGTCCTCGTGGTGCTCGCCCTGCCCGGCCGGCGCCGCGACGTCGACGACGACCTTCCCGAGGAGCAGCCGGTCCCGGCCCAGGACACCACGGGCGACGGCCGCCGCGCCCGGCGGCTGCGCGCCCAGGCCGAGGCCGAGCAGGCCGCCCAGGACTCCGACGCCCCCGCGCCCGGGGACGAGGAGGCGCCGGCCGCCCCCGCCGCCGTCCCGCAGCAGCACGCGTACGGCGAATGGGACACACCGAGCTACGCGGGCGCCGAGTACGGCACCTACGGCGGCGAGCAGTACGAAGGCGGACAGCAGTACACGGCAGGCGGCTACGACCAGACGTACCAGGCCGACCCCTACCAGGGCGGCCAGTACGACCCGTACGCCTACGGGGGCACGGCGTCGTACGACCAGACGTACGCCCAGGGCTACGACGGGGCGGGCCAGGGCTACGACCCGGCCTACGACCCGGCGCAGCCCCCGATGCCCCCGCAGCCGCCGCACGGCACCGACAGTGAGCGCCCCGACGGGAGCCAGCAGTGAACCGCACCACCCTGTCCCTGATCGCGGGCGCCGGCGCGCTCGCCGCCGTCACCGGATTCGCCGCGCTCAGTGCTCCGGGCGCGGCCGGCGAGGACACCGCCAAGGCGGCCGCACGGCTGCCCGTGCAGCGCACCAGCCTGCTCTGCCCGCAGCCGAGCACCTCGGACATCGCGGACACGGCGTACACGTCGTTCACGCCGGTCTCGAAGGGCACGAGCGCCGGCGGAAAGGCCGAACTCCAGGTCGCGAGCGAGCAGTCGGCGGACGCGAGCGGCGGCAAGAAGGACGGCAAGAAGGCCGGCAAGCCCGTCGTGCAGCCCAAGGATCCGGGCAAGCCGTCCACCGGCGACAGCTCGGGTGCCGACGCGCCCGCCCTGGTCGGCACGGCCGAGGGCAGGTTCGCGCCGGGCTGGACCGTCCAGGAGACCACAGAGGTCGCCGCGGGCACCGGCCGTGGCCTGCTCGGCACCAACTGCACGGCCCCGGACACCGAGTTCTGGTTCCCGGGGGCCAGCACCGCCGAGGATCGCTCCGACTACGTGCACCTGACCAACCCGGACGACTCCGCCGCGGTCGTCGACATCGAGCTGTACGGCAAGGACGGCACCCTCAAGTCCACGGTGGGCGACGGCATCACGGTCCAGCCGCACTCCAGCGAGCCGATCCTGCTGAACACGCTGACCGACGCCCCGCAGACCAACCTCACCGTGCACGTGAAGGTCCGCAGCGGCCGTGTCGGGGCCGCGGTGCAGGCCCTCGACGACAAGCTCGGCGGCGACTGGCTGGCGGCGTCCACCGACCCCGCGGGCAGCCTGGTCATGCCGGGCATCCCGAAGGACGCCACGTCGGTGCGCCTCGTCGCCTTCGTGCCGGGCGACACCGACGCCGACCTGAAGGTGCGCCTCGCCTCCCCCTCGGGCGCGATCACCCCCGCGGGCAACGAGACGGTGCATGTGAAGGCCGGCATGACCGCGGCGGTCGACCTCGGCGACGTCACCCGCGGCGAGGCGGGCTCGCTGGTGCTCACGCCCACCGACCGGCCGGTGCCGGTCGTCGCCGC
This sequence comes from Streptomyces sp. Tue6028, assembly GCF_002300165.1. Taxonomy (GTDB): domain Bacteria; phylum Actinomycetota; class Actinomycetes; order Streptomycetales; family Streptomycetaceae; genus Streptomyces; species Streptomyces siamensis. Next base: position 5,400 of record NZ_MLCE01000017.1, on the reverse strand, counting down.
CCTGCGGGTCGTGCGTGGCAAGGGCGACCAGCAGGAGACCGCGTTCATTCCCGCCACCGGTCCGGTCTCCGCGCGCGCGAGCGTCGCCGACAACAGCGCCAAGGGCACCACGCTCGCCCTGGCCGCCCCGGGCGGCCAGGCCCAGGTGAAGGTCACCGCGTCCGCGGGCAGCGAGGGCGGCACGGCCGTGTCCAAGACGTTCACGATCAAGGGCGGCACGACACAGAACGTGGCGGCGCCGGTCCCGAGCGGCCTCAAGGGCACGTACGCCCTCACGGTCGAGCGGATCTCCGGAGGCCCCGTCTACGCCTCCCGGATGCTCGCCTCCACCCAGGACGGCGTTCCCGGCTTCACGGTCCAGACCCTCCCGGACGACCGCGGGACGGTGTCGGTGCCGGAGGCGGAGCAGGACCTCTCCGCGCTGCTGAAGCAGTGACCGGCCGGGCCCCTCGGGGGACTCGACCGGTGCGCCCGCCTCGCCGGATCCCTGGGAATCCGGCGTCGGCGTCCTCCCCGCCGGGTCCCCTTCGCGGATCCGGCGGGGAGTGATCAGTCCTCGCCGTACCGCGGGTCCACCGTCTCCGGTGTCAGCCCCAGCAGCTCGGCGACCTGTTCCACGACGACCTCGTGCACCAGGGCGGCGCGCTCGTCGCGCCCCTTGGTGCGGATCTCGACCGGACGGCGGTAGACGACCACGCGCGCTGGGCGGCCCTCACGCGCCGGGATCGTGCCGCCCAGCGGCACCGCCTCGTCGCTCCAGGTCTCGCCCGGCGCCTCCAGCCGGGGCACCTCCAGGACCAGGAAATCGATGTCGGCGAGCTGCGGCCAGCGCCGCTCCAGCCGCTCCACGGAGTCCTGCACCAGGTCCGCGAACACCTCGGCGCGGCTCGCCGCGAGTGGCACCTGCGGTGGCGCCACCGGGCCGCGCATGCCCCTGCCGTGGCGATCACGGCGGCGGGGCCCGGGTGCTGCGGCGCGGGGCGATACGGGGTTGTCCATCACTGACGAAGAGTAATCCCCGCGCGGCCCGCGCGCCCGGCCCCCACGCGGCTGCCCGCCGTTCGGCGGGAGAGCCGGCGGCACGAGGTCCGGCGTTCGTTCCGGATGTCGCCCGATGACCATTCCAGCCAAGCTTGGGCTCGATTCCGTATCCTCCCCGGACCGTCACGCACATCGCAATTGACATGGTTTGCGTCAAGTGGTGACCGGTTTCAGGTCGGTTCGGCCTCGCGGAACGCGTTGTCCGCCCAGGTCAGGGTCGGGCGCCGGAACGGTCGTGTGGGCGGTGTCACAGCACGACACGGTGGGGTGACCTGGGGGAGAGTCGTCGCGGCCCGCTCAAGAGTGCGGTACCGTCCAACGTCGTGAGCCTTGTACGTCGCTGTTCGCGCACCGCTTGCGGCCGTCCCGCCGTAGCGACGCTGACGTACGTCTACGCCGACTCGACCGCGGTCCTCGGCCCGCTCGCCACCTACGCCGAGCCCCACTGCTACGACCTGTGCGCCGAGCACTCCGAGCGCCTCACCGCGCCGCGTGGCTGGGAGGTCGTCCGGCTGGCCGACGCCTCCGGTCCCGCCCGCCCGAGCGGGGACGACCTGGAAGCGCTCGCCAACGCCGTGCGCGAGGCGGCCCGCCCGCAGCAGCGTGCCGCGGAGGCCGGTGGCAGTGCCCGCTCCGCGGACCCGATGGAGGTCGCCCGCCGCGGCCACCTGCGGATCCTGCGCTCGCCCGACAACTGAGCGCCCCGCACCCTTCCGCACACCGATCACTTTGAGCCGTGCACGCCCATTGACGCGAAGTTGTCGCGGACACGACCATTCCGTTTGCCGTGAGAAATCGCTTTCCGCATCACGGAACTCGGGGAGGTGCCCGTGTACGTCCAGCAACTGGAGCCCGTCGCCGACTCGCTCGGCCTGTCCGCCCTCGTCGCCGCTCTGCCCCTCGTCATCGTGCTCGTCCTGCTCGGCGGTGTCCGCACCAAGGCGCACTGGGCCGGCCTCATCGGCCTCCTGGCGGCCTTCCTCGTCGCCTGGCTCGCCTACGGCATGCCCGTCGGCCAGACGCTCTCCAGCGCCGCCCAGGGTGCCGTCTTCGGCCTCTTCCCCATCCTGTGGATCGTCGTCAACGCCCTTTGGGTGTACCGGATGACCGTCCGCACCCGGCACTTCGACATCCTGCGCCGCTCCTTCGGGCGGCTCTCCGACGACCCGCGCATCCAGGCCCTCGTCATCGCCTTCTGCTTCGGAGCACTCCTCGAAGCGCTCGCGGGCTTCGGCGCCCCCGTCGCGATCTGCTCGGTGATGCTGGTCGCGCTCGGCTTCGACCCGGTGCGCGCCGCGGTCGTCTCGCTCGTCGCCAACACCGCCCCCGTCGCCTTCGGCGCCATGGCCACCCCGGTCGTCACGCTCGCCCAGGTCACCGGCCTGCCGCTGGACTCCGTCGCCTCCGTGGTGGGCCGTCAGACCCCGCTGCTGGCCCTGGTCGTGCCCCTCGTGCTCGTCGGCCTGGTCGACGGGCGCCGGGGACTCCGGGAGACCTGGGTGCCCGCCCTGGCGTGCGGAGTCGCCTTCGCCGTCGCGCAGTTCGCCGCCTCCAACTACCTCTCCGCGCAACTCGCCGACATCGGCGCCTCCTTGGCGGGCGCGGCGGCCCTGGTGGCGGTGCCGCAGGCGCGCAGGCCCGCGGCCGAGCCCGTACGGGCCGCGGTGCTGACGGGCGTGCGCAGCGCCGACCTCGACGAGCGCGACCCGCGCCCCGAAGTGGTGCGCGCCTACGCCCCGTACGCGCTGATCGTGGCCATCTTCTCCGTCGCGCAGATCCCCGCCGTCAAGGACTGGCTGGCGGGGGCGACCCAGATGTACGACTGGCCCTTCCTGAACGTCGTCGACCCGGAGGGCAATCCGGTCGGCGGGAACGTCTTCACCTGGCCGATCGTGTCGACCGGCGGCACGCTCGTGCTCCTCGCCGGGCTGTGCACGGCCGTCGTCCTGCGGGTCCACCCGCGCGTGGCGGTCAGGGAATGGGCGGCCACGGTCCACGAGTTGAGGTTCGCGATCCTCACCGTGACGTCCGTCCTCGCCCTCGCCTACGTCATGAACCTCTCCGGACAGGCCGCCACCATCGGGCACTTCGTCGCCGCGGCCGGTGCGGGCCTCGCCTTCCTGTCACCCGTTCTGGGGTGGTTCGGTGTGGCCGTGTCCGGCTCGGACACCTCGGCGAACGCCCTGTTCGGCGCCCTTCAGGTGAGCGCGGCCAGGGAGTCCGGCCTGTCGCCCGAACTGCTCGCGGCCGCCAACAGTTCGGGCGGCGTGCTCGGCAAGATGATCTCACCGCAGAACCTGACCATCGCGTGCGCGGCGGTCGGTCTCGCGGGCCGCGAGGGCGACCTGCTGCGCAAGGTGCTGCCGTGGAGCGTGGGGCTGCTGCTGGTGATGTGCCTCATCGTGGTCGGGCAGAGCTCACCGGTCCTGGAGTGGATGCTCCCCTGAGTCCGGCCGGACGGCGTCCCGGCCCTGGGCGTAGGCCCCGGGCCGGGACGCCGCCCCTCGTGCGCCGTCCGGCCGCCCGCCCCGGGACGCGCCCGGACGCGCGCCCGGCGAACCGGCTCCGGTCGTGGGTCGCCAACCCGGGGGCGCCGGGAACCGGCCTCTTGAAACGAGCGGGTTTCCCCCGGGTGACGGGCACAGGTCCGCAGGTCACCGATGCGCGTCCGCTCGCCGACCGCACAGCGGCAGGCCGGTCCGGACGGGTAGTTTGGGGCGACCGAAGTGGACTTCTGGAGGGTTGGCCGTGACTGCTGATCTGTCGCAGCTCGTGAAGGCGTACGACGTACGCGGGGTGGTCCCGGACCAGTGGGACGAGTCGCTGGCCGAGCTGTTCGGAGCCGCCTTCGTCCAGGTGACCGGAGCGGACGCCGTCGTCATCGGGCACGACATGCGGCCCTCGTCGCCCGGTCTGTCGGGTGCCTTCGCGCGCGGTGCGGCGTCGTGCGGCGCCGACGTGACCGAGATCGGCCTCTGCTCGACCGACCAGCTCTACTACGCCTCGGGCGCGTTCGGTCTGCCGGGCGCCATGTTCACCGCCTCCCACAACCCCGCCCAGTACAACGGCATCAAGATGTGCCGCGCGGGCGCCGCGCCGGTCGGCCAGGACACCGGCCTGGCCGAGATCCGCCAACTCGTCGAGTCCTGGCTCGACTCGGGCGCCCCCGCCCGGGACGCGGCGCCGGGCACGATCACGCGGCGCGACACGTTGGAGGACTACGCGGCGTACCTGCGGTCCCTCGTCGACCTGACCTCCATCCGCCCCCTGAAGGTCGTCGTCGACGCGGGCAACGGCATGGGCGGACACACCGTCCCGACCGTCTTCGCCGGCCTGCCCCTGGACGTCGTCCCCATGTACTTCGAGCTGGACGGCACGTTCCCCAACCACGAGGCGAACCCGCTCGACCCGGCGAACATCGTGGACCTCCAGGCACGCGTCCGGGCGGAGGGCGCCGACCTCGGCATCGCCTTCGACGGCGACGCGGACCGCTGCTTCGTGGTGGACGAGCACGGCGACCCGGTGTCCCCGTCCGCCGTCACCGCCCTGGTCGCCTCCCGCGAACTCGCCAAGCACGGTGGCGGCACGGTGATCCACAACCTCATCACGTCCTGGTCGGTGCCGGAGGTCGTGCGGGAGCAGGGCGGCACCCCCGTCCGCACCCGCGTCGGCCACTCCTTCATCAAGGCCGAGATGGCCCGCAGCGGCGCGATCTTCGGCGGCGAGCACTCCGCGCACTACTACTTCCGCGACTTCTGGAACGCCGACACGGGCATGCTCGCCGCCCTGCACGTCCTCGCCGCGCTCGGCGGCCAGGACGGCCCGCTCTCCCGGCTCGTCGCGGAGTACGACCGGTACGTCGGCTCCGGAGAGATCAACTCCACGGTCGAGGACCAGGCCGCCCGCCTCGCCGCCGTCAAGGCCGCCTACGCGGGCGGCGAGGGCATCCGGCTGGACGAACTCGACGGCCTGACCGTCAGCGCCGACGACTGGTGGTTCAACGTCCGTCCCTCCAACACCGAGCCGCTGCTGCGCCTGAACGCGGAGGCGCGCGACGAGGCGACGATGACGAAGGTGCGCGACGAGGTCCTGGGGATCATCAGGGGCTGACCCGTTCGGCCCGCCTTCCGGCGCGTCGCGTCGGTGCACCGGCCCCAGCCCGTCGCGTCGGTCCACCGGACCCGGCCCGCCGTTTCGTCCCGCCGGCCCGGGCCTCCTCATCGGCCCGGTGGCCCGCCCGCACCTGGCCGGGGAGCCGGACAGGGCCGGGCGGGGCCGGGGAGCACCTGGGCGAGGCCGAGGGACCAGGAGCCGGAGACGCCGAGGGACCAGGAGCCGGAGGCGAGGGGTATCGGGCGG
>NZ_MLCE01000016.1:99157-109443 GCF_002300165.1 Streptomyces sp. Tue6028 | reverse complement strand
AGGACGGGAACACGGACGGAGGCCTCACCGCCCCGCCTGCAGCGCACCGCCCGCCCTGTCATCCGCGACGCGGCCCCCTCCCGCACTGCGCGAGGCGGCGCCGCACGACACTCCGCGACGTGCCCCCGCCCGCACCCCGCGAGGCCGCCCCTCGCCTCGCGAACCGCGAGCACCGCCCGGGACACCTCGGCGAGCCTGTGCCGCGCCCCGGCGCACGGCTCCGCGCAGCGGTACTCTGACCAGGCCGCATCCACCTGTTCGGAAGGACACCCCATGCCGCTCGAAGCCGGCCTCCTGGAGATCCTCGCCTGCCCGGCCTGCCACGCCCCGCTCAAGGAGCAGGAGAGCGAGCTGGTCTGCACGGGCGCGGACTGCGGCCTGGCCTACCCCGTCCGGGACGGCATCCCCGTACTCCTCGTCGACGAGGCTCGCCGCCCCGCGTGAGCGGAGCGGCCGCCCGGCACGAGCACGGCCGCCTCGCAGGAGCCCAGAGGCGCGGCGTTCGTGCCCGCGGTGCCACCCGCGAGGCACACGCAGGCGACAACCCGGCGAGGTCCGGGTAGAAGACACCTGACGGGTACGGACGCGCGGCCCACACCGCGCCCGTGAAAGCGACCATCCGGCGACACCCGCGCAAGCGACCCCCCGGTGATCGGAGGCTGCCGACCCCATGCTCGACGAATCGCTGCTCGACGACCCCGAAGCGCTCGCCCGCGCCGACCGGCGTGCGCTGCTGCGCGGCGCCGCCGAGGCCGGTGCCCGGGTGCGCACCGCCGTCCGGCACGCCGCGGAGGCCGGGATCCCCGATCTCAAACCGGACGGCCGCCCACGCGCCCTCCTGATCGCCGGTCCGGGCCTGGCCGCCACCGGCGTCGCCGAACTGCTCGGCACACTCGGCGGCCCGAGCTGCCCCGTCACCCGGCTGACCCCGAGCGGCGTCGCCCCCGCCGCGGGCGCGCTGCGCTGGGAACTGCCCGGCTGGGCGGGCCCGGTCGACCTGCTGCTCGTCGCCACACCCGACGGCACCGAGCCAGGTCTCGAACTCCTGATCGACCAGGCGTACCGGCGGGGCTGCACCGTGGCCGCCGTGGCGCCCGCCGGCTCCCCGCTGACCGAGGCGGTCGCGGGCGCGCACGGCCTCTTCGTCCCGATGGCGTCCGCCCCGTACGAACACGACGAGCCCCTCGCGGCCTCCGCCCCGGGAGTCCTGTGGGCGCTGCTCACCCCGCTGCTCTCGCTCCTCGACCGCACCGGTCTCGTCTCCGCCCCGCCCGAGTCCCTGCAGAAGGTCGCCGACCGCCTCGACCACGTGGCCGAGCGCTGCGGTCCGGCCATCGCCGCGTACAGCAATCCCGCGAAGACCCTCGCGGCCGAGCTGGCCGAGGCCCTCCCGGTGATCTGGACCGAGGGCGCCTCCGCGGCCCCGGCCGGACGCCGCTTCACCGCCGCCCTCGCCGAGCTCGCCGGCCGCCCCGCGCTGACCGCCGAACTCCCGGAGGCGCTCGCCTCGCACAGCGTGCTGCTCGCGGGAGCCCTCGCCGCCGGCGCCGACCCGGACGACTTCTTCCGCGACCGCGTCGAGGAGGCCCAGGCCCTGCACGCGCGCGTGGTGCTGCTCCGGGACCGTCCGATCGGCGGCATCAGCGCGGCGCCCGCCGCCCGCGAGCTCGCCCTCAGCCACGACACCGCGATCAGCGAACTGGAACCCGAGGAGGGCGACGAACTGGAGACCCTCGCCGAACTGATCGCCGTCACCGATTTCGCCGCCGTTTACCTGGCGCTCGCTTCGGGGGCATGATCTTGTCTCCGGCGCCCTGATCCTCGTACGCGGAGAGACCTTCGTAGGCTGAGACCGGCACCGGCACCGCCCACGCGGAGCCGTGCCGTGCCCCTTCGTGCCTCCCGGTACGCGGAGACGGGCGTCGACCCCCGTGCGCGGAGGCAGGATCCGCGTCGTACCCGGAAGGAACCGCGGAGACTCGTATGGACCGCCTCGACAACACCATCCGCCCCTACGCCTGGGGTTCGACGACCGCCATCGCGCGGCTGCTCGGTGTGGAGCCGACCGGTGAACCGCAGGCGGAGATGTGGATGGGCGCCCACCCCGGTGCACCCTCGCGCACCGGGCGCGGCCCGCTCAACGAGGTCGTCGGCGAGGACCCCGAGCGGGAACTCGGCCGTGCCGCGGTCGCCAAGTTCGGTCCCCGCCTGCCGTTCCTGCTGAAGATCCTCGCCGCCGGCGCCCCCCTCTCCCTCCAGGTGCACCCCGATCTGGAGCAGGCCAGGGAGGGCTTCGAGGACGAGGAGCGCCGCGGTGTCCCGATCGACGCACCGCACCGCAACTACAAGGACGCCAACCACAAGCCCGAACTGATCTGCGCCCTCACCGAGTTCGACGGCCTGTGCGGCTTCCGGGCCCCGGGCGAGGCCGCCGATCTGCTCGCGGGCCTCGACGTCGACTCCCTCAAGCCGTACGTCGACCTGCTGCACGCGCACCCGGAGGACGCCGCGCTGCGCGAGGTCCTGACGGCGGTGCTGAGCGCCGACCCCGACGAGATGGCCCACACCGTCACCGAGACCGCCGCCGCCTGCGACCGCCTCGGCGGCGCCTACGCCCCGTACGCCGACCTGGCCCACCACTACCCGGGCGACCCCGGCGTCATCGCCGCCATGCTGCTCAACTACGTGCAACTGCAGCCGGGTGAGGCCCTGTTCCTCGGCGCGGGCGTCCCGCACGCCTACCTGAACGGCCTCGGCGTCGAGATCATGGCCAACTCCGACAACGTCCTGCGCTGCGGCCTCACCCCCAAGCACGTCGACGTCCCCGAACTCCTGCGCATCGTCCGCTTCGAGGCGACCGACCCCGGCGTCCTGCGCCCGGAGGCGTCCCCGGACGGCGAAGAGGTCTACGCGACCCCCATCGACGAGTTCCGGCTCTCCCGGTACGTCCTGGCGGAGGGCGCCGTCCCGCACGACCTCACCCGCGAGACCCCGCAGATCCTCCTCTGCACGGCGGGCACCGCACTCGCCGGCCACATCGCGTTGGCCCCCGGACAGTCCGTCTTCGTCCCGGCCGGCGAAAAGGCCGAAGTGTCCGGGAACGGCACGATCTTCCGCGCGACAGTGGTGGCCTGACAGGGCATCCTCGGTGTCCTGGGCCCCTCGTCACGGTGGCCAGCCGCACCCCTGTGGCACCGGGCTGCAACAATGGCCCACCGCAAAGGGCGGGCAAAGCCCGGACCGGGGTACGAGGGTACGGACCGGGACCCGGACGGCGTACGAAGGGACAGCAGGAGCACATGAGCGCTTCAGGCGGCACCAAAGCGATCGTGGCGGCACTCGGCGCCAACCTCGCGATCGCGGCATCGAAGTTCGTGGCGTTCGCCTTCAGCGGCTCGTCCTCGATGCTCGCCGAGGGCGTCCACTCGCTCGCCGACTCCGGCAACCAGGCACTCCTGCTCATAGGCGGCAAGAAGGCGCAGCGCGAGGCGACCCCGCAGCACCCCTTCGGCTACGGCCGCGAGCGCTACATCTACGCCTTCCTCGTCTCGATCGTCCTCTTCTCGGTCGGTGGCATGTTCGCCGTCTACGAGGGCTACGAGAAGATCAAGCACCCGCACGAGCTGGAGCACTGGTACTGGCCGGTGGGCGTCCTGGTGTTCGCCATCATCGCGGAGGGCTTCTCCTTCCGTACGGCCATCAAGGAGTCCAACGAACTGCGCGGCGGGCTGTCCTGGGCGCAGTTCGTCCGCCGCGCCAAGGCCCCCGAGCTGCCGGTGGTCCTCCTGGAGGACTTCGGCGCGCTCATCGGTCTCGTCCTCGCCCTCGGCGGTGTCGGCCTGGCCCTGCTCACCGGCGACGGCGTCTGGGACGGCATCGGCACGGTCTGCATCGGTGTCCTGCTCATCCTGATCGCCCTGGTCCTCGCGGCCGAGACCAAGTCCCTCCTGCTCGGCGAGGCCGCGGGCGTCGAGGACGTCAAGAAGATCGAGGCCGCGATCGTCGACGGCCACACGGTCACCGGCGTCATCCACATGCGCACGCTCCACCTCGGCCCCGAGGAGCTGCTGGTCGCCGCGAAGATCGCCGTCGAGCACGACGACACCGCGGCCCAGGTCGCCTCCGCGATCGACGCCGCCGAGGCCCGTATCCGCACCGCCGTCCCGATCGCCCGCGTGATCTACCTGGAGCCGGACATCTACAGCGAGGCCGAGGCGGCGAAGGGCGCCGACCCCGAGGCGACGCCCGGCGGGCCGGCCCACCCGGTCGAGCACTGACCCTCGCCCCTACGGTGCCGGGCCCGCCCGGCACCGGGGCCACCGGACGCTCGCACGCCGCGGGGCCCGCCTGAGATCCCAGGCGGGCCCCGCGGCCGTTCGCGTCCGGCTCTTCCCGTCTCCGCGTCTCTTGGACGCCTCTGTTACTCGGCGTTCCTCGGCCGGTCAGCCCATGCCCCCGGGCCACTCATGCCTGCGGGGCCACTCATGCCGCCCGGGCCACCCATGCCCCCGGGGCCGCCGTACACGGCCCACGGCGGCATGGGCGGCACGGCCCGGGCCCGCCGCCGTACGACGAACGCCGCGATCCCGATGCCCACGCCCGCCAGCGCGACGGGCACCCCGAGCACCCCGGCCCCCGCGAGCGCCAGGGGCAACGCCCGGTCCTCGGTCACCCGGGCCTGGACGGCACCGACGGGCACCGTCCCGCCGTGGTCGTCGGGGAAGAACCGGGAGTCCCGTGAGTTCAAGCGGTGATCACCGAGCAGGAACAGCCGGCCCTCGGGCACCTTCACGTCGTACCGCTGGTGTGTCCCGTCCGCGATCCCGTCCTTGGCGTACGGCTCGTCGAGCGGCTTCCCGTTCACCGTGATCCGCTCGTCCGCACCCTCGCCGTCACAGCACACCACCCGGTCGCCGCCGACCCCGATGACGCGCTGCAGGACGCTGCCCGAGAAGGAGTACCGCTCCGGCGACCGGAACAGCACCACGTCACCACGCCGCACCTCGCTCCCGTCGATCCGCTCGAACACGAGCCGCTCGCCGACGGTGTACGTGGGCGCCATGCTGTCGCTGCGCACCTCAGTCGTCGTGAACGCCGTACGCGCGGCCAGAATCGACCCGAGCACCAACACCAGCCCCAATGGCCCCAACACCCACGCCGTGATCGTCAGCCCTCGCCCCTTGCGCACCGCGACACCCTCCAGCCCCACCCCGCACGGAATTTCCGCGCGCGCAGAGGCTAGCCGTCGCTCCGCCACGAGCGGTCACCGACCGCCCCCTCACCCTGGGCGGACATCCCCGACCACCTCCCCTCACCGGCCGGATCCGTACCCGCGCGGCCCCCGTCTGTCCGGAGGCGGACTGGGGCGAGCCCCGCCCACCGGTGTAGCTTTGTGGCTGAGCCAGACGTCGCTGCTGATGGCGGTCGGGCGGTCCCACCGCGGACCGGCCGAGGGAGAGAGGGCCTCCGACGGACTGCGCTGCGCGCACCGGGCACACCTGTGTCCAGCCGGGCATCCCTGTGCCCGTCGGCGCGCAGACCAGCCCTATCCACCTCGCCCCGATACCGAGGAGCAGCTCGCAATGACGACTGTCGACAACCGACAGGACTTCAAGGTCGCCGACCTCTCCCTGGCCGACTTCGGCCGCAAGGAGATCACCCTCGCCGAGCACGAGATGCCCGGCCTGATGTCGATCCGCCGGGAGTACGCCGAGGCGCAGCCCCTCGCGGGCGCCCGCGTCACCGGTTCCCTGCACATGACCGTGCAGACCGCCGTCCTCATCGAGACCCTGGTCGCCCTCGGCGCCGAGGTCCGCTGGGCCTCCTGCAACATCTTCTCCACCCAGGACCACGCCGCCGCGGCCATCGCCGTCGGCCCGAACGGCACGCCCGACAACCCGCAGGGCGTCCCGGTCTTCGCCTGGAAGGGCGAGACCCTGGAGGAGTACTGGTGGTGCACGGAGCAGGCCCTGAGCTGGCCGAACAGCCCCACCGGCGGCCCGAACATGATCCTCGACGACGGTGGTGACGCCACCCTCCTCGTCCACAAGGGCGTCGAGTACGAGAAGGACGGCAAGGTCCCCTCGGTCGACACCGCCGAGTCCGACGAGCACCGCGTCATCCTCGAACTCCTGCACCGCACCATCACCGACGGCTCGCAGAAGTGGACCCAGCTCGCCTCGGAGATCCGCGGCGTGACCGAGGAGACCACGACCGGCGTCCACCGCCTGTACGAGATGCACCGTGACGGCACCCTGCTGTTCCCGGCGATCAACGTGAACGACGCCGTCACCAAGTCGAAGTTCGACAACAAGTACGGCTGCCGCCACTCCCTGATCGACGGCATCAACCGCGCCACCGACACCCTGATCGGCGGCAAGACCGCCGTCGTCTGCGGCTACGGCGACGTGGGCAAGGGCTGCGCGGAGTCCCTGCGCGGCCAGGGCGCCCGCGTGATCATCACCGAGATCGACCCGATCTGCGCCCTGCAGGCGGCGATGGACGGCTACCAGGTCACGACCCTCGACGAGGTCATCGACAAGGCCGACATCTTCGTCACCACGACGGGCAACAAGGACATCATCATGGCCGCGGACATGGCCAAGATGAAGCACCAGGCGATCGTCGGCAACATCGGTCACTTCGACAACGAGATCGACATGGCCGGCCTCGCGAAGATCGACGGCATCGTCAAGGACGAGGTCAAGCCCCAGGTCCACACCTGGAAGTTCCCCGACGGCAAGGTCATCATCGTGCTGTCCGAGGGCCGCCTGCTGAACCTGGGCAACGCGACCGGGCACCCGTCCTTCGTGATGTCCAACTCGTTCGCGGACCAGACCCTGGCCCAGATCGAGCTGTTCACCAAGCCGGAGTCGTACCCGACCGACGTCTACACGCTGCCCAAGCACCTGGACGAGAAGGTCGCCCGCCTCCACCTCGACGCGCTCGGCGTGAAGCTGACGACGCTGCGCCCCGAGCAGGCCGCGTACATCGGTGTCGAGGTCGAAGGCCCGTACAAGTCGGACCACTACCGCTACTGAGCACCCCCGCCGAGCAGCGCCACCACCGCTCGGCGTACGGATGTCAGCAGGCCCTCGCCGTCACGGCGGGGGCCTGTCCCCGATGAGGACCTGAACGCCCATGCCCCGCGGCCGATATTCGCTCCATGATCCGCACGACCACACCCCCCTCGCCGAAGAACACTTCCACTGCGCGCCCGGCCCCTCCGGCTGGCGCTACGTCGCTCAACGCACCACCGCCTCGGACAGCGGGACCGCACCCGGCCCCCACCACAGCGAGGTCACCGGTTCCATTGACCTCGCCCTCGACGAACTCGGCCGGCCCATCCGTCTCGAACTCCACGCCGCGGGCTGGCAGGTCCGGGGCGCCGCCCTCGACGGTGTGACCTGGGTCCGCACCGACCCCACCGGCGCGGAGGCCACCGAAGGCAATGTCCGCGCGCACGCCTTCACCGGAACCTCTCCCGCGTTCCTCGTCGCCACCGCCCGTCTCCTTCGCCTCACCCCCTCGGCCTCGGCGACCCGCGTACGCCTCGTCGCCTTCACCGACCCCGTCCTCGCCCCGCGCACCCTCGACCAGTCCTGGGCCTTGATCGCAAGCGAAGCACACGCCACTGACAGCGGCCCTCTGGTCGTGGAGGAATACCAGGTCACAGCCCTGGACACGGGGGAACAGCACTCCGTGCACATCGCGGGAGACGTGGTCCTCGCGGCACCCGGCATCGAGCTGGAGCACCTCGAAACACCGCCGTCGGTGTTCACCTGACGACGATGTGTTCACCGGACGAAGGCGGTTCACCAGCCGGCCGCAGGTTCGTCCGACGCGACGCGTCCCGCCGCGGCCGGCTAGGCGGGCGGCACGAATCCCGTCGCGGGAGGACCTGCTTCCTGGTTCCGGTCGTGCCCGTCCCGGAGGTCAGGCCGGTCCGGCCGGTGGCCCTGAGGAACGGCGCCCGGTTGCGTCGGTCGCGGCGTCTGCTGCGGAGACACGTCCCGACCCCCGGCAGCCGCCGGCGCATACGGCTGGGGAGGGGCGTAGGACTGAGGAGCGGCAAAGGGCGGGGGAGCACCGTGAGGCCCGGCGCCCGGCGCCCGCACCGCGGGTCCGGGCACACCCGGAGCCCCGGCCGCGTATGCGCCGGCACCAGGCTGCGCGATCCCGGCCGCCCCACCACCGAACGTCCGCCGTACCTCCCGCGCCTGCCGCTCCTGCACCACCGCCGCCAGATACGCGGCCGGCGGCACACCCTGCGGCGCCGGAGTCCCCGTACGCGCGGCGACATCGGACGCCAGCCGCTCCGCCATCGCCCAGCCGACCTGCGGATCCAGCTGCTGCATCCGCGTCAGGTACTGACGGACGGCCAGCCACAGCCCGTCCGGAACGGCGGACAGGTCGAGCTCGGCGAACCGTCCCGCGAGCCACGGCGGCGGCGGAGGCACGTAGGGCATGTGCCCCACCGGGATCCGCTCGCGGACCACCAGGGTCCCCGCGAACACGTCACCCAGCCGACGCCCCCGCGCCGACACCAGCGAGGCGATGCACGCGACGATCCCGAACGTCATAAGGATCTCGACCACACCCACAGCCCCGCGCACCAACGCGTGCCGGAACCGGATCGGGCCCCCGTCGTCACGCACCACCCGCAAGCCGAACGCCAGCTTCCCCAGCGAACGGCCGTGGCTCAGCGTCTCCACCGCGATCGGCCCGCCCACCAGCACCAGCACGAAAGCGGCGATCGAGACCGCGATCTGCGCCGCGTCGTCCAGCGTGGCCGTCGACGCGATCAGACCGATCGTCACGACGACATAGACGGCGATCGCCACCGCCAGGTCCAGCAGCACGGCCAGCGCCCGGCTGGGCAGTTTGGCGGGGCGCAACTCCAGCGCGACCGCCTCACCCGTCACTAGCTCACTCACGCCCGCCGTCCTTCCCCTGGCCTGCCCCGAGAACGGCCAGTCTGCCAAGCTGAGGTCACATCGCGCCGCAGTACCACCAGCTGACCCCCACGACGAGCAGCCGAGGAGCAGCCAACCCGATGGACCTCGACGTCTTCGTGTCCGCCCACCGCGCCGAGTGGGACAGGCTGGACGCCCTGCTGCGCCGCCAGCGCCGCCTGAACGGAGCAGAGGCCGACGAACTCGTCGCCCTGTACCAGCGCACCGCCACGCACCTCTCCCTGATCCAGTCCAGCGCCCCGGACCCGCAGCTCACCGGCCGCCTCAGCCAACTGGTGGCACGCGCGCGCAGCGCGGTGACGGGCACCCGCCGGGCATCCTGGCGCGACGTCACCCGGTTCCTGACGCACGGTTTCCCGGCGGCGGTCTACCGCTCGCGTCACTGGTGGGTCCCCACGGCTCTCCTGTCCATCCTGGTCGCGGCGCTCCTGGGGTGGTGGATCGGCACTCACCCCGAGGTCCAGTCGTCCATCGCGGCGCCGAGCGAACTGCGCGACCTCACCCGCCCCGGCGGCCAGTACGAGACGTACTACTCCAGCCACCCCGCCGCCTCCTTCGCGGCCCAGGTGTGGACGAACAACGCGCAGGCCGCCGCGATGTGCCTGGTCCTGGGCGTCTTCCTGGGCATACCGGTGCTCTGGATCCTCTTCCAGAACATGCTCAACCTCGGCGTCGGCATCGGCCTCATGTCCTCCGCCGGCCGCCTCGACACCTTCCTGGGACTCGTCCTCCCGCACGGCCTTCTCGAACTGACCGCCGTCTTCGTCGCCGCGGGCACCGGGCTGCGGCTCGGCTGGACCGTGATCGATCCCGGCCCCCGGACGCGTCGAACAGCGCTCGCCGAGGAGGGACGAGCCGCCCTGGGGATGGCGATGGGCCTGGCGCTGATTCTGTTCGTGTCGGGAGCCATCGAAGGCTTCGTCACGCCGTCCGGCCTTCCCACCTGGGCCCGAATAGGCATTGGAATCGCCGCTGAGCTGGCGTTCCTCGCGTACGTCTATGTCCTGGGCGGACGCGCGGCACGCGCCGGCGACACGGGCGACGTCGAGGAGTCCGAGCGCAGCGCGACACTACCGACGGCCGCCTGATGTGCGGACACCCCCGCTGACCTGCTAGTCTCCTCTTCGCCCCACAGGAGCCGTTGACACGGAACCAGCGGGGAGGTAGATTCGAACAGTTGCCTAGAACTGGACATGTGCCGGTGGCAGCAGCTAGTCTCTGCTTGCTTCTCGAGAACATCGATTTCGAAGAAGCCACCCCCGATGATTCAGAAATGGCCGCCGGTCAGTCCGGCCCAAAACTTCTGATAAA
>NZ_MLCE01000016.1:0-95231 GCF_002300165.1 Streptomyces sp. Tue6028 | reverse complement strand
ACAGGGGTTTTCTGCGTTTACGGTGACTTTTTGCAGCGGTTTCTTGGATGGCAGTGGGCCCCTCGGATCGAGGGGCCCACTTTTGTTGTGCGCTCAGAGCCGGCCGGCTGCCTTGAGGGCCAGATAGGCGTCGGCAAGAGCCGGGGCGAGCTCTTCCGGGGGAGCATCGACGACGGTGACACCGTGGCGTTGCAACTGTTCCGCGGTGCGGTGGCGTTCCGCCTGGGCTTGAGCCGCGGACGCGGCCGCGTACACCGCCTCGGGATTTCCCCTCGACGCCGCCATTCGGGCGACGTACGGATCTGCCACGGAGGCCACCAGGACCGTATGCCGCTGGGTGAGGCGTGAGAGCACGGGGAGGAGGCCCTCTTCGATGGGGGCCGCGTCGAGGCTCGTCAGCAGGACGATCAGGGAACGGCGAGGGGCCGTACGCAGTGCTGTGGCGGTGAGACCGCGAGCGTCGGTCTCGACGAGTTCCGGTTCCAGGGTCGACATCGCGTTGACCAGCGACGGGAGGAGCTCGCCGGACGCGCGGCCCTGGACGAGCGCACGTACCCGACGGTCGTATGCGAGGAGGTCCACGCGGTCGCCGGCGCGGGACGCCAGGACCGCGAGCAGGAGGGCCGCGTCCATGGAGGCGTCCAGGCGCGGTGCGTCGCCGACCCGGCCGGCGGAGGTGCGGCCGGTGTCGAGGACCAGAAGGATGTGCCGGTCGCGTTCGGGACGCCAGGTACGGACGGCGACCGTGGAATGGCGGGCCGTGGCGCGCCAGTCGATGGAACGGGTGTCGTCGCCGGGGACGTATTCGCGAAGGCTGTCGAACTCCGTGCCTTCGCCGCGGGTCAGCACACTGGTGCGGCCGTCGAGTTCGCGGAGCCGGGCCAGTTTGGACGGCAGGTGCTTGCGGCTGGTGAAGGGAGGCAGGACGCGCACGGTCCACGGGACCTGGTGGCTGCCCTGTCGCGCGTAGAGACCGAGAGGGCCGTACGAGCGGATCGTGACGCGGTCGGCCTGGCGGTCACCACGGCGGGTGGGGCGCAGACGGGTGGTCAGACGGCGCCGCTCGCCGGGTGGGACGGTGAGGCGGTGACGCGAGGCGGCCGTCTCGGTGCCCGGCTCCCAGCTGCTCGGCGGCCATGCGTCACGGAGGCGGGCACGCAAGGGGCGACCGGACGGGTTGGTGACGGTGAGGGTGACGTCCGCCGTCTCGCCGAGGCGTACGGAGGTGTCACCCGAGCGGGTCAGGCCGAGACTCCGTACGGGGGCGGCCAGTACGGCGTCGCAGGCGCAGGCCAGGGCCAGCGGGGCGTTCACGGCGAGGACGCCCAACCAGCTCGGCTCCAGGATGCCGACGGGCAGTGAGCCGATGGCCGCCAGGAGGGCGGTGCGTCCGGTGAGTGCCATCAGCGGGGGACGGGGACGTGGGCGAGGATCGCGTTGATGACGGAGTCGGCCGTGACGCCCTCCATCTCCGCTTCGGGGCGCAGTTGGATGCGGTGGCGGAGGGTGGGCAGGGCCAGGGCCTTCACGTCGTCGGGGATGACGTAGTCGCGGCCGGTCAGCCAGGCCCAGGCGCGGGCCGTGGCGAGGAGGGCGGTCGCGCCACGGGGGGACACACCGAGGGTCAGGGACGGCGACTCGCGGGTGGCGCGGCAGATGTCCACCACGTAGCCGGTGATCTCGGGGGAGACGGCGGTCTTTGCGACGGCGGTCCGCGCGGCTTCCAGATCCGCGGGGCCCGCGACGGGGCGTACGCCGGCGGCGCGCAGGTCGCGCGGGTTGAAGCCTTCGGCGTGACGGGTGAGGACGTCGATCTCGTCCTGGCGCGACGGGAGAGGGATCGTCAGTTTGAGGAGGAAGCGGTCCAGTTGGGCTTCGGGGAGCGGGTAGGTGCCCTCGTACTCGACGGGGTTCTGGGTCGCGGCGACGAGGAACGGGTCGGGGAGCGGGCGCGGGGTGCCGTCGACCGTGACCTGGCGCTCCTCCATCGCTTCGAGGAGGGACGACTGTGTCTTGGGCGGGGTGCGGTTGATCTCGTCGGCCAGGAGGAGGTTGGTGAAGACCGGGCCGGGCTGGAAGGAGAACTCGGCGGTGCGGGCGTCGTAGACCAGGGAGCCGGTGACGTCGCTGGGCATCAGGTCCGGGGTGAACTGGACCCGCTTGGTGTCGAGGTCGAGTGCGGATGCCAGGGCGCGGACGAGCAACGTTTTGGCGACCCCGGGGACTCCTTCAAGTAGAACGTGTCCGCGGCAGAGGAGGGCGACGACGAGGCCGGTCACGGCGGGGTCCTGGCCGACCACGGCTTTGGCGATCTCGGCCCGCAGGGATTCCAGGGAGGTGCGGGCGGTGCCCGGATCCCCGGCGTACCCGGCGTTGTCAGTGGTCGGGTCCATCATGAACGGCGTACCTCTCTTTCGAGGGCGTCGAGTTGGTCGGCGAGGGAGACAAGGGCCGTGTCGTCGTGGGGCGGCGGCCCGAAGAGAAGGGGGTGCAGGGCCTGGCCGTCGCCCTGGAGGTGAGCGGACAGGGCGGGGAGCAGGGCTTCGGGCGCGTGCGCCTGAGTGGGAGGCACGCCCACGAGGGGGGCGAGACGGGTGCGCGTGGTGGAGCGCAGGGCCGCCGCGGCACGGTCGCGGGCGTCGGCCTTGCGGTAGAGGCGGGCGCGGCCTTCGACGGTTTCGGAGGCGCGGATCGCGACGGGGAGTCGTTCGGGCACGAGGGGGCCCAGTCGTCGTGCCCGCCAGAGGGCGGCCAGGGCTGCCGCGATGAAGAGTTGCAGTGTGCCCCACAGCCAGCCGGAGGGGAGCAGGTCGAAGAAGCCCTGGTCGCCGGTGTCGGTGGCCGAGTCGTCGGAGAGCGAGGGGAGGTACCAGACCAAGTGGGAGCGGGAACCGAGCAGTTGGAGGGCGAGCGAGGCGTTGCCCTGCTCGTCGAGACGATCGTTGTAGAAGATGTCGGGGGCGCCGAGGACGACGGTGTCGCCGCTCCCGGAGGCCGCCGGGATGCGCAGCAGCGTGGGCAGGCCGTCGCTGGGGTAGCACCTGTCGGCGTCGGGGGCGGGTGTGGTGTAGCGGACGCCGCCCGTGTCGGCGCTGCCCGCTCGCCTGGCCGCGGGCAGGGCGCAGTCGGGGGAGAGCGTCGAGTCGAAGCTGACCGCGGGGTCGGCGCTGACCTGGGGGGCCAGGGTGCCGACGGAGGGCGACCCGGGGGAGACGAGGACGGTGCGGCCGCCGGAGGTCGCTGTCGCCGCGTGCAGAAGCCTCTGCTGACGTTCGGTCAGCAGGTCGGGGGCGGCGATCAGGAGCGTGGTGTCGGCGCCGGCCGCCGCTCGGGCCTCGTCCAGGGTGGTGACCACGCGCGTGGAGACCCCCCGGTCGGCGAGGAGTTCGGCGACGGCACGACTGCCGTAGGGATCGGTGGAGCGCGGATCGAGGCGGCCGTGCTGGGCGTCCGAGCGGACCACGGCGATCGCGATCGCGGCGGCCAGCAGGAGCACGGCGGCGAGCAGGATGCCTCGGCCGCGTGTCCACACCTGGCGGGCGGTGGGCGACACCGAGGTGGACGGGAGGGTGGCCTCCGTCATGAGGCGGCCCCCTGGCGGTCGTTGTGGGCCGTGCTCTGCGCGCTGCTGGTGAGGACGGGCTTGGTGCGTTCCAGCTCGCCGTCGAGCTCGGTGAGGCGGCGGTACACGCGCGTGTCGGCGGCCCTGCCGCCGTATGTGACGTCGTCGAAGTCCCGGGCCGCGGTGTGCAGTCGGTCCGTGTGGGCCGGCAGGGCGCGGCTCGCTTCCGCGGCTGCCTCGTCCGCCGTGCGCCCGGGACGCGGTTCGAGGAGGGCGCGTTCCTCCAGGGAGCGGACGATGGCGCGCATCCGTTCCTGGACGGCCTGGTTCCAGTGGCCCTGGGCGGCGTGCGCCTCGGCGGCGGCCCGGTGCTCCGCGGCGCTCTTGGGGCGGTCGTCGAAGAGCGTGGCGGACGACGTGGGGGTGCGGCGGGGGGTGCCCAGGCGCCACCACAGGGCGGCCACGACCGCGATCACCGCCAGCAGGATGACGACCAGTCCGAGTGCTCCTCCGGGTGTCGCGGAGGAGGCGGCACTGAACAGTTCGTCGACCCACTTCCAGAAGGCGTTCAGGGCGCGCTGGACCAGGCCGGGGTCGTTCTCGTGGTACATCGGCTTGGACAGCTCGCGTCTGGCCGCCTCCCGCGCGGGATCGCGAGGCGTCGTCACCGGTGGTTCGTCGCCGCGCGGCAGCGCGAGGACGCCGGCGGCGCCGGTGTGCGGCAGTGCGAGCACCGCAGTGAGAACTCCCCCCACCGGGCTCACCGCATCAGCTCCCCGGAGTGGTGCCGGTCGATCCGCCGTAGTTCTCGACGCCGGCGGCGCGGGCCAGGTCGAGGTCGAGGGCCTCGCGGCGGATGCGCTGATCGATGTAGAGGAGGACGGTGACGCCGGCCGTGATCGGGAAGGTCAGCATGGACCCGATCACCGAGCCGATGCCGCTGACGATGAGGAACGTCCAGCCGAGGTCGCCGCCGCTGCTGTCGAGGAAGCTGCTCATGCCGTCGCCGCTGAGCGCGGCGGCGAGGATCGCGAAGGGGATCACGACGATCGACGCCACGATGTTCGCGATGATCGTGGCGAGCAGCTGGATGCCGAAGACCCGCCACCAGGAGCCGCGCACGAGCTTCGAGGAGCGGCGCATCGACTTCACGATGCTCTGCTTCTCCAGCATCAGGGCGGGAGAGGCGAGCGAGAAGCGGATCATCAGCCAGAGGGCGACGACACCCATGCCGAGTCCGCCGAGGACGGCGAGTGCGGCGCCCGCGTCACCCGCGCCGGCCAGGGCGGCGAGCAGACCGGGCAGCGTGCCGACGCCGACGACCACGAGGGCGATGAGCGGCAGCAGGAAGGTCAGGCCGAACAGCTTCGGCAGCTGAGGGCGGGCGTCGTGCCAGGCCTCGGCCGTCGTCACCGACTTGCCGAGCACCGCGCGGCTGGTCACGGACGTGAGCAGCGCCGTGGCGACGATGGTGCCGAGCAGCGTGATGAGCAGGACGACACCGGAGCTCAGCAGGGTGTCGCCGAGGGCACGGCTCAGCTCGCCGACCGTGGCGCTGGGGTCGTTGAGGACGTCCGTGTCGGTGTTGTCGTCCAGGACGAAGCCCTGGAGCAGGATGACCGCGATCTCGGTGACGACGGCGACGGCGAGAGAGATGCCGAGGACGGTGCGCCAGTAGGTGCGCATCGTGGAGACCGCGCCGTCGAGGATCTCGCCGACGCCGAGGGGGCGCAGTGGGATCACGCCGGGCTTGGCGGCGGGGGGCGGCCCACCCCAGTTGCCTCCCCAGCCGGCGGGACCGCCGGGGCCGCCGGCTCCGCGGCCGGGGCCTCCCCATCCGCCGTACCCGCCGCCCTGGCCTCCGTGGCCGCCGGTTCCGGCGGGGGGCCGTCCGCCCCAGCCCTGAGCGGGCGACGGTGGCGGAGGTGGGGCCTGGCCTGGGCCCTGCGGGCTGGGAGCGGACCACTGGCCGGGCGGGGGCTGCTCCTTGGACCACTTCGAGGGCTGCTCCGGCTGGTCCGTGCCGCCTTGGTCCGAGGGCTTGTCCGTGGGCTGCGTGGTGCCGGAGGAATCCGGCTCCTGCCCGTCGGAGGGGGCAGATCCGGGCGAGGCCCAGCCCGGAGTGTCGTTCATCGTCGCTCCTTCACGGTGCCCGTCCGCGGTCGCGGCGGCAGCTTGGCAGCCATCGTGCCACGGTGCGCTCGGCAAGGGACCGGCCGCCGTATGGGCTGCACACCTTCAATTGTCCGCCCGGTACGGGGCAGACTGGGCGGATGGCTGATCAGTACGCGCAATCCCGCGAGGACAGCGGGTCGACGGACATACCCGCGATCCGCTGGGACGAGCCCCCCGAAGGCCCCGTACTGGTGCTTCTCGACCAGACGAGACTGCCGGCCGAAGAAGTCGAGTTGGTGTGCACCGACGCGCCCGCCCTGGTGGAGGCGATCCGCACGCTCGCCGTGCGCGGGGCGCCGCTGCTCGGCATCGCCGGGGCGTACGGCGTCGCGCTCGCCGCCGCGCGCGGCTTCGACGTGGACGAGGCCGCCGCGGCGCTGGCCGGGGCGCGGCCCACGGCGGTGAACCTCGCCGTCGGTGTGCGCCGGGCCCAGGCCGCGTACCGGGCCGCGCTCGTCGGCGGCTGTGATCAGGACCAGGCCGCGGCGGCGGCGCTCGCCGCGGCGCGGGCGCTGCACCAGGAAGACGCCGAGGCCAGCACGCGGATGGCCGGGCACGGGCTGGCGCTGCTCGACGAGCTGCTGCCGGGCGGCGGGCACCGGATCCTGACGCACTGCAACACCGGGGCGCTGGTGTCCGGTGGGGAGGGTACGGCGTTCGCGGTGGCGCTCGCGGCGCACCGGACAGGGAAGTTGCGACGGCTGTGGGTGGACGAAACGCGTCCGTTGCTGCAAGGTGCTCGCCTGACGGCGTACGAGGCGGCGCGCAACGAGATGGCGTACACCTTGCTCACGGACAACGCGGCGGGGTCGCTGTTCGCGGCGGGCGAGGTGGACGCGGTACTGATCGGTGCCGACCGGATCGCGGCCGACGGTTCGGTGGCGAACAAGGTGGGGAGCTATCCGCTCGCGGTGCTGGCGCGGTATCACCACGTGCCGTTCATCGTGGTGGCGCCGCTGACGACGGTGGATCCGGACACCCCGGACGGAGCATCCATCGAGGTCGAGCAGCGCGCCGGTCATGAAGTGACCGAGGTCACAGCACCGCTGGTGCCGGTGGCGGGAGTGGAAGCGGGAGGCGGGATGCCGGTGGCACCCCTGGGGACCCAGGCGTACAACCCGGCGTTCGACGTGACGCCGCCCGAGTTGGTGACGGCGATCGTCACCGAAGGGGGCGTCGTGTCGCCCGTGACGGCTGAGGCGCTTGCTGAGCTGTGTGACAGGTCACGCCAGGTAACGATTTAGTTAATGGGATGATGTCGTTTATGAAGGGACGAGTCCTTGTCGTCGATGACGACACCGCACTGGCCGAGATGCTCGGCATCGTGTTGCGTGGCGAAGGTTTTGAGCCGTCTTTCGTAGCCGACGGCGACAAGGCGCTGGCCGCTTTTCGTGAGACCAAGCCCGATCTGGTGCTTCTGGACCTGATGCTGCCCGGCCGGGACGGCATCGAGGTGTGCCGCCTGATCAGGGCGGAGTCCGGGGTGCCGATCGTGATGCTCACGGCGAAGAGCGACACCGTCGATGTGGTGGTCGGCCTCGAGTCGGGTGCCGACGACTACATCGTGAAGCCGTTCAAGCCAAAGGAGCTGGTGGCGCGGATCCGGGCGCGGTTGCGTCGTTCGGAGGAGCCGGCACCCGAGCAGTTGGCCATCGGTGACCTCGTCATCGACGTCGCCGGTCACTCTGTGAAGCGGGACGGCCAGTCGATCGCGCTGACGCCGCTGGAGTTCGATCTGCTGGTGGCGCTGGCCCGCAAGCCGTGGCAGGTGTTCACCCGTGAGGTCCTGCTGGAGCAGGTGTGGGGCTATCGCCACGCGGCGGACACCCGCCTGGTCAACGTGCATGTACAGCGGCTGCGCTCCAAGGTCGAGAAGGACCCGGAGCGGCCGGAGATCGTGGTGACCGTCCGTGGTGTCGGTTACAAGGCCGGACCGAGCTGACATGTCCCGGGACAGTGCCGCTTCGGCGCCCGGCGAGTCGGGGGTCCGTTCGGGGCGGCCTGTCGGCCGGAAGATGACGGGCTCCCGCTGGGGACGGTTCATGGAGGGCGGGCTGCTGCAGGGCGGAGTCCAGGGCAGCCCGGTCCTTCGGTTGTTCATGCGCTGGGTGCGTCGTCCGCTGCTGCCCGTGATGCGGCTGTGGCGGCGCAATATCCAGCTCAAGATCGTCGTCACGACGCTGCTGATGTCACTCGGTGTCGTGCTGCTGCTCGGCTTCGTCGTCATCGGGCAGGTCCGCAACGGCCTGCTGGATGCCAAGGTGAAGGCGTCGCAGAGCCAGGCCACGGGTGGTTTCTCGGTGGCCAAGCAGAAGGCGGACGCCGCGGTGACGGCCGACGGTGATGACGGTTCGAGTGCGGACGGCCGTCCGTCGAAGAACGTCGGCCAGTGGATGAGCGACCTCGTGGTGTCCCTGTCCAGTGGTGGCCAGGGCGCCTTCGACGTGGTGACGCTCAGCTCCAGCGCGGCCGGCGGCGGAGCGGGACTGGGACCGCGCTACTCGGGCGACGTCGATCCGACGGTGAGCGTGCCGGTGTCGCTGCGCGAGCGGCTGGACAGCAACACGCTCGCGGCCCAGAGCTATACGCGAGTCGTCTACAAGGACGGTAGGCCGTCGCAGCCGGCGCTGGTCATCGGCAAGCAGGTCAACGACCCGAACGGAGATCCGTACCAGCTCTACTACCTCTTCCCGCTGACGCAGGAGGAGAAGTCGCTGAGCCTGGTCAAGGGGACGCTGGCGACGGCAGGTCTGTTCGTCGTGGTGCTCCTCGGGGCGATCGCGTGGCTCGTGGTGCGTCAGGTCGTCACGCCGGTGCGGATGGCCGCCGGGATCGCCGAGCGGCTGTCGGCGGGGCGCCTCCAGGAACGTATGAAGGTCACCGGCGAGGACGACATCGCACGCCTCGGTGAAGCCTTCAACAAGATGGCCCAGAACCTGCAGCTGAAGATCCAGCAGCTGGAGGACCTGTCGCGGATGCAGCGGCGGTTCGTGTCCGACGTGTCGCACGAGCTGCGTACGCCGCTGACCACCGTCCGGATGGCGGCCGACGTCATCCACGAGGCGCGGGTGGACTTCGACCCGGTGACGGCGAGGTCCGCGGAGCTGCTGGCCGACCAGCTGGACCGGTTCGAGTCGCTGCTCGCGGACCTGCTGGAGATCAGCCGGTTCGACGCGGGCGCGGCGGCGCTGGAGGCGGAGCCGATAGACCTCAGGGAGGTCGTCCGCCGCGTGGTCAGCGGTGCCGAGCCGCTCGCCGAGCGCAAGGGCACGCACATACGTGTCGTCGGCGACCAGCAGCCGGTGGTCGCCGAGGCGGACGCCCGGCGTGTGGAGCGGGTGCTGCGCAACCTCGTCGTCAACGCCGTGGAGCACGGCGACGGCAAGGACGTGATCGTCAAGCTCGCCTCGGCGGGCGGGGCGGTCGCGATCGCCGTCCGCGACTACGGCGTCGGGCTCAAGCCCGGCGAGGCGACCCGGGTCTTCAGCCGCTTCTGGCGGGCCGACCCGGCACGTGCGCGTACCACCGGCGGAACGGGCCTCGGGCTGTCCATCGCCCTGGAGGACGCGCGGCTGCACGGCGGCTGGCTCCAGGCGTGGGGCGAGCCGGGCGGCGGTTCGCAGTTCCGGCTGACACTGCCGCGGACCGCGGACGAACCGCTCAGGGGGTCGCCGATACCGCTGGAGCCCAAGGACTCGCGGCGCAACCGGGGACTCAACGACGCGGGTCTGCCGCTCGGCGGCAGCGGCAAGCTGGCCACGGTGCCGGTGCAGCAGCAGGCGGGCGGCGGAAGCGCGTCGTCCGCAGCACCGTCGCGGGGCCCGATAGTGCCGCGCATGGCCGGGGCGTCGCCCACGGCCGACCCGACGGCGCTGCCGGGCAGCGGCTCACGGGTGGTGCCGAGGCCGGCCGGATCGGTGCGGCGCCAGGACGACGCGCCGACGGACGGCGAGCGGACCGGGCAGGAGCGGGGGCGGGACGGCGTAGAGCCGGAGGAACTCGGGCATGGGGAGGCATTTCGTGGGCGTTGACCGCGAGGGGAGCGGTGGTCGTCGACGTCCGGTTCGGGTGGGGGCGTATGCCTGCTGTGGTGCCCTGCTGCTGGCCGGGTGCGCGTCGATGCCGGACAGCGGGGACCTGCGCGGCGTCGAGTCCACGCCGCGGCAGGACTCGCAGGTCCGCGTCTACGCGATGCCGCCCAGGGACGACGCCCAGCCCGCGGAGATCGTGCAGGGCTTCCTCGAGGCGCTGACGAGCGACGACGCGAAGTACGAGACGGCGCGCAAGTACCTGACGGAGAGCGCCGGCAAGGTGTGGGACCCGTACCGGTCCACGACCGTGCTGACGGACGCGCCGAACCCCGAGTCGGGCAACGCCGGAAACCGTGACGGCGCCGACGGCAGCTCCCTGTACCGGCTCAGCGGCAGCAAGGTCGCCACGGTGGACGTGCAGCACGCGTACTCGCCCGACTCCGGCACCTACAGCAAGACGGTGCACCTCACGCGGCTGAAGGACACCAAGCAGTGGCGCATCGACGGGCTGCCGCAGGGCGTGGTGATGGGCAAGTCCGACTTCCAGCGCAACTACGTGTCGATCAACAAGTACTACTACACGTCGAACTCGAACTCCGGGGCCGGCGGCCCGCTGGGGACCGTCGCCGACCCGGTCTACGTGCGCGAGCAGGTGGACCCGATGACCCAGATGGTCCGGGCGCTCCTGAAGGGCCCCACGCGCTGGCTGGACCCGGTCGTCAGGTCGAGCTTCCCCTCGGGCACGGAGCTGAAGAAGGGCGTCAAGTCGCTGTCGCCCGACGACCGCAACAGGGTCACCGTGCCGCTGAACCACAAGGCGGATCACGTCGGACGGTCCCAGTGCACCAGGATGGCCGCCCAACTCCTTTTCACCTTCCAGGACCTGACGCCCACCGGTGTGGACGAGGTGGAGCTGCAGAAGTCGGACGGATCGCAGCTGTGCGTGCTCACGGAGAACCAGGCCGGGACCGTCGCCTCGCACGGTACGGGGCACCGCCCCGAGTACCAGTACTTCATCGACGACAAGCAGCGGCTCGTGCGCATGCCCAACGGCGACAAGAAGCCCGAGCCGGTGCCCGGTGCGCTCGGCGAGGGTGACAAGAAGCTGCGGGCGGCGGCGGTGTCGCGGGACGAGAGCAGCGCGGCCGGGGTGTCGACCGACGGGAGTTCCCTGTACGTCGGGTCGCTCGTGTCGGGTGGTTCGCTCGGTGAGGCGGTGCTGCACAGCGCGGGCCGCACGGAGGACGACCGGCTGACGACGCCCAGCTGGGACGGACGGGGCGACCTGTGGGTGGCCGACCGCGACCCGAAGAAGCCCCGGCTGCTTCTGCTGCGCAAGGGTGAGGGCGAGCCGCTGACGGTCGAGACACCGAGCCTCGACGGTCGCGTCGAGGCGGTGCGCGTGGCCGCCGACGGGGTGCGGATCGCGTTGATCGTCGAGAAGGACGGGAAGAGCTCGCTGCAGATCGGCCGCATCGTCCGGGACACCAGCGGTGACCAGCCCACCGTGTCGATCCTCGAACCCCGCTCGGTGGCGCCTCAGCTGGAGGAGGTCACGGCGATGTCGTGGGCCGGGGACAGCCGGCTCGTGGTCATCGGACGCGAGCAGGGCGGCGTCCAGCAGATGCGGTACGTCCAGGTCGACGGCTCCGCCCCGGTCGGCACGGCGCCCTCGACGCTGACGGGGGTCAAGGAGATCGCCGCGTCCGAGGACGAGCGGCTGCCGCTGGTGGCGCACTCGGAGGAGGACGGCATCGTGCGGCTCTCGTCCGGCGAGCAGTGGCAGAAGGTCGTCAAGGACGGGACAGCGCCGGTCTACCCCGGATAGGGGTCCCGCTCGCCGGACGGCCCGCAGAGCTGACGGGCGTCCGTCCGGCCGCGCGCGGAGCCGACAGACCTTCGCCCGACCGCGCGCGGAGCCGACAGACCTTCGCCCGACCGCGCTCGAAGCCGCCGGGCCTCCGCCCGGCGGCGTGCGACGGCGTGTCTACGCCAGACGTGCACCGGCGTACAGGCCACGTCTTTACGCCGGTGCACCGGCAGGCCCCGTGTCGTACGGGTCCTCGGCCTCGTGCTCGTACGGCGTGCGCCGAGCCCCCGGAGGGCGGCCGCTCCCGACACCTGCGCGCGTTGTCCACAGGGAGTTGTCCACAGGGGTGGCCGGTAAGTCCCCGTATTGGCACAGTGGTGGTCATGCGGGGGTGGTGGCAGGACCTCACCGACCTGGTGCTGCCGGCCGAGTGCGGAGGCTGCGGACGGCCTCGTACGGTGCTCTGCCCGGAGTGCCGTGCCGCCCTGACCGGGGCCGCACCGCGCCGGGTGCGACCGGTGCCGGAGCCGTGCGGGCTGCCCGTGGTGCACGCGGCGGCTCCCTACGAGGACGAGGTGCGGGCAGCGTTGCTCGCCCACAAGGAAAGGGGCGCTCTGGCGCTCGCGGCCCCTCTCGGAGCGGCCCTGGCGGGGGCCGTACGGGTAGGGCAGGGCTGCGCGCGACGTGCTGGTCCGGACGCACGCCACACGGCTTCGGAGAGGCGGCTCAGGGGCAGGAAGGGGTCAACGTGCGACGCGGGAGCCGGGCCGTTGCTCCTCGTCCCCGTGCCGTCGTCACGGCGGGCCGTGCGGGCCCGGGGACACGATCCGGTGCGCCGGATCGCGCTCGCGGCGGCGGGCGAACTGCGGCGCACCGGGACACCGGCCAGGGTGGCGGCCGTGCTGCGGCAGCGGCGCGCCGTGGCCGACCAGTCGGGACTCAATTCCCGCCAGCGGCTGGACAATCTCGCGGGCGCCCTGGAGGTGGCCGCCGGAGGTGCGCGGCTGCTGGTGGACGGCGGGCCGGTGGTGCTCGTGGACGACCTGATGACGACGGGCGCCTCGTTGACGGAGGCGGCACGAGCCGTCCGGATGGCTCGATCGGCCGTACGGCAAGTGGGTGAAGAGGAGGACGGGGCGGATCTGACGGAAGTGATTCGGCGAATGGCGGGTACTGGCGAAGTCATGGACGGGAGGCCCGACACGACCTGCGCGGCCGTGATCGCGGCGTCACCAGACGCTTTCGAAATAAACCGGAACTGACAGAGAACTTGCATCGTTGCAGGTAATGAGACGGTCAATTCACCTGAACGGAGGTACGCCGCAGTAGAGGGTGACGACATCCGTCCGGGCGAGATATGTTCGGTTGTGAGGCAATGGCGCAGGCCGGACCTCGCTAATCCGAATGCCGTGCTGCGGGTTTCCGGCAATCACCCGCATCGGTGGGGTGGAGATCTTGCCCATGGGGGAGGAGGAGGTGAAAGTCACCGAGTCCGAGGTTCCGGGAGACACCGGAGCCGGGTGCAAAAGGGAGATGCTCCGCCAGTGGAGCGGAGCTATCCGGGAACGGAGTTCTGCGTGGACATCGTCGTCAAGGGCCGCAAGACCGAGGTGCCCGAGCGGTTCCGCAAGCACGTGGCCGAGAAGCTGAAGCTGGAGAAGATCCAGAAGCTCGATGGCAAGGTGATCAGCCTCGACGTCGAGGTGTCCAAGGAGCCCAACCCCCGACAGGCCGACCGTTGCGACCGAGTGGAGATCACCCTCCGCTCCCGCGGTCCGGTGATCCGGGCGGAGGCAGCGGCGAGCGACCCGTATGCAGCACTCGATCTGGCGGCGGACAAACTCGAGGCACGGCTGCGCAAGCAGCACGACAAGCGCTACACCCGCCGGGGCAACGGCAGGATCTCGGCAGCGGAGGTCGCCGACCACGTCCCCGGCGCCGCGACGCTGAACGGGAACGGGAGCGTCGTCCGCGAGGAGGAACCGGACAGTGTGCCGACCAAGAAGATCGGCTCGCTCGAGGTCATGGGCGAAGGCCCCCTCGTCGTCCGCGAGAAGACCCACGTGGCCGCCCCGATGACGCTCGACCAGGCGCTCTACGAGATGGAGCTGGTCGGGCACGACTTCTACCTCTTCGTCGACTCCGAGACGAAGGAGCCCAGTGTCGTCTACCGACGGCACGCGTACGACTACGGCGTCATCCACCTCAGCACGGACCCCATGGTCACGCAGGCCGGAGCGGACGCGCCGGGCGGTGCGCTCGGCGGCTGACCCTCCCGGTGACAGCTGAGCAGGTGCCCCTGGAGCGCGTGTGCGCCCCCAGGGGCACCGGTGTGCGACCACTTGGAGCACCGCTCTGTCACCGCACTGTCGTCCGGGCATGGAATCATGGCCGCACCGGCCCAACCGGTGGGCCGTTGCCTTGGGTTGGCGATGGCACAGGAACACAGGCCACGGCCTTCAGGGGGAGGAACGATGGCGGACAGCTTCGGACCGATGCGTGACGACGACGCCGACGACGGCGTGGTCGGCATGGGCCCGGACTCGGGCTCTTCGCGCAAGGAGCCCATCCGGGTCCTCGTCGTGGACGACCACGCCCTCTTCCGCCGCGGTCTGGAGATCGTGCTCGCGGCCGAGGAGGACATCCAGGTCGTCGGCGAGGCGGGCGACGGGGCGGAGGCGGTCGACAAGGCGGCCGATCTGCTGCCCGACATCGTGCTCATGGACGTGCGGATGCCGAAGCGTGGCGGCATCGAGGCGTGCACCTCCATCAAGGAGGTCGCCCCCAGCGCGAAAATCATCATGCTGACGATCAGCGACGAGGAGGCCGACCTCTACGACGCCATCAAGGCGGGTGCCACGGGCTATCTCCTCAAGGAGATCTCCACGGACGAAGTGGCCACGGCCATTCGTGCGGTGGCGGACGGCCAGTCGCAGATCAGTCCCTCG
The DNA here is from genome assembly GCF_002300165.1 of Streptomyces sp. Tue6028. Taxonomy (GTDB): domain Bacteria; phylum Actinomycetota; class Actinomycetes; order Streptomycetales; family Streptomycetaceae; genus Streptomyces; species Streptomyces siamensis. The sequence continues at coordinate 80,705 of NZ_MLCE01000016.1, read as the reverse complement.
ATGGCGTCGAAGCTCCTCACCGAGTTCAAGTCGATGATCCAGCGCACCGACGAGCGCCGCCTGGTGCCCGCACCACGGCTCACCGACCGTGAGCTGGAGGTGCTCAAGCTCGTCGCCACGGGAATGAACAACCGGGACATCGCGAAGGAGTTGTTCATCTCCGAGAACACGGTCAAGAACCACGTGCGCAACATCCTGGAGAAGCTCCAGCTGCACTCCCGGATGGAGGCCGTGGTGTACGCGATGCGGGAGAAGATCCTCGAAATCCGCTGACCGCTGACCGCTGACCGCTGACCGCTGACCGCTGACCGCTGACCGCTGACCGCTGACCGCTGACCGCTGACCGCTGACCGCGTGAGGGCGTGACGGCCTGACCGCGTGAGGGCGTGACGGCCTGACCGCCTGACCGGCCCCGGCGGAGCCGCCGGCGTCTGCCAGGGCCCGCCGTGATCACGCCGGGCGACCCTCTGTCATCCCAGGGCGCGCGCCAGCTCCAGGGTGAGCGGCTCGCGAAGCTCCGGAGAGTCCACCCGTTCCACCCGTACGTCCGTGCAGTCGACCCAGCTCGCCGCCTCCACCAGGGCCTGGGCCACCGCGGGGACGGCCTTGGGGCCGTCGAGGCCGACCTGCTTGGCGACCAGAGTGCGGCCCTCCCGGGCGGGGTCCACACGGCCGACCAGACGGCCGCCGGCGAGAACCGGCATCGCGAAATAGCCGTACACCCGCTTCGGCTTGGGCGTGTACGCCTCCAGGCGGTGGGTGAAGCCGAAGATCCGCTCGGTGCGCGCCCGCTCCCAGATGAGCGAGTCGAACGGCGACAGGAGTGTGGTGCGGTGGCGGCCGCGCGGGGCCGCCTCCAGGGCCGCCGGGTCCGCCCACGCGTCCGCCGCCGCCCGGCCGGCCTGGCTCGCGCCGCTCCTGCCCTGCACCGGCTTGCCCCAGCCCTCCACCTTCACCGGGACCAGGCCCGAGTCCGCGATCACCGCGTCGACCTGCTCGCCCTTGAGGCGGTGGTAGTCGGCGATGTCCGCGCGCGTGCCGACGCCGAGGGACTGGCCCGCGAGACGGACGAGGCGGCGCAGGCACTCCGCGTCGTCCAGCTCGTCGTGCAGCAGCTCGTCCGGGATGGCGCGCTCCGCGAGGTCGTACACCCGCTTCCAGCCGCGTCGCTCCGTGCACACCACCTCGCCGTACATCAGCGCGCGCTCGACGGCGACCTTGGTGCCCGACCAGTCCCACCACTCGCTGGTCTTCTTCGCGCCGCCCAGATCCGTGGCGGTGAGCGGGCCTTCCGCCCGGAGCTGCTTGATCACCTGGTCGTACGTGCCGTCCGGCAGGTCGTGGTTCCAGTGCGGGCGGGAGCGGTAGGCGCGGCGGCGGAACGCGAAGTGGGGCCACTCCTCGACGGGGAGGATGCAGGCGGCGTGCGACCAGTACTCGAAGGCGTGCGTACCCGTCCAGTAGGCCGAGTCGACCGTCTTGCGGCCCACGGCGCCGAGACGGGCGTACGGCACGAGCTCGTGGGAGCGGGCGAGCACGGAGATGGTGTCGAGTTGGACCGCGCCCAGGTGCCGCAACACTCCGCGGACGCCGGACCTGCGGTCCGGCGCTCCCAGGAAGCCTTGGGCCCGCAGGGCGATGCGGCGGGCTTCGTCGGCGGAGAGTTCTGCGAGGGGACGCGGGAGGCTCGTCATGCCCACACGGTAGGCGGTGCCACTGACAGTGGGCCCCGAGCCGGCTCACCTCGGGCCGAGGAGGCCGAGGGGCGCCGGGCCTCCGCCGACCCTCAGCCCCCCGACCGCCGGTCGGGGGCCGGCAGGTACGGAGCCGTCGAGGGCAGGCCCAGGTCCGAGGGGAGCAACGAGCCGACCCAGCAGTCGCGCCGTACGCCCTTGTTGTTGATGGCGGAGCGGAGGGTGCCCTCGATGACGAAGCCGGCGCGCTCGGCGACGGCGCGGGAGCCGGCGTTGCCGACCTCGGCGCGCCATTCGACGCGGTCGACGGACAGATCCGTGAAGGCCCAGCGCGAGGCGGCGACGGTGGCTTCGGAGATGTAGCCGCGGCCGCGGTGCTCCTTCGTCGCCCAGAAACCGACCTCGCCGACGCCGAGGGAACGCATCGTGATGCCGAGCATGCCCACCAGCTCGCCGGAGGGGAGGAAGACACCGAAGGTGAACATGGAGCCGTCCGCCCAGCCGTCCGGCACCATCTGGTCGGTGAAACCCGCCGCGTGCTCGCGCAGATACGGCGACGGGATGGTGGTCCAGCGCTGGATGTCCGAATCCTGGGCGGCCTCGTACACGGCGTCGGTGTCGTGCGGGCCCACGACGCGCAGCACGAGACGGTCGGTGGTCAGGGTGACGGGGTCCATCGGGCGATTCTGCTCGGGGAGGCCGGAGGGGCGCCATCCCTTTGCCGTGAGTGAGCGTCCGGTTACTTTTCGACGAGCGAACACGGCACCTTCGGCAGCCCCCGTCCGTTGTCCTAGTGGCTGTCGCGGGCAGACCTCCCGGCGCGGTGTGGTCCTCGCTTACGATGGCCGTTGCTCAAGCTGTGATTTGTAAGTGTCAGTGAAACCGACCGTCCCAGGCCCGACCGGCAAGGAGACAAACCCCCGTGTCCGTCCTCTCGAAGATCATGCGTGCAGGCGAAGGCAAGATCCTGCGCAAGCTGCACCGCATCGCGGACCAGGTCAACTCCATCGAAGAGGACTTCGTCGACCTCTCCGACGCCGAGCTGCGGGCCCTCACCGATGAGTACAAGCAGCGGTACGCCGACGGCGAAAGCCTCGACGACCTGCTGCCCGAGGCGTTCGCGACCGTCCGCGAGGCGGCCAAGCGCGTCCTGGGCCAGCGTCACTACGACGTGCAGCTGATGGGCGGCGCCGCGCTCCACCTCGGCTACGTCGCCGAGATGAAGACCGGTGAGGGCAAGACGCTCGTCGGCACGCTGCCCACGTATCTGAACGCCCTCTCCGGAGAAGGCGTCCACCTGATCACGGTCAACGACTACCTGGCCGAGCGCGACTCCGAGATGATGGGTCGCGTCCACAAGTTCCTGGGCCTGTCCGTCGGTTGCATCCTCGCCAACATGACGCCGGCCCAGCGCCGCGAGCAGTACGCGTGCGACATCACCTACGGCACGAACAACGAGTTCGGCTTCGACTACCTCCGCGACAACATGGCGTGGTCGCAGGACGAACTGGTGCAGCGCGGACACAACTTCGCGGTGGTCGACGAGGTCGACTCCATCCTCGTCGACGAGGCCCGTACGCCGCTGATCATCTCCGGCCCGGCCGACCAGGCCACCAAGTGGTACGGCGACTTCGCCAAGCTGGTCATCCGCCTCAAGAAGGGCGAGGCCGGCAACCCCCTCAAGGGCATCGAGGAGACCGGCGACTACGAGGTCGACGAGAAGAAGCGCACCGTCGCCATCCACGAGTCCGGCGTCTCCAAGGTCGAGGACTGGCTGGGCATCGACAACCTCTACGAGTCGGTGAACACGCCGCTCGTCGGTTACCTGAACAACGCCATCAAGGCCAAGGAACTGTTCAAGAAGGACAAGGACTACGTCGTCATCGACGGCGAAGTCATGATCGTCGACGAGCACACCGGTCGTATCCTCGCCGGCCGTCGCTACAACGAGGGCATGCACCAGGCGATCGAGGCGAAGGAAGGGGTGGACATCAAGGACGAGAACCAGACGCTCGCCACGATCACCCTGCAGAACTTCTTCCGCCTCTACGGCAAGCTCTCCGGCATGACCGGTACGGCGATGACCGAGGCCGCCGAGTTCCACCAGATCTACAAGCTCGGCGTCGTCCCGATCCCGACCAACAAGCCGATGGTCCGCAAGGACCAGTCCGACCTGATCTACCGCACCGAGGTCGCCAAGTTCGACGCGGTGGTCGACGACATCGCCGAGAAGCACGAGAAGGGCCAGCCGATCCTCGTCGGCACGACGTCCGTCGAGAAGTCCGAGTACCTCTCGCAGCAGCTGAGCAAGCGCGGCATCCAGCACGAGGTGCTGAACGCCAAGCAGCACGACCGGGAGGCGACGATCGTCGCCCAGGCCGGCCGCAAGGGCGCCGTGACCGTGGCCACGAATATGGCCGGTCGTGGTACCGACATCAAGCTCGGCGGCAACCCCGACGACCTCGCCGAGGCGGAGCTGCGCCAGCGCGGCCTCGACCCGGAGGAGCACATCGAGGAGTGGGCCGCCGCGCTTCCGGACGCCCTGGAGCGGGCCGAGAAGGCCGTGCGGGCCGAGTTCCAGGAGGTCAAGGACCTCGGCGGGCTCTACGTCCTCGGCACCGAGCGGCACGAGTCGCGCCGTATCGACAACCAGCTGCGCGGTCGTAGCGGGCGTCAGGGCGACCCGGGCGAGTCCCGCTTCTACCTGTCGCTCGGCGACGACCTGATGCGGCTCTTCAAGGCGCAGATGGTCGAGCGCGTCATGTCGATGGCCAACGTCCCCGACGACGTGCCGATCGAGAACAAGATGGTCACGCGCGCGATCGCGTCGGCCCAGTCGCAGGTCGAGCAGCAGAACTTCGAGACCCGCAAGAACGTCCTGAAGTACGACGAGGTCCTCAACCGCCAGCGCGAGGTCATCTACGGCGAGCGCCGCCGCGTCCTGGAGGGCGAGGACCTGCACGAGCAGATCCAGCACTTCATGGACGACACGATCGACGCGTACATCGCGGCCGAGACCGCCGAGGGCTTCGCCGAGGAGTGGGACCTGGACCGGCTGTGGGGCGCCTTCAAGCAGCTCTACCCGGTGAAGGTCACCATCGACGAGCTGGAGGAGGCGGCCGGTGACCGCGCCGGTCTGACCGCCGAGTTCATCTCGGAGTCCATCAAGGACGACATCCACGAGCAGTACGAGTCCCGTGAGGGCCAGCTCGGCTCCGAGATCATGCGTGAGCTGGAGCGCCGGGTCGTGCTGTCGGTCCTGGACCGCAAGTGGCGTGAGCACCTCTACGAGATGGACTACCTCCAGGAGGGCATCGGCCTGCGCGCCATGGCGCAGAAGGACCCGCTGGTCGAGTACCAGCGCGAGGGCTTCGACATGTTCAGCGCCATGATGGACGGCATCAAGGAGGAGTCCGTCGGCTACCTGTTCAACCTGGAGGTCCAGGTCGAGCAGCAGGTCGAGGAGGTCCCGGTCGAGGACACCGCGCCGTCCCTCGCCAAGGAGGACGTCGTCCCCGCCGGTGCGCGTCCGGAGATCCGCGCCAAGGGCCTCGACGCCCCGCAGCGACGGGACCGCCTGCACTTCTCCGCGCCGACCGTGGACGGCGAGGGAGGCATCGTCGAGGGCGACTTCACCCACGACGACGAGCCCGTGCGCTCAGAGGCCGACGGCCTCACGCGCGCGGAGCGCCGCAAGCAGCAGAAGGGTGCGCGTCGCCGCAGGAAGTGACGTTCGCCGCGCGCGCCGCCAGTGCGTGAAAGGGCCGGGCACCTCGGGGTGCCCGGCCCTTGGCGTTGCCCGGAGCCGCCGGTTCTCACGGTGCCCTGGGACACCGGGCTTTCGCGGTGCCCTGGGGCATCGCCCCGTCGCGTTGCCCGGGGCGCCGCCTTTCGCCGTGCCAGGCGGACCTTCGCGGCGCCCGGGTGTGCGGCGGCTCAGTCGTGGGGCATGCGGGGGCCGCCCAGTTCGACCGCCGTGCAGCGCCAGCGGAGGTCGGGGCCCTGTTCCAGGCGGAAGGCCATGGCGCGAAGCTGGTCACCGGCGCCGATCCGGGCGAACGCCTCGATGGCGCCGCGACGCGGCACGTAGTAGCCGATGTCCCGGACGACGGGCTGGGTGCCGCGGGTACGCAGGGGGCCGCGTTCGGCGAGCCAGGCCAACTCGTCGTAGGCGCGGCCCACGGTGTGGCGCAGCATGCAGTGCACGGGGCGCCGGCCGCTCAGCACGGCCACGAGGCGCTCCGCGAAGAGGTCGGTGGGCCGGGGCTGCGGGGCGGTCCGTCCAGGGCCGCGGACGGGCGTGCCGAGGGGCGCGTCGCAGCCCGGTGCCCTCACCGCGGCGCCCTCGGCCGTCGCCGTCGCCGTACGGCCGCGAGCGGGCGCCGTACGCGGCCCTGGGTGGACCGCCGGGGCGGAACGGGCGTACGTGCCCGTCTCCGACGTACGTGGGGACGTGCCCGTCTCCGATGTGCGAGAGGACGTGCCCGGCGCCGAGGTACGAGGAGACGCGCTTGGCGCTGTCGGACGGGGGCTTCCCGTGCCCGGCGGGGCCGGGAGGGCGCCGCCCGTGCCCGGCGGTGGTGGTGGCGGGCTGCCGCCCGGTGTCCTGCGCGCGCCCGGCGCCCGGGGCGGCGTGCCACCCGGGCCGCGGGTGTCCTGGCGCCCCGGCGGGCGGGTACCCGGGTGGCGCTTCGTCCTGGTCATCACCTTGTTCATGCGTCGTCCCCGGTCGCTGGGGCCCGGTCGATACCGAGCGGTAACTTGCGTCTTGGGGATCTTGTACGGGGCAGGGGAAGGCCTTCGCAACGAAGCGGTGCGCGTGTCGCGGCGGCCCGGGAGGTTCACCTATCAGGGGTGTCCGGTGGACGTCGGCCCTGTCGGCACGGGGGAGTGCCGGGTGAATCCTGGGCCCGGGGTGGACGTCGTGGAGGGTGCCTCCGGGGACTCGAAAGGGGACGCCCGCACGTATCCTGAAGGCCCTCCCGGGAGGCGTCCACCTCCCTCTCCGGAGGACCGCCCTCCTCGCAGTCCGACGACGAAAGTGGCAGCCATGCGCGTCTACGTCCCCCTGACCCTCTCCGGTCTCGCCGAGGCGTACAAGACGGGGGAGCTGGCGGCGGGACCGTTCGTCGCGTACGCCGTGACGCCCGCGCTGCGCGAGTGGTACCTGTCCGAGGACATCGAGGAGCTGGAGTACGCGGCGCTGAGCCGTGCCGCGCTGGCCTCGCTGCGGCTGCTCGCCGTCGACCCGGGTGCCGTACGGCGGCGGGTCGTCGTCGCGGTGGACGTGCCGGACCGGGCCGCCGTCGCCGACCCCGACCGGGGGCTCGATCCCGCGGCGCTCGGCGAGGTGCGGGTCTCCCAGGCCGTGACGCTGGCCAAGGCGGCGGCCGTGCACGTCGACGCGGACGACGCGGAGGCGGACGTCGCCGCGGCGGCCCAGGCGCTCGGCGCGGCGGACATGGGGGACGACGACGCCCAGTTCGTCGTGGACGGAGCCGAGGACCACGAGCTGCTGTGGTTCGCCACGCAGGAGATCCCCAACCTGGTGGGGCAGGGCGACTGACGCCCGCCCGCGGTACGGCCCTCGCGTAAGTCGGGGGCGCGATGTCAGTGGCGGCAGGTACGTTCTTGGTATGGGGATGCACGGAGCTGCGCACATCGTCTGGGACTGGAACGGCACGCTGTTCCACGACAATGAGGCGATCATCGGCGCGACGAACGCGGCCTTCGCCGAGCTGGGGCTGGAGCCGATCACGCTGGAGCGGTACCGAGCGCTGTACTGCGTACCGGTGCCGAAGTTCTACGAACGGCTGATGGGCCGGCTGCCCACGGACGCCGAGTGGCAGATCATGGACGAGACCTTCCACCGGTACTACGCGGAGCACCGCGTCGCGTGCGGGCTCACCGAGGGCGCGACCGAGCTGCTCGCGGGGTGGCGGTCGGCGGGGCGCAGCCAGTCGATCCTCAGCATGTACGTGCACGACGAACTGGTCCCGCTGGTCCGGGGATTCGGGATCGAATCGCACTTCATACGGGTCGACGGGCGGACCGGACCGTCCGGAGGCAGCAAGGCCGAGCACATGGTGCGGCACGTGGGTGCGCTCTCGGGTGTGGAGCCGTCCCGCGTCGTGGTGATCGGCGACGCGGCCGACGACGCGCTCGCCGCCCGGAGCGTGGGCGCGGGGGCCGTGCTCTACACCGGCGGCTCGCACAGTCGCGCCAGCCTGGAGGAGGTCGGCGTGCCCGTGGTGGACAGCCTGGCCGAGGCCGTCGAGGAAGCGCAGCGGCTGGCGGCCTGACCGGGGCGGGGAGCGGGCCTCGCCGGAGCCACGGAGCCACGGAGCCCGGAGGGGCAGTCCAGGGGCGTTCGGCATCCACGGCGCGATCGTCGGTGACGGCGGCACCGTCGGCCCTGCGCCCTCGCAGGCGCCCTGCCCACGCCCTCACGGACGGGCCGACAGCCGTCGGTGCCCCTGGCCGGTCTCACCCCGGTACGGCCCGCAGGACGCGGCCCACGGCCGCTCCCGGCGTCACCGACCGCGATCCCGGCCGGGGCCGGTCGGCACCCTCCTGCCGGTGCCCCACGACCGCGGGCACCGCCGCGGCCCGCTCCACGACCCTGCCCGATCGGTCGGGGCCCGCAGGGCTCCGCCCCGTCGACCGTCGCTCAGCTCGCCGGTGCCTTCGCGCGCAGCACCTTCAGGAACTCCCTCATCCAGCTGGAGTGGTCCGGCCAGGCGCGGGAGGAGACCAGGGTGCCGTCGACCACGGCCTCCGCGTCCTGGAAGGTCGCCCCGGCGGCCTGCATGTCGAGCTCCAGCGCGGGATACGCCGTGACCCGCCGCCCGCGCAGGCCGTCCACGGCAGCCGTCAGCAGGGGCCCGTGGCAGATCTGGGCCACCGGCTTGTCGGTGTCGAAGAAGGACTTGAGGATCTTGCGGAGTTCCGGGTCGTTGCGGAGGTACTCCGGTGCCCTCCCGCCGGGGATGACGAGAGCGGCGTACCGACTGGGCTCGACCTCGGCGAAGGCGAGGTCGGCGGGCCAGGTGTAGCCGGGCTTCTCCGTGTACGTGTCGAAGCCGGGTTCGAAGTCGTGGACCACGAACCGGAGCTGCTTGCGGGCGGGGGCGGCGATGTCGACCTCGTAGCCCTCCTCGCGCAGGCGCTGGTAGGGGTACAGGACCTCCAGCGACTCCGCCGCGTCGCCCGTGACGATCAGGATCTTCGTAGTCATGTCGGCCGCTCCCCTCGCCGTGTCCGAGTCGTGCGTCACCCATGTCCCACGTCCATTGTGCTGCCGTCCCCGGCGGCCGTCCTGACAGCGTGGAGCCGAAGGGGGACCGTGCCAAGGGGGCACCGGCGCGTTTCCGGCCGCGCGCCGGGGGTGCGTTTCCAGCCGCGCGGAGGCGTCCCGGAGCCCGGCCGGTCACCCCCTCTCCGCCCTCACTGCATGCCCTCGCCCCTTTCGTCCCTGTGCATACTGTCAAAGTTCCACCCCCGGTTTTGTACACATACGGCTCATGACGGGTGCGGGGTAGGGGGCGATAGCCTTGTGGCGTGATCAGCGCGATATCTCGCGGGGGCATCGTCGCCCCTGCCCCGCGCCCGGAGACCACGGACGACATCCGTGACCGGGCGGCAATCGCTGATCTTCGCGGGCGGGACAGGACGACAGTGAGCGGGCCGCGTGCCCTCCGTACGTCGAGGACGCCCCGGGAACGGACGCCGACGAGAGCGGTGTCACAGCCCCCGGCGGTGTCGAGAATGACCGATAACCCCCCGCCCATCTCATCTTGCGGCATAGCGTCGGACCAGACCGGACACCCCGCGTCACGGCGTCACGCCGGAAGCACCGAGACCGTACTTCCATCAACGTCACGCAACGGCGCGCGACAGGAGCCAGAGGACAATGCAGACCAAGCTGGACGAAGCCAAGGCCGAGCTGCTCGAACGGGCCGCCCGGGTAGCTGAGAACAGCCCGGTCGGGGGGCACCTACCGACTGGGACGACGGGCGAGGGCACCCCCGACCGGGACACCGTGCTCGCGTTCCTCCAGCGCTACTACCTGCACACAGCCCCGGAGGACCTCGCCGACCGTGACCCGGTCGATGTCTTCGGAGCCGCCTTCTCGCACTACCGGCTGGCCGAGAACCGCCCCCAGGGCACGGCCAACGTGCGGGTCCACACGCCGACCGTCGAGGAGAACGGCTGGACCTGCAGCCACTCCGTCGTCGAGGTCGTCACCGACGACATGCCCTTCCTCGTCGACTCGGTCACCAACGAGCTGTCCCGTCAGGGGCGCGGCATCCACGTCGTCATCCACCCGCAGTTCGTGGTGCGGCGCGATCTGACCGGCAAGCTCATCGAGGTGCTGCCCGCCCGTCCGGCCGCCGAGGAGCTGCCGCACGACGCGCACGTCGAGTCGTGGATCCACGTCGAGATCGACCGTGAGACCGACCGTGCCGACCTGAAGCAGATCACTTCCGACCTGCTGCGCGTCCTGTCCGACGTCCGCGAGGCCGTCGAGGACTGGGAGAAGATGCGCGACTCCGCGCTGCGCATCGCGGAGGAGCTGCCCGCCGAGCCGACCGCGGGCGACCTGCGCGACCAGGAGGTCGAGGAGGCTCGTGAGCTGCTGCGCTGGCTCTCGGACGACCACTTCACCTTCCTGGGGTACCGGGAGTACGAGCTGCGCGAGGACGACTCGCTGGCCGCCGTGCCGGGCACCGGCCTCGGCATCCTGCGCTCCGACCCGCACCACGCCGGTGAGGACAGCCACCCGGTCAGCCCGTCCTTCGAGCGGCTGCCCGCCGACGCGCGCGCCAAGGCCCGGGAGCACAAGCTGCTGGTCCTGACCAAGGCGAACAGCCGGGCGACCGTGCACCGTCCGTCGTACCTGGACTACGTCGGCGTCAAGAAGTTCGACGAGCAGGGGAACGTGGTCGGGGAGCGGCGCTTCCTGGGCCTGTTCTCGTCCGCCGCCTACACCGAGTCCGTGCGCCGGGTGCCCGTCATCCGCCGCAAGGTCGAGGAGGTCCTCAGGGGCGCGGGCTTCTCGCCCAACAGCCACGACGGCCGCGACCTGCTCCAGATCCTGGAGACGTACCCGCGCGACGAGCTGTTCCAGACGCCCGTGGACGAGCTCCGCTCGATCGTCACGTCCGTCCTGTACCTCCAGGAGCGGCGCCGGCTGCGGCTCTACCTGCGCCAGGACGAGTACGGCCGCTACTACTCGGCCCTCGTCTACCTGCCCCGCGACCGCTACACCACCGGTGTGCGCCTGCGGATCATCGACATCCTGAAGGAAGAGCTGCACGGCACCAGCGTCGACTTCACGGCCTGGAACACCGAGTCGATCCTGTCCCGGCTGCACTTCGTGGTCCGGGTCGAGCCGGGCACCGAGCTGCCGCAGCTGTCCGACAACGACAAGGACCGCATCGAGGCGCGGCTCGTCGAGGCCGCCCGCTCCTGGGCCGACGGCTTCGCGGAGGCCCTGACCGCCGAGTGCGGTGAGGAGCGCGCCGCCGAACTGCTGCGCCGCTACGGCAACGCGTTCCCCGAGGGCTACAAGGCCGACCACACCCCGCGCGCCGCGGTCGCCGACCTGGTCCACCTCCAGGCGCTCACGCAGGACGCGAGCAAGGACTTCGCGCTCAGCCTGTACGAGCCGGTGGGCGCCGCGCCCGGCGAGCGCCGTTTCAAGATCTACCGCACCGGTGAGCAGGTCTCGCTCTCCGCGGTCCTCCCGGCCCTCAACCGCATGGGCGTCGAGGTCACCGACGAGCGTCCGTACGAGCTGCGCTGCTCGGACCGTACGACGGCCTGGATCTACGACTTCGGGCTGCGTCTGCCCAAGTCCGCGAACGGCAACGGCGACGCCCTCGGCGACGACGGCCGCGAGCGGTTCCAGGAGGCCTTCTCCGCCACCTGGACCGGCGAGGCCGAGAACGACGGCTTCAACGCCCTCGTGCTCAGCGCCGGGCTGAACTGGCGGCAGGCGATGGTGCTGCGCGCGTACGCGAAGTACCTGCGCCAGGCCGGATCCACCTTCAGCCAGGACTACATGGAGGACACCCTCCGCAACAACGTCCACACCACCCGGCTGCTGGTCTCGCTGTTCGAGGCACGGATGTCGCCGGACCGCCAGCGTGCCGGCGTCGAACTGACCGACGCCCTGCTGGAGGAGCTGGACGCCGCGCTCGACCAGGTCGCCTCGCTCGACGAGGACCGGATCCTGCGGTCCTTCCTGCACCTCATCAAGGCGACCCTGCGGACGAACTTCTTCCAGGAGGCGCTCGGCGGCAAGCCGCACGAGTACGTCTCGATGAAGTTCGACCCGACCGCCATCCCGGACCTCCCGGCGCCGCGGCCGGCGTACGAGATCTGGGTGTACTCACCGCGCGTCGAAGGCGTGCACCTGCGCTTCGGCAAGGTCGCGCGAGGCGGTCTGCGCTGGTCCGACCGCCGTGAGGACTTCCGCACGGAGATCCTCGGCCTGGTCAAGGCGCAGATGGTGAAGAACACCGTCATCGTGCCGGTCGGCGCCAAGGGCGGCTTCGTCGCCAAGCAGCTGCCGGACCCGTCGGTGGACCGCGACGCCTGGCTGGCCGAGGGCATCCGCAGCTACCGCACCTTCATCTCCGCGCTGCTCGACATCACCGACAACCTGGTCGGCGGGGAGGTCGTGCCGCCGGTCGACGTGGTGCGTCACGACGGGGAGGACACCTACCTCGTCGTCGCCGCCGACAAGGGCACCGCGACGTTCTCGGACATCGCCAACGAGGTCGCCGAGAGCTACAACTTCTGGCTCGGCGACGCCTTCGCCTCCGGCGGCTCGGCCGGCTACGACCACAAGGGCATGGGCATCACCGCCCGCGGCGCCTGGGAGTCCGTCAAGCGGCACTTCCGGGAGCTGGGCGTGAACACCCAGACGCAGGACTTCACGGTCGTCGGCGTCGGCGACATGTCCGGTGACGTGTTCGGCAACGGCATGCTGCTCTCCGAGCACATCCGTCTGGTCGCCGCGTTCGACCACCGGCACATCTTCATCGACCCGACCCCGGACGCGGAGACGTCGTACGCCGAGCGCCGCCGCCTGTTCGAGCTGCCGCGCTCCTCGTGGGCCGACTACGACACCGAGCTGATCTCCGCCGGCGGTGGCGTCTTCCCGCGCACCGCCAAGGCCATCCCGGTCAACGCGCACATCCGTGAGGCCCTCGGCATCGAGTCGGGCGTCGCCAAGATGACCCCGGCCGACCTGATGAAGGCGATCCTCCAGGCGCCGGTCGACCTGCTGTGGAACGGCGGCATCGGCACGTACGTGAAGTCGTCCGCGGAGTCGCACGCCGACGTGGGCGACAAGGCCAACGACGCCATCCGCGTGGACGGCGCCGACCTGCGCGTCAAGGTCGTCGGCGAGGGCGGCAACCTGGGTCTGACCCAGCTCGGCCGGATCGAGTTCGCCCAGCAGGGCGGCAAGATCAACACCGACGCCATCGACAACAGCGCGGGCGTGGACACCTCCGACCACGAGGTGAACATCAAGATCCTGCTCAACGCGGTGGTGGCCAACGGCGATCTGACGGTCAAGCAGCGCAACAAGCTGCTCGCCGAGATGACCGACGAGGTCGGCGCGCTGGTCCTGCGCAACAACTACGCGCAGAACGTGGCGATCGCCAACGCGCTGGCCCAGTCGCCGAGCATGGTCCACGCCCAGCAGCGGTTCATCCGCCACCTGGTGCGCGAGGGCCACCTCGACCGGGCGCTGGAGTTCCTGCCCAGCGATCGGCAGATCCGGGAGCGGATGGTCGCCGGGCTGGGCCTGACCGGCCCGGAGACGGCCGTCCTCCTCGCGTACACGAAGATCACGGTCGCCGAGGAGCTGCTCGCCACGTCGCTGCCGGACGATCCGCACCTGGAGAGGCTGCTGCTGGCGTACTTCCCGAGCGCGCTGCGCGAGAAGCTCCGCGAGCAGATCGACGGGCACGCGCTGCGCCGCGAGATCGTCACGACCGTCCTGGTCAACGACACGGTCAACACGGGCGGTACGAGCTTCCTGCACCGGCTGCGCGAGGAGACCGGCGCGTCGCTGGAGGAGATCGTCCGGGCGCAGACCGCGGCCCGCGCGATCTTCGAGTCGAGCAAGGTGTGGGACGCGGTGGAGGCGCTCGACAACATCGTCGCCGCCGACATCCAGACCCGTATCCGGCTGCACTCGCGCCGTCTGGTGGAGCGCGGCACGCGCTGGCTGCTCAACAACCGGCCGCAGCCGCTCCAGCTCGCCGAGACGATCGGCTTCTTCAGTGAGGGCGTCGAGCAGGTCTGGTCCGAGCTGCCGAAGCTGCTGCGCGGTGCCGACCTCGAGTGGTACCAGCAGATCTACGACGAGCTGACGGGCGCGGGTGTCCCGGACGAACTGGCCACCCGGGTGGCCGGGTTCTCCTCCGCCTTCCCGACGCTGGACATCGTCGCGGTGGCCGACCGGATGGGCAAGGAGCCGATGGCCGTAGCCGAGGTCTACTACGACCTCGCCGACCGTCTCGGCATCACCCAGCTCATGGACCGCATCATCGAGCTGCCGCGCGCGGACCGCTGGCAGTCCATGGCCCGTGCGTCGATCCGTGAGGACCTGTACGCGGCGCACGCGGCCCTGACGGCGGACGTCCTGGCCGCGGGCAGCGACTCCGCGACTCCCGAGCAGCGCTTCAAGGCCTGGGAGGAGAAGAACGCGGCGATCCTCGGCCGGGCGCGCACGACGCTGGAGGAGATCCAGGGTTCGGACGCGTTCGACCTGGCGAACCTGTCGGTGGCGATGCGGACGATGCGCACGCTGATGCGGACGCATTCGTAGGCCGTCCTTCAGGCCGTAGGGCGACACGGCGACACACCGAGGGGGCGCCCCGGATCTCGTACGAGGTCCGGGGCGCCCCCGTTCGTGTTTTCCGGTGCGGACTATTCGGGCTTTTCTTTCCGACCTCCGAAGGGAATCGGGCCCTGAATTTACCCATTCATGCTAAATACGACATTTGGGTTAGGTTTGGCTCGATCGTCGACGGCTGGCTGGAGGACTCGGACCCGTGACAGTGCATCTCACCGAGCGGCGGGCCCCGGTCGCGACCGTGCCCGCTCCCCGCTCCAGGCCGTTCGTGCGCACCCGCCGGCTGGCCCTCGAAGTGGCCCGGTTCTCGGTGGTCGGCGGCAGTGGTGTCGCGGTCAACATGATCTTCTTCAATCTGCTGCTGCACGGCCTGGTGTGGTCCCCGATGGTCGCCACGGTGATCGCCAGTTGTGTCGCCATGGGCACCAATTACCTCGGATTCCGGTTCTTCGCCTACCGGGACCGCGCCTCGCGCACCACGCGGCAGATCGTCCTCTTCTTCGCGTTCAGCGGTCTCGGTGTCGCCATGGAGAGCACCCTGTTCTACCTGGGCTACCGCAGTTTCGGGATGAGCGGTCCGCTCGCCTCCAACGTCGCCAAGGCGTTGTCGATCGTGCTGGCGTCGGCCTTCCGCTTCGTGGTGTACCGGACCTGGGTCTTCCAACACGCGAAGCACGGTCGATAACGCCGCACAGCGGGACATTGTGTCTACGATTAATAGGATGAATGTGGATCAATGTCGCGCGCCGGCCGGCCCCGCCGTCTCCGTGGTCGTCATCGTCTACAACGACGCCGACCGACTGCCCACGGCCGTGCGCTCAGTCCTGGACCAGACGCTGCACGGCGTCGAGGTCGTCATCGTCGACGACCGCAGCACGGACGGCTCGTACGAGACGGCGCGGCTGCTCGCCGCCCAGTACCCCGACCGCGTCCGCGTGTTCCGCCTGCCCGAGAACAGCGGCGGCTGCGGCGCCCCCCGCAATCGCGGCATCGCCGAGGCCCGTGGCGACTACGTCCTCTTCCTCGACAGCGACGACGTGCTGGAACGCAACGCCTGCCGCAACATGCTGGAGGCCGCCGAGACCACCGGCGCCGACCTCGTCTCCGGCCTGTGCGTGCGGGTGCACGTCGACTCGCGCACGCGCAAGCAGGTCAAGTGGTATCCCTGGCTGTACGAGCGCACCCGCACCCTGGAGTCGATCACCGAGCTGCCCGACCTGATGGTCTTCGACACCCTGTCGACGAACAAGTGCTACCGCAGGCGGTTCCTGCTCGACGAACGGCTGGAGTTCCCGGTCGGCATCCACTACGAGGACCTGCTCTTCTCCGCCCAGGCCTATGCCGCCGCCCGCCGCATCACGCTCATCCCCAACCGGGTCTACGAATGGCGGGTCGTGGAGAAGCCGGCCGAGACGGCGGCGCGGTCCATCAGCAACCGGCGCGACGAGATCGCCAACTTCGCACACCGCATGGAGATCCACCGCCGGGTGGACCGGCTCCTCGCGGAACGCGGCATGCCGGAGCTGAAGTTCGCCAAGGACGTGAAGTTCCTCAAGCACGACCTGGTGCTGCACCTGCGGGAGCTGCCCTCCCGCGACGCGCCGTACCGGCGGGAGTTCGCCGGCATCGCGCGTGAGTACCTGGAGTCGATCGACCGGGCCGCCTTCGACGAGGCCGAGCCCATCCACGCCATCTGCGCCTATCTCCTCCAGATGGGCGACTGGGACAACCTGCTGCCCGCCGTGGACACGCTCACCAACCGCGACAAGATCTCCTCCTCGCTCGTGGAGCGCGACGGGCGGGTGTACTGGTGCGCCGAGCATCTGGGCGACCCGTTCGGCCGGCACGTCCTGGACGTCACCGAATTCGGCTATCACACCAGGCCGGTCGAGAGGATGTTCCTGCGCAACGCGCTCACCCACTACGAGGGGCCCCGGGGGGCGGGCGGCACCGTGCGCCTCGCCGGGCGCATCGTCAACCCACTCGGTGTCGTCCCGCCCGGGGCGCGGCTCACCGCGCAGCTGGAGTTCTACGCCCGCCGCGCCGGTGTGCGCTTCCAGACCTTCCGCTTCCCCGTGGCGAGCGTGCGGCACGAGGGCGAGTCCGTCCTCTGGGAGGCCGCGCCGGACCTGACGGCCCTGCGGCCGCTGGGCCTCGTCGACGCGGTGTGGGACGTGCGTCTGCGCCTGGACGTCGACGGCGCACGCACCTCGACCCGGCTCACGGCCGCGGGCCCCGGCCCGTTCGCCGGCCGGGTGCCGGTACGGCCCCGCCTCACCCGGCTGGTGGCCGACCGCATCGAGCCGGTGATCTCCTCGCGCGGCCATCTCGCCTTCCGGCTGGTCCCGGACAAGAAGGCCAACGAACTCCTCCAGAGACAGGTGCACGGCAAGGTCGCCCGACTCGCCAAGTCCCGCTACCGCAGGGCCAAGTCCCTGCGCAAACGGCTCACCTCCGGCGACACCAAGATCCGGCTGTACCACGAGGTGTTCAGCAGGCTGCCGGTCCGCAAGGGCCTCGTCGTCTTCGAGAGCCACTTGGGCCGGCAGTACAGCGACAGCCCCAAGGCCGTCTACGAGGAGATGCGCCGCCAGGACCTCCGGTTCGAGGCCGTCTGGTCGTACGCGGGCAGTCCCGAGGGATTCCCCGCCGACGCCACGCTCGTACGCCGCTGGTCCCTGCCGTACCTCAAGGCACTCGCCCAGGCCGAGTTCTGGGTCGACAACCAGAGCTATCCGCTGAAGCTCACCAAACGTCCGGAGACGACGTACATCCAGACCTGGCACGGCTCGGCGCTCAAACGGATGGGCTTCGACGAACCGGGCTGGAAACTCAAGTCCCGTGCGCAGCAGGAGGTCCAGCAGCGGGTCCTCGACCGCTTCGACCGGTTCCTGATCCGCTCCGAGCACGATGTGCGCACGCTCGCGCGGGCGTTCCGGCTCCAGGAGCGGACCCTGCTGCGAGTGGGCTACCCGCGCAACGACGAACTGGTGCGGACCAGGGAACTGGAGGAGTCGTCGGGACGGCGCGTCCGCGGCCCGCTCGCCGCCGAGCTGGGCATTCCCGACGACCGGCAGGTCCTGCTGTACGCCCCGACCTTCCGGCAGCACGGCGGCGCACCGCGGCGGTTCGAGCTGCCCTTCGACGTGGAGTGCTTCGCCGACACCTTCGGCGACCGCTACGTCCTCCTCGTGCGCTCCCACTACCTCAACCACGTCGTGCTGCCGCCCTCCGTGCGCGGCCGGGTCGTCGACGTGACCGCGCACCACGACATGACCCCGCTGCTGGCCCTCGCCGACGGGCTGATCACCGACTACTCGTCCGTGATGTTCGACTACGCCCTGCTGGACCGGCCGATGTTCTTCTTCGCCTACGACTACGACGAGTACGTGAACGAGGGCCGCGGCACCTACTTCGACCTGATGGAGCGCGCGCCCGGTCCGGTGGTGCGCACCGAGGACGAACTGCACGCCGTCCTCGGCTCGCTGGAGGAGCAGACGGTCAAGTACGCGGCCGCGCGCGAGCAGTTCACCGCCGAGTTCGGGGAGTACGACAAGGGGACCTCGGCCCGCAGCGTGGTCGACCAGTTCTTCGCCCAGTGGAGGCGTGCATGACCGACCAGGCGTGGCTGACCGAGCGGCCGGCGGGGAGCGTCGCGACCGGCACGAGCGGCCGTCCGCGGGACGTCTTCATCGTCTCCAACAGCGTCGACGAGCTGGGCGGGGTGACCAGCTGGACGCACCAGATGGCCCGTCTGTTCACCGGGCGCGGCCACCGCGTGCACGTCGTCGGCATCACCGACTCCGAAGTCCCGCAGGAGCTGGGCGAGACGGCGTACCCCACCACCACGCTGTACGACGTCCATCCGCCCCAGATCGGACCCATGCGCGGGCTGAAGGGGCGGCTCAACGTCGCCGAGCGCAGACGGCGCACCGCGCGCGCGGAGGGCATGCGGGAGCAGGCGGCCAAGCTGACCGCGCTCTTCCGGGCCGCGCGTCCCGGCGCCGTCGTGATCGTGACCCAGGTGTGGGCCATGGAATGGGTGGCGCTCGCCGACACGACCGGTCTCCTCGTCGTCGGCATGAGCCACGAGTCGTTCGCGTACTGCCGGAAGACCTCCCGCTTCGGGCGGGTGCAGCGGCACTACCGGAACGTCGACCGGATGCTGGCGCTCACCCGGGAGGACGCCGATCTGTGGATCCGGCAGGGCATGAACAACGCCTCCTTCATGCCGAACCCGATCCCGTTCATGCCCGAGACGCCCTCCCCGCGCACCGAGAAGGCCGTCGTCAGCATCGGCCGGCTGCACGACCAGAAGGGCATCGACATGCTGCTCGACGCCTGGGCCGAGGTCGCGCCGAACCACCCCGGGTGGCGGCTGCGGATCTACGGCACCGGGGAGGACGAGGAGATCCTGCAGGAGCGGTGCACCACGCTGGGTCTCGACGGCAGCGTCGACTGGATGGGCCCGACGAGCGATGTGCCGGGCGCGCTGCGCGACAGCTCCGTCTTCGTGCTGCCCTCGCGTGGCGAGGGCTTCCCGCTGGCGGTCATGGAGGCCATGGCGGCGGGGGTGCCGTGCGCCGCGTTCGACTGCGCGCCGGGGGTGCACGAGATCATCCGCGACGGCGAGGACGGTCTGCTCGCCACTCTCGGCAACACCGGCGAACTCGCGCGCCGGATGGACACGCTGATGTCCGACAAGGGCATGCGGGACGCGATGGGCGAGGCGGCCCGGGTGAACATCCAGCGCTACGCGGCGGAGGAGATCGTGCGCCGCTGGGAGGACCTGTTCGCCTTCCTGGAGAGGTGAGCCGCCGGGGTGGGGCGGGCCCGCGCGGGTGCTCAGGGCCGCGCGGGCGCCGCCCGCCCTACTTGCCCGTGAACTTCTCGTATTCCTTGAGGACGTCCTCCGTCGGCCCGTCCATGCGCAGTTCGCCGCGCTCCAGCCAGAGCACCCGGTCGCAGGTGTCCCGGATCGACTTGTTGTTGTGGCTGACCAGGAAGACGGTGCCCGCGTGCTTGCGCAGCTCGCGGATGCGGGCCTCGGAGCGCTTCTGGAAGGAACGGTCGCCGGTCGCCAGGGCCTCGTCGATCATCAGGACGTCGTGGTCCTTGGCGGCCGCGATGGAGAAGCGGAGCCGGGCGGCCATTCCGGAGGAGTACGTGCGCATGGGGAGCGTGATGAAGTCGCCCTTCTCGTTGATGCCGGAGAAGTCGACGATCTCCTGGTAGCGCTCGCGGACCTGTTCCTTGGACATGCCCATCGCGAGACCGCCGAGATGGACGTTGCGCTCGCCGGTGAGGTCGTTCATCAGGGCCGCGTTGACGCCGAGCAGCGAGGGCTGGCCGTCGGTGTAGATCCTGCCGTTCTCCACCGGCAGCAGGCCGGCGACGGCCTTCAGGAGCGTCGACTTGCCGGAGCCGTTGGTGCCGATCAGGCCGATGGCCTCGCCTTTGTACGCGGTGAAGGAGACGCTCTTGACGGCGTGCACCTTGCGGACGCCCGCCGCCTTCTCGGCGTGTTCGCGGCGCAGGATGCGGTTGAGCGCGGCGGTCGCGCTCCCGCGGCCCGCGCCGGTGCCGTTGACGCGGTAGACGATGTCGACGCGGTCGGCGATGACGGTGGGTACGCGGGCCCCGTCCGCGGCGGCCGGGTCCTGGGGACGGATGTCCTCGGTCAGGGTGATGGTGTCAGCCACGGCCGTACGTCTCCTCAGCCTTCCAGAAGTAGATGAAGCCGCCGGCGCCCGCGACGAGTGCCCAGCCGATGGCCAGCGCCCATACGTGGTGCGGCAGTTGGTGCGCGTGGAAGCTGTCGATCAGGGCGAAGCGCATCAGGTCGATGTAGACGGCCGCCGGGTTGCTCTCCAGGAGGACCATCGCCCAGTGCGGCAGGTCGCTGTGGCTGAGCACCTTGTCGATGCTCCACATGACTCCGGAGACGTACATCCAGGTGCGCAGCAGGAACGGCATGAGCTGCGCGATGTCGGGCGTCTTGGCGCCCATCCGCGCCATGATCATCGCGATGCCCGCATTGAACGTGAACTGCAGGACCAGGACGGGCACCGCGAGCAGCCAGGAGAAGCTCAGCGGGACGCCGAAGCAGAGCAGGATGACGACCAGCGCGGCCATCGAGAAGAGCAGCTGCTGGAGCTGCTGGAGGGCGTACGAGACGGGCAGCGCCGCCCGGGGGAAGTGCAGGGCGCGGACCAGGCCGAGGCTGCCGGAGATCGCCCGGGTGCCCGCCATGATCGAGCTCTGCGTGAAGGTCCAGATGAAAACGCCGGTGACGAGGAAGGGGATGTAGTCCGGTACGCCGTGCTTGGTGCCGAGCAGTACGCCGAAGATGAAGTAGTAGACCGCCGCGTTCAGCAGCGGGGTCATCACCTGCCACACCTGGCCGAGCTTCGCCTGGCTGTACTGGGCGGTCAGCTTGGCGGTGGCGAAGGCGGTGATGAAGTGGCGCCGCGCCCACAGCTGGCGGATGTACTCGGGCAGGGTCGGGCGGGCGCCGCTGACGGTGAGTCCGTACCGGGCGGCGAGCGCCGCGGCGTCGTCGGAGGGATGGCCCGGTGTCGCTGTCGGGGGCGGCGTGTCGAGGACCTGGCTCACATCCGCTGCTTTCGCTCGGGGGGTGGGGTGCGGGAGGGGTCCGCCGCGACGTGTCTTACGTCGTTCTTGCCATCTTCTTACGTCGGGACGGGACCGTATCGTCGCAACGCGAGCGTAGGGCTTCGCGACGTCGGAACGCAACCGTTTCGTCGTAACGGCCTATGCTGGTCGGCATGACGAACGCCGATGCCACCGCGAGTGCCTCCGCCAAGGCCCCGCGCCGCCGGGCCCCGGCCGGCGCGGCCGTCCTCCGAGAGGACGTGACGGAAGCCATCCGCGCCGCCGTCTTCGAGGAGCTCGCCGCCGTCGGGTACGCCCGGATGTCGATCGAGGGCATCGCGCGCCGCGCGGGCGTCGGCAAGACCGCCGTGTACCGGCGCTGGCGCTCCAAGCTCCATCTGGTCCTGGACCTGGTCTCGGCCGTCGCCGTCCAGGGGCTGCCCGCACCCGACACGGGCTCGCTGGAGGGCGATCTGCGGCTGCTGTACGAGGTCACCTCGCGCGCCCTGCGCCATCCCGTGGCCGGCCAGATCATCCCCGACCTCCAGGCGGAGGCCGCGCGGAACCCGGACATAGCGGACGCCATGCAGAAGGCGCTGCGCGAGGGGCAGCAGAGCGTCGCCAGCGGGATCGTCGCGGCGGCGGCCGAGCGGGGCGAGGTACGCGCCGACGTCGACCAGGAACTCGCGCTCGACCTGATGTCCGGCCCGCTGTACTGGCGGGCGGTGGTGGTCCGCGGGCCCAAGCTGCCCAAGGGGTACCTGGCCGGCCTGGCCCGCGCCACGGCCGCGGCGCTCAAGGCGCTGTGATCACGCCGTAGCCGGACCCCCCTGGCGGCCGGGCCCGGTGCGGGCGGTCAGGACCGGCGTGCGCGGTCAGGACCGGCTGGCCTCCGGGTGCAGGCGCACCCAGCCCGCCCACGCCGAGGTGATCATGTCCTGGACGTCGTACTTCGCCTTCCAGCCGAGCTCGATGGCGATGCGGTCGGCGGAGGCGACGACGCGCGCCGGGTCGCCGGGCCGGCGGGGGGTGGTCACCGGTGGGCGGTCGTAGCCCGTGAGGGCGTTGATGCGGTCGATCATCTCGCGGACCGAAACGCCCTCGCCGCGGCCGATGTTGAGGGTCATGTCGCGGCCGGGGGACGCCTGGAGGGCGCGGGCCGCGGCCACGTGGGCCTCGGCCAGGTCGACCACATGGATGTAGTCGCGCACGCACGTCCCGTCGGGGGTGGGGTAGTCGTCGCCGAAGATGCGCGGCGGCGCGTTCTCCGTGAGCTTCTCGAAGACCATGGGGATCAGGTTGAAGACGCCCGTGTCGGCCAGCTCCGGTGTCGCCGCGCCCGCCACGTTGAAGTACCGCAGGGAGGCCGTGGCCAGGCCGGTGGCACGGCCCGTCGCGCGCACCAGCCACTCGCCCGCGAGCTTGGTCTCGCCGTACGGGCTCATCGGCGCGCACGGCGTCTCCTCGCGCACCAGGTCCA
Organism: Streptomyces sp. Tue6028; assembly: GCF_002300165.1. Taxonomy (GTDB): domain Bacteria; phylum Actinomycetota; class Actinomycetes; order Streptomycetales; family Streptomycetaceae; genus Streptomyces; species Streptomyces siamensis. The sequence goes on along the minus strand of NZ_MLCE01000016.1, from coordinate 58,036 downwards.
CGTCCGGCATGCCGTACACGGCGGCCGAGGACGAGAAGACGAAGGAGGGGACCTGTGCGTCGGTCACGGCGGACAGCAGGACGCGCAGACCCTCGACGTTCTCCCGGTAGTAGTGCAGGGGGAGGTCCACCGACTCGCCGACCTGCTTCTTCGCGGCCAGATGGACGACACCGGTGACGGAGTGCTCCCTGATGGTCCTCGCCAGCGTCTCGGCGTCCAGCGTCGAGCCGATCACCACCGGCACGTCGGACGGCACGCGCTCCGGGATGCCGGTCGACAGGTCGTCGTAGACCACCGCCCGCTCGTCCGCCTCCAGCATGGCGCGGACGACGTGCGCCCCGATGTAGCCGGCGCCGCCGGTGATCAGCCAGGTCATGTGGGCCGTCCCCTCGTCAGTGAGCCCGGTGCTGCACGGGTCGTTCGGTCGCGTATCAGTGAAGCAGTCGGCGGAGGCGGCGACGCGCCACTTCGGTCATTCCTCTCCATCCGGGCGCTGTGCGCAACGCCAGCGCGCCGGAGTGCGTGCGGTACGGCTGCACCAGCAGTACGCCGTGACGGGCGTCCGGGACGGCGCGGCGGCGCAGCAGACCGCGCCCGGCGACCGCGTGCGCCGTGACGTCCCGGGCGGAGCCGTCGCGGAAGCGGAGCCTCAGCCGCAGGTCCCAGGTGCCCGCGCCGAGCACGGACAGGTCCACCGGCGTCTCGGCCGACCACAGGTCGCCGTACCGGTCGGGCCGCAGAAGGACCTGGCGGCGCAGGCCCACCCGCCCGTCGTCCCGGTGCACGAACTCCACGTCCATCGAGGCCGGACCGGCCTCGGCCAGCCGCCCGTACAGCTCGTGCAGCCGCAGCCGCAGTCGGGTGCCACGCGCGCGCGGCCGCAGTTCCGCGTCCACGGCGGCGGGCAGCAGATGGGCGGGGCGCACCAGGAAGTGGTCCAGCGTGATGCGGGGCAGGTCGTCCGACCAGACGGGCGTGGCGTCGCCGGAGCGGGCGTACGGCGGGAGCAGCCGGGCCGGGCGGGCCGCCAGCTCCGTGAGACGGGGCAGGTCGCGGGGGACGGGGGAGGCCAGTACCACCCGGGCGACCAGGCGGCCCGGGGCGGTCGGGTTCACCGTGAGGTCGGCCGCGTCGAAGGTCGCCAGGTACGCGCGCGTGAGGCCCCACCACGCGCGGCGGTACTCGGGCGCGCGCAGCTCCAGCTCGCGTGTGTACATCCGCAGTTCGTGGTCGAGGAACTTGGCGTGCACGGCCCGCGCCAGCCCCTTCTCGCCCGCGCCGAGGAGGATCTCGTGGGCGGCCCGGTTGGCCTCGGTCCGCGCCCGCCAGTTGCCGATGTCCGCGCGGTCGAGGGAGATGGACAGGTGATCGGCGTCGCGTCGTACGTGCCAGACGTAGACCGTGTCGGGGACGAGGGCGATGCGCGGTCCCGCGGCCAGGACGCGCGCGCCGAACACGAAGTCCTCGTAGCGGAAGCGGCCCTCGGGGAAGCGGATGCCGTGCTCGTGCAGGAAATCGGTGCGGTAGAGCTTGTTGACGCAGAGCGTGTCGTGCACCAGGCGGGCGCGGCGCGCGGGGTGGGGGACGAGGGCGGGCCTCGCGTAGAGGGCGCGCTCCCAGGGGGTCTCGCGGCCCGAGGGCAGCTCGCGCCGTACGCACAGCCCGGCCGCGACCTCGGTGTGCTGCCCGTCCGCCGCCGAGAGCAGCGCGTCCACCGCGCCGGGCGGCAGCACGTCGTCGCTGTCCAGGAACATCACGTACGGGGCGGTCGCGGCGTCGATCCCGTCGTTGCGCGGGGTGCCGCAGCCGCCGCTGTTGGCCGTACGGCCGATCACCCTCAGGCGTGGCTCGTCCGCGGCGAGGCCGTCGAGCAGGGCCCGGCTGCCGTCCGTCGAGCAGTCGTCCACGGCGAGCACCTCGTGGACGGCCGGGCCCTGCGCGAGCGCCGAGCGCACCGCGTCCGCGACGTGGGCGGCGTCGTTGTACCCGATGACGACCACGCTGACCTGCGACTGCTGAGGTTTCATGGGATCCAGAGGCCCGAATCGTAGGGGTTTCGGGCAATTATCCGTTAAAGGGTGCTCGATGTCCTGCGCGGAAGGCCAGGGGAGTTCCTCCGGCGGTACCGGCATGCCGGTACGAGGCCGCCGGGTCCGGCAGGGCCGCGACGGGGCCCGGTCGCCACAGCCGCACCAGTGAGAGGCCCGCCGCCGTCACCAGCAGGCCGTTGCGCACGACCATCAGCGCGCAGCCCGTCCAGGTGCTGTGGACCACCTCGCCGTACAGGGCCGGATAGATCACCGAGCTGACCGCCGTGGCGGTCACCAGCAGGGCCACGACCGGTCGTTGCGTGGTGTGCCGCGAGGTCAGGCACACGGCCGACAGGCCCAGCAGCCACACCATGTACTGGGGGCTGATCACCCGGCTCGTCACCGTGAACAGCAGCACGGCGGCGAGCGCCGCGTCGTACGGTGTCGCCGTCGTCCAGTGCCGCGCCCGCACCCGCCACAGCAGCAGGAGCCCGAACGCGGCGACGGTGAGGGCCAGCGAGACCGCGGCGACCTCGGCGACGTACGGGCCCACGAACTCCATCGCGCCGTACCGGTAGCGCGCCCTGCCCGGCCATCCGGCGTGGCGCGCCAGGCCCAGCACCGTTCCGCCGAGCGACTCGATCTGCACGCCCCGGCCGCCCTGCTGGCGCAGGAAGTCGAAGGAGTTGCGGAAGAGGGCGGCGAGGAGGGCGAGCAGCGCGACCGCGGCGACCGCCGCCGACGTCCACGCCTCCCGGGTGGTGCGGCCGCGCGGCGTGCCGACGAGCGCCAGCGCGGGCCAGACCTTCACCAGGGCGCCCAGCGCGGCGAACGCGCCGCACGCGCGCGGGGAGCGGGTCAGTGAGAGCAGGGAGAGGACGGCGAAGGCGGTGACCTGGACGTCGTACCGGGCCAGCGGCAGATGCAGCAGGAGCGGGAGGGCCAGCACCCACAGGGCGGCGCCGCGCAGACTGCGGCCGGGCCGGAGCCCCGCGCGCGTGAGGGTCCATGTGATCACCGCGTCCGTCGCGAGCGTGAGCGTCACGAAGGCCGTGAAGTACGTCAGCGCCGGCAGCAGGGCGGGTGCGAGCAGCACCGGGCCGGCGCCCGGCGGGTACTGCCACAGGTGGTCGCCCGACGGGAACGCGCCCTGTTTCAGGACGCCGTACCAGCCGAAGTACAGGTGGCGCACCTCGCGCGAGACGCCGCTCCGGCCGAGCGGTGCGAGGTGGTCGTGCGCGAGCAGCCACACCATCAGGGCGCGGGTCGCCAGCCAGGCGGCGGCGACGGCCCATGGGCGGCGCCCGCGCGGGCTGTTCCCCCGGTCCGGCCGGCTCTGTCCGTCCGGTGCGCCCTTCAGGTACCGGGGGCTCTTCCTGAGGCTCTTCAAGGTGCTCATCAAGCCCGGATCGTAAGCCGCGTGAATGCCTCAGGTAAGTTGATACGCCGTCAATACCTCGCATAGGTTGGTTAATAGTAAAAACTTGGGCGCATGGTCTGTGCGTGGCTGAGGCGTGCCGGAGGCGGACGTCCGGAAGCGGTGGCCGTCCTGCTGCCCGTGCTCGTCATGACCGCGGTCGGGCTCTGGGGGCTCGACCGCGGCGGGATGTGGCGCGACGAGGCGGTGACCTTCCAGGTCGCGCAGCGCTCGGTGCCGCAGATCTGGCACCTGCTGCACACCGTCGACGCGGTGCACGGCCTGTACTACCTCCTCATGCACCCTGTCCTCGCCGTGCACCCCGGCGAGTTCGCCCTGCGCCTGCCCTCCGTCTGCGGTGCGGCGGCGGCCGCGGGTGGCGTCGCCGCGCTCGGCGTCCGGCTGTGCCGCCCGCGCGTCGGCCTCTGGGCGGGACTGCTGTACGCCGTCACGCCGATGACCGGGCACTACGCCCAGGAGGGCCGGTCGTACGCGCTCGTCGCGGCCGGGGCGGTGGGGGCGACCCTGCTGCTGGTCCGGGCGGCACGGACCCGGCGGGCGGGCGGCTGGTGGGCGGTGTACGGCGGGACGGTGGCCGTCACCTGCCTGCTGCACGAGCTGGCGGCGCTCGTGCTGCTGGCGCACGCGGGCACGCTGGCGCTGGCCCGGGTGCCGGCGCGGGTGTGGTCGCGGTGGGCGTGCGCGGCCGGTGCCGCGGTCGTGGCGCTGGTGCCGCTCGTCCTCGTCTCGCGGGGGCAGTCCGCGCAGGTCGCCTGGCTGACGCCGCCCGGTCCGGGCAGCGTGGGGCGTCTGCTCGGGGCGTTCGTGGGCCCGGCGCTGCCGGTGGCCGTCCCGTACCTGCTCCTCGTCGCCCTCGCCGTGCGGCCGTCACGGCTCCGGTGCGGCGGGCTCTCGCTCCCCGCGGTGGCCCTGCCCCTGACGGTGGTCCCGCCGGCCGTGCTGATGACGGTCTCGTGCGCCTGGCCGCTCTACGACGAGCGGTACGTGCTGTACGCCCTCGCCGGGGCGCCCCTGCTCGCCGCGGCAGGGGTGGAACGCGCGGCGACGCTGATCGCCGGGGCACGGGTCGGAGCCGGGGTGCGCGCCCGCACGAGGGGTCGTGTCGACGCCGGGCTCAGGTCCTTGTCCGCGGCGAGGGGCGCGCGGCTCCTGGCGGGGGTGCGGCGGCGCCCGCGTCCCCGGCCCGCCGGTGCCACGGCCGTCACGCTGACCGGTGTGCTGACCGTCGCCCTCGCCTTTGCCGTCCAACTGCCCCTGATGCGCCGGGACCGCACGCCCGAGCATCACGGCGCCGACGATCTCGCCGCCGTCTCCGCCGCCGCCCGGCGCGCGCTGCGCCCGGGAGACCCGGTGCTGTACCTGCCGTCGATCGTGCGGCGCTCGGCACTGGCGTACCCGCGGGGGTTCCGCGGGGTGCGCGACGTCGCCCTGAGGGTGCCGGGCCCGGTGTCCGGGACGCTGTACGGACAGGAGGCGGGGCCGGAGGAGCTGCGCCGCCGGCTGGACCGGATCGACCGGGTGTGGATGGTGGCCGAGCCCTTCGCGCTGAGCCCGTCCTGGTACCCGCGCAGCGCGACCGAGCGGGTCAAACTCGCCGTGGTCGACGAGGAGTTCGTGCCTCGGGAGCAGGTGGTGCGGGAGGGCGTGACACTGCGGCTGTACGCGCGTAGGACCCCGCCGGCCGGCTGACGGCTCAGTCGCAGCCCGGGGTCTCCTCCAGCGCCGCGCTGTCCAGGGCCGCGGTCAGCCGGTCCAGGCGGGCCCGCAGTTCACGGATCTCCTCCAGGCCGGCGCCCGTCGCCGCGGCGATCCGGCGCGGCACCACCCGGGCGCGCTCGCGCAGCGCGGCGCCCTCGTCGGTGAGGTGGACATGCACGGAGCGTTCGTCGCGGGCGCTGCGCTCGCGCCGTACGAGACCGGCCGTCTCCAGGCGCTTGAGGAGCGGCGACAGTGTCCCGGAGTCCAGCCGCAGGTGCTCGCCGAGCTTCTTCACGGGCTGCTCGCCGTGTTCCCACAGCACCAGCATCACCAGGTACTGGGGGTAGGTGAGTCCGAGGTCCTTCAGGAGGACGCGGTAGACGCCGCCGAAGGCGCGCGAGGCGGCGTTCAGGGAGAAGCAGATCTGCTCGTCGAGGCGGAGGAAGGCGTCGTCGGACGTGTCCTCGGGGCTCGGGGCGGGCGTGGCGGTCATGGGTCAAGGATAGCCTTGGCGAGCCATTGAGTTGTGCACAACTGAATTGCGTGCTCTAATAGTGCTCGCAAGGCGGTCGGACCGGCCGCCCCGGCAAGCCCCCGACTTGAGAGAGATGGTCTCCATGGACGCGCTCTACACCGCTGTCGCCACCGCCACCCACGGCCGTGAGGGCCGCGCCGTCAGCTCCGACGGCAAGCTGGACGTCCAGCTGGCCCCGCCGGTGGAGCTGGGCGGCAACGGGCAGGGCACCAACCCGGAGCAGCTGTTCGCCGCCGGCTACGCCGCCTGCTTCGCCAGCGCCCTCGGCCTCGTCGGCCGCGCGGCGAAGGTCGACGTCAGCGAGGCCGCGGTGACCGGCGAGGTCGGCATCGGCAAGCAGGGCGAGGGCTTCGGTCTGAAGGTGACACTCCGCGTCGAGCTGCCCGACACCGTGGACCAGGCCGCCGGCCGCAAGCTCGTCGAGCAGGCCCACCAGGTCTGCCCCTACTCCAACGCCACCCGCGGCAACATCGACGTCAACCTCGTCGTCGAGTAGTCGCCCGGCCGGCTGTGACGGCTCAGGGCCCCACCCGGGCCAGCACCTCGCCCGTCTCCCGGCTCCACGCCACCACCGTCGCCTCCTCGGGGACCTTCCGCCAGCGCGTCAGCAGCAGCCAGCGGACGTGGTACCGGCGGGCGACGGCGGTGCGTTCGGCCCGGGTCGACGCCGGGTCGAGATAGGAACGGACCGCCGCGAGCCGCCGCAGCCGCTCGCCCTCGTCCAGGGCGGGGTCGGGCCAGGCGGGCGCGGCGAGGTCCGGTCCGTAGCCCGAGATCAGATGGACGGCGTAGTACCCGTCGGTGATGACCGCCTCGCCGGGCTCGATGTGCCGCGCCGCCCAGGCGTACGTCGGCCACCGCGGCGGCTGGTCGAAGCCGACCGGGTCGAGCGCGGGCGGCACGACCGCGCCGGCCTGCACGGTGAGGAAACCGGCGCACGCCCCCGCCGTCGCCACCAGACCGAGGCCGCGCCGCCACCGGGGCCACGGCCGCGGCGCCGCCAGCTCCACCCCGAGCGCGAACTGGAGCGGCACCAGCGTCAGCCCGAGGATCCTGCCGTACGTGTAGTGCCCGCTGACCCAGCCGTACGCCACCGCCAGGCACTCCAGCGCGAACATCAGCACCAGCGGGTCACGCCACCGGTGCCCCGCCTCCCGTTCGGCCCGTCGCGCCCGCAGCCACAGCGCGGGAACCCCGGTCAGCGCGAGCCAGAAGTGCCCGGGCATCCCTTCGTAGAGCCGCTCGTGCATCGCGTCCACGCTGCGGTCGCCGGCCAGCGCGAAGACGTCGAAGTACGGCCAGCAGGCGGCGACCAGCAGGGCCGCCGCACCGGCCAGCAGCCAGCGGCCCGCGACCGCCGCCGTGCTCCACGCCGCCGGTCCGGCGCCGGTCCCCGCCCCACGCCACCATCCCGCCACGAACGCGACCGCGCCGAGCACGGCCGCGATCGACGTGATCGGGTGCACGAGCACGATCAGCCCGTACAGGGCGCCGACCCCCGCGTATCCGGAGGCGCTGCCGAGTCCGCTCGGCCCGACGTAGCGGACGGGGCCGCCGGTCCCCCCGGCGCGCGCGCCCGTCAGCGCCCAGGCCCAGAAGGCCAGTCCGATGGCGAACGTCGACGGGTAGCCCAGGTTGCCCGTCATCGACATCAGTCCGAGATAGCCGCTCCACCAGGCCCGTTCGGTGCCCCACAGCAGCACCATCGCGCCCAGCCCCAGCACCGGCGCCCACGGGCGGGGCGTCAGGACACGGACGAACCGGCCGATGCCCGTCAGCAGCACGAGCAGGTTGAAGGGCCCCGACAGCCGTACCACCGCCCAGCCGCCCAGCCCGGTCAGCCGGGCGAAGGCCCCCTGTGCCACGGCGTACGGCGAGTAGTACGGACTGCCCTCGCCGGGCAGGTCCGCCATCGGATGCCGAGGGCTGAGCAGGTGCGCCTTGAGGCGTTCGACGACGGCCGCGTGCTGGCCGGCGTCGCAGCACAGCGGGACGCGCCAGTACGCCAGCGTCATCACCAGGAAGAACAGACCGCCGAACAGCTGGTACGGGGTGGGCCGCCAGGAGGATCCGCCGCGCAGCGCGGTCGCGCCGTGCGCGACCCGCCGGACGAGGACGTCGGCGCTCACCGGAGCCGCCCCGCCGGTGCCGGGACCCGCCCGGGGAGCGGGCGGGGCCGGGTGCGGTCCCGCGGGCGGACGCGGGCGCGGGAGGGCGGGCGGACCAGGGCGGGTTGCGGCATTTGCCGTATATTCCCGCGAAGGTCAACGCGCTAGCCGGGATTCACCTCATCGAGCGACCTCGGTGTCCCTGCGCAGCGGTCCCGGCACGGTGGCGCCCGCCGCCCGCAACCGCGGCCCTACGGCCTCCTCCAGGAGCAGCGGCAGTCCCACCACCGGCAGCAGCCACACCAGCACGATCAGCCGGTCGCCCCAGATGTTGATGTCGGGGTGCCCGGCCTGGTTGAGGACCCCGGTGAACGCCGCCGCCAGCACGAGGACGCCGAAGGCCGGACGCCGACGCAGCACGCCCCACGCGGCGGCCGCCAGCGCCGCCGGCAGCAGCGGCTCCCACAACTGGCGGCGCAGCCACTCCAGCCAGAAGTTGAACTGCAGATGGAAGAACTCCGGCCACACCCGGACGCGGTCGGGACGCGCGAAGTGGTTCGTCAGCAGATCCTGGAGGCTCTCGGTCTCGGACGGGTAGTGCAGCACCCTCGCCAGCAGGACCGTGGCCGCCGCCCCGCACCCGCCGACCACCGCGAGCGTCCGCAGCGGGCCCGACCACCGCCGCCGGCGCACGCAGAGCAGCGCGCATCCACCCGCGAGGCACAGGCCGAGGAACAGCGCCTGCGAGTGCTTCACCGTGAACAGCAGCGCCAGAGCCGCCCCGACGAGCCAGGTCCCGGCCCGCTCCCGGCCCTCCAGCACCAGCGCGCAGCCCCACAGGGCGGCGAGGGTCAGCGTCAGCAACAGCCCCTCCGTCATCGGGCGCATGGCCGTCGTGCCGCACGGAAGGACGTAGAACAGGGCCTGCCCGGTCAGCGCCGTCACGGTGGAGGCGCGCAGGCTGCGCAGCACGAGGAAGGCGAGGACGCCCCCGGCGACCGTGATGACGACAGCCGACGCCCACAGCCCCCACGTCACCCCCAGCACCGTGATGAACGGCACCAGCAGCACCGGATAGCCCGGCCGCACCTCGAAGATCCGCATGAACCGGGGCGGCATGAACGGCACGGTGTGCCCGGCCGTCTCCCCGGCCGCCAGCCGCTTCGACACCCCCCGCCACTGGTCGCGCCGGCACTCCGCCAGCACCCGCGCGTCAGGGCTGGCGGCGTGGAAGCGGATCACGTCCACGTCGTGGTTGCGGTGCGCGATCGCCACCTTGCCCGCACAGGCGTAGTCGATCGTGGCCGCCGCGGCGTCGTGCTTGCTCTCGCCGCGCAGACTCAGCGCGTACGAGAGGTAGTTCTTGGTGTCGGGGGTGTCCCGGCCGGTGACGTTGGCGAGCTGGAGCAGCGCGAACACGGTGGCCAGGACGAGCACCCAGAACCGGGGCGAGCGCGGCCTCACGAGGCGGTGACGGCGTCGTGCGCCGCCTGCGCGGGCACCGTGACGACCGAGGCCGGCTCGCCGGGCCGCTCGCCGAGCATCAGCGTCCGCACCACCCGCTCGGCGGCCAGCCCGTCGTCGAACTCGCAGAACCGCGCCCGGAATCCGGCCCGCAGCCGTGCCGACTCGTCGTCCCGCCACGCCTGGGAGTCGAACAGCCTCGCCAGTTCCCGGTAGGAGCCCGCCACATGGCCGGGCGCGTCGGCGGTGATGTCGAAGTACGCGCCCCGGCTCGCCGCATAGGCGCCCCAGTCGTCCGCGTACACGACGATCGGCCGGTCCAGGTTGGCGTAGTCGAACATGAGGGCCGAGTAGTCCGTGATCAGGACGTCGGAGGCGAGCATCAGGTCCTCGACGTGCGGCTCGTCCGTCGCGTCGACGACGACGCCGCGCCGGTGCAGCTCCGACAGCCCCATCCCGCGCGCCGGGCCGTCCGTGAGCGACGGATGCAGCCGTACGACGAGCGTGCGGCCGTCGCCGAGGTCGTCGGCGAAGCGGGCCAGGTCGAGCCGGTCCGCGTGGCCGCCCCGGACGTAGTCACGGCGCGTCGGCGCGTACAGCACCACCTGCCGGCCGTCCGGGATGCCGAGGCGGGCGCGGACCGCGGCAGCCGCCGTGCCGTCCCCGGACCGGGCGCGCACCAGGACGTCGTTGCGCGGACTGCCGGTGCGCAGCGAGGCGAAGTGGCAGGGGTAGGCGCGGTCCCAGACCAGTTCGGAGTGGCGGTTGGCGACCAGGCTGTAGTCCCAGCGGTCGGCGCGGCGCAGCATCTGCGGCACGTCGATGCCGTGCCGGGCGCCCGGCTTGTCGAGCAGATCGGCCGCCATGTGCTTGAGCGGGGTGCCCTGGTGGGTGTGGATATGGACGCTGCCGGGGCGCTTGGCCAGCGCGCCGGGCCAGTTGACGTTGTTGACGAAGTACGTGGCCCGCGCGGTGATCCGGCGGTAGCGCAGCGAGTCGAGCAGCACATGCTCGACGTCCGGGGGCAGCAGTGCCGCCTGCTGTTCGTCGCGCACCACCCACACCCCCCGGATGTGCGGGGCGAGTTCGCGCGCCGCGCGGTACACGGCCGCCGGGTCGCCGAGCACACCCCGGTGCGAGAACGCCGAGTACACCGCCAGATCCGGGTCCAGCGGCCGGTGCTCGTGGACGGCCGACCAGCTCCGCCCGGCCCGCGTCGCGGCGGCCTTGCGTGCCTGTGCGCCGCGACGCCCGAGCTCACGGACCGCCCGCCCCGCCTCCCGCCGGACCCGGTAGCGCCCGTAGCCGCCCTCCAGGACGCGCAGTTCGGCGGGTACGGGACCCGTGCGGAAGGTGCGGAACAGCGCCGCCGTCAGCCGGAAGAACTCCCGTTTGTCGGACTCCGGGAGCCGGTCCGGCTTGGAGAGGATGTCGAGACAGTGCTCGCCCATCTTGTGGTGGAGGTAGGGGCGCCACCCGGCGAGCTCGGGACGGGAGTCGACGAACGCGAAGACCCGATGGTACTGGTCGTGGATGTCGAAGTGCTTGCGGCTCGTGGTGGACAGGATGTTGCCCTGGCGGCGCTGGCGGTAGGCCAGACAGATCCGGTCCAGCGTGGCGATCCGCCCCGCGCTGAGCATCACCGGGAACGTCCACGGCGTGTCCTCGTAGTAGCCGGGCGGGAAGGCGAAGCCCTCGCGTTCGACGAACTCCCGCCGGTAGACCTTGTTCCACACCACCATCAGCAGGTCGAGGATCTCGGGCTGCTCGGCGGCGGTGAAGGTGCCTTCCGTCGTGAGCAGCCGGGCGAGCACGTTCCTGCGGGTGCCTCCCCACCAGTAGGTGCGGGCGTAGTCGAAGACCAGCACGTCCGGGTCGGCGGTCTCGTCGAGACGGTCGGCGATGGCGCGCAGCGCGCCCGGCGTGAGCGTGTCGTCGCTGTCCAGGAAGAACAGGAAGTCGCCGGTGGCGTGCGGCATGCCGGCGTTCCTGGCCCGGCCGAGCCCCACGTTCTCGGGCAGGTGCAGCACCCGGACGCGCGGGTCGAGGGCCGCGTACTCGTCGAGGATGGCGCCGCAGCCGTCCGGCGAGCAGTCGTCCACCGCGACGACCTCCAGGTCGGTGTACGACTGCTCCAGGACCGAGTCGAGGCACTCGCGCAGGAAGCCCTGCACCTTGAAGACGGGGACGATGATGCTGAAGCGGGGCACGTCAGCTCCTAACCAGGGTCGCGGCGGGGGCCGGGATGCGCTCGGCGAGCGGCACGACGGGCGGGATCGCCTCCCGCGACTCGCCCAGCAGCACTCTGCGGACGACCCGTTCGGCGGCCCTTCCGTCGTCGAACTGGCAGAAGCGCTCACGGAACCGGGCCCGCAGGGCTGTCGAGACCGCGTCCGACCAGATGCCGTCGCCGAAGACCCGGGCCAGCTCCCCAGGGGTGCGCGCCACCGGCCCCGGGGGCGCCTGGAGCAGGTCGAAGTAGACGCCCCGCGTCTCCCGGTAGACCTCCCAGTCGTCCGCGTACACGACGATCGGCCGGTCGAGGTTGGCGTAGTCGAACATGATCGACGAGTAGTCCGTGATCAGAGCGTCGGCGGCCAGACAGACGTCCTCCGAGGACCGGTGCCCGGTCACGTCGATGATCCGGCCGCTGCCGCGCGCGGTGCCCGCGTCATAGAAGTAGTGGGCGCGCAGCAGGACGACGAACTCGTCGCCGAGCTGCTCGCAGAAGGCCTCCAGGTCCAGGCGGGACTCGAAGCCGGTGCTGTAGTCGCGGTGCGTGGGCGCGTACAGCAGGGCCGTCGCGCCCTCGGGGACGCCGAGGGACCGGCGTACCCGGGCCACGTCCTCGGCGGTCGCCGTGTAGTAGACGTCGTTGCGCGGATAGCCGTACTCCAGCGCCTCGTACGTGCCCGGGAAGGCCCGCTCCCACATCTGCGTGGAGTGACGGTTGGAGGAGAGGTTGTAGTCCCAGCGGTCCACCCGGTTCAGCAGCTTGGTGAAGCTGCCGGTCGCCGCGGCCACCACCGGGTACGTCGACTGGTCGACCCCCATCTTCTTCAGCGGCGTCCCGTGCTGGGTCTGCACGTGCACGCTGCCGGGGCGCTTGACGACGGCGTCCGCGAAGTTGGCGTTGTTCACCAGGTACTTGGCGCGGGCCAGCAGCTCCCAGGACCGGTGGCTGCCGATCACCGCGTGGTCGACGCCGGGCGGCAGCGCGTCCACCGCGTCGGGCTCGACGAGGAACACCGAGCGGATGTGCGGGGCGAGTTCGCGGGCCTTGGCATGGATCGCGGCAGGGTTGCAGGCGTAGCCGCGGCCCCAGTACGCGCAGTACACGGCGAGGTTCTCGTCGAGCGGGCGGCGCAACTGCGCCGCGTAGCGGACACGGGTGCGCAGGCCGCGCGGTCGCGGCAACCGCTGCATCGCCCGCGCCGCCCCCTGGTTGGCGCCCCGCAGCGCCCGGAACGCGCCGTACGCGCCGGCCGCGAGGAGCCGGTGCTGCACCCCGAGACTGCCCTCGGGCGGCCGGAAGCCGTCCGGGCGGTGGCGCCGGTAGAGCCGGCCGGCGCGGCGGAAGAAGGCCCGGCGGCGGCGCGCGGGCACCCGTGCCGGATGGGCGGCCGACTTCAGCACCAGGGCGAACAGCCCGCCGAACAGTGCCTGCGACACGGCCGCGGGCACCGCCGCGGTCCGGGCGGAAGCACGGGTGAGCACCAGCTCCACTTGGTCGAGGAGATCGAGCTGGTGCTCACCCGGCGCGTTGACGCGGCTGCCTTGGCGCCGCAGGTGATGCCGCACGCACACCGAGCGCAGGACCGCCGTCCGCCCGCCCGCCAGGGCCACCAGGCCGCCCCAGCCGGCGTCCGTGAAGTGCCCGTCGGGAAAGGTGAGGTCCTGCTCCTGGAGGAAGCCCCGCCGGTAGGCCGCGCTCCACGCCGGGACGTGCACGCCGATGACGTGCGGGCCCTTGTCGAGTGGCGGGACGCTCGACTCGCCCTCCCACCAGTGCACCCGCTCGTGCGCGAAGCAGAGGACGTCCGCGTCGCCGTCGTCGCGCAGTCCGGCGTCCAGGACCGCCAGCGCGCCCGGCACCAGGACGTCGTCGCCGTCGAGGAAGAGCAGATACGTGCCGGTCGCGACCGCCATCCCGGCGTTGCGTGCCGCGCTCAGCCCGCCCGACGGCGGCGAGTGGACCGGTGAGACCCGGCCGTCCCGCGCGGCGTAGGAGGCGGCGACCTCGCCCGCCGGGGACCGGGGCGCGTCGCAGACCGGGATCAGCTCGACGTCGCCGAAGGACTGGGTGAGGACCGAGTCCAGGGCCTGGGACAGGCGTCCGGCGACTCCATGGGTGGGCACGATGACGCTGAAGCGGGGCATTCTGCTCTTTCTCTCAGGGGCGCCGGGATCGGTTCTCAACGCCCGGGGCGTCCGGTGGGCCGCCACGTGGTGGGTCGCGTCGGGGTGGGTCGCGACGAGCTGGAGGGCACGTGGCCTCCGATTCAGAGGTTCTCGGTGACGGGGACGGGACCACCCGGTGCCGGGACGGTCGTGAGGGCGGCCGTCGGGCGGGCGGCCATCGCCGAGGGGACCGGGTGGCGGTCGGCGACCGGGACGAACGGCGGCAGACCGGCGCTCTCGCCGAGCACCACCCGGCGCACCACGCGTTCGGCGGCCTGTCCGTCGTCGTAGGGACAGAACCGGTCACGGAACGCGGCCCGCAGCTGTGACGAGCGCGAGCCGCGCCAGTGACCGGAGGCGAAGATGTCGATCAGTTCGTCCTCGCTGCGCGCGACCGCGCCCGGCGGGAAGGCCCGCAGGTCGAAGTAGGTGCCGCGGGAGGCCTCGTACGTCTCCCAGTCGTCGGCGTGCACGACGATCGGCCGGTCGAGGCTCGCGTAGTCGAACATCAGGGACGAGTAGTCGGTGACCAGCGCGTCCGAGGCGAGGCACAGCGACTCGACGCTCGGATGGTCCGACACGTCGATGAGCCGCCCGCCGGCCGCCTGGGCGAGCGGCGCCTCGTACGAGTGGTGGGCGCGGGTCAGCACCACGAAGCGCGGGCCGAGCCGGCGCAGGACGCGTTCCAGGTCCAGGGTGCGCCGCTGGGTGCGCCGGTAGTCCCGGTACGTCGGCGCGTACAGCACGGCGACCGTGCCCTGCGGGATGCCGAGCGACTCGCGCAGCCTCGACACGTCCGCCGAAGTCGCCTGCTGGAACACGTCGTTGCGGGGCATGCCGTACTCCAGCGTCGTGAAGGAGGACGGGAAGACGCGTTCCCACACCAGTGTGGAGTGGCGGTTGGCGGACAGGCAGTAGTCCCACTTGTCGGCGCTGCGCAGCAGCTCGGCGAAGTCGGTGCCGCGCGCCGCCGCCGGGCGGTCCTGGAGATCGAGGCCCATGTGCTTGAGCGGGGTGCCGTGCTGTGTCTGGATCATGATCTGGCCGCGCCGCTTGACCAGCCTCCGGTCGAAGTTGACGTTGTTCACCAGGTACTTGGAGCGGGCTAGTGCCGTCCAGTACGCGGCCGTGCCGGGGCGCAGTCGGCGGGTCGCGGCCGGGATCGTGTGGTGGTGCTCGGGGTGCGCGATCCACGCGGTGGTGATGTGCGGGGCGTGGCTGCGGAAGGCGGCCTCCAGGGCGCCCGGGTTGCAGCCGTGGCCGCGGCCCCAGTAGCTGGAGAAGACGGCGCGGTCGGAGCGCAGCGGAAGGCGGAGCTGGACGCGGTAGTGCAGCTGGAGCGCGGCCGCCCGTACGGTGCGCAGCAGGGCGGAGCACCGGCGCAGGACCAGGCGGCGCGAGCGTGACGCCAGGGACAGCAGGCGATACGTGCGGTGGGCGCCCAGGCCGACCAGCGTGTGCCGCACCCGGGTGCGTGGCCGGACGGGGGCGCCCGGGGCGCGGTAACGGCGGTAGTGGACACGGGCCTTGCGCAGGAACTCGGCCCGCGAGCCGCGCGGCAGCCGGCCCCGCTTGAGGAACACCGTCGAGAAGTGGTCGGTCATGCGGCGGAACAGGACCGGGCGCCAGTGCGCCAGTTCGGGGCGGGCGTCGATGTACGCGAAGACCCGGTCGTACTGGTCGAAGATGTCGAAGTGCTTGCGGCTGCTGGTGCCGAGGATGCTGCCGTGCCGCCGCTGCCGGTAGTGGACGCAGACCCGGTCGAGCGTGGCGATCGACTCGGCGGACATGAGCACCGGATACGTCCAGGGCGTGTCCTCGTAGTAGCCGGGAGGGAAGGTGAAGCCCTCCCGCTCGACGAACTCCCGGCGGTACGCCTTGTTCCACACCACCATCAGGACCCGCAGCAGCCCCGGCCGGTCGTCGAGCCGGAACGGTGCCGGGCCCTCCTCGGTCAGCTGCCCCGCGAACTGGTTGCGGACGGCCTCGCCGGACCAGTACGTGCGCGCGTAGTCGTAGACCAGGACGTCCGGTTCGGCGGTCTCCTTCAGCCGGTCGGCGATGGCGCGCAGCGCGTCCGGGGTGAGGGTGTCGTCGCTGTCCAGGAAGATCAGGTAGTCGCCGGTGGCGTGCTCCAGGGCCGCGTTGCGGGCGCGTCCCAGGCCCACGTTCTCGGGCAGGTGCAGGGCCTGCACGCGGGGGTCGCGGGCCGCGAACTCGTCGATGATCGCGCCGCAGGCGTCCGGTGAGCAGTCGTCCACGGCGATGAGTTCGAGGTCCGGGTAGGACTGTCCGAGCACTGATTGCAGGCACTCGTGCAGGTACGCCTGAACCTTGTACGCGGGGACGATGACACTGAACCTGGGCACGGGACATCCATGGGTCGGCGCGGGCATACCTGCCCGGGAACGGCCGAAGGGGTGACTTGGTTACGCCAGATGTGGCATCCGGGGGATGCCGGGTGAACGCCGAGGGGCGGGCCGGTGTCCGGCCCGCCCCTCAACTGCGCTTTCCGGTGTCCTACTTGACGGCACCCGCCATCACGCCGGACACGAACTGACGCTGGAACGCGAAGAACACGGCCAGCGGGACGACCATCGAGATGAACGCGCCGGGGGCCAGGACGTCGATGTTGTTGCCGAACTGGCGTACCTGGGTCTGCAGCGCGACCGTGATCGGCTGGCTGCCCGAGTCGGAGAACACCAGCGCGACCAGCATGTCGTTCCACACCCACAGGAACTGGAAGATCCCCAGCGAGGCGATCGCCGGACCGCCGAGGGGCATCACGACCCGCACGAACAGGCGCAGTTCACCCGCACCGTCCAGCCGGGCCGCCTCCAGGAGCTCCCGCGGGATCTCCGCGAAGAAGTTCCGCAGCAGGAACACCGCGAAGGGCAGACCGAAGCCCACATGGAACAGGACCACCCCGATCACGGACCCGAAGATGCCGATCTTGCCGAAGAGTTCGGCGATCGGGATCAGCGCCACCTGCACGGGCACCACCAGCAGGCCGACCACGCCGAGGAACCACCAGTCGCGGCCCGGGAACTCCATCCAGGCGAAGGCGTAGCCCGCGAGCGCGCCGATCACCACGACGAGAAGGGTCGCCGGCACCGTGATCAGCACCGTGTTCACCAGCGAGTCGGTGATGTCGCCGTTCTCCAGGAGCTTCTGGTAGCTGTCCACGGTGAGCTGCGACGGCTCGGTGAAGACCTTCCACCAGCCGCTCGCGCTCATGTCCTGCGGATCGCGCAGCGAGGACAGCAGCAGCCCGATCGTCGGCACCAGCCAGAACAGGCCGACCACGATCAGGAACACCCGCAGCAGTCCGCCGCTCACGCCCTCGGCGAGCCGGGCGCCCAGCGACCTCTTCGCACCGGACTCCGCGGCGGGAGCCGTCTTCGTGAGACTTCCGGTGTGCGCCGTCATCGCCGCACCTCCCGCCTGAGCCGCCTGACGTTGAACAGCATCACCGGGATCACGAGCAGCAGCAGGAACACCGCGATGGCGCTCGCGACGCCCGGTTGGTCCTCGGAGAAGCCCTTGCGGTACAGCTCCAGGGCCAGCACGTTGGCGTCGTCCTGCGACGAGCCCGGCGCGATGATGAAGACCAGGTCGAAGACCTTCAGCACATTGATCATCAACGTCACGGTGACCACCGCGAGCACGGGTGCGAGGAGCGGCACGGTGACCCTGCGGAACACCTGCCACTCGTTCGCGCCGTCCACCCGCGCCGCCTCCAGGAGCTCACGCGGCACACCCGCGAGCCCCGCCGCGATCAGCACCATCGCGAAGCCCGCCCACATCCACACGTACGAGCCGATGATGGCCGGAGTGACGAGCGACGGGCCGAGCCAGTCCAGCCCGTTGTACGGTTCGCGGAAGTTGTCCGCAGGGAGGCGGAGCAGCGCGCCGTCGGCCTTGTCCGAGAGGGTGAAGGTGCCGTCGTCACGGACCTTCGCCGAGTCCACGACCTTGCCGTCCTTGACGGCTTCGATCTTCATGCCCGGGTAGCCGAGTTCGCTCGCGTCGACCTGGCCGAGCCTGCCCACGCCCTTGCCGCGGGTGAAGTCCTGCCAGGCCGTGCCGGTGACCTTGCCGGGCTCGGAACTCGCCTGCGCGGCCTTCTGCGCGTTGCCGGGCATCTGGTCGGGGGCGACGCCGACGAGCGGGAGGGCGACCGGCTGCCCGGCCCGGACGGCCTGCCTGGTGATGAACCCGCCCTGGTCGGGCCGGAGCGGCGACTGCCGTCCCGGATGGGCCTTCGGGAAGGCCGACGACTCGGCGAAGGTGTCGTGCACACCCACCCACACCGCGTTCGCGACGCCCTTCTCCGGGTCCTGGTCGTAGACCAGCCGGAAGATGATGCCCGCGGCGAGCATGGAGATCGCCATCGGCATGAAGACGACCAGCTTGAACGCCGTGCCCCAGCGCACCCGTTCGGTGAGCACCGCGAAGATCAGACCGAGCGCGGTCGCGACCGTCGGGGCGAACACCACCCAGATGATGTTGTTCTTCAGCGCGGCGCGGATGCCGTCGTCGGTGAACAGGGACTTGTAGTTGTCGATCCCGGCGAAGCCGTCACCGGACTGGTCGTAGAAGCTGCGGACCACCGAGTACCCGATCGGGTAGACCACGAGCGCGCCGAGCAGCACCAGCGCGGGCAGCAGGAAGAGCGCCACCACCGTTCTGCGCGTGCCGGTCACGCTCTTGTGCCGCGGTGCCGCGGGAGGGGCCCCGGAGGCCCCTCCCGTCGTAGCCGACGTCATCGCCGGATCAGCCCTTGTACGCCGCGGTCGCGTCCGCCTCCAGTTTCGCCTGCGTCCCCGCCACGTTCTTCGGGTTCTTCAGGAAGTCCTGCAGGGCCTTCCACTCGCCCTTGCCGGGTGTGCCGCCGAAGGCCTGCGGGGCCTGGTCGGACATGTCGAAGCGGAAGTCGTCCCCGGCGGCGATCAGGGCCTTGGCCATCTTCTGCTGCACCGCGTTCGGGTACGCGGACGGCGCGACGCCCTTGTTGGGGGAGAGGTAGCCGCCGAGCTTCGCCTGGACGGTCGCCGCGTCCGGGGAGGCCAGGAAGGTGGCCAGTGCCTGCGCGGCCTTGGAGTCCTTGAGGATGACGGCCGCGTCACCGCCACTGACGACGGGCGCCTTGTCGCCGACCGCCGGGAACGGGAACACCTTGGCGTCCGTGCCCACCTTCGCCTTGGTCTCCGCGATGTTGACCTGCGCGAAGTCGCCCTCGAAGACCATGCCCGCCTTCGGCTGGTCGCCGCCGGTGAAGGTCTGCGTCACCGAGGCCGGGAACTCGGTCTGGAGCGCGCCGTCCGGGCCGCCCGCGATGTAGTCCTTGTTGCCCCACAGTTCGGCCAGCGTGGTCAGCGCGTCCTTCACGGACGGGTCCGTCCACTTGATCTTGTGCTGGGCGAGCTGGTCGTACTTCTCCGGTCCGGCCTGCGAGAGATAGACGTTCTCGAACCAGTCGGTGAGGGTCCAGCCGTCGGCGCCGCCGACGGAGACGGGGGTGACGCCGGAGTCGTACACGGTCCGGGCCGTGGCGAGGAAGTCCTTCCACGTCTTCGGCTCGGAGGCCCCCGCGTTCTCGAAGACCTTGTTGTTGTACCAGATCAGGGACTTGTTGGCCGCCTTGTAGTAGACGCCGTACTGCTTGCCGTCGACCTTGCCGAGGTCCTGCCAGCCCTGCGAGTAGTTCTTCGCGAGCTGGGCCTGGGCCTCGCTGCCGACGGGCTTGGCCCACTTCTTGTCGACGGCCTGCTTGATGGCACCGACCTGGGGGAGCAGCGCGACGTCCGGCGGTGCACCACCCGCGATCTTCGAACCGAGGAAGTTGATGATCGGGTCCTGCGCGGGTACGAAGGTGACCTTGGCGCCCGTGCGCTTCTCGAACTCCGCCAGCACCTTCTTGAAGTTGGCCTGCTCGGAGCCGGTCCACACGGCGGCGACCTCCAGGCTGGCCCCGTCGAGCTTGGGAAGGGAGACGGAGCCGCTGCCGCCGCTCTCCTTCCCGCCGCTGTCCTTGTCCTTGTCGCCGCCGCCGCACGCGGTGAGGATGAGAGTGCCCGCGACGACGGCGGCCGCGGCGGCCTGAGCGGCCCTGGGTGTACGAAGATTGCTGCGCATCACTGCCCCGTTCTTCGAGCCTCGTCGAACGTCTGAGCGCTGTCCCGTGCGATCTGGTCTACGCCCGGTGGCTTGAAAGCTGCAAGGGCGCCTGCGCTGTCAAGAGAGCGATCGTGATTGGGTCGTGACGTGCTCCCACCCGTACGGCGGGTGCGCGCGGACGCGCCCCTCGGACGGGCGGTGGTCGGCAAGCGGAATGCCCGGGCACCGGAGGGCGGGGCGAGAGCCGTGGCGCTCACCCCCCATCCCGTGCCCGGACGCACCGGTGACTAGAGCAGCGACGGCACCTCGGCCGCGGAGACCGAGCGCGCCGCACGCTCCAGCGCGCTGGCGAGCAGGGCCAGGTCCGTCGGACCGTTGCCGAGTTCGCGGACGGGGCGACGGGCCGGAGGGTCGCCCATGCGCTGCCACTCCAGGGGGACGACCGTGGGACGTAGGGTGGCCGTCCGGGGGATGCGCCCGGTGACCCGGCCGCCCTGGAACGGTGTCTCCCTTCCGTCCGGGCGGTGCAGGCTGCCCCGGCCGGGTGCCGGCTCCTCTGGCCCCGGCGACGCCGTGTCGAGGGTGATGCGCAACGCGGCGGAACGGGCCAACTCCGACGCCTCCGTACGGCTGTTGGTGCCGGACGCCGCCACGAGGTGCACGCCGAGCCGCTCGCCCTCACGGGCGACCGCCTCCAGGGCCCGTATGACCGAACCGGCCGCGGGACGGCCCGGCGACCCGAGTGCGGGGGCCAGCAGGGCGTCCAGGTCGTCGACCACCACGACGAGCCGGGCCAGCGGCGGTCCCGGCTCGGTGCGCTCCCGCGCGGCGGCCGGCCGCAGCCGTAGCGTCGAGCTCGGCGGCGTGTCGAGATCGGCGGCCCCGGGCGCGGCACCGGACGGGGCGCCGCCCGTCGCGCCACCGGAGGTGACGGCGGGCGACGACGGGGCCGAGCGCTGGGCGACGATGCGGCCCGGCACCCGGCGTCGGGTGTGCCACTCCGTGAAGTCGACCCGTCCGAGCAGCTCGGCCCGCCGCTTCAGCTCGGCACTGAGGGACTGGGCGAACTCCCGCATCCGCACCGGGTCGTTGGCGGTGAGGTGGGTCGTGACGTGCGGGAGGTCCGTACACGCCTGGAGGCCTTCGCCGGCCTGGGCCGGGTGTCCCGCGCCGTGGCCGCCCGTGGCGTCCCGGCCGTCCATCAGCACGATCCCGAGCCGGTCGGGCCGCTCCGCGGCGGCGAGCGCCGCGACGACGGAGCGCAGCAGCTCCGTACGGCCGCTGCCCGCGGGGCCCTCGATCAGCAGGTGCGGTCCCTCGACGGCGAGGTCCACGGCGACCGGCCCGCGCGGGCCGGCGCCGAGGACGGCGCGGGCCCGCCCGCCGAGCGCCCCGGTGTCGTCCGCCGCGTCCGCCCAACGTGTCATCAGCGATGCGGGGGTGGCCCGCGCCAGCCCCAACTCGTCGAGCAGCCGAGCCGATTGCGGCAGCGGGGCCGACACCCGCGCCTGCCGGTCGGCCTGTGTGCCGTCCGTGCGCAGGGGCGCGAGCGCCCGCGCGAACCGCTCGGCCCAGGCGACCGACACGGCGTCGACCGCGGCGACCGTGCCGTGGCCCACGGGGCCGCGCGGCAGCTGTCCGGTGCCACCGGGGGAGACCCGGCCGCCCCGGAACGGACCGGTGTCGTCCGCGGACCGGTACGAGTCCGCGCGCGTGCCGCCGTAGGCACCGGGCACGCCGTGATCGGATCCGCCGTGCGCGGTCCCTTCGAGCCCGGAACCGCCGTACGCGGAGCCCGCGTGCGTGGCGTCGGCCGCACGGCCGCTCCCGTGCGAGCGGTGCGCCGCGTCGTCACCGCGTCCGCCCCGGCCGGTCTCGCTGCCCTCGCCGCGTGTTGCATCCGGGGTGCCGTCCGGCCGCTGCCCGGCCGGACCGCCCGGCGCGACCCGCAGCAGGCGCAGCGCCGTGGCCACGTCACCGCTGAGCAGGGCGACCGCGCCGCACTCGCGGAACGCGGGCGACACCTGGCACGCCGCCTCGTACGTCTCCGTCACCGGCGACGCGGGCGATGCCGCGGCCGTCTCGGCCAGGCACACCACGTGGATCCCGGCCCGCGCACCCTCGTGCACCAGCCGCGCCACGGCCTCCCGCACGTCCGCGCCGCCGGGGTCGCCGTCCACCACGAGCACGGTGTACGGCCCGTCGAAGCGGTCGTCGTCCGCGTCGTCGTCCCGCGCCCAGGAGGGCCGCCGCGCCGCTCCGCGCACGCCGCCGTCCTCCGTGGCCGGGCGGCCCGCACGGTCGTCCGGTGCGGGTCGGACGCCCGCGCCCGCGGTGCCGTCCGTGTCGTCGCCGGCCGCGTACGGACGGCCTCGCGGTGCCCGGCCCGCCTCCGCGAGCTGCTCGTCCAGGCGGCGCAGGAGCTCGTCCGTGCGGGCCGTGGCCTGCTCGCGGTCGTACGCGAGGAGGAGACGGCAGTCCTGGCCGTGCGCCGGGCGCAGATGGGGGAGCCAGCCGAGCCAGGACCACTCGGCGGCGCGCTCCTGCGCCGTGCGGGAGCGGTCCGTGCTGATCAGGACGATCTCCAGGGTGTCCGGCGAGTGCAGCGCGGCGAGCTGCGCGAGGACCGCGCGGGCCAGACCCGCCAGTCGTGCCCGCGGCCCGGCCAGGCCCAGCGAACCGACCTCCCGCAGACCGGCGGTCACCGGCACCACGGGCAGCAGGCCCGAACCGTCCGGCGCCGTCCGGTCCGCCGTGCCCAGCCGCACCGTGAGCGCCTCCGGGTGCCCGGGGCCGCGCTCCCACAGCCGGGACCCCGGCCCCAGCGCGGTGAGCAGCAGGGTCGCGGGGTCGGGCCAGCTCTCCGGGGACCGGGGTGCGGCGGGCAGCGGTTCCCGCGCCGCGGCCTCCCCCTCCTCGTACACGTCCTGTCCTGCCGCGGCCGGGCCGGGCCGGCCGCCGGCCAGCCGCCGGGCCCACGCGCCGATGCCGCCCCGCCTGCGCACGCCCAGAGGGACGTCCGTGCCGCGCATCGGGGTGCCCTTGCGGGTGCCGGAGGTCTCGTCCGCTCCGGACGGGCCCGGTGCCCCCGCCGTGTGCGGTGCGGACGCCGGAGCACCGTCCGGTCCGGTGCCGCGGGGCCTGCTCTCGATGCCGGGTGCCCCGCCCTGTTCCGGGACGCCGCGGCGGTGCTCCTGGGCCCCCGGGACCCCGCCGCCCGCGGAGCCCCACTCGGCCGCTCCGTACGCGTGATGCGTGTGCGGGGTGTCGGTGGGGGCGCTTCTGCCGCCGGTGCGCCCGTCCGGGGTGCCCTCCACGCGCGTGGGCGGCACGGCGGCGGTCGGGTCCGCCCGCGGGGCGGTGACCCCGTCGGCGTCGGCCTCGGCCGCCGTCACCCGCACATGGCCCTCCCCGTCCGGAGCCGTCCGCAGGGCCCCGGGTCCCCCGGGCGGCGCAAGCCGCAGGGCGGACTCCCCGACGCGCAGCAGCGAGCCCGGCGTGAAGCGGACGGGGCGGGTGCCGACGGGGCCGCCGTCCAGCGAGGTGCCGTTCGTCGAGCCGAGGTCGGAGACCGAGACACGGCCCTCGGGGGTGACGGTGACCGCGCAGTGCAGCCGGGAGACGTCGGGGTCGTCCAGGGGGACGTCCGCGTCGGCGGAGCGGCCGATGTGGATCTGGCCGCCGTGCAGCAGGTGGACGCCGCCCGCGTCGGGGCCCGCGACCACATGGAGCTGGGGGGCGACGTCGTCCACCTCGGGGCCCGGTTCCGCGGGCGCGCCCAGGGACAGCACCGCGCCGTCCGTCAGTGGGGGCTCGCCGAGCGTGCAGCGCTGCGCGTCGAGCCGCTCCGCGCCCGCGTACAGCACGACCGGGCCGCCCCCGAGGTCCCGTCCCCGCTCGGCCGGGGCGCCGCCCGCGTCCCCGCCGACCGCCGAGGCCAGCCCCGACGCGACCGCTGCCAGCGCCGTCCCGGCGGGCGCGGTCACCAGCACATCGCAGGCCGCGGTTCGCCCCCGTGGCTCCGAGGGCGGGCCCAGCGGGTCTACGACGGTCAGCCGGATCTGCATCGCCGTCCGGGGTCCCTTCCGCGCAGGTGTCCGCGACGAGGACGAGGCTGCGCTGCGGTCCCCCACCGCAGAATTCCCCCACCGCACACGGGCACGTCGGCCAGTACTGAGGGCATCCTCGCACCTGCCACCGACAACACGCCCGCCCCCCACCCGTAAGTGATCTTGATTGGTCGGCTCTGCCCGCAAAAGTGCCTGACCAGTGCCCGACCGGTGTCCGCTTGAGATCGGTCACGTCCGGGGTTCGGCAACCAAGTGACCGGACCGAGCGTCTTTCCATCGAACATGTACGGGAACGCGTACGTAAGCGCTTATGCGAGGCACAGGTGCGCGTGGAACCCATGGGAAGCACACGAGGACGACAGCCCGGTGCCGCGTACGGCGGCACTAGAGTGGGTCGGAACACCTTTACCACGGTGATCACGGTGGACGGACCAGGCAAGCAAGCAACAGGGAGCGCATGACGTGCGGCCGGTAGGGAGCAAGTACCTCCTTGAGGAGCCGCTTGGGCGCGGCGCCACAGGCACCGTCTGGCGGGCTCGCCAGAGGGAGACGGCGGGCGCCGAGGCGGCCGTCGCGGGCCAGCCCGGCGAGACCGTGGCGATCAAGGTCCTGAAGGAGGAACTCGCCAGCGACGCGGATGTCGTGATGCGGTTCCTGCGGGAGCGCTCGGTGCTGCTCCGGCTGACCCATCCGAACATCGTGCGGGTGCGGGACCTCGTCGTCGAGGGCGATCTGCTCGCGCTCGTCATGGACCTGGTCGACGGGCCCGACCTGCACCGCTACCTCCGCGAGAACGGGCCCTTCAGCCCGGTCGCCGCGGCCCTGCTCACCGCCCAGGTCGCCGACGCGCTCGCCGCCAGCCACGCCGACGGCGTCGTGCACCGCGACCTGAAGCCCGCGAACGTCCTGCTCAAGCAGGACGACGGCCAGATGCACCCGATGCTGACCGACTTCGGCATCGCCCGGCTCGCCGACTCCCCGGGCCTCACGCGCACGCACGAGTTCGTCGGCACGCCCGCGTACGTCGCGCCGGAGTCCGCGGAAGGACGTCCGCAGACGTCCGCGGTCGACATCTACGGCGCGGGCATCCTGCTGTACGAGCTGGTCACGGGCCGCCCGCCGTTCTCCGGCGGTTCCGCGCTCGAAGTGCTGCACCAGCACCTGAGCGCCGAGCCGCGGCGCCCGTCGACCGTGCCGGACCCGCTGTGGACCGTCATAGAACGCTGCCTGCGCAAGAACCCGGACGAGCGGCCCAGCGCCGAGAATCTGGCGCGCGGACTGCGCGCCGTGGCCGCGGGCGTCGGTGTGCACGCGAACGCCGCGCAGATCGCCGCCGCGGAGGGCGTGGGGGCGCTGCTCGCCCCCGATCCGGCACCGGCGACCGTCCCCGGCACGCCCGGTGCGGCCGACCCCACGCAGGTGCTGCCGCACGGCGCCCCGGCGGGCGCGTACGACCCGAACGCCGCGACCAGCGTGATGCAGCACACCGGCGACGCCGACCCCACGTCCGTCCTGCCGCACCGCAGCGCGGCGGACCCGACCGCCGTCATGCCGCCCGTGCCGGGGCATCAGCCGGGCGGGCAGGGCGGACAGCCCGAGGACCCGCACCCCTGGCAGAACCAGCTGCGCGCGGCCCGCGACCGCAACGAACAGACCCAGGTGCAGTACCTGGACCCGAACGAGGACCCGCTGCGCCGTCGTCCGCAGCGCCAGGTCGCGCGGCCGCAGCAGCGGCCCCAGCGCGGCCAGCAGCCGCCGCCCGGGTACGGCTACCCCCAGCAGCAGCCGCAGCAGTACGCGCCGCAGCAGCCGCAGCGCTACGCCCCCGCTCCCCAGCAGCAGCCCCAGCCGCAGCGGTACGCGCCGCCGCAGCAGCCGGCACCGCGCCAGCCGCGCGAGCCCCGTCAGCGCAGCTCCAACCCGATGAAGATCCCGGGACTCGGCTGCCTGAAGGGCTGTCTGTTCACCCTCGTCATCCTGTTCGTCGCCGGATGGCTGGTCTGGGAGCTGAGCCCGCTCCAGGAGTGGATCGGGACCACGAAGGGCTACTGGGCCCAGCTGAGCGAGTGGTTCGACACCGTCACCGGATGGATCGGTGACCTCGGCGGCGGCTCGTCCGGCAACTGACCCTGCGACAGGAACCTCCGCCGGCGGACTTCCGCCGGCGGAGTCTGTCGTGTCCGGCCCTCGGGGAAGCCGACTCTGGTGATTTGTCGACACCTGGCGGGTGATTTCCGTCTCCGCGGTGAAGGTTGGGGCCACGGACGCGTACTTTTAGCGGCAACCACGCGTCTGTAGGAGCAGTCTTGGCACGGAAGATCGGCAGCCGGTACACCGCGAACCAGATCCTGGGACGAGGCAGCGCCGGCACGGTGTGGCTGGGCGAGGGTCCCGAGGGGCCCGTCGCCATCAAGCTGCTGCGCGAGGACCTCGCGTCCGACCAGGAGCTCGTGGGGCGCTTCGTGCAGGAGCGCACCGCGCTGCTCGGACTCGACCACCCGCACGTCGTTTCGGTGCGCGACCTGGTGGTGGACGGCAACGACCTCGCGCTCGTCATGGACCTGGTCCGCGGCACCGACCTGCGGACCCGCCTCGACCGGGAGCGGCGCCTCGCCCCCGAGGCCGCCGTCGCGATCGTCGCCGACGTCGCGGACGGGCTCGCCGCCGCGCACGCCGCGGGCGTCGTCCACCGGGACGTGAAGCCGGAGAACGTCCTGCTCGACATGCAGGGCCCGCTCGGCCCCGGCGGCTCGCACCCCGCCCTGCTCACCGACTTCGGGGTGGCCAAGCTCATCGACTCGCCCCGGCGGACCCGCGCCACGAAGATCATCGGTACGCCGGACTACCTCGCCCCCGAGATCATCGAGGGACTGCCCCCGCGGGCGGCCGTCGACATCTACGCCCTCGCGACCGTGCTGTACGAGCTGCTCGCCGGGTTCACGCCCTTCGGCGGCGGCCACCCGGGGGCGGTCCTGCGCCGTCACGTCACCGAGACCGTGGTGCCGCTGCCCGGCATCCCGGAGGAGCTGTGGCAGCTGATCGTGCAGTGCCTGGCGAAGGCGCCGGCCTCGCGCCTGCGGGCGTCGGAGCTCGGCGCGCGGCTGCGGGAGCAGCTGCCGCTCCTCGCCGGGATGCCGCCGCTGGACGTCGACTCCCCGGACTCCGAGGCGGAGGAACAGGACGAGACGTACGAGGAGACGGCGGAGCCGTCCGCACCCGTGGCGCGACAGCGGCGCGGGGCGGTGCCGCTGGTGCCGGGGGCCGCGCCCGACTCGAACCGGGACACGCACACGTCGATGCGGGTGCCGGCTCCGGACGAACTGGCGGGGGGTGCGCGCGGGACCGCTCGCGCGCCGCGCGCCACCGGGGCGCCCCGGCCGGGCTCCGCACGCCATCGGGCCTCCGCCCGGCGTCGGCGGATCACGCTCGGGGTCGCCGGGGCGGTGCTCGTCGCCGCGATCGGGGTGGGGACCTGGATCGCCGTGTCCGGCGACGACGCGGACGGCACGCCCCAGGACACGAAGAACTCGGCGCCCGCCTCGCCGTGACGTACGCCTCCGCGTGACTCCGGGGTGCCGTGACGCACGCCTCGCCGTGACCCCGGGTTGCCGTGACGTACGCCTCCGCGTGACTCCGGGGTGCCGTGACGCACGCCTCGCCGTGACCCCGGGTTGCCGTGACGTACGCCTCCGCGTGACTCCGGGGTGCCGTGACGCACGCCTCGCCGTGACCCCGGGTTGCCGTGTGCCCGTGGGCGGTGCCCTTGGAGGGGCGTGCCCGGAGGTGCCGTCCCTGGGGTCGGCGCCGGGGCTGGGCGACGGCCCTTTCTCGCCCCCTCCGCCCCTGCCCGTCCCGTCCCCGGGGCTCCGCCCCGGACCCCGCTCCTCAAACGCCGGAGGGGCTGATGGTGGGTGCTCCGGCCCGGGGCCGGCTTCTGAAGCGCCGGAGGGGCTGATGGTGGGGCTCCGGCCCAGACCCCGCTCCTCAAGCGCCGGAGTGGCTGATGGTGGGGGCTCCGCCCGGACCCGGCTTCTCAAGCGCCGGAGGGGCTGATGTTCGGGGCTGATGGCCGGGGTGTCCGGGAGCAGACGCGTCCGGGGCCCTGCCCCGCGAGGGCGAGCGGCGAGCCCCGCTTGCCGTAGCCGTTACGCTGGAGGCGTGGCAGTCGTCGATGTATCCGAAGAGCTCAAGTCCCTCTCCTCGACCATGGAGTCGATCGAGGCCGTCCTGGACCTCGACAAGCTGAGGGCAGACATCGCCGTGCTCGAGGAGCAGGCGGCGGCGCCGTCCCTGTGGGACGACCCGGACGAGGCGCAGAAGATCACCAGCAAGCTGAGCCACCTCCAGGCGGAGGTCAGGAAGGCCGAGGCGCTGCGCGGGCGCATCGACGATCTCGCTGTGCTCTTCGAGATGGCCGAGGAGGAGGACGACCCGGACACCCGTGCCGAGGCCGAGACCGAGCTCACGTCCGTCCGGAAGGCGCTGGACGAGATGGAGGTCCGCACCCTCCTGTCCGGGGAGTACGACTCGCGTGAGGCGCTCGTCACCATCCGTGCCGAGGCCGGCGGCGTCGACGCCTCCGACTTCGCGGAGAAGCTCCAGCGCATGTACCTGCGCTGGGCGGAGCGCCACGGCTACAAGACGGAGCTCTACGAGACCTCGTACGCGGAAGAGGCGGGCATCAAGTCCACCACCTTCGCCGTCCAGTCCCCGTACGCGTACGGCACGCTGTCGGTGGAGCAGGGCACCCACCGCCTGGTCCGCATCTCGCCGTTCGACAACCAGGGCCGGCGCCAGACCTCGTTCGCGGGTGTCGAGATCCTGCCCGTCGTCGAGCAGACCGACCACATCGAGATCGACGAGTCCGAGCTCCGCGTCGACGTCTACCGGTCGTCGGGCCCCGGCGGCCAGGGCGTCAACACGACCGACTCCGCGGTGCGGCTGACCCACATCCCCACGGGCATCGTCGTCTCCTGCCAGAACGAGCGGTCGCAGATCCAGAACAAGGCCAGCGCGATGAACGTGCTCCAGGCCAAGCTGCTGGAGCGGCGCCGGCAGGAGGAGCAGGCCAAGATGGACGCCCTCAAGGGCGACGGCGGCAACTCCTGGGGCAACCAGATGCGTTCGTACGTGCTGCACCCGTACCAGATGGTCAAGGACCTGCGTACGGAGTGCGAGGTCGGCAACCCCGAGGCCGTGTTCAACGGCGAGATCGACGGCTTCCTCGAGGCCGGAATTCGCTGGCGCAAGCAGCAGGAGAAGTAAGCGGGCACGAACAGGTCCTGTTCGGACCTCTTTGTCGACAAGGCAACTGCCGTCCAGCGGACGGCAGTTGCCTTTTGTGTGGGGGTTATCTGGGTTTTACGTCACAGTCACATGTCCTCACGGCAGGCAAATGATGTTGATACGGACATCGCGTACGCAACGACCTTGACGATGCTTTGAAAACTCGGAAGGGTAACCGTGGCATGCGTATCACTGGGGCGCATGTGCACCGGGGGGCTTGAGCCCAAGTCGCCTGTGACGCCGTGGCCCTGGACGCTGCTCCATTGACGATCAGCTACTGGGGGTAGCAGGCAGATGACCAAGAAGACGCGGATCCGCGTGGCGCGGATAGCCGCCGGTGCGGTGATTGCCGCGGGCGCTTCGCTGACCGCCGCGGGTGCGGCCTCGGCGCTCGACCTGAACGTCGGCATCGGTGTCAGCGTCGGCGACGAGGACCCGACCCCGACCCCGACCGAGACGGGCATTCCGACCAACACGCCGACTCCCACCGAGGAGCCGACCCAGCCCACCGAGGAGCCGACGCAGCCCACGGAGGAGCCGACCGAGCCCACCGAGGAGCCCACGGAGCCGACGGAGGAGCCGACCGAGCCCACCGAGGAGCCGACTCAGCCCACGGAGGAGCCCTCCGAGCCCGGCGACGGCAGCACCAGCAGCCCCGGCGGCGGCAACAACGCCGACCCCGACGGTGGCTCCTCCGCCCAGGAGGAGGGCTCCTCGGCCCTCACCGACACGGGCTCGGACACCTCGGCCCAGGGCAAGAAGGACGGCGAGCTCGCCGAGACCGGTGCCGGTCAGACCACGTTCCTGCTGATCGGCGCCGCGACGATGATCGCCGGCGGCATCGGCTTCCGGATGATGCCGCGCGTCATGGGCGGCCGCGGCGGTGCCGCAGCCTGACGGGCGCACCACGCATGACAGAAGGCCTGGAGCGGCTCGCTCCGGGCCTTCTCGTGTTCTCGGTCACATGTGGTCTTGCTCACGCCCGCGGGAGGGCGGCCTGGACCACGCATGGGGTACGGCCGGCTCCGTCCGGGATCCCGGCGGTCTCACACCGTCTGGTGGGCCACCAGGGCCAGGGCCGCGATCAGCACGGCGAGCAGCGCGATCAGTGCCATCGGGTTCAGGCCCGCGAAGGGGCTCTCCTGCTGGAGCCGCTCACGGTTCGCGCGGCAGACCGGGCAGCGGCCCTCGCTGACGGGCGCCGCGCAGTTCGCGCACACCAATCGGTCGTACGTCATGCGCTCGCCCTCCTTGCGCCATCTCCGCGTACACAACGCTGTACATAACGCTGCGGGGTACGCAACCGTTCCCCCTCCACTGTGCCAGGTTCCGCGGATTTCGGCGCGGCTCGCCTTATCCTGCCCCGCGCCGGCGGGCCCCAGCCCCACAAACGGCGACATCCGGGCGCCCGCGCTCCCCGGGCCCGGCCGCCCGGACCCGCGTCCTCGGACCTTCGTGAATCGGGCGGCACCTGCCCCTTCAGATCCCTGACAAAACGTGCAAGCCTCGCGCAAACCCCGTACGCCGACTGCGGACGCACACCCGGTTCGCGTATGGTCACGCACACCTACCCCCGGCGACCCGTGGTGCATCCGTGATCCGATTCGACAATGTCTCCAAGGTCTACCCCAAGCAGACCCGCCCCGCTCTCAGGGATGTCTCCCTGGAGGTCGAGCGTGGTGAGTTCGTGTTCCTCGTGGGGTCCTCCGGCTCCGGAAAGTCCACCTTCCTGCGGCTGATCCTCCGCGAGGAGCGGTGCAGCCACGGTCAGGTGCACGTCCTGGGCAAGGACCTCGCGCGCATCTCCAACTGGAAGGTGCCGCACATGCGCCGCCAGCTGGGGACCGTGTTCCAGGACTTCCGGCTCCTGCCGAACAAGACCGTCGCCGAGAACGTGGCCTTCGCACAGGAGGTCATCGGCAAGTCGCGCGGCGAGATCCGCAAGTCCGTCCCCCAGGTGCTCGACCTCGTCGGCCTGGGCGGCAAGGAGGACCGGATGCCCGGCGAGCTGTCCGGTGGTGAGCAGCAGCGCGTGGCCATCGCGCGCGCGTTCGTCAACCGCCCGAAGCTGCTCATCGCCGACGAGCCGACCGGAAACCTCGACCCGCAGACCTCCGTCGGCATCATGAAGCTGCTCGACCGCATCAACCGCACGGGCACGACCGTGGTGATGGCGACCCACGACCAGAACATCGTGGACCAGATGCGCAAGCGCGTCATCGAGCTGGAGCAGGGCCGTCTCGTCCGCGACCAGGCACGCGGCGTCTACGGCTACCAGCACTGATCATCGTCCACGGAAAGGTCTGAAGAAGACGCCATGCGCGCCCAGTTCGTTCTGTCGGAGATCGGTGTCGGTCTCCGCCGCAATCTGACGATGACCTTCGCGGTCGTCGTCTCGGTCGCCCTGTCCCTCGCCCTGTTCGGCGGTTCGCTCCTGATGAGCGACCAGGTGAGCACGATGAAGGGCTACTGGTACGACAAGGTCAACGTCTCGATCTTCCTCTGCAACAAGAGCGACGCCGAGTCCGACCCCAAGTGCGCCAAGGGCGCCGTGACCGCCGACCAGAAGAAGCAGATCCTCGCCGACCTGGACAAGATGACGGTCGTCGAGAAGGTCTCGTACGAGTCCTCGGACCAGGCGTACAAGCACTACAAGGAGCAGTTCGGCGACTCCCCGCTGGCCAGCTCCCTGACGCCGGACCAGATGCAGGAGTCGTACCGGATCAAGCTGAAGGACCCGGAGAAGTACCGGGTCATCGCGACCGCCTTCAACGGGCGGGACGGCGTGCAGTCCGTGCAGGACCAGAAGGGCATCCTCGACAACCTCTTCGGGCTGCTCAACGGCATGAACTGGGCCGCACGCGCGGTGATGGCGATGATGCTCGTCGTCGCGCTGATGCTGATCGTCAACACGGTGCGCGTCTCGGCGTTCAGCCGTCGGCGGGAGACCGGGATCATGCGCCTGGTCGGCGCCTCCGGGTTCTACATCCAGGCGCCGTTCATCATGGAGGCCGCGGTCGCCGGGCTCATCGGCGGTGGTGTCGCCTGCGGATTCCTGCTGATCGCCCGGTACTTCATCATCGACCACGGTCTGGCCCTGTCCGAGAAGCTGAACTTGATCAACTTCATCGGCTGGGACGCCGTGTTGACCAAGCTGCCGCTCATCCTCGCGACAAGTCTGCTGATGCCCGCGCTGGCCGCGTTCTTCGCGTTGCGCAAGTACCTGAAGGTGTGACACATGCCAAGAGGGCCGTACCGTCAACCGGCGGTGCGGCCCTTCGCCTTGTCCTAGACTCACCGGCATGTCAGGCCGTGACCTGTTCTGTGAGCCCCGCCGCATCCGCCGCGGGGCGGCCCTGACATTGGTGTTCGCGAGCGTCCTCGTCGCAGGAGCGGCGACCGGATCCTTCTCCGACGCCGGCCGCGGACCGCGTACTCCCGGTTCCCCCGACGTGCGTTCCACGCCGGCCGCCCACCACGAGGACGTCACCGCGGCGGCCGCCGAGGCGATGGCCGACGGCAAGTCCCCCATGGAGGCCGCCGAGCGTGCCGTCAGCCGCAGCGGCGACCGCTGGGGCGCGGTCTACTCCCAGGGCGAGTACGAGGAGTTCGAGGAGGCGCTCGACGGC
Source organism: Streptomyces sp. Tue6028 (assembly GCF_002300165.1). Classification (GTDB taxonomy): domain Bacteria; phylum Actinomycetota; class Actinomycetes; order Streptomycetales; family Streptomycetaceae; genus Streptomyces; species Streptomyces siamensis. The sequence goes on along the minus strand of NZ_MLCE01000016.1, from coordinate 25,257 downwards.
CAGTACACCGGCGTCGGGCTGTCGGCCCGGCGCGAGCGCGACGGACGCATCGAGGTGACGCGCGTCCGGGCCGGCTCGCCCGCGGCGGGCGCCGGTATCCGCGAGGGCGACCGGCTGCGCAGCGTGGACGGCGAGAAGGTCGACGGCCGGCCCGTCACCGAGGTCGTCTCCTTACTGCGCGGCGACGCGGACGACGCGGCGGCCGGCACGGAGGTCTCCCTCGGCCTGGAACGCGGCACCCGCGAGTGGACCGAGACCCTGCGCCGGGCCAGGCTCTCCACGGATCCCGTGACCGTGCACCGGCTCCCGGGCGGCGTCGTCGTGATCAAGGTCGCCGCCTTCACCAAGGGCGTCGGCGACCGGGTACGGACCGCCGTCACCCAGGCACCGAGCGAGGCGGGCATGGTCCTCGACCTGCGCGGCAACTCCGGAGGCCTGGTCTCCGAGGCCGTCACCGCCGCCTCCGCCTTCCTCGACGGCGGCCTCGTCGCCACGTACGACGTGGACGGACGCCAGCGCGCCCTGCACGCCGAGTCCGGCGGCGACACCGCCAGACCCCTGGTAGCGCTCGTCGACGGCGGCACGATGAGCGCCGCCGAGCTGCTCACCGGAGCCCTCCAGGACCGCGGCCGAGCGGTCGTCGTCGGTTCCAGGACCTTCGGCAAGGGCTCGGTCCAGATGCCGAGCCGGCTGCCCGACGGCTCCGTCGCCGAGCTGACCGTCGGGCACTATCGCACCCCGTCCGGGCGTGGTGTCGACGGCCGGGGCATCACCCCCGACCTGGAGGCGGACAAGCAGTCGCTGGAGCGGGCCGAGACCGTGCTGAGCGGTCTCGGGGATGCCCGCTGACCCGCTGCTCGCGGTCCGCGTAATCGGCTTTCCCTCACACCCCTGTGTGGTGCGAAAATGGCCAGCACTATGAGCAAGGGAATGTACGTACCGAAGGAGTCCCAGCCGAAGCAGGGCGGGGGCGGCTCCGCCAAGGCCAAGGACGGCAAGCGCAAGATCGTCGCGCAGAACAAGAAGGCGCGCCACGACTACGCGATCATCGACACCTACGAGGCCGGGCTCGTGCTGACCGGCACCGAGGTGAAGTCGCTGCGCCAGGGACGTGCCTCGCTGACGGACGGCTTCGTCCAGATCGACGGGAACGAGGCGTGGCTGCACAACGCCCACATCCCCGAGTACAGCCAGGGCACCTGGACCAACCACACCGTGCGGCGCAAGCGCAAGCTGCTGCTGCACCGTGAGGAGATCGACAAGCTGGAGTCCAAGTCGCAGGAGACGGGTCACACGATCGTGCCCCTCGCCCTGTACTTCAAGGACGGCCGCGCCAAGGCGGAGATCGCCCTCGCCCGCGGCAAGAAGGAGTACGACAAGCGGCAGACACTGCGTGAGAAGCAGGACCGGCGGGAGTCGGACCGCGCGATCGCGGCGGCCAAGCGGAAGCAGCGGGGCGACTAGGCCGCCGCCCGCAGGAATAGGCTGGCATCGTCGTGCGTTGGTCACGTACGATGGCAACGCACCTCACAGAGGGTGCGCGGACCGAAAGGTCCAGGGGCCGGAAGGTCCCGGTTTGAAAAAACAACATGGGGATGATCGGTTTCGACAGCGGCTGTTGAAGCAGGGGAAGCGTGTCGAGGAAGCGGCAATGATCTCGTAAACCATATGTCGCAAAAAATAATCGCCAACACCAAGCGCGATTCCTTCGCCCTCGCTGCCTAAGTAGCGACTTGCGAAGTGTCAGCCCGGGGCTGTTCCCGACCCGGATCCTGGCATCAGCTAGGGGACTAAACTTCTGAACCCGGTCACGGGGTGCAGAAGGAAATCAAACAGTGACTGAGCCCGTCGGCGACTTGTTCGCGTGATCGCCGGGGCTGAGAAAATCACAGCGAACTGCACACGGAGAAGCCCTGATTTTGCACCGTTGGACGCGGGTTCGATTCCCGCCATCTCCACTCATCCCATGTTTTGGATACAGAGGAAGAGCCCCGCTGCCACGGCAGCGGGGCTCTTCCTTTCGGTGGCCCGGGCGGCGCCCTCGGTCCTCAGCGGATCACCTCGGCGGGCCGGCTCACCGCAGCGTGAACGACGACAGGCGCAGACCGCCGCTCAGCACCAGATAGACGTCCTTGCGTCCCGTGGCGGTGGCCAGGGCGGCGGACACCGTCTCGTAGGAGTACGGGGACGCCGTGCCGTCCGTGTGCGCGGTGCCGAGCAGGGTGCCCGTCGGCGAGCCGAGGCGCACCTCGACCGAGCCCGCGGTCCCGGCCACCCGGGCGGTGAACCGTCCGGTGCCCGGTCCGAGCCGGGCGTCCGCGAACTTCAGCCAGGCACCGTCGCCGCCGGCGCCCACCGCCGTACCGCGCACCTTGGACTCGTCGACCAGCCGCACCCCGGCGTAGTCGTCGAAGTTCTCGGCCCGCGTCGCCCTCGTCAGGTCCCGCGGCGGGATCGTCTCGCCCCGCACCGCGAGCGAGGCACGGGCGCGGATGTCGGACGAGGACGCCCCGACCAGTACGTCGTACGTGCCGCTCTCCACCACCGGGCGGGAGCGCGTGACGTCCCAGTGGGTGAGGTCCTCGGTGCGCAACCCCAGCCGCACCGTCTTCGTCCGGCCCGGCTCCAGCGACACCCGCGCGTACGCCTTCAGCTGCTTCAGCGGCTGCTTGTCGCGCGAGGTCCGCTGGTGCGTGTACAGCTGCACGACCTCGTCGCCCGCCCGGGAACCGGTGTTCGTGACGGAGACCTCGTAACCGCCGTCGACACGCTTCAGCCCGCCGTAGCGGAAGGACGTGTAGGAGAGGCCGTGGCCGAACGGGTAGAGCGGCCGCCCCTTGAAGTACTGGTACGTGCGGTCGGACTTGATGATGTCGTAGTCCAGGATCGACGGGAGGTCCGACTCCGAGGCGTACCAGGTCTGGGTGAGGCGGCCCGCCGGGTTCGCGTCCCCGTACAGCAGGTCGGCGAGCGCGTTGCCGGTCTCCTGGCCCGCGTGCGTGGTCCACAGCACGGCCGGGACCTTCTTCTGGAGGGCGCCGAGCGTGGTCGGGTAGCTGTTCTCGACGACCACGACGGTCTTCGGGTTGGCCGCGCGCACCGCCTCGACCAGCGCTTCCTGCGCGGGTGCCAGACCCATGTCGGTGCGGTCGTGGTCCTCGCGGCCGTTGATCGACGGCATCGAGCCGACCACGACCACCGCGGCGTCCCGGCCCTTCACCGCGGCCACCGCCTCGTCGACGCCACTGCGCACGACGTCCTTGTCGTAGTGGGCGGCCCGTTCCTTCGGAACCAGGCCGAGGGTGCCGTCGTCGCCGGTCGGACCGAGGTAGACGGGGTTCGACCACCAGGACTCGGCGGTCTCGTACCCCGCGTACCGCAGGAGGCTGCTGCCGTCGTCCTGCCGCTCCAGCACGAACTGCTGCTGCACGTACCAGCCGTTGGGCTGGACCTGGTCGTTGACGAAGCCGGACCAGTTGTAGCCGACGTACTTGCCGTTGGCGGCGGAGCGCAGCGTGACGATGCCGGAACCCCAGTCGAAGACGTCGAACCGGGACGCGGTGCCGTTCTCGGCGCTCTCCTTCAGAGCCGCCCCGTCGGCCGTCGCCCCCGCGGTGACGTACCGGCCCGTCGCCCTGTTCCTGAGGGTGATGCGGTCCGCGCCCTCACTGCTCGCCACCGAGGTGCCGAGCTTCGCCGCGATGCCGTCCTTCGGGGTGACCGCGTACGGCAGCGTCCCCGAGTACCAGTCGGTGTAGAGGGTGTCGGCGAGCGGGCCGACGACGGCGACGTTCCTGGCCGACGCCTTCAGCGGCAGCGCCTTGTCGTTCTTCAGCAGGACGGCGGCCTTCGTCGCCGCCTCGCGGGCCAGCTTCCGGTGGGCCGGGCTGTCGATCACGGAGCTGTCGATCGAGCCGTACCGGCCGCCGCCCGGATCGAACTCGCCGAGCCGGACACGGACGGCGAGGATGTGGGACACCGCCGTGTCCACGTCCGACTCCTTCAACAGGCCCTGTTCCAAGGCGGACTCGACGGCCGTCGTGGTCGGGTCGGGGTCGGCGCTGTTGTCGGTGAAGCTGTCGATGCCCGCCTTCAGCGCGGCGGCGTCGCCCTCGGCGAGCGTGGGGTAGTAGTCCTGGTTGCCGGGGAGCAGATTGCCGGGGGCGAAGGCGTCGGTGACGTTGAGGAGATCCTTGTCCGTCCAGCCGCGCACGACGTCGTCCAGGTCGGGATTGACCGTGTCGGGACGGCCGTTGACCAGGTTGTAGGAGGACATCACCCCCGTCGCCGCGTCCGCCGCGATCGCCGGCCGGAAGGCCGCCTCGTCGTACTCGTGCAGCACCCGCGGGCGCAGGTCGGAGGAGGTGGTCGTGCGGTGCGTCTCGTTGTTGTTGGCGAGGTAGTGCTTGAGGGTGGGCGCCGTCTTGAGGTGGTCGGGGTCGCCGCCGGTGAGGCCGTCGCCGTACGCGGTGGAGATCGACCCCGTCAGGTACGGGTCCTCGGAGTAGCCCTCCTCGTTGCGTCCCCAGCGCGGGTCGCGCAGCAGGTTCACCACCGGTGCCCACAGGTTCAGGCCCCAGCCGTCGGGGCGCTCCTGCTGGAAGCCGCGCGCCTCGTCGCCGACCGCCGAGCCGACCCGTTCGATCAGGGCCGGGTCCCAGGTCGACGCGAGCCCGACCGCCTGCGGGAACACCGTCGCCTTCCCCAGCCAGGCGACTCCGTGCAGGGCCTCGGTGCCGGTGCGGAACGCCCCGATGCCGAGGCGGGGGATCGCCGGTTCGTACTGGTGGAGCAGCGAGACCTTCTCGTCGAGGGTGAGCCGGGCGAGCAGGTCGTCGACGCGCGCGGCCACCGGGAGGTCCGGGTCGCGGAACGCGGGAGCGGCGTCGGCGTGGGCGGGGAGGCAGACGCCGGGGCCCGCGAGCAGGGCCAGCGCCACGACGAGCGTGGCGCCGGGTCTTCTTCTCGTGCCTTTCATGTCACGGCTCCTTCGGGTAGGGCCTTGCACGGGGCGTTCGGGACGTTCAGGGGGCGTTGCGCGGCGCGGTGCTCGCGCGCTCCGTCAGCCGGGGCGCCAGCAGCGTCGCCCCGGGCACGTCGGCGCCGTCCAGCTTCCGCATCAGCAGCTCCACGGCCCGCGCGCCGACCTCGGCGGACGGCAGGGCGATGGAGGTGACGGGCACCCGCAGACCCTCGGCGACCTCGTCCGGGCAGATGGCGGTGACGGAGAGATCGCCGGGAACCCGCAGCCCGAGCTGCTCGAACGCGTCGATCAGCGGTTCCAGGACCGGCTCGTTGTGGACGACGACGCCCGTCAGCGCCGGGTGCTCGCGCAGCAGCTGCTCGGCGATCCGGCGCGCGGCGGCAGGCGAGGCCTCGCAGGGGTGGACGGACGACGACAGACCGTTGCGGTGGGCGGCGGCCGTGAACCCCTCCACCACCCGCTGGGCGAACGCCGTCCCGCGCACGTACACCTCGGGCGGCGAGCCGACCAGCGCCACGACCCGGTGCCCGAGCCCCGCCAGCCGCTCCACGCAGAGCTCGCCCGCCGCCTTGAAGTCCAGGTCGATGCAGGTGAGCCCGTCCGCGGCGGCGGGGAAGCCGATGAGCACGGAGGGCCGGTCGAGCGCGCGCAGCAGCGGCAGCCGGGCGTCGTGCAACTGGACGTCCATCACGATCAGCGCGTCCACCAGCGCGGTGTCGGCGACCCTTCGCAGCCCCTCCTCGCCCTCCTCCTGGGTGAGCAGCAGGACGTCGTGGTCGTTTCGGCGGGCCGCCGTCACCACGGACACCGCGAACTGCATCACGACCGGCACATGGATGCCCGCCCGCAGCGGCACCACCAGCGCCAGCACGTTCGACCGGCTGCTGGCCAGCGCCCGCGCGCCCGCGTGCGGCCGGTAGCCCAGCTCGCGGATGCTGGCCTCGATGCGCTGCCGGGTCTCCTCGGAGATCGGGCGCTTGCCGCTGAGGGCGTAGGAGACGGTGCTCGGGGACACCCCGGCGTGCCGCGCCACATCGGTGATCTTGACCATCAGTCGGACTCCAGCTCCAGCGACAGGAACCCGGTGCCGGCCCGCGCCCGCACCTCGCGCCCCTGCGCCGCGAGCCCCCACGACGCCGCCGGATCGCTCGACGAGGCGCGCAGCGTGTTCCCCTCCCGTACGACGGTGAAGGTGACGCCGCCGACCGTCACCGTGACCTGGGTGCCACGGCCCAGGCCGTACGCGCGCAGGGTGACGCCGTCGGCGTGGTCGTACTCGGGCCGGTCGTCCACGGCGCCCACCGGGATCACCGCCCCGGGCCGCACCAGGAGCGGCACGCTCAGGAACCCGTGCCGCTCGCGCACCCAGCGCGGCCCGGTCACCGTCCGCCCGCTCAGGAAGTGCGTCCAGGTGCCCTCCGGCACGTAGTACGACACGTCGCCGTCGTCGCTGAAGACCGGCGCGACCAGCAGATCGGGGCCGAGCATGTACTGCCGTTCCAGGTGCGCGCACCCCGGATCGTCGGGGAACTCCAGGACCATCGACCGCATCACCGGCACGCCCTCCGCGTGGGCGGCGCGCGCGGCCTCGTACACGTACGGCATGAGGCTGAGCTTCAGCCGCGTGAACAGCCTGAGGACGTCGACGGCCTCCTCGTCGAACAGCCACGGCACGCGGTACGACGACGATCCGTGCAGCCGGCTGTGCGACGACAGCAGGCCGAAGGCGATCCACCGTTTGAACAGCGCCGGCGACGGCGTCCCCTCGAACCCGCCGATGTCATGGCTCCAGAACCCGAACCCCGACATGCCGAGGCTGAGCCCGCCGCGCAGCGACTCCGCCATCGACTCGTAGGTCGCCTCGCAGTCGCCGCCCCAGTGCACCGGGAACCGCTGGCTGCCGGCCGTCGCCGAGCGCGCGAAGACGACCGCCTCCGCCTCGCCCCGGTGCTTGCGCAGCACCTCGAAGACGGTCCGGTTGTAGAGGTACGTGTAGTAGTTGTGCATCCGCTCGGGGTCCGAGCCGTCCGCGTACGCCACGTCGACGGGCACCCGCTCGCCGAAGTCGGTCTTGAAGCAGTCGACGCCCTGCGCGAGCAGCGCCTCCAGCTTGGCCGCGTACCAGTCCCGGGCGTCCGGGCTGGTGAAGTCGACCAGCGCCATGCCGGGCTGCCACAGGTCCCACTGCCACACACTGCCGTCGGCCTTGCGGAGCAGGTGACCGAGCGCCTTGCCCTCCGTGAACAGGGGCGAGCGCTGCGCGATGTACGGGTTGATCCACACGCAGATGCGCAGGCCCTTCTCCTTCAGCCGGGCCAGCATGCCCTCCGGGTCGGGGAAGACCCGGGGGTCCCACCGGAAGTCGCACCAGTTGAACTCGCGCATCCAGAAGCAGTCGAAGTGGAAGACGGAGAGCGGCAGTTCGCGCTCCCGCATGCCGTCGATGAAGGAGGTGACGGTCTCCTCGTCGTAGGAGGTGGTGAACGACGTGGACAGCCAGAGTCCGAAGGACCAGGCGGGCGGCAGCGCGGGACGCCCGGTGAGGGCCGTGTACTTGCGCAGGATGTCCTTCGGGGTCGGGCCGTGGATGACGTAGTACGTCAGCTGCTGGCTCTCCACGCTGAACTGCACCCGCGACACCGCCTCCGAGCCGACCTCGAAGGAGACCCGGCCCGGGTGGTCGACGAAGACTCCGTAGCCCGCGTCGGTCAGGTAGAACGGCACGTTCTTGTAGGCCTGTTCGGTCGCGGTGCCGCCGTCGGCGTTCCACATGTCGACGACCTGGCCGTTCTTGACCAGCGGGCCGAAGCGCTCGCCGAGGCCGTAGACGCTGGTGCCCACCCGCAGGCCGAGCTGCTCGCGCAGGTAGTGGGAGCCGCCGGCGTCCCTCATGATGCCCATGCCCTTGGGGCCGCTGCTGGTGAGCGTGCGGCCGTGGGCGAGGAAGTCGACGTGCCAGGGTCCGCCGCGGGCGACCCGGACGGACAGCGCGCCGGACGTCAGCGTCGCGTACTCCTCGTCGTACGACACCTGGGCGGCGCCCTCCCCGGCCCGCACCTCGAACTCGGGGCCGCGTGGCTGCTCGCCCTCGAAGTGCGTCAGGGTGACACCGATGACGTCGGGCATCGGCGCGTGGGCGGTGATGGTCACGACCGGTCCCTTCAGCAGGTCGCCGCGGTGGCGGATGGGCTGGGTCGGCGCGTGGATCTCCAGGCTGCCGGGTCCGGAGGTCACGTCGAGGACCTCGACCGGATGGGCCGCGGTGACGCCCTCGCGCAGCAGCCAGTAGCCGTCCGTGAACTTCACTGTCGTACCCCTTACTTCACTGCGCCGACGGCGATGCCGCGGGTGAGGGTCCGCTGGAAGACGAGGAAGAAGACGATGGCGGGCAGGACGCCCAGGAGAGCGGCCGCGTTCGTCATGGTGGCGTCCATCAGGCGCTGGCCCTGGAGGACGCCGAGGGCCACCGACACCGTCTGGTTGTCGTTGGAGATCAGCATGACCAGCGGCAGCAGGAACTCGTTCCACGTCCAGATGAAGAAGAAGACGAGGAGCACGCCGATGGTGGGGCGGCTGACCGGGACGACGATCCGCCACAGCACCTGCCACTTGTTCGCCCCGTCGATCCGGGCGGCCTCGATGATCTCGCGCGGGAACCGGCCGAGGACGGAGGCGAGCAGATAGGTGCCGAAGGCCGCCTGGATCACCGTGAAGACGATGATCACGCTGAGCCTCGTGTCGTACAGGCCGGCCTGCTTGCTCAGGTAGTAGACCGGGTAGACCAGCGCCTCCTGCGGCAGCATGTTCGCCAGCACGAAGAAGGCGAGCACCCAGGTGCGGCCCCTGATCCGGCCGATGCCGATCGCGTAGGCGTTGAGGACGGACAGGACGGCGGCACCGACCGCCACCGACCCGGAGATCAGGACGGAGTTGACGAGCTTGCGGCCGAAGTCGACGCGGTCCCAGAAGTCCTCGATGCCGTCGAGGTACAGACCCCGGGGCAGGCTGAGCGGCCCGTTCTCCGCGTACTCGGCCGGCGACTTGACGGCGTTGACCGCCACGACGAGGAACGGCAGCACCATGAACAGGGCCGCGATCACCAGGGCGACGAGGACCGGGTAGCGGGCGAGGACACCGCGGGCGGGCCCGCGCGTCCTCACCGCGCCGGTGCGGACGGCTGTCATGTGCGGACCCCTTCCTCCGCGTCCTCCGCGCGGGTCTGGAACCTCAGCCCGGCCAGTGCCAGGACGAGGATGATCACGGTGAGCACGGTGGAGATCGCGGCGCCGTAGCCGACCTGGGTCTTCTCGAAGAAGGTCGTGAAGGAGAAGTACGAGGGGACGTCGGTGGCGCCGCCCGGTCCGCCCTTGGTCAGGACGTACACCGCCCCGAACACCTTCAGCGCGGCGATCGTGCACCACAGCAGTACCACGTAGATCTCGGGCCTGATCTGCGGCAGCGTGACGTGCCAGAAGCGCCGCCACCAGCCCGCGCCGTCCAGTTCGGCGGCCTCGTGGAGCTGCGGGTCGACGCGTTGCAGGCCCGCCATGAAGACGACGAGCGGGAAGCCGAGCTGCACCCACACCATCACGCCCATGACGCTGTACAGGGCGAGGTCGGGGTCGCCGAGCCAGTCCTGCTGCCAGGAGCCGAGACCGACGGCCTTCAGCAGTTCGTTGAGCGAGCCGTTGTCCGGCGCGAGGATCCAGCTCCAGACGATGCCGGCGACCGCGATGGGCAGCACCTGCGGCAGATAGAAGCAGGCCCGCAGCACGGAGGCGACCCTGCCGCCGAAGTGCCGGCCGATGAAGTCGAACAGGGCGGCGGCGAGGACCAGTCCGAGCACGGTGGGTATGGCGGCCATGGCGACGACCATGAACAGGCTGTGCCGGAACGACGCCCAGAACTCCGCGTCGTCCATCAGCTCACGGTAGTTGGCGAGCCCGGACCACTTGGGAGCGCCGACGCCCTGCCAGTCGGTGAAGCTGACACCGGTGTTCATCAGGAACGGGACGGCGACCACCGCGAGGAAGGCGAGGACGCCGGGCAGCAGGAAGGGCAGGTAGGAGTCGCGGGGGCGGCGCGGGCGCGGTGCGCTGCCGTGCTGCTTGCGGACGACCCGGCCGCCCCGCTCGACGGTGACCGTCATGTCTTCGGTACGCCCTTGTCGTACGCCTTCTGCAGCGCGCTCAGATAGGCGTCCGGCTTCTCGCTCCCGGTGATCAGCTTCTGGGTCTCCGAGACGAGCACGTCGTAGAAGCCGGCGACGGGCCAGTCCGGGTAGAAGGCCAGTCCGTCCTTGCCGGAGAGGGTGTTGAAGTCGGCGATCAGCGTCTTGGCCTGGGGGTCGGTGATGGCGGCGGGGTCGGCGGCCACCGGGATGCCGCCCTTGTTGCCGAGCAGGTTCTGGATCTTCTTCGACATGGTGATGTCGATGAAGTCGTAGGCGAGTTCCTTGTTCTTGGCGCCCTTGGGGACGACCCAGAGGTTGCCGCCGGAGCCCAGCGTGAGGTTGCTGCCGGGCCACAGGAAGGTGCCCCAGGCGAACTTGTTCTCCTCCTTGAAGCGGCCGTACCACCAGCTGCCGCTGAACAGGATGGGGCTCTTGCCCTGGATGAAGGAGACGCCCGCGTCCTCCGCCTTCACACCCGTCGACTTCTTGCTGATGTAGCCCTTCTTCACCCAGTCGGCGAAGGTCTCGGCGGCATACGTCCAGGCGGCGTCGTGGAAGTCGGTCTTTCCCTTGTAGAGCTCGTACGCGTCGACCCAGGAGCGGTCCGCCTTGGAGAGCGCCAGCTGGTAGAGGTACTGCTGGGCGATGTACTCGGCGCCGCCGTTCGCGAGCGGGGTGACGCCCTTGGCGACGAAGGTGTCCATGGCGGAGGTGAGTTCGCCGAGCGTGGTGGGTTCGGCGACGCCGTACTTCTGGAAGAGGTCCTTGTTGTAGTAGACCATCGTGTACTCGGCGTAGTTGGGGACGCCGTACCACTTCCCGGAGCCCATGACTCCGTCCGTGTCGTACTGGCTGATGGTCCGCACCCCGCCGCTGATCTTCTTGTCCCAGCCGTGCCGGGTGACCTCGGCGGTCAGGTCGGTCAGCAGTCCCTGCTGGGAGAGCTTGCCCGCCGTCGCGTTGCCCTTGTTGTACTCCATGAGGTCCGGCGCGTCACCGGAGTTGAGGACCATCGGGGCCGTCTTCTGGATCTGCTCGAAGCCCTTCTCCTCGAACTTCACCTTCACGCCCGGGTGTTTCGCCTCGAACTCCTTGATGGCCTCGTTCCAGGCCACTCCCATCGCGCTGTTCGGCGCCTCGTAGTGCCACAGCCGCAGCGTCTTGCCGTCCTCGGCCCCGCTGTCCGAGCCGCCGCAGGAGGCCAGCAGCAGGGAGCCCGCCAGGGCCGCCGCCACCGTCGCCGCCGTGCGCCTTCGTTTCGTCGACATCCATTGCCTCCGGGGGAGTTGGATGGGTCACGGAAGCGTCACGCAGCAATCGTCGAATCGTTTCGATGCGTGACGTCGAAGCGCTTCGACGGGGGAAGGTATGTGGGGGCCGTGGGCGCGTCAATGGGGTGCGCCGGAATTGGGGCGCGGGTTCGACGGGCCGGACGACACGGCGCTCGATCGCGGTCGGGCGGCGCGTCGTCCCGCACGTGATGCGCTGCTGCCCTCGCGTGGTGAGTCGCTGCCCTACGCCTGGTGGGCCGCTGTCCTGCGCGTGGTGGGCCGCCGTCCTACGCGTGGTGGGCCGCCGTCCTACGCGTGGCGGGCCGCTCCGGCCCGCCGGTGCGCGGTGCGACGCGTGTGCAGGACGGCACCCGCCGCCGCGATCAGGAAGGCCGACGTCGCCGCGGCGAGCGGAACGCCGTAGCCGGCGGTCGCCGACCCGCGCTCGACCACCCATCCGCCCGCCGCCGAACCCCCGGCGATCCCGCCCAGAAGACCCGTCACCGCGAGGGTCATGCCCTCGTTCAGCCGGCCCTCGGGCGTGCGGGCCTGGACCAGGGTCATGCCGGTGACCATGGTCGGCGCGGTGGCCATCCCCGCGACGAGCAGCGCGCCCGCGAGAACCGGCAGCGATCCGGTCAGGGAGGCCGCGAGCAGGGGCAGCGTCAGCAGGGCCGCCATCGCGGCGACGCAGCGCGGGAAGAGCCGCTCGGCGGGACCGGCCGGCCGCACCGTGCCGAACAGCAGACCCGCCACGCACGACCCCGCCGCCTGGAGCGCCAGGACCGCGCCCGCCGCCGACCTGTGCCCCTGGGCGTCCGCGAACGCGATCGTGACCACCTCCATCGAACCGAAGACCGCACCAGTGGCCAGGAAGCACAGCAACAGCGGGGGCATGCCCGGCGACAGCACCGGGGACGGGGCCTTCGTGCGCCGCTGGGGCGGCGGCTCCGTGGCGCGCTGCGCCGCGAAGACCAGCACACCTGTGATCAGCAGGGCGCCGCCGGCCAGCGTGCCCGCCTCCGGGAAGAACGTCCCGCACAGGAACGCCGCGAGCACCGGACCCAGCATGAAGCACAGCTCGTCCGCGGCCTGTTCGAAGGAGTTCGCGGTGTGCAGCGCGGCCGGGTCGCCCTTGAGGAGATGTGCCCAGCGGGCCCGGGACATGCCGCCAGTGTTGGGGGTCGTGGCCGTGGCGGCGTACGCGGCGAAGAGCGTCCAGTCGGGCGCGCCGCAGCGCACGCACAGCACCAGAGCGATGCCGCCCAGCAGGGCGAACAGGGTGGCGGGCACGGCCACCCGGGCCTGCCCGTGCCGGTCGACGAGGCGCGCGGTCCAGGGGGCGACCACCGCTGTCGCCGCCAGCCCGGTCGCCGTCACCGCGCCGGCCAGCGCGTACGAACCGCGCGAGCCCGCGATCATGATGACCGCGCTCACGCTGAACATCCCCATGGGCAGCCGGGCCATCAGGTTCCCGATGGTGAAGGCACAGGCGCCCGGGACGGCGAAGAGACGGTGGTACGGGGTGCGGCCCCGGGGCGTCCGCGCCCGGGCGGACCGGCTCGGCGCGTGCTCGGCGGCGGGCGATGACGGCGCGGGCATGGGGTCGAGGGTGGGCGATGACGGCGCGGGAGTCGGGCCGGGGGCGGGCGAAGGCGGCGCGGGAGTCGGGCCGAGAGCGGGCGGAGGTGGCGCGGGTGTGGGGCCGAGGGTGGGCTGGTGCGGCATGGATCAACCGTCGCCCGGAGTGGATCACGAGGTCCAACACCTTGTCCGTGGAGATTGACGCACCTGGGTTGTAGGTTCGCGTGATGCCTGTCCAGTCACCCGCCGGCGGTCATCTCGACCCGCGCCTGCTGCACGCCTTCCTCGCCGTCGCCGAGGAGCTGCACTTCACCCGCGCCGCCGCCCGGCTGTACGTGGCCCAGCAGGCACTGAGCCGGGACGTCCGGCGGCTGGAGCGGGAACTCGGCGCGCAGCTGTTCTCGCGGACCACGCGGCAGGTGACGCTGACCGCGGACGGGGAGCGCCTGCTGCCGTACGCGCGGCGGGTGCTCGCCGCGCACGAGGCCCTGTTGTCCGCGTTCGCGCGTGGACAGGAGCAGCGTCCGCTGCTCGTCGACGTCAACACCCCGGGACTCGCCACGGGCCGCGTCCTCGACCGGGCCCGTGAACTCGCGCCCGATTTCGAGCTGATGGCCCGCTTCGAGAGCGGCCTCACGGGCGCGGCGCAGGATCTGCTCACCGGCCGGCTGGACGCGTCGTTCGGCCGGTTCGCCGGGCTCGACCCCGCGCTGCGGGCCCGTCTGGAACAGCAGCCCGTACGGTACGAGCCGATGGCCGTGCTGCTGCCCGAGGACCACCCGCTGGCCGCACTGGAGGCCGTCCCGCTGGCCGCGCTCGCGGGCGAGACCGTGTACGCGGGGGCGGGCAATCCCCGGACGCTGGAATGGACCGACCTGGCCCATCACCTGTTCGAGGGACGTGGGATCGCGCTCGCGCCGCCCGCTCCGATGGCCGTGGGAGCCGAGGAGTTCCGGCGGATCATGGCCAAGAACCGGAACCCCGTCCTCGCCGTCGTGGAGTTTCCGGCCATGCCTGAAACGGTGCTGAGGCCTCTGGTCGACCCCGTTCCCCTGTCACCCCTGTCGCTGGTGTGGCGGAAGGGGCTGGTGCATCCCGGGATTGACGCGCTTCGACGAGCCGCCGTCGAACTCGCGGCCGAGGAAGGGTGGCTGCATCGCCCCGAGAACGGGTGGATTCCGGCCACGGATGCACTCATCATGATGAGCCATACATGAGCTGCAAGCGCACGTCTCCGCCACGTGCGCTACATTCTTCCTCCGGGCACAGTGTGATAAGGGGGGCGCTCGGGCTGGGTGGGGGCCCGGTCCGACGGCGAACGTGGAGTGCCCGGAGTCGTTGCGCACCCGAGAACTGTCCCGTGGGGGGATGTGCGTGCGCGTGGAAAACTGGCGGAAAGATGCCCAACCGGGTCGGCGTGATGTCGATCAGGGCGAAGGGCACGGAGCCGATCCGTCACCCGGGGCAGCAGCCGACGACGCCGTCGTCTGGCCCGACGCGGCCGGCAGAACGGCGTCCTGGCCGGAGGCGACCGGCACCACGGCGTCCTGGCCCGCGACCCGCGGTGTGAGCCCGTTCCCGTCCGGTGCCGCGCACTCCATGAGCGACGAGCCGGAGACCCGACTGCTCTCCTCAGCCGCCCCCGGCGGACCGGACCGCCCGCTCGCGGCCCGGACCGACGACCGGACGTCCTGGGAACACCCCGACGACCCCGGCCACACCCACGACCCGCACGAGGTCACCGTCCAGCTCGACGGCGCCGGACGGCAGTTGGAGGAGTGGCTCGTCAAGCAGGCCAAGGACGCTCCCGGCGCCCAGGACGGCTCGGACGGTCCCGTCTTCGTCGACGAGTCGGGCCGCCGCAGCCGCCGCTTCCGCCGCCTCGGCATCCTCGTGGGCCTCGCCTGCGCGGTCTACGCCGTCGTCATCGTCGCCACGCTCCTGTCGGGCAGCTCCGACGCGCCCTGGCTCCCCGTACCGGGCCAGGAGGACGACCCGCCGGCCGGCCAGGTCGACAGCTCGCCGCTGCCCACCGGCTCGGTGGACCCGTCCGGCACCGGCAGCGTCTCGCCCGGCGCGAGCGCCACGGCGAGCGACGGCACCACGCCGTCCGCGGGCGCGAGCCCGACGCCGGGCGCCTCGGGCAGCGCGGCCGCCCCCGGCACGTCCGCCGACCCGGACCCCACGACGTCCACGACCAAGAAGCCTGGCTCCGGCACCAGCACCACCAAGAAGCCGGACCCGGACCCCGATCCGACCGACCCGGTGGTCGAACCCACGACCGCCGGCCCGACGGACACCGGCGGCCCCACGGCCGATCCGACCGAGACCGCCGGCGGCGCCGGTGCCGGCACCGACGCCGTCGCCCACGGTGCTCCCGCGTCCCTCGAACAGACCTCCCCGGAGCTCGGGCAGCAGGCTGCCGGCAGCTCCTCGTACGCCTTTTCGTCCCCGGAGAACGTCCTCTGATGGCATCCCGCACCAGCCGTCACGGCCCCGCACGCACCCCGCGTCGCGCGGCCCCCCAAGTCCGGCGCCGCCGCATTCCCCTGCGCCTGCTGCTGCCGCTGCTCCTCCTCGTCGCCCTGATGGCGATGCTGATGCTGCGCGGCTACGTCCACAGCGAGATCCTCGCCGACCACCGCGTCCAGCCCGAGGCCGCCACCGACAAGGTGCCGGAGAAGATCCTCGAGGGCGGCCCGGTCATCGACACCCGCAGCGGCCGCACGACCAGCATGAGCGTGCCGGACCACCGGCTCGTCCTCACCTTCGACGACGGCCCCGACCCCGAGTGGACCCCCAAGGTCCTGGACGTCCTCAAGGCGCACCACGCGCACGCCGTCTTCTTCGTCACCGGCACGATGGCCTCGCGCTATCCCGAACTCGTGCACCGCATGGTGGAGGAGGGCCACGAGGTCGGCCTGCACACCTTCAACCACCCCGACCTCTCGTACCAGTCCAAGAAGCGCATCGACTGGGAGCTGTCCCAGAACCAGCTGGCGCTGGAGGGCGCGGCGGGCATCCGCACCTCCCTCTTCCGCCCGCCGTACTCCTCCTTCGCCGACGCCATGGACGACAAGTCCTGGCCGGTGACGCAGTACATCGGCACGCGCGGCTACATCACCGTCGTCAACAACACCGACAGTGAGGACTGGCAGAAGCCGGGCGTCGACGAGATCATCCGCCGGGCCACCCCCAAGGGCGGCAAGGGCGCGATCGTCCTGATGCACGACTCCGGCGGCGACCGCCACCAGACCGTGCAGGCGCTCGACCGGTTCCTGCCCCAGCTCCAGAAGCAGGGCTACGAGTTCAAGAACCTCACCGAGGCGCTCAACGCGCCCAGCGCGCACACCCCGGTCACCGGCCTCGACCTGTGGAAGGGCAAGGCGTGGATCTTCCTGGTCGGCGCCTCCGACGGGATCACCGACGCCCTCGTCGTCGGCATCGCGATCACCGGTGTCCTCGTCTTCACCCGCTTCGGCCTGATGCTCCTGCTGTCCGCCGCGCACGCGCGCCGGGTGCGGCGCCGCACCTTCCGCTGGGGCCCGTTGCCGATCACCGAACCGGTCTCGGTCCTGGTCCCGGCGTACAACGAGGCCAAGTGCATCGAGAACACCGTGCACTCACTGATGGCGAGCGAGCACCCCATCGAGGTCATCGTCATCGACGACGGTTCGAGCGACGGCACGGCGCGGATCGTCGAGAACCTGCGCCTGCCGAACGTACGCGTCGTGCGCCAGCTCAACGCGGGCAAGCCCGCCGCCCTCAACAGGGGCCTCGCGAACGCCCGGTACGACATCATCGTGATGATGGACGGCGACACGGTCTTCGAACCGGCCACCGTCCGTGAACTCGTCCAGCCCTTCGCCGACCCCCAGGTCGGCGCGGTCGCCGGCAACGCGAAGGTCGGCAACCGCGATTCGCTGATCGGCGCGTGGCAGCACATCGAGTACGTGATGGGCTTCAACCTCGACCGCCGCATGTACGACATCCTGCGCTGCATGCCCACGATCCCGGGCGCGGTCGGAGCCTTCCGCCGCTCCGCCCTGGAACGGGTCGGCGGGATGAGCGACGACACGCTCGCCGAGGACACCGACATCACCATGGCGATGCACCGCGACGGGTGGCGCGTGGTGTACGCGGAGAAGGCGCGCGCCTGGACGGAGGCGCCCGAGTCCGTCCAGCAGCTGTGGTCCCAGCGCTACCGCTGGTCGTACGGCACCATGCAGGCGATCTGGAAGCACCGCAGGGCCCTGATCGAACGCGGTCCGTCGGGCCGCTTCGGCCGGGTCGGGCTGCCGCTCGTCTCGCTCTTCATGGTGCTGGCCCCGCTGCTCGCCCCCCTGATCGACGTCTTCCTCCTCTACGGCGTGGTCTTCGGCCCCACCCAGAAGACGATCATCGCCTGGCTGGGCGTCCTGGCTGTCCAGGCCGCCTGCGCCGCGTACGCCTTCCGGCTGGACAGAGAGCGCATGACACACCTGATCTCCCTCCCCCTCCAGCAGATCCTCTACCGGCAGTTGATGTACGTGGTGCTGCTCCAGTCCTGGATCACCGCCCTCACCGGAGGCCGCCTGCGCTGGCAGAAGCTGCGGCGCACCGGAGTGGTGGAGGCGCCCGGGGCGATCCCGCGGCAGCGGGCGGCACACAGCGGTGACGATCGGAGGCCGGTGGGATGACGACGCACGAGTACACGACGGGAGCCACCCCTACACCGCCGTTGGGCGCGCCGCGGGTCTCCATCCCGCACCAGCCGTCGCACCAGCAGCCCGGACCCCCGGCGCAGCCGGAGCCGCCGGCGCCGTCCGCGCCGCGTCGCCCGGGCCGCGACCGCTACCTGGACCTGCTGCGCTCCATCGCCCTGGTCCGCGTGGTCGTGTACCACCTCTTCGGCTGGGCGTGGCTGACGGTCCTGTTCCCCTCCATGGGCGTGATGTTCGCGCTGGCCGGCTCCCTGATGGCGCGTTCGCTGAACCGCCCGGCGTTCAGCGTGATCCGCGGTCGTGTCCGCCGACTGCTGCCGCCCCTGTGGGCGTTCAGCGCGGTGGCGCTCGTCCTGATGTTCGCCGGCGGCTGGAGCGTGACCAAGGACCCCGACCACGGCGGCACCTGGGGCCTGGTCGAGATGATCAACTACGTCTTCCCGTTCGGCGCGCCGCCGTTCCCCTGGCACATCGGGGACAAGGCGGGCCTGCTGGAGGACACGTGGGCGGTCCAGGCGGTCGGCCCGCTCTGGTACCTGCGGGCGTACCTGTGGTTCGTGGTGGCGTCGCCGCTGCTCCTGTGGGCGTTCCGCCGGGTGCCGTGGGCGACGCTGTTCTTCCCGCTCGCGCTCACCGCCGTCGTCGGCACCGGCATCGTGACGATCCCCGGCGAGACGGGCAACACGATCACGGACTTCGCCGTGTACGGCGGCTGCTGGGTCCTCGGCTTCGCCCACCACGAGGGCGTCCTGCAACGGGTGCCGCGCTACGTCGCCGTGTCCTGCTCGGCCCTCGTCATGGCGTTCGGCCTGTGGTGGGCCTCGGGCCACCTCGGCCCGGACGGCTGGGACCTGAACGACATCCCGCTGGCCCAGGCCACGTGGTCGTTCGGCTTCGTCGTCATCCTGCTCCAGTACTCGCCGTCCTGGCAGGAACTCCCCGGCCGCCTGGCCAAGTGGGACAAGCTCGTCACCCTGTCCAACAACCGTGCCGTCACGATCTACCTGTGGCACAACATGCTGATCATGGCCACGGTCCCGATCATCGACCAGGTGTACAACCTCCCCTTCATGGAGAGCGAGCGCGCCACGGCGGCCCTCGACTCGACGTACATGCTGTGGATGTTCGTCCTCGTCTGGCCGCTGATCGGTCTGACGATCCTCGCCTTCGGCTGGATCGAGGACATCGCGGCGAAGCGGAGTCCTCGGCTGTGGCCGAACGGGGTGAAGAAGGGCCGCTCCCGGGGCCGGGCCGGCCGCGGGGCCGCGCACCGGGGGTAGGGCGGACCCGACGGTGGGGCCTGGGGTCGAGGTGGCCCGGGGCCGAGGTGACCTGATGCCGAGGGGCGGGACGACATGTCCCGCCCCTCGCTTCGTGTCACCCGATCGAAGGTTTCCCACCTGGAATTACTCGCGCTCTGCGGTGAATTGCCCGACTTGTCGCTCGCGCCGACGCGACCTGCTCTGATGTCGTTCCGCGTGTCCCGAAAGCGGACCCTTCCCGCAGAGAGGAAGCACGCGTGGCGGAGCGGTTGGCTGTCGACGGCGACGAGCTGGCGCACTTCATGAGGATGCTCAGGAAGTCGGCCGACTCGCTCAAGGGGCTGCGCAGAGCCCTGGAGGACGCCACGGTCACGGGCCTGGGTACCGACGACCTCGACTCCGCCTGCGAAGACTTCCAGGACGACTGGAAGTACGGCGCCGACCGGATCGGCGAACAGACCGAGGACCTCGCCGAGATCATCGGCAAGAGCAAGGACAGCTACCGTGAGGTGGACAGGGCGCTGGAGGAGGCCCTGCGGAAGTCCCGGACGGGCGGGACCGGCGCCGGGGGCGGGCGATGACGCACCGGCCCGCCGGGGGATCGGGAGCGGCTCTCGACCCGCGGTCCCGGGCCGACCTGGGCCGGCCGCAGGGGCTCAAGTCCGCCCCGCGCATCCCCCACCCCGACCATCCGCACCTCGGCTTCAACCCGGTGCCGGGCAGCACCGGCACCGTACGCGGCCTGCGCAAGAAGCTCGGCGGCTGCGCGAAGGCGCTCGAAGAGACGCACGAACTGGTCACCAGGCTCATGGAGGGCAGCTACTGGCAGGGCGACGCCGCCGTCGCCTTCCGCGAGCAGCTCGACGGAGGCCCGCTGTCGCTGAACCTGAAGAACGCCGCGCACTCCCTCCGCAAGGCGGCCCGGCAGCTCGACCGCTGGGAGGGCGAACTCGACGACTTCCAGCGCAGGGCGAGGCGGCTGGAGGAGGACGCCGAGGAGGCGCAGGCCGCCGTGGACCGAGCGAAGGGCCACGCCGCCACGGCCGGCACCAGCCCCGAACTGCAGGGAAAGGGTGCCCGGCAGGACGAGGCGCAGAAGGCCCGCACCAAGGCGAACGCCGCCGTCGAGCACGCCGAGGCCGAACTCGAAAAGATCCGCGCCCGCGCCCGGAAGCTCGCCGCCGAACACGACCACCAGGCCCAGCACCGCGCCTCCAAGATCCGCGCCGCGACGAACAAACTCGCCCCTCACGAGCCGGGTGCCTTCGATCAGGCGCTGGAGTGGGTGGGGGAGAATCTGCCGGACATTTTGAGCACCGTGGGCGCCGTGATCGGACTGGCGGCCCTGTTCGTGGTGTCGGGCGGGACGGCTGCGGCGGTTTTGTTGATTGCGGCCTCGGTCTTGAGCGGCGCGTCGCTGGCGATCAGGGCGATCGGTGACCCAGCGATGCGCGCCTCGCTGTGGGACGGCTTCGCCAAGGGGGAGCTCGACACGGACTTCTGGAGCAATCTGGTCACCGTCGGTGGAGATGCCCTGGGCCTGGTGCCCGGGGTCGGCGCGGCGGGCAAAGGAGTCGAGACCGCCCTGCGGGCCACTGGCGAGGCGGGGGAGGTTCTCACGCTCGGTCAGCGTCTGGCCCGTGTCGGGAGCAGCACGATGGAGCAGGCGAAGTCCATTTCGGGCCTGGACAACGCACTGCTCGGCGTCACGGTGCGAGGTGCCCGAGCGGCACAGATCACCAAGGCAATCGAGGTCACCTCTGCCTCCACCGGTGTCACCACGGCAGGTTTCGGCCTCGTCATGACCGCCGTGGACACCGACGACGACGGGATCAAGGACGGCTCCGTGGCAGGTGTCGACGGATCCCGGCTCGGCCTCGACGCCGGCGGGATCGTCAGTGTCGCCCGTCATGTCTTCTGAGCTCCGGAACGGAGAGGAGTGCGTATGCATCCGACCGAATACCCCACGGCCTGGCATCATCCATCCACGAGACGCGCGTGGGTACACCACATGGTCTTGATCGTTGTGCGTTCGGTGGGATGGGTCGCCACTTGGCTGGGGAGTTTGTTCCTCGTTGTGGCCACACCACGCTGGATCGGTTGGGCTTTCCTCCTCCTGCTTGTGTACGCCACCTTCCGCGCCGTACTCCAACTCGCCTACCTCGGCCCGTCGATCCAGATCCAGCGGGTCCTCTGGCAGTACCCGTGGCAGTTCCTCACGGATGTTCCCCGTGGCCGGAACAAGCACCCCGGGCTTCAGGACGACGCGATGTGGTTGGAACTGCCCAACCCGGAGGATCCCGAGCAGCGGATTCCGCTGCCGTTCCTGTCGACGATGCGCACCTTCTGGTGGATGCGGCGCTTCGGAACGACCCGTACGAAGCCGGAGCTGAAGGCTCAGATCGAACCGCTCTGGTTCGCCGGAGACCCTCGTTTCGTCGCGGTCGTCGCGGCCACCGGCCGAGGCGGCAAGGGCCCCAAGAGGCTGCACCTGCTCTATCAGCGCGCGGCCGCGGGCCGCCGCGGCGCAGATCCGGTGCACTGGAACGCTTGCCCTGCCGCACTGGAACGCGCCCGCCGCGCCGGAGCGCACGTGCCCGAATCCGTGCCGCCGTTTCCGCGTCCGAACTGATTTGCGATGGACGGGACTTGATGACCACCGCTTCCTTTGTCACCGTTGCCGATTCGGCCAGGGACCCCGACGCCGATGTCTGGTTCGCGGAGCCGGCGGGTTTCGTGGCCGTTCCCATGGGCGCCCTGCTCTCCGCGTCCGACGTCCGCGACGCGAACGTACGCAGGGCCCTCGCGCCCTTTCTCGACGCGGCGCCCGACGAGATGGCTCGCCAGGCGTTCCTCGCCCACTTGGCGCAGGGGCAGCAACTGCTGGGCGCTCTGTGCGAGGTCGGTACCGTGCACTGCGCGATCGGCCTGCACCGTGACGATGTCGTAGGGGCCGGTCGGCCGTTGCTGTCCCTCCTCACGGTCTCGTGGAAGCAGACTGCCGTCGCGTCGAGGGGTGCCACGGCGGCCCGTGCCGTGGCCACCGCCGAGGGACACACGCACATCGAGTACGTCGAACTGCCCTGTGGACCGGCGGCGCTGAGCGAGACCACGCTCACTCCTTCTGCTTGCAGTGGCCTTCCCCGGGTCCCGCTGCTCCAGATCCACGCCTATGTGCCGCACCCGGACTGCAGACGTCTGATCGTCCTGACGCTGAGCACGACGGCCACCGCCCGTCGGGAGCAGTACCGACTGATCCTCCGGCATATGGCGGAGCTGGTCAGTTTCGACGATCCGCTGGAACGGGGGCCGAGCATGACGGAGTGACGACGGAGCCCTTTGCGGTGGCCAACTCGCCGTCGGCGCCTGGTCGTTTGCGTCACTCAAGGGGTGGTTTCGGGGCTGCATTGGGCATGGTGCGGGCGGCTTTGAGTGGCTTGTTCCCTCCGTGTATGCAATTCGCTCTGGTGTCGCCTCACGCGTCACCGATAGCGTGTCGCTGCTCTCCAGACCCCATACGCCCCATCAGGAGTCCGCCGTGAATCGCCGTCCTCGCCTGCTCACCACAGCCGCCGTCGGTGCGGCTGCGGCTCTCCTCCTCACCGCCTGCGGCGGGAGCGACGGCAGCTCGAAGGACAACGACAAGATTGCCGGGGCCGACACGGGGAGCGAGGCGTCGGCGTCGCCGAGCGCGAGCGCCACGGCTGCCGCGGGGCGACCGAAGATCACGCTGCCTTCCGACCTGACGCTGACCTTCGAGACTCCGCAGGGCGGGGACTCCGTCAAGGAAGCAGTACTCGCCGACAATGCCGAGCGCATGCGGGCGGTCGACGCGGCGATCACCGGGACGGACGCCAAGGGTGAGGCGCTCGCCTACTACAACACCGGTAAGGCACTCGAAGCGGCGCTGACCTGGGTCAAGCAGTTCAAGGACGCCGGCGCCACGCTCACCGGTGAGGCGCGTTACTACGACCGCACCGTGACCCTCAAGAACAAGACGACGGCCTCGCTCACCTTCTGTGCGGACGAGAGCAAGGGCTTCAGCAAGGACAAGAAGACGAACAAGGTCGCGAAGACGCCTGTCACCAAGAACAGCTACGTCTTCTACAACACACGCCTGGACAAGAGCTCCGAAGGCGTGTGGCAGACCTCGCAGATCATTTCCACTCGGGGGGCAGCGCAGTGCCAGCCATGACCAGGAACGCCACTAGAGTCGCTCTGCTCGCCGGCGTTCTCGTGTTCGTCAACTGCCCCAATGCCTGGGCGGACTTCACGCCAGGCGGCAAGGGTACGGGTTCCGAGACGCAGGTCGAGGGACAGCGGAAGGACAAGACGCTGTCGGCGACCGCCGGTGCCGTGGTGTTCGATCGTTCGAAGAACGGCTCCGGCGATTCCGCTGGACCCGTGGTCTCCACGACGACGTGGACTCCGCCCGCTTGCTACTACGCCCCCAAGTACTCCCCGGACCAACTCCAGAAGTACCTGGAGCCGATCTGGAGTGCCGAGTCGACCGGCTCTCAGTGGGACTTGGAACAGCGCAAGCGCTATGTGAACGGCGAGCCGTACAAGGACTTCAACAAGGACAAGGCCGACAAGGGCTACTGGTGGGACTCGTACGTCACCCAGGGGCGTGAGGGCGACCCTGGCGCGCTCGACTGCGACAAGCCCATCTTCTGGGTGGACAAGGGCGATCCCCCACCCGCGAACATCCCCGAGGCCATCACGCCCAAGATGCTGGCGCAGCTCGCGTACGCCGAGATCCGGGTCCCGTCGACGAAGGTGGATCTGGCCCCGGCGGGTACGACGAAGGTGAATCTGCCGACCTGGGCATGGCTGGACACGGCGAAGTTCAAGCCGGTGTCCGTCACGGCGCGAGTACCGCTGCTCGGCGTCTCGGCGACCACCACCGCGGAGCCCGTCTCCCTGAAGATCGAACCCGGCACCGAAGACGCCACCACCTACCCCGCCTCCGGTGTCTGTGCGATCAAGGGCGGCCGGATCGGGGAGGCGTACGCGAAGGGGAAGTCGGACGAGACGCCGCCGTGCGGGGTGCAGTACCTGCGCTCGTCGGGCGACGGCTCGTACAAGCTCAGGGCGACCATCACCTGGAAGATCCACTGGACGGGCACCGGCAACACCGGCGACGACCTCCCGGACGGCACCTTCGGCGCGGAACAGGACGTCGTCGTCCAGGAGATCCAGGCCGTCAACCGCTGAGCGAATCGCATCCCCAGGCGCGCCTCGTCGGATCCAAAGACGCAAGTCAAGGGCCGGTCAACGTCGTTGGGCCGCTGTTCCGTCGCGGCGCGCCGCTGTGGAAGACTGCCCGAGTTGCGGAAGTGAACGGTGTGACCCGGCGGTGGGGGAGTGAACGCGGGTGAGTAAGCGGCAGGTTCGCAAGATGCTCCAGCTCATGTCCGGCGGGGAACCCGTGCAGCTCACCAGCGGCATGGCCTCCGTGAAGAAGCTCGCCCGGCTCGCCTTCGTCGCCCAGCAGTTCGGCTACGAGTACGCGGACGTGCGGCAGGGGAGCGGGCGGAACAACGCGCTCACGATGCTCATCGTGCCTGACCACAGCCCGCAGGCCCAGGCGCGCGTCGCGCAGAACTGGGCGCAGTTCCCGAAGGCCGCCGACGGGGAGTCGCTGCCGCCCGTCGTCCCCGACGCGCTGGAGCTGCTCAAGGCCCGGATCAATTTCGATCTGACCGGCAGGCACGCCGAGAAGCGGATGCTGTACGGGGCGGTCGGCGCCACCGTCGGGTGTGTGGTCCTGGGCGTACGTGCGGGCGGGGACTCCGTCGCCTTCACCGTGGCGGGAGCGCTGTGGGCGCTGCTCATGGTCGTCCTCGGCGTCGGCCTGGTCGTCACGCGCAAACGCAACGCGAAGTTCGCGGCCCGGCTCCAGAGCGCCGGGTTCACGCCGGTGACGGAGGAGGGCGGCCGTGTCCGGTACCTGCCGCCGGCGCCGTACGCCGCGCAGGCCGCAACAGGGGCAGGGGCGGGAGCGGGAGCGGGAGCGGGATCAGGTCCCTACGCCCAGGCTCCGGGCGCTTCGTACACGCCTCAGCCGGGAACCCCGTACGCCCCCCAGCCGGGGACCCCGTACGCGCCCCAGTCCGGAACCCCATACGCCGCCCAGCCCGGGACCCCGTACGCACAGCCCCAGACCCCCGGCCCCTACGGCAGCCCGCACCCGGCCCCCGCCCCGCCGTACCAGGCCCCCGGTGCCCAGCCGCCCACTCCGTACGCCCAGCCCCAGCCCCAGCCCCAGCCCCAGCAG
>NZ_MLCE01000015.1 GCF_002300165.1 Streptomyces sp. Tue6028 | reverse complement strand
AGCCCCAGCAGCCCCACTCTCAAGCCCCTGGCGCTCAGCCGGCGTCCCCCTACGCCCAGCCGGCGTCCCCGTACGCCCACCCCCAGGCCCCCGGCGCCCAGCCCCCGAACCCGTACGCCCAGCCCCAGACGCCCCAGACGCCCCAGACGCCCCAGACGCCCCAGACACCCCAGGTCCCCCAGCCCCCTGGCGCCCAGCCCCCGCAGGTCTGAGCCGGGCGGGGCCTCACCGCCAGCCCCGGGCGGGGCCTCACCGTCGGCCCCGGCCCCGAGTGAGAGCAAAGTTCCCTTCCGGTCACTCATGGCCACAGGCCGGAAACGCGTCCTCCCTACCTTCGGTTGTCATCCCCAGGACGACACGCGCACTGCACCGGAACCGTGGAGGCGTCATGACAGCCCCTAATACAGCCCCCGCACCAAGCAGGGGAGGCCGTTGGATCGAGGAATGGGATCCGGAGGACGAGGCCTTCTGGCAGGAGAAGGGCGAGAAGATCGCCCGGCGGAACCTCGTCTTCTCGGTGCTCTCCGAGCACATCGGCTTCTCGATCTGGACCATGTGGTCGGTGCTCGTCCTGTTCATGGGACCGGAGTACGGGCTCACCCCCGCGGACAAGTTCCTGCTCACGTCCGTGGTGACGCTGGTCGGAGCGGCCGTGCGCGTGCCGTACACCTTCGCGGTGGCGATCTTCGGCGGCCGGAACTGGACGATCGTCTCGGCGAGCCTGCTCCTCGTGCCGACCGTCGCCGCGTTCACGGTGATGAAGCCGGGGACGTCCTTCGACACCTTCCTGCTCGTGGGTCTGCTCGCCGGCATCGGCGGCGGCAACTTCGCCTCCAGCATGACCAACATCAACGCCTTCTTCCCGCTGCGGAAGAAGGGCTGGGCGCTCGGCCTCAACGCGGGCGGCGGCAACATCGGTGTGCCCGTCATCCAGCTGGTGGCGCTCGCCATCATCGGGGCGAGCGGCGGGCCGCGCATGCTCCTCGGGATCTACATCCCGCTCATCCTGGTGGCCGCGGTGCTCGCCGCCGTCTTCATGGACAACATCGCCTCCGTCAAGAACGACACCGGCGCGGCCAAGGACGCCGCACGCGACGGGCACACCTGGATCATGTCCTTCCTGTACGTCGGGACGTTCGGGTCGTTCATCGGCTACAGCTTCGCCTTCGGCCAGGTGCTGACCAACCAGTTCGGCCGCACGCCCCTCCAGGCGGCGTACCTCACCTTCATCGGCCCGCTGCTCGGCTCGCTGATCCGGCCCGTCGGCGGGTGGCTCGCCGACCGCTACGGCGGTGCCCGGATCACGCTGTGGAACTTCGTGGGCATGGCCGCGGCGACCGCCGTCCTCGTCGTCGCCAGCATGCAGAAGTCGCTCCCGCTGTTCGTCGCGGTGTTCGTCGTACTCTTCGTGCTCAGCGGGCTCGGCAACGGATCGACGTACAAGATGATCCCCGGCATCTTCCAGGCGAAGGCCCTCGCCCTGGGACTGAGCGCGGAGGAGGCCGCCGCGCACGGGCGGCGACTGTCCGGCGCGTCCATGGGACTCATCGGCGCGGTGGGCGCGCTCGGCGGCGTCGGCATCAACCTCGCCTTCCGGCAGTCCTTCCTCTCCTACGGCTCCGGCACCGGCGCCTTCGTCACCTTCCTCGCCTTCTACGCGGTGTGCTTCGCGGTCACCTGGGCCGTATACCTTCGCCGCCCGGCCGCCGCCGGGGCACCGACCACGGCCACCACGGAGGCGAAGCCCCAGCTCAGCTACGCCGAGGTCTGACGTAACACGCCCGACATCAAGCTGATCCGAGCCTGTCACGGCACGTTGACAGGCTCGGATCCGTCACACGCGGACGGCAGCGGGCCGCCGCGGACGAGAACGGGCCGCCGGGACGACGGCACCGGGCAGGACACCCCCCGCACGACGACTCGACGAGCGCGAGACGAGAGCCATGTACGACGAACAGCAGCGACCGGACAACGGTCCCCTCGCCGGATTCACCGTGGGCGTGACCGCCGCGCGCCGGGCCGACGAGCTCAGCGCGCTGCTCCAGCGCCGCGGTGCCTCGGTGGTGCACGCGCCCGCCCTGCGGATCGTGCCGCTCGCCGACGACAGCGAACTGCTCGCCGCCACCAAGGAACTGCTCGACCAGGCGCCCGACGTCGTCGTGGCCACCACGGCCATCGGCTTCCGGGGCTGGGTCGAGGCCGCCGACGGATGGGGTCTCGGCGAGGACCTGCTGGGCAGACTGCGCGGAGTGGAACTGCTCGCCCGCGGCCCCAAGGTGAAGGGCGCGATCAGGGCCCAGGGCCTGACCGAGGAGTGGTCCCCGTCGTCCGAGTCCATGGCCGAGGTGCTGGACCGGCTGCTGGAGGAGGGGGTCGAGGGACGGCGCATCGCCATCCAGCTGCACGGTGAGCCGCTGCCCGGATTCGTGGAGTCGCTGCGCGCCGCGGGCGCGGAGGTCGTCGGCGTCCCGGTCTACCGGTGGCTGCCGCCGGAGGATCTCGGACCGGTCGACCGGCTGCTGGACGCGGCCGTCACCCGCGGTCTGGACGCGCTCACGTTCACCAGCGCGCCGGCCGCCGCCTCCCTGCTGACGAGGGCGGAGGACCGGGGGCTGCTGCCCGAACTCCTCGACGCGCTGGGCCACGACGTGCTGCCCGCCTGCGTGGGGCCCGTCACCGCGCTGCCGCTGCAGGCCCGCGGCATCGACACCGTCCAGCCCGAGCGCTTCCGGCTCGGCCCCCTCGTCCAGCTGCTGTGCCAGGAACTCCCGGCGCGCGCACGGGCGTTGCCCATCGCCGGGCACCGGGTGGAGATCCGCGGGCACGCGGTGATGGTGGACGGCACGCTGCGGCCCGTGCCGCCCGCCGGGATGTCGCTGCTGCGGGCGCTGTCGCGGCGGCCCGGCTGGGTGGTGGCCCGGGCCGAGCTGCTGCGCGCGCTGCCGGGCGCCGGGCGGGACGAGCACGCCGTCGAGACGGCGATGGCCCGGCTGCGTACCGCGCTCGGCGCTCCCAAGCTCATCCAGACGGTGGTCAAGCGCGGCTACCGGCTCGCGCTCGACCCGGTCGCGGACTCCAAGTACGCGGACGTGTGAGACCTGCGGCACAGGAAGAGGGCGCGGGCGAGGAAGGCGAGCGCGAGCGTCGACAGCACCGCCCGTACGGTGTTCCACGCGACCCAGGTGTCCTCGAACTTCTCCCGGACGGCGGCCGGATCGCCGATCTTCGCCGGGTCGCCGGCGTTCGCCAGGTCGTCGTTGAGCGGGATGTTCACGGCGACGGTGACCAGGAAGGCCAGTCCGTAGGCGAGGAGGGCGGCGAGCACCCAGCGGCGCGCGCCGCCTTCCGTGCCGCGCAACTGCCACGCGGAGATCGCCGCGAGCACCGGCGCGCCCAGGAAGCTCACGAAGAACACCGGGTTCTGGATCACGTCGTTGATGTTCTGCATGACCTCGATGAAGACGCGGTCGTCGCTGCGCGCCAGCGACGGCATGATGTCGCAGGCGAAGATGTAGAAGACCCCGGCGATCAGGCCCATCGCGACCGTGGCCGCACCCAGTACACCCCCGGCGGAGCTGTGCCGCCCTGTGCTGTTGTCCGTCATGTCCCTCAGTCAACCGGCGCCGCGGAACAGGTGACATGGCCCAGGCGCGCGGCGGCATAAGCGGGCGTCCAGCCCGTGCCGGTGCCGGGTCCGGCGCGGGCCGGGGGAGCCGGCGCCGTGTGGACGCGGTAAGGGAGCGGTACTGAGTCTTCCGGCCGGGCGCGCGGGCATGCACTGTAGGGGGTACGACCCTCACCGGCCCCTCACGGCGGTAACCCCAAGGCGGTGACAGGCACATGGCATCGGGCATGGCCACGGCCTCGTACGAGCTGCGGTTCGACTCCGGGCGGATCTGCCTGGACCTGACGGCGACCACCCATCCCGAGGAACGGCTCGACTCGGCCGCCCGGCTGCGCGCCTGGATCGCCGCCTCCGAGCTGGTCCCCGCGGGAACCCCGCTGGGCTCGGCCGACGCGGCGTGGCTCCTCGCCTTCAGGGAACTGCGCGGACACGTCGCCCGGTTGGTGCGCGGAGAACTGGACGGCCGGCCGGCCGACGCGGCACTCGCCCGCGTCAACGCGGCCGCCCTCGCCGCTCCGCCCGCCCCCTGGGCGGTACGCGCGGACGACGGTTCGCTGCACCGCAGGCTGCACGCCCCGCCCGGCTGCGCCGAACTGCTCTCCGTCGTCGCCCGGGACGCCCTCGACCTGGTCACGGATCCGACGGCGCGGGCGAGTCTGCGGCAGTGCGAGGGCGACAACTGCCCGATCGTCTACCTCGACACCTCGCGGGGCCGGCGTCGGCGCTGGTGTTCCAGCGAGGTGTGCGGAAACCGCGAGCGGGTGGCCCGGCACCGGCGCCGGGCGGCGCTCGCCCGCGCCTGAGCGGAGGCCCGCGCCGGGTTTCGTCGCGCGGGGTGCCCGTGACCTCGCCGTACGCGACGACGGCCCCCGGCGTGCGGCAGTTCCGGACGTCCGGGCCGGTGTGATCCTGCCCACTCCGCCGCCGGGCGGCCCTTCCGGCCGCGGACCGGAGTGCGGCCGGCAGGTGACCCGTACGTGACCCCCCGACCGCAACCAGTTTTCAGAAAGCCCTTCAACTCCCTTTTCAAACCCCGATCAAGAAATATGTGCGGCCACTTTGAACACACGCACGCCAGTGCACGTACCCGGGGATGAGCGACCGACTGGGGGAACCCCCGGACACCGGAGGTAGGCGTGCGCAAGGATTCCGCCGTGGCTGATGAACGAAGGCCAAGGGCCCGACATCGCATGTCCCAGTCCTCGTCGACCGAACCCGACGAGGAGCTGATGCGTGCGCTGTACCGGGAACACGCGGGGCCCCTGCTGGCGTATGTCCTGCGGCTGGTCGCCGGAGACCGCCAGCGCGCCGAGGACGTCGTACAGGAAACGCTCATCCGTGCCTGGAAGAACGCCGGTCAGCTCAATCGAGCAACCGGTTCGGTACGCCCCTGGCTGGTGACGGTCGCCCGGCGCATCGTCATCGACGGCCACCGGAGCCGGCAGGCCCGGCCTCAGGAGGTCGACCCGTCGCCGCTGGAGGTCATCCCCGCGGAGGACGAGATCGACAAGGCGTTGTGGCTGATGACACTGTCGGACGCGTTGGACGACCTGACCCCTGCTCACAGGGAAGTTCTGGTCGAAACTTACTTCAAAGGGCGTACGGTCAATGAGGCGGCCGAAACCCTCGGCATCCCCAGTGGCACCGTGCGCTCCCGGGTCTTCTACGCCCTGCGCTCGATGAAGCTGGCGCTGGAGGAGCGGGGGGTGACGGCATGAACACATACGGGGGATACGGAACGGGTGGTCCAGGAGCCATGCAGGGTCCAAGGGGACAGCAAGGCCCCGGCGACATTCACGAGACCGTAGGCGCCTACGCCCTCGGCATCCTCGACGACGCCGAGGCGACCGCCTTCGAGGCGCACCTCGCCACCTGCGAGTGGTGCGCCCAGCAGCTCGACGAGCTGGCCGGGATGGAGCCGATGCTCGCCGCGCTCGCGGACCTGCCCGCCTCCCAGGGCAGCCCTGCCATCGCCGAGTCCCTGTCCGCGCGCCCGAGCCCACGGCTCGCTGAGCGGCTGGTCGACGAGGTGTCCGAGCGGCGCGCCAAGAAGCGCCGGCGCGGCATGTACCTGGTGGCGGCGGCCGCGGCGCTGATCATCGGCGGCCCGCTGACCGTCATGGCGGTCAACGGCGGCAGCGACACCGGGACGAACATGCCCCAGGCGCACGCCACCAGCCCCGCCAAGGCGGCCTTCGAGGTCATGACCGACAAGAAGGAGGCCACGGACCCGAAGACCCAGGTCAACGCCGTGGTCGCGGTCGAGAAGAAGGACTGGGGCACCCACGCCGTCCTCCAGCTCAAGAACGTCACGGGCCCGCTCAAGTGCTCCCTGATCGCCGTCGGCAAGAACGGCGAGCGCGAGACGGTCACCTCCTGGGCGGTCCCGAAGTGGGGCTACGGCATCACGAACGCGAAGACCGAAGAGGCGAAGAACCCGCTCTACGTGCACGGCGGTGCGGCCTTCTCGCCCAACCAGATCGATCACTTCGAGGTCATGACGTTCGACGGGAAGCGCCTCGTGGAGGTGGCCGCCTGAGCGAACCCCGGGCGCGCACGTAGCCTGCCGGGGTCCCCTTCGCGTACGGTTGACGGCTGCCCAGCACGTCAGAAGGGGGCCCGGTGGCCGCTCAGGCTCAGCAGGAAACCGCGCTCGGCTCGGTCCACGAACCCGTAGGGGACTCCACGCAGGAGGACCCCCTACGGGACGATTCCGTACGGGACCGGGAGATCAGCGTCGAACAGGAACATCTGGACCGGGTGTACCGGCGCCTCGAGGAGAAGATCGACGAGGCGGAGTTCCTGATGAACGACGCCGCCCAGCGCGGGCAGGTCGGTACGCCGGGCGCGCTCGCCGAGCGGGACGCCCAGGTGTTCCGGGCGGGTGTCCACCTCAACCGCCTGAACAACGAGTTCGAGGACTTCCTCTTCGGCCGGATCGACCTGTTGCTCGGCAAGGACGGCAAGAAGGGCCCGGACGGCGCGTACACCGCGGTCGAGCCTGCCGAGGGCGCGGTCCGCGAGGACGCGACCGGGCAGTACGCCGACATCGCGGAGACGCTGCACATCGGCCGGATCGGCGTCCTCGACGCGGAGTACGCGCCGCTGGTCATCGACTGGCGGGCGCCCGCCGCGGCCCCCTTCTACCGCTCCACCCCGGTCGACCCGGGCCGTGTCGTGCGCCGCCGGGTCATCCGCTCCAAGGGCCGCAAGGTCCTCGGGGTCGAGGACGACCTGATGCGCCCGGAGCTGAAGGCTTCTCTCGACGGCCGTGAGCTCCCGGTGATCGGCGACGGCGCGCTGATGGCCGCGCTCGGCCAGGCCCGCAGCCACACCATGCGGGACATCGTGGCGTCGATCCAGGCCGAGCAGGACCTGGTGATCAGGGCGCCCGCCGCCTCGGTGACGTACGTCGAGGGCGGTCCGGGCACCGGCAAGACGGCGGTGGCCCTGCACCGGGCCGCGTACCTCCTCTACCAGGACCGCCGCCGCTACGCGGGCGGCATCCTGATCGTCTCTCCGACCCCTTTGCTGGTCGCCTACACCGAGGGCGTCCTGCCCTCCCTCGGCGAGGAGGGCCAGGTCGCCATCCGCGCCATCGGCTCGCTGGTCGACGGCGCGGAGGCAACCCTGTACGACTCCCCGGCGGTGGCCCGGGCCAAGGGCTCGTACCGGATGCTGAAGGTGCTGCGGAAGGCGGCGCGGGGCGCGCTGGAGCCGGCGCCCGCCCAGGGCGGACGGT
The DNA here is from genome assembly GCF_002300165.1 of Streptomyces sp. Tue6028. Lineage (GTDB taxonomy): Bacteria > Actinomycetota > Actinomycetes > Streptomycetales > Streptomycetaceae > Streptomyces > Streptomyces siamensis. The sequence goes on along the minus strand of NZ_MLCE01000015.1, from coordinate 249,215 downwards.
CCGGCCCGGCCGGCCGTTTCGCGCGAGGCGGCGCCGAGGACGCGGGCGGCACCGGGCAGCTCGCCTTCGGCGAGGAGCCCGGGACGCGGGACGACGCGGCGACGGCACCCACCCGCCTGCGGGTCGTCGCCTTCGGCCGTCGGCTGGAGCTGGAGGCCGCGGAACTGGACCGCATCCGGCGCAACGCGCTGGGCGGGACCGCGCCCGTCAACCTGCTGCGCCCGCGCGCCCGCAAGCTGCTGCTCGACGCGCTGTGGGCGCACTCGGGGGCCGGGTCCCGGCACACGGACCCGGAGCTGGCCGCCGAGCTGAGGTCGTCGTTCGACGAGGACATCATGTCCGAGGACTCCTTCGTCTCCTTCCTGGACGCCTGGTGGCCGGAGCTGACGCCCCGGGGCGTGCTGGCCGCCATGGCCGACGAGCGGCGGCTCGGGCGCTGGGCGCGGCGCATCCTGAACCCCGGCGAGGTGCGCCGGGTGGCCCGCTCGCTGAAGCGGGACGGGCTGTCCGTGCACGACGTGGCGATGCTGGACGAGCTGAACGCGATCCTCGGCACCCCGGCCCGGCCCAGGAAGCGGCGCGAGCTCGATCCGCTCGACCAGCTCACCGGTCTGGAGGAGCTGATGCCGGTGCGCGAGGAGTCGCAGCGCGAGCGCGCCGAGCGGCTCGCCCAGGAGCGGACCGAGTACGCGCACGTCATCGTCGACGAGGCGCAGGACCTCACGCCGATGCAGTGGCGGATGGTGGGCAGGCGGGGCCGGCACGCCACCTGGACCGTGGTCGGCGACCCGGCCCAGTCCTCCTGGTCCGACCCCGACGAGGCCGCCGAGGCGCGCGACGAGGCCCTCGGAACCCGCCCCAGGCGTCGTTTCACCCTCACCGTGAACTACCGCAACCCCGCCGAGATCGCCGAGCTCGCGGCCAAGGTCCTCACCCTGGCCATGCCCGGCTCGCAGTCCCCCTCGGCGGTCCGCTCCACCGGTGTGGAGCCGCGCTTCGCGGTCGTGGAGGAATCACTCGCCCGGACGGTGCGTGCCGAGGCCGCACGGCTGCTCGACCGCGTCGACGGCACCGTGGGAGTGGTCGTCGCGATGAACCGGCGCGAGGAGGCGGCCCGCTGGCTCGCCGGTCTAGGCGACCGCGTGGTCGCTCTCGGCAGCCTGGAGGCGAAGGGACTGGAGTACGACGCGACGGTCGTCGTCTCGCCCGCGGAGATCGCCGACGAGTCGCCGGCCGGCCTGCGTGTGCTGTATGTCGCGCTCACCCGTGCGACCCAGCAGCTGACGCTCGTGTCGGGCGAGCGGGACGAGCCGGACGCGGACGGGGTGCCGGACCTGCTGCGTGACTGAGCCCACGGGACCCCGTATGAACTTCCGGCGCGGGAATGGCCTTACGGGATCTGTTTGTTAGCCTTGGTGTGGCACCGGCCCGATCCAAGCCCCCGGGCCCAACCTTCGTCGCTACGAGCGACCACTTGCCGCGAGGCGAGCATGGCGGGTCGGTGTCACTGAACGGAGCACGACCGAAGAGGCCCACGTCATCCAGTGACGTGGGTCTCTTTGCTGTGCCCGTAACTTCTCGTATGGTGGAAACAAGTTTCCGAAAGCGTGCGGCAGGTCGCGAACAAAACGTTCGCAATCCGGGGCGGCTACCGCGTACTCGACGGTAGGTGCGACGATCGGACGGCATGACGCGACCCGGCAAGGCCGCGCAGTACACGCAGTACACGGTGAAAGCAGAGGAAGTCGGCCATGGCAACGGCGCCCAGCGTCTCCTACTCGATGACGGTCCGGCTGGAGGTGCCCGCGAGCGGAACCGCGGTCTCCCAGCTCACCACGGCCGTGGAGTCCTCCGGAGGCTCGGTGACCGGCCTCGACGTCACCGCCTCGGGGCACGAGAAGCTCCGGATCGACGTCACCATCGCGGCGACGTCCACCGGCCACGCCGACGAGATCGTCGAGAAGCTCCGCGGCATCGAGGGCGTCACCCTCGGCAAGGTCTCCGACCGTACGTTCCTCATGCACCTCGGCGGCAAGATCGAGATGCAGTCCAAGCACCCCATCCGCAACCGTGACGACCTCTCCATGGTCTACACGCCGGGTGTGGCCCGCGTCTGCATGGCGATCGCCGAGAACCCCGAGGACGCCCGCCGCCTCACCATCAAGCGCAATTCCGTTGCGGTCGTGACGGACGGCTCCGCCGTGCTCGGTCTCGGCAACATCGGTCCCAAGGCCGCGCTGCCCGTCATGGAGGGCAAGGCGGCCCTCTTCAAGCGGTTCGCCGGCATCGACGCCTGGCCGCTGTGCCTCGACACCCAGGACACCGACGCGATCGTCGAGATCGTGAAGGCGATCGCCCCCGGCTTCGCGGGCATCAACCTGGAGGACATCTCCGCGCCGCGCTGCTTCGAGATCGAGGCCCGGCTGCGCGAGGCCCTCGACATCCCGGTCTTCCACGACGACCAGCACGGCACCGCCATCGTCGTCCTCGCCGCCCTGACCAACGCACTTCGCGTGGCGGGCAAGGCGATCGGCGACATCCGCGTCGTCATGTCCGGCGCCGGCGCGGCCGGTACGGCCATCCTCAAACTGCTGCTCGCCGCCGGTGTGAAGAACGCCGTCGTCGCCGACATCCACGGCGTCGTGCACGCGGACCGCACCGACCTGGTGGACGCCGCCACGGACTCGCCGCTGCGCTGGATCGCCGACAACACCAACCCCGAAGGCCTCACCGGCACGTTGAAGGAAGCCGTCCGCGGCGCCGACGTCTTCATCGGCGTCTCGGCCCCGAACGTGCTCGACGGCGACGACGTGGCCGCCATGGCGGACAACGCCATCGTGTTCGCGCTCGCGAACCCCGACCCCGAGGTCGACCCGGCAATCGCCCGCCAGACGGCGGCAGTTGTCGCCACGGGACGCTCCGACTTCCCCAACCAGATCAACAACGTCCTGGTGTTCCCGGGCGTCTTCCGCGGACTCCTCGACGCCCAGTCGCGTACCGTCAACACGGAGATGATGCTGGCCGCCGCGACCGCCCTCGCGGACGTGGTGACCGAGGACGAGCTCAACCCGAACTACATCATCCCCAGCGTCTTCAACGACAAGGTCGCGGGAGCGGTCGCCGGAGCGGTGCGCAACGCCGCGAAGGCGGCGGGCACGGCGCCCGTCGCCGAGTAGACGCCCGGCACCCCGCGACCGGGTCCGCGCCCGGTGTTCCGGGGGCTGTGACGATAGCCACGGCCCGCCTCACACCGGCGCGTCGCGGGACGCCGGGCTTGTGGGCGCCCCCTAAGGTGGCGGCCAGGTTCAGGCCTCGCAGGCCTTTTCGTGTGACTCCCAAGGGTGTTCGTGTGACTCCCAGGGGTGCCGGATTGGCTTTCCCGCCGCAGGTGGGGGCAGGATGCGTCTTCGGGCGCGAGGGTCTGGCCACGGACCCGGGTGCGGGGACCGAACGAGGACCCTGGCAGCATCGGCTTAGACGTGCCCGACATGCGGCTCCGCCGCGTGGCACGCCTCAATGGCAAGAAGAACACGGGAGTAAGAACATGAACCGCAGTGAGCTGGTGGCCGCGCTGGCCGACCGCGCCGAGGTGACTCGCAAGGACGCCGACGCCGTTCTGGCCGCGTTCGCCGAGACCGTCGGCGAGATCGTCGCCAAGGGCGACGAGAAGGTCACCATCCCCGGCTTCCTGACCTTCGAGCGCACCCACCGTGCCGCTCGCACCGCGCGCAACCCGCAGACCGGCGACCCGATCCAGATCCCGGCCGGCTACAGCGTGAAGGTCTCCGCGGGCAGCAAGCTCAAGGAAGCCGCCAAGGGCAAGTAAGCCCGCTTGTACGTCCTGTACGCCACGGGACGCGTACGAGGCGCAGCAACGCCAATGGGGCGGCCCCCCTTTCACCGGGGGCCGCCCCATTGGCGTACGTACGACGGTGACTAGCCGAGCGCCTTGCCCGGCAGCTCCACCTTCGCGCCGAGCTCGACGAGCTTCTCCATGAAGTTCTCGTAGCCGCGGTTGATCAGGTCGATGCCGTGCACCCGGGAGGTGCCCTGCGCCGCCAGCGCCGCGATGAGGTACGAGAAGCCGCCGCGCAGGTCGGGGATGACCAGGTCGGCGCCCTGGAGCCGGGTCGGGCCCGAAACGACGGCCGAGTGCAGGAAGTTGCGCTGGCCGAAACGGCAGTTCGAGCCGCCGAGGCACTCGCGGTAGAGCTGGATGTGCGCGCCCATCTGGTTGAGCGCGGACGTGAATCCGAGACGGGACTCGTAGACCGTCTCGTGGATGATGGACAGGCCGGTCGCCTGCGTCAGGGCGACGACCAGCGGCTGCTGCCAGTCGGTCTGGAAGCCCGGGTGGACGTCCGTCTCCAGCGCGATCGACTTGAGCTGGCTGCCCGGGTGCCAGAAGCGGATGCCCTCGTCGTCGATCTCGAACGCGCCACCCACCTTGCGGTAGGTGTTCAGGAAGGTCATCATCGAGCGCTGCTGGGCGCCGCGGACGTAGATGTTGCCCTCGGTCGCCAGTGCCGCGGAGGCCCACGAGGCGGCCTCCAGGCGGTCCGGGAGGGCCGCGTGGGTGTAGCCGCCGAGGCTGTCGACACCGGTGATGCGGATGGTCCGGTCGGTGTCCATCGCGATGATCGCGCCCATCTTCTGCAGTACGCAGATGAGGTCCTCGATCTCCGGCTCCACGGCCGCGTTGGACAGCTCGGTGACGCCCTCCGCGAGCACCGCGGTCAGCAGCACCTGCTCGGTCGCGCCCACGGACGGATACGGCAGCTGGATCTTGGTGCCGCGCAGCCGCTGCGGAGCCTCCAGGTACTGGCCGTCCGCGCGCTTCTCGATCCGCGCGCCGAACTGCCGCAGCACCTCGAAGTGGAAGTCGATCGGACGGCCGCCGATGTCGCAGCCGCCGAGGCCCGGGATGAAGGCGTGACCCAGCCGGTGCAGCAGCGGGCCGCAGAACAGGATCGGGATGCGCGAGGAACCGGCGTGGGCATCGATGTCGGCGACGTTGGCGCTCTCGACGTGAGACGGGTCGAGCACCAGCTCGCCCGGCTCCTCTCCCGGACGGACCGTCACACCGTGCAGCTGGAGCAGCCCGCGTACGACTCGCACGTCGCGGATGTCGGGAACATTGCGCAGCCGGCTCGGCGCGCTGCCCAGGAGGGCGGCGACCATGGCCTTGGGTACGAGGTTCTTCGCACCGCGGACACGGATCTCGCCCTCGAGCGGGGTTCCGCCGTGGACAAGCAGGACATCGTCATTGACGGTCATGTATCTCGCGTTCCGATGAGTTGGGCAGGTGTGAGCGGTCGGCAGGCCCGTCGTGCAGGAGCCGAGAGGCTAGGGTAATCGCCGCCCACCCCCCCTCAGAAAGCCCAAGGACCACTCAGATCCGTCATAGCTTTGCCACAACACGAACCGTTCCGAATCGGGCACACGGGGTCACCGGAACCGGCGTGCGCGGGGGGCGCTCCTCTGCGCCCTGAGCTGCATTCACTCCCTTACGGGCATTGGCTCCCCATGTGGAGGGAAGATGCGGGATCATGTCTGGCATGACCGAGGTGTCCTCGCTCACAGGGCGGCTGCTCGTGGCCACGCCCGCCCTGGCGGACCCGAACTTCGACCGCGCGGTGGTGCTGCTCCTCGACCACGACGAGGAGGGCTCGCTCGGTGTCGTCCTCAACCGGCCCACCCCCGTGGACGTCGGCGACATCCTGGAGGCGTGGGCCGACCTGGCCGGCGAGCCCGGTGTCGTCTTCCAGGGCGGACCGGTGTCGCTGGACTCGGCCCTCGGCGTGGCGGTGATCCCGGGCGGCGCGGCCGGCGAGCGTGCCCCCCTGGGCTGGCGGCGCGTGCACGGCGCGATCGGTCTGGTGGACCTGGAGGCCCCGCCCGAGCTGCTCGCCTCGGCCCTCGGCTCGCTGCGCATCTTCGCGGGATACGCGGGCTGGGGTCCCGGCCAGTTGGAGGACGAACTCGTCGAGGGCGCCTGGTACGTGGTCGAGTCGGAGCCGGGCGACGTCTCCTCCCCGTCGCCGGAGCGCCTGTGGCGCGAGGTCCTGCGGCGCCAGCGCAACGAGCTCGCGATGGTCGCGACGTACCCGGACGACCCTTCGCTCAACTGATGCCCGTGCGCTTCAGTACCCTTGCACTCATGAGCACTCTTGAGCCTGAGACCCAGCCCCAGCGAGGCACGGGGACGGGGACCCTCGTGGAGCCGACGCCGCAGGTGTCGCACGGCGACGGGGACCACGAGCGCTTCGCCCACTACGTCCAGAAGGACAAGATCATGGCGAGCGCCCTCGACGGCACGCCCGTCGTGGCCCTCTGCGGCAAGGTGTGGGTCCCGGGCCGTGACCCGAAGAAGTACCCCGTGTGCCCCATGTGCAAGGAGATCTACGAGTCCATGGGCGCCGGCGGCGACAAGGGCAAGGACGGCGACAAGAAGTAGCACCGCCGCGCCCCCGGGCGCGGCAGGTCGCGGGCTGAGCAAGGCCGCGGCGCCCCGAGACGGGGTGTCGCGGCTTTGTCGTGCCCGGGATCGGGGCGCCGCGGCGCGGTGACGCCCGCCCCGGGGCCGGGAGGCGTCCACGGTCCGGTGGAGCCGAGGAGTCCGGTGTGCGACGGCCGGAGAAGGGGAGACCCCGCGGGCGACGGCCGGGAAGACGAGCCCCTGCGCGCGACGACTGGGGAGGGCGAGCCCCCTGCGCGCGCGACGGCCGCGGGGAAGGGCCCCGGCGCGTCGCGGCGGGGCGAGGTCGTGGCGCGTGGCGCGAGGGAGGAGCCCGGCATGCGCCGGCCCGGCGCGCGACAGCGGGGAGGGGCCCGGCGCGCGGTGTCCGCGCGCCCCGGTGGCGGGCCGGCGTTGCACGGAGTGCGTCCCGTGGTCACAGAGTGGTTGAGACCTCTTGTGGGCATGTTCATGTACTCCATAGCCTCCGTGTGTTGTGCAGAGCGAAACCGTCATTGCGCATGTTGCAACGCACCCCCATCGGAGGATGCTCGTGAAGCTCTCTGTCCGAACGGCCGCCGCTGTCGCGGCCCTTGCCGTCGCCACCGCCTGCGCCCCCCAGACCTCGGGCGGCTCCTCCTCCGGCAAGGACGAGAAGACGGGCACCCTGCGCGTCTGGCTCTTCCAGGAGGTCGACAACGCGCCGAAGCAGAAGGTCGTCGACGCGGCTGTCGCCGCCTTCAAGAAGACTCACAAGGGCACCGAGGTCACCGTCGAGTACATCCCCGTGGAGACCCGCGCCCAGCGCGTCAAGGCCGCCTTCAACGACCCGAAGAGCGCCCCCGACGTCATCGAGTACGGCAACACGGACACGGCCGGATACGTGAAGGACGGCGGACTCGCCGACATCACGAAGGAGTTCAACGGCTGGAGCGAGGCCAAGGACACCGACCCGACCGCCCGGCAGTCCGTGACGGTCGACGGGAAGATCTACGGCGCCCCGTACTTCGTCGGCGTCCGCGCCCTCTACTACCGCACCGACGTCCTCAAGGACCTCGACCTCGAAGTCCCGAAGACGCAGGACGAGTTGGCCGAGACCGCCCGGAAGATCCATGCGGCCAGGCCCGACCTGTACGGTCTCGCGGTCGGCGGCGCCTACACCTACGGCGCCATGCCGTTCATCTGGTCCCGCGGCGGTGAACTCGCCGAGGGCAAGGGCGGCTCGTACTCCTCCACCATCGACAGCGCACAGGCCCAGAAGGGCATCAAGGCCTACACCTCGCTGTTCGGCTCCGCGAACTGTCCCGCCGCCAAGTGCGCGGGCATGGGCGGCAACGACACGGTGACCGCCTTCGCCTCGGGCAAGGCGGGCATGGCCATCGGCGGCGACTTCAGCCATGCGGCGATCGAGGCCGGGAAGGTCAAGGGCAAGTACGCGGTCGTGCCGCTGCCCGGAGTGAAGCCCGGCTCGGTGGCGCCCGCCTTCGCCGGCGGCAACAACATCGGCGTACTGAAGAGCACCTCGCACCGCACGCTGGCGGTGGACCTGATGAAGCAGCTGGCGTCCAAGAAGACCCAGGGCGCACTCTTCGAGGCGATGGGCTTCCTGCCCACCTACACCGACGTGCGGCAGCAGGTCGCGACCGAGGAACCCTTCGTCGAGCCCTTCGTCAAGACGCTCGCCTCGGGCGCCAAGTTCGTGCCGGCCTCGCCCGCCTGGGCGCAGATCGATGCCTCGCTCGTCCTGCCGACGATGTTCCAGGAGGTCATCAGCGGCAAGAAGGACGTGGCCGCCGCCTCGAAGGACGCGGCCGAGAAGATGAACGACGCCTTCAGCTCCGTGGGCTGATCCGATGACGCACGACGCACTCGCCGAGCGGGCCGCGCGCGCCCCGGTCACCAAGGCGGCCCCGCGCCGTCCCGGGCGCCGGGGCGGCCCGCCCGCCCGGTCCCGGCGCACGGGCAGCCGTTGGACCCCCTGGCTCTACCTCGTCCCCGCCCTCGCCGTCCTCGGCGGCCTGCTGGTCTACCCGATCTACCAGCTCGGCCTGATCTCGTTCCTGGAGTACACCCAGGCGCAGGTCAGCGGCGGTGAGCCGACCACGTTCCAGGGGTTCGGCAACTACGCGACGCTCTTCGCCGACGACCAGTTCTGGCAGGTGCTCCTCGCGACCGTGCTGTTCGCGGCGGCCTGCGTGCTGGCGACGCTGGCCGCCGGCTGCGCGCTCGCGGTGCTGCTGACCCGGGTGCGGGCGGTGCCGCGGCTGGCGCTGATGCTGGCCGCGCTCGGCGCCTGGGCGACGCCGGCCGTCACGGGCTCCACGGTCTGGCTGTTCCTCTTCGACCCCGACTTCGGCCCCGTCAACCGGGTCCTCGGGTTCGGCGACCACTCGTGGACGTACGGACGGCTCAGCGCCTTCGCGCTCGTACTGCTCGAAGTGGTCTGGTGCTCCTTCCCGTTCGTGATGGTCACCGTGTACGCGGGCATCCGCGCGGTGCCGGGCGAGGTGCTGGAGGCCGCCGCCCTGGACGGCGCCTCGCAGTGGCGGATCTGGCGCTCGGTGCTGGCGCCGATGCTCCGGCCGATCCTCGTCGTCGTCACCATCCAGTCGGTCATCTGGGACTTCAAGGTCTTCACGCAGATCTACGTGATGACGAACGGCGGCGGCATCGCGGGCCAGAACCTGGTCCTGAACGTGTACGCCTACCAGAAGGCGTTCGCCGCCTCGCAGTACAGCCTCGGCTCCGCGATCGGCGTGGTCATGCTGGTGCTGCTGCTGGCGGTCACGCTGGTGTACCTGCGGCTGCTGCGCAGGCAGGGGGAGGAACTGTGAGCATTCTGCGCGGAGTCGTCCGCCGTCCCCGCCGACCGTGGAGGCTCGCCGCCGAGGCGTCCGCACTGCTGATCGCCGTCGTGGTCGCCTTCCCCCTCTACTGGATGGTGCTCAGCGCCTTCAAACCGGCCGGGGAGATCGAGTCCACCGAGCCGCGGCCCTGGACGCTTTCGCCTTCGCTGGATTCCTTCCGGCGCGTCCTCGGACAGCAGGAATTCGGCCGCTACTTCCTCAACAGTCTTGTCGTGGCGGGAACCGTCGTCATCGTCTCGGCGCTCGTGGCGTTTCTCGCGGCGACGGCCGTGACGCGATTCCGCTTCCGGTTCCGGACCACCCTGTTGATCATGTTCCTGGTCGCGCAGATGGTGCCCGTCGAGGCCCTGACGATCCCCCTCTTCTTCCTCATGCGGGACCTCGGCCAGCTGAACACGCTGGGCTCGCTGATCCTGCCGCACATCGCCTTCTCGCTGCCCTTCGCCATCTGGATGCTGCGCGGTTTCGTAAAGGCCGTGCCCGAGGCGCTGGAGGAGGCCGCCTACATCGACGGGGCGAGCCGCGCGCGATTCCTCTGGCGGATTCTGTTCCCCCTGGTCTTCCCGGGCCTGGTGGCCACGAGCGTCTTTTCCTTCATCTCGGCCTGGAACGACTTCCTGTTCGCCAAGTCCTTCATCATCAGCGACACCTCGCAGTCGACTCTGCCGATGGCGCTTCTCGTGTTCTACAAGCCGGACGAGCCGGACTGGGGCGGCGTCATGGCCGCTTCCACGGTGATGACGATTCCGGTACTGATCTTCTTCGTACTCGTACAACGACGACTCGTCTCCGGACTCGGCGGAGCGGTGAAGGACTGACTGACGTGAGTGATGTGATCCCGGCGCCCCGCGCCGTCGACGAATCCGTGCCCGGCGAGGTCCGCCTCGACGCCGACACCACGCTGTGGGCCGCGCCCGGCACGGGCACCGCCGAACGCTGGCTGCGCTCCACGCTCGGCGCGGCACTCGGCCTGGGCCTGCCACCAGGGCCGCAGGACGCCCGCAACGCCGTACGGCTGGTCCTCGACGACGCCCTGGAGCCGGAGGCCTACCGGCTCCGCGCCGTCGCCGGGGAGGGCGTGGAGATCCGTGGCGGCGACGCGGCCGGCGTCTTCTGGGGGGCCCAGACGCTGCGTCAGCTCCTCGGCCCCGACGCCTTCCGCCGCGCCCCCGTCCGGCCGGGCACGACGTACGCCCTCGCTCAGCAGGTGATCGAGGACGCGCCCCGATTCCCCTGGCGCGGCGTCATGCTCGACGTCTCCCGCCACTTCCTGCCCAAGGACGCGGTGCTGCGCCATCTCGATCTGATGGCCGCCCACAAACTCAACGTCTTCCACTTCCACCTCACCGACGACCAGGGGTGGCGTGTTCAGATCAAGAAGTACCCGAGGCTGACCGAGGTCGGGTCCTGGCGGGCGCGCACGAAATTCGGTCACCGCGCCTCACCGCTGTGGGACGAGAAGCCGCACGGAGGCTTCTACACGCAGGACGACATCCGCGAGATCGTGGCGTACGCGGCCGAGCGGCATATCGCCGTCGTCCCCGAAATCGACGTCCCGGGCCACTCGCAGGCGGCCATCGCCGCGTATCCGGAACTCGGCAACACCGACGTCGTCGACACGGCCTCCCTGAGCGTCTGGGACAACTGGGGTGTCTCCGAAAACGTACTCGCCCCCACCGACAACACCCTGCGCTTCTACGAGGGGGTGTTCGAGGAACTCCTCGACCTGTTCCCGGCGGACCCCGCGCGCTTCCCGCGGTTCTCCGAGTTCTTCCACATCGGCGGGGACGAGTGCCCCAAGGACCAGTGGCGGCAATCCCCGGCGGTCCAGGCCCGCATCAAGGAACTCGGGCTCGCGGACGAGGACGCGTTGCAGTCCTGGTTCGTCCGGCACTTCGACAACTGGCTCTCCGCGCGCGGGCGTCGGCTCATCGGCTGGGACGAGATCCTGGAGGGCGGCCTCGCCGACGGCGCCGCCGTCTCCTCGTGGCGCGGCTACGAGGGCGGCGTCACGGCCGCCCGCGCCGGCCACGACGTCGTCATGTGCCCCGAGCAGCACGTGTACCTGGACTACCGTCAGGACGGCGGCGAGGACGAGCCGGTGCCCATCGCCTACGTCCGCACCCTGGAGGACGTCTACCGCTTCGAACCGGTGCCGGCGGGGCTCACGCCCGAGCAGGAACGCCATGTGCTGGGCACTCAGGCGAACGTGTGGACCGAGGTGATGGAGGACCGGGCACGCGTCGACTACCAGACGTTCCCGCGGCTCGCGGCCTTCGCCGAGGTCGCCTGGAGCGCCCTGCCCGCCCCCGCCGCACGGGACTTCGCCGCCTTCGAGCGGCGGATGGCCGCCCACTACGGGCGGCTCGACGCCCTGGGAGTGGCCTACCGCCCGCCCACCGGACCGCTGCCGTGGCAGAAGCGACCGGGTGTGCTCGGACGTCCGATCGAGGGGGCGCCCCCAAACGTGTGAGGTGACTCCCCACCGGTGTGTCACACGACGTTCACCCCGGCACCGCCGTCTCACGAGGAAAAAGGCCCCCAAGGATCACCGAAGAGTGGCAATTCGCGCTCATTCGCGATGCCGTACGAAAACGGACCATCTCGCTGGTGAGGGGGGCGAATGCCTCCTAGCGGACCCCCGCGTCGAGGTCCGGGGAAGATGTGCCAGAGTTGCCACGTCCGCCCTGTCAGCACGTACCGTACGGCAGCACAGGTGGGACCAGGTGGGGCAGCGGGAAGGGGCAGCCGGTTTGACCACGCACGCACCGCAGGCGGCGCAGGCCGTGACGCTGCCCGCCTCGCTGGACGAGGCGGTCGCGGCTCTGGCCGCCATGCCCGCCGCCGTCCCCGTCGCCGGCGGCACCGACCTCATGGCCGCCGTCAACTCCGGACAGCTGCGGCCCGCCGCGCTCGTCGGTCTCGGCCGGATCAGCGAGATCCGCGGCTGGCAGTACCAGGACGGCCACGCGCTGCTCGGCGCCGGCCTCACCCACGCCCGCATGGGGCGCCCCGACTTCGCGGCGCTCATCCCGGCGCTGGCCGCCGCCGCGCGCGCGGCCGGACCGCCGCAGATCCGCAACGCCGGCACCCTCGGCGGCAACATCGCGAGCGCCGCCCCGACCGGCGACGCGCTGCCCGTGCTGGCCGCCCTGGAGGCCACGCTGATCGTCGCGGGCCAGGGCGGAGCCCGCCGCGAGATCCCCGTCTCGCACCTGCTGGCCGGCATGGAGATGCTCCGCGGCGGCGAGCTCATCGGCTACGTGCGCGTGCCGCTGCTGCACGCCCCGCAGGTCTTCCTCAAGGCCACCGGACGCACCGGGCCCGGCCGTGCCGTCGCCTCGGTGGCACTCGTCCTCGACCCGGCGCGACGCGGCGTGCGGTGCGCGGTCGGGGCCATAGCGCCGATGCCGCTGCGCCCCCTGGACGCCGAGGCGTGGGTCGCTCAGCTGATCGACTGGGACAACAGCCGCTCGATCGTGCCCGAGGCGCTTCACGCGTTCGGCGAGTACGTCGCCGCGGCCTGCATCCCGGATCCGGGGCCCGCCGAGGACGGCTCCCCGGGGCAGCTTCCGCCCGCCGTACTGCACCTGCGGCGCACCGTCGCCGCGCTGGCCCGACGAGCACTGGGGAGGGCGCTGTCGTGACCGACGACCAGCACGGAGAGGGCACCCCGCAGAGCGGGGGCCGCTGGGACCCGCTGCCCCAGGGCGACTACGACGACGGGGCCACCGCCTTCGTCAAGCTCCCCGAAGGGGGCATCGAAGCCCTCCTCGCCGAACGGGAGAGCCCGCTCGCGGCCCCCGGCCACGGCTACGTGCCCCCGCAGATCAGCGTGCAGCCCGCGACCCCGGACGCCACCGACCCGGCCGCCACCGGGACCTGGAACGTGCCGCCCGGGTCCACGGACTGGCCGGAGCCGGGCACCGGGGCCCAGGAGGCCCCGGACGACCGGTTCTCGTACCAGCCGCCCGCCACCGGACAGTGGGACTTCAGCGAGGCCGCCCAGGAGGGCGCCGCCCCCGGCCACGACGTGACCGGTCAGTGGTCCATCCCCGTCGCCGGAGGCGACCTCCCGGACGAATCGGGCGAGTTCACCACGTCGGCGCTCGTCGAGCAGTGGGGCGGGAACCCGCCCGCCACCCTCCCCGGCGGCGCCGCCGCACCCTGGGCGTCCGAAGCCATCGGCCAGGCGTGGACCGCCGAGCCGCCGCAGGGGCCCGCTGGGGGCCCCGGGGGCACCTCGACGCACCCGCACCCGCACGCGCCCGCCCCGGACGCCCAGGAGCCCGCCGGGCCCGCGCACGAGGCCCCTGAGGAGACCGGCACGGCCGACCCCGCCGGGCCGGTCGAGCACGCGCCGGACCGGGCGCACGAGGCCGCCGCGGCCCCCGACGCCACCCGGACCGGTACACCCGCCCCCGAGGCGGACACCGAGACCGGTTCGGCCCACGACGCGGAGGCCGCCGCCGCACCCTCGAACGACGAACACCCCCTCGCCTCGTACGTCCTGAGCGTCAACGGCGCGGACCGCCCCGTCACCGACGCCTGGATCGGCGAGTCGCTGCTCTACGTCCTGCGCGAACGCCTCGGCCTCGCCGGCGCCAAGGACGGCTGCTCGCAGGGCGAGTGCGGCGCCTGCAACGTCCAGGTCGACGGCCGGCTCGTCGCCTCCTGCCTGGTGCCCGCCGTCACCGCGGCGGGCAGCGAGGTGCGCACCGTCGAGGGCCTGGCCGCCGACGGACAGCCCTCCGACGTGCAGCGCGCGCTGGCCAGGTGCGGTGCCGTGCAGTGCGGCTTCTGCGTGCCGGGCATGGCGATGACCCTGCACGACCTGCTGGAGGGCAACCCCGCGCCGACCGAGCTGGAGACCCGTCAGGCACTGTGCGGCAACCTCTGCCGCTGTTCCGGCTACCGCGGTGTCCTGGACGCCGTCCGCGAGGTCGTCGCCGAACGCGAGACGCACTCCGCCACCGATGCCACGCCGGACGTCGACGAGGCGCGCATCCCGCACCAGGCGGGCCCCGGAGCGGGCGGTGTCAACCCGGCGGCCTACGAAGCGGGCTCCTTCGAGGACACTTCTCCGTACGACCCCCAGGCGCCGCATGAGCAGCCGTACGGCCAGGACGGAGGCCAGGCGTGAGCAACGAAACCGCCACCGAGACACCGGCGGTGCCCGACACGGGCCCCGAGCCCCTGCCGCACGGGATCGGCGTCTCGCTGCCCGCCGCGGACGCCCGCGCCAAGACCGAAGGCACCTTCCCGTACGCCGCGGACCTGTGGGCCGAGGGCCTGCTGTGGGCCGCCGTGCTCAGGTCGCCGCACCCCCACGCGCGCATCGTGTCCATCGACACCAGCCACGCGCGCGAGATGCCCGGCGTACGCGCGGTCGTCACCCACGAGGACGTGCCCGGCAACCCGCTGCACGGCCGCGGCAGAGCCGACCGCCCGGTGTTCGCCTCCGAGGTCGTCCGCCACCACGGCGAGCCCATCGCGGCCGTCGCCGCCGACCACCCCGACACCGCCCGCATGGCCGCCGCCGCCGTCATCGTCGAGTACGAGGTGCTCGACGCGGTGACCGACCCGGAGCTCGCCTTCGAGGCCGAACCCCTGCACCCCGACGGCAACCTGATCCGCCACATCCCGCTGCGCCACGGCGACCCGGACGCGGTCGGCGAGATCGTCGTCGAGGGCCAGTACCGCATCGGCCGCCAGGACCCGGCACCCATCGGCGCGGAAGCCGGCCTCGCCGTGCCCCGCCCCGACGGCGGCGTCGAGCTCTACCTCGCCTCCACCGACCCGCACACCGACCGCGACACCGCCGCCGCCTGCTACGGCCTGGAACCCGAACGCGTGAAGGTCGTCGTCACGGGCGTCCCCGGCGCCACCGCCGACCGGGAGGACCAGGGCTTCCAGCTGCCCCTCGGCCTGCTCGCGCTGAAGACCGGCTGCCCGGTCAAACTCACCGCTACGCGCGAGGAGTCCTTCCTCGGCCATGCCCACCGGCACCCCACGCTGCTGCGCTACCGGCACCACGCCGACGCCGAGGGCAAGCTGGTGAAGGTCGAGGCGCAGATCCTGCTCGACGCCGGCGCCTACTCCGACAGCTCCGCCGAGTCGCTGGCCGCCGCCGTAGCCTTCGCCTGCGGCCCCTACGTCGTCCCGAACGCCTTCATCGAGGGCTGGGCGGTACGCACCAACAACCCGCCCTCCGGCCATGTGCGCGGCGAGGGCGCCATGCAGGTGTGCGCCGCCTACGAGGCGCAGATGGACAAGCTGGCCAAGAAGCTCGGCGTCGACCCGGCCGAACTGCGCCTGCGCAACGCCATGGCCACGGGCGACGTGCTCCCGACCGGACAGACGGTGACGTGCCCGGCCCCGGTCGCCGAACTGCTCCAGGCCGTACGGGACCACCCGCTCCCCGCGCTCCCCAAGGACACACCCGAGGACGAGTGGCTGCTGCCCGGCGGGCCCGAGGGCGCGGGCGAGCCCGGCGCCGTGCGCCGCGGCGTCGGATACGGCCTCGGCATGGTCCACATGCTCGGCGCCGAGGGCGCCGACGAGGTCTCGACGGCCACCGTGAAGGTCCACGACGGCGTCGCCACGGTGCTGTGCGCGGCCGTGGAGACCGGCCAGGGCTTCACCACGCTGGCCCGGCAGATCGTCCAGGAGACGCTCGGCATCGACGAGGTGCACGTCGCGCCCGTCGACACCGACCAGCCGCCGGCCGGCGCGAGCTGCCGAGGCCGCCACACCTGGGTGTCCGGCGGAGCCGTGGAGCGCGCGGCCAAGATGGTCCGCACCCAGCTGCTCCAGCCCCTGGCGCACAAGTTCGGGATGTCGACCGAACTGCTCCAGATCACCGACGGCAAGATCACCTCGTACGACGGGGTGCTGTCCACCACGGTCACCGAGGCGATGGACGGCAAGGAGCTGTGGGCGACCGCGCAGTGCCGCCCGCACCCCACCGAGCCGCTCGACGAGGCCGGTCAGGGCGACGCCTTCGTGGGCCTGGCCTTCTGCGCGATCCGCGCGGTCGTGGACGTCGACATCGAGCTCGGCTCCGTACGGGTCGTGGAACTGGCGCTCGCCCAGGACGTCGGCCGGGTGCTCAACCCGGCGCAGCTCGCCGCCCGCATCGAGGCGGGCGTCACCCAGGGTGTCGGCGCCGCGCTGACGGAGAACCTGCGCACGGCCCGCGGCCTCGTCCGCCATCCCGACCTGACCGGCTACTCCCTTCCCACCGCCCTGGACGCCCCCGACATCCACATCGTCAAGCTCGTCGAGGAGCGCGACGTCGTCGCCCCCTTCGGCGCCAAGGCGGTCAGCGCGGTGCCGGTCGTGACGTCCCCGGCGGCGGTCGCCTCCGCCGTACGGGCGGCGACGGGCCGTCCCGTCAACCGCCTGCCGATCCGCCCGCAGGCGGCCGTGGTGACGGGCGCGTGAGCGCGCCCGGGCCGACGGCGGGCGAGCCCGCGCAGGCCCCCGGGAACGGGGAGCCGCGCTACGAACCCGCGCCCGGCGTCGGGAAACTGGCCCTCTGGGTGCTGGTGTTCGTCCTGGCCGCCGTGGTCGTCGTCGCGGGCGGCGTGTACTTCGGCTGAGCGGCGGACCGCCGGTCCGCTTGGGCCGTGGGCGGCTCGTTCCCGGGAGTTTCCGGCGTTGTCAGTGCCGCGGCGTATGGTTCTCGGACATGGGGAACCGCCGCGGGACGCGGAGCTGTTCCCCACAGGGGGAAGCACGATGCGTTCACATGCGCGGGGGAGCCATGAGCACGACTGACACCGGCGTCGGCGGTGCGATCACATTGACGGACGACGAGCTGGACCCGTACGTCACGCACACGGGGACGCGGCACCTGCTGACCGGCCCCGGACTGCCCCACGACGGCGCGCTGCTGGCGTTCGGCGCACTGCGCGAGCACGGCCTGCGGCGGCTGACGGATCTCGCGGGCGACGCCGACAGACTCGCCGGGGAGCTCCGGGACCAGGTCGTCGTGGGAGCCC
The DNA here is from genome assembly GCF_002300165.1 of Streptomyces sp. Tue6028. Taxonomy (GTDB): domain Bacteria; phylum Actinomycetota; class Actinomycetes; order Streptomycetales; family Streptomycetaceae; genus Streptomyces; species Streptomyces siamensis. The sequence goes on along the minus strand of NZ_MLCE01000015.1, from coordinate 231,885 downwards.
TGCGCAGCCTGGACCGGGACCTTGAGTCCATCGTGCTCGACGGCACGACCGGGGAGATCTCCACGACGTACCTCGGCCGCCGCCCCGCCCCCATGGACCTGACCCCGCTGGCACCCTCCCTGGAGGCCCTGCTGCGCTTCGCCGCGGTCACGGAGGAACTGTCCTCGCCCCGCGGCCGGTCCGTCCCCAGGACCGCCTTCGACCTCGAGACGAGCCCGGCGGCACGTGCCCCGTCCCGTGGGCGGTTCGGCAAGGGAACCGCCGCGACCGAACTCGCGCCGCCGCGTGGCGGATCCGGAGCAGTCACGGCTGAACTCACGTCGTCCCGCGGCCAGTTCGACTTCGGAGCAGCAGCGACCGAACTCGCCTCGTCCCGCTGGCGGTTCGGCCCCAAGGCGGTCACGGAGGCCTCGGAGCGGCTCAGCGCCGTCTTCGCCGAGGCCGCGGGGGACCGGGTGCCGCCGTTCTGGCGGATGGCCGCGCTGATCCGCCCGCTCACCAGGATCGCGGGCCCCGGCGACGGACTCGTCCTCGACCTGCCGAAGCGGCTGCTGGACGAGGAGTTCGGCACCGGTGGGATCATGCGCTTCGAGGACGTCGACTTCCCGTCCGCGCTCACCCACGAGCCGACCCGCCGCTTCCTGCGCGAGACCGGGCTGCCCGAGGACGGCTTCCTCTTCCAGCTCGACACGGAGGTGCCGCTGCCGGCCCTCACCGAGTACTACGCCGACGAGCGCCCCGGCGAGTTCTCCGCCGACGAACTCCCCGCCACCGCCGACCGTCTGATACGCCTCGGCCACCTGGTGGAGGACATCAGCCTCGTGGTGGACGGCGGCACGGGCGCGGTCCTCGCCTGGAGCGAGCCGGACCTCACCCTCCGCCCGCTCAACGCCGACATCTCCACCCTCGCCTTCACGCTCTGGCTGCTGCACCGCGAGAAGGCCCTCGACGCGGCCCACGACCTCAGCGACACCTACGAGCAGCTCGCCGCCACGATGTCCCAGACCCTCGCCACGGTCGACCCCGTCGCCTGCGACCCGACCCCGACCCTGCCCGGCGACGACGGCCGCCGCTACTGGCCGGAGGCCTTCGACGACCAGGCCGGGGGCGTGCTGTACGCGTGAGGTCCGAGGACGTGGACCTTGACTACAGTCCTCGTCAGTCCTCGGTACCGAAGGAACATCCGTACGTGCCGTTGTCGTAGGTCATTCGTTCCGTCAGGAGTTCGTCGCACTTCGGGCAGACAGGGAGGTCGGGAGGATTGACACGCAGAATTGCGGCGTTCTTCAGCGCGAAAACCGATAGCACCGCGTCCTTGCCGTGTTCTTTGATGCCCTGCTGCAGGAACTCGAAAGCGCCGTAGACCTGACCGCACTCGCACTGGATGCGGTTGCACCGAAACGTGCCGATGTCCTTGACGCCGAGGTCCGAAGCAATCTTGTCCCTCTCCGCGCTCGATACCGTCCTGATGCCGGTCTTCTTGACCCGGTCGGGCGTCCAGTACCAGGCCCTGACAGCCGCCGCCTGCGACGGAGACAGGTAGAACGACGCCGACTTACCGCTGGTGATTGTTTCCCGGACGATGCTTGCGACGGTGCAGTCGTCCGCCGACATGACAGCTTTTCCGCTGTCTGTGAGTCTCTCGACGTTGTCCAACGCAGCCCTTTTCATGAAGGCCACTCTTCTTCTGCCGCGCCCTGATCACCAGGCGGCGCGCTGTCGCTCCCTCGATCGGCTCAGGGGCGCACTCCACATCACGAGGGCGGTACCCCTTCCGGAGTGCCGCCCTTTCGTTCTGCCTGGTCAGGAAAGAGAGGCCGTGGTGGGAATTGAACCCGCGCAACTCGCTTTGCGGGTTTGTCCGCGCATGCCTTCCTGAGCCTGCGCCGCCGTCGGCCCGGCCGGCTCCGGGCTGCCGGTCGCGCGTTGTGCCTCGCGGAACCACACTGGTCATTGAGGCTGCCGCTGGAGAAGCGTGCCCACGACGGAAGGACGGACCCATGTCCACGGACACGCATCCCGGCCCGCTCCGATTCCTGGTCTTCGGGGCCGCACTGCGGGCCGATTCGGCCAACGCCCGCCTCGCCTCCCTCGTGGCCCGACTCCTCTCCGACACCGGTGCCGCTGTCGACCTCGCCGCAATGCGCGACTTCGACATGCCCTTGTACGACGGTGACATGGAGGCAACCGAAGGGCTGCCGCACGGCGCCCTCGCCCTGCGCGACCGACTCGAGCGGAGCGACGCCTTCGTCATCTCCTCGCCGGAGTACAACGCCTCCGTGCCGGGAGTACTGAAGAACGCGATCGACTGGGTCTCCCGTGTCCGGCCGCAGCCGTTCAAGACCAAGCACGCGATGCTCGTTTCCGCGTCGCCGTCCCTGGTCGGAGGCAACCGCGGGCTGTGGGCCCTGAGGATTCCCCTGGAGCACCTGGGCACCCGTGTCTACCCGGACATGTTCAGCGTGGCCAACAGCTACCAGGCCTTCGCCGAGGACGGAACGCTGGCCGACCAGGGGCTGCAGCAACGCCTCACAGAGACCGTGTCGGGTTTCCTCAGCCTCGTCGAGGCGGACGTGCGCTACGTCTGCCTGGAACGCCGGTGGTACGAATTCCTGGGAGACCGCACCGAGGCAGCCATCACCCAACGGGCCGAAGCATGATGCCGGGACGCCATGAGGCACTGCGCCCGGAGCGTCGGTACGGGAGGCTGATCCTGGGCGTCCCCGAGCGGGCCACGGACGACTGAGGGGCGGCAGCCCTTCCGGAGTGCCGCCCTTCCGTTCTTCCTGATCAAGGCAATAGAGGCCGTGGCGGGAATTGAACCCGCGTAACTCGCTTTGCAGGCGAGTCCCTGAACCACTCGGGCACACGGCCAAAATCAGGTGCGGCACGGCTCACTCGTTCCGAACCCGATGAGTCGACCGTAGGGGCGGGTGGCGACGGGGCTCAAGGGCTGCGGGGGCGCTGCAACGCGACTGCCATACGCCGTTCATGAACGGGCGGGCGGCACGCGGGGAGACGTCCCGGCGGGCGCCTCGCGGCGCACCGAGCGGCGCGCGGTGCGACGGGTGGCGCGGCGGGCGGTGCCCCGGTGCGAGCCCGGTGGACGGAGCCGCGGTGCGGGCCCGGTGGACGGAGCCGCGGTGCGGGCCGGTGGGCGCGTGGAACGTGCTGGTCGTACGACCAAAGGCCCAGTGGATCACCGTCTTCCGACAGGGGCCGGGGCGGCCCCCGGGCTCCTACGCTGACGGCCATGACCGCCCTGGAAGCCCGCGATGACACGACCGCCCCGTCACCGGACGAGGGCGGCGTGCTGAGCCGGCCCCACCGGGCGCTCAGCATCGGCATCGTGTCCGTGGTGCTGGTGATCGCCTTCGAGGCGACGGCCGTCGGCACGGCGATGCCCGTGGCGGCGCGGGACCTGGACGGAGTGTCGCTGTACGCGTTCGGGTTCTCGGGGTACTTCACGACGAGCCTGTTCGGGATGGTCCTCGCCGGCCAGCTGTCCGACCGGGACGGCCCGCTGGCATCCCTCACCGCCGGGATCGCGTCCTTCGCGGCGGGGCTGCTCGTGTCCGGGACCGCCGGGAGCATGTGGGTCTTCGTCCTGGGCCGGGCCGTGCAGGGCTTCGGCGGCGGCCTGGTCGGCGTCGCCCTGTACGTGGTCGTCGGGCGGGCCTATCCGGAACGGCTGCGGCCGTCGATCATGGCGGCGTTCGCCGCGGCCTGGGTGGTCCCGTCGGTGGTCGGCCCGCTCGCCGCCGGCGCGGTCACCGAACATCTCGGCTGGCGCTGGGTGTTCGTCGGCATCCCGGCCCTGGTCGCCCTTCCGCTGGCGCTCGCCCTGCCGGAGATGCGGCGGCGAGCCTCGGGAGGGGAGCCGCCCCCGGGACGGGCCGGCCGCGCCCGCCTCGACCGGCGCCGCGTCCGGCTCGCGCTCGGCATCTCCCTGGGCGCGGGGCTCCTCCAGTACGCCGCCCAGGACCTGCGCCCGTTGTCCCTCGTCCCCGCCCTCGCCGGCGCCGCGCTGCTCGTCCCGGCCGTGCTCGCGCTGCTGCCCCGCGGCACCTGCCGGGCGGCCCGCGGCCTGCCGTCGGTGGTGCTGCTGCGCGGGGTCGCGGACGGCACGTTCATCGCCGCCGAGTCCTTCGTGCCGCTCATGCTCGTCACCCAGCGGGGCCTGTCCCCGACGCTCGCCGGGCTCTCGCTCGCCGCGGGCGGCGGCTCCTGGGCGCTGGGGTCCTATGTGCAGTCCCGGCCGCGGACGGAGCCGTACCGGGAGCGGCTGATGTTCGTCGGCATGGTGCTGGTCGTCGCGGCCATCGGCACCGCGCCCACGGTGCTGATCCACGCCGTGCCCGTGTGGGTCGTCGCCGTCGCCTGGGGGTTCGGCTGCTTCGGGATGGGGCTCGTGGTCGCCTCGACCAGTGTGCTGATGCTCCGGTTGTCGCCGCCCGCGGAGGCCGGCACCAACTCGGCCTCCCTCCAGATCTCCGACGCCCTGTCGAACGCCCTGCTGCTGGCCGCGGGCGGCGCGGCCTTCGCGGCGCTGGGCGGCGGCTCGATCACGGACGTCACGGCCTCGGCGGACGGCTCCCACCCGGCCGCCTTCGCCGCCGTGTTCCTGCCGATGGCGGCCCTCGCGCTGCTGGGGGCCTGGGTGACGACACGCCTGCGGGAGCGGTGACCGGAAGCGGTGATCGCCGGTCGCCGGCCGGGGAGAGCGGTCCCGCGTCGGTCGCGGCCGTGTGACCTCGGCCCTCTCCGCGGTGCCCGCACGAAGGTTTCCCCGGCACCGTCGGCGCGCGCTGTGACCTCAGTCCCATCCACGGGTGACCCGGCACCGTCCGCGCGTTGACACGAGGGGCGCGCCGGTAGGGTGGCCCGGTTGTCATACGTAGCCGAGCCGCCCGCCCGTCTCCCCCCGCCGATCCGTCCGACGTCCGGCGCGCGGCCTTTGATTCGACCACCCACGGAGACCGTGACTACCACCGCCGCCAGTGCCTCCTCGTCGCACCACCTCTCGCCCGCCTTCCCCGGCCGCGCCCCCTGGGGCACCGCCAACAAGCTGCGTGCCTGGCAGCAGGGGGCGATGGAGAAGTACATCCAGGAGCAGCCGCGCGACTTCCTCGCCGTCGCCACGCCCGGCGCCGGCAAGACGACCTTCGCGCTGACGCTCGCGTCCTGGCTGCTGCACCACCACGTCGTGCAACAGGTCACCGTGGTCGCGCCGACCGAGCACCTGAAGAAGCAGTGGGCCGAGGCCGCCGCGCGCATAGGGATCAAACTGGACCCCGAGTACAGCGCGGGCCCGCTCGGCAAGGAGTACCACGGCGTCGCCGTGACGTACGCCGGTGTCGGCGTGCGGCCGATGCTGCACCGCAACCGCAGCGAGCAGCGCAAGACCCTCGTCATCCTCGACGAGATCCACCACGCCGGTGACAGCAAGTCCTGGGGCGAGGCGTGCCTGGAGGCGTTCGAGCCGGCCACCCGCAGGCTCGCGCTCACCGGCACGCCCTTCCGGTCCGACACCAACCCCATCCCCTTCGTCGCCTACGAGGAGGGCAACGACGGGATCCGCCGGTCCGCCGCCGACTACACGTACGGATACGGCTCGGCCCTCGGCGACGGGGTCGTGCGGCCCGTCATCTTCCTCTCCTACAGCGGCAACATGCGGTGGCGTACGAAGGCGGGCGACGAGATCGCGGCGCGGCTCGGGGAGCCGATGACGAAGGACGCCGTCTCGCAGGCCTGGCGCACCGCGCTCGACCCGCGGGGTGAGTGGATGCCCAGTGTGCTGCGCGCCGCCGACCAGCGGCTGACCGAGGTCCGCAAGGCCATTCCGGACGCGGGTGCGCTCGTCATCGCCTCCGACCAGGACTCGGCCCGCGCCTACGCCAAGCTGATCCGTGAGATCACCGGGACGAAGGCGACGCTCGTGCTGTCCGACGACGCCGGCGCCTCGGACCGCATCGACGAGTTCAGCCACAACCAGGACCGGTGGATGGTCGCCGTCCGCATGGTGTCCGAGGGCGTCGACGTGCCCCGGCTCGCGGTCGGGGTGTACGCGACCACGATCTCCACGCCCCTCTTCTTCGCCCAGGCCGTGGGACGTTTCGTGCGGTCCCGCAGGCGCGGCGAGACCGCGTCGGTCTTCCTCCCGACCGTCCCCGACCTGCTGACCTTCGCCAACGAGATGGAGGTCGAGCGGGACCACGCGCTCGACAAGCCCAAGAAGGAGGGCGAGGAGGACCCGTACGCCGAGTCCGAGAAGGAGATGGAGGAGGCGAACCGGGAGCAGGACGAGGACACCGGCGAGCAGGAGCAGTTCTCCTTCGAGGCGCTGGAGTCCGAGGCCGTCTTCGACCGGGTGCTGTACGACGGCGCCGAGTTCGGGATGCAGGCCCACCCGGGGAGCGAGGAGGAGCAGGACTATCTGGGGATCCCGGGGCTCCTCGAACCCGAGCAGGTGCAACTCCTCCTCCAGAAGCGGCAGGCGCGGCAGATCGCGCACAGCCGCAAGAAGCCCGACGAGGAGGCCGACCTCTTGGAGCTCCCCGCCGAGCGGCGGCCCGTGGTCACCCACAAGGAACTCCTGGAGCTGCGCAAGCAGCTCAACACGATGGTCGGAGCGTACGTCCACCAGAGCGGCAAGCCGCACGGAGTGATCCACACCGAGCTGCGCCGCGTGTGCGGCGGCCCGCCGAGCGCGGAAGCGACGGCGGGTCAGCTGCGACAGCGGATCGCCAAGGTGCAGGAGTGGGCCACCCGCATGCGGTGACCCCGGATGCGGGGCGCCGGTCAGCGGGCGGGGTACCGCTGCCGGCGGGTGACGGGTACGGGTTCCCGCCGGTGTGCGGCGGGGCATGTGCGCCGGGCGTGTGCGCGCTCCGCTTCGGGCGCCGCACCCCCCATGATTCGGGGCAAACGGAATCAGTCCGTACCAGCCGATGCCCGGATTCTGGACGGAGACTTCCGCTGAGCGGACCGGCTCGCTACTGTCCCGCTACGCACACGCCCCGTGGCAGCGCCGCCGCGGAGCGCAGCCGTGAAGCGACTCCGCCCGGGATCACCCCGGGTCGCCAGCCGACCGGCGGCCTCTGAAGCGCGTCGCCGACGGGACTCGGTGACGCACAGCCGCGAGGGGGCCGTCGACCTCACCACTAAGGAGTGGGCGTCGTGACCGCGGAGACCTCTCAGACGCTCGACAGGGGACTGCGCGTCCTCAAGCTGCTCGCCGACACGGATCACGGGCTGACCGTCACCGAGCTCTCGAACAAACTGGGCGTCAACCGGACCGTTGTGTACCGCTTGCTGGCCACGTTGGAGCAGCACGCTCTCGTCCGCCGCGACCTGGGCGGTCGCGCCCGGGTCGGACTCGGGGTGCTGCGGCTGGGCCGTCAGGTGCACCCGCTGGTGCGGGAGGCCGCGCTGCCGGCGCTGCGCGCGCTGGCGGAGGACATAGGGGCGACCGCTCATCTCACGCTCGTCGACGGGACGGAGGCGCTGGCCGTCGCCGTCGTCGAACCGACGTGGACGGACTACCACGTCGCCTACCGCGCCGGGTTCCGGCATCCGCTCGACCGGGGGGCCGCGGGGCGGGCGATCCTCTCCGCCCGGCAGGCGTCGGCGGAGGAGCCCGGGTACACCCTCACGCACGGCGAGCTGGAGGCCGGGGCCAGCGGTGCCGCGGCACCGCTCCTCGGTGTGACCGGGGTCGAGGGGAGCGTGGGCGTCGTCATGCTCGCCGACTCCGTGCCCGAGAGGGTCGGGCCCCGGGTGGTCGACGCCGCGCGCGAGGTCGCCGACGCACTCCGCTGAACCCGGGCGCCACGGGGCGGGCTCAGCGCCGCGCCGAGCCCGGACGACGCAGGGTGCGTACGTCGCCGCGCCGAGCCTGGACGCTCCCGGGCGACCCCGTTCCCGCGCCGAGCCCGAGCGCGTACGTCGCCGCGCCGAGTCCGGATGCTCCCGGGCGACCCCGTTCCCGCGCCGAGCCCGGAGGCTCCCGGGCGACGCCGGGTGCGTGCGTCCCCGCGCCGCGCGCGGCCCTCGTCGCGTCCGTACCCCGCCGCGCACCCCGCGCCCCGCACGGAAACCGGAGTCCCCGGCCCCCGGCCGCGCAGGCCCGCCGCCCTCCCTCCGCTTTGGCCGGGACGACAAACCCTTTCGCGTATCTCTGGCCGATGCTCCCACCGGCCGGAGCTGTGGCGTCCGCATCATCAGGGCACTGAAGCGGACGGTGCGGTGGAGGGAGCAGCACGGTGGAGACAGTGCGTACACGGCCGAAGGGCGGTCCGGGGAGCGGGCGGGTCGGCCGGCTGACGCGGCGGCAGGACGTCGGGGCGCTGGTCGCCGACGCCGCCGGGAGCCCGCTGAAGCGGACCATGGGGGTCGGGCAGCTCACGCTGCTCAGCGTGGGAGCGACCCTCGGCACGGGCATCTTCGTGGTGCTGGGGGAGGCCGTCCCCGAGGCGGGCCCCGCCATCGTCGTGTCGTTCGTGCTGGCCGGGGTGACCGCGCTGTTCTCGGCGCTGTCGTACGCCGAGCTGGCCGGCATGATCCCCGGCTCCGGCTCCTCCTACAGCTACGCCTACGCCACCCTCGGCGAACTCGTCGCCTGGGTCTGCGGCTGGTGCCTGATCCTGGAGTACGGGGTGTCGGTGGCCGCCGTGGCCGTGGGCTGGGGCCAGTACGTCAACGAACTGCTGGACCTGACCGTCGGGGTCACCCTGCCCGAGTGGCTCAGCGCGCCACCGGGCGACGGCGGCGTCCTGAACGTCCCGGCTGCCGCGATCGTCGTCCTGTCCATGGTCGTGCTGCTGCGCGGGGCCCGGGAGAGCGCCGTCGCGAACACCGTGATGGTCGGTGTGAAGATCGCCGCGCTGGTCATGTTCTGCGCGGTGGCCTTCACGGCCTTCCACGCCGGGAACTTCACCCCGCTGTTCCCGCTCGGCACGGCCGGGATGAGCGCGGGCGCCGCGTCGCTGTTCTTCTCCTACATCGGCTTCGACGCCGCCTCCACGGCGGGCGAGGAGGCGCGGAACCCACAGCGCGACCTGCCGCGCGCGATCATCCTCTCCCTCGTCCTGGTCACCGCGCTGTACGTGCTCGTCGCGGTCGCCGCGCTCGGGGCGATGCCGTGGCAGCGGTTCGAGGGCACGGAGGCCACGCTCAGCCAGGTGCTCGTGCAGTCGGTGGGCGGCGGGAACCTGTGGCCGGTGCTGCTGTCGGTGGGCGCGGTCGTCGCGACCACCAGCGTCGTGCTGACCGTGCAGTACGGGCAGATCCGCATCCTGTTCGCGATGTCGCGGGACGGCCTGGTGCCGCCGCTGTTCTCCAAGGTGCACCCGAGGACCGGGGTGCCGCGGGCCAACACCGTCATCGTGTCGCTGTTCATCGCCGTGCTCGCCGCGCTCGTCCCGCTGGGCGCCCTCGCCGACGCCACCAGCATCGGCACGCTGTTCGCCTTCATGCTGGTGAACCTGGCGGTGGTGCTGCTGCGGCGGCGCAGCCCCGAGGCGCCACGGTCGTTCCGGGTGCCCTTCTCGCCGGTCACGCCGATCCTGGGCGTCGGCTTCTGCGCGTACATGCTGTTCAGCCTGGGCACCGACACCTGGGTCGCGTTCGGCGCGTGGATGGCGGCCGGGCTGGTGATCTACCGGCTGTACGGGATCAGGCACTCCAAGCTCGACCAGGCTCCGGAACGTGAGGAAGCGGCATGACCCGGCTCGATCTCTTCGCCGACGTCGTCGCCCTCACCCGCGCGCTCGTCGACATCCCCTCCGAGAGCGGCCACGAGGCCCCGCTCGCCGACGCCGTCGAGGCGGCGCTCGCCGGGCTGCCGCACCTCACCGTCGAGCGGATCGGCCACTCGGTGGTCGCCCGCACCGACCTCGGTCACCCCGAACGGGTCCTGATCGCGGGCCACTTGGACACCGTGCCCGCCGCGGACAACCTCCCCTCCCGACTCGAAGGCGGCCTCCTGCACGGCCTGGGCGCCTGCGACATGAAGGGCGGTGTCGCCGTCGCCCTGCGCCTCGCGGCCACCGTCCCCGCGCCGGCCGCCCGTGACGTCACGTACGTCTTCTACGAGTGTGAGGAGGTGGAGGGCGACCGCAACGGACTCGGGGTGATCGCCGCCGCGCGCCCGGAGTTGCTCGCCGCGGACCTCGCGATCCTCATGGAGCCGTCCGACGCCGGGGTCGAGGCCGGCTGTCAGGGCGTGCTGAGCGCCGACATCACGGTGCGCGGCGAGCGGGCGCACACCGCGCGGTCCTGGATGGGCGTGAACGCCGCCCATCGGGCCGCCGCCGTCCTCCAGCGGCTCGCCGACCACACGCCGCAGCGGGTCGTGATCGACGGGCTGGAGTACCGGGAGGGCCTGAACGCCGTCGCCGTACGCGCCGGGGTCGCCGGGAACGTCGTCCCCGACGAGTGTGTGATCACCGTCAACTCCCGGTTCGCGCCCAGCCGTTCGGCTCAGGAGGCCGAGGCGTACGTACGGGACCTGTTCCCCGGTCACGACGTCGAGGTCACCGAGGTCGTCCCCGGCGCGCTGCCCGGACTCGGCCAGGAGGCGGTGGCCTCGCTGGTCGCCGTCCTCGGCGTGGCACCGCGCCCGAAGCTGGGCTGGACCGACGTCGCCCGGTTCGCCGCGCTCGGCGTCCCCGCGCTCAACTACGGCCCCGGCGACCCGGTGCTGGCGCACACGGCGGGGGAGTACGTGCCGGTCGCGCAGCTGCACGCGTGCGAGGAGCGGCTCAGGAGCTGGCTGTCGGCGTCCCCCTGAGCCCCGCGAGTGCCCTCAACTGGAGCCACAGCACCAGCCGTTCGTCGGGATCGTCGAGGTCGATGCCGAGCTGCTGCCGGGCCTGTCGCAGGCGGTAGCGGCAGGTGTTGGGGTGCACGGCGAGCAGGCGCGCCGCGCCCGCCATGTCGCAGCCCGCGTCCAGCCAGCAGACGAGGGTGCGGGCGTAGTCGGTGCCGTGCTCGGCGTCGTACGCGAGGACCGTGCGCCATGCCCCGGCGCTCAGCTCCCGGCTCTCGCCCAGCACTTCGGTGAGCCGGAGCAGGGTGACCCGGGGCCTTACCTCCTCGACGGACGCCACGGGCAGCTCCGGTCCGAGGATGCGCAGCACCAGGTCCGCGTCGTCGCGGGAGGCCGTCACCTCGGCGAGGCCCGGCACGACCTCGCCGAGCCCCGCCCGCACGGGCACCCGCAGCGCCTGCCCGGCCCGCCGCACGACGTCCTCCACGAGTTGTCTGTGCCGCGCCCCGCCGCGCTCGCCGACCGCGGGCAGCAGCGCGTACACGACCCCGTCGGCGAGGACGCAGGCGTGCCGCCCGTAGCGCGCCTCGCACTGGAGGCGTACGAGGTCCAGGAGGCGCAGCGCGGTCTGTTCGACGTCGGCCGCCGAGACGGCCGGTCCGAGCACGAAGGCGGCCACCCGGACGGGTGCCGGGCCGCCGTCCGGGCCGATGCCCAGGCCGAGCCGGTGGGCCGCGGCGGCCGGGTCGGCGGTGCCGTCGAGGAGGCGGCGCAGCAGGTCGCCGTTCTGGTGGCGGGCCAGCTCCTGTGCGGCCCGGGCCCGCAGCAGCAGCATCGCCGCGGTGGACGCGCCCTGCGCGAGGGCGGCCTCGGCGTCCGGCGCGAGATTCCCGTCGTCGACCACCCAGAGCGAGCCGAGGGTCTCGCCGCCGGCGCGCACCGCGACGGCGAGTCGGGGCAGCAGGTCGGTGCCGGTGCCGGTGCCGAGCGCGGGCAGCCGTACCGGCCCGCCGGCCGCGAACAGCACCCGGTACTGCTCGGAGTTCTCCGGGCTCGTCGGCACCTGGAGACCGAGGATGCCCTGCCTGCGGTCCTCGTCGACCGACTGGCCCGGCACGGTCGAGTACGCGAGGATCCGCTGGCGCGGGTCCTCGACGGCGGTGGCGCCGCCGACGGCCGCCGCGACGGCGTCGGCGAGCGCGAACAGGTCGCCGAGGGCCGCGCCGCTCCCGAGGCCCGAGGGGACGGCCCCGATCGCCGATGCGAGCAGCAGGTGCACGTGGTGCCAGGCGGCGTCCTCGTCGACGGACAGCAGGGCCACGCCCGCCGCCTCGGCCTCCGCGAGCGGTCCGTCCGGGCCACGTACGACGAGCCCGCTCATCCCGGCCTGTGCCGCCGCCCGCGCGAGCGGTGCCGCCGCGGACGCGCGGACGCCGACGGCGAGCAGCAGCGCCCCCGGCGCGTTCGGCAGTGGCGTGTGGGCGTCGTGGAGCAGGGCCTCCGTCACGGGCACGGTGAGCCCGTGGGGCGCGGTGTGCAGCCGGACCGGGCCGCCCACGACGTCCAGCAGGTCGCCGAGGGTGCAGGCGTCCACGGGACCCCCTTCCAGGCAGTGGCTTGGCCGATCTCATCAGGAACGTACGCGCTCGTTGTCCTGATGCACAACGCGAGGGCGGCGGTGAGCTCGGAGACTCGACCCATGACAGGAGATTCCACGGCAGTCGCCCTCAGGGCGGCGGGTGCCACGGCAGGGGTTCCCGGGGTGGCGGAGAGCGCGGCACAGGCGGAGGCGCGGGAGGTCGCGCGGGCCGCGGCCCGCGCCGCCGGTGTCGAGGTCCGCACGGTGCACGACGTCGCCGGCATCGCCGCCGTGACCGACTTCTTCAGCGACGTCTGGCAGACCCCGCGCAGCACTCCGCCGTACCCGGCCGAGGTGCTGCACAGCCTCGTCCACGCGGGCGGCGCGGTGCACGCCGCCTTCGACGGCGGCCGGCCGGCCGGCGCCTCGGTCGCCGTCTTCGGCCCGCCCGCCGGAGCGGACGTGTACTCCTTCGTGGCCGCGGCCCGTGCCTCCGACCGGGGCGTCGGGTACGCCGTGAAGCAGGCCCAGCGCATCTGGGCCCTGGAGCGCGGCGCCCGGTCGATGCGCTGGACCTTCGACCCGCTGGTCGGCCGCAACGCCCGCTTCAACCTGGTCAAGCTGGGCGCGTCCGCCACGGAGTACCTCGTCGACTTCTACGGACCCATGGCGGACGGGGTCAACGACGGGGACGAGAGCGACCGGCTCACGGTGACCTGGGACCTGGTCCGTCCCTCCCCGTCGCGCCCGGCGCCGGACGCCGCGGACCGCGAGGCCGCGCCCGCCACGCGTCGCGCCCCCGACGGCGGTCCGCTCGCCCGTCGGGACCCGGGCGATCGCCACGTGTGGTGCCGTGTGCCGCACGACACCGTCGCGCTGCGGGCCGCGGACCCGGTCCGGGCACTGCGCTGGCGGCACGCAGTCCGGGAGGTCTTCACGGAGGCCTTCGCCGAGGGGTTCACCGCGACGGGGATGTCCCGCGACGGCTGGTACACCCTCACCCGCAGCCTCGAGGAGGGCACCGCATGAAGCTCGAACGCGTCGAGGTCGTCCACATCGCCCTCCCGCTGGTCACCCCCTTCCGGACGTCCTTCGGCACCATGACGACGAAGGACACCTTCCTGCTGCACGTCGTCACGGACATGGCCGAGGGCTGGTCGGAGTTCGCCGCCGACCCCGAGCCGCTGTACTGCTCGGAGTTCGTGGCGGGCGCGGAGATCGTGCTGCGGGACTTCCTGCTGCCGCGCGTGGCGGCCCTCCCGGACCTCACGGCCGCCGCCGTCGCGCCCGCCCTGGCGAAGGTCAAGGGACACGAGCTGGCCAAGGCGGCGCTGGAGACCGCCGTGCTCGACGCCGAACTGCGTGCGCACGGCATGTCGCTCGCCACCTACCTCGGCGCGGTGCGCGACCGGGTGCCCGCGGGCGTCTCGGTCGGCATCAAGGACTCCGTCCCGGCCCTCCTCGACGACGTCGAGCGCTACCTCTCCGAGGGGTACGTCCGCATCAAGCTGAAGATCGAACCCGGCTGGGACCTGCACCCCGTGCGCGCCGTGCGCGAACGCTTCGGGGACGAGCTGCCCCTCCAGGTGGACGCCAACACGGCGTACACCCTCGCCGACGCCGAGCATCTGCGCGGCCTCGACACGTACGGGCTGCTGCTGATCGAGGAGCCCCTGGAGGAGAACAACCTCCGCCAGCACGCGGTGCTCCAGAGCCGAATCGCCACCCCCGTCTGCCTGGACGAGTCGCTGCACGGCGCCCGCGACACCGCGTCCGCGATCGCCATGGACGCGTGCCGGGTCGTCAACGTCAAGCCCGCCCGCGTCGGCGGCTATCTGGAGGCCCGCCGCATCCACGACGTCGCGCACGCGCACGGCGTCCCCGCCTGGTGCGGCGGCATGCTGGAGACGGGCATCGGCCGCGCCCCCAACCTGGCGCTCGCCGCCCTGCCCGGCTTCACCCTCCCCGGCGACACGTCCGCGTCGAGCCGCTACTTCGCCGAGGACATCACCGAGCCCTTCGTCCTGCAGGACGGGCATCTGCCGGTGCCGCGCACCCCGGGGATCGGGACCGAACCGCTCCCTGAGGCGCTGCGCCGCTTCACGACCGCGCGGCGGGACCTGTACGGGGGGTACGCCGGGCGGTGACGTTAGATTGATCCCGTGCTCTCACGCCTCACACGTCCCAAGGCCGTCGCCGTCTGCGCCGTTCCCGTCGTGGCACTGCTCGCCACGGCGGTGTTCGCTCCGCTGCCGTTCTCCGTGGCGCAGCCCGGCCTGACGGCGAACGTCCTCGGCGAGAAAAAGGGCGTCCCCGTGATCACGATCAGCGGCGCGCCCGTCCGTGACACCAGCGGTCAGCTGCGGATGACCACGATCGAGGCGACGGGGCCCGACGCGAGCGTCTCGCTCGGCGACGTGCTCGGCGGATGGTTCGCCACGGACCGCGCCGTGATGCCGCGCGACTCGGTCTACCCGAGCGGGAACAGCGTGGAGGAGATCGAGCGGCACAACGCGGACGAGATGAAGAAGTCCCAGGACACGGCCACCGAGGCGGCGCTGTCGTACCTCCACGAGAAGGACGACGTGAAGGTGACGCTGAAGCTCGCCGACGTCGGCGGGCCCAGCGCCGGACTGCTCTTCTCGCTCGGCATCGTCGACAAGCTGGACGGCGACGGCAGCGGCGGCGACCTCACGGGCGGCCGGAACATCGCCGGTACGGGGACGATCGACGCCGACGGGAAGGTCGGCGCGGTCGGGGGTGTGTCGCTGAAGACCCAGGCGGCCCGGCGGGACGGCGCGACGGTCTTCCTGGTGCCGAAGGCGGAGTGCACGGAGGCGAAGGCGGAACTCCCGGACGGACTCCGCCTGATCCCGGTGACCAGCCTGGCGGGCGCGGTGGACGCCCTGGTGGCCCTGGACGCGGGCAAGGGCGGGGTCCCCAGCTGCTAGGGGGCGTCGCCCGCCAGGGGGCACCCCCTAGGGCCCGCCCGCCCCGAGAGACGGCCGGGTCAGTGCGCCACGGCCGTCCCGGGCGTGGCGGCGAGCCGCAGACCCACCTCCACGAGGGTCCAGCCGAGCCGGGTGCGCAGCTCGCGCGGGTGCCGGGCCGAGGCCGCGAGCCGGTGGGCGTCCGCCCGGGCGCGCAGGTCGGCGGCGCGGGCGTGGTGCAGTCGGAGAGCGTTGTCCGGGTGCATCGGGACGACCTTTCCGCGGCCTGATCGGGCCGGTCACCCGCCCTTCACCAGCCCCTCCGACTTCATCCAGTCCAGGGCCACCTGGTGCGGGTCCTCGCCGTCGACGTCGACCTTCGCGTTCAGGTCCTGGGCCACCGTGTTGTTGAGCTTCTTCGTCACGGGCTCGATGACCTGGGCGATCGCCGGGTACTTCTGCAGGGCCTTGGTGTTGATCACAGGTGCGGCGTTGTAGTTGGGGAAGAACTTCTTGTCGTCCTGCATCACCACCAGGTTCATCGACTTGATGCGCCCGTCGGTGGTGAACACCTCCCCGTAGGTGCAACTGCCCTTCGCGACCTGGGTGTAGATGATCCCGGTGTCCATCTGCGTGATGTTCTTCGCGGGCACGCTCATCCCGTAGGCCTTCTCCATGCCCGGCAGCCCGTCGGCCCGGTTGGCGAACTCGCTCTCCACGCACAGTGTCACCGCGCCCGGGTCCGACTTCGAGAGCGCGGCCACCTCGGAGAGCGTCCTGGTCCGGTACTTCTTGAAGTTGGCCTGGTTCATGGCGAGCGCGTACGTGTTGTTGAGGGCGGACGGCGGCAGCCAGGTCACCCCGTTCTTCAGGTCGGCCTCGTGCACCGCCTGCCACTGCTCCTGCGGGTCGGGGATCGGCTTGCTGTTGCCGAGGTAGGTGATCCAGGCCGTGCCCGTGTACTCGTACATCGCGTCCGCGTCGCCGTTCTTGAGGGCCTCGCGGGCGCCGATCGACCCCTGGATGCCGGTGCGGTCGAGGACGTCCGCGCCGGCCGCCTGGAAGGCGATGCCCATGATCGCTCCCAGGATCAGCTGCTCGGTGAACTCCTTGGACGTCACCGTCAGATGCGCCCCCTTGAGCGGTTCACCCTGTCCGATGGAGCCGGGCCCGACGTCGTCGGTCATGGGGGAGCCGCTGGTCAGCCCGCACCCGGCGGCCAGCGCGAGGACGCCGGCCAGCGCCGGGCAGGCACGCGCACGCCTCATCTCCCCACCTCCAGCCCGCGGGGCCGCAGGAACAGTTCGGCCAGCGAGGCGAGCCAGTCGACGAGCAGGGCGAGCGCCACGGTGAGGACCGAGCCGAGCACCAGGACCGGCATGCGCTGGTTGGTGATCCCGGTGGTGATGAGGACGCCGAGGCCGCCTCCGCCGCCGAAGGTGGCGAGGGTCGCCGTGCCCACGTTCAGGACGAGCGCCGTCCGCACGCCGGCGAGGATCAGCGGCACGGCCAGCGGGAGTTCGATGCGGGTCAGGACGCCCAGCGGCGACATGCCGATGCCGCGCGCGGCCTCCAGGACCGTCGGGTCGTTGGCCTTCAGCCCGGCGATCGTGTTGGACAGCACCGGCAGGACGGCGTAGACGATGATGCCGATCAGGGCCGCCTTCGTGCCCGTTCCGAGCCAGATGACCAGGAGCGCCAGCAGACCGATCGCCGGGGTGGCCTGCCCCATGTTGGCGATGGTCATCGCGAGCGGCGTCGCCTTGCGGAACGCCTTGCGGGTGAGCAGGATGCCCAGCGGGATGGCGATGATCAGCACGAAGAAGGTCGAGATCACGCTCAGTTCGATGTGCTGCCACAGCGCCTTCGACACCTGGCCGTTCGACAGGGCGTTCCGGGAGATCTCGTCGAGGTCCGCCTGCTGGAACCAGAGCCAGGTGGCGAGCAGCAGCGCCACCAGCGTGGCCGGCAGAAAGGTGAGTTTCTGCCAGGTGATCCGCCGCTTCGGCGCGGTGGGGGGCGGCGGCGGGGCCTCCCGCTCACCCTCGCCGGAGCCGTCGCTGTCGTCGCGGAAGGCGAGCCCCTTGACCTCGTGCTCGCCCTCCGGCCGCCGATCCGTGGGCGGTGTGCTCACGCCTTCGCCTCCCCGGTGTCGACACCTTCCTGTTCGAAGTGGGTCTGCTGCGCGCGGGTCTCCTCCAGCTCGTGCTGGTGCTCCATCGCGTCCAGCCGGTCGGCCTCCAGGAGCTCGTGCACGGAGTTCATCAGCGTCTCCATGTCGACGACGCCGATGTACTCGCCGCGCCGCCCGGTGACCGCGACCCGGCCCGCGTTGTCCGTGAGGACCGCCTCCAGGGCGTCCCGCAGCGTCGCGTCCAGGGTCACCGTGTCGTGCACCAGCGTGCCCGCCCGCGCCAGCGAGCCCCTGGCCCGCATCAGGTCGCCGCGCCGCAGCCACTTGTAGGGGCGGCCCCGCTTGTCGAGCAGCAGGATCTCGTTCGTCCCGCTGGAGCGCAGCCTGTTGAAGATCTCCTGCAGCGGGTCGTCGACGGTGACCGTCGGATACTCGGTGACCTCCACGTCCCGTACGCGGGTGAGGTTGAGCCGCTTCAGCGCCGCGCCCGCGCCCACGAACCCGGACACGAAGTCGTCGGCCGGGTTGGTGAGGATCGCCTCCGGGGTGTCGAACTGCGCGATGTGCGAGCGTTCCCGCAGCACCGCGATCCGGTCGCCGAGCTTGATCGCCTCGTCGAAGTCGTGGGTGACGAAGACGATCGTCTTGTGCAGCTCGTGCTGGAGCCGGATCAGCTCGTCCTGGAGGTGGTCCCGGGTGATCGGGTCCACGGCCCCGAACGGCTCGTCCATCAGCAGCACCGGCGGATCGGCCGCCAGCGCCCGCGCGACCCCGACGCGCTGCTGCTGGCCGCCGGAGAGCTGGCGCGGATAGCGGCCGTGGAACTCGCCGGGGTCGAGCCCGACGAGGTCGAGCATCTCCTCGACCCGCGCCTTGATCCGCCCCTTCGGCCAGCCGGTCATCCTCGGTACCAGCGCGATGTTCTGGGCGACCGTCATGTGCGGGAAGAGCCCGGACGACTGGATCGCGTAGCCGATCTTGCGGCGCAGCTTCACCGGGTCCATGTCGGTGACGTCCTCGCCGCCGATGCGGATGCGGCCACCGGTCGGCTCGATCAGCCGGTTGATCATCTTCAGGGTGGTGGACTTCCCGCATCCGGACGGGCCCACGAACACGACGATCTCGCCCGCCCTGATCTCCATGTTGACGTTGTCCACGGCGGCGTCGCGGCTGCCCGGGTACCGCTTGGTGAGGTGCTCCAGCTCGATGGTGGCGCCGGTCGTGGACGCGTGCCCGCTCCCGGCCGTCCGCTCCTCGGGGGCGTTCCCGGCGGGCGACTCGGCCGACGTGTCGGACGCGGGTTCAGGCACGGATCCCCCTCGGAATGGTCAGCCGTCCGATCAGCACGTACGCGGCGTCGAACAGCAGCGACAGGATGATGATCCCGAGCGTCCCCGCGAGCACCTGGTTGAGCGCGTTCTTGCTGCCCAGGGAGCCGATGCCGCGGAAGATCTCATTGCCGAGGCCGGGTCCGGAGGCGTACGCGGCGATGGCCGCGATGCCCATCATCATCTGGGTGGCGACCCGGATGCCGACGAGGATCGGCGGCCAGGCCAGCGGCAGTTCGACCCTGACGAGCCGGGCCGGCCGCGACATGCCGATGCCGTTCGCCGCGTCCACCAGCGACGCGTCGACGCCGCGCAGGCCGACGATCGAGTTGCGCACGACCGGCAGCAGTCCGTACAGCGTCAGCGCGATCACCGTGGGCGGCACGCCGAGCCCCACGACGGGGATCAGCAGACCGATCATGGCGAGCGACGGAATGGTCAGGAAGGTGGCCGTGGTGGTCGTCGCGACGTTGCCCGCCCACTGGCTGCGGTAGGTGGCGACGCCGATCAGCACGCCGATGGCCGTCGCCACGACCATGCACTGGAAGACGGCGCTCGCGTGCTGGTAGGCGTCCGTGAACAACTGCTGGTGGCGGCTGCTCAGGTACTCCCAGAAGTTCACGGCACCGGCCCTCACCTCGACGGCGCCCGGGGCCACGGGCGTCAGGTGTCTCCCGACGCCTGTTCCACGAGCGGGATGATCCGCAGCGGAACGGGGTTCTCCATGACGATCGCCGTGGAGGCCCGGACGATGCCATCAAAACCGACAACCCGGTCGATCACACGTTGGAGATCCGCGTTCGAGCGGGCCACGAGACGGCACAGCATGTCCCCGCTGCCGGTCGTCGTGTGCAGTTCGAGCATCTCCGGGACGGTCGCCAAGTGCGCTCGCACGTCGGGGCCTTGCCCCTGCCGGATCTGGAGCGTCGCGAACGCCGTCACGGGATAGCCGAGGGCGGCCGGATCGACCTGTGGCCCGAAGCCCCGGATGACGCCATTCGACTGAAGCCGGTCGAGCCGCGCCTGCACGGTGCCGCGCGCGGCCCCGAGCCGCCGGGACATCTCCAGCACCCCGATGCGCGGTTCCTCGGCCAGCAGCACGATGAGCCGGCCGTCCAGATGATCGATCGCCATGCGGACCTCCGAGATGGTCATCATGTACAGAAAGCCCGACGGGGCCGCCCTGCGATTGAGCATATTGTCCAGTGAATACGTGAACTATTGCGCACCTTGTGGAACAGGGGGAGTCTGCGCGCATGACGCAGACCACACACCACACTCCCGACACCGCCCGGCAGGCCGACCCCTTCCCGGTCAAGGGAATGGACGCGGTCGTCTTCGCCGTCGGCAACGCCAAGCAGGCCGCGCACTACTACTCCACCGCCTTCGGCATGCGGCTCGTGGCCTACTCCGGACCGGAGAACGGCAGCCGCGAGACGGCGTCGTACGTCCTCGAGAACGGCTCGGCGCGCTTCGTCTTCACCTCCGTCATCAAGGCCGCCACGGACTGGGGCCGCTTCCTCGGCGAGCACGTGGCCGAGCACGGCGACGGCGTCGTCGACCTGGCCATCGAGGTGCCGGACGCGCGCGCCGCGTACGCCTACGCCATCGAGCACGGCGCCCGCTCGGTCGCCGAGCCGTACGAGATCAAGGACGAGCACGGCACCGTCGTCCTCGCCGCGATCGCCACCTACGGCAAGACCCGCCACACGCTCGTCGACCGCTCCGGCTACGACGGCCCCTACCTCCCCGGCTTCGTCGCCGCCGAACCGATCGTCGAGCCGCCCGCCCACCGCACCTTCCAGGCCATCGACCACTGCGTCGGCAACGTCGAACTCGGCCGCATGAACGAGTGGGTGGGCTTCTACAACAAGGTCATGGGCTTCACGAACATGAAGGAGTTCGTGGGCGACGACATCGCGACCGAGTACAGCGCGCTGATGTCCAAGGTCGTCGCCGACGGCACGCTCAAGGTCAAGTTCCCGATCAACGAGCCCGCCATCGCGAAGAAGAAGTCCCAGATCGACGAGTACCTGGAGTTCTACGGCGGCGCCGGCGTCCAGCACATCGCGCTGAACACGAACGACATCGTGGAGACCGTACGCACCATGCGCGCGGCCGGCGTCCGGTTCCTCGACACCCCGGACTCCTACTACGACACCCTCGGCGAGTGGGTGGGCGACACCCGGGTGCCCGTCGACACGCTCCGCGAGCTGAAGATCCTCGCCGACCGCGACGAGGACGGCTACCTCCTGCAGATCTTCACCAAGCCGGTCCAGGACCGTCCGACCGTCTTCTTCGAGATCATCGAGCGGCACGGCTCGATGGGCTTCGGCAAGGGCAACTTCAAGGCCCTGTTCGAGGCGATCGAGCGCGAGCAGGAGAAGCGCGGCAACCTGTAGAACCCGCAACCGGCGGGGCCGGGAGGGGACTCTCAAGTCCTGTGGGCGCCACGGGGGCGCCCACAGGACGCGGGAGGGACGAGGCCGCATGGGTGATCCGCGGGCCGACAGGACCACCGTCGACGAACCGGTCGACCTGACCACACCGTCCGAGCGCTGGCTGTGGAAGAAGGACACGCTCCGGGAGCCGACGATCCTCCAGTCGTTCGCCTTCGACGAGGTGAACGGCCATCTCTACGCGCTCCAGGTCACCGAGGGCGGCGGCGAGGCCGGCGACCTGTGCCTGAGCCGCCTCGACCAGGACGGCGACCGGCTCGGCCACATGTACCTGCCGGGCTTCGGCCACGGCGTGTCCATGGGCGTCCAGAACGCCTCCGACGGCACCGTGTGGATCTGGACCGAGGCCGACGCGGTGGGCGGCTACGGGCAGGGCGTGACCCGCTTCCGCTTCGTCGACGGAGCCACCCGCACCCGCGCCCAGGTGCACGTCCGCCGACCGGTACCGGGTTCGACCAACAATCAGCCCGCCGTCTGCATGGCCACGCGCCGCATCGCCGTACGCCACCGCGTCGACGGCGTGCCGCGCTACCGCGTCTGGGGCCTCGACGCGTTCGTCGCCGGCGACTACACCACGCACCTCGCCGACTTCCCGCAGACCGGCGCCCACCCGGACCCCGCGGTCCCGTTCCAGGGGTACGCGCTGCACGGCGACCACCTCTACCAGCTCGCGGGCGCGGCGTACGACGAGGCCGCCAACCCGCCCTCCGGGCACGGCAACACGTACGTCTCCCGCCTCGACGTCCGCACCGGTGCGCTGGTGCAGCGGGCCCGCACGGAGGCCGGGTACTCGCTCGACCACCGTGAACCCGAGGGCCTCGCCGTCCGCCGCGCCGGCGGCCTGCGGCTGTGCATCGGGCTCGCCTCGGGCGAGCGCGGGGCCCGCAGGTTCTCCGTCTACTGCAAGCCGTTCACGCCCCTGAGCCGTAGTCCCCGGACGTAGTCTGACCGCATGGCCAGGATCAACGACGTGGGCGGCATGCAGGGGTTCGGCGCCGTCGACACCACCGACGACACCGAACCCTTCCACGCCGACTGGGAGGCCCGGGTCGTCGGCCTCTTCAACGCCCTGCGCGCGCAGGGGCTGTTCAACACGAACGAGTTCCGGGACGCCATCGAGTCCATCCCGCCCGCGCGGTACCTCACGACGTCGTACTACGAGCGGTGGTTCATCGCGATCTGCGCCCTGTTGGAACGCAAGGGCGTCCTCGCACCGGGTGAACTGGACGGCGCGGTCGGCGCGGTCGGGCCGGACGGCCTGGCGCGGCCCGGCGGGTCCGCCGGCCTCGGGCAGCCGGGCGGACCCGATGCCTGACCGCTTCGCGCCCGGCGACCTCGTGCGCACCTACCTCCACGACCCGCCGCACCACACCCGCCTGCCTCGCTACGCGCGCGGCAAGCGCGGCGTGGTCGTCGAGGCGGAGGGCGGCGCGCAGCTCGCCGACGTCAGCGCCCAGGGGCGCGACGACGCCCCCGTCGAGCAGGTCTACGCGGTCCGGTTCGCGGCCCGCGACCTGTGGGGCGAGGGCGACCACCACGTCGTACTGGACCTGTGGGAAAGCTATCTGGAAGAGGACCCCGAAGATGAGCGGTGACCATCACGACGACGCCCTGATCTCCCGGCGGGTGCGGCGCCTGGAGACCCTCCTGGAGGAGAAGGGGGTGCTCTCGGGCGGCGCGCTGGACGAGGTGATCGACGCCTTCCTGTCGGGCGCGTCCCCCGCCAACGGGGCCCGGGTGGTGGCCCGGGCCTGGACCGACCCGGCCTTCAGGTCCCGTCTGCTGGCCGACGGCACCGCCGCCGTCCGCGAACTCGGCTTCATGGACGGTTCGTACCAGCGGCTGCGGGTCGTCGAGAACACCGAGACCCTCCACAACGTCATCGTCTGCACGCTGTGCTCCTGCTACCCGCTCCGGCTCCTCGGCCCCTCCCCGAGCTGGTACAAGTCCGAGTCCTACCGCTCCCGCGTCGTCCGCGAACCCCGAGCGGTGCTCGCCGAGTTCGGGCTCGGCCTGCCGGCGGACACCGAGATCTCCGTCTGGGACTCCAGTGCCGAGACCCGCTACATGGTCCTGCCGCGCCGCCCGGCCGGCACGGAGTCCCTCGACGAGACGGAACTGGCCGCCCTGGTCACCCGCAACGCGCTGATCGGCACCGCCGCCGTCTGAACCGCCCGGGCCCGTCCGGCGGCGGGGGGCCGCTCAGTGCGTCGCCGGGTGACGGGCCGTCGATCCCGCCGTGGGCCCGGCCGAGGGCTGGGCCGGGGCGGCGGGGGAGGAGGCGGCCGGGGTGGGGGTGGCGCCCCCGGAGGGGGTACTGCCCGTGCCGGCGGTCGGCGCCGCGCCCGTGCCCGGGGCCGGAGCCGGCGCCGGGGCCGGAGCGCCCGCCGCACCCTCGGCCGGGGCCTCCTCCTCTTCCGCCTCCAGCTCCTCCGGCCCCACCGCCGGGGGCTCGCCCAGGTCCGCCAGGGCCTGCCGGGCCTGCGGCACGAGCAGCGGGGAGAAGTGTGGATTGAGGAGCAGCGCCTCGGAGAGATGGCGGCGGGCCGAGCCGGTGCGGTCCAGGGACAGTTCGATCTGGCCCAGGTGGTACATGTACAGCGCGCTGCGCACCCCGCCGCCGTGCTCCTTGTCCGTGATCCGGTTGGCGAACTTGATCGCCTCCTCGTCCTCCCCGGCCCGGTGCAGCGCCCAGCCCAGCGCGTCCGCGACGGGCATGCTCGGGTGCCGCTCCCACGCCTCGCGCAGCCGCCACACCGCCTCCAGCGGGTCGCCGTGGTCCGCCTCGAAGATCCCGAGGACCAGTTCGTCGTCCACGCCCTCCGCGCTCTCCTGCCGCACCCGCTGACGCAGCAGGTCGTACTGGGTGCGCGCGTCGGCGTCCATGCCGAGCTTCTCGTACAGCTCGCCCAGCTCCAGCGCGTACCGGGGCGTGGGCCGCTTGGCGATCGCCGCCCGGTAGGCGCGCACGGCCTCCGAGCTGCGCCCCAGCGCCGCCAGCGCGCGCCCCTGTCCGGCGAGCGCCCCGTGGTCGTCGGGATCGGCGCGCACCGCGGCCCGGTAGTAGCGCAGCGACTCGTCCGGTTCGCCGCGTTCCCACGCCAGCTCACCGGCCTGCTCCATGAGGACCGCCTGCTCGGCGGGGGTCCCCGCGCCCGCCGCCGCGTCCGTGATCACGGCCACCGCGTCCTCGCGCCAGCCGCGGTCCCAGTACACCCGTGAGGCCTGCGCCTGCACGGTCGGCCCGGTGTGCAGCGCCGTCAGCTTGTCGAGCGCCTTGCGGCCGGCCTTGAAGTCCCCGAGACCCCGGTACGCGTCGATGAGCAGCGGATACGTCGTCCACCGCTTCGGCGCCAGCTCCACCGCGGCCTCGCCCCACTTCTTCGCCTCGCGGAAGTCGCCGCGGGCGTTGGCGAGCGCGGCCAGACCGTCCAGCGCCTCCACGTTCCCCTGCGTCCTGACCCGCAGCGAGGTGCGCAGCGCCTGCTCGGCCTTCGGGTAGTACGCGGGCAGCGCGGTCCGCCGGGCCTGCTCCAGGTAGGCGCTGCCGAGCACCGCCCACGACTGGCCGTCCCGGGGATGGGTCCGCACATGGGCCTCGCGATCCCCGATGAGTGCCTTCAGGTCGGGCAGCGCGACCGGAACCCCGGCCCCCACCGCCGTCATCGCCCGCGCCACCGACCCCGGCGCGGGCCGCGGTGCCGTGGCGGGCCGCAGCACGGGCAGCAGCACCAGCACACCGGCGAGGACACCGCCGCCGGCGGTCACGCCGATCAGCACGCGCCTGACCGTGCGGGGGCGCCGCCGCGGAGCGGCCGGCCCGTGCGGCTGAAGCCCGGTGAGGACCGGCTGTCGCTCTTCGTTCTCCATGCGGCTCACTGTGCGTCAATACGAAGACCACATCGCGGTACGGCAAGCCTCGCGCGGATGGGGTTCACACCGATGGCCGCGGGTGCGAACCTGTGATCATGAGCCGTATCGAAGCCCCGTACGACGAAGCCACGGCGGCGACCGGCGACCTCGTGGACCGCCTGCGCGGCGGCCTGCCGGCCGAATCCGTCCTCGTCGACCCGGACGTCACCGCCTCGTACGCCAACGACATGGCGAGTTTCTGCGAGGCGGGCACGCCCGCCGTCGTCGTCCTCCCGCGCACCGTCGAGCAGGTCCAGCACGTCATGCGGACCGCCAGCGACCTGCGCGTCCCCGTCGTCCCGCAGGGCGCCCGCACCGGCCTGTCCGGCGCCGCCAACGCCTCCGAGGGCTGCATCGTGCTGTCCCTCACCAAGATGGACCGCATCCTGGAGATCAACCCGGTCGACCGGATCGCCGTCGTCGAACCCGGCGTCGTCAACGCCACGCTCTCCCGCGCGGTCAACGAACACGGGCTCTACTACCCGCCGGACCCCTCCAGCTGGGAGATGTGCACGATCGGCGGCAACATCGGCACGGCCTCCGGCGGCCTGTGCTGCGTCAAGTACGGGGTGACGGCCGAGTACGTCCTCGGCCTGGACGTCGTCCTCGCCGACGGACGGCTGATGAGCACCGGCCGCCGCACGGCGAAGGGCGTCGCCGGATACGACCTCACGCGCCTGTTCGTCGGCTCCGAGGGCTCCCTCGGCATCGTCGTCCGGGCCGTCCTCGCGCTCCGGCCGCAGCCGCCCGCGCAGCTGGTGCTGGCCGCCGAGTTCGGGTCGGCGCGCGCCGCCTGCGACGCCGTGTGCCGGATCATGGAGGGCGGGCACGTCCCGTCCCTGCTCGAGCTCATGGACCGTACGACGGTGAAGGCCGTCAACGACCTCGCGCACATGGGCCTCCCGGAGACCACCGAAGCACTGCTCCTCGCGGCCTTCGACACCCACGACCCGGCGGCCGACCTCGCCGCCGTGGGCGCGCTGTGCGAGGCCGCGGGCGCCACCCAGGTGGTGCCGGCGGAGGACGCGGCCGAGTCCGAACTCCTGCTCCAGGCCAGGCGGTTGTCCCTCACCGCGCTCGAAGCGGTCAAGGGCACCACGATGATCGACGACGTGTGCGTGCCGCGCTCCCGGCTCGGCGACATGCTCGAAGGCATCGAACGCGTCGCGGAGAAGTACGCCCTGACCATCGGGGTGTGCGCGCACGCGGGTGACGGCAACACCCATCCCACGGTCTGCTTCGACGCCGCCGACCCCGACGAGTCCCGGCGCGCCCGCGAGTCCTTCGACGAGATCATGGCCCTCGGTCTGGAGCTCGGCGGCACGATCACCGGCGAGCACGGCGTGGGCGTCCTGAAGAAGGAGTGGCTGGCACGCGAGATCGGCCCGGTGGGGGTGGAGATGCAGCGGGCGGTCAAGGAGGTCTTCGACCCGCTGGGCATCCTGAACCCGGGCAAGCTGTTCTGATCCGCCCGCGCGCCGCGCGTCACTCCCCGTCCCTGGACTCGTCCGAGGGCCATGGGTCGCCCATCCACAGGTCGTCGGCCGGGGTCGGCGCCAGCAACTCGGCGAGACCGTCGTCGATGTCGAGCTCCTTGGCCTCGGTGCCCGGCGGGACCGCCCGCAGGGTGCGCTCCAGCCAGGCCGACACCTGCGCGGCGGGCGCTTCGAGCAGGGCGTCCCCGTCCGGCGAGCTGAGCGCCATCAGGACGACGATGCGCCCGGCGACCTTCGTCGGCCACACCCGCACGTCGCCGTGACCGCAGGGCCGGAACACCCCCTCGACGAGCAGCTCGCGGGCGAAGGTCCAGTGGACCGGGTGGTCGGAGCCGATGTGGAAGGTGATGTGGACGGCGTACGGGTCGTCGGCGCGGTAGGTGAGCCGTGCCGGGACGGGGATGCTGCGTTCGGGCGACAGGACGAGCCTCAGCTCGAGTTCGCGTTCCACGACGGTGTTCATGCCGGTGCGCTTCCTTTCGTCGTACGGGGCCGTCGGGCGGTCCCGTACGAGTGGAGAGCGCGTCGCCGCGGAACCATTACGCGGGTTCCGCGGATTTTTTCCGGACCGGTTCCGGATCACGGCCGTACGTGGCGGATCCGCGCCCGAAAGGAGTGGGTACGGCGGGAGCGGCCGTGGCGGGAGCGCCGGTCTGATAGATGTGGAGCCCCCAACTGACCACCGAGCAGATACGGGACGACGGACATGAGCGCCCCAACCCCGGCCCCCGGCGACGACAGGCCCCGCGAAGGGTATTACCCGGACCCCTCCATCCCCGGATACGTCCGGTACTGGAACGGCGCTGCCTGGGTGCCGGGCACGAGCCGTCCGGCGCCGTCCGAGGGTGAACGGCTCGCGCCTCCGCCGGGTGCGGGCCCGGCCCATGTGCCCGCCCCGGCACCTTCCCCCGAGTACTCGGCCCCGCACGGGACGTCGCGCGAACCGGCGGGCACTCCCACGACGGAGGAGACGGGGCCGCACTTCTTCGACGAGGACCCGCAGCCCGCCGATCCGTCCCCGCGGGTGTCCCCGGCCGACGCGCAGCACGGCAGCCGGCCCGAACCCGCCAGCGCGTGGGGCGCCGACCGGTCCCGGCAGACCGGCTTCGGCGGTGAGCAGGACCGCCGGGTCTCCTGGGGCGCGCCGCACGGTGTCGACCCCCGCGTGCCGCGCGCCGCGCAGCCCGCCGAACCGGCCGTGCAGCCCGACGGCGTGTCCGCCCGCACGGACGGCACGGCGACGATCCCGCCCGCGGACTCCGCCGGCGGCGCCCAGCCTCCCGCGTCCGGCGGCACCGTCGTCTTCCGCCGGCCCACGGGGCCGGTGCGGCCCGCGGGCCAGGAGGGCGGCCAGGGTCCCGGCGGCGCGGAGGAAGCCGGGAACACCGGCCCCGCCGCACCCGGCTCCCAGGGCGCCCAGGACTCCCCTCCCGCCGAGGGCACCATGGCCTTCCGCGCGCTCTCCCCGCGCACGGACCGGCAGGGCGGGGCGCAGACGGGAAGCACGGCCCCGGCCCCGGGCGCGTCCGGCAGTCCCGCCGCGTCCGGTGCTCCCGCCACGTCCGGCGCGCCGGGCAGTCCCGCCGCGTCCGGACCGTCCGGCGCGGGTGCCCCGCCGGCGGGCGGCTTCGGCGCCGGGCAGGCCGCGCAGGCCGCCGCCGCGGCACGGAACGCCGCCGCACCGTCGGCTCCGGCCCCGGCTCCGGCCGTCCCCCAGCAGTCCGGCGGCTCCACTCCCGTGACCTCCGGGCCCGGTGGCGGACAGCCCTCCTGGGCACAGCAGGTGCACCGCCTCGCGGGTGCCCCGGCCGAGGAGGGCCAGCCGGTCACGCCGTGGAAGCCGCCGGTCGACGACGTGTTCCAGGCCGCGGCGCGACGGCAGGCGGCGGCGCGGCCCGCGGGCCTCGGCAAGCGGCTCGCCGCACGGCTCGTGGACACCGTCGTCCTCGCCGGTGTGACCGCCGTGGCCGCCGTACCGCTGGGTACCAGGGCGATCGACCACGTGAACGAGAAGATCGACGCGGCCAAGCTGTCCGGTGAGAAGGTGACGGTCTGGCTGCTCGACGGCACGACCGGCAGCTGTCTCGGCATCGTCCTCGCCGTCCTGCTCGTCTTCGGCGTCCTGTACGACGCGCTGCCCACCGCCAAGTGGGGCCGCACCCTGGGCAAGAAGCTGTTCGGCCTGGAGGTGCGCGACATCGAGGGCCACGAACCGCCGGGCTTCGGGCCGGCGTTGCGCCGCTGGCTCGTCTACAGCGTCCCGGGGATCCTGGTCGTCGGTGTGGTCGGGGTGCTGTGGTGCGTGTTCGACAAGCCGTGGCGCCAGTGCTGGCACGACAAGGCGGCCCACACCTTCGTGGCGTCCTCCTAGGCCCCGGTCCCCAGCCGGGGCGCCGGGGCCGGTGGTCCCCCGGACGGCCGCTCGCCGGATGCGGCGGGGGAGGGTTCGCGGTCGACTCGGGCCATGAGCAGCGAACCGCCGCCCCCCGGGTCCGGCCAGCCACCGGACGACGACCCGTTCAAGAAGCAGCCCCCGCCCGCCGAGGGCGGCGGTTCGCCGTACGACAGCCCGGCGTCCCCGAGCGGCGGCTCGCAGCCTCCCGGCTGGGGCACCCCGCCCCCGGGCGACGGCACTCCGCCCCCGGGCGGCACCCCGCCTCCCGGCGGCGGCTCACCGTACGACACCCCCTACGGCAGCCAGCCGCCCCCCTACGGCGGCGGAGAGCCGCCTCCGTACGGCGGCGGGGGCGGCGGCGATCCCTACGGCCCCGGAGGCCCCTACGGCGGCGACCCGCTGGCCGGCATGCCCCCGCTCGCCGACAGCGGCAAGCGGGTGCTGGCGAGGATCATCGACATGATCCTGGTGGGCATCGTGGTGTGGCTGGTGTCGCTGGCCTTCGGCTTCCGCCAGTACACCGTGGACACGGACAAGATGCAGTTCGCCGATTCCTTCGGGAAGGAGGTGATCGCCGCCGTCCTCTACGTCGCCTACGACACGATCATGATGAGCAGGACGGGCCAGACCCTCGGCAAGAAGCTGTTCAAGCTGCGGGTGGCCGACCTCGACAACGGCGCCACGCCCTCCGTGCAGACCATGCTGATCCGATCGCTGGTCCTGTGGCTGCCGTTCGCGTTCTGCTGCGCGTGCATCTGGACGGCGGTCGCCGGCGGCTGGAGCTTCTTCGACAAGCCCTACAAGCAGGGCCTGCACGACAAGGCGGCCAAGACGGTGGTGGTCAGCGCCGGCTGAGGCGGGGGAGGGACGATGGATCGGCGGGCCCGTGATCCACGGGCCCGCAGTCGTGTCGTCAGGAGGCCGTCGGCTCCCGCACCGGGTCGACCCCGGCGGAGACGGGCTCCCGCTGCACGGGCACGCGCCGGGGCTCGGGCCGGGCGGCCGGAGCCGCGGCCGGTGGCGCGGTCCTCGGCAACGGCACCGTCATGGCGACGAGCAGACCGAGAGCGAGTGCCGAGACGGTGATCAGTGCGATCCCCAGGCCCGAACTCGTCTGAGACAGCAACAGCATGGCGAGGGTGGAGAAGATCACGGTGCAGGAACCGTAGGCGAGCTGTGCGGCGGTCGGACGAGGCATGGCAATCGTGTCCTCGGATGGGGGTACTCCCCCCGTGCCTCTCGCGATGGGGGAGGGTGCGGATAAGAATCGGGGGTGAGACAACGGTGTCGACTTGGCTTTCCGCCGACGCCCGACGCTCCGCCAATCGACTCTATTCGCCTGCATGCCCGAGTGGAACGACCGGTAAGCGTGACCTTACCCACGGTGCCGGTGCACAGGGGGCGCACGGAGTCATTACGTCCATCAAGTGGACATGAGGACGCGCCTGTTGGGGTGCTTTACGGGCGTTCGGATACCGAACGCCAGCTCCGTATAGTGTACTTGCCAGGTTCAAGTCAAGGTCTGTTTTTTCTGTGTCAACTCCGGTCGAATGTCGTCACTTGAATCGCGTATACGCGCGCGGACACTCCTGAGACCGGGACCCCCCTCCGCGCGAGCGGACGCGGGGGAGGACATCAAGTGACCAGCAGACCATGGACGTTCAGAGCGACCGCGGTGGGCGTCGCCCTCGCGGCGGCCACCGCCACGTTCTCGACGTTCGCCGTGGCCCAGGCCGACGACGCGCCGTCGGCGCGTGCGGACCGCCACGACCCGATGCCGGCCAAGAACACGGTCGACCACGACCTCGACGGGCCGCTCAGCAAGACGCAGGACGCGCAGCGCCAGGAGGCCTTGAACCAGGTCATATCCGGCGACGCGAAGGTGCAGAACCGCAACGGTTCGCAGGTCGTCCAGCTGAAGAGCAAGAAGGGCGACAGCAAGTACGTCGAGCTGGGTCGCGAGAAGACCGACAAGATCTTCACGATCCTGGTCGAGTTCGGCGACAAGACGGACCCGAAGTACGGAGGCAGCGCCGGACCGCTGCACAACAAGATCGCCGCGCCGGACCGCAAGAAGGACAACAGCACGGCCTGGCAGGCGGACTACAACCAGAAGCACTTCCAGGACCTCTACTTCGGCACCGGCAAGAAGACCGAGTCGATGAAGAAGTTCTACGAGAAGCAGTCCTCGGGCCGCTACTCGGTCGACGGCGAGGTGGCGGACTGGGTCAAGGTCCCCTACAACGAGGCCCGTTACGGCAACAACGCCTGCGGCTCCACCAACTGCCCGAGCGTGTGGAACGTCGTCAGCGACGGCGTCACCGCCTGGGTCGCCCAGCAGAAGGCGGCCGGCAAGTCCGACGCTGCCGTCAAGGCGGACCTCGCGCGGTTCGACCAGTGGGACCGCTACGACTACGACGGCGACGGCAACTTCAACGAGCCCGACGGCTACATCGACCACTTCCAGATCGTGCACGCCGGTGAGGACGAGTCCGCGGGCGGCGGCGTCGAGGGCACCGACGCGATCTGGGCCCACCGCTGGTACGCCTTCGGCACCGACGCCGGCGCCACCGGCCCCACGGACAACAAGCTGGGCGGCGCGCAGATCGGCTCCACCGGCATCTGGGTCGGCGACTACACCATTCAGCCGGAGAACGGCGGACTCGGCGTCTTCGCCCACGAGTACGGCCACGACCTCGGTCTGCCGGACCACTACGACACCGCCGGCGGCGACAACTCCACCGGTTTCTGGACCCTGATGTCCTCCGGTTCGTGGCTCGGCACCGGCAAGGAGTCCATCGGCGACCTGCCGGGCGACTTCAACGCCTGGGACAAGCTCCAGCTGGGCTGGCTGAACTACGACACGGCCAAGGCCGGCAAGCAGTCCACGCACAAGCTGGGCGTCGCCGAGTACAACACCTGGAACAAGCAGGCGCTCGTCGTCTCGCTGCCCGACAAGGCGGTCACGACCACGGTCGTGAACCCCGCGCAGGGCTCGGCCCAGTGGTGGAGCGGCAGCGGCGACAACCTCAAGAACACGCTGACCCGTTCCGTGGACCTCACGGGCAAGTCGGCGGCGAAGCTGACCCTCGACGGCTGGTACGACATCGAGGCGAACTACGACTACCTCTACACCGAGGTCTCGACCGACGGCGGCGCCAACTGGACCGCCCTCGACGGCACGGTGGACGGCGCCGCCATCCCGCGCGACGGCAGTGACAAGCCCGCCCTGACCGGCACGGTCGACAGCTACAAGAAGCTGTCGTACTCGCTCGACGCCTACGCCGGCAAGAAGATCGACCTCCGCTTCCGCTACCAGACCGACGGCGGCGTGGCGCAGAAGGGCTTCGCGGCCGACGAGATCTCCGTGACCGCGGACGGTTCGCCGCTCTTCTCGGACAACGCCGAGTCGGCGGACGCCGCCTGGACCGCGGCGGGCTTCTCCCGCATCGGCGCCTCGTTCACCAAGGACTACGCGCAGTACTACCTCGCGGAGAACCGCCAGTACGTCTCGTACGACAAGACCCTCAAGGTCGGCCCGTACAACTTCGGCTTCTCGACGACCCGTCCGGACTGGGTGGAGCACTACCCGTACCAGAACGGCCTGTTGATCTGGAAGTGGGACACCTCGCAGGCGGACAACAACACCAGCCAGCACCCGGGTGTCGGCCTCGCGCTGCCCGTCGACTCGCACCCGAAGGCCCTGTGGTGGGACAACGGGACCCTGATGCGCAACCGCATCCAGGCCTACGACTCGACGTTCAGCCTGTACCGCACGGACGGCATCACGCTGCACAGCGCGGACGTCGCGACGAAGATCCCGTCGTCGAAGGGTGTGTCGGTCTTCAACGACCACACCAGCGACTACTACGACAACCGGAACCCCACCGGCGGTGTCAAGATCACTGACACCAACACCAAGATCACGATCGTCAAGGAGGCCAAGGACGGCTCGACGATCTCGCTCCGGGTGGACCCCGCGGTGAAGTAAACCGCGTTTACGCAGGTCAGAAGGCGATCGGCGGCAACCCCCTGGCGGGTTGCCGCCGATCGTGTTTAGGTGCGTGCTGTGGTTTTCTTATTGACACCGGTGCGCACGGGGGTGTGACTGCATGGCCGCAGGAGGTTTCTGCAAGCTGCCGAACGGCAGCGTGGTGGTGGCGCTGAACCTGCCCAGTCCGGCGGGCTCGGCGGGTGGCTGCGTGCGCTTCCTGGTGCTCGCCCAGAACCGGGCCCGCGCCCTGACCCGGCTGCGGAACCTGGGGCTGCGGGCGGTCTACCTCCGCGGCAACGCGGCCCCGCCCACTCCGGACGAGGTCACCGCGGTCCTGCACCATCCGGACGGCCTCATATGGCGGACCGCCCCCGACAACGGCGTCGAGCTCTCCCAGGAGCTGTGGCATCCCATCAAGGCCCTGCTCAGACGTCCGACGCCCCAGTTGTGACCATTCGTGATCGCGTGTGACCGTCCGTGAGCGACCGGCCGCGAGCCGGCGCCGCGGGCACGCGAGCGGCACGCCCGGACGACGTGGCCGGACGACGCGGCCACGCGCCTAGACGACGGGCTTGCCGGTGAGCTCCACGCCGGCCGCACGCAGCTCCTCCAGCGCCCGCTCGGTGGTCTCCTCGGCCACCCCGGCCGTGAGATCGAGCAGTACCTGTGTGCGGAAGCCCGCACGGGCGGCGTCCAGTGCGGTCGCCCGTACGCAGTGGTCGGTCGCGATGCCCACCACGTCGACCTCGTCGATCTCGCGGGCCCGCAGCCAGTCGGCCAGCGGGACGCCGTTCTCGTCGGCGCCCTCGAAGCCGCTGTAGGCCGCCGCGTACGCGCCCTTGTCGAAGACGGCGTCGATCGCGCCGGAGGCGACGGCGGGGGCGAAGTTCGGGTGGAATCCCACGCCCTCCGTGCCGGCCACGCAGTGCGCGGGCCAGGAGTGCACGTAGTCGGGGTTGTCGGCGAAGTGGCCGCCGGGGGCGACATGGAGGTCACGGGTGGCGACGACATGCCGGTAGCCGGCGGGCGCCTGCCCGATCAGCTCCGTGATGGCGGCGGCCACGTCGGCGCCCCCGGCCACCGCGAGGCTGCCTCCCTCGCAGAAGTCGTTCTGCACGTCTACGACGATCAAGGCGCGGCGCATGGGCGGTGTCCTTCGACGGTGGGATGCGACGGGAGGGTGCGGGCCCGGCCGTTGAACTACCGAGCCTAGAGACTTCGGGTGCGGTGCGGGAGGGGGCAAACGGTTTCCGCGAGGTGCGCAGGCACGCTGCCGTTGCATTCCCGCTCACCGGAGGTTCATGCGCCGGGCCCCTCCCGCCGCACCCGGCTCCCGGTGTCTCAGAGGTACTCCGTGGGGAGGACCGGCTCGCCGCGCGAGAGCTGGGTCGCCGACAGCGGGAGGTCGGCGCGGGCGGCGGAGTGCCGGTCGCGTACGACGTCCAGGGGTTCGCGGGCGAGGACCTGACCGCCCTTGACCAGCTCGACCAGGAGCAGCCGGTCGGCCAGCCCGTCGGGCACCGGCCCGGTGCCGATCACCTCGGCCTCCGCGGCCCCACGGTCGTCGAGGCGCCGCGCGGCCCACTTGCGGCCGCCGATGGACGTCTTCCCGCCCCTCGACCGCTTGGCGACCGGCTCCAGCGGGGCCCTCGCGTCCGTCGACGCGGCGCGGGCGACCAGCTTGTAGACCATCGAGCAGGTGGGGTGGCCGGACCCCGTGACCAGCTGGGTGCCGACGCCGTACGCGTCCACCGGCGCCGCCGCCAGCGAGGCGATCGCGTACTCGTCCAGGTCCGAGGTCACGACGATCTTCGTCCTGGTCGCACCCAGCTCGTCCAGCTGCTGCCGCACCCGGTGCGCGACGAGCAGCAGGTCGCCGGAGTCGATGCGCACGGCACCGAGGTCGGTCCCGGCGACCTCGACGGCCGTGCGGACCGCCTCGGCGACGTCGTAGGTGTCCACGAGCAGGGTGGTGCCCCGGCCGAGCGAGTCCACCTGTGCCTGGAAGGCGTCGCGCTCCCGGTCGTGCAGCAGGGTGAAGGCGTGCGCGGACGTGCCCACCGTGGGGATCCCGTAGCGGAACCCGGCGGCCAGGTCGGAGGTGGTCGCGAAGCCGCCGATGTACGCGGCCCGCGAGGCGGCCACGGCGGCGAGCTCGTGGGTGCGCCGGGCGCCCATCTCGATCAGCGGCCGGTCGCCGGCGGCGGAGGCCATCCGGGAGGCGGCCGCTGCGATCGCCGAGTCGTGGTTGAGGATCGAGAGGATCACCGTCTCCAGGAGCACGCACTCCGCGAAGGAGCCCTCGACGCGCAGGATCGGCGAGCCCGGGAAATACACCTCGCCCTCGGGGTAGCCCCAGATGTCGCCGCTGAAGCGGTAGGAGGCGAGCCACTCCAGGGTCGGCTCGTCGACGATCCCTCGCTCGCGCAGGAAGCCGAGGACGTCCACGTCGAAGCGGAAGTTCTCGACGGCGTCGAGGACGCGTCCGGTGCCCGCCACCACTCCGTACCGGCGCCCTTCGGGCAGCCGGCGCGTGAAGACCTCGAAGACCGAGCGGCGCTCGGCGGTCCCCGCGGCGAGCGCGGCCTGCAGCATCGTCAGCTCGTACTGGTCCGTGAAGAGCGCCGTCGAGGGGACTTCCACCGGCAGCCCGAGGTCCGCTGTGTTCATGAACGGGATCGTACCCCCATTTCGTCACTCTGACGATTTAGGGCCCCCGTTTAGAGGGGCCCGTTTGTGCGGGCCCCCCTCTCTGGTGGCAGCATGGGCGATGTGACGGCTCCCGCACCCCTAGAGATCGAAAAGACCGAATCGGCCGAGGAGGTCTTCGCCGTACCCGAGCCGGACGTCCCCTGGGTCACGATCGTCCACAACGACCCCGTCAACCTGATGAGCTATGTGACGTATGTCTTCCAGACGTACTTCGGCTACACCAAGGACAAGGCCACCAAGCTCATGCTCGACGTCCATCACAAGGGTCGCGCCGTCGTCTCCAGCGGCACGCGCGAGGAGATGGAACGCGACGTTCAGGCCATGCACGGCTACGGTCTGTGGGCCACCCTTCAGCAGGACCGGAAGTAGCGAACTCACTCCATGCCTGGACACTTCGAACCGCTCCCCGGCGGCGGCGCGGCCGTCGCGCTCGACGAGGTCGAGATCTCCATCATCCGCTCCCTCGCCGTGCAGCTCCTGGAGCTCATCGGTCCGGGCCCCGCGGAGAACGCCCCCGACGACCCGCTCGCCGAGCTGTTCGCGGAGGGCCCCAGCGAGCCGCCCAGCGACCCCGTGCTGCAGCGCCTGTTCCCCGACGCCTACAGCGGCCCCGGCGTCGAGGCGGCCACGCCCGAGGAGGCCGAGGAGCAGCGCGCCCACTCCGCGGAGTTCCGCCGCTTCACCGAGAACGACCTGCGCGCGGCCAAGCGGGAGAACGCCCTCACGGTGATCCGTTCCCTGGACGGGCTCACCCCCGGCGGCGACGGCGCCGCCGTCCTGGAGCTGTCCTCCGACGAGTCCCAGTCGTGGCTGCGCGCCCTGAACGACCTGCGCCTCGCGATCGGCTCCCGGCTCGATGTCACCGACGAGGAGGACACCGACCACCTCTACCGGCTCCCGGACGAGGACCCGCGCAAGCCGATGGTGATGGCCTACCTCTGGCTGGGTGGCCTCCAGGAGACCCTGGTGACCACCCTTATGCCCTGAACTGTCAGGACAAATTACCCTCTGATGTTCGCTCAACGGACGCTCAAATCCGAATAACGATCGCGTCACCGCTCCGGCCCGCAATGCGGGCCGGAGTTGTCATTTGTCCGGTTCTTCCTGTGGCGTGCCGCACACCGACCGCCGCCGATCACTGTTGCCGCCGTGATAAATCTTCACGACCGCCCGGCGGACACCACCCATGTCCCGCCGGGTGCGCCACCGAGCCGGCGGATCGCCGGCCAGGCACAAAGCTCCACCATCCGGGGGGATCGGGACCCGATCCGAAGCCAAGGGACTGGCTCGGGTCGGCATGGAGAAAGGCGCACCAACATGACCTCATCGCAGGTCGACAAGCAGTACGACGGCAGTGAGGCCGTGGGCGGCGACACCCCCGAAGAGGGGTACGAGCGCGGGCTCGGCAGCCGTCAGGTCCAGATGATCGCGATCGGCGGCGCCATCGGCGTCGGCCTGTTCCTGAACGCCGGGGCGAACATCGCCAAGGCGGGACCCAGCCTCATCCTGATGTACGCCCTCGCCGGCGTCATCATCTTCTTCATCATGCGGGCGCTCGGCGAGCTCCTGCTCTACCGCCCGGTGTCGGGCTCCTTCGCGGAGTACTCCCGCGAGTTCCTCGGCCCGTTCTTCGGCTATTTCACGGCCTGGACCTACTGGCTGATGTGGGTGGTCACCGGCATGGCGGAGCTGACCGCCGCCGCGATCTACATCCACTACTGGTTCCCCTCGATCCACCAGTGGGTCTCGGCGCTGGTCTTCCTGGTCGTCCTCTTCGTGGCCAACCTGATCTCGGTGAAGGTCTTCGGCGAGATCGAGTTCTGGGCCTCGATGATCAAGGTCACCGCGCTCATCGGCATGATCGTGATCGGCCTCGGCGTGCTCACCTTCGGCTTCAGCTCCGCCGGTGACACCGCTTCCGTCACCAACCTCTGGCAGTTCGACGGCTTCTTCCCCAAGGGCATCGGCTCCTCCCTGATGACCCTCCAGGGCGTCATGTTCGCCTACCTCGCCGTCGAGCTCGTCGGCGTCACCGCGGGCGAGTCCGAGAACCCCGAGAAGACGCTCCCGAAGGCCATCAACACCCTGCCCTGGCGCATCGCCCTCTTCTACGTCGGCGCCCTCACCGTCATCCTCTGCGTCGTGAAGTGGACCGAGTTCGCGGAGGGCGTCAGCCCCTTCGTGAAGGCGTTCGCGATGATCGGCATCCCGGCCGGCGCCGGCATCGTCAACTTCGTGGTGCTCACCGCGGCCCTGTCCTCCTGCAACTCGGGCATGTACTCCACGGGCCGCATGCTGCGCACCCTCGCGGACAACGGCGAGGCCCCGAAGGTCTTCAACAAGCTCTCCTCGACGAAGACCCCGGCGATCGGCATCACCGTCTCGGTGCTCTTCATGGGCATCGGCGTCGTCCTGAACTACGTCGTCCCGGAGAAGGCCTTCGGCTACGTCACCTCCGTCGCCACCGCGGCCGGCATCTGGACCTGGCTGATGATCTTGATCAGCCACATCCTGTACCGCCGCGCGGTCGACGCCGGACGCCTGCCCGCGTCCTCCTTCCCCGCCCCGGGCGGTGCGAAGTGCAGCTGGGTCGCGGTCGCGTTCCTGCTCTTCGTCACCGGACTGATCGCGTACGACGCCGACTCCCGCGTCTGCCTCTACGTGATGGCCGGCTGGGCCGTCGCCCTCGGCATCGGCTGGGCGGTCCTCAAGGCGCGCAACCCGCAGGTCGCCGAGCGCCGCGAGCCGGAGCTCGAGAAGGTCGGCTGAGCCGCGTTCCCCGGGCCCTGAGGGCCGCACAGGCGGACCCGGCAGGGCCGCGTGGCCAGGCCCTCCAGGCCTGAGCGCTCACCATGTGGGCCGTCCCGTACCACCCTTCGGTACGGGGCGGCCCTTCTGCTTATCCTGACCAGCATGCTGACCATCACCCAGGCCCTCGTCGACCAGATCGTCGCGCACGCGCGGCAGGACCACCCGGACGAGGCGTGCGGCGTCGTCGCCGGCCCGGCGGGCACCGGCCGCCCCGAGCGGTTCATCCCGATGCTCAACGCCGCCCGCTCGCCCACCTTCTACGAGTTCGACTCCGGCGACCTGCTGAAGCTCTACCGCGAGATGGACGACCGCGACGAGGAGCCGGTCGTCATCTACCACTCGCACACGGCCACCGAGGCCTACCCGTCCCGCACGGACATCTCGTACGCGAACGAGCCCGGAGCCCACTACGTGCTCGTCTCGACCGCCGACGCGGACGACGCCGGACCCTTCCAGTTCCGCTCCTACCGGATCGTGGAGGGCGAGGTGACGGAGGAGGAGGTCACCGTCGTGGAGTCCTACTGATCTCACCTGGCGGCCGAAAAGCGTCCGGAGTATGAGATCACATTCCGGGACCCGGACCGGGAATCGATACGATGAGCCCATGGTTTCCCCTGACGTGAGCGACAAGACGCCGGGCATGCTGCTCGTGGCGCGGCTGCACGTCGACCTGTGCAGGCTGCAGAGCGCCATCTGTACGCGCTGACCTGCCGCCGTACGGCCGTGAGCCGCGGCTCCGCACGCCACGTGCCCCTTGCTTCGCCCCCGTAGCGCGCCTTCCCCCGAGCTCCCGGCCTCGCCGGAGCAGGGGGCGCACCGACCCTGACTACTTCCGACAGGAGCCCGCAACCATGGCCATCGAGGTCCGCATCCCCACCATCCTCCGCACCTACACCGACGGCCAGAAGGCCGTCGAGGGGAGCGGGGACACCCTCGCCGAGCTGTTCGCCGACCTCGAGACCCGGCACACGGGCATCCAGGCCCGCATCGTCGACGAGGGCAAGCTGCGCCGCTTCGTCAACGTCTACCTGAACGACGAGGACGTCCGCTTCCTCGACAGCATCAACACCAAGCTGTCCGACGGCGACACCGTGACGATCCTGCCGGCCGTCGCCGGCGGCATGGCCTGATAGGCCGCTGATCCCTCATGCGCTACGACTCCCCGCTCGCCGCGGTGGGCAACACCCCTCTGGTGCGCCTGCCGCGGCTGTCGCCGTCCGCGGACGTCCGGATCTGGGCCAAGCTGGAGGACCGCAACCCGACCGGCTCGGTCAAGGACCGCCCCGCCCTGCACATGATCGAACAGGCGGAGAAGGACGGCCGGTTGACTCCCGGCTGCACGATCCTGGAGCCGACGAGCGGCAACACCGGCATCTCACTGGCCATGGCGGCCAAGCTCAAGGGCTACCGCATGGTGTGCGTGATGCCCGAGAACACCTCCCAGGAGCGCCGTGACCTGCTCGGCATGTGGGGCGCGGAGATCGTCTCCAGCCCGGCCGCCGGGGGTTCCAACACCGCCGTCCGTGTCGCCAAGGAGCTGTCGGCCGAGCACCCCGACTGGGTGATGCTCTACCAGTACGGCAACCCGGACAACGCGGGGGCGCACTACGCGACGACCGGTCCGGAGATCCTCGCGGACCTCCCCTCCATCACGCACTTCGTGGCGGGCCTCGGCACCACCGGCACCCTGATGGGCGTCGGGCGTTACCTGCGCGAGCACAAGCCCGACGTCAGGATCGTCGCCGCGGAACCCCGCTACGACGACCTGGTCTACGGCCTGCGCAACCTCGACGAGGGCTTCGTGCCCGAGCTCTACGACGCCTCGGTCCTGACGAGCCGCTTCTCCGTCGGCTCGGCGGACGCGGTCACCCGCACCCGGGAACTGCTCCAGCAGGAGGGCATCTTCGCGGGCGTTTCCACCGGCGCGGCACTGCACGCCGCGATCGGTGTCGGCAACAAGGCGCTGAAGGCGGGCGAGTCCGCCGAC
This sequence comes from Streptomyces sp. Tue6028, assembly GCF_002300165.1. GTDB lineage: Bacteria > Actinomycetota > Actinomycetes > Streptomycetales > Streptomycetaceae > Streptomyces > Streptomyces siamensis. Next base: position 191,377 of record NZ_MLCE01000015.1, on the reverse strand, counting down.
ATCGCCTTCGTCGTGGCCGACGGCGGCTGGAAGTACCTGTCCACGGGCGTCTACACGGCGGCCACCACGGAGGAAGCGATCGAAACGCTCCAGGGCCAGCTCTGGGCGTGACGCGCCCAGCGGACGGGTCCACGGACCCGTCCGGTCCGCCCTCACGCGCGACCGTCGGCCCGCCCACGCGGGCGAGCGGCGGCCCCTCCGGTCCGCCGACACGGGCGAGGAGCGCCCGCCCCCGTCCCACGACAGCCACGTCGGGACGGCCGGCCCCGGCCCTGACGCGCCGGGCACCTCGCATCTCGGCCCGCTGCGTGCGGGAGCCATTGCCTCGACCCGCAGTGCGGGCGGCCATTGCCTCGGCCCGCGGTGTGCGGGCGGCCATTGCCTCGGCCCGCGGTGTGCGGGCGGCCATTGCCTCGGCCCGCGGTGTGCGGGCGGCCATTGCCTCGGCCCGCAGTGCGCGGGTGACCACAGCCTCGGCCCGTGGTGTGCGGGTGACCACAGCCTTGGCCCGTGGTGTGCGGGCGGCCATTGCCTTGGCCCGCGGTGTGCGGGCGACCATTGCCCCGGCCCGTGGTGTGCGGGTGACCACAGCCTTGGCCCGCGGTGTGCGGGCGGCCATTGCCTCGGCCCGCGGTGCGCGGGTGACCACAGCCTTGGCCCGCAGTGCGAGCGACCACAGCCTCGGCCCGCAGTGCGGGTGACCACAGCCCCGGCCCGCGGTGCCCGGGCGACCATTGCCCCGGCCCGCGGCGCGCGGGCCGTCACCGCCTCGGTTCGCCGCGCGTGGGCGACCACCGCCTCGGGGCGCCGTGCGCGGGCAGCGCCCGCGTGCCGGATACCCCGTGCCGGGTCCCGCCGCGTGCGGGCGGCCGTCGGGTCAGCCCGCCAGGTACCGCACCTGGTCCCACAGCACGGGATCCATGACGCCCACCTTCCGGCGGAAGTCCCACACCGGCACGTCCCGCAGCTCGTCCGTCTCCAGGAAGCTCGGCCGTCCATGGGCGTCGCCCACGGCTCCCGGCGGCAGCGGGATCACTCCGGCCCGCTCGTCGTGGTACTTGCTGGTGATCTTCGCGACGACGGCCCGGTCCCCGCGCACCACGAGCACCAGGCAGGGCCGGTCCTTCGCCCCCCGGGTGTCCTCGTAGGGGACGTTCGCCCACCAGATCTCCGCCGGCCGGGGCCGCGGCGCTCCGCGCCTGCGGCCCGAGGGGCGCCCGGGCGGGCGCGTACGCCCGGCCGGCCGGCGCCCGCGGCGCCCCCAGCCGTCCACCAGCGTCGCGACCAGCGCGAGCAGCACCACGGCCGCGAGCGCGAGCCACCAGGACGTGTCCATAGCAACGAAGGTACCGGCGCGCATCCCAGCGCGCTCCTCGCCGCGAACACTTGACGTCGCACGCTCGTCCCGACGTCCACCGAAACGGTGACACCACAGGTGAGTTCGCCCACAACGGCCCCTGGCGGAGGAGCGACCGGCCCTTTTGCGCCTTACGCTCGACGGACCGCACGACCCCCGTTCCCGTACCCGCTCCGAGTATCTGCATATCGCATCTACTCTCTGCACTTCCTGCCAGCGCGGAGGTTCCAGCTCTTATGAAGCTCACCGTCGTCGGCTGCTCGGGGTCGTTCCCGTCCGCGGAATCGGCCTGTTCGAGCTACCTCGTCGAGGCCGACGGCTTCAGGCTGCTTCTCGACATGGGCAATGGTGCCCTCGGCGAGCTGCAGCGCCACTGCGGTCTCTACGACCTCGACGCGATCTTCCTCAGCCATCTGCACGCCGACCACTGCATCGACATGTGCGCGTACTTCGTCGCACGCTACTACCGCCACGACGGCGGTCGCTGCGACCCCATCCCGGTCTACGGCCCCGAGGGCACGGAGCAGCGGCTCACCACGGCCTACGCCGACACGCCGTCCGCCTCCTCGATGAGCGAGGTCTTCGACTTCCACACGGTCAAGCCGGGCACGTTCGACGTCGGCCCGTTCACCGTGCACACCGAACGGGTCCGCCACCCCGTGGAGGCCTACGGCATCCGCGTGGAGCACGGCGGAAAGTCACTGACGTACTCCGGGGACACCGGGGTGACCGAGGCACTGGACGAACTGGCCCGCGACACGGACCTGTTCCTGTGCGAGGCCGCGTTCACCCATGGCAAGGAGGACATCCCCGACCTCCACCTCAATGGCCGCGAGGCGGGCGAGACCGCGACCCGCGCCGGCGTCCGCCGCCTGGTCCTCACGCACATCCCGCCGTGGACGGACCCGCGGACCAACCTCGCGGACGCCCGCGCCGCCTACGCGGGCCCGGTGGACCTGGCGGCGCCCCGGGTGTCGTACGAGATCTAGCGCCCGGACGCGGCCGCCCGCGGCCCCCACGCACCACAAGGCCCCCGGAACCGAACGGTTCCGGGGGCCTCCTCGTGCGTGGGCGGTGCCGTTACTTGGCCTCGGCCTTCTGGAGCTCCGCGAGCTCCTCGTCGGACTCGCGGCCCGGCGTCGGCAGGTTGAACTTGGTGATCGCGAAGCGGAAGACGACGTAGTAGACCGCGGCGAAGCACAGGCCCACCAGGACCAGGCCCCACGGGTTGGTCGCGATGCCGAGGTTCAGGCCGAAGTCGACCGCGCCGGCCGAGAAGCCGAAGCCGTCCTTCATGCCGAGCGCCCAGGTCAGCGCCATCGAGACACCGGTGAGGACCGCGTGGATCGCGTACAGGACCGGCGCGATGAACATGAACGTGAACTCGATGGGCTCGGTGACACCCGTGACGAAGGAGGTCAGGGCGAGCGAGAACATCATGCCGCCGACGACCTTGCGGCGCTCGGGACGGGCGCAGTGCACGATCGCGAGGCAGGCGGCCGGGAGCGCGAACATCATGATCGGGAAGAAGCCGGTCATGAACTGTCCGGCGGTCGGGTCACCGGCCAGGAAGCGCCCGATGTCACCGCTCTTGCCGTGGTAGTCGCCCGCCTGGAACCACGGGAACGAGTTCAGCAGGTGGTGCATGCCGATCGGGATGAGCGCGCGGTTGGCGACACCGAAGATGCCCGCGCCGACGGCGCCCGAACCGACCAGCCACTCACCGAAGTTGTGCAGCCCCGTGCCGAGGACCGGCCAGATGTAGCCGAAGACGATGCCGATGAGCAGGCCCGCGAAGGCGGACAGGATCGGCACCAGCCGGCGGCCGCCGAAGAAGCCCGCCCAGTCGGGCAGCTTCGTGCGGTAGAAGCGCTGGTAGAGCAGGGCGACGACGATGCCCATCACCACGCCGCCGAGGACCTTGGCGTCCACCGGTGCGTCGACCATGACCACCTTGCCGTCGACGGCCGTGGCCACCTTCGGCAGGTTCTTGTCGGAGAACGTCGCCAGCACGTTCTTGAAGACCAGGTAGCCGACCACGGCCGCGAGCGCCGTCGAGCCGTCCGACTTCTTCGCGAAGCCGATCGCGATGCCCACGGCGAACAGCAGCGCCATGTTGTCGAGGATCGCGTTGCCACCCGCCGTCATGAACCCGGCGATCTTGGTGAGGAACGTGGGGAACGACTCGCGTCCCAGCATGTCGGGGTTGCCGAGGCGCACCAGCAGCGCGGCGGCGGGCAGGGTGGCGACCGGCAGCATCAGGCTTCGGCCGATGCGCTGCAGAACAGCCATCGCGCCGGCGCCCTTCTTCTTCTCGGCCGCGGGAGCGGCGCTGGCCGTGGACACAGGTTCCTCCAGTGAACATGGCGCCGCCCGGGAACAAGGGGGTGGGGACGGCGTGGTCTACACCACTCAGTGGTGTAGACCTGTTGTAGCACGGTGAAGGCTGGATAAGGAACCCGCGGATTTTGTGGGCTGGGCCATAGTCGGAAGAAGTGGCCGCACGAGGTTGCAGACGTGACGAAGGGCCCCCGGACCACACGGTCCGAAGGCCCCTGACGGGTACGGGAAAGACCCTACTTATGGCTTGGTCGTGTCCACCACCTCGTCCTCCGGCTCCCGCCCCGGAGTCCTGAGGTCGAACTTGGTGATCGCGAAGCGGAAGATCGCGTAATACACGACCGCGAAGCACAGCCCGATCGGGATGATCAGCCACGGCTTGGTCGCCAGATGCCAGTTGAGGGCGTAGTCGATCAGACCCGCCGAGAAACTGAATCCGTCGTGCACCCCGAGCCCCCACGTCACCGCCATCGACACACCCGTCAGGATCGCGTGGATCACGTAGAGCAGCGGGGCGATGAACAAGAAGGAGTACTCGATCGGCTCGGTGATGCCCGTGACGAACGACGTCAGCGCGACCGAGAGCATCATCCCGCCGATCTCCTTGCGGCGATGCGGCTTCGCGCAGTGAGTCATGGCCAGCGCGGCGGCCGGCAGCGCGAACATCATGATCGGGAAGAACCCCGAGGTGAACTGGCCCGCGTCCGGGTCACCGTGCAGGAACATGTTGATGTCCCCGTGCACCACCTCCCCGCTCGGCGTGGTGAAGCTGCCGAACTGGAACCAGATGGGCACGTTCAGGAACTGGTGCAGACCGATGACGAGCAGCGCCCGGTTCGCCACGCCGAACACACCCGCGCCCCACGCACCCAGACTCACCAGCCAGTCGCTGAAGCTCTCCAGACCGTCGCCGATCGGCGGCCAGATCCACAGGCACAGCCCGGCGAACACGATGGCCACGAACGACATGACGATCGGCACCAGCCGACGCCCGTTGAAGAAGCCGAGCCAGTCCACCAGCTTGGTGCGGTGATACCGCTGCCAGAAGTACGCGGTCATCAGGCCCATGATGATCCCGCCGAAGACCCCGGGATTCTGGTAGGTGAACGCCGTCACGGAGAAGTCGGGCGCCTGGCAGCCGATGTCCTGGATGACCTTCGCCTGCTGAGCGCACTTCTCCGGGAACTGGTGCAGCACGCCCAGATACACGAGGAACCCCGCGACCGCGGCGAGCGCGGTGGAGCCGTCCGCCTTCTTCGCCATGCCGATGGCCACCCCGACGCAGAACAGCAGCGGCAGCCCCAGCTCACCGTCCAGCAGGGCGCCGCCCGCACCCTTCATCACCTTCGAGACGCCGTCCCAGCCGAGCCCGTCCGCCCCGAACACGTCCGGCTGTCCCAGCCGGGTCAGGATGCCCGCCGCCGGCAGCACCGCGATGGGGAGCTGAAGGCTCCGCCCCATCTTCTGCATCCCCTGGAACAGACCGTTCCAGCGGTCGCGCGCGGTGGGAGCGGTGCTGTCGGCAGTCATGGGCGTCCTCCGGACGGGGCCGGGTTTGGCGCCCGCCCGCCCACTGGTGTAGACCAGTTGATGACCGGTCGCTCTGTCGTGACCGCCATCATTCGGCACGAACGACATGACCGCTCGCAAAGATGGGCCAACTGTGGGTTACTGCGACAAAGCGGTTCGGATCAGGGAGTAGGACATGGCCAGCAAGGCTGAGAAGATCGTCGCCGGACTCGGCGGCATCGACAACATCGAAGAGGTCGAAGGCTGCATCACCCGCCTGCGCACCGAGGTCAACGACCCCTCGCTGGTCGACGAAGCCGCCCTGAAAGCCGCCGGCGCCCACGGCGTCGTCAAGATGGGTACCGCGATCCAGGTCGTCATCGGCACCGACGCCGACCCCATCGCCGGAGAGATCGAAGACATGATGTGAGCCACCCCGCTCACCCCCGAGGGGCTGCATCCATCACCGGACGCAGCCCCTCACCCGTATACGACTAGGCTCGTCGCCATGTCTCGAATCGACGGCCGCACCCCCGAACAGCTGCGCCCCATCACCATCCAGCGCGGCTGGAGCAAGCACGCGGAAGGCTCCGTACTCGTCTCCTTCGGCGACACCAAAGTCTTCTGCACCGCCTCCGTCACCGAAGGCGTCCCGCGCTGGCGCAAAGGCAGCGGCGAAGGCTGGGTCACCGCCGAGTACTCCATGCTCCCGCGCGCCACCAACACCCGCGGCGACCGGGAATCCGTACGCGGCAAGATCGGCGGCCGCACCCACGAGATCAGCCGCCTCATCGGCCGCTCCCTGCGCGCCGTCATCGACTACAAAGCCCTCGGCGAGAACACCATCGTCCTCGACTGCGACGTCCTCCAGGCCGACGGCGGCACCCGCACCGCCGCCATCACCGGCGCCTACGTCGCCCTCGCCGACGCCGTCTCCTGGGCCCAGGGCAAGAAACTCGTCAAGGCCGGCCGCAAACCCCTCACCGGCACCGTCAGCGCCGTCTCCGTCGGCATCGTCGACGGCATCCCCCTCCTCGACCTCTGCTACGAAGAGGACGTCAAGGCCGACACCGACATGAACGTCGTCTGCACCGGCGACGGCCGCTTCGTCGAAGTGCAGGGCACCGCCGAGGCCGAACCCTTCGACCGCAAGGAACTCAACGCCCTCCTCGACCTCGCCGTCGCCGGCTGCGACGAACTCGCCGCCATCCAGCGCGCCGCCCTCGAAACGACCCTCGAGGCAACCGGACGATAACCCTTCGCGTTCTAAGAGGTACGGGCGTACGGTCCAGCCGAGCGCCCACCGACCGCACCGCGGGCCGAGCCGAGCCACCACCGGCCGGACCGGCCCGCGACGGCCGGGGACCACATCACGCCCACGGGGAGGGACCGTTCCATGGCCGCGCGCCATCGCCGCCGCACCGCCACCATCGCCGTCGTCGCCGCACTCGTCGCCCTGCCGACGACCATCGGATGCGACGCGGTCGACAAGGCCCTGGACTGCGTCCAGACCGCCGACTCCATAGCCGACAGCGTCACCGACCTCCAACAGGCCGTCGAGAACGCGGCGAACGACCCCACACAGACCGACGCATCCCTCAACTCCATCGAGAACAACCTCGACAAGATCGGCGACAAGACCGACAACGCCGACGTCAACAAAGCCGTCGACGACCTCGAAAAAGCCGTCGGCAACGTCCGCACCGCCATCAAGAACGGCGACAACACCCCCGACGTCAGCCCCGTCACCGACGCCGCCGGCGAACTCACCAAGGTCTGCACGCCGTAACACCCGCCCGCCCCTCGCGCCGGGCCGCCCGCCACACCCTCACCACACACCGCCGGCCGGCCCGACGCGAAAAGGACCACGGGCTCCGGGCCGCCCACCGGCACCACACACCGCCGGCCGGCCCGACGCGAAGAGGACCACGGGCTCCGGGCCGCCCCCCGGCACCGGAGATACTGACACTCATGACCCGCCTGATCCTCGCCACCCGCAACGCCGGAAAGATCACCGAACTCCGGGCGATCCTCGCCGACGCAGGCCTGCCCCACGAACTCGTCGGCGCGGACGCCTACCCCGACATCCCCGACGTCAAGGAAACCGGCGTCACCTTCGCCGAGAACGCCCTGCTCAAGGCCCACGCCCTCGCCCGGGCCACCGGCCTGCCCGCCGTGGCCGACGACTCGGGCCTGTGCGTCGACGTCCTCAACGGCGCACCCGGCATCTTCTCCGCCCGCTGGGCGGGCCGCCACGGCGACGACCAGGCCAACCTCGACCTGCTGCTGGCCCAGCTCTCCGACATCGACGCACCCCACCGCGCCGCCCACTTCGCCTGCGCGGCGGCCCTCGCCCTGCCCGACGGCACCGAACGCGTGGTCGAGGGACAACTCCGCGGCACCCTCCGCCACACCCCCGCCGGCACCAACGGCTTCGGCTACGACCCGATCCTCCAGCCGGACGGCGAGACCCGCACCTGCGCCGAACTCTCCCCCGCCGAGAAGAACGCCATCAGCCACCGCGGCAAGGCGTTCCGGGCACTCGTACCGGCGGTGGGGGAATTGCTGGGCTGAGCATGCGAAAGGGCCGCCGGGTCCGGCGGCCCTCTCCTGCGTGCGGCCGATGGGATTCGAACCCACATGGGCAAACGCCCAGAGGCACCTAAAACCTCCGCTTATACCATTCAGCAACGGCCGCTCAAAACGGTCATCACGCCCGACCGGCGGCACTCAGTGTACGAGGGTCGCGGCTCACCTGGCGAGAGGGATCACTCTCGCCTTCTGCCGGCACCACGTCGCCGTCAACGAATGGCAGTTGGGGCACAAATACCGCAGGTTCTCCCGGCGATTGTCGCGCCAGTCCCCATTGATGTGGTCGATCTGCAAGGTGATCGGACGGCCTCGCCATGCACCGGTGTTGCCGCATTCAGCGCACCTGTACGGCTCCCCGACCTCGGCCAGCGCCCGATGGAGCTGGGCCCTTCTGGGGCGTCCCGCCTGTTCCGGCAGGACGACCAGCACCCGGCAGGCGGTCGGTGCGGGCGCCGGTCGCTCAGGTCGCGCCCAGGTCCGGCGCTTGAAGTGGCCGGTGTCGAGTCCGAGGCGCGAGGCGGCCCGACGCACCCGCCGGTGGTTGGTGTCGTTGACCTCCATGCCGAGAGCGCGCATGACGTCGGCGAAACTCGTGCAGCGCGGCACGAGGCTCCGTAGCGTGTCCTCGGGAATCGCCGCCCGTCGACGGGCGAAGTGACTGACGTCGATGCGGTGCTCGGTGAGCATACGGCCCAGCGCCGCCCGTGACCGGCCGTCGTCGGGGACCCCCAGAGCGCGCGCGACGCCACGCACGCTGGTGGCCCCGGCCGCGGCTGTCCGCAGCTCTTCGCGGGTGAGGGGCAGGTCGACATTCTGACGCCCGACACCGGGGAAGTGACTGATGTCGATCCCCATCGCGTCGATACGGCGCCGGAGATGGGAGAGCGTTCCCGTGGCCGGGACGGCTCCGAGCTTCAGGGCCACTTCCCGCAAAGAGGAGGCCGACGCGGCGGCTTCGGCGACAGCGGCGTCCGGATACGTGCGCCACGGACTGCGCTTGACGAAGTGGCCGGTATCGAGCCCGTACCGAGCCACTCTCTCCTGAAGCACCCGGCGACGGCCCCCACTCGGCTTCAGACCGAGGCGCCGCATGAGGTCCGCCCAACTGCGCGCTGCGGCCACCTCACGTTCCAGCGTCTCCTCGCGATAGAGGTCCGAGCGTTCGGACGTCCTTCGTGCCGTCATGCATCCCCCGTTCCCTGCGCCGCTCCCGTACGGCCTGTCGGGCACGGGACCGCTCGTCACGCCGTGGATCCAGTCCCACTTCGTTCGCTCGGACGTCGCACCCTCGTACGGAGTAACGAACCGACGCCCGCCCCGTCACGCGGGGAACGCGGAGCGGCTCGCGCCGAGGGGTCGGGGCGAGCCGCTGCGGGGAGGGGTGGGGGCTCAGATGCCGAGGTCCTTGATGATCTTCGCCACGTGGCCCGTCGCCTTCACGTTGTACAGGGCCCGCTCGACCTTGCCCTCCTCGTCGACGATCACGGTGGAGCGGATGACGCCGACGACCGTCTTGCCGTAGAGCTTTTTCTCGCCGAAGGCGCCGTAGGCCTCCAGGACGGTCTTGTCGGGGTCGCCGACCAGGGTGACCTTCAGGGACTCCTTCTCGCGGAACTTGGCGAGCTTCTCGGGCTTGTCGGGGGAGACGCCGATGACGTCGTACCCGGCGCCCGCCAGCAGTTCGAGGTTGTCCGTGAAGTCGCAGGCCTGCTTGGTGCAGCCGGGGGTCAGGGCCGCCGGGTAGAAGTACACGATGACCTTGCGGCCCTTGTGGGCGGAGAGGGAGACCTCGTTGCCGTCGGCGTCGGGCAGGCTGAAGTCGGGGGCGGTGTCGCCGGGCTGGAGTCGCTCGCTCATCGGTACCTCACGTGGCCGGGAGATGGTTTACGGACCTATGGGTGACGAGCGTAATGGGGGTGCCGAGGGGTGCGCGGCTGCCCGAGCTGACAGACTGTCGAAAGCAGGGAGTCAGAACACGACCACGGAGGCAGCGCGGTGTCGGATACGTCGAGAACGTCGGATACCAGGACTCCGGCGGAGATCGAGGCGGACATCAAGCGCCGCCGCGAAACGCTCGCCGAGACCCTCGACGAGATCGGCGTGCGCGTGCACCCGAAGACGATCGTGGGTGACGCGAAGGCCAAGGTCGCCTCGCACATCGACCACACGCTCGGCCGCGCCTACGTCGGCGTCAATCGCGTCGTCAGCGATGTGAAGGGCCAGCTGGTCACCGAGGAGGGCGCGCCCCGCCTGGAGCGCATCGTGCCGGTGGCCCTGGTCGTGGTCGGTGTCGTCGGGCTGCTCACCGTCGGTTCCCGGCGCCGCAGGCGCTGATCCGCCGGGGTCCGGGTGCGGGGCGGGTGTGGCTCGCCCCGGGTGCCGCCGATCGGTTTCCGCGGGGCGAGGATCGACCCACTCGCGTGCGGAAGCGGCCGGGGCAGGTAGGTTCGGGTCGTGAGCGCCAATCGGGATAAGCACAGCACCCATCACGACAAGTTGCCCATCCGCATGCTGCACGACCGTGTGCTGGTGCGGCAGGACGCCGCGGAGGGCGAGCGCCGGTCCGGCGGCGGCATCCTGATCCCCGCGACGGCGGCGGTCGGCCGCCGTCTGGCCTGGGCCGAGGTCGTCGCCGTCGGGCAGAACGTCCGGACGGTCGAGCCGGGCGACCGCGTTCTGTACGACCCGGAGGACCGTGCCGAGGTCGAGGTGCGCGGGATCGCCTACGTGCTGATGCGTGAGCGGGATCTGCACGCCGTCGCCGCGGACCGCTTCGAGGGCTCCGAGGACTCGACGGGCTTGTACTTGTAGGCGTACGTCTGCCGAAGGGGCTGGTGACCATGGTCACCAGCCCCTTTTGCCTGGGTTTTGCTACCGTGGAGGGACCCGACGAGACGCGCCGTACCGGGATCGCAAAGACGACGCACCCCCTGTCGTCCGATTCACGGAGGTGCCGTCATGGCCTGGGTTCTGCTCGTCGTCGCCGGTCTGCTGGAGGTGGGCTGGTCGATCGGCATGAAGTACACCGACGGGTTCACCCGGCTGTGGCCGAGCCTGGCCACGGGTGCCGGGATCGTCGCGAGCATGCTTCTTCTCTCGTACGCCGCCAGGTCTCTGCCCATCGGTACCGCCTACGGCGTCTGGGTCGGGATCGGCGCCGCAGGGGCGGCGGTGCTCGGCATGGTGGTGCTCGGCGAGCCGGTGACCGCGGCCCGGATCTTCTTCGTGTGTCTGCTGCTGGTCGCCGTGGTGGGTCTCAAGGCGACCTCGGGCCACTGACGGGCCCGGCCCCTGACGGACTTGGTCACCGGCCGGTCCGGTCATCGACCGGCCTGGTCACCGGCCGGGCCGAGGGCCTAGGAGCGGCGGTGTGGGGCCCGGCCGAAGGGGTTGGTGCCGGCGATCGTCCCGTTCGTGCCGCCGTCGGTCGTGCCGCCGTCCGTCGTCCCTCCGGTGCTGGTGCCGTCGGTGGTGCCCCCGTCGGTGGTCCCGCCGTCCGTGGTCCCGCCGTCCGACGTGCCTCCGTCGGTCGTGCCGCCGTCGGTGGTGCCGCCGTCCGTCTGGCCCTCGGTCTGCCCCTGGCTCTGGCCCTGGTCCTGGCCCTCCGTCTGCCCCTCGGTCTGGCCCTCGGTCTGTCCTTGGCTCTGGCCCTGGTCCTGGCCCTGGATGTCCTGGCCGTCCGACGTGCCGCCGTCGTCGTCCTGGCCGCCGATGGTGTCCGGCGTGCTGGGTTCGGTCGTCGGGGTCTGCGTCTGCTCGGCGCCGGGCTGGAGCTGGAGGTCGAAGTCCGACACCGGGGTCCCGCGGAGCGCGGTCCGGGTGAACTGCGCCCAGATCCGTGCCGGGTAGGCGCCGCCGTTGATGCGGTTCTCGCCGAGGGCGCCGTACAGCGGCTTGTGGGCGCCGGTGTCGGGGTCCTGGCCCATCACGGACACCACGGTGGCGAGGTCCGGGGTGTAGCCCGCGAACCAGGCGGCCTGGTCCTCCTCGGCGGTGCCGGTCTTGCCGGCCGCGGGGCGGCCCGCGGCCTGTGCGGCCGTGCCGGTGCCGCCCTGGACGACGCTGCGCAGGACGGAGGTGGTGGTGTCCGCGGCTTCGCGGCTCACCGCCTGGTGGGTGTCGTGGCTCGGCAGGTCCACGACCTCCGCGCCGTCCTTGGTGATCTTCTGGACGAGCGTGTACGTGCCGTGCCTGCCGTGGTTGGCGAGGGTGGCGTAGGCCTCCGCCATGTCGAGGACGCTGGCAGTGGCCGGGCCGAGCGCGATGGAGGGGGAGGCGGTCAGGTCAGGGGTGTTCGAGGGGATGCCGAGGGACACGGCCGTCTTCTCGACCTCGTCCGGGCCGACGTCGACGGCCATCTGCGCGTACACCGAGTTCACGGACCGGTCGGTGGCGGTGCGCACGGTGATGTCGCCGTACGAGTAGCCGTCCTCGTTCTCGGGGGCGTAGGCGCCGCCGCTCCAGCCCCGTACGGGGCGCTTGTTGGTGCCGTCGTAGACGGTGTTCGGGTTGATCATGCGGCCGTCGCCGGTCGTCGAGTGGTTCTCGACGGCGGCGGTGAACACGAACGGCTTGAAGGTGGAGCCGACCTGGTAGTCGCGGCGGGTCGCGTTGTTCACGTACTGCTTGGTGTAGTCGATGCCGCCGTACATGGCGACGACCTTGCCGTTGGAGGGGTCGATGGCGACGCCGCCCGCGCGGACGTAGGTGTCGGTCTTGCGGTTTTTCTTGTCGAGCTTGTCCATAACCTGGTCGTCGACGGCCTTCACGAAGGCGTCCTGCTTGGGCTTCTGCAGTGTGGTGGTGATGCGGTAGCCGCCGGCGGCGAGGGTGTCCTCATCGATGATCTTGTTGCTCGTGAGGTACTCCTTGACGGCCTGCACGAGATAGCCGCGCTGGCCGGACATGCCGGCCGATCCCTTGGCCTGCTTGGGCGCGGGGAACTTCACGCCGGTGCGTTCCGCGGGAGTGAGCCACTTCTTGGCGACCATGCCGTCGAGGACGTAGTTCCAGCGGGCGAGGGCGGCGGGCTTGTTCTCGGGGTGCGCGATCACGTCGTACTCGCTGGGCGCGTTGAGGAGGGCGGCGAGGTAGGCGCCCTGGCCGACCGTCAGTTCGTCGGCGTCGACGCCGTAGTACGCCTGGGCGGCGGCCTGGATCCCGTACGCGTTGCGGCCGTAGTAGCTGGTGTTGAGGTAGCCCTCCAGGATGTCGTCCTTGCTCTTCTCCCGGTCGAGCTTGATGGAGATGAAGAACTCCTTCGCCTTCCGCGTGACGGTCTGCTCCTGGCCCAGGTAGTAGTTCTTCACGTACTGCTGGGTGATCGTCGAGCCGGACTGCCTGCCCTTGCCGGTGGCGGTGTTCCAGGCGGCGCGGAGCATCGCCTGCGGGTCGACGGCCGACTCGCCGTAGAAGTCCCGGTCCTCGGCGGCGAGCGTGGCGTGCTGGGCGTCCTTGGAGATCTTCGAGAGTGAGACGTTCTCCCGGTTGACCTCGCCGTCGCGGGCGAGCTGGCTGCCGTCGGCGTACAGGTAGACGTTGCTCTGCTTGGTCGCCGCGGCGTTCGCGGGCGGGATCTTCACCAGGTAGTAGCCGAGCGCGAAGAATCCGATCAGAAGCAGCAGCGCGACGAGGAACGTGCCGAGCACCATCCGCCAGGTCGGGACGAGCCGGCGCCAGCCGGTGCGCCCCCGCTTCTGCTTCTTGCCGGGCTCGCCCGGTGCTCCTTCCTGCGGACCCGCTCCGTGCTGCGGCTGCGGCTCGTCACTCATCTGTTCGCCGGACTCCCGTTTCGCTTCGTACGTCGCCGTACGCCCTCGTACGCCTTGTGCGCCCCCACTTGAAGACTTTCGCACCCGCCATTCCGTTCCCGGTTCCCGGCACGCGTCCTGCCCGGAAAATGCATGGCGGGTGTCTCGGCCCCGCGGTTAGGCTCCGGACCTTTGGCCTCGGCGCGGCTGCCGGCGGGCTCGGGCACACCAGAGAGGATCTCCTCGTGGGCACAGGGCGGTTGTACGCCGCCGTCGCGGTCGGCGGGTTCCGGCGCTACGCCACGTACCGGATCGCCACGGCGGCGGGGGTGTTCACCAACACCGTCTTCGGGCTGATCCTGGCGTACATCTTCATCGCGTTGTGGGACGACAGACCGCACCTCGGCGGCTACGACCAGGCGCAGGCGCTCAGTTACGTGTGGCTGGGCCAGGCGCTGCTGATGGTCGTCGCGGTGATGGGCGGCGGCTTCGAGGACGAGCTGATCGAGAGAATCCGTACGGGTGACATCGCGATCGACCTGTACCGGCCCGCCGACCTCCAGTTGTGGTGGCTGGCCCAGGACGCGGGCCGTGCCCTGTTCCATCTGCTGGGGCGTGGTGTCGTCCCGCTCGCGTTCGGCGCGCTCTTCTTCGACCTGGCGCTGCCCGTCGACCCGCTGGCCTGGATCGCGTTCCTGGTGGCGGTGGCGCTCGGTGTGGTCGTCAGCTTCGCCCTGCGCTTCCTGGTGGCGCTCTGCGCCTTCTGGCTCCTCGACGGGGCCGGGGTGGCCCAACTCGCTTGGATCGCGGGCATCTTCTGTTCGGGGATGCTGCTGCCGCTGAACGTGTTCCCGGGTGTCCTCGGCGAGGTGGTGCGCGCCCTGCCGTGGTCGTCGCTGATCCAGGCGCCCGTGGACGTCCTGCTCGGCACGGCCGACCTGCCGCGCACCTACCTCTTCCAGGCGGCGTGGGCCGCCGCGCTGCTCGCGGCCGGGCGGCTCGTCCAGTCCGCGGCGACACGACGGGTGGTGGTGCAGGGTGGTTAGCCCCGCGCGCAACGGCACACGCCCCGTGGAGCGAGGCCCGGCGGACGCCGTGTGGGCCCCGCAGGGCAGGTACGAGCAGGTCCGCGAGGGGCTGCGTGCCTACCGGATGATCGCCGCCATGTGGATCCGCTCCACGATGGCCTACCGTGCCTCCTTCGCGATGACCGCCTTCGGCAACTTCGCGGCGACGGCTCTCGACTTCGCCGCGATCCTGCTGATGTTCTCGCAGGTCGACCGGCTCGGCGGCTACTCGCTGCCCGAGGTGGCCTTCCTGTACGGGGTGTCGGGCACCGCCTTCGGGTTCGCCGACCTGGCGTTCGGCTCGATGGACCGGCTCGGCCGGCGGGTGCGCGACGGCACCCTCGACACGCTGCTGGTGCGCCCCGCTCCCGTGCTCGCGCAGGTCGCCGCGGACCGTTTCGCGCTGCGCCGCCTCGGCCGCATCACCCAGGGACTGCTGGTCCTCGGGTACGCCGTCGCCGTGCTCGACGTGTCCTGGACACCGCTCAAGGTCCTCATGATCCCGCTGATGCTGCTCAGCGGCGGAGTGATCTTCGCTGCGGTGTTCGTGGGCGGCGCGGCGTTCCAGTTCGTCGCCCAGGACGCCTCCGAGGTGCAGAACTCCTTCACCTACGGCGGCAGCACGCTCCTTCAGTACCCGCCCACCGTCTTCGCCACGGAGCTGCTGCGCGGGGTGACCTTCGTGTTCCCGATCGCGTTCGTCAACTGGCTGCCCGCGCTGTACGTGCTGGGGCGGCCCTATCCGCTCGACCTGCCGACGTGGGTCGCCTTCGCACCGCCGCTGGTCGCGGCGGTCTGCTGCGTGCCGGCGGGTCTCGCCTGGCGCGCGGGCCTTCGGTCGTACCGCAGCACAGGGAGCTGACCCATGGACAACGAGGACGCCGACCTCATCCTTCTCGACCGTGTCGAGAAGGTCTTCGAGGTGCGCAGAAGGACCGGCTTCCTGCGTGCCGAGCGGCGGCAGGTGCGCGCCGTGGACTCGCTCTCGTTCTCCGTGCGGCGCGGTGAGATGGTCGGCTACATCGGGCCGAACGGGGCGGGGAAGTCGACCACCGTCAAGATGCTCACCGGCATCCTGACGCCGAGCGGCGGCCGGCTGCGTGTCGCGGGCATCGACCCGTCCCGCGAGCGCACCCGCCTCGCGCGGCGCATCGGGGTGGTGTTCGGGCAGCGTACGACCCTGTGGTGGGACCTCCCGCTGATCGACTCCTACCGGCTGATGCACCGCATGTACCGCATCCCGGACGGCCGTTACCGCGAGAACCTCGACCGCTGCGTCGAACTCCTCGACCTCGGTGACCTGTTGGACGTACCGGTACGGCAACTCTCCCTGGGGCAGCGGATGCGCGGTGACATCGCTGCCGCGCTGCTGCACGACCCCGAGGTGCTCTACCTCGACGAGCCGACCATCGGCCTGGACGTGATCAGCAAGGCGCGGGTGCGGGAGTTCCTGCGCGACCTGAACGCCGAACGCGGCACGACCGTGCTGCTGACCACCCACGACCTCACCGACATCGAGCAGTTGTGCCGGCGGGTGATGGTCATCGACCACGGCCGGCTGGTGTACGACGGCTCGCCGGCCGGGCTGCACGAGGTGGGGGAGAGCGAGCGGACGCTGGTCGTGGACCTGGAGCGGGAGCTTCCGCCGATCGAGGCGGAGCCGGCGCGGGTGGTGAAGGTGGAGGGGCCGCGCCAGTGGCTGGCCTTCCCCGCCTCCGAGTCGGCCGCTCCGCTCGTGGCGCGGATCGCGGCACGGTACCCGCTGGTCGACCTCTCGGTGCGGGAGCCGGACATCGAGGCGGTCATCAGCCGCATGTACGCGGGCAGGGCAGTCTCGTAGGCTGACCTCCATGACCGACGATGTGCCGGAACTGCGAGCCTCCGACGCCGACCGTGAACGAGTCGCCGAGCAGCTGAGGGACGCCCTCGCGGAAGGCCGTCTCGACATGGAGGAGTTCGAGGAGCGGCTGGAGGCGACCTACCAGGCCCGTACGTACGGGGAGCTGGCGCCGATCACCCGCGACCTTCCGGGCGCGGCGACCGCGGCCCCGGTCTCCATGGTCAAGGAGCCTGTGGGAGAGGGCAGTTGGGCGGGGCGGATCGTCGGCGGCGAGGGCTCGTCCTCGTGGGGCGTCGCGATCCTGTCGGGCTTCGAGCGCAGGGGCCGCTGGACGGTCCCCAAGCGTTTCAACTCCTTCGCTTTCATGGGCGGCGGCGAGATCGACCTGCGCGAGGCGAACTTCGCGGACCGTGACGTGGTCATCAACTGCGTGGCGGTCATGGGCGGTGTCAATGTCATCGTGCCGCCCGGCGTCGAGGTGGTGGTGCGCGGCATCGGCATCATGGGCGGTTTCGACCACCGCGAGGAGGGGCGGCCCGGGGAGCCCGGAGCGCTCCGGGTGATCGTCACGGGGTTCGCGTTCTGGGGCGGTGTCGGCGTCGAACGCAAGCTGACCCGCGCCGAGCGGCAGCGTCTGAAGGCGGAGCGCCGCCAGGAGAAGCTGGACCGCAAGGCGGCCCGCGCCGAGCTGGAGGGATCGGAGGCCGGAGGTTCCCGGCGGGAGGCTCTCGGCGACATGTTCGACGCGCTCGACGAGGCCCGCGATCTGGTCCGCGAGCGCCACGAGGAGCGCTGGGCGCGCCACGAGGAGCGCCGTGAGCGGCACTGGGCCCGGCAGGAGGAGCGCCGCGAGCGCCACCGGGAGCGGCGCGAGGACCGCGACCGGCACCGCGACGGGGACTACTGACCGCACCGGTCGCCGGCTGTCCGCTGGGGCCGTGCGGGCCCCGGACGGTCCGGGAGCCGGGCCGTTTCTGCGCGCTGTGGTGGCCGGCGCGCCCCGTGGAGCTGCCGGCGCCCTGGGTGCTGCCTGAGCGCCCTGCGGCGAGTCCGGCCCGTTCTCGCCCCGTCGGGCCTCTCCGGGCCTCTCCGGCCCTCTCCGGGCCCCTTCGGGCTCCCGGGGGGCCGGTGTCCGTCCGCCCTGCCCGTCCCTCCGGCCCCGGGGCGTGGTCCCCGGGGGAGTGCCGCGACGGCACGTGGGGAAGCGTTACAGCTCTGCCGGGGCCGAGCCCTTCAGGTCGTCCAGGTCGAAGACCTCGGCCATCTTCCGGTACCCCTTGTCGCTCGGGTGCAGGTGGTCGCCCGAGTCGTAGTCGGACCGCAGCCGCCGCGGGTTGTACGGGTCGCGCAGCGCGGCGTCGAAGTCGACGACGTCGTCGTACACCTTCCCCGACCGGATCTCCGCGTTGACGGCCTGCCGCACGGCCTCACGTGCGTCGGTGTAGCCGCGGTGACCCTGAAACGGCATCAGGGTGGCGCCGACGACCCGCAGTCCGCGGGCGTGCGCCTGACGCACCAGCTTCCGCAGGCCGTCGGTGACGGTGGCCGGGTCGACCTGGTTCGGGTTGCGCAGGATGTCGTTGACGCCGAGGTCGATCACGACGGCCCTGACATTGGTGCGGTCCAGGACGTCACGCCCGAACCGCGACAGCCCGCTCGGGTTGTCCGCCGGCCGGCCGAGGCCCGCCGCGAGCACCTGGTTGCCGCTGATGCCCTGGTTGACGACGCTGTAGCGGGGCGTGTCGCCCGACCCGGCCGCGGCGCGCAGCCGGTCCGAAAGCACGTCGGTCCAGCGGTGGTTGGCGCCCACCGTCGACGTGATGCCGTCGGTCAGCGAGTCGCCGAGGACGACGACGGTGCCCGCCGCCTCGTCGCTCAGCACGTCGAGCGCGGTCAAGTACCGCCAGTACTCGCTCTGTTCGGTGTACGCCGTGCTGGTCACGTCCTCCGTGCGGTCGCCGTCCGCGACGTACGAGACCTGCCGCGCGTGCGGGTGGTAGGTGACCGGGCCGGACTCGGTCGGCGCGTACGTGGTGACGAGGACGTCCGCGCCGTGCGGGATGCGCACGCGCACCGCGTCGCTCATCGCCTGCCCGCCCGCCGGGATGACGACCGTGGGGTTGCCGCCGAAGGTGAGGCGGCGCATGGTGTCGGCCGCCGCGGCGGCGTTGTTCGGCGTCGCGGCGACGGCGAGCGAGACGTGCGTGAGGGTCAGCGGCCGCTGCCCGTAGAGATTGGAAAGCGTGATGCGGGCACTCGTACCACCGGCGCTCGCGTGCACGACGTTGCGTATGGAGCGGCCCGCCATGCCGTGCGTCTCGGTGCCGGGCTCGGCCCCCACCGGGGAGGCCGACCAGGCGCCGACCCAGGTGCCCGTGGAGGCGGGCGCCGCCGAGTTGTGCGGTGCACGGCCCGCGGCGAGGTTGTTCTGGTCGCCGCTCCCGTCGTCGGCCGAGACACCGATGTAGATGCCGGCGGAAAGGACCACGACCAGGGCGATGATCGCGGCCAACAGGGCGCCGTGCCTCACGGGGACTGCGGACGTCTGTGGGTCCACAGCGTGCCCCGCACCCCCGGCGTGACGCTTGGTCATGCGGTGCGTGTCTCCTCGGACGATGGGAGCCCGAGGCTCCGATGTGATCACCCCATGATGCGTCATGGGGCGGAAGAACACCGACAGCGCCCCCCTACGGGACCCCCTGGTCGATTCCCCGTCCGAACAGACGCCGGGAACTCCTGGTCCGTTCCAGGAGTCGGTCAGGAAGAAGCCCAGGAAGGGACAATGTGTACAGGGACTGAGAACGGATGGAGTGGATGGAACGCACGAAATCAGGTGAAACAAGCGATCCAGAGCAGCCTGCCCGGTCCGCCGCCGCCGTGAACCCCGCGACGACGGCGACCGCCGGGCGGCCGGGCCGGGCGATGACCACCTTCAGCCCCGCCGACGAGGAGCGCCGCCGCGGAGTGCGCCGCATGAAGGCCACGGCGACGGGTCTGCTGCTGCTCGTCGCGCTCGTCTACGTCCTTGCCAAGTGGGCGTCCCACGAGGGCGCCGGCGCCTGGGCGGGGTATGTGGCGGCAGCGGCCGAAGCGGGCATGGTCGGCGCCCTCGCCGACTGGTTCGCGGTCACGGCCCTGTTCCGTCACCCGCTCGGCCTGCCCATCCCGCACACCGCGATCATCCCCACCAAGAAGGACCAGCTCGGGGTCTCCCTGGGCGAGTTCGTCGGCGAGAACTTCCTGTCCGAGGAGGTCGTCCGCCAGCGGCTGCGGGCCGTCGGCATCGGCAGCAGACTCGGCTCCTGGCTCGCCGAACCGGAACACGCCGACCGGGTGACGGCCGAACTGGCGACCGCGCTGCGCGGCGCGCTGGCCGTCCTGCGGGACTCCGACGTGCAGGCCGTGGTCGGCGAGGCCATCACACGCCGCGCCGACGCCCAGGAGATCGCCCCCGGCATGGGCAAGATGCTGGAGCGGATCGTCGCGGACGGCGGCCACAGACGCGTCGTGGACCTGATCTGCGTCCGCGCCCACGACTGGCTGGTACTGCACGACGAGCAGGTCCTGGACGCCGTGCAGGGCGGGGCCCCCGGCTGGACCCCCAGGTTCGTCGACAAGAGGGTCGGCGAACGGGTCTACAAGGAGCTGCTCCGCTTCGTCACCGAGATGCGCGACGCCCCCTCGCACCCGGCCCGCGGCGCACTCGACCGCTTCCTCACCGACTTCGCCTCCGACCTCCAGTCCGACACCGACACCCGCGCGCGCGTGGAACGGCTCAAGGGCGAGGTCCTGGGCCGCGGGGAGGTCCAGGACCTCATCGCCTCCGCCTGGACCGCCGTACGCTCCATGATCGTGTCCGCCGCCGAGGACGAGCGGAGCGAGCTGCGGCTGCGCGTGCGGGCCTCGCTGCTGTCGCTGGGCGCCCGCATGGCCACCGAGCCCAAGATCCAGGCGAAGGTCGACTCCTGGGTGGAGGACGCGGCGGTGTACGTGGTGACGACGTACCGCACGGAGATCACCTCGCTGATCACCGACACCGTGGCGAGCTGGGACGCCGAGCACACCACCCGGAAGATCGAGGCGCACATCGGACGCGACCTCCAGTTCATCCGGATCAACGGCACGGTGGTGGGCTCGCTGGCGGGTCTGCTGATCTACGTGGTGTCGCGGGCGCTGGGGGCCTGAGCGGCGGCCGTCGGCCCGGGCGGCGATCGTCGGCCCTGGCCGGGGTCGTCGGCCCGAGCGCCGGCCGGGGCGGGCCCCGGGGCCGGGCGCCGGGCTTGGGTGTGGGGGGCGGGCTTGGACGCCGCCGGGTACGGGCGCCGGTCGCGGGCCCGGAGGTGTGCGCCGCCGGGTGCGGGCCTGGAGGCTTGCCCTGCTGGGCGTCGGTGCAGGGCGCCGGGCGCGGGCCGGTAGCCCTGTGCTGCTGGGCTCGCGCCGCCGGGTGCGGGTGCCGGGCGTGCGGTGCAGGCTGGAGGGATGGAGGCCCTTCCCGCCGCTGCCGGGTGCAGGCCTGGAGGCCCCTCCCGCCGGTGCCACGTCCAGGGCTGGAGGCCCGTCCCGCCGGTGCCGCGTACGGGCCCGGACGTCCGCCCCGCCTGCGCCGTGCGCAGGCGTGAAGGCCGGAGGCAGGGGCACCCGGACGTGGTTCGCTCAGGAAAGAGGGAGCCATGACCGCACCAGCCCCGGGCGCCTCCGGACCTGCCCCCACCGGCACCGTCACCACGGACGTGCCCGCCCGCCTGGACCGGCTGCCCTGGTCCCGCTGGCACTGGATGATCGTGATCGGCCTGGGAACCGTGTGGATCCTGGACGGCCTGGAGGTCACCACCGTCGGCAACATCGCCGGACGGCTCTCCGAGGAGGGCAGCGGCCTCGCCATCACCTCCGCCCAGGTCACCGGCACCGCCGCGGCCCTGTACGTGGCGGGCGCCTGCGCGGGCGCC
This sequence comes from Streptomyces sp. Tue6028, assembly GCF_002300165.1. Classification (GTDB taxonomy): domain Bacteria; phylum Actinomycetota; class Actinomycetes; order Streptomycetales; family Streptomycetaceae; genus Streptomyces; species Streptomyces siamensis. Next base: position 169,976 of record NZ_MLCE01000015.1, on the reverse strand, counting down.
CTCTTCTTCGGCCGGCTCACCGACCGCTACGGCCGCAAGAAGCTCTTCATGGTCACCCTCGCCGTCTACCTCTCCGCGACCGCGCTGACCGCGCTGTCCGTCGACGCCTGGTGGTTCTTCGCTTTCCGCTTCCTCACCGGCTTCGGCATCGGCGGCGAGTACGCCGCCATCAACTCCGCGATCGACGAACTCATCCCCGCCAAGTACCGGGGCCGGGTCGACCTGATCATCAACGGCAGCTACTGGCTCGGCGCGATCGGCGGCGCACTGCTGTCCATCGTCATGCTGAACACGGACATCTTCCCCGCGAACATCGGCTGGCGGCTCACCTTCGGCCTCGGCGTGGTTCTCGGACTGGTGATCCTGCTGGTCAGGCGGCATGTTCCGGAGAGCCCGCGGTGGCAGTTCATCCATGGGCGCGGCGAGGAGGCCGAGGAGCTGGTCGCCTCCGTCGAACGGGACGTCGAGCGGGAGAAGGGCGCACCGCTGCCCCGCGCACGTGGCGAGATCACCATCCGGCAGCGCAAGAGCATCGGCTTCGGCATCATCGCCAGGACCGTGTTCGCGCACTATCCCAAGCGTGCCGTCCTCAGCCTCGCCCTCTTCATCGGCCAGGCCTTCCTCTACAACGCGATCACCTTCGGCTTCGGCGCCATCCTCACCAAGTTCTTCGACGTGCCCACCGGCGGCACCGGCTACTACTTCGCCGTCATCGCCGCCGGCAACTTCCTCGGCCCGCTGCTGCTCGGCAAGCTCTTCGACACCGTGGGCCGCCGGATCATGATCTCCTCGACCTACCTGCTCTCGGGCTTGCTGCTGTTCGGCACGGCCTGGCTCTTCGACCGCGGCTCGCTGAGCGCGGCGACCCTCACGGCCTGCTGGTGCGCGGTCCTCTTCTTCGCGTCCGCGGGCGCCTCCAGCGCGTACCTCACGGTCTCCGAGATCTTCCCGATGGAGACCCGCGCCATGGCCATCGCCTTCTTCTACGCCATCGGCACCGCCGCGGGCGGCATCAGCGGCCCGCTGGTCTTCGCCGACCTCACGGAGTCCGGGGTGGTCGGCGACACCGTGCTCGCCTTCCGGATCGGCGCGGCCCTGATGTGCGCGGCGGGCCTGGTCGCCGCGTTCCTCGCGGTGAACGCCGAGCGCCGTTCGCTGGAGGACATCGCCACGCCGCTGTCGGTGGAACCGGCGGGGGCCGCCGCGTCGTCCGCGTCGACGAGGAGCTGACGGCCCGCCCCGCACGAGCCCCGGGCCGCGGCTGAACTCCCGGTCCCCGGGGCCCGCGGCGGCCCCGGCTCCCGGGCACGGTCCCGGCAGGCGTCCCCGAGCACACGGATCTGAGTACGGGCACCTGAGTACGCGTACTCTGTCGGCCCGCCGCGCGGACGGGAACCCTCGTACGCATGACCGAGAAGCTGTTGAGCCCCCTGCGAACGAGCCCCGGGCCGGAACGCTGGCTGACGCGCCTGCTCGGCGCCGTGCTCTCCTGCACGGCGTATCTCCTGTGCCTGCCCTGGGACCTGGGCAACCGCCGGACGACGGAGGGCGCCCTCACGGAGACGAGCCCCGTGACCGGTGCCGGCGTCGTGACCCTCGCCGTGGTCCTGCTGCTCCTGGCCGCGTACTTCGGCCACCGGGACGCGCTGGCCTGGGCGTTGCTGCTGGTCGCGGTCGGACCGGCCACGCTGCTGTACGTGTCGCTGCGCACACATCCCGGCCCCCCGGACGGGTTCGCGGGCGCATGGCCGCTGGTGTGGGCGTTCTTCACGCTGCTGATGGCGACCGGGGTGCTCGTCGCGGCAGCGGTGGCACGGCAGTTCAGGGCAGACTTGGCGGACGACTTCAACGAGGAACTGAGCCTGGCCCACCGCCCGTGACGCCCGAGGAGCCGTCACCGGCGGCCACGAAGTGAGGAGCCCCGCATGACCGTGCGCAGGATCGTCCCGGACGTCCACGTCGAGTCGGAGAAGGCCATGGCCACCAGCCGGGACTTCTACGGCCTGCTCGGCTTCGAGGAGGTCATGCACCTGGGCTGGGTCATGACACTGGCCTCCCCCTCCAACCCCACCGCCCAGATCAGCTTCTTCACCGAGGAGCGCACCGCCCCCGTCGTCCCCGACCTGAGCGTGGAGGTCGAGGACGTGGAGGCGGTCTACGCGCAGGTCCTCGCCTCGGGCGCCGAGGTCGTACGGGAACTGCGCGAGGAGGAGTGGGGCGTACGGCGCTTCTTCGTACGGGACCCGAACGGGCGGGTGGTCAACGTGCTGGAGCACCGGACGTGAGCCGCTCGCGCCGGACGCCCGGAACCCTGGGTACCCGGAACCCCGAACACCCGGAATCCCGGGCGCCTGGAACCCCGGAACCTCGGGGCGCGGTCACTGCCCGTAGAAGTACTGCGAACCCTTCTCGATGAAGTACGAGGCGTAGACGCGGCCGAGGGCCGGCTTGCCGCGGTACATCCCCACGTAATTACGCGCGCTGTCGACCACCACGGGCCGCGTCATGCAGGCGAACTTGATGCGCTGCTGCGCCTCCGCCCACTGCACGGCGGCCGGATCGACCCGGTCACTGACCAGGAGCGGGAAGGCGCCGATGCCGTTCTGCATACCCACGGGCAGGCCGCCCTTGGTGTCCTTGGCGTACTTCATCACCTGGTCCGTGAAGGCCGAGACGACGGGCACGGTTATCTCCGGGACCGCCGCGGCCACCGTGAACAGATGCAGCCTGGTCGCCATCCAGCGCATCTTGAAGTCGGCCCGCCGCCCCACGAGGACGGGCACCCCGGCCCAGTCCTCCCAGCGCGTCGCGCATCCGTCGGCCGTCAACTGGCGCTCCACGAAGGCCAGGTAGGCCCCCGGCGCCGACTGTCCCTGCTGTGCGTACATGGGCGGGATCCTAAGCCCCCGTGGTGGACCCCGGTCGCACGATCATCAGGACGGTGACGGTCGCCCACAGGAGGTTGAAGATCCCGGTGAACATGGCGAGCCGTACGGTCGCCCGCCGGTCGCCCGCGCCCTCCACGAGCGCGCTCTGACGGGGCAGGACCAGCGCGCCCAGGACCACGGCGGCCAGCGCGGTCAGCGCGATCGAGACGATCAGCCAGGTGTCACCGAGGACACCCATGTCGCTCGCCGTGGCGAAGCCGAAGACGGGGACGGCGACGCCGACGACCGCGTACACCTGGCAGATGCGGTGCAGCAGGCGCGTGGTGGCGAGGGCACGCTCGTCGTCCGGCGCGGCGAGGGCCCTGCGCGCGGCGGGCGGGAACATGCTCGCGGCGACCGTCACGGGCCCGACGGCGACGATCGCGGCGATGACGTGGACGGCGAGGAGGAACTTGGTCACGGGGTGACGGTAGGGGCGGGAGAGGATCTTCCAGAAGTGGCGGTTCTGCCAGTCCCCAACGGATTCTCGCCAGAGGCCCTCACGAACGCCTCTCACCCGGCCGGATTCCCTCGGGCACGCCGGAAAAGCCGTCACGGCCGAGCGCGGACACCCAGGTCGCGGAAGTGACCGGAACCCGTCGTCCGCGTACGCTCTCGCCATGCACACCGTGGCCGTACTGGCGCTGGACCAGGTCATCCCGTTCGATCTCAGCGCCCCGATCGACGTCTTCGGCTGGGCCCGGCTGCCGGACGGCCGGGAGGCGTACCGGGTCCGGGTCTGCGCGGTCGAGGCGGGCAAAGAGGTGGGCGCCGGACCGTTCACCCTGCGCGCCCCGCACGGTCTGCGGGCCCTGGCCGAGGCGGACACGATCATCCTGCCGGGGGTCGCCGACCCCACCGCCCCGCTCCCGCCGGGCGTCGCGGAGGCGCTCCGCGGGGCGGCCGCGAACGGCACCCGCATCGCCTCGGTCTGCGTGGGCGCCTTCGTCCTCGCCGCCACCGGGCTGCTGGACGGACTGCGCGCGACCACCCACTGGATCGCGGCCCCCGACCTGGCCGCCCTGCACCCGGCCGTCACCGTCGACCCGAACGTCCTCTACGTCGACAACGGCCAGTTCCTCACCTCGGCGGGCGCGGCGGCCGCCCTCGACATGTGCCTGCACATGATCCGCAAGGACCACGGCTCGGCCGTCGCCGCGCACGCCGCCCGGATGTGCGTCATGCCACTGGAACGGGAGGGCGGCCAGGCCCAGTTCATCGTCCACACACAGCCGCCCGTGCCGACGGGGACGACGCTGGAACCGCTCCTGGACTGGCTGGAGGAGAACGCCGCCCGCGACCTGACCCTGGAGGACATCGCGGGCCACGCCGGCATGAGCACCCGCACCCTCAACCGCCGCTTCCGCGAACAGACCGGCACGACGCCGCTCCAGTGGCTGCACCGGGCCCGCGTGCGGCGCGCCCAGTACCTGCTGGAGACGACCACATATCCGGTCGAACGCATCGCGGCCCAGGCCGGGTTCGGCTCACCGACGGCATTCCGGGACCGCTTCAAACGGGTGGCGGGAACGAGCCCGCACGCGTATCGACGGGCGTTTCAGGGGGAGGGGGCGGGGAGGGTGGGGTGAGCCTGCGTCACCCCCGGGGTGGGGGGTGAGTCGACGCTCACACCCTGGGGCGGGGCGGGGTGAGTCGACGCCCACGCCCCTGGGCCCGGCGGGCTGGGGTGAGCCCATGCCCACGCTCGGTGTCAGGCGGGTTGAGCCCGGGGCCGACGGCCTGCGTCGCCCGGCCGCTTCCGCCCGACCTCTCTCAGACCTTGCGGTCGGCGACGGCCCAGGACGCGAGCGCCACGGCCCCGGCGACGCCGAACACGGCGGGCCAGGCGCCGACCTTCTTGGCCAGCGGGTGGGACCCGGCGAAGGCGGCGACGTAGGCGACGGTCAGCGCACCGGCGGCCTTCCCGCCGGCGGCCTGCCGCCACTGCTGCGCGGCCGTGGCACCCGCGGCGGCCAGCACGACCCCGCCCAGCTGCCGCTTCTTGGTCCAGCGCGCCACGCCGTAGCCGCCGATGAGCCCGCTCGCGGCCACCACCGCGGCCGGTACCTTCGCCATCACTGCCTCCCGCTGCTGCGTCAGTCGAACGAACCGAGGCTAACCCGGGCCCTTCCGTCACCGGGCGCCCACCCTCACCAAACGCGCATCGAGGTCAATCGAGGCATCCGGGCGAGGGCCGGCACGGGCATCGTGCAGACTGCCGGCCGGCCCCTCGATGTCACCCGGTGAGTATGTCCGCGAAGAAGCCCAGACGAGGATCGTCGGGGGTACCGACGAGCAGCGCGCGGTCCAACAGGATGTTGTTGTGCTCGCAGCTCGTCTCGGGCAGCATCACGCAGGCGTGGCAGGCGGCGAGGTTGGTTCCGCCGGCACCGGAGGCCTCGGTCTCCATGCAGAGCGGGTCGGAGGAGCACCACTCGGCGCGGTGGACGGCCGAACGCACCGTGCGGTCCAGGAGTTCCGGTTCGCCTTGCGCGACGAGGCCGCCGAGGCTGCCCGCCGAGTCGCTCGTCGCCGTGTAGACGAGCACCCCGGCCATGTCGTCGGAGGCGTACAGACGCTCGCGCAGGGAAGCGGCCGGGTAGCCCGCCTCCAGACTCCACTCGTCGATGAGGACGTGGGCCAGAGTGTGCAACAGCACCATGCGAGGAGTGGCAGGGGAGGGGACGACCCGACTCGGATCATCGGCCCACTGCTCCAGCACCCGCTGGTGGGCGGTTCGCATCCGCTCGATCCGGGCCGCCACCGCCGGGGCCTTCTCCCAGGCATCCAGTCGGTCTTCGGCCAGGCGGAGGAAGACTCCTTCGCCACGCACCTCCATGGCCGGGAGCCAGCGCAGTGGGCGTTCGGAGAGCGGCATCTCCTTGGCATCGGTCGTCGACTCGGCATCGACGAGCCGGGTGAACGCCTTCAGAGCCCGTACCTCGCGGAGCTTCTTGACCAGCATCGGACCGGTGACACCGAGCGGATCGAGCACGCTCTGGTCACCCAGGGGGGTCTCGCACACGAACTGCTCGTCGCGGGAGTGCTCGCTCTCGTCGTTGCCGGAGCGGAGACGCTCGTACTCCTTGTTCCGCAGGGCGCGGTAGCGGTGGTCGAACGTGGGAGCCGTCTCACCGTCGGGGTCCTCCTCGCGCTCGGCGGCGAGCAAGGTCATCACCTCGTCCAGGGAGACGGGCCACTCCTCGTCGAAAACAGCGTCGAGGTAGATCGCGACGGCGTCGCGGTTCTCGTACTTCCTGAGCTTTTCCCAGTGGCCGTCGAGGGGATCCGCGCGGCTGTCGCTCCACGGCGGGATGGAGAGCGCCGACTTCAGTACCGGTTGCCACACCGAGGAAGAGCCGCGCTGGAGAGTACGCAGGGGGAGTCCGCACTCCTGAGCCGGAGCGGACGTGCCGAGCCACGGGCGAGTGCCTCGGCACTTGAGGCCCAGGTCCCCCAGCGCGCTCCTGCGGAAAGAGCCCTCCATCGAGACCTCGGGAGCCTGCTCGCAGCTGCAGGAGACGAGAATCGAGCGGAGCGAGGACGTACGCCCGGACGAGCGCAGCTTGAGCATCCCCCCACACGTTCCGAACGTCGTGGAACCACGCTCGGGAGAACGATGCACCCATTGCCAGTAGGGGAATTCGCCGAGATGTCCGGCCTCGCAGGCGACGACGAAACGGGAGGGGACGAGGTCGACCTCGCAGGTGCCGCACACGCTTCGGCCGGCGGGCGGGTTGAAGTCGCCGTGTCGTTGCAGTTCGAGGCACTCGGGGCAGGAGTGCATCGAGGGGAAACGCCGGACCCGGAGACCGTCCTTGCTGGTGTCGTCGGACGCCGGCGGCAACCGGAAGTGGTCGACGCCGAGCAGTCGGGCCAGGCGCCGTTCGCTGATCCGCGGGGATTCGTCGCTGTTCCAGCTCTGATCGGCCTCGTCCAGGCCCGAGACGATGAAGGACTCCTGATCGACGGCGATGAGCGATCCGACGCCGTACGTGGTGATCGCCTGGGCACGACGAACTGTGCCCCGCCGCGGAAGATTGTGGGCGGGCGTACCGCCTCGCGCGGTGGTCCGGCGACGACGGGCTGGGGGCGGGGTCATCGGGTTCCCTCCATGAACAGGGCGGTCTCGGCGTCGACATCGCGCAGACTCCACAGAGTGGGGTACGCCTCGGCGTCCTCGGACTCGTCGTCGTACGCCTTCAGGAGTGAGGGGGTGCGATCACCCCGTTTCGGTTCGAAGAGCAGGCCGCTGTGGTTGCTGGCCTCCTTGCGCCACCACTCGACGAACTCGTCGAAACCCTGGGACACGGCCTCGGTCTCCTCAGGAGTGACCGCGCCCACGCGGCTCATGAGCACGGATTTGATGCGGCCTTCGAGGACGTTCACGTAGGACTCGACCTTGCCGGCACTCTTGTTGGGACGGGCGGCCGGGATCAGGATGCGGGCGAGGGCGACGATCACCGCATGCAGCCCCCTTTCGCGAGCGCGGGCGGAGAACGGGGTGACGGAGGTCGACTCCACCTCGCGGTACAGAGCCGAGTGGAAGTGCTGGAAGCTCTCGTAGTGGGAACGGTCCCGGGAGCGCGCCGAGTTGAGCATGACCGCCACCAGCCCCGGGTGCGCCCGGCCGACCCGGCTGGTGGCCTGGATGTATTCGGCGGTCGTCTGCGGCTGACCCGTCACGGCCATGAGCCCCAAGCGGTCCACGTCCACGCCCACAGCGATCATGTTCGTGGCGAGCATGACGTCCACGGTGTCCTCGTCGGGGAGCCTCTTCTCGATGCCCTTGAGCCGGGTGGGGATCTCGCTGGCGTCGATACGGCTCGTGAGCTCCGAGTAGTTGGCGACCGAGCGGACCGCCACGCCCTCTCGTTCGGCGAGCAGTTCCAGATAGGCCACCACGTCGTCGTGGACCTGGAGTTCGGCTGCGGAGAGCAGCCGAAGGCTGTTGAAGTAGCCGACGAGACTCCAGTACGCGTCGCGCACCTCGTCTTCGGTCCTCGCCTGCTTGGCGCGGTGCAGCAGCGTCGCGTAGGTGCGGATCAACAGGGTGGACTGGCTGGTGCCGGGTGCCAGGAGGCCCACGTAGCGGCGGCTCGCCTTCTCTTCGCGCGGTGTCTCCACGGCGAACCACGAGTCGCGTGCGTCCAGACCTGCGGGCGGGAACTGCCGTACACCACGCGCGAAGAGGTGAAGCCCCTGATCGGCGGCGCGACGGATGGTGGCCGTGGAGGCGATCACCTTGGGGCGGTCGGCGAGCGCGTCCACGGCGGTCTCGTAGAGACCGGTGAGGGTTCCCAGCGGACCCGAGATCAGATGAAGCTCGTCCTGGACGATCAGCTCCGGGGGAGGGGTGCCGTCGTGCGGGTCGTCGAGGTTGAAGAGAGCCGATGTCGCCGGTCGCCACGGCATCGAGGCGAACTTGTCGACAGTGGCGATGACCAACGTGGGTCGGGCGTCGTACACCGCCTCGTCGATCAGGTGGACAGGCAGGCCGTCGGCGAAGTCGCAGCCCGTACCGGGGCAGCGGACATGCATCCGCCTGGCGTCCTCGTCCACCTCGTAGTTCCGGGCGTCCAGGCGGGTCCCGCACCAGGGGCAGGCGTGCAACTGGACGGGGTTCTCGGTGGCGAGGCGCTTGTCGAGGTTCGCGCGCAGCTCGTCGAGCTTGAACCCGGCCTCGGCCAACGTGTTGGGGGTGGCCGAACGTCCCACCCACATGCCGACGGAGAACGCCTCGTCTCCCAATTCGGGTGTGTTGCCTCGCAGGTGCTCCATGGCACAGAGCAGCGTCGCCGCACGCTCGAACTGCTGAAGGGTGAGGAGCCGCAGCGTGTAGCGCATGAGGACGGTGACACCACCGCCGTCCGCACCCCTGCGGATACGGCGCAGGAACGACGTGAGGGCGATCAGCCCGAGGTAGGCCTCCGTCTTGCCACCACCGGTGGGGAACCAGAGCAGGTCCGAGATCTCGCGGTCGTGGTGCTTGCGATCGTCGATGCCGGCCATGCACAGCAGGACGAAGGCGATCTGGAAGGGGCGCCATTCGCCGGCCGCGGGGTCCGGAGCGCCCACGCGCCCGTCCTTCACCCACTTGCTGCGGGCACGCTGGTCGGCCATGGCGCGGTTGGCCAGCCGGAAGGCCCTCATCAGGTCGGGCTTGTCCCGCAGCAGTTCGATGCCCTCGCGGATCCGGTCGAGTGCCTCGCGGCAGGCCTTCACCTGGTCCCGCGCGGGCTTCTCATGGGTCTCACCCATCAGGGCGTCCGCCTCGGCCGACTTCCGATCGATCCACCGTTCGTATCCTGTGGCGAGCCCTTCCAGAGCGGTCAGGACCTCGGCGTCGGAGTCCTCGGCCAGCCCCAGCATGGACAGCGTCGAGCTGTCGATCTCCGGATTGGAGTCGGTGAGCAGCACCTCCACGCTGGGCACGAACTCGCTCCGCACTTCGGCCACGGCGGCCTTGACGGTGTCGGTCATGCCGATCGGCGGCGGAGTCCAGTCCCAAGCGGCGGAGCAGCCGTGTCCGACCGCGAAGGTCGGGGCGTGGCGGTGCAGCAGCCGACTCGTGGCGATCTCCGGGTCATGGGCGGAGGTCGGGGCGGGACGCTCGACGAACGCGGTGGAGCCGTCGGCGGCCCGGACCGTCAGACCGCACTGGAACAGGGAGAACGCGTCCTGGAGATCCCGTTCGCCGATCTTCTGAGTGTTGATCAACGTGACCGTGACAGTGACTGTGCCGGTGGTCCGGTCGGGACGACGGACGATGACGTGCAGCGCCACCTTCCCGAGGAGGAGTTCGATCGGTTCGGCCGGCGAGGGCGCGGTCACGTCGATGTGCTGGTCCGGGAGCTGGAGCTCCGTGCGCCCCCACCGCTCACGCTGCTCGGCGGTGGTGCGGGCCTCGGCCCGGCGAGCAGGTATCGGATTGCCGTCGACGTCCGTGGGTTCGTAGCCGGCAGCGCGGACCGAGACCACGATCGTGTCGCTTTCGGTCGGGTCGACCGCGAAGGTCAGGCCCATGGAGGAAGGACGCCTGTCACCCGCCGCGCCGACATCCTGCGCGGTGCCGGACTCCTCGGCGTCGTCGCGGGAAGGAACGGGAGTGGCGTCCGTGCCGTCCTGTTCGGCGGCGATCTCGACCCTTCGCTCCTTGGAGGCACGTGGGTACAGCACGCCGGTCAGATAGCGGTCGATCGGCGCGTCCTGGGTGAGCACCTCGTCGCGGTCGTCCGCCTCGGCGTCCTCGGCGGGGCCGAGGAGCTCACGGCGCAGTCCCACGAGGAGCTCCTCGTCACGGACCCGGTAGTGCTCGGAGTGTCGGCCTGCCATGTGCGTCATGCGCGCTGCTCCTCGTTGTAGTCGGCTCTCCGGTACCGGCCGATGCCCGTGATCCGCGGGGAGATCCACACGCCCCGATCACCGAGCCCCGCGTTCGCGCCGGCCGCGGTGCTGCCCGTCACGGTCTCCAGCGTGTCGATCCGCAGCCCGTGGATCTCGTCGGGCCACCGGGGGTCCCAGGTACGGTTCACCTTCTGCACCTTGAACAGCTCCTCGCGGAGCCGCTGCGAGGCCTCGCCGATCTCGCGTCCGTCGTGCATCAGGGTGTACGGGGGGCTCTGCGTCTCGCCCATCGGCATGTCGTGGCTTCTGCGCAACACGACCGGGTGTCCGGGGCCCACCCGTTCCAGGAGGTACGTCTGGGTGGCGACGGCGTCGCCCTCCCGGCCGGGCGGCTCGTCCCGGCTTACGTCACCCGCCTCGGCGACGATGCCGTACCGGTCGTAGGACCGCCATCCACCGATGTATCGCCGTCCGTCCCCCCGCTTCCCCACCCGCCTGATCTGCGGCAGTTCGGGGGGTGTCGTGTGGTAGAGGTCCTGGCGGGCGCGCGTCATCGCCACGTAGAGGGCGCGTGCCTCGGCGGGAAGGTCCAGCTCGTCCTTGTGGCGCTTGTGGAGCTCCGCGACGGCGGGCGGGACCAGGACGATCACCCGGTCGAACTCCAGGCCCTTGGCCCGGTGAACCGTCGAGATGACGATCCGGGCGGTCTCCGGGTCGGCCGCCTCGTCGGGGAACCTGCCGTCGGCGACCGCGCGGCGAAGCCGGCTCAGGTCGAGCACGCCGCGCCCGGAACCGCGAGCGACTCGACGCAGTGCGGCCCACAGAGCCTTCGCGTTCGGCTCGTACGGCAGGGGGACGTCCGAGAGCATGGAGTGGAAACGGTCCTCGGAGAGACCGGTCGCCTCCGTCCGGCGCAGCAGTTCGGCGACCCAGTACGGCACCGGACGGTCTTCCAGCGGGCGCCGCAACCTGTGCTCGACGCCGTGCGCGTGCAGCAGCTCGGAGACCACGAGAGCCTCCCTGTTGTCACGCGTGAGGATCGCGCAGCTGTCCGTGACGTCCCGCAGTCCGGCCAAGGCGAACTCGTTGGTGAGGTCACCCATGGCGTTCACCGGGTCCAGGAGCAGGTCGCGCAGCTCGTCGTAGAGAGTGCCCGCCTCGTCCGGGTCGGTGACCTGCTGGAGGCGCGGTCCGTGCGCCAGCGCCACCCGGGCCTCCGGCGTGATCGCTCGGAAATTCTGGGTGAGCCGCAGCTCCACCAGGTCGTCGGGGTACGAGCAGCGCAGCCAGTCGAAGAACCGGCCGGTCTCGTCCGCACGTTCGCCGGCATCGGTGATCTGGAAGCCGTAGACGGACTGTGCCGCGTCTCCGACGACGGTGAAACCGCAGGTCTCCTGGTACCGGTCGAGCAGTGTCTCCACCAGTTCGCGGCGCGCGCCCAACAGATCCTGGACCTCGTCGATCACGACATGGGCGGGCGGGACGCCGTCACCGATCTCCAGCGCGCCCTTCTCGACCGCGTCGGTGGCGGCGGCGATCCGCTCCTCGAAGCCCGCTGCCGTCCAGTTGCCGTCCGGGTGCGCCCGGTCGAGGACTGCGTAGGCCCAGGCGTCGAAGGTCTGGGCGCGCACCCGCCGGCCGCGTTCTCCGTGCCGGGCGATCCGCTCACGCAGCTCACGGGCGGCGGCCCGGGAGAAGGTGAGCACCAGGATCTCGGCGGCCTCCAACGCCTCCTCCGGATCCTCGTGACCGCACAGCGAGTCGAGCCGCCGGACCAGGGTGTGCGTCTTCCCCGCCCCGGCTCCCGCCGTGACCAGGACACGCGCGTCCCAGGGCTGATCGACCACGGCCCGCTGCTCGTCGGTGAGCGGGGGGCTGTCCAGGTAGGCGTCGGTCACTTACGGCTCCAGAGGTGTTCGAACTGGGTGAACGCGAGCTGGGTGTCGAAGTTGGCAATGTTGTCGGAGACGTTGAGGATCAGGCAGCTGTCCTTGCCGCCGTTCTTGGTGCCGCGCAGGCCCCGGCCGATCATCTGCTGGTAGACGTTGGTGCTGTAGACCGGGCGGGCGACCACCACTACGCGGGTGGCGGGAGCGTCGAACCCCTGGGTCAGCACTCCATAGTTGGTGAGCACACGGATACCTCCCGCGCGGAAGTCCTCGATGCGGCGGCGTCGATCCTGCGTACTGGTCGTCGAATCGACGGCTGCCGCGGGCACTCCTCGGTCGTTCAACAGGGCGGCCAGGTAGTTGGCGTGGTCCACGGAGGTGGCGAAGAGCAGGGTCGGCCAGTCCTCGGGGAGGCCGGCCACCTCGTCGACGATGCGACGGCTGCGCGCATGGTCCTCCGCGAGGCGCTGTTCGGCGGAGCGCGACAGCATGGCCATGCGCTCGGCCTGAGCCTTCTCGTCGCGGGTCAGCTCGATGCTGCCGCCCTCGAGGGTGCGATGCTCCACCTGTGCGAGCATTCCCCATTCCTGGAGATCCCGGTACGGATCGCCGGACGGGAAGACCCCTTCGTCCAGACGACGTCGGCCGAAGCGGCCGGCCAGCCGGTTGGTCTCCTCCTCGTTGGTGTTGCGGTACGGGGTGGCCGTCAGGCCGAGCAGATGACGACGGGTCTCGTACTGGGTGAGACCCAACTTGCCCAGAATGTCGGTGTATCGCGGGGAGATCGCCGTATGGGCCTCGTCCACGATCACCAGGGAGGCGTCGAGCAGCCACTCGTACTGCTCGGTGCCCAGGCACCGTTCCAGCTTGGCGTCCGTGGCCACGACCAGATGCGGGTGCCCTTGGACGTCGCCGACCTCGTTGCCGCTCCACAGCCGGCTGATGGTGAGCGGCCGTTCCGCCCCCACCTTGCTCCAGACGAACTTCCAGCTCTGCACGGCCTGTTCGCACAGCTCCTCGGTCTGCGCGATCCACAGCAGCGGTCCCTGCAGCTCACCGACCCGCTTCACCCAGCGGATCACAGCCTCGGCGGTGACGCGTGTCTTGCCTGCGCCGGTGGGCAGGGAGAGCATGGCGCGCTGCGGGGCCAGCCGGTCGAGCAACGTGGTGATGTTGCGGACCAGGTCCTCCTGGTAGTCGTGGAGTCGGGGGAAGTCCCGCGGACCGTCGATCGTCTCGAACACGGGCGGAGAGGGCGTCCGGGAGCCGGCGAACGTCACCGGAAGCCCGAGGCTCGACACGAAGGCGATGGCGGCCGACGAACCTCCGTATCCGACAGGTGCGTTGGGGAATCCGGCCTGGATGTCCCGGGCGTGGTGGTGGAGCACCCTGTCACCGCGCGCGTTGAAGGCCATCTGAGCGATCCGCCGTCCCGACGGCTCGGCGCCTCCGGTCGCCTCCGCCTCGGCGTCCATCAACCCCTCGGGCAGACCGGAGCGCAGGGCTTCGGCTCCGATCAGCAACTCGATCTTGGTGACCACGTCCTCGGCGTCGCGCACCGCCTTCAGGGCGGCCTTCGTCGCACTGTCCCGCACCATCTGCTCCTGGCGTTCCAGGACGGCTCTGCAACCGGCGGCGCCCAGCCCCAGTTCCAGTTCACGGTCGATCAGGCGGAGCATCGGCTCGGGACCCAGCGGGACACGGACCTTGACCGTGGTGCCCTGGCGCACGGCGTCCAGGGGGCGGGGCTTGGCTCCGTTCTCCGTCCGGGTCACCTCCTCCAGCTCGATGCACCGTTGCACCAGGCTGTTCCGGTTGCCGCTGTTGAGTCGCTGGCGCAGGGCGGGGTACAGCTCGACGAGCGGAACCGGGTCGCCGTCGGGGACCTCACGCGTCTCTCGGGTGATGGCTTCGGCATAGCGCTTCATGTGCCATGTGGTCGCCATGAGTTCGGCGTCGGCCTCGGACACCACGAGCAGCGCGGGGAGCTGTTCGGCGCGCAGGGCCCGGTACTCGGCCGTACCGACGGCGACGGTGATCTCGTCGTCCGGACGGGTGCCCCAGGTGTCGCCGATCCGACAGCGGGTCAGCGAGTCCTCGGGGAAGGCCGCGCCTAGCCGGGTGAGCATCACGTAGGTGTTGCCGACGAACTTGTCGTCCGCACTGCGGGTCAGCTCCAGGAGCAGGGGCTCCCAGCGTTCGGGCGGGACGTCGTCGACCGTGGTGGGCAGACGCAGCTTGCGGGCCTTCTCCGGGGAGAGATCGGCCACCGGCAGGACGTCGCAGTAGGCGGCGAGCTGCGGGCCGACCGCTTCGCGCAGCGGCTTGATCCCCTGGGAGGTGAAGACCGACCCGTGCCTTCTGAGCATCCAGCGGATCGGTGATTCCACGGCTTGCCTGGTGCTCGACTGGGCGCCGATCTGGCGCGTCCAGTTGTCCACCACGGCGTCGTCCGGCAGGGCTTTCAGGAAGGAGGCGCGGGACTCCTCGGACAGTGCCCGGAAGAGGTGCAGCGGCCCCCCGATCGCGGCCCCCTCCATCTTGAGACGGTTGAGGGCGGGACGAGGAGCGCGCTGGTCCAGGCCCCGCAGAAGGGTTGCGTGGACGGCTTCCCGGTACTCCTCGAACCAGGCCTCGTTCTCCGGACGCATCGATGCGGACGGACGCTCCAGCAGACCGAACTCGCGGAAGACGGCGACATCGTCGGAGTGGAACTTCATGTCCACGGCGATGCTCGGGTCGCGCTCGGCGTCGACCACCGCGCCCGGCAACATGCAGTCGCGTATCGGCCGGAACTTCCCGTCCGCCGTCCGGACACGCAGCGTCTCGCGGACGTTCGGCACCTGCCGGAGCACGGTGTGGGTCAACCTGCGCCCGCCGGCCTGGCGGAACAGGTCCCAGAAGCGCTCCCACTCGGTGCTCCCGTAGCCGTCGAAGCCCTGGTCGAGCACGCTGACGAACCGGCCCTCGACGTCCGCCTCGCGGATGCCGAGCAGATTGAGCGCGGAGGCGAGTCCGGGGTTCCCGGCCATCTCGCCGACCACGTACACCAAGGACTCCCGCAGTCCGTCCTCGTCCGCACGGCGGAACACCTGACCGGCGACCGGAGGGACGAGGCCGTGCTCCTCGGTGAGCACGATCTTCGCTTTGCGGGCCTCCTCGGTGTACGGCGACCCGGCCTCGATCATGTCTGCGAGGATGCGGACGGCGGTCGCGGAGGCTTCGGCGGTGCCGCACGCGACCAGGGCCTCCAGCCACGCCCGGACGTCGGAGCGCTTGTGCCCGGCCGCACCGAGGACGTGCTCGACCTTTCCCGAACGCAGCGTGTCGGCCTCCGCGTCGGGGTGCAGCCAGTCGGAGGGGCGGCCGGGTGTCTCGTGCCACATCCGCAACCAGCCGGCGTGCCGGTCCTTGTCGAGGCGCGGCGGGACGCGCAGCTCGGTCGGGACGCGCAGCACGCCCTCCTGGTCGGGGAGAGACGGCCGGACGGCCGCCTGGTCCCAGATCTCCCGGGTCAGGAACTCGTCCGCCCAACTGATCGCCTCCTTCACACGCCCGGGCAACAGTGGGAGGTACGCGGCGGGGTCCTCGGCGGGGGCCAGGCCGGGGAGGGACTCGACCACCAACTTCGCCGAGACCTTGATCATCTCTTCGTTGAACGCCGAGGAGTCGAGCAGGTTCTGTCGGTCCTCGTTGGTCTTCCAGGAGCCGTTGAGGATGCCGCTCAGGGACATCTCGTACTTGGTCGGGAAGAAGGACCAGAAGCGGCCTCGCCCCCGCGACTGCGGGCTGACGTAGAGCCCGCTCTTTTCGTCCTTCTCCAGGGCGGGCACTGCCCAGGCGAGGTCGAGCGCGAGACGGTCGTGCAGTTCGCCGGCGTCGGCTCGGGCAGCGGGACCGGGTTCGTGCGCGGTGGAGAAGACCCTCCAGCGGGCGCTGACGGTCGCCCGGCCCGCCCGCTCCTCGGTCACGACGTGCAGGTTCCCGGACTGCTCGGCGGTCAGCACGCGGCGAAGGGCCGGACGGGGCCTGCGGTCCTCGAGCACCACCGTCCCCACGTGAGGAGAGAGCAGCTGGAACCCCGGCGGGAACTCCTCACGGGCCGATCCGGCGGGCGTCCGCCCGCCGTGCATGTCCAGCGCCAGCCTGGCGGCGGCGCCGTCGAGCAGCGGTAGGCGGACGACGGTCGTGGCCCAGCGCAGCAGTTCGTCGAGAACCGGGTCCTGGGCACGCTCCGCGTCGGCGTCGAGAGGGCGGGCCATGCGCAGCACCGGCGCCTCGAACTCCTCGCCCAGGCGCTTCCGTACACCGGGGACCGAGCGGATCTTCTCGAGCGCCCATTCACGATCGAATCCGAAGGAGCCGGAACTGCTGAAGAACTGTGGTGTGTCGGTGACGACGAGAACGGACTTCACGCCCACACCGAAACGACCGATCTGGCCGCCGCGCTTGCGCGACATGCTCATTCGCAGAATGGTTTCCGCGCCCTCGGCCGTCACCGGTTCACCCTCGTTGGCACAGTAGAGGTGCCTGTCGGTGAGGACGACCTGGACAGATCCCCCGGGCTCGGTGGCCATCTCGTCGGCTGCGTTCTGTACGAGTTCGAAGAGCTGACGGTCGCCGTAGCCGCCCTGGGTGATGCGGCGTTCCCCGTTGGCGTGTTCCGGAACGAGGCCGGGGTCGACCGCATAGGTCTGCAGGACACGAGACGACTGTTCGATGACGGTGGGAATCACCGACGACGGGGTGACGGACATTGCTTCTTCACGACTCCTACGAAGGATATGACGGAAGCGGAGGGCGAAGTCGGGTGTGGAGGCGTCCCGAACCCGCTTGAGCTGCGGTGATGTGATGAGACGGCCTTGCGACATCACTGATCGGACGTCGAGGCGACACGAGCCGTCTCAAGGTCGGCCGTCGTCAGGATCGATGAATTCGGAGCGGTGGCCGAAGAGGTCGTCGAATTCGCCGACTGTCATGCCGAACGAGTTGAGGGTCTGCGTTGTTTCCGTGTCGGAGCTGGCCGAAGAAAGCCGCAGGTGTACCGAGATCCCGAATGTTCGGGAGGGCCTTTCATGGGTTGCGATTCCTCCGATTCTTCTCGGGGATCCCCGGGGCGCGGAGGCGTTCGGGGCCGTGCAGTGGAAACAGGGCACAACTCACCCGCTGTCACACGGGAGTTCCCGAGTGAGGCGACAGCTGTCGTTGTCGAGGATCCTAGAGCGCTTCACTCGTTCGTGTCATCCCCAACTCTCCTATTGCTTAATGGAGTTGACGTCTCCGCTTTGCGATGAGTCTTTGCGTCCGGGATTCCGTGCCGACCTTTCCTTGATCCGTCCGGCCCGCACCCTTCTGGGCGAAGCCGTCGAAGTCGGGAAAAGGTGATGAGCCGGGTTGATGAGCTTGCGGGGTCGATCGAGCTTGCGTCAAGCATCAGTTGACGTGCGTCAGGGCGTCAAATTAGCCTGTCTGTGACCGGGGGCACAACGACATACTGCGGGGAGTGGGAGGCCACATGGAGGCCGGTGAGGAGTTCGGGCCCTGGCTGGCTCGTCAGCTCAGGCTCGCGAACAAGACGCAGGCGGAGCTGGCGGAGGAGCTGGGGCTGACCCGGGCCGCGGTCTCGGCGTGGATCACCAAGCGTTCGGTCCCCCGTCCGACCGTCATGGGAGAGATCGCCAAGGCGCTCGGAACGGACCTGGGCACGGTGCACACACGTACCACCGACACGCAAGCCGGCCTCCCTGTCACCTGGTACCACCGGCCCGGCTACCAGGACGGCGGGCGCGACGGCGGGAACGCCGCGGCTTTCGCCTTCGACGCGGACGTCCAGGTGCTCGCGCGGGAGACCTGCCAGAACAGCCTCGACGAGCGACTCGTGGAGAACGGTCGTCCGGTCCGCGTGCGATACACCATCCACGAACTCACCGGCGAGAAGCTGGAGGCGTTCCGTGCTGCCCTGCTCTGGGACGAACTCCAACCCCACTACTCGGCGGTCTCCGAGTCAGCCGCCGATCAGAAGGTCGGCCGCGTCGTGGACGCAGGCGTACGAGACATGTTCGAAAAGGGTCGCCTGGTCCTCCTCCGGATCGACGACTACAACGCCTCGGGCCTCACCGGTGACGACTACGACGACGGCAAGTTCGCGGCAGTCGTCCGCAGGCAGTTGGAAAGCCTCAAGTCGGGGCGCGGCGCGGGCGGCTCCTACGGTCTCGGCAAGGCAACTCTTTGGGCCACCAGCGCGCTGGGCATGGTGCTCATCAACTCCACGCTCTCCGTGCCGCACGAGGGGCGCACTGAGCGTCGCGTCATCGGGAGGCTGGAGCTGCCCTGGCGTTCCGTCGACGGCATTCCGTACGCGGGCCCCGCCTGGCTGGGGCGACCCGATCCCGAGACGCACAACGCGGAGGTGGTTCGCTCCTGGTGGGCGGACGAGGAGACGGTCGAACGCCTTCATCTCACCCGTGACAACGACGAGCCGGGCACGTCCTTCCTCATTGTCGGCGCCCACGACGTGGCGAGCCTCGAGCAGGGTGGAACGGACTCGGACGACGAGGAAGGCAACGCGAGCGACGGTGACGGGATCCGCGACATCCGTGTCATGCATCGACGTCTGGTCGAAGCGTTGGGCCGGGATTTCTGGGCGGCCATGACCGGAGGCGGCAGCAGGCTTCCTTTGCTCGAGACCTCGGTGCGCACGTATCGCAACGGCGAGATCGTGCTGGAGGAGGAGACGGTCGACCCCACCGACATTCAGCCCTCGCGGAGCCGGGCGCTGCGGGCGTTCTACGAAGGGACGACCGTGGACCGGCTTACCGAGGCCGGCCAGGTGGCCCTCCGTGCCGTTCCGCTCAAGCTCCCCCTGTTCGGCGGACGGTCGGGCACGCTCGGCACACACCAGGGGGTCCTCCTGGTCACGGAGGCCGAGGACAAGGACGGGGTACCGAACCAGGTCCACTCGCTGCGTGGCAACCGGATGACCATCAAAAAGTCGACCGTTCACGGTCTGCCGCTGGGCGTCACCCAGTTCCAGGCCGTTCTCCTGGTGGGCCATGCGGCGGGGGAGTCGGCGCCCTTCGCGGGGGAGGCCGAGGAGTTCCTACGGGCCGCGGAACCTCCGGAGCACGACCGATGGGGCCAGACCGAGGAGTTGACGCTCCGATGGTCCCACAGTGCCCACAACCGGATCTCCAGACTCACCACCGAGGTCAACGCAGCCGTCAAGGAACTGGTGGTCCGACCGAAGCGCCCCGGCTCCGAGGAGAGCGCCAAGCTGCGCAAGAAACTCACCGTCCAGCGCAAGACCGCCGCAGTCAAGCGGGGTTCCGGGCCGACCGTGCCGGAACTGGTCGAGTTGGACGCCGAGATCGGTGAGAGCAAGGAGTGGCGGATCACCGCGGAGGTGAAGCTTCCACGCGCCGACGAACTGCCCGCGATGACCCCTGTGGTTCTCCTCGAAGTCCGCTCGGGCGGCAGGCCCAGACTCGACTGGGCCGAACTCGTCGCCGTGGAGGGCTGCGAGGTGGAAGGCGGCGTTCTGCACTTCGAGCAAGGCGCCCGCAGGGCGGTGTTCCGTGGGGCCACAGATCCCACCAGTCATCCGGTCCGCACCGAACTCACGCGACTCGCGCTCGAACTCCGTGCCGGCTCAGGGGAGTGAGGCATGAAGTTCTATCCGTACAAGAGACTCAACCGCCCGGTCGGTCTGAGGGTGACGTCGGTCTCGCTCAGGCTGCCCGACCGCACCCGTGACCACTTGGACACCTCGGCGTTCTCGACACCTCAGAGGACGGTTGCCCTGGGCGTGGCACAGCACGAGGACTGGCTGTCCGCCAGGATCGGCCTGTCCGCGACCCTGCCCCCCGGTGCCACCGACCCGGACGCCCCGTGGAGCGATCTACGGGTCCTTGCGGTGCTCACCGACGGCGACACCAACGTCCGAACCACGGTCGAACTCCGCCAGGATGCCCCGGAAAGCAAGGAATGGTCCGGTGCGATCGAGGTGCGCCGTGACGACCACGTCGGTCGTGCCGATCTGGCGGTCCACGCGGTCGCCACCGTGGACGGCGTGCGGGGCCGGGCGATCACCGAGACCGACACCGACTGGACGATCGACACGACCGCCGAGGAACCGCTGGGTGGACTCCGCCTCGACGTCAAGCAGACGAGCTTCACCAAGAGCGCGCGGGAGTGGTTGCGTCCCTACGCCGACGCCCCCTGGGTCGTCGATGCCTCGGGCCGGCTCCCGGTGGTGATGGTCAATACCGATGTCGAAGGGTTCTCCGACCTTCTCGGCGGCGAGACCGGCGGGATGGAGAACAGGGTTCACGAGTTGCTGCTCTCGCAGATGGCCACCGACGTGTGGACGGCCGTCTTCCACAGCGCGGTCGGTGATCTGGAGGTCGAGCCCGACGGCTCGCCCGTCTTCCCCTCCGACTGGAGGGGGGAGGTGCTGCGGGAGATGCTCCCCGACGTGGTGCCCGGCCTCCGAGCCGAGGATGCGCTGCGCCAGGTGCATCGACGGCGGACCGGCGACGCCGGTTGGGCGGAACTCCAGACCCGCGTCCACTTCGCCGCCGTACGTCGTGCGGGTGCGCGACAGTCGCTCGCCAACGTCCTGCGCGCGCTCCAGCAGACCAATCGAGAGGACCGGTCGTGATCGAGCAGCCGCACCACCTTCCCCCGCGACTCGGTCTGCTCTCCGCGACGGCCGCCGATCCCTTCCTCACCGAGGATCTTCTCCGGGGGATCCAGGGGCACGGGGGCGTGGACCTGGCGAAGGTCGTCGAACCCCTTCCCGAGGAGGACCCCCGCTGGCGGGCGGAACCTCTTCGGGAACTGATCGACGACGTGTTGCACCAGTTCAAGGAGAACCGGACGGAGGCTGACGCCTGGCTGGCCCCCCGTCTGCACGCCGCTCTTCGCCTGACCCGGCGGGAGGCCGCCGACCGGCGGATCTGGAACCACCTCGCGCTCGGTGTCGCCCCGGACTACGTGGCGTGGCGGCATGCCTCCGCGCCCTCGTCGGGGAGCGCTGACTCGCGTGTCGCCGCGGCCCGTTTCAAGGGATCCCCGGACCGGCAGTGTTTCTCACGTCTGTGGTGGGCGGCCGAACTGTTCCGCAACGGACGGGACTACGCCCCGGTAGTGGTCGCCTGCTCCAATCAGGATCTGATCCACACCGTGATGCGGTCGGACCTGGTCGACCACCGCCCGACGGCCCAGGCGTTGGTCCGTGTCCTCCAGAGCGGCATCGCCACCACCGGCCGTGAGATCAACGGCCTCATGGCCGCGATCAACACAGCCGGTGCCACCCTGGTCTACGACGCGATGGCCGCAGACGAGTGGCGGGACCCCGAAGATCTGCGCCGTTGGATCGAGGAGGCCGAGACCGCCCCTCCCGTGCCCCGTCACGAGTTGCCGACCGGACCGGAGGAGGAGCCCGTCCCCGAGAAGTCCGTCGAGACACTGACCAAGTACTTCGCCGACCTCTTCGAGACGGCACCGGTCCGGGGGCGGGCGCCGCAGGGGTGAGCCGTAGGGGTCACCCGCCGGTGAAAGAGTGGCCTTCCAGGCCTTCCCGCTGGCGGGCCCTCACTGGCTTGCTCGGGGGACGCCAGTTCTCCAGCTTCGCCAAGGCCTGCTCCAACCTAGCGCGGGCTTCCTTCTTGCTCAGCCCCGGTTCGAGTACATGCTGAAGCACGTGCAGCGCGAGCCGGGGTGGCACCGCGTTGCCGATCTGCTGGGACCGGTCGCCGCCCTGCCAGGGGTACGCGACGGGAAACGTCTGGAGAACTCCGGCCTCGGCGAGTTCGAAACGAGGGAGATCCGTGTTCGTGCCCTTGTGGACGAGCCGGTTGCGGGACACCTTCCCGGTGACCGTCGAGGACGGGGCGTCGTGGTCACGGCGCCCTCGTGCGGCCGGGTCGCCGCCCGTTCCATAGTTCGAGACGACGGTGAAGGCGGGACGGTCCGGCAGGTCCAGGTCCGGGAGATCCAGCGCGATGTCCCGAGCCTTCTTCAGGGCGGCTTCCATGGACACCCAGGAGTCCTTCGTCTCTTCCTCGGTCTTGTCGACACCCTTCTCGTCGATGTCCCAGAGCGCGTCCGGGCGATCCGTGTTCCGGGAAGCGGCGGAAATACCGCCCGGCCGGTAGCGCTCGTGGGTCTCCTCCAGCTTCGGGATGTCGATCTCCTTATATCTGGCCATGAGCACGGCACGTCTACGGGTCTGCGGGACACCGAACGCCTCGGTGTGCATCATCTGCGTCCTGGTCCGATAGCCGAGGGTGCCCAGCACCTTCTCGTACTCCTCCCACACAGGCATCACGGCGGGTACCTGTTCCAGCACGACGGCCTCGTACGGCACCAGCCCAGGGCGTCGGCGGCGTTCGATGATCCACCACAACGGCTGCAGGACGAGTCCGGTCCGTTCGTCGCCCAGTTCCTCCAACCTGGCTCGGTGTGCGTCGAGGGACTTCTCCAGAGACACGAGGCCGTCGAAGAGGCTCTTGAGGTCGGCGTCCCGGCGGGCGAGACCGCGTGGTGCCTCTGTCGTTTTCAGTGCGAGCTTGATCTCCTCGGTCGAGCAGCCGTGCTCGGCGAGGCTCTTCCTGGCCGCCTTGCGAGTGACCGAGCGGACCGCCTCGTCCTCACGCTTCCGGGCTTTGACCGCGTCCGCCTCGGCGGCCCTGAGTCGCAGTTCTTCGGAGATCTCGCTCCAGGTACGGTCGACCTCACTCCAAGGGGTCTTCTCCGAGCTCGCGGCTTCGTGCAGCCGCGCGATGTACTTCTTCACCTCGTCCAGGGCCCTGCGGCCGGCGCCGTGTCCGGCGACGGTGAACGTCTGGCAAGGCGGCCCACCCGTCAATACCTGGGCGTGCGGGAAGTCGGCGGCCCGATAGTCCCTGACGTCACCGGCGAAGGTGTCCATCCCCGCCGCCTCGCGGGTCTTGCAGGCGTTGTCGTCCCATTCGATGCCGGTGACCTGATGACCGAGGGCCTCCGCTGCCACATCCAGCCCTCCAGGTCCCGCGAACAGGTCCACGATGCGAAAAACCGCAGGTGAGGAGGGCGTGTGCGTGACGTGGCTCATGTGCGAGAAGTTTAGCCGGCTGTCCGGTGTGCCATCGCCCATCGGCTACGCCCGGCCCGAGGACTGCAGAGCGGTCGCGATCGCCTTGCCCAGTGCCCTGCCGACCGGCGGAGGGGTGGCATGGCCGATCTGCCGGTATCGGGCGGTCTTCTGTCCCGTGATCCGCCACTCCGGGGGGAACGCCTGGACGACGGCGGTCTGGTCCACCGTGATTTTCGGCATGTGCGCCACGTCTTCCGAGCGGGGCCACACGTAGTCCGGTCCCGGCACCTCGTCGGCGAAAGCGTTGCCGTTGATCCCCATCCGCGCCCAGGCACGTTTCGTGCCGGTCGGGCCGACGTCGGCACCACCCCGGTTGTCCGAGCCGCCGACGAGGGTCGGAGCCACGGCGCTCGCCTGATCCGCCCAGGCGTCGGCCTCCCGCCAGCCCCGCGCTGCCATCGAGCCGCGAAGCGCCTGACCGACCGAGACGTGCACGTCCACCGTCGGCTCCGGCGGGGCGAAGGCGGCGAACCAGGGCTCCTTGAGTGCCACCAGGACACCTTGTTCACGGTCCTGCGGCACGCCGAAATCCGCGGCGTTCAGTACGAACCAGCGCCATCGGTAGCCGAGGTGAGCCAGTTCCTCCGCGATGAACCGGCGCACCTCCGCATAGGCGGGCGAGTCGACGAGTGCCGGGAGGTTCTCCAGCAGCAGGGCGCGGGGCTGGACAGCGTGGAGCAGGTAGACCGTGGCCGTGAGTTGTCGCAGTTCCGGCTCGCCGTCCGGCCGCCCCACCGCGGCCGAGGACTTCACGCGGGGCAGGCCCGCCGAGAGCAGATCGACGTCCAGGGTCTCCGGGTGCTCTTCCGGGAGGAAGTCGATCAGATCCTCGCAGACGACCATCCAGTCCGGTCGGTTGGCGAGAAGCGTCTCGCACGCTTGGGGCTTGTTGTCGAGCAGGAGCACCGGCGAGAAACCCGCGCTCTCCAGCCCGAGGGCGAGCCCGCCGGCTCCGGAACACACATCGACGAAGGTCAGATCCCCCACGCTTCCCCCTTGCCCGAGCGTCCAGGCGGGCGCCGTTCCACTACTGCTCTCACCCGGGCGGCGACATCCTCGGGAGCCTCGTGTTCCCAGAACCGCAACACCGTCCACCCCCGCGCGGTCAGGTGCTCCGTCGTCTCCAGATCACGGGCCATGTTCCGGTCGAGCTTCGTGCGCCACCACTCGGCGTTGGACTTCGGCTGCGTGGCGTGTTCCGGACATCCGTGCCAGAAGCACCCGTCGATCAGGACGGCCACCTTGGCCCGGGTGAACGCCACGTCGATGCGCCGCCGCGGCATGCCCGGCACCGGGTATTCGACGCGGTAACGCAGACCTGCCGCGTGCAGCAGGCGCCGCACGGCCAGCTCGGCGTTCGTGTCCTTGCTGGCCTGACGGGACATGCGTGCGGAGACGCCGGGGGAGGAGGGCCTCACGTTGTCCAATGGTGTCGCGCCTCAGGGATGTACGTCGTCTCGGTCGATGACGACCGCATCCTGCCGGCCCGAGTCGATCGTACGGAACCGGACCAACGGGCGACCGGTGCCCGCCGACGACTCCGGCGCGACGAAGGAGAAGGCCATGACGACGTCACCGGGCTCCACCGTCCCGTCGGAGGCGAGGCGGGGCTCGGATTCGACCACCGGGTAGAGCAGCAGTGCTCCTCGACGCGGGCGGACGAGCTGCTCGACCGACACGTTCCCGGCCGTCTCGACGGCGCCCGCGATGCGCAGGGCGGCGGCGCGGTGCTTGGGCTCGCTGAGCGCGCCGAAGAGTGAGCCGCGCCGGCGGGTACGACGGGCCAGGGCGAACGGGCCGTGCCCCATGAGACGGGCCTCCACGCGTTTGGTCGAGGTCTGCAACGGCGTGATCACGAGCCAGTCGTCGATCGTCGCAGGCAGTCGGCCTGCTTCCAGCAGGAACTCCAGGTGCGGCGAGAACTGGCTAGGGATCGACCACCGCAGGTCGCACAGCACCCTCGTCAGCGTCTCGTGCGAGACAGTACCCACGCGCGCCTCGTACGCCGGGCCCTCGCCGACCGACAGCCTTACCGGGCCCTGCCCCAGTGCGGCGAGCACCGGTTCCCAGCAGTCCGTGTTGTGGGCCAGCGCGTCCGAGGTCTCCGGGTAGGCGGTCGGCTCCACCCAGGTCCCCGGCGACCGCACCTCCACCAACTCCGCGTTGAACATCTTGTTCCGGGCCGACGGCTTGACCCACGGCAGATGCTGGGCCACCAGCGGCGGGATCTGTGCGGGGGTGACCTGGGGTCGGCCGTCCACCAAGGGTGCGTAGCGGGCCAGTTCGGCGCGGAAGAGTTCCTCGTCGCGGCAGATCGCCTCGAAGGCCTCGTACAGGTCGACGGTCTTGGCGTTGCGGCCGCGGCCGAGGGACTCCTCGCGACCGATGTACAGCCGCACCAGATCCCGGTACCCGGGCCGGAAGCCGAACCAGCGGCCCATCTGCATCAGGGTGTCGGCCTGCTGCGTCGTGCGGCGGTAGTACGTGATCGTCAGGCCCTCGACCGTGAAGCCCCGGGACAGCTTGGTGCCGCCGACGAGGATCTTCCAGACGTTCGGGGTGCGGTCGAAGTCCAGATCGGGCTGGGCGTAGTCGCGCTCGCTCTCGCCGTTGATGACCATGACAGGGCTGCCGCCCTGGTTGATGAGACGGCGGGCCCCGGACACGTACGGCTTGAGGTCCGCGTACGTCGTGGGCATGGGCAGGGAGCCGTCCGCGTGGGTGCGGAAGTCCCTCTCGAAGAGGGACGCCAGGCGCGTGTGGCCTTCCGGTCCGGTGTACGCGGCGTTGTGCCACATGGTGTTGATGCGCAGGGCCAGCGCGGTGTGCTCGGCCATGCGGACCGACTCGTGCACGAGCATCGTGTGGTGCCGGAACGGGCCGGAGGGCACGCCGTGCTCCTCGCGGTAGAGCTTCAGAGCGCCGGTGAGGACGAAGGCGTCCAGCGCTTCCTGGAGGCGGTCGCCGGTGGAGTCGTGGATGCCCCGGACATGCCGCTTCTCCGCCTCGCCTTCGTCGTCGTCGACGGCGTCCAGGTCGTGGAAGTCCTGCACGCCCATGTAGTCGGTGGGGCGGGGGAGGGAGATCAGGAAGTCGCGCGGGAAGAGGTCTTCCTCGTCGCCCGGGTCGATGAACACGTTGGCGAAGGGCGTCGCGGTGTAGCCGACGTACTGGGCGCGCGGCAGGAGCTTGAGGAGCTTGCTGATCTGGCCGTTGATCGCGGTGCGGGTGACCTTGCCGTCCTCCCACTTCTTCGGGTCCGTCGTGTTCACCGAGGCCTGGTCCGACTCGTCGTCGATGATCAGGGCCGGTATCTCCCCGAGGATCGGGCCGAACTTCTTCAGGTCCGTGACGAGCTTCTCCAGCACCGACTTGTTCTTCTTCACGACCATGACGCGGGCGCGGGCCGTGTGCAGGTTCGCCGGGTCGTTCAGGGGCCGGGTGGGGTCCGCCTTGTCGAACTGCAGGGCGCTGATGCCGCGCTCCAGCGCCATGTAGTCACGGTCACGCGAGGTGAGACGTTCGATGTCGAAGGCGCCGAGCACGGAGGGGCGGGCGCCGAACGAGACGAACTTCGCGGGCCAGTCCTCGTCGTCCTGGTAGTCGATGCCGACGAGGGCGTCGGGGTCGTTCGGGTCGGCGGCGCCCAGGATGTTCTCCTGGCCGATCAGTTCCATGTCGAGCCGGCGCTGGGTCTGGCCGCGCAGCAGGTTCAGAGTGCCGCCGAGGACGATCACCAGGCGATAGCCGGCGTCGACGGCCTTGGCGATGACACCGGTGAAGTTGGCGGTCTTGCCGGACTGCACGTAGCCGACGACCAGTCCACGCGCGCCGTAGGGATCGTCACGCGTGGGGTCGGCGAGCCGCTCCACGACCGCATGGGCGGCCTCGTCCAGACCGGAGACCGCCGCGTCGTTCCAGCCCTTGCGGCGCAGCAGACGCTCGTACGACGCCCAGTAGAAGGAGCGGTTCGCCGCCTGCTCCCGGGTGTACCAGGCCTGGAACTCACGGCTGATGGTGACAGGCCCCGGTTCCTCGTGGACCGGGACGGCCGTGTCGAACGCCTTGCGCAGGTCCCCGCCGAACGCGAGCTTGTCGTAGACCTCGGTGCGGCGCTCCACGGTGCGGGGCGCGGTCGCCGACCACGCGGGGGACTGCTCGAAGTCCCAGGCGGTGAGCTTGCGACGCCAGAGGGCGAGCAATTCGTCGCCGGGGGCCGCCGCCAGGAGGCGGTCGCGGAGGCCGACCAGGTCCGCGTCCGCCGGTTCGTCGGCGTCGGCGAGCACGAAGGCGAGCTTGGCGAAGTGTTTGGGGCCGCGCCGGCTCATCGCGTCGAGGACCTCGCCGTGGAGATCGGTGAGGCGGTCGGGAGCGGGGGTGTTCTCGGCGGTCACGGCGGCTGAGCGGCCTCTCTGGTGTACGGGATGGTGCGGGGCGGTGGGTGGACTAGCCCGCGTCGCGGGCGAGTTCGGCCCGCACCGCGGTGACGAGCACGCTGTTCCACAGCGCCACCTTGTCGGTCTGGTTGGCCCAGACCCGCTCCTTCTGGAAGATCTCGTTGAGCATCAGATAGAGAAGGCTCTTGAGGACCGGAGCGTCGTTGGAGCCCCCGCGTCGACCGCTGTTGAAGGCGTGCCGGTAGTCCCTGTTGAGGACGACCCGGCGCTCCTTGTGGTCGATCGTGAAGAGGAGCTCGGCGGAGTCGACGCCCGTCGGCACGTCCAGCCTGGCCCAGGTGAAGGTGATGGGGTCGTGGCCGTCCAGCTGCGGCAGTTCGTCGCGCAGCGTCCGCTTCAGCTTCGGGTCGATCCCCTTGCCGGGCGGGATGACGGCCGTGCGCTTCACCTCTGTGCGCCGCTTGGCCGCTTCGCGGTAGGTGGCCTCGGCCTCGCCGACGTACTCGACGAAGGCGTGACCGGTGCCGGGGGCCGCCGCGCCCTCCAGACCTCGGGCGAACGCCGGTGTGACCTGGACGCCGTCCTTCTTGACGGTCAGGGCGAACACGTCGTTGGGCTCGGGCGGCAGATCGACGGCGATGCGGGCGAGGGCGAGGTGGCCCTCCGCGCTGCGGGTGTCGTTCCAGCCGCCTGCCTGGACGAGCCGGTCGTTGCGATAGAGGTAGAAGCCCTGACGTTCGGCCAGCGGTCCGATGCCGCGGTAGGCGACCAGCGGTGACTTGGGCGGCCATATGTGCGCGGTGAGCGCGACGTCGCCGACCCCCTCGACCGGCGCGACGTACGTACGGGGATAGCCGGGTCGGCCCGGGACCCGGTAGCCGAACGGGTCGATGGGCTCCACGCCCCGGTGGTCCAGCTCCTCCCGGGTGTGGACGTCCTCCACGACGATGTCGATGTGGAAGCCGTCGCGGGCCAGGAAGCGGTGGAGGTGGAGACCGAGGTGGGTCTCCAGCCGTTCGATCGCGTCGTTGAGGTAGCGGTCGGTCTGTCCCGCGGTGATGGTCTCGAACGTGCGGACCTGGTCCCAGCGCACGATCGTGCCGTGCCAGCCGATGATTCCGTCGTAGCGGTCGACCAGGCTCTGGCAGTACATCGCGTCGACGATGTCGCAGGTGAAGTCGGCCTGTGCCCGAGCGGTGAGCCAGCGGCGGCCGGCCGACGGGCTGCGCTTGGTGCGGCTGATCACGGTGAGCGCGTCGGCGTGCGAGAGCGAGGCGGCCTTCAGCCCGGCGCCGAAATGCCCGAGGGCGCCGTCGGCGTACTTCTCGCGCCCGCCGACGGTCATCGCTGTGTCCAGGCCTGCCTCGTCCATCCCCTGGCCGTCGTCGATGACGAGCAGGCCGACGAGGCGGTCCCGTCCACCGCGCTCACCGGTGTCCCGCAGGAAGCTCACGACGACGTTGCCGGCGCCCGCGTCGATCGAGTTGTCGATCAGGTCGGCGATGGCCGCCTCGAAGCCGTAGCCCTGGTGCGCGAGCGATTCGAACGACCGGGCCGCCGGGGGGAGTCGCTTGCTCCCGCTGGTGGGTACGTCGAACTGCCAGTCCGACGACGGCTGGTAGGGCGGCATACGTGTTCCTCGCGGGCAGGGACATGCCCGGTCGGCGTGCGGGCGTGCCAGTTCAGCTGGTCACATATGACGTTAGCGCGAACGAGTTGTGAAGGAACAGTGGGTACGGAACGGAAGTGCTCGATGTCCCTGGACGTGTTTCGGGGCGGATGGCGAGGAGTGCGGCGCCGCCGGACTCAAGCTCCCGTGATCCCGTGGCACTCCCCATACCCCCGCCCCGACCCGCACCAGCAGACAGCCCCCCGCTGCGGCGGCCACGCCTCCGCGCGGCCTCGGGCTGCCAGGGTCGTCGCGTACTGGGGGAGGAGGGCCGGGTCGGAGGGCGACGTGGCCTCCGAGGCTGCGAAGGCCTCGTAGGAGGGGACCGTGCCGGTGACGATGCCCAGGTTCGGGGTGCCCGAGGAGGACAGTTCGCGCAGGGAGGCTTCTATCGTCGCGAGGTGCTCCTCGTGGGAGGGGTACTCGGCGGAGAGGCCCGGGTAGGCGCTCACGAGCTCCGTGAGCTCCGGCGCCGTCCAGTGCAGGACCGCCACCGGGAAGGGACGGGAGAGCGCCTCCCGGTAGGTGCCGAGCTCGGCCCGCAGCCGGCTGATCTCCGCCTGGATGTCCGCCGGGTTGTCGGAGCCCAGGGACCAGACCCGCTTGGGGTCGTGGAGCTCGTCCAGGGAGACCGACGACGAGTGCAGGGTGTCCGCCAGGGTGTCCCAGTCGTCGTGCGCCGCGCCCAGCATCCTGCGCACCCGGTGCCGGCCGAAGAGCACGGGCAGGGTCGAGTACGGGGGCTCGGCCACGTCCGCGAGCAGCAGCGTGGCCGCCTGCGTGAACGTGTCCTGCGCCGCCTCCAGCTCGTCGTGGTGCTCCAGCGCCTCCGCGACGATCACCCAGGGAGCGGCGTCGCGCGGGGCCGCGGCGCGGACGCCGTCGATGATCGCGCGCGCCTCGGCCTCGTGGCCGTACTCCCACAGGTTCGACGCCTTCAGGGCGCGTACGAGGGACGGGGCGTCGAGGGGCGTCGAGGAAGCGAGCAGGCTGTCGTAGAGCGACGTGGCGCGGGCGCGGTCGCCGGCCAGTTCGAGGTGGGCCGCGGCCTGCACGAGCAGGTGTTCGGCGTCCTCGGGGTAGAGCTCGGCAGTCCGCTCCAGGCGTGCTGCTTCGGCGTTGTGGTCGACGTTCTCGGCAGGCATGTCGGGGCGCATGGGGGACACCGTACTGCCGTCACCTTACGAAAGTGAGATACGGGCAGGCCAGGGCATTGGCCGGGAGCAGCCGGCGGACCCGGGAGCCGGGGACCGCACCTCGGTACCGGAACCTCGGCACCCGAGCCCGGTGCCGGAACCTCGGCACCGACCCCGGTACTGGAACCTCGGCATCGACCCCGGCGCGGATCAGTAGCCGTATCCCTCGGGCAGCAGCGTCGCGATGCGGATCAGGACGGCGGTCAGCGTGCCCGCGCACAGCAGGACTCCCGCCCAGGCGCCGATGACCGCCGACCGGTAGCGGTCCGGAGCGTCCAGGGTGACCGAGTCGGGCGCGCCGGGAACACACAGAAGGCGGACGCGGCTGCCCTCGGGCAGGGCGTGGGCGCCGATCGTGTCGGGGACGGCGCGCTCGTGCTCCACGCCGTCGTCCCCGGTCCAGCGGACCACCGGGTGCAGGGCGGCGTACGTCGCCTCGCGGGAGGCCAGGTGCCCGGTGACCGTGCCCTCGACGCGGCGCGCGGTGCGCCGCACGACGCGCTCGGTCACGGCGACCATGCCCTGTTGGCCGGTCACCGCCACGCCCGCGAGGAAGGGGATCAGGGCCAGCAGCCAGTACGCGCTCATGGCCGGGGAGTCTATGGGGGCGAGAGGGCCGAGGGAGCTTGTGGGGCTGGGGAGTTGGGCATCCCCGAGGGCAAGGACGCGGGGCTGGCCGGGACATCACGCCCTCGCCCCCGCCCCCGGTGCCGGGGCCGGCCCCGGCCCCAGCCCCAGCCCCGGCCCGATCCCGCTCCGGCCCGACCCGCCCCCTCAGACCGCCACCCCCTCCACCTCCAACGTCTGCACCGCCCCCGCCGCGAACGGGACGGCGACCGTCTTCCCGGTCAGGTACGTGTCCGTGTGGGCGGTGTAGCGGTCGCCGCTGCCTCCGGTGACGGTGTTCCAGCGGCGCACCAGGCCGCCGGTGGAGCCGGTCACCGTGCCGAAGCGGGAGAGGTCGAAGGTGAGGGTCTGGGCGGAGGACGCCTTGTTGAGCGCGACGATCACCAGGCGCCGGGCGCCCCGGTCCAGGGCGGCCACCGCGTGGTCCACCCCCGTGTCGAGGATCGTCATGCCGGGCCGGATGTGGCGGCTGAACTGCGCCATGACGTAGTGCTTCGTCTGGACCGCGCCGGGGGTGAGGGTCCCGGCGTCGTACGCGATCATGGCCCAGCCCGGGGACGGGTCCATGACCTGCCAGTAGACCCAAGCGGTCGGGTGCAGCCAGCGGAAGTCCAGCAGGAGGTTGCTCGCGAGGGTGGCGCCGGTGCCGTCCGCGTCGCCGTACTCGGAGTTCCACAGGCTCTTGCGCGCGGTCGTCACGGCGTCCGTGTAGAGGAGGTCGCGGCGCCCGCCGGCCCCCTGGTAGCCGTGCACGTCGACGCGGTCGACCAGCGCCTTCGTCGTCGAGCCGAAGGAGTTCCACGTCGTACGGGCCAGGTCGTAGCTGGTCTCGTCGGACGCGGCGATCCGCGTGCCGGTCAGGCCCCGCTTGTCCAGCTCGCTCCTCAGGTGGGGCAGGACGGCGGCCTGGACGGAGGAGTCCATGTGGCAGCCCTCCTGGGTGCCGGTGGCCGTCCACCAGCCGGAGGACGGTTCGTTGAAGGCCTCGACCGTCGCGAAGTCCACACCCCAGTCGTTCCTGGCGCGGAGGGCGACCGCGGCCAGGTGGGAGGCGTGCTGGCGGTAGTTCCAGGACTGGAGGTTGTTGCCGCCGCCGGACGCTCCGGACGGGTTGTGGTTCAGACACATCCACCACATGGGGGAGTTGGCGAACAGCTCGCTGGTCGCGCCGCGCGCGGTCGCCTTGACGAGGGCGGCGCGCTGCGTGGCGTCGGCCGTCCACTTCCAGGCCGAGGAGGCGGGGTCCTCGTTGTTCCAGTCCTGCCAGTAGCCCTCGATCTGCTTGAAGACGGGGATGCCGGAGGAGGCGACCATGCTCTCGCCGTTCACGCTGTTCCAGCTGCACGCGCCCAGGTTGTAGCGGGCGATGTTCAGGCCGAGGCCCGGCAGCGAAGTGCCGTTGTACGTCGTCGACTTGGTGGTGAAGAAGATGTCGGCGAAGTCGTCCCGGGCGCCGAAGACGTTGGCCCACCAGGCCAGCGAGGTGCCCCAGCCCTCCCAAGTCCCGTACGTCGTGGCGGGGTTGACGGCGATCGTCGCGTCCGCGCGTGCGGTGCCCGTCGCCACGGTGCCGGCGAGGGCCGTGCCGCCCGCGGCGGCCAGCAGTGTTCTGCGTCGGATCATGGCTTCTCCGTCCGGCCGACTCCCGGTCGTTCCCACGGGGTCGGCGTGTCGACTCGGTTGCCGGCCGTCCGCCGGCACTGGCCGTCGCGCTGCTGCCACAGGAAGGATCGGGTGTGGCGCGTGGGGTTGTCGAGAGTTGCGACAGCCCTTTCTAAAACCGGTGTACGAAGAGGGGGGCGAGAGGTCGGGAGCCGCGGGTCTGGAGACTTGCGGGGGGATCGCCTACCGTGCGGGCCCGGCTGCCCGCCGGGCGGTGAAGGAGGCGTACGCATGCGGGCTCACCCAGGGGGCGTACGCGGCCGGGTTCCCGGCGTCGTGCACCACGGCACCCGCAGACGGCGCGCACTGCGCCGCCGGGCCCTGTGGACCGGCGGCGAACTCCTCGTCACCGTCGGCCTCGTGCTGCTGCTCCTCGTCGTCCACCAGTTGTGGTGGACCAACCGGCAGGCCCGGCACGGCGCCGAGCGCAAGGTGCAGGCGCTGGAGCGGGAGTGGGGCGAACCCCGGGCGGATGCCTCCGCACCGGCCGGCGGTCCCGGTGGCGGCGCGGCGAGCGACGGCGACTCCGACGGCGGCCCGGACCCGGCCGAGGGCGCTTCCCCGGCCGGCGGCCGCCGGACCTCCACCGCCGGCGGCTCCGGGCAGCAACCCCGCTGGTCGCAGGCGTACGCCGTCCTCACCGTCCCCCGCCTCTCCCTGCGTGTCCCCGTCGCCGAGGGCGTCAGCAAGCCGGGCGTGCTCGACAAGGGGTACGTCGGCCACTACAAGGGCACCCAACAGCCGGGCCAGGCAGGCAACTTCGCCCTCGCCGGACACCGCAACACGCACGGTGAGCCGTTCCGGTACATCAACCGGCTGCGGCGCGGCGACACGATCACCGTCGAGACCAGGACCGCGCTGTACACGTACGTCGTCGACCGGACCCTGCCGCAGACCTCGCCGAGCGACGGCGGTGTCATCCGCAGCGTGCCGCGCAGCACCGTCCGGCCGTCGTACGGGTACAGCGAGCCCGGCTACTACATCACCCTCACCACCTGCACCCCCGAGTACACGTCCAGGTACCGGTTGGCGGTGTGGGGGGTGCTGCGCTCCATGCGGCCCCGCTGAGGCCACCGGAGAAGTCCGCGGGCAGGGCGCGTGAGAGGACCGGCCGGCCCGGGGAGCCCGCAAGAGAAGGGGCGGGGAGCTCCTTACAGGCGCGGCGGGCCCGGTGGGGACACCGCCGGGCCCTTGCCCTGCGCGTGCAGCAGCGCCGCGAGTTCGTACTGCGCCACCACGTCGCCCCCCTCCGCCTGCGGGCGGTACAGCTCCTCCGCCTCGGCGTACCGGCCCAGCGCCCACAGGCAGGAGCCGAGGTCGCGCCAGGCGAAGCGATGCCCGAGCGTGACGGCGAGGCGGTACCACTCCACGGCCGCCGTCAGGTCGCCGTCCAGCCGTCTCCAGTAGCCCAGTTGGCCCGCGGCCCGCGCGCTGCCCGCCCGTGCCATCCCGGCCACCAGCTCCTCGGCCTCGGCGACCCGGCCCGACGCCCACCGGCGCATCTCCTGGGCCATGGTCACCAGCCAGTCGGGGTCCCGGCGCACTTCCGCCTCACGGCGCAGCCAGTGCTCGGCCTCCGCCTCGTGGGCGGGGTCGGTGTGGGCGAGTCCGCTGGCCGTCCAGGCCAGTCGGCGTACCGCTTCGAGGTGGCCGGCTTCGGCGAGCGGCAGGAGATACCGCTTCGCCTCCTCGTGGCGCCCCTGGTCCATGAGGTCGCTGCCGAGCCGGTACTGGGCGGAGGCGTCGCCCTCCGCTGCCGAAGTCGCCATGACCGGCACCCTACGGGGGACCGCGGTCCCCCGGGCGCGGTCGGTCAGGTCCGTTCCCGC
Organism: Streptomyces sp. Tue6028; assembly: GCF_002300165.1. Classification (GTDB taxonomy): domain Bacteria; phylum Actinomycetota; class Actinomycetes; order Streptomycetales; family Streptomycetaceae; genus Streptomyces; species Streptomyces siamensis. The sequence continues at coordinate 135,296 of NZ_MLCE01000015.1, read as the reverse complement.
AGCACCAGCACACCGGCCGCAGCCAGCAGGGACAGTCCCGCGGAGACGCCGATCGCGATGTCCGCGCCGTGTCCCGGCCCGCCGGTGGAGGTCACCAGGGCGATGGTGAGGGCGACCCCGGCGCAGGACCCGATGTAGCGGAACGTCTGCTGGGCTCCCGAGCCCATCGCGGCGCGCGCGGCCGGTACGGACTCCACCGCGAGCAGCGGCAGGGAGGCGTTGAGCAGACCGCTGCCCACCCCGGAGACGACGAAGCCGGGGAGCAGCCGCGTCCACGAACCGGCGTCGACCGCGCCGAGCATGGTCAGGACGCCGGCCGCGTGCAGGGCGAAGCCCAGGACGAGCTGGTGGCGCGGGGAGACGCGGCCCGCGAGGCGCCGCGCCTGGAGGGCGACGGCGAAGGACAGTCCGGACCAGAGCAGGAACAGCCAGGCCGTGTCCATCGCGGACAGGCCGAGTGTCCGCTGGAGCAGCGCCGGCAGGAAGCTGAACAGGCCGATCACCGCGAGGCCCGTGAACATTCCGCCCGCGGACGAGGCGAGGAAGCGGCGGTGCCGCAGCAGACCGAGGTCGATCATGGGGGTGGCGGTACGGCGCTCGACGGCCACGAAGGCCGCCGTCAGGACGACGAAGGCCGCGAGCAGCAGACCCACCGGTGCGCGCAGCCAGCCGTCGCGGCCCATCGTGAGCGCGGCGACGAGGGCCACCAGGGCGAGGCCGAACGTCAGGGCTCCGGCCAGGTCGGGACGGCCGCCCCGGGGTGCGCGGGACTCGGTGAGGGCGCGGGTTCCCAGCAGGGCGACGACCAGTGCCGCCGCGCCCAGCACCGCGTAGGCCACCCGCCAGCTCAGCGTCGAGGCGATGCCGCCCGCGAGCAGCGGTCCGACGGCGATGCCGCCGCTGACGAACGCGCCCCACACGCCGGTCGCGTGCAGCCGGCCGCGCGGGGTCGGGAAGGCGTGGACGATCAGGCCCAGGCCGCTCGCGAGGATCGCCGCGCTCGCCGCGCCCTGCGCGATGCGGGTCAGTGTGAACAGCCAGGTCGAGCTCGCGAGCGCGCCCAGTGCCGTGGTGATGCCGAGGGCGACCGTGCCGGACAGGAAGATCCGGCGGCGTCCGTAGTCGTCCGCGAGGCTGCCGGCCACCAGGAGCAGCGCGGCCAGGCCCAGCGGGGTGCCGTTCAGCAGCCAGGCCTGGGCGGAGACCGAGGTGTGCAGCGCGGCGGCGGTGTCGGGCAGCGTGACCATCGGCGCCGTGTACGTCATCAGGGCCACCGCGGTGGCGGCGCTGGTGACGGCGAGGGTGGGGGCGGCGCGCGGGGTGGTGCCCGGCGGCGGGGGTGCGGGGGTCTCCCTTGATCTCGTGGAGCCCGTGGCCCCGGTGGCGTCGGCGGCTCGGGCGGCCACGGTGGACCGGTCGGTCCCGGCGGCCTCGGCGGTCGCGTCGGTGGAGGTGTCGGTCCGGTCGAGCCGGGTCATGGCCTGCTCCTTCGGAGCGTGAGTTCGTTCATTGAACCTTCCGATGTTCCGACCGTAGCACCCTAGGTTCGTTCACTGAACCAAGATGTCGGAAAGTGGCTACAGTGGGGGGCATGGCTCTGGGCAAGGACTACGCGACGCAGGAGTGCTCGATCGCCCGCGCACTCGAAGTCGTGGGCGAGCGCTGGACGCTCCTCGTCATCCGCGACGCGCTCTACGGCGTGCGGCGCTACAACGACTTCCTCGCGCACCTCGGCGTCCCGCGCGCCGTCCTGGCCGCCCGCCTCCAGACGCTCACCGCCGAGGGGATCCTCGAAAAGCGCCGCTACCAGCAGTCGCCGCCGCGCGACGAGTACGTCCTCACCGACCGCGGCATCGCCCTGTGGCCCACGCTGCGCGCACTCGGACTGTGGGGCCGTGAGCACTTCACCGAGACCCAGCTGCGGACGTTCCGTCACGCGGACTGCGGCACGGAGCTCGGTCCGTATGGCGAATGCCCCGCCTGCGGAACCGTCGTGCCCGTCCCGGACGTCGAAATGGTGCCGGGACCCGGACTCGATCCGGACCCGGCGGATCCGGTCAGCCGGGCCCTGCTCAAGCCGAGAAGGTTGCTGCGGCCGATCGAGACGGATCCTGTATAACGGCAGGAACGTCAACACGGCAGGAAACCGTGGTGCCGGACGGCCGACGCAGGCCCGCCGCATCACGGGCACGAGCGCAGGCGCGCGTACTCGCACAGGTACGAGCACAGGCGCGTACGGACACGGCCACAGGCACGCGTACGCGCACGAGCGGAGAGGGGAAGCGGTCCATGACACGGAGCTGGGCGAACGCGCGTCCCGTCGCCGTGCTGCTGGTGCTTCTCCTGGAGGTCGCGCTGCTCGACACGGGCAGCCTCTCCGCCGCCGTGGCCGTCGCGTTCACCGCGACCGCGGCGGCCGGCTCCGCGCTCGCCGTCTGCGCCCTCACCGGCTCGCGCTGCGCGCCCGCCGTCCCCCGCACACGGGTCCGGACGGCCATCCGCGACCGTGAGCGCCGCACGGCGTTCCTGCCCCAACGCGATCCCGACGCCGCCGGCCGCACCCGCCCGCGCGCACCCGGCCGGGCCCTCCTGACGGCCACCGCGTAGGGACGCACCGCACCATCACGTCACCGGTCACGCCGACCGGCACTCCGTGCACCCCGCGCGGGCCCGTCATGCCGCAACCCCGACGCGCGTCGCCCCCGACGCCGTCGAGGTGTCCCGTTCCGGCACGACGAGACCCCCGGAGGGCTCACCCATGTCCACGTTCATGTCCGCCTTCGCCGACCTGGTCGAGCAGCTCGCCGACCTGCTCCGCCCGCTGTTCCACGACTCGGCGGCCGCCGCGGCGATCATCCTGTTCACCGCGCTCGTACGACTCCTCGTGCACCCCCTGTCCCGGGCGGCGGCGCGCGGGCAGCGGGCGCGCGCCGAACTCCAGCCCCGCATCGCGGAACTGCGCAAGAAGCACGGGAAGGACCGGGAGACGCTCCAGAAGGCGGTGCTGGAGCTGCACGCGCAGGAGAAGGTGTCGCCGCTCTCCGGATGCCTGCCCAGCCTGCTCCAGATGCCGGCCTTCTTCCTCCTCTACCACCTGTTCTCCAGCTCGACGATCGGCGGCGACGCCAACGCCCTGCTCGGCCACCGGCTGCTGGCCGCGCCGCTCGGCGGCCGGTGGGCGGACGCCCTGGGCGACGGCGGGCTCATCGGCGCCCCGGGACTCGTGTACCTCGGCCTGTTCGCCGTCGTCACGGCCGTCGCCACCTTCAACTACCGGCGCACGAGGCGGACGATGGCGGCGGCCTCCCCGACGGCCGGCGACGAGCAGCTGCCGGGACTCGCCTCGGTCAACCGGTTCATGCCGTTCCTGTCCTTCTTCACGCTCTTCACCGTGGCCGTGGTGCCGCTGGCCGCCGCGCTGTACGTGGTCACCAGCACGACGTGGAGCGCGGTCGAGCGGGCGGTGCTGTACCGCGACATGCCGGGCGCGGCACCCGCGGCGGCGGCCCTCGCCTGAGCCCGGCCGCCGGGGTTACGGTCCAGTCCGTGAACGGGGTATTGCGGACTGGACGCCGAACTTGGAGGATCGACCAGTCCTCCGATGGCTGCACCCGTCGGTCGACGGCCCGCGATCGAGGGAGATTGTGATCATGAAGCTGCTGCGAGTCGGTACGGCGGGATCGGAGCGGCCCGCGCTGCTCGATGCCGAGGGGACCCTGCGGGATCTGTCGGACATCGTCCCCGACATCGACGGGGCGCTGCTCTCCGACGACGCGGCACTCGGCCGGATCCGTGCCGCCGCCGCGGCCGGGGAACTGCCCGCGCTGGACGCGGCCGGGCTGCGCGTCGGGCCGCCGCTCGCCCGCATCGGCAAGGTCGTGTGCATCGGGCTGAACTACCACGATCACGCCCGCGAGACCGGCGCCGAGCCGCCCGCCGAGCCGGTCGTCTTCTTCAAGGCGGCGGACACCGTCGTCGGCCCGAACGACACGGTGCTCGTGCCGCGCGGATCGGTGAAGACCGACTGGGAGGTGGAGCTGGCGGTCGTCATCGGCCGTACGGCCCGCTACCTGGAGACCGACGAGGAAGCACTCGCGCACGTCGCGGGCTACGCGGTCGCGCACGACGTCTCCGAGCGAGAGTTCCAGATCGAGCGCGGCGGCACCTGGGACAAGGGCAAGAACTGCGAGACGTTCAACCCGCTGGGGCCGTGGCTGGTGACCGCCGACGAGGTCCCGGACCCGCAGAACCTGTCGCTGAAGCTGTGGGTCAACGGCGAACTCAAGCAGGACGGCACGACCGCCGAGCAGATCTTCCCCGTCGCCGAAGTCGTCCGCTACGTCAGCCGGTTCATGACGCTCTACCCGGGTGACGTCATCAACACCGGTACGCCCGCGGGCGTGGCCCTCGGGCAGCCCGAGCCGAAGCCGTACCTGAGGGCCGGTGACGTCGTCGAGCTGGAGATCGAGGGGCTGGGGCGGCAGCGGCAGGCCCTCAAGAACGCGTAGGCGCTCCGCTTGGGCTGCGGTTCTGCGGGGGCCGGGGTGTCGGGGGCTGGGGGTGGGGCTTTCGGGCTTCGGGTCCCGTGCCGGTTGGGGGTGGCTGGGCGCGCCGTTCCTCGCGCCCCTGGCGGGGCGTTTGCTGGGTTCGGGTCCCGTGCGGGTGGAGTGTGGCTGGGCGCGCCGTTCCTCGCGCCCCTTACGGGGCGTCTCTGGTTCCGCGCCCTTACGGGGTGCTTCCGGCCCCGCCTGTTGGCGGGGCCGGGGGTGTTCAGGTGGTCTTGAGCCGCTCCAGGGCCTCTACGACCATGGCGTGGTCCTCGATCTGTGGGAGGCCCGACACCACCACCGTGCCGATGACTCCCGCGCCCTCGACGGCGATCGGGAACGCGCCGCCGTGCGCGGCGTACGTGTCGGGGTCCAGGCGCGAGGACTCCTCGAACGTCGTGCCCTTCGCGCGGAAACGCGAGCCGACCAGGAGCGACGAGCAGCCGTAGCGCTCGACGACCCGGCGCTTGCGGTCGATCCAGGCGTCGTTGTCCGGGGTCGAGCCCGGCAGCGCCGCGTGGAAGAGCTGCTGCCCGCCGCGGCGGATGTCGACGGCGACGGGCGCACGGCGCTCGCGCGCGAGCTCCACGAGGAGGGTGCCCAGGGCCCAGGCGTCGTCGTACGTGAAGTGCGGCAGCGTCAGACGGCGCTCCTGCTCCTCCAGCTCGGCGATCTCCGGCGCGTTCACAGGGACACCACCACGGACTCGCGGGCGGACCGGCGGGCCGCCTCCAGGACGTCGAGCGCGGCGGCCGCCTCGTACGCGGTGACCGGGTTGGGGCCGCCGTCGCGGAGGGCGGCGGCGACAGCCGCGTAGTACGACGGGTAGGCGCCCGGGACCGTGGGCTCGGGTCGCCCGCCGCCGCTCAGCGGGGACTCCCCGGAACCGACGCGGCCCCACAGGGCCTCGGGCTCGACACCCCATTCCGTGCCCGCCGCGGGCCGCTTGCCCTCGCGCAGGTCCGCCTCCTGCGGGTCGAGGCCGTACTTCACGAAGCCGGCCTGCGAGCCCAGGACGCGGAAACGCGGGCCGAGCTGGGCGGTCGTCGCGGAGACGTAGAGGTGGGAGCGGACGCCGTTCGCGTGCGTGATCGCGATGAAGGTGTCGTCGTCGGCCGCGGCGCCGTCGCGGCGGACGTCCGACTCGGCGTACACCGAGGTCGCGGGGCCGAAGAGGACGAGCGCCTGGTCGACGACATGGCTGCCGAGGTCGTAGAGAAGACCTCCGATCTCTGCCGGGTCGCCGGACTCGCGCCAGCCGCCCTTGGGCTGCGGGCGCCAGCGCTCGAAGCGGGACTCGAAGCGCCAGACGTCACCCAGTTCACCCTCGGCCAGCAGCTTGCGCAGGGTCAGGAAGTCGTTGTCCCAGCGGCGGTTCTGGAAGACGGAGAGCAGCAGCCCGCGCTCGTCGGCCAGGGCCGCCAGCTCGCGGGCCTCGGCGGCCGTACCGGCGATGGGCTTGTCCACGACCACGGGCAGACCGGCCTTCAGCGCGGCCGTCGCGATCGGTACATGGGTCTTGTTCGGCGAGGCGATGACGATGAGGTCCAGCTCGTCGGCGCGCGCCCACAGCTCGTCCGGCGTGGCGGCGAACCGGAGGCCGTCGCCGAACTCGGCGCGGGCCTGCTCCTGCCGCTCCGGGTTCGACGTGACGACCGTGTCGAGGGCGAGCCCCTCGGTCGCGGCGATCAGCGGGGCGTGGAAGACGGAGCCCGCGAGGCCGTAGCCGACGAGGCCCACACGGAGGGGAGTACGAGTCATGCCTCCCACTTTCGCAACGCTGTTGCCAAAGTGCAAGCGCGGGAGACAATGGCGGATGTGAACAGGACGAACGCGGGAGAGGCGGGACGGGCGCCGGCGCCGACAGGGGTCGGGAGCCCGGCGAGGGCGGGAGTCGCCGAGTCGGCGGCCGGTGCGCACGGGGCCGCGGGGCCGGGCGGGGCCGACGAGGTGGTCGGGTCGGGCGGCTCCTCGGGTGCGGGCGGGGCCGTCGGCATGGCAGGACCCGCCGGGGCGAACCTGCTGGCGTTGCGCAGCCACAACGCCGCCCTCGTGCTCGACCTGCTGCGTGCCGCCGGGCCCGCCGGGATCAGCCGGCTCGAACTCGCCGAGCGGACGGGGCTGACCCCGCAGGCCGTCAGCAAGATCACCGCCCGGCTGCGGGCCGAGGGGCTCGCGGCGGAGGCGGGCCGCCGGGCCTCCACCGGCGGCAAGCCGCGCACGGTGCTGCGGCTCGTCCCCGAGGCCGGTCACGCCGTCGGACTCCATCTCGACCGGGACGAGCTCACGGCGGTGCTGTGCGACCTCACCGGAGCGGTCGTGGCGGAGCGCAGGGCCCCGCTGGACCTGGGTGCCGGGGGCGACGCGGTCGTCGAGGGTGCGGCCGGGGAGGTCGAGGCGCTGCTCGCCGGCGTGTCCGTGCTGGGCGTGGGCGTCGCCCTGCCCGGACCGCTCGACCACACGCGCGGGGTGCTGCACCGCGTCACCGGGTTCCCGCAGTGGGACGGCTTCCCGCTGCGGGACGCGCTGGCGGGACGGCTGGGACTGCCGGTCGTGGTGGACAAGGACACCAACGCCGCCGCCCTGGGGGTCGCGGTGGCGGGGGGCGAGCCCGCCGGGTCCGCCGGGTTCGCCGCACCGGCGGGCTCCGGCGGCGGGTCTTTCGCGTATCTGCATCTCGGTACGGGTCTGGGGGCCGGGCTCGTGATCGGCGGGGCCGTGCATCGTGGGGCCCGCACCGGGGCGGGGGAGTTCGGGCACCAGGTCATCCAGCTGGACGGGCCGTCGTGCGGGTGCGGCAACCGGGGGTGCATCGAGGTGCTGTGCCTGGACGCGGTCCGGCGGGGGGCGCCGGAGGAGGCGGCCCGGGTGCTCGGAGCGGGGGCCGCGAACCTGGTGGGGCTGCTGGACATCGATCTCGTGCTGCTGGGCGGGCGGACCGTCGCGGCGGCGGAGGACGTGTTCGTGCGCGGGGTCGGGGCGGTGCTGGAGGAGCGGGCCCGGCGTGAAGGGGCTGTCGCGGGGGTGCCCGTGCGAGTGGCTCCGGGCGGGGCGCGGGGCGTCGCCGAGGGGGCCGCCCAGTTGCTGCTGGCTCCGTTGTTCGGACGGGGGGAGGGGTAGGGGCGGGGTTTGCTCTGCCGTGCCTGGGAGTGCCGGGGAGTGATCAATCCGTCCGGCGCTTGACGACGAGGCCGTTCAGGCCGATGCACTTCAGCCCGCCCGGCACCCCTTGAGAACGGGGGGCGCGCTTCAGCCCGTCCGGCGCTTGAGGACGAGGCCGTCCAGGCCGACCCGGGGGTCTGGGGGCGGAGCCCCAGGAACGAGGGACGGGCAGGGGTGGAGGGGGCGAAACCCGTCCGGCGCGCACCCGGCACGCCGGGCACACCCCGCACCGGCTCCAGGCCCGGCTCCCGCCTTCAGGCCCGGTTCCCGCCCCCAGACCGGACGGGGTTCGGAGTGAAGGCCGACGCCGGACGGACCGAGCGTTCCCCGGTGCCGAAAGGGCTCGGCGATCCAGAGCCGGCGCCGGACGGGCTCTGCCTTCCCCGGTGTCGAACGGCCTCTGCCAACGGGAGTCGGCGTCCGGCGGCCTGACGGCCCCCCGGCACTCGAAAGAGGCCGCCGTTCGGGCTATTTGTGCGACTTGTCCGGCGTGGTGGGGCGCCGCGGGCGGAGCGGGATGGCACGGTCGGGGAGGCCGTTGCCCGGTACCCCTGCCGCTTTCGATCCCGCTCCCAGCCGCCCCCCGATCGGCAAAGGCCCTTCATGCGACTGCGTTCCCTGCTTCCGTTCACCCTGACCGCCGCCGCCCCCGCTGCCCTGGGGAGTCTCGCCCCGGCGGCCTTCGCGTCGACCCCGGCCCCGGCGCTCACCGCCGCGGAGCCCCGTCCCGCCTGCGCCGCGCCCGACACCCGGAACTTCCCCATCACGACGCGTATCCATGGCGGTCCGGCCGTGTACGACGTCGGCGGCGGCTTCTCGACCTGGTACATCGACCTCACCAACACCACCGCGCACGCCTGCGGCGGCATCCACCCGATCGTCGTGCTCGTGGACGAGAAGCGGGCGCTGCGGCCGGAGCAGGCGCGGCTGGAGTTCTTCGAGGGGGAGAAGTCGCACGCGGTGACGTTCGACAAGAGCGACGAGGCCGAGAACGTGGGCGCGTTCGACGACGGGTTCCCGGGGTTCACCGTGGGCGCGGGCCGGACCCTCACCGTGAAGGTGCGGCTCTCCCTGACGTCGGACGCGCCCGTGCCGAACGAGGTCGTCGCCAACGCGGCCGTCGTGCAGCGGCACAACGACGACGGCGACTGGGTGGGGGAGTCGAACGACTACCGCTTCCGCGTCGAGGACCAGGGCGAGGACCCGCAGGAGAACGAGGAGCGGGGCGAAGCGTCGCCGGGAGAGGAGTCGAAGGAGGAGCAGCGGGGCGAAGGGCGGGATCCGGAGCAGGGCGTCGGTGACGGGGAGAGCGCCGGGGCCGACCCCGGCGTCGGGTCCACCGCGAGTGCCGGGGACGGCACCGCCACCGGGGACGCGAGCCGTGACGCCACCGGCACGGACGAGAACGCGAACCCGTCCGCGGACGTGCTGGCCAGTACGGGACCGGGTGCGCCGCGCGCCGTCGGGGTGGCGGCGGGCCTGCTGCTGTCGGCCGCCGGGGCCGCCCTCTTCGTGGTCTTCCGCCGGGAGCGCCCGGGCCGGCACCGCTGACACCCTGGGCCCCGGCGCCGTCTGCGACGATCCCCTCGTGGACTATCCGAACGACCAGGCACCCGGCGCCCCCGTCCGCTCCGGCATCCCGGAGCACGGCCGTATCCCGAAGTACTACGCGGTGAAGGCGCACATCGCCGTGCTGATCGAGGAGCTGGGCGAGGGGGGTCTGCTGCCCACCGAGCGTGATCTCGCCGAGAAGTACGAGGTCGCGCGCGAGACGGTGCGCCAGGCCCTGCGTGAGCTGCTGCTCGAAGGGAAGCTGCGCAGGCAAGGGCGCGGGACGGTCGTCGCGGGCCCGAAGCTGGAGCAGCCGCTCTCGCTGGCGAGCTACACGGAGGGCGTGCGGCGGCAGGGCCGTACGCCCGGGCGCACGCTCATCTCGCTCGACCGGTTCCCCTGTTCCGAGGCCCTGGCCGCGGAGGCCGGGCTGACGCGGGGCGAGCCCGTGTGGCACATGGAGCGCGTCCTGCTCGCGGACGACGAGCGGGTCGGGCTGGAGAGCACGTACGTCGCCGTGGCCCGCGCCCCGCGGCTGGACGAGGACTTCACGCCCGACTCGTCGTTCTACGCGTATCTGCGCGACCGGCTCGGCATCACGTTCGGCGACGCGGACGAGCGCATCGAGACGGTGCTGGCCACCCCGCGCGAGGCGCTGCTCATCGGTACGCCGCCCGCGCTGCCGATGCTGCTGATCCACCGGGTCTCGCGGGACACGGACGGGCTTCCGCTGGAGCGGGTGCGGACGCTGTACCGAGGAGACCGTTTCTCCTTCTCGGCGCACCTCCAGGGCTGACGCGGGCCCGTCCGGGGGCGGGGTGACGTGGGTCACCCCGCCCCTCTTTTTATAACGCGAAGATAACGGGTCTAGCCCAAACGTGATAGGCAGTTCACCATCTGGTTGCGGTACGGACCCTTCCGATTCCCCCTTCCCGAGGAGCGTGGCCGTCGTGAGAGTGATAGTTGTCGGAGCCGGCGTGGTGGGCACCCTGCACGCCTGGCACGCAGTGGAGCGCGGCCACGAGGTCGTGCAGATCGAGCGTGAGGCGGAGGCCCGCGGGGCCTCGCTGCGCAACTTCGGACAGATCTGGGTCAGCGGTCGCGCCGGGGGCGAGGAGCTGGAGACCGCCCTGCGGGCGCGGGAGCTGTGGGAGACGATCGGGGCACGCGTCCCGGGTCTCGGGTTCCGGGCCTGCGGGTCGCTGACCCCGCTCCGCAACCCGCGGGAACGCGCGGTGGCCGAAGCGGCCCTGGCCCGCCCGGACGCCGCCGCCCGCGGCTACAAACTGCTGACCGCGGGCGAGGCGCGGGCCGTGAACCCCGCCCTGCGGGGCGCCTTCGAAGCCGCCCTGTTCTGCGAGCGCGACGCGGCCGTCGAGCCGCGCACCGCGCAGCTCGCGCTGCGCGAGGAACTGCTGAAGTCCCCGCGCTACACCTTCCTGCCGGGCCGCGAGGTCCGGGACGTCGTCGGTGAACACGCGGTCCGCGACGACCACGGCGACGTCCACAGCGGCGACACCGTGGTGCTGTGCACGGGCGCCTGGCTCGGCGGCCTCGTCCGGGAACTGGCGGGCCCCGAGCTGCCCGTGCGGCGCGTACGGCTCCAGATGATGCAGACCGACCCGCTGGGCGAGCCGCTCACCACGTCCGTCGCCGACGCCGACAGCTTCCGCTACTACCCCGCGTACCGGAGCCCGGCCCTCGACGCGCTCGACGCGCACCAGCCGCAGTCCACGACCGCCGCCGAGCACCGGATGCAACTGCTGATGGTGCAGCGCGCGGACGGCGGCCTGACCATCGGCGACACCCACGAGTACGAGCACCCCTTCGCCTTCGACACGGTCGAGGAGCCCTACGAGCACCTCGCCGAGGTCGTCGAGTCCTTCCTCGGCCGCCCGCTGCCGAGGATCCGGCGCCGCTGGGCCGGGGTGTACGCGCAGTGCACCGACACGAGCCGGGTCGTGCACCGGCAGCAGGTGCGGGACGGCGTATGGCTCGTCACCGGGCCCGGCGGGCGCGGCATGACCTGTGCCCCCGCGATGGCCGAGACAACCGCCGAACAGCTGGGCTGGTGAGGAACATGACCGAACAGACCACCGACACGCGTCCCGCCCGGGACATCCGCCTCGTCGTCCTCGACATGGCCGGCACCACCGTCGCCGACGGCGGCCTGGTGGAACGGGCCTTCGCCGCGGCGGCCGGAGAGCTGGGCGTCCGGCCCGGCTCCGCCGACCACGCCGAGAAACTCGACTACGTCCGCGCCACCATGGGCGAGTCCAAGATCTCCGTCTTCCGGCACCTGTTCGGCGAGGAGTCCCTCGCCCGGCGCGCCAACTCCGCCTTCGAGAAGGCGTACGGGGAGCTCGTCGACGCCGGGCACATCGCCCCGGTCGCGGGCGCCCGCGAGACGATCGAGGAACTCGTCGGCTCCGGCCGGACGGTCGTGCTCACCACCGGGTTCGCCCGCGTCACCCAGGACGCCATCCTCGACGCGCTCGGCTGGCGCGACCTGGTGCCGCTCACGCTGTGTCCGGCGGACGCGGGAGGCCGCGGACGGCCGTACCCGGACATGGTCCTGGAAGCGTTCCTGCGCACGGGGGCGGCCGAAGGAGTCCAGCAGGTCGCCGTCGTCGGCGACACCTCGTACGACATGCTCAGCGGCGTACGCGCCGGGGCGGGCGTCGTCGCGGGCGTGCTGACCGGAGCACACGACGCCGAGGCGCTGCGCGCGGCCGGCGCCGGGCACGTGCTGCCGTCCGTGGCCGCGCTGCCCGCCCTGCTCGACGCGGCCGGCCCCCTGGACGGGGCCGCACCGCTCGGCGGAGCAGGGCGATGACCGGCGGAATCCGCTTCGACCGGGTGTCCGTCGCCTACGAGGGCACCACGGTCCTCGACGCCCTCGACCTCGCGGTCGAGCCCGGCGAGGTGATGGCCCTGCTCGGACCGTCCGGCTCCGGGAAGACCACCGCCCTGCGGGCCGTCGCCGGATTCGTGCGGCCCGCCGCCGGGCGGGTGTTCATCGGCGACCGCGACGTGACCGACCTGCCGCCGTACCGGCGCGGGATCGGCATGGTGGTGCAGCAGTACGCGCTCTTCCCGCACATGCGGGTCGAGGACAACGTCGCCTTCGGGCTCAAGGCGCAGAAGGTGCCCCGCGGCGACATCCGCGGACGGGTCGCCGAGGCGCTGGAGATGACCGGGATGGCCGCCTTCGCCCGACGGCATCCCCGCGAACTGTCCGGCGGGCAGCAGCAGCGCGTCGCCATCGCGCGGGCACTCGCCGTCCGGCCGGGCGTCCTCCTCCTCGACGAACCGCTGTCCGCGCTCGACGCGCAGCTGCGCTCCGGCATGCTCGCCGAACTGGCCCGGCTGCACCGCGAACTGCCGGACGTGTCCGTCCTGTACGTCACCCACGACCAGATCGAGGCACTCACGCTGGCCGACCGGATCGCGGTCATGGACAGGGCCCGGCTCAGGGACGTCGGCACACCCCGGCAGCTGTACCGGGCCCCGCGGACCGAGTTCACGGCGTCCTTCGTCGGCAACGCGAACCTGCTGCCGGTGACGGTGGGGGCGGACGGGGTCGTCTTCGCCGGGACCGAGCTGAAGGTGCCGACCGGGGGCGCCGCCCGGGGCGCGACCGCGACGCTGTGCGTACGGCCGCACCTCGTCGGTCTCGGTGCCGGGCCCAACGCCCTGACCGGGTCGGTCGCCGAGGTGCAGTGGCGGGGGGCCACGCATCGGCTCTACGTCGACGTGGGAGGCCATCGGGTCAAGGCGGACCTGCGGGAACTGCAGCGGCCGCCCGCCCTCGGGGACGAGATCACCGTGCACTTCGCGCCCGAGGACGCGGTACTGCTCTCCGCGGGTGTCGCCGCCGAGGACACGGCGCCGGTCACCGCCGGGGAGGCCGCGCCGGTCACCGCGGGTAAGACCGCGCCGGTGGCCGAAGGGGTGACCCGGGATGGCTAGCGCCGCGGCCGCCGCGCCGCCGGCGGCGGTCACCGGGCCCCGGAAGGGCATCCCGCCCTGGGCATGGGCCCTGCCACCCGTCGCCGTGCTCGGTCTCGTGTTCCTCTACCCGCTGGCCCTGGTCGTCCAGCAGTCCTTCCGGCCGGACACCGGGGGCACCTCGGCGCAGGCCTACGGGGACGTGTTCGCCTCGGCCGCGTTCCGGGAGGCACTCGGCACCACGGTGTGGCTTGCGCTGGGATCCACGGCCGGGTGCCTGCTGCTCGGGTTCGTCCTCGCCCTGGTCATCGCCTTCGTGCCGTTCCCCGGCGGGAAGGCGGTCGCCAAGTTCATCGACGTCTTCCTGTCCTTCCCGTCCTTCCTGATCACGCTCGCGCTGCTGTTCGTCTACGGCACCGTCGGCATGGCCAACGGGCTGTGGACGGGCGCCACCGGGGCGGCCGAGGGGCCCTTCCAGTTCCTCACCACGCCCTGGGGTGTGCTCCTCGCGGAGATCACGTACTTCACCCCGTTCGTGATGCGACCGCTGCTCGCCGCCTTCTCCGGCATCGACACCGCTCAGCTGGAGGTCGCGTCCTCGCTCGGCGCACGGCCCGCGCGGATCGTGCGGCAGGTCGTCCTGCCCGAGGCGCTGCCCGCGCTCGCCGCCGGCGGCAGCCTGGTCCTGGTGCTGTGCCTGAACGAGTTCGGCATCGTGCTGTTCACCGGGGCGAAGGGGGTCACCACCCTGCCGATGCTCGTGTACAGCAAGGCGATCCTGGAGTCGGACTACCCGGGAGCGTGTGTCGTCGCCGTCGTCAACGTCCTGATCTCCGTGGGGCTGTACGGCCTCTACCGGGTGGTGAGCCGCCGTGTTGGTGCATAGCCGCAAGGGGAAGTGGGCCACCTGGGCCGTCTTCTTCGTCCTCTTCCTGCCCCTGTTCGCCCTGCCCCTGCTCGTCGTCCTCGCCGCGTCGTTCGCCACGAACTGGTCGAGCGCGTTCCCGTCCGGCTTCACCACCGGGCACTACACCGCCGCCACCCGCGGCGAATCCCTCCAGGCCCTCACCACCAGCCTGGTCACCGCCCTCACCGCCAGTCTGATCGCGCTGGTCGTGGGCACCTGGGCGGCGCTCGCCGGGCACGCCCTGAAGAAGCGCGGCAAGCGCCTGCTGGACGCGCTGTTCATGCTGCCGGTCGCGGTGCCCTCCGTCGTCGTCGGGCTCGCGATCCTGGTCGCCTTCTCCAAGCCGCCGATGCTGCTCAACGGCACCCGGTGGATCGTCGTCCTCGCGCACGCCGTTCTTGTGACGGCGTTCGCCCACCAGTCGGTGTCGGCCGCCGTCGTGCGTCTCGACCCGGCCTACGAACAGGCCGCCGCCTCCCTCGGAGCCCGGCCCTCCTATGTGCTGTGGCGGGTGCGGCTGCCGCTGCTGCTGCCCTCGCTCACCGCCGCCGCGGGGCTCTGCTTCGCCCTGTCGATGGGCGAGTTGAGCGCCACGATGATGCTCTACCCGCCCGACTGGACCCCGCTTCCCGTCCAGATCTACGCGGCCACCGACCGTGGCGCCCTGTTCACCGGCTCCGCGCTCGCCGTGGTCCTCATGACGGCGACGGTGCTCGTCCTGTTCGCCGTCTCCCGGATCCGCACCAAGGCCTCCTACCGCTGATCCGCCGATCCGTCCCACCCGCGGAAAACCCTCAGAAGCACCGACCACGCAAGGAGTTCGCCTCGCCATGCCCAGAAACGCCCGCTCGCTCCGCCTCGCCCCGATCGCCGCCGTGACCGGCGGCCTCGCCCTCGCCGGCTCCCTCACCGCGTGCGGCGGCGACTCGGCCGCCTCCGACGCCAAGGTCGTCACCGTGTACAGCGCGGACGGCCTCAAGGGCGAGAACGGCGACGGCTGGTACGACCAGGTCTTCAAGGACTTCGAGAAGCAGACCGGCATCAAGGTCGAGTACGTCGAGGGGGGTTCGGGCGAGATGGTCCAGCGCGCGGCCCGTGAGAAGACCAACCCGCAGGCCGACGTCCTCGTCACCCTCCCGCCGTTCATCCAGCAGGCCGACGGCAAGGGCCTGCTCCAGAAGTACGCGCCCAAGGGCTCCGAGCAGGTCGACGGCGCCGACAAGGCCGCGGACGCCACCTGGACCTCCGTCGTCAACAACTACTTCGGCTTCGTCTACAACAAGAAGGAGCTGAGGCAGGCACCCACCACCTGGGACGAACTGCTCGACGGCACGTACAAGAACAAGCTCCAGTACTCCACCCCGGGCGTCGCCGGCGACGGAACCGCCGTGCTCATCAAGGCGATCCACGACTTCGGCGGCAAGGAACCCGCGCTCGCCTACCTGAAGAAGCTCCAGTCCAACAACGTCGGCCCGTCCGCCTCCACCGGCAAGCTCGCCCCCAAGGTCGACAAGGGCGAACTGCTGGTCGCCAACGGCGACGTGCAGATGAACTACGCGCAGGCCAAGGACATGCCGAACCTCGGCATCTGGTTCCCGCAGGCCACCGGCAAGGCCACCGACGCGGCCGGCAAGCCGACCACCTTCGCGCTCCCGTACGCCGCGGGCCTCGTCACCAAGGCCCCGCACTCCGAGAACGGCAGGAAACTCCTCGACTTCATGCTGTCCGCCAAGGCCCAGCAGCAGGTCAGCGCGATCGGCGGCGGCTTCTCCGCGCGCGCCGACGTCAAGGCCACCGACGTCAACGCCGTCGCCCTGGCCGCGCTCATGGACGGCGTCGAGGTCTTCGAGCCCGACTGGGCGGACATCGACAAGAACCTGACCTCGTACGTCGAGGACTGGAAGTCCGCCACCGGCAGCTGAACCCCGCCCCACCCGCCCCACCCGCGACGCCCTCGGAACCACCGGGGGCGTCGCCGTGCCTGACACGCACCACCGTCGCTGTCCCGTCCGTGCTCCCCCTCGCCCCCTCCCGGAGGATCACGTGTCGTCGCGCCTGTCCTGTCGCTCCCTGACGGCGCAGGTCCGGTTCCGCTGCACCGGCGGGAACAACGGGTACTGGGTGATCGACGGGGCGTCGGTCGAGCCGGCCTGACCGCACCACGGCCCCGGCCGGGCCGGAACCACGCCGTCGTGACCAGGGATGCCGTTCGGATCGGGGCCCGAACAGATCCGAACGGCAACCCCCTAGGCTGGGGGCGCCGGCACAACGTCGTTCCGGCGTCCCCGGATCGAGTGCGTGCAGGTACGCCAGGACGGCAGGAGACCCAGCAGATGGCAGAGCGCAAGCCCATCGAATCGTGGCTCACCGACATGGACGGTGTGCTCATCCACGAGGGCGTGCCGATCCCCGGCGCCGACGCCTTCGTCAAGAAGCTGCGTGAGTCCGGGAAGCCCTTCCTGGTGCTCACCAACAACTCCATCTACACCGCCCGCGACCTGCACGCCAGACTCCGGCGCATGGGCCTCGACGTGCCGGTCGAGAACATCTGGACCTCGGCCCTGGCCACCGCCAAGTTCCTGGACGACCAGCGGCCGGGCGGCACCGCGTACGTCATCGGCGAGGCGGGCCTGACGACGGCGCTGCACGACATCGGATACGTCCTCACCGACCACGACCCGGACTACGTGGTCCTCGGCGAGACGCGCACCTACTCCTTCGAGGCCATGACGAAGGCCGTCCGGCTGATCAAGGAAGGCGCCCGTTTCATCGCCACCAACCCGGACGAGACGGGTCCGTCCACCGAGGGACCGCTGCCCGCCACCGGCGCGGTCGCGGCACTGATCACCAAGGCGACCGGCAAGCAGCCGTACTTCGCGGGCAAGCCGAACCCGCTGATGATGCGCACCGGCCTGAACGCGATCGGGGCGCACTCCGAGACCAGCGCGATGATCGGCGACCGCATGGACACCGACGTGCTGGCGGGTCTGGAGGCCGGGATGCAGACCTTCCTGGTCCTCACGGGCCTGACCACGCCCGAGGAGATCGAGCAGTATCCGTACCGGCCGTCGAAGGTCGTGGACTCGATCGCCGACCTCGTCGACCTGGTCTGATACCCGCCGGCCCGTTCGAAACCCGTACGAAGGCACACAGACTCGGACGGAGCAACCGGACCGCTCTGAAGATGCGCCCCGGCGCCGCTGGAGGGAACCTCCTGTTGTCTGGAGGTTCACGATGCGTTCCAAGCGAATCACTCTCTGCGCCGGGGCGGCGGTCGTGGCCGCGTTCGCACCCACAGCGTGGCTCGCCCCCCTGGCCTTCGCGGCCGACCCGGGTACGGGCGTGCTGCTGACGCCCGCGGCCCCCGCCCCCGGCACCGACGTCCGGCTTCGGGCGACCGGCTGCTCGGGCAGGACGGGCACCGCCACGTCCTCCGCGTTCGTCTCGGACGCGCGGCTCACCGCCGTCGGCGGGGGTGTCCTGACCGGCGACACCCGGGTGACCAGCGGGCTGGCGCCCGGCACGTACGCCGTCGAGGTCGACTGCGACGGCCGGGGCGGCAAGGTCAGGGGGGTCGCGCAGATCGTGCCGCGGAGCTCCGCCACCCAGGGCGCCGTGCCCGACCTCCTGCCGAACGACATCGTGCAGCACCTGCTGCCGCAGGACATCGGGCCGACCATCCGGGTGCCGCAGGGCATCGTCCCGACGGGCATCGTGCCGACCGGCATCATCCCGACGGCTCTCGTGCCGCAGGACAGGCCGGACGCCGCCGAGCCCGGGAGGGACTCCGCCTCCGACCAGGACTCCGCCACCGACCACGGCTCCGACTTCGCGTCCGCGCCGGCCGAGATCCCGGCCTCGCCGGTCGCGCCCGTGCACGCGGGCGGCGGCGGCACCGTGCTCCTCGCCACCCCGGACGCGCGAGCGGCCGGTCCCGGCACCCGGCAGGCCGTGATCGGCCTCGTCCTGGCCGGCGTGGCCGCCGTCGCCGTCGCGATCCTCCCCCGGGTCCGCGGCTCCGCCCGGACCGTCACGCGCCGGGGGGACGACCGCGACTGACATGTCCGAGCACGAGCGTTCTTCCGGCACGGGGCGGCTGCTGACCGCGGTGGCCTGGCTGGTGCTGCTGTTCGGGCTGTGGTTGTGGGGCCGTGACGTGACCGACGTGCGGCAGGGGCTCACGACGCCCACCACCGGCGACATCGCGGCCGTCGGGCGCCCGGACGTCCCGCTGCCGCCCGCGCTGGAACCGCTCGGCAACGCGCGCCCGCAGCGCCTCGACATCCCGTCGATGGGGGTGCAGGCCCCCGTCGTCGCCCGCGGGCTCGACCGGCAGGGCGCGATCGAGCCGCCGCCCTTCGAGCAGCCCGGCGTGGTCGGCTGGTACGCCGCCGGCGTGCAGCCGGGAGCGGCCGGCGCCGCCCTGTTCGTCGGGCACGTCGACACCGACACCAAGCCCGCGGTCTTCTACAAGCTCAGCGCGGTGCGGCCCGGAGCGACGGTCCGTGTCGTCCGCGACGACGGGAAGGTCGCCGAGTTCACCGTGGACGAGGTCCAAGTGATCCCGCGCGATCACTTCGACGCCCAGCAGGCCTACGGCGCCCGGAAGCCGGGGCGGGCCGAGCTGCGGCTCGTCACCTGCGGCGGCACCTTCGACCGCGCGAGCCGCACCTACACGGCGAACGTGGTGGTGTCGGCGTACCTCACCGGAAGCGGTTGACGAGCGGTACCGGGCCCGGTCGACGACACGCTCCCCCGGGAGCCGCCGACCGGGCTGGTCCTCGACCGCGCGCGCACGGGCTGCGGGAGTAACCCGGCGACCGGCGCGGGAGGTTCTGGGTCCGTCCGCGCGGGTACGCGGGCGGAGGCAACCGGCTCGGGGCCGTGGCCATTTGTGGCAACTCTAGAACGGATGAGCGTTCCGGCCTAGAGGTCGTTTGACGACAAGTCCACGACCCGTGGCTCTACGTGATGGGCGCAGGTGGGTGCGGCCACGGGAGGGGCCGGGGCGGCCCGGCGCCCGGAGCGTGCGCTGCGCGCGCCCGGGGCGGATGTCTCCGGCTCCCGGAAGGTCCGGGGCTGTAACAGCTCTCCGACAAGGGGTGGGTGACCTCGTGAGCCGCGCGACACCTATGTCAGGATTGAGACTTAGGACGGTGCACCCAAGGGGGAGTTGGATGTACGGCAGCAGGGGGGCCGGGGCACGGGCGTCCGTGGCGGTGGTGGGGGCGGCACTGCTTCTCGCGGGATGTTCCTCCTCCGGGGGAGACGGCAAGAGCGACGGCTCCGGTGCCGAGGTCACGCAACAGCCCAAGAATTCGGACCCGTTCTGGGTCAATCCGGACGGGAACGCGGCCGAGCAGGTCGCCGCCTACCTGAAGGCGGACAAGAAGGACGAGGCCGAGCAGATCCGCAAGATAGCGGAGCAGCCGACCGGCGAGTGGATCGGCCCGGAGAACCCGGAGTCGGAGGCACGTGGCTTCACGGAGGCCGCCGAGAAGGCGGACCGGGCCGCGATCCTGGTCCTCTACAACATCCCGCACCGCGACTGCGGACAGTTCTCGCAGGGCGGCGCCGCCGACGGCGACGCCTACCGGACCTGGATCGACGGGGTCGCCCAGGGCATCGGGGACCGGCCCGCCACGGTGATTCTGGAGCCGGACGCGGTCCTGCACCTGGTCAACCAGTGCACCCCGGACGAGTACCACGAGGAGCGCTACGACCTCCTCAAGGGCGCCATCGGCAAGCTCAAGTCCCTGAAGAACACGAAGGTGTACCTGGACGCGGGCAACGCCGGCTGGGGACACCCCGACCAGATCTTCCAGCCCCTCCAGTGGGCGGGCATCGACCAGGCCGACGGCTTCTCCGTCAACGTCTCCAACTTCTACTCGACCGAGGACTCCATCGCGTACGGCAAGCAGCTGTCCGCGAAGGTCGGCAACAAGCACTTCGTCGTCGACACCAGCCGCAACGGCAACGGCCCGTACACGGGCGGCAAGGCGGACGAGAACTGGTGCAACCCGCCGGGCCGCGCGCTCGGTGAGACCCCGACGACCAAGACGGCCGACCCGCTCGTCGACGCCTATCTGTGGGTCAAGCGGCCGGGCGAGTCCGACGGCACGTGCAAGGGCGGGCCGAAGGCCGGCCAGTGGTGGCCGGAGTACGCGCTGAAGCTCGCACGGGCCACCGAGTAGCGCGCGCGGGCCGTCGGGCATCGGCAGCCGGACACGAGGAAAAGGGGGCGCCCTCCGCTCGAAGCGGAGGGCGCCCCCTTCGTCCGTGGTCCTCGCCCTCCGGGGCGAGGCGCACCCGGTGCCGGGCGGCCGGGATCAGGGCACCCTGACCCACTGGGCCTTGCTCGGCGTTCCCTGGTCGTCCGTCACGAACAGCATGTACCAGCCGGATTCCACGAGGTTCCGGCTCTTGGGAACCGTCACCGTGATGCCGTCCTTCGTCTTCGTGAAGTCCAGCGCGATGGACCGCTGGTCGACGTCGGTGACGTGCGTGGAGGCGCTCGGCCGGATCAGCCGGGCCGTCTTGATCGACGACGTGTGCTGCGAGGAGAACGTGGCCGAGCCGCCGCGCGCGATCGTCTTCGGTCCGCCCGAGAGCGAGGGCCGCGAGTCCCGGTACAGGTACGGCGGGGTGTAGATCTCGATGCGCTGCTCGAACACGCCCGGCTTGGTGTCGGCCTTGTCGGCGTAGAGCGAGTCGGACCCGAAGAACATCACGCGGCCGTCGGGCAGCAGGAGCGAGCCCGAGTGGTAGTTGCGGCCCACCAGCGGGTCGGCCACCCGGTCGAAGGTGTTCGACTTCGGGTCGTAGATCCGCGCCTGCAGGATGTTGGAGTCACCGCGCCCGCGGTAGTCCTCGGAGCCGCCGGACACCAGCACGGTGTCGTCGGGCAGGATCGAGGACTGCGGGTAGCGGGTGCCCTTCTCCAGCTCGGGGCCGTCCACGAACCTCGGGTTCTTGTCCTTGAGGTCGATGAGCCGGGTCTTCTTGCTGGACAGCTGGGACTCGCCGACCCCGCCGCCGCCGATCACCATGTACTTCTCGTCCTGGGCGGGCGGCAGCAGCACCGTGCCCGAGGTCTCCATCATGTTCGCGTCGCTCAGGCCCTTGAGCTTGGTGAACTTGTTGGTCTCCACGTCCCAGACACCGGGCTCGCGGCCCACGTCGTCGGGGCCGTACCCGGCGTTCGAGCCCGAGTAGAAGAGCTTGCCGTTCTGCATCAGGGAGATCGCCGGATAGGTCGGGAACTGCCGGATGCCCTTGGTGTAGGTCCACTTCTTGGTCTTGGGGTCGAACACCTCGTTCTTGCCCGGGACCAGCTGTCCGATCTCGTCGAGACCGGACAGGCTGAGCACCTTGCCGTCGGACAGGGTGGTCAGCGTCGGGTACCAGCGGGCCTCGTTCATCGGGTCGACCTTGATGTACTTCTCGGCGACCGGATCGAACTCGTAGGCCTCCCTGATCCCCTGGAAGTCCTTCTTGTCCAGGGCGAGTTTCTGCGCGATGCCGTACGTGTTGCGGGCGTCGGTGCCCGTCAGGCCCTGGACGCGATAGTTGTCCTGGGTGCCGGTCTCGTGCTTCTGGCCGCTGCGCTGCGCCTCGACGTAGATGCGGCCGAGGCCCGGGTCGTTGCGCAGGAACACGCCGGTCGCCGGGTCGAAGACCTTCTTGGCGCGCGGTACGAGCACCGGGTCCTTGGAGACGAACGTCTTGCCGTTCTTCTTGCCGGTGAACTTGGTGCCCGCGGGCAGGGTGATCGGCTTGTCCGGGTTCTCGTTGTGCACGATCATCAGGCCGCCGGCCTTGGTGACGTCACCCTTCAGCTTCTCGTACCGCTTGGTGCCGCCCGCGATCAGCAGGTTGCCGTTGGACAGCTGGGTGTGGCCCGTGCAGAACAGGTCGCTCGGCGTGGGGATCTTCTTGATGGTGCCCTTGACCGGGTCCCAGATCCGCGTGTCGAACTTCTTCGCGTCGAAGTTGTCCTGGTTGTTGCCCGAGCCCGCGACGAGCAGGACCTTGCCGGTGTGCAGCAGGGCGGCGTGGATGGTGTTCTGCCGGTACTCCTTGGGGAACTGGACGATGTCCCAGTGGCCGTTGTCGGCTTTGTACTCGGGCTTGTTGATCGTGTACTGGTGGTACTTGTCCGTCCCGAAGCGATACAGCCAGGGCCCGTTCATCCCGGCCAGAGCGAGCACCACCACCCCGGTTATGCCGAGGCGGCGGGCACGGCGGCGGCGGGCACCGTCTTTCATTTCTTACGTCCCCCAAGGGCGATCTGCATGGTCTGGTCGTTGCCCCCGGCCGAGGCCCAGGTGGGCCGCTGCTGCGGCGCGTGCGGGGCGTGCTGCTCCTGCTGCGGCACGGAGGCCTGCGGCGGGACGGTGGCGGCCTCGGGCGGCGTCGGCGGCTTCTTCCGCTCCTGGCGCATGGTCCAGCGCCAGGCGAAGATCGGCGAGGCGGTGATCAGCAGGGCGAAGGTGGCCCAGGTGATCATCGCGGGGTGGGAGTGCCCGAGCACGAAGCCGGCGGTGATCGAGCCGGCGAAGACCAGGATGAAGAACAGGTGGATCCGGAAGGTCCCGAACAGCGTGTCGGGGCTGGCCGAATCGCCCTTGGGCGTCACCACGAACTTGCTCTTGCGGCGCAGCACGGCGTCCATCAGCGAGCGGGCGTAGATCGGCGCGGACAGTGCCGACATCACCATGCCCGCGACACCGCCGGAACCCTCGGGCTCGTGCGGGGAGACGTTGTGGCGCCGGTTCCAGATGTACAGGCCGATCTGCAGCGCGGACGCGTTGCCGTAGAGCATCAGCCAGACCGTCGGGTCGATGTTCACGCCGGAGGCGCCCAGGCCCAGGAAGAGGGCGCAGCTCAGTGCCGCGAGGATCCAGTTCAGCGCCGACATCGGGTAGAAGATGATCATCATCGTGTAGTTGAAGAGCTTGCCCGGAGGCATGGAGAAGAAGCCCTTCCAGTACTGCTTGAGGATCGTCTCGTAGGTGCCCCGGGACCAGCGCAGCTGCTGGGTGAAGAAGTCCGTCCAGGCGTTCGGCCCCTCGCCGACGGCGAGCACGTCCGGCGTGTAGACCGACTTCCACTTCCGGCCGGTGGCGGGGTTCTTCGCGCGGTGGATCTCGAAGCCGGTCGCCATGTCCTCGGTGATCGAGTCGTACAGGCCGCCGATCTGCTTCAGCGCCTTGATGCGTACGGCGTTCGAGGTGCCCACGAACATCGGGGCGCCGTAGAAGTTGCCGGCGCGCTGGATGAGGGCGTGGAAGAGGAACTGCTGGGACTCGGCGGCCTTGGTGACGAACGCGTCGTAGTTGCCGTACACCTGCGGGCCGATGACGAAGCCGACGTCCGGGTCGCGGAAGAAGCCGAGCATCCGCTCCAGGTAGTTGGGCAGCGGCACGTGGTCGGTGTCGACCGAGGCGAAGTAGTCGTAGTCGTCGCCGTGCGCCTCGAGCCAGGCGTTGTAGTTGCCGTGCTTGGTCTTGGCGCGGTGCGGGCCCTTGGCCCGGTTCCACTTCGAGACACCCTTGCGGGAGAAGTGGTGCACGCCCAGACGCGCGCACACCTCCTTCACCTCGGGGTCGTCGCCCTCATCGAGGAGCCAGACGTGCATCAGACCCCGGTGGCGCAGCTTGACCGCCGCCTCCAGGGTCTTCGTCACCATGGCGAGGGGCTCCTTGCCGGGCACGAAGGAGGTGAGGAAGGCGACTCTGGTGCCCGTCTCGGGCACCACCGGGATCGGGTCGCGGGCGACCAGGGTGGCGTGCGCGTTCGACAGCACGTTCATGCAGCGGAAGAACTCGATCAGACCGATCGAGACCAGCATGACGATGTCGAGCGCGGGCAGGAAGTCGTAGGCCGGGTAGTCGCGTTCGGTCCAGTGCTCGGGCTGGAGCAGCCAGCCGAGCAGGACCAGAGAGAGCAGCGGCGCCGCGCCCAGCATGAGGGCCGCCCGTATGCGGTGCGGCTCCTGCGACAGCAGCGAGCGGTACTGCACCTTGTAGGGCTTGCCCGGGTCCGGCTGAGTGAGGGGCCCCGCAAGCCGGCTGTAGTGCTCGTAGTCGTATCTCGGAAGCGACTTCTTGATTCTCCGGAAGCCGCCCGTCCGGTGCGACGGCACACGGAGCTGGGTCGTCTCGGACGGGTCGAAATTCTGCCGGGCGCCCGTCGGCGTCGACGTCATGAGTCATCCCCCCGCACGCACGGTCAAGTGCGTGTTCGTCGGTTCTTGGCGCCCGCTCAGGTCCCCCTCGACCTTTCCGGACGCATCACTGGCAGGCCGCAGTCACCACATCTTCCACACCCTATAGACATGGAACGACGACCTTCCGGTTGCATGATGCCCCCCTCGGCATCCGTTCATGAACGGGGCCCCCAACCCCCCATGCCCGCAACCGGCCCTGCCCCCAACTGTCATGTATCGACAGTCCCTTGAAGCCCAGGGTTCTACGCCGTTCATCATGATCGCAAGATGCGAAACGATGTGTTAACCGGTCATACGCGCTCATTGGGACACGTGTACGACGGCGAGGGTGATGTGGCGTACGACGAAGGGCCCCCTCGCGGTGGCGAGAGGGCCCGTCGGTCGGTGCGCCGCCAGGGACTCGAACCCCGGACCCGCTGATTAAGAGTCAGCTGCTCTAACCAACTGAGCTAGCGGCGCCTGCTGACGGCAGAACTCTACCCGACCCGGGAGGGTGCTCCGGACCGCCGGACCGCCCGGGCCGGAGGGTGGGCAAGGGGGCGGGCCGGGGTGCGCGCGGAGGCGTCCGGGCGGGAGCGGTCGGCGGTCCGGGCGGGAGCGGTCGGCGCCGGGCGAGGGGGGTCGGGTTCCGGCGGCCGCGGCCGGCTCCGGGTGAGGCGGGGGCCCGGGTGGCGTACATCATTCGGACCGTCAACATGCGACACCGGGGCACAGTTGCCAGACTGGCGAATGTGCAGAAATGCGGACAATTTGACGGGGAGTGTGAGGGGAGTCGCATGGATGCTCCGGTGTTCGAGGAGATCGATCCCGCGAGCGACTGCGACTGCCCCGGATGCGTGCACTGGCGGCGTGTGATGCCCGCTTCCGCGCTGCCCGGACCCGTGGGCCATCCGGCGGCACGCAGGGCGCTCGTCCTGGCCGCCGCGGCGGGCACCGTCCTCGGCACCGGCCAGCCGGTGCCGGCGCTCGCGGTCGCGCACGGACCCGCACGGCCGGGCGCCCCCGCGGGTGACGAGCCCGGTACCCCGCAGGGCGGCCGGGCTCCGCTGCACGGCCCGGCGGGCAGACCCGCGAAACCGGCCAGGCCCGGGGCCGCGGTGCCCACGACCACCCGGGCCGCGATCATCAACCGGGCGAAGGCCTGGGTCTCCGGTCAGGTTCCGTACAGCATGAGCGCGTACTGGTCGGACGGATACCGGCAGGACTGCTCCGGCTTCGTCTCGATGGCCTGGAACCTGCCCGGCAACGAATGGACGGGCAGCCTCGCGGGTTTCGGGGTGCGCGTCTCCCGCGACCAGCTCCAGCCCGGCGACATCCTGCTGTTCCACAATCCCGCCGACCCGCAGAACGGCTCGCACGTCGTCCTGTTCGGCGGCTGGACCGACTACACGCACACCTATTACATCGCCTACGAGCAGACCCGCCCGCACGCCCGCAAGCAGTCCACGCCGTACGCCTACTGGACGCACTCCACCGGCTATCTGGCCTACCGGTACAAGGGGCTCGCGGAGACCACGACCGGTGCGGGCGCGTCCTCCCCGGGCACCGCGACGGCACGCCATCCGGGCTCGGCGTACTTCGGACCCGGCGCGGACAACGCCTATGTCACCCAGTTGGGCCGCCTCCTCGTCGACCGGGGTGCGGCCCGCTTCTACGCCTCGGGGCCGGGGCCGCGCTGGTCGGACGCGGACCGGCGGGCCACCCGGGCGTTCCAGCGGGCGCAGGGCTGGACCGGGGCGGACGCGGACGGACTGCCGGGGCCGCAGACCTGGTCGTACCTGGTGGGAAGCAAGGGCAAGGACATCCCCGGTGCGGCGGCGGGGGGTTCGGGGTCCACGGGGTCCTCCGGCGGCAAGGAGGGCACCGGACAGGACGGCGGCCGGACGCCGGGCGGATCCTCGCACGGCGTGCCCGGCTATCCGGGGCGCGGCATGTTCCGGCCCGGGGCCGACAACGCCCATGTCACCCGGCTCGGGCGGCAGCTGGTCATAAAGGGGTTCGGCAAGAACTACACCTCGGGGCCCGGTCCGCGCTGGGGTGAGGCGGACCGGCGCAACGTGGAGGCGTTCCAGCGGTCCCAGGGCTGGCGCGGCGGCGCCGCGGACGGCTATCCGGGGCCGGAGACGTGGCGGCGGCTCTTCTCCTGAGCATGTCCCGGGGCCTCGTGAACATCTGGTCCGTCCGTCCGTCGGTTCCATCCGTCACGGCCCGGCGATTCCCGGGCCCGTCCCGGGTTCTCACGAAACTTCCAGGCGCGGAGGCATGGAGGCAGCTATGAGCACGACGACGTCACACACCCCGGAGTCGGAGGGGGCGTCCTCCCCGGCCTCCGGGTCCGATGCGACCGCGGAGGGCGCCGGCGGTCCCCGGTCCGCGCGCCTCATCCAGAACGAGGTGACGACCGAGATCCCCGTCCACCTGCTCTTCCGGGACGACCCGGAGCCCGTCTCCGTGCCGCTCGCGCCCGCCGTCGTGGGCCGCAGGCGCGGCACCGGTGAACAGCCGAGGGTCAGACGGCCCGTTCCCGGGCGGGCGCCCCGCCCGGTGCCGGAGGTCGAGCCCGAGCTGGTGGAGCGGCCCGCCCGGGTGCTGCCCGGGGTTGCGGGGGTGCTGGCCGGGGCCTGCGGGGCAGCCGGGTGCGTGTTCACCTCGTGGTGGTCGGGTGCGCTGCCGCCGTCCGTGACCGGGGCGCTGGAGCTGCCGGCCGTCGCGGGCGCCGGACTCGGGCCCGCGCAGTGGGCGGCGTATGCGGGGGCCGGTGCGCTCGGCCTGTTCGGCTTCGGGGGGCTCGCCCGCGGCCGGACCGGACGGGCCTGGGTGCTCGGGCTGTTCGGGCGCTACCGCGGCACGGTCCGGCGCACCGGACTGATGTGGATCAACCCGCTGGTGCTGCGCCGTCGGGTGGACGTGCGGCTGCGGCACTGGCGCAGCGAGCCGATGTCGGTGGTCGACGCGAACGGGGTCGCGCTGCGCGTGGTGGTGCTCGTCGTCTGGCGGGTCAAGGACACCGCGCGGGCCACGCTCGGCATCGAGGACCACGAGGAGTATCTGCGGGCGTGTGTGGAGGCGGCGCTCACCCGGCTGCTGTCGCAGCTTCCGGCGGAACTGCCGCCCGCCGTCGTGAAGGACGTGACCCTGCGCAACACGGACGCGGTCGGTGAGGCGCTGACCCGGCCGGTGGCCGCCGACACGGCGCCGGTGGGCCTGGAGGTGTTCTCGGTGCAGCCGATCCGGATCGACTACGCGCCCGAGGTCGCGGCCGTGATGCAGCGCCGCCGCGTCGCCGCCCTGGACGCCCAGCACCGCGACACCGTGCTGAGCTCCGTCGTCGACTCGGTCGAGGACACGGTGACCCGGCTGACCATGCGGGGGCTCGTGGAGCTCGACGACTACGAACGCAAGGCGTTGGTGAAGGACCTGACGGTGGCCTTCTACACCGGGCGCAGGGAGGCCTCCTCGTAGGCGTGCGGTCGGGCCCGGCCGTACGGGGTCCCGTGCGGCCGGGCCGCGGGAGGCGGCGCCACGGCCGGGCCCCGGCGCGCGTGGCGGAGAGCTTCGCGATTGGTATGGACATGTTCAACTAACGGCAATAATCTGGGACTTGGTCTAGACCTGAAAATCGCGCGCACAGCTCACCGAGAACCTCCCCCACGTCCTCCAGGAGCGGCAGCATGCGCATACGGACGACCGAGATCCGTACCACCAGGAAAGCCAAGCTGTACGCGGCCGTGCTCGGCCTCGCCACCGCGGGCACCTTCGTGCTCTCGACCGGCGGCGCCGACGCCCACGGCTACACCGACCAGCCCCTCAGCCGGCAGAAGATGTGCGCCGCGAACGGCGGCAGCGTCGCCAACTGCGGTGACATCCAGTGGGAGCCCCAGAGTGTCGAGGGCCCGAAGGGCTTCCCGGCCGCCGGTCCGGCCGACGGCCGGATCTGTTCCGCGAACCACACCAACTTCAGTCAGCTGGACCAGCCCAAGACCCCCGCGGGCACGGCCTGGCCGACGACGAAGGTGACCGCGGGTCAGAGCTACGGCTTCCGCTGGCAGTTCACCGCGATGCACGCCACGACCGACTTCAAGTACTTCATCACCAAGAACGGCTGGAACCAGAACCACGCGCTGACCCGCGCGGACCTGGAGACCACGCCGTTCCTGACCGTTCCCTACAACGGACAGCGCCCCCCGTCCACGTTCTCGCACACCGGCACGCTGCCGGGCGGCAAGAGCGGGCACCACATCATCCTCGGCGTGTGGACGATCAACGACACGGCGAACGCGTTCTACTCGTGCGCGGACGTCACGTTCTAGTCCGGCCCGCCCCGGGGCGGCTCGCGCGACGCCCGCATTCTGAGGCTTCCTTGAGCTGCCCCTCCTTCCCCGGAGGGTATGTTCCCCGCACGCCGACGGACCGCGGCGGCGTGCGGGGAACCGCACCGGACACCGGGGGAACGAGATGGACGCGCTGTTCTACGCCATACCTGCACTGATCATGGCCGTGACGATGCTCATGGCCGTCAAGGTGGTCCGCCGCTCGCTGGAGCTGAGGAGCGCCTGGAGCAGCGGACTGACCGCCGAGGCGCGCTGCCTGCGCTCGTACACGACCACCAGCGGCGGGGGCGGCACCTCGGTCACCACGACGCTGCACCACGTCTACGAGTACACGACGCGCGAGGGACGCGCGGTCCGCTTCGACGAGGCGGGCGGCCCGTCCACCGTCGTCGAGGGCGACATCGTCACCGTGCACTACGCGGCCGGACGCCCCGAGAAGGCCACGGCCCGGGCGCCGCACCCGGGCAGGGCCGCCGCCGGCACCGTCGGCTTCCTGGTCTTCTTCGGCGTGATCATCGCCTTCTGCATCGGCTTCATGGTCACGTACCACGAGGTCTTCGCGGCGAACGACGCCCTCGGCGGATTCTGAGGCCGCCGCCCGGGCGACGGCGTCACGCCTCTCCTCATCTGACGGTGCGTCAATTATGGTGCGCACCCATGGGGTCGATGAAGCGGACCGTCGCGGAGCTCGTGCGGGAACGGTGGGACGACCACCGGCCGGGACTGTGGTTCGAGGGCCGGTTCCTGAGCCACCACCAGGTGGCCTCGGGCGCCGCCGCCCGGGCCGCGCTCCTCGCCGACCTGCTGCCGCCCGGCGCCGAACCGCACCTCGGCGTGCTGCTCGACAACACGCCCGAGTACCCGCTGTGGCTGAGCGCGGCAGCCCTCGCCGGCGCCGCCGTCGCCGGAATCAACCCGACCCGGCGGGGCCCCGAACTGGCCCGCGACATCCTGCACACCGAGTGCCGGGTACTGGTCACCGAGCGGGCCCAACTGCCGCTGCTCGACGGCCTGCGCCTGCCCGGGGTACGCGTCCTGGTGACCGACACGGACGCCTACGCCGGCCTCCTGGAGCCCTACGCGGACGCCGTGCCCGACACCGGCACCGCCCGTGCCGACGACCGCCTCCTGCTCTACTTCACCTCCGGCTCGACCGGCGCCCCCAAGGCCGCGATCTGCACCCAGGGCAGGCTCGCCGCCGCCGGGCAGTCGCTCGTGGACCACTTCGGGGTGCGCCCGGACGACACGCACTACATCTGCATGCCGATGTTCCACGGCAACGCGGTGATCGCCGACTGGGCGCCCGCGCTCGCGGCGGGCGCGACCGTCGCGCTGCGGCGCCGCTTCTCCGCCTCCGGGTTCCTCACCGACGTACGCGCCTGCGGGGCCACGTACTTCACCTATGTGGGCCGCGCCGTCCAGTACCTGCTGGCCACGCCCGCCCGCCCGGACGACCGGGACAACCCGCTGCGGACCGGCTTCGGCACGGAGGCCGGCGCGGTGGACGCCGCCGCCTTCGAGGAGCGCTTCGGGGTGCGGCTGGTGGAGGGGTACGGCTCCTCGGAGGGCGGCGCGGCCATCCAGCGCGCCCCCGGCACACCGCCCGGCGCGATCGGACGGGCGGCACCCGGCGACGACCTCGCGGTGGTCGACCCCGGCACCCGGCAGGAGTGCCCGCCCGCCGTCCTCACCGGCGACGGCCGGCTGCTCAACGGCACCGAGGCGATAGGGGAGTTGGTCAATCGCGGACCCAACCCCTTCGAGGGCTACTGGCGCAATCCGGACGCCGATGCCGCACGCCGCCGCGACGGCTGGTACTGGACAGGCGACCTCTTCTATCGCGACGCCGACGGCTTCCTCTACTTCGCCGGACGCACCGACGACCGGCTGCGCGTCGACAGCGAGAACCTCGCCGCCGCGGTGATCGAGAACATCCTCTCCCGGTACGCCGACGCCGCCGCCGTGGCGGTGTACGCGGTGCCCGACCCGGTGGCCGGGGACCAGGTGATGGCGGCG
Source organism: Streptomyces sp. Tue6028 (assembly GCF_002300165.1). GTDB lineage: Bacteria > Actinomycetota > Actinomycetes > Streptomycetales > Streptomycetaceae > Streptomyces > Streptomyces siamensis. Next base: position 104,600 of record NZ_MLCE01000015.1, on the reverse strand, counting down.
CTGGCCCTGCGGTCCGGGGCCGCCTTCGACCCGCTGTCCTTCGGCGAGTTCCTGCTCTCCCAGCCGGACCTGGGGACCAAGATGGCCCCCCGCTTCCTGCGGATCGTGGAGCGGATGCCCGTCACCGCCACCAGCAAGATCCACCGGGTGGGTCTGCGACGGGAGGGCTTCCGCTGCCCGGACCCGGTGTGGTGGCGGCCCCCGGGCGAGCCGGCCTACCGGCCGCTGGAGACGGCCGACGTCGACACGCTGCTCGCCCAGTACCGGGCCCGGGGACGCGAGGAACTGCTCGCGAGGTAGGGCCGGCCCCACCCCGGGGACACCCGCTGCGCATATGGTCCGGGGCGCCCGCAGCCGCCTACCGTGACCGCATGATCAGCAGAGCCGGGCCGTGGCGTGCGGCCGGATACCTCGTCACCGGTGTGCTCGTCGGCGCCCCGCTCCTCGTGGGGCTGCTCGTGCTCGCGGTCGCGGGCGCGGCACTGACCCCGCTGCTCGTCGGGCTTCCGCTGCTCGCGCTCCTCGCGCTGGCCGGCGTGCCGGTGGGGGCCATGGAGCGGTGGCGGCTGCGGCTGGTCGACCCGGCCCCGGTGCCGGCCCCGCACCGCACCCCGGACGTGCCGGGCCTCGCCGCCTGGGCCGGGCTCCGGTTCACCGAGCGGGCGACCTGGCGCGAACTCGGGTACGCGGTGCTGCTCGCGGCGGTGCTGTGGCCGCTGGACCTGCTGGTGCTGACGGGAGCGGCCGGGATACCCGGCGCCATGATCGGGGCGCCGGCACAGCTCGCCCTCGCCGGCGACGAGACCCGCGTCGCCAAGCTCTGGCTGATCGACTCCTACGGTCAGGCGTGCCTGTGCGCGGCGGGCGGAACCGTCCTCCTGCTCGCCCTGCTGTGGCCGCTCGCACGGTACGCCCGCGCCCGCGCCGCCGTGGCCCGGCTGCTGCTGGCACCCCGCGAGACCGAGCGGCAACTCGCCGAGGTGACCCGGTCCCGGGCCCGCCTGGTGGCCGCCTTCGAGGCCGAACGGCGGCGCATCGAAAGGGACCTGCACGACGGCGCGCAGCAGCGCCTGGTGGCGCTGAGCATGCAGCTGGGCCTGGCCCGCCTGGACGCGCCGCCCGAGCTGGCGCAGCGGCTCGCGGCCGCGCACCGTGACGCCGATCAAGCACTGGGAGAGCTACGGGAGTTGATCCACGGTATCCATCCGCAGGTGCTCGCCGACTACGGGCTCGGGGACGCCATAGCCGACGCCGCCGACCGCTCCGCCGTGCCGGTCGAGCTGGACGTGGAGCTGCCGCGGCTCGCCGAACCCGTCGAGTCGGCCGCGTACTTCGCGGTGCGCGAGGCGCTCGCCAACGTGGGAAGGCACAGCCGTGCGCGGCGGGTGTGGATCAGCGGACGGTACGCGCGAGGACGGCCGGGGGAGGGCCGGCTGCGGATCGAGGTGCGCGACGACGGGTGCGGTGGCGCCGACGCCCGGGCCGGCACCGGCCTCACCGGACTCACGGACCGGCTCGCCGTTCTCGATGGCACACTGACCGTCGACAGCCCGTCCGGTGGGCCCACCGTGCTGCACATGGAGATCCCTTGCTGAGAGTGGTGCTCGCCGAGGACAGCGTGCTGCTGCGGGAGGGGCTGGTGGGGCTCCTGGGCCGCTTCGGGCACGAGGTGGTGGCGGCCGTCGGGGACGCGCGGGCGCTGCGGGACGCGGTGGCGGCGCATTCGCCCGACCTCGTCCTCACCGACGTACGGATGCCGCCCGGATTCCAGGACGAGGGGCTGCGCGAGGCCCTCGCCCTGCGCGCCGCGGACCCCCGCCTGCCGGTCCTGGTCCTCAGCCAGTACGTCCAGCGGGCCTACGCCGCCGAACTCCTCGGCACCGGGGACGGCACCGGCGTCGGCTACCTCCTCAAGGACCGTGTCGGGCAGGTCGAGCAGTTCGCCGAGGCGGTGGAGCGGGTCGGCGCGGGCGGGACGGTCGTGGACCCGGAAGTCGTACGGCAGTTGCTGCGCCGCAGACGTGATCCGCTGGAGGCGCTGACCCCGCGCGAACGCGAGGTGCTCGGGCTGGTCGCCGAAGGCAGGTCCAACAGCGCGATCGCCCGGGAGCTGGTCGTCACCGAGGCGGCCGTCGGCAAGCACATCGGGAACATCCTGGGAAAGCTGGATCTGCCCCCGGCGCAGGACACCCACCGGCGCGTGCTCGCCGTACTCGCCTATCTGCGCGGCTAGCCCCGGTCCCGGTCCCGGTCCCCGTCCCCGCGGCCGGACCCGGTCTCGAAGGGGTGTGCGGGAGAGGAGTTCCCACCGCTCCTCGGGGGGAGTATGCACCCGTACACCTGTGCGGAGGAGTCGAGGGAAGAGGGGGGACATGCGTCGCCTGATCCGGGTCACGGACGTCGAAGCCGTTCATGCCGCCGCGGTGCGGGGGCGTCGGAGCCTGCCGCTCCGGACCGGGACGCTCTCCTCCCGGGTGCCGCTCGCTACGCACCGCCTCCGGGCACGGCTCGCGGTCCGCCCCGTGCGGGGGCGGCTCGTGGCGTGTTGCCGGTGACGGGCGACGGGCGCTACCGCGTCCTGGTCGCCGGGTACTCCGTCTCCTCGTACGGCACCTTCCTCAACATGGTGGCGCTCAACCTGTTCGTCTACGCCACCACCGGCAGCGCGCTCGCCATGGGTCTGTTCATGGCGGTCCGGCTCGGGGCGGGGTTCCTGGCCGGGACGGTCGCGGGCCGGTTGCTGGCCCGGTACGCGGTCAAGCCCGTGATGCTGTGGTCCACCGTCACCCAAGCGCTTGTCATGCTCCTGCTGGTCGTGACGCCGGGCGGCGGACCGCGCACCGGCGTGCTGTTCGCGGTGTCCGCGGCGGTCGGCGCGTGCGGCACCGTCTTCATGGTCGCGCTGCGCAGCTCCGTCCCGGACCTGGTCGGCGCGGACCGGCGCAGCTGGGCCAACTCGCTGATGGTCGGCGGCCGTTCACTGGCCATGGTGGCGGGCTTCGCCTCGTCCGGCGTCGTGGTGCCGTGGCTGGGATTCACCGCGGCCTTCCTGGTGGACGCGGCCAGCTTCCTGGTCTGTGCCGCCGCGGTGGGATGGCTGCCGGCGCCGGAACGGGACACGACGAAGGGCGCCCGGTCCGCCGCCGAGAAGTCGCCGGGCCGCGAACACCGGCGCGGTAAGGGCGTGTTCGGTGCGGCGACGGCCCTGACGACCGTGCCCGCACTGGGGCTGATGGTCCTGCTGCGCGGTGTCGACGCGCTGGGTTCCTCGTCGCACAACGCCGCCCTGCCCGTCTATTCGAGCGCGCTGGACCCCGACGACCCGGCCGCGTTCGTCAGCCGCTTCTGGCTGTTCTGGGCACTGGGCAACGTCCTGGCGCAGCAGGTGATCCAGCGCTGGGCCCGGCGTACCGGCCGGTCCGTCGGAGCGCTCGGCTTCGGCCTGGGCACCACGGTGATGTCCTCCGCGTTCATCCTCGGTTTCGCCGGGTTCCCCATGGCCGTGACGATCGGGGTCGCGCTGGTGGCCGGCGCCGCGGACGGGCTCACCGAGGTGTCCTACACCTCGCACCTCCAGACCCTGCCGGAGACACTGCGCGGCCATGCCTTCGGTCTCTCGGCCACCGTCGAGAACCTCGGCTTCGGACTCGGCATGATCGCCGTGTCCGCGGCCCTCGAACGGTTCTCGGCGCTCACCGTCGTGGCCTGGTCCCACGGGGTCGCCGTCGTGGTCGCGGGCATCTACCTGCTGCGGTTGTACGCCGTCCGAGGAGCCGACGCGGAGGGGGCGCCCAGTGCGTACAGCGAACGCCGGGACGACGCCGGGGTGCCCGGGCGCTGACCCGCCGGCCGGACACGGCCGGACACCACCATGCCGTCCGCGGCGCGGGCCCCGACTCATCGCCCGGGCCCCGCCGTGCGTCCTTCCCGTCACCGGACACCATCCGCACACACACGACGTTCAGGAGATCCCCGACGACCGGACCGCCGTACCGGCCGGCCCGTGCACCCGGCCCGGCGCCCCGCTGCCGCACCACCTCGACCCTCGACAGCACCCGGAAGGCACCCATGTCCCCCACGCATGACCGCAGTCACAGCGACGACCTGCTCTCCTTCGTCTCGGCCTGCCCCTCGCCGTACCACGCGGTCGCGAGCGCCGCGCAGCGCCTGGAGAAGGCGGGCTTCGCGGAGCTGCGCGAGACGGACGACTGGACGGCCGGTGCCGAAGGCGGCAGATACGTCGTACGGGGAGGGGCGCTGATCGCCTGGTACGTCCCCGCGGGCGCGCCGGCCCGCACCCCGTTCCGGATCATCGGCGCCCACACCGACTCGCCGAACCTGCGGGTCAAGCCCGCGCCCGACACCGGCGCCGCGGGCTGGCGGCAGATCGCCGTGGAGATCTACGGCGGCGTGCCGCTGAACACCTGGCTCGACCGCGACCTGGGGGTCTCGGGCCGGCTGGCACTGCGGGACGGATCGACCCGACTCGTCCGCGTCGACAAGCCGCTGCTGCGCGTGCCGCAGCTGGCGATCCACCTCGACCGCAACGTCAACGAGGGCCTCGCACTGGACCGGCAGCGCCACATGACCCCGCTGTGGGGGCTCGGCGACGTCGCACCGGGCGCGCTGCTCGGCCGGATCGCCGCCGAAGCCGACGCCGACGTCGCCGAGGTCCTCGGCTGGGACCTGATGCTGCACGACCTCCAGCCGCCGGGCTACCTGGGCATGGACGAGGAGTTCATCGTCTCGCCGCGCCTGGACAACCTGATCTCGGTCCACGCCGGCGTCACCGCCTTGGTCGCCGCCGCCACCTCCCGGCCGCCCGCGTACGTCCCCGTGCTCGCCGCCTTCGACCACGAGGAGGTCGGCAGCGGCTCCGAGTCGGGTGCCCAGGGCCCTCTTCTGGAGCGGGTGCTGGGCCGGGGCGTCGCCGCGCGGGGCGGCAGCGGGGAGGACGTCAGCCGGGCCCTCGCGGGCGCGTTCTGCGTCTCCGCGGACATGTCCCACGCCGTCCACCCGAACTATCCCGAACGCCACGACCCGGACCACCGGCCGCTGCCCAACGCCGGACCTGTGGTCAAGGTCAACGCCAACCAGCGGTACGCCACCGACGGCGCCGGAGTCGCCGCCTTCGCCGCGGCCTGCGAACGGGCCGACGTGCCGTGGCAGCCGTTCGTCTCGAACAACGTCATGCCGTGCGGCACGTCGATCGGCCCGATCACCGCGGCCCGCCTCGGGGTCGCCACGGTGGACGTGGGCGTGCCGGGTCTGTCGATGCACTCGGCGCGTGAGCTGTGCGGGGCGCGGGACCCGGGGCTGCTGGCCCGGGCGCTGACGGAGTTCGTGACGTCGCGGTGAGGGCCGGCGCACGGTAGGACCGGGACATGCGTGAAGGCCCCCCACTCGCGTGGAGGGCCTTCACCGATGTGCGCCGCCAGGGACTCGAACCCCGGACCCGCTGATTAAGAGTCAGCTGCTCTAACCAACTGAGCTAGCGGCGCATGACTCCCGCCTCCCGCTCTCGCGGTCGGCGACAAAAGAAATACTACCTGGTCCGAAGGGGTGCTCCCGACCACCCGTCCGAGCCCTAGATCGCCAGGGAGAGCAGGACCGGTGCCGCGCCGCGGTTCAGCGTGTCCGCGGCCTGCCGGAGCCGGTGCGCGTGCTCCACCGGCAGCGACAGCGCGAGGCAGCCGACGGAGGAGCCGGCCGTGATGGGCACGGCCGCGCAGACCGTGCCGACCGCGTACTCCTGGAGATCGAGGACGGGCACGGTCGGCGCCTGCGCCTCCAGGCGGGACAGCAGCAGCCGCTCGTTGGTGATGGTCCGCGAGGTGAGGCGGGCCATCTTGTGGCGGGCCAGATGGTCGCGCCGGCCGTTGTGGTCGAGCTGACCGAGCAGGCTCTTGCCGACCGCGCTGGCATGGGCGGAGGAGCGGAAGTCGACCCATTCGTTGACCGCCGGTGCCGCGGGGCTGTCGGCGTACTGGGTGACGTGCACCTCGCCGTCGATGTAGCGGCTGATGTAGATCGCCGCGCCCACCGAGTCCCGCAGCCGGTCGAGGGTGCGCTGGAGCTTCTCGCGCAGGGCCCGGTCACGCTGCTGGGCCGAGCCGAGACGGCTGAGCGACGCACCGGTGACGTACGCGCCGTCGGCGATCTGCTCGACGTACCCCTCCCGGCGCAGCATCCGCAGGAGTGCGGTCAGGCGTTCGGTGCCGAGGCGGGTCTGGCGGGCGAGGTCGGCGTCGGTGACACCGGCGGAGTGCCGTGCCACCGTCTCCAGGACGCGCAGGGCGTCCTGGGCCGAGTGGTACGGCGCGGTCGGCTCGTTCTTCAGCGCCACGGTTTCCCCCTGCGCTTCATGGGCCCGGCTCAAAAACGACACAGCCCGGACGGCCGGGCTCACTCCACGATAACCGTCAAAGAGCGGGCTGTGAGCGTCCGTTGACGAGATTGATGTCGTACCCGGAGGCTCCCAGCAGCGACGCGACACTCTGGCATATGCCCCGGTCACGGCACGCGGGGCATGACCCGACTGTCGTACCTCGGGCCTTGCCCCGCGCGCTCCCCGCCCGCCCCTCGTTCACTCCCGGTAGTCAAAGAACCGCGCTGAGGAATTCCCGGGTGCGGTCCTGCTCCGGATCGCTGAAGATCTTCTCCGGCGGACCGGACTCGATGACGTGGCCGGAATCGAACATCAGGACCTGGTCCGAGATGTCCCGGGCGAAATTCATCTCGTGGGTCACACAGAGCATCGTGATGTCGGTGGTGCGGGCGATGTCACGGAGGACGTCGAGGACACCGGCGACCAGCTCGGGGTCGAGCGCGGACGTCACCTCGTCCAGCAGCAGCACCTGCGGCCGCATCGCCAGCGCCCGCGCGATCGCGACGCGCTGCTGCTGGCCGCCGGACAGCCGGCTCGGACGCTCGTCGCACTTGTCCGCGAGCCCCACCAGGTCGAGCAGTTCACGGGCCCGCGCCTCGGCCTCGTCCTTGGACATCCCGAGGACGGTGACGGGCGCCTCGGTGACGTTCCTGAGGACGCTCATGTTCGGGAACAGGTTGAACTGCTGGAAGACCATCCCGATCTTCTTGCGGACCTCCCGGACCTCCTTCTCGCCCGCCGGGAAGAGCCGGTCCCCGGCGACCGTGATCGTGCCCGCGTCCGGCTTGGCCAGCGTCATCAGCAGACGCAGGATCGTCGTCTTGCCGGAGCCGGACGGGCCGATCAGGGTGACGTGCTTCCCGGAGTCGACGCGGAAGTCCAGTTCGTCGAGGACGGTGTTGTCGCCGAAGCGCTTGGTGACCTTCTCGAAGCGGATCAGCTCGGCACCGTCCACCGGCGGATTGGCGTTCAGTTCGTTCGCGGGTACGGGATTGGTGTCAGCGGACAAGACGTCGCTCCAGGGCTCGCAGAAGCAGGGAAGCCGGATAGGAAATGAGGATGAAGGCCACGCCGATGACCGTGAGGGGCTCGGTGAACTGGAAGTGCTGCTGCGAGTACAGCCGCGCCTCGCCGAGCATCTCCAGCACGGTGATCGTCATCAGCATCGGGGTGTCCTTCAGCATCGCGATGACGTAGTTGCCGAGCGCGGGCACCACGCGGCGGATCGCCTGCGGCAGGATCACCGCGGTCCAGGTGCGCCGCACGGGCAGGCTGAGCGCCGTGGCCGCTTCCCACTGGCCGACGGGCACGCCCTCGATGCCGGCCCGGTAGACCTGCATCGTGTACGTCGAGTAGTGCAGCCCGATCGCGACGACACCCGTGGTCAGCGCGGAGAACGTGATGTTCCACTCGGGCAGCACGTAGAAGAGGAAGAACAGCTGCACCAGCAGCGGGGTGTTCCTGACGAACTCGGTGACGACACCGACCGGCCAGCGCACCCACCGCGTCGGCGTCCGCATCAGCAGCGCCCACACCAGACCGAGGGCGAAAGCGATCAGCGAGCCGAGCGCCAGCGCCTGCAGGGTGACCAGCAGGCCGTCCCAGAAGTGCGGCATGAAGTCACCGACCGCGCTCCAGTCCCAGTTCATGCGCCACCTCCCGCCGCGCCCGCACCGGCGCCCACGCCGGTGCTCTCCGCCCGGCGCAGCTCACGCTGGGACGCGCCGCGCTCCGGTTCCTTGCCTATGCCGGCCTTCAGCCGCTTCTCCAGACCGCGCATGACCCGGGTGAGCAGGAAGGCGATGACGAAGTAGATGAGCAGCACGTACGTGTAGATCTCCGCGCTCTGCTGGAGCGCCAGCCGCACCAGGTTGGCGCTGAAGGTCAGATCGCCCATCCCCATGATGGAGACCAGCGCCGTGCCCTTGAGCAGCTCGATCAGCAGGTTGCAGAAGGAGGGGATCATCTCGGGCACCGCCTGCGGCAGCAGGATCAGCCGCATCCGCTGCCAGGGCGTGAAGCTGAGCGCGATACCGCCCTCACGCTGTGCCGGATCGACCGCGTTCAGCGCGCCGCGCACGATCTCCGAGCCGTACGCGCCGTACGTCAGCCCCAGCGCCAGCGTGCCCGCCCACATCGGGACGAGCTGCCAGCCGAAGGCGAGCGGCAGCACGAAGTACACCCAGAAGATCATGATCAGCGCGGAGGTGCCGCGGAACACCTCGGTGTAGAAGCCCGCGAGGAAGCGGACGATCCACAGCCGCGAGGTGCGCGCCATCCCGACCACGAAGGAGACGGCGCCGGCCAGCAGAGCGCTGAAGAACAGCAGCTGGACGGTGACCCATATGCCTTTGAGTACGAGTTCCCAGAGTCCCGATGTCATCCGCGGCAGAGCTCCTTCGCGGTCATGTCGGTCATCTCCGCCTTGGTGAATCCGAACGGCTGGAGGATGCGGAACAGTTCGCCGCTCGCCTTCATCTTCCGCAGCTCCACGTTGAAGGCGTCCCGCAGCCGCGTCTCGCTCGACCGGAAGGCGAAGCCGCCGCCGTCGACGTGCGGCTTGCCCTTGACCAGGGGCGCGAAGGGTTTGGTGCTCTCCGCCTTGCTGGACTTCTTGACCACCTCACGCGTGGTCAGCGCGGTCCCCGCGAAGACGTCGGCCCGCCCCGCCTCGACGGCGTTCAGCCCGGCGACCTGGTCGGGCACGATCAGGATGTCGCTCTCCTTGTACCCGGCCTCCACCGCGTACTGGATCTCGGCGTAGCCCGTGCCGGTCGCGAACTTCGCCTTCTTCGCCACGACGTCCTTGTAGTCGTGCAGGTCCATGGGATTGCCCTTGCGCACGATGAACGCGTCGAGCATCTGGTAGTCCGGGTCGGCGAAGATGACCTGTTCGCAGCGCTCGGGGTTGATGTACATCCCGGCCGACACGACGTCGAACTGCTGCGAGTTGAGTCCGGGGATGAGCGAGCCGAACTCGGTGGGGACCGGCTGGACGCGGTCGATTCCGAGCCGCTTGAAGACGGCTTTCGCGAGCTGCGGCGCCTCGCCGGTCAGCTCGCCGTTCCTGTCGATGTAACCGAAGGGGATCTCGCCCGCGATACCCAGCCGTACGACGCCCTGCGCCTTCAGCCGGTCGAGGAGATCACCACCGTCCGTGCCGGACGCCGTGGCGACCCGGCTGCAACCGGCGGCGCCCAGCGCGCCGACGGCACCGAGCGCGGAGACACCCGCGAGCAGCGACCGCCGGCTCGGGCCTTCGCCGGGGGCCCTGAACGGGCCTCGTTTCTCCGCACCATAACCGTCCTTGCCAAGTGGTGGAGCCATGGCCGCGCGGCTACCCGATGCCATGCGATCCATGCGGATCAATTTGCGCCCGTACACGCCGCCGAATGTCCGAGGCCCTCTTGACTCCCGCGGGACCATGGAATGCATGGCTGATCGCTACATCGAAGTCTCCCTGGTCAAAAGGGGAGTCGACTGCACGGCGAAACTGCTCGACGACCGGGCGCCGATCACCTGCGCGGCGGTGTGGGACGCGCTTCCACTGAGCGGAGACGTCTACCACGCGAAATACGCACGCAATGAGATCTACGCCCTTTTCCTGCCTTTCGCGAAATCGGAGCCACCCCTGGAAAATCCGACAGTTACCCCTATTCCGGGAGACCTCTGTTATTTCTCCTTCGCGGGCGCGGAACTGGGCACGCAGGCCTACGGATACGACCGTGAGGTCCGCGCCGGGACGACGGTGGTGGACCTGGCCCTGTTCTACGAGCGCAACAACCTGCTCCTGAACGGGGACGTCGGCTGGGTGCCGGGGATCGTCTGGGGCCAGGTGGTCGAGGGCCTCGACGCGATGGCCGAGGCCTGCAACGACCTGTGGCGCACCGGCGCGCAGGGCGAGGCGCTCCGGTTCCGCCGGGCGTGACCGTCCCGGCGCGGCGGTCGCGGCCGGCCGGGCGCCGAAGTGCCGGGGGAGCGCCCCCGGTGCGGCGCCGGCGCACCGGCGGGCGTCCCCGGCCGGGGGTCAGAGCGCCGGGGGAGCCACCCCGGCGACGCCCGCCTCGTACAGCGCCTGCGCCGTCCGCAGGACGAGGTCGTCACGGTGCCGCGCCGCCACGATCTGCAGACCCACCGGCAGGCCGTCCCCGTCCACCCCGACGGGGACGGTCGCCGCGGGCTGCTGCGTCATGTTGAACGGGTACGTGAACGGGGTCCAGCCCGTCCAGCGCCGGTGACCGGAGCGCGCGGGCACCTCCGCGCCCGCCTCGAAGGCCGTCAGCGGCAGCGTCGGCGTGACCAGGACGTCGTAGGACTGGTGGAACCGGCCCATGCGCCGGCCCAGCTCCATGCGGACGTCCACCGCGGCGAGGTAGTCCAGTGCGCCGAACCGGGCGCCGAGCGCGCAGATCTCGCGCAGGCCGGGGTCGAGCAACTCCCGCTGGTGGGGCCCCAGCCGCTGGGTCACGCGGGCGGCCCCGCTGAACCAGAGCGTGTGGAAGGCGTCCACCGGATCGGTGAAGTCGGGGTCGTCCTCGGCGACGTACGCGCCGAGACCCGCCAGCCGCTCCACCGCCCCCCGCACCGCCGCCGCGACAGCGGGCCGGACCGCGACCTGACCGCCGAGCGAGGGCGAGTACGCGACCCGCAGCCCCCGCACCCCGCCCTCCAGCGCGTCCACGAAGGAGCCGGCCGCCGGCCCGAGCGCGGACCAGTCCCGGGCGTCCGGACCGCTGATCACGTCCAGCAGCAGCGCCGCGTCGGCGGCGTCCCGCGTCATCGGACCGACGTGCGACAGCGTCCCGAAGGCGCTCGCGGGATACAGCGGCACCCTTCCGTACGTCGGCTTCAGACCGAAGATCCCGCAGAGCGCGGCCGGGATGCGGACGCTGCCGCCGCCGTCCGTGCCCAGGGACAGCGGGCCCGCGTGGAGCGCCACGGCCGCCGCGCTGCCCCCGCTGGAGCCGCCCGCGGTGCGCGAGACGTCGTACGGATTGCGGGTCACCCCGGACAGCGGCGAGTCCGTGACGCCCTTCCAGCCGAACTCGGGCGTGGTCGTCTTGCCCACGAGGACCGCGCCGTGCTCGCGCAGCCGGGCCACCGACGGCGCGTCCTCCTCCCAGCGGCCCCCCGGGGCGACGGTCCTCGATCCGCGCAGTGTGGGATGCCCGCGCTGCAGCAGGATGTCCTTCACGGTGACGGGGACACCGTCGAGCAGGCCCGTCGGCTCGCCGCGCCGCCAGCGCCCCTCCGACTCACCGGCCCGGGCCAGAGCCTCCTCGGCGTCCAGCCGTACGAACGCGTTCACGGCGGGCTGGACGTGTTCGGCCCGCTCCAGGACCGCCCGCGTCGCCTCCACGGGGCTGAATTCGCCCTTGCGGTAGCCGTCGACGAGTTGTACCGCGGTCAGCTCGGTGAGTTCCGACATCGGCCCCTCCAAAGGGAGTTCAGTGTCCCGGCACGTACCCGCGCTTCTTGTCGACGACGTTCTGGAGCGATTTGCCCGCCGCCCACCTCTCGTACAACTCCACGAACTGCATACCCAGTTCGTCCCGCCAGCCCACTGTGTCCCCGCTCATGTGCGGCGACACGATCAGTCCCGGGACCTGCCACAACGGGCTCTCCGGGCCGAGCGGTTCGTGTTCGAAGACATCGAGGGCCGCGCCCGCGATCCACCGCTTCGACAGCGCCTCGGCGAGCGCCTCCTCGACCACCAGCTGACCTCGTCCGATGTTGATGAAGCGGGCGGAGGGCTGCATCATGCCGAACCGCCGCGCGTCGAACATCCCGTACGTGTCCTCCGTCAGCGGCGCCGCGGACACCACCCAGTCGGCGCGCGCCATCAGCCGGTCCAGCTCCCCGGGGCCGTGGATCCCGGTGCGCGGGGTCCGCCCCACCAGCGCCGTCGTGATGTCGAGCGCCTTGAGCGTGCGGACGATCGCCCGCCCGATCGGGCCGGAGCCGACCACACAGGCGCGGGTGCCGGCCACCCGCTGCGACTCGCGGTGCCGCCACTCCCGCTGCCGCTGGAGGTCCCAGGTGTGCGGCAGGTCCTTCGCCATGGCGAGCACCAGCGCGGCGACGTACTCCGCGATCGGCTGGTCGAAGACACCGCGCGCGTTGGTCACCACCGTGTCCGAGTCGGTGAGCTCGGGACACATCAGATGATCCACGCCCGCGCTCGCCGTGTGCACCCAGCGCGGCCGCGGCCCCTCGCCCGGCCAGGCACGGCGTACGGCGTCCGAGGTGAAGTCCCACACCAGCAGTACGTCCGCGTACGGCAGCCGCTCGGCCAGTGTGGTCGCGTCGGCGTGCTCGATCTGCACCCGGCCGGTGAGTCTGCCGAGCCGGGGCGGCGGCTCGGCGTCCAGGACGAGCAGCCGGACCGGGGGCTGCGGGCCGGGCCCGTGAGGTGACGTGAAGCTGTTCATCGGGTGAAACCGTTTCGCAACGCGGGTCCGCTTTCCTGGGAAGGTGTGAGGCGGTTCTCCGGGGCGCCGGAGGCGGGATTCCCCGGCGGATCATGCGGTCGGACGTGCGCTCGGGGCCGTCTGAGATGCGCGGATTGACCACGCTCGCACCCGAACCTACCTTCGTCAACACGGGCCCACCTCCGGTCCGTTGTCCACCCGTTTCCCTTCGTGAGGCCGGTGACTGCGATGGATGTCTCCTTTCTCGGCGGTCCCCGCGAACAGCGCGGCATCGGCGTCGTCGCGCCCTTCGACTTCGCTCTCGACCGTGAGCTGTGGCGATGGGTGCCCGACGACGTCTCCCTGCATCTGACGCGTACCCCGTTCGTGCCGGTCGAGGTGAGTCTCGACCTGGCCCGGCTGGTCTCCGAGCACGAGACGCTCGGCGACGCGGTGCGCGCGCTGAACGCCGTCGCGCCCGAGGTCGTCGCGTACGCCTGCACCTCCGGCAGCTTCGTCGGCGGCGTCGCGGGCGAACGCGCCATGTGCGAGGCGATGACGCGGGCGGGCGCGGTCCCCTCGCTCACCACCTCCGGTGCCCTCCTCGACGCGCTGCAGGAGCTCGGCGCCCGGCGGATCGCCCTGGTCACCCCGTACACCGTCTCGGTCACCCAGTCCCTGGAGGAGTACCTGGCCGAAGCCGGCATCAGCGTCACCGGGCGGTCCTCGCTGGGCCTGACGCGGCACATCTGGAAGGTGCCGTACCGCGACGTGGTGACGATGGCCCGGTACGCGGCGCGCACCGCCGCCGACGCCCTCTTCATCAGCTGCACCAACCTTCCGACGTACGACGTCATCCCCCAATTGGAGGCCGAACTGCGCATCCCGGTGATCTCGGCCAACCAGGTGACGATGTGGGCGGCGCTGCGCCAGCTGGGTACCCGGGCGGTGGGCCCTTATCAGCGGCTGATGGACCAGTCCGCCCGTGGGGGACCGGTACTGCCGGAAGAACAGGAAGGTTGGGCATGACCGCACTCGGATTCCTCTACCCCGGTCATTCGGCCGAGGACGACTACCCGCGCATGGAGCAGCTGCTCGGCAGCGACATCCGCTTGGCCCTGGTCCACACGGACATCGGGGAGGACGCCCACCGCGTCGACGCGCTCCTGGAGATGGGCTCGGAGGCCAGGCTCGCGGCGGGCGTCGAGGAGCTGCGCCTGTCCGGTGCCGAAGCGGTGGTGTGGGCCTGCACCAGTGCCAGCTTCGTGTACGGCTGGCAGGGCGCCCACGACCAGGTCCGCGCCCTCGCCCGGGCGGCGGGTCTGCCCGCCTCCTCCACGTCCTTCGGCTTCGCGCACGCCGTGGGGGAGGTCGGCGCCCACCGCGTCGCGGTCGGGGCGACCTACCCCGACGACGTGGCCGCGCTCTTCGCCACGTTCCTGAAGGACGCGGGGGTGGAGGTCGTCGGTGTGCGCGGCTCGGGGATCGTCACGGCCGCGGAGGTCGGCACCTGGGGGCCCGACCAGGTCCTCGCGATGGCCCGCGCGGCCGATCACCCGGACGCGGAGGCCGTCCTGCTGCCGGACACGGCCCTGCACACCGCCTCGCACATCCCCGCCCTGGAGGAAGCCCTGGGCAAGCCGGTCCTCACCGCCAACCAGGTGACCGTGTGGGAGGCGCTCCGCCTGGCGGACCGCCGGGTCAACGCCCCCGACCTCGGCACGCTCTTCACGAGGGAGCCCATCGTGCAGATGCCGTAGGGCCTGCGAGTGCCGGACGGGCCAGGACCCGGCCCGTCCGGCACCGGGGAAGGGCTCCGTGAGCGGCTCCCGGCGCCGGGCCGCGGCCTGACACCGGGAATAAACGGAGACACCCTCCTGTTCGTACTCCGCGAACCACGCGTCGTACGCAAGCGAAAGCAGGAGGCACCCCGGTGGACGAGACGGACGAGACCCGAGGCACCGCGCTCGGCAGCGCACCCGTACCCCTGTCCGTACTGGACCTGGTCACGGTCGGCGCCGGCCGCACCGCGACGGACGCGCTGCGGACCAGCGTCGCCCTCTCGCGCCTCGCGGAGTCCCGCGGCTTCCACCGCTACTGGGTCGCCGAGCACCACTCGATGCCCGGCGTGGCCTCCTCCTCGCCCGCGGTGATCCTCGCCCACCTGGCCGCCCACACCACCCGCATCCGCCTCGGGTCGGGCGGAGTGATGCTCCCCAACCACGCTCCCCTGGTGATCGCGGAGCAGTTCGGCACCCTGGAGGCGCTGGCGCCGGGCCGGGTGGACCTGGGCCTGGGCCGTGCCCCCGGCACGGACGGCGCCACGGCGGCGGCCCTGCGCCGCGCCGACCGCCTCGACGAGGGCGCCGACGACTTCCCCCAGCAGCTCGCGGAACTCACCCGCTTCCTCGACGACGACTTCCCGGACGGCCACCCCTACACCCGTATCCACGCGGTCCCCGGCCCCGTCCAGTCGACCTCCCCGGGCGGCGTCCAGTCCCCGCACCGCCCGCCGATCTGGCTGCTGGGCTCCTCCGGCTTCAGCGCCCGCCTCGCCGGCGTCCTGGGCCTGCCGTTCGCCTTCGCCCACCACTTCTCGGCGCAGAACACGATCCCGGCCCTGGACCTGTACCGCGAGTCCTTCCGGCCGAGCGCCGTCCTCGACGCCCCGTACGCCCTCATCGGCGTCTCCGCCCTCGCCGCGGACGACGAGCGGGAGGCCCGCCGCCAGGTCATGGCCGCGGCCCTGAACATGGTCCGTCTGCGCACCGGCCGTCCGGGTCTGGTCCCGACGCCCGAGGAGGCGGAGGCGTACGACTACAGCCCGATGGAGCGGGAGTTCATCGACTCCTGGAACGTCAACGTCGTCCACGGCACGGCGGACGAGGTGCGGTCGGGTCTGGACGACCTCCAGAAGCGCACCGGCGCCGACGAGCTGATGATCACGAGCCACGCCCACAGCGGCGACCTGCGGCTGCGCTCGTACGAGCTGATCGCGGACGCCTACGGCCTGCCGAAGGCCTGAACCCGGCGGCCTCAGGCCTGCGCGCAGGCCTTGGTCAGCAGTGCGGAGATACGATCCGGCGCCACCGGCCGCGAGTACAGCCACCCCTGGCCGGTGTCGCATCCGATCCCGCGCAGCCGGGAGGCCTGCGAGGCGGTCTCCACGCACTCGGCGGTGACCGTCAGGCCGAGCCGGTGGGCCAGCTGGATGAGGGCCTCGACGATGACCTCGTCGGCCGCGCCCGCCTGCGCGGCCGAGCCTTCGCCGCCCTGGGCACCGCCGTCGGGGGCCTCGTACTGGAAGCCGCGGACGAACGAGCCGTCCAGCTTCAGCACGGACACCGGCAGACGACTGAGGTAGGCCAGGTTCGAGTAGCCCGTGCCGAAGTCGTCGATGGCGATGCGGACGCCCATGTCGCTGAGCGACTGGAGCGCCTGCAGCGGGCGGCCCGCCGAGCCCATCACCGCGGACTCGGTGAGCTCCAGCTGGAGCAGGTGCGGCGCGAGGCCGGTCTCCGCGAGGATCTCCGCCACGTCCGCGACCAGGTCGGAGTCCCACACCTGTCGGACCGCGACGTTGACGCTGACGAAGATCGGCGGCGCGTCCGGGTGGTCCAGCTGCCAGCGGCGGGCCTGCCGGCACGCCGTGGCGAGCACCCAGCGGCCGAGCTGCACGATCGAGCCGTCCTCCTCCGCCAGTCCGATGAACCGATTCGGCGTCAGCGTGCCGAACTGCGGGTGGTGCCAGCGGACGAGCGCCTCGACCCCGCGCACTCCGCCGTCCTCCATGCCCACCAACGGCTGGTACTCCAGGGCGAATTCACCCCGGTCCACGGCCGCGCGCAGGGTGGAGGAGAGGGCCTGGCGGGTCATGCGGTGGGCGTTGCGCTCCGGGTCGAACAGGGTCCAGCGGCCCTTGCCGTCGGCCTTCGCCCAGTACAGCGTCGTGTCGGCGGCCTGCATCAGACCGGTCGCGGTCGTGCCGGTGGCGCGCCGCTCGACCACCCCGATCGACGCGGACAGCGACAGCCGCTGGCCGGAGAGGTCGAAGGGGGCCTGGAGCGCCTTGAGGACGGATTCGGCGAGGTCCGCCACCTGGTCGGTCCCCGTGGAGTCCTCGACGAGCAGCGCGAATTCGTCGCCGCCCAGTCTGGCCACCAGGGGAGTGGCCGCTCTCGTGTACCCCGCCTCGTCGGCGCAGCGCGTCAGCCGTTCGGCGACGGCCGCGAGCAGCCGGTCCCCGACCCGGTGGCCGAGTGTGTCGTTGACCGCCTTGAACCCGTCGAGGTCCAGATAGCAGAGCCCGATCCGGCCGGTGCCGCCCTCCTCGTACGCCTCCGCCTCCAGCGCGGCCGACAGACGCTCGAAGAACAGCGCGCGGTTCGGCAGCCGGGTCACCGGGTCGTGCATCTGCAAGTGGCGCAGACGGGCCTGGAGTTCACGCCGGGCGCTGATGTCGGTGACGGACAGCAGGACCGCGGGCTCCTGGGGCGACAGCGGAGCGACCGTGACCTGGACCCAGAGGGAGTGGCCGTCGGGATGCTTGAGACGGCGGGTGAAACGCAGCCGTGCCTGGCGTCCGCGCAGCACCTCGCGGTACGCGTGCCAGGTGCGGGCGTCGGACGCCAGGTCGACCAGGTCGGCGGCGTTCTTGCCGGGGAGCGTCCCGGCCCTGGCGCCCAGCAGCGTGCTCAGCGACGCGTTGGCGGTGACGACGAGCCCCTCGCGGTCGACGACGGCCATGGCGAGGGGGGCCGCGGCGAACGCGGCCTGATGGGTGCGGGGTGACGTTCCGTCGGGTGCGGCGGCCGCACCGGGGAGGGGCTCGCCCGGGACGTACGAGGCGTCAGGGACCCCAGGTGCGACGGATGTGCCCGGAGGGGAGGCAGAGGATCGGGACGTGCCGTGATGCGCCTCGGCCGACGCACGAGGAGATGACTCGATGTGACGCTCTGTGACGGCCGGCCGGACGAGGTCTGCCGCGGGCGCCTGCCCTTCGGAGGTTCCGCTCACCGCTCGCTCCCGCAGTGCACTCGTTCTTCGTATGGGTCTCTCGGGGCGGTCGACCGGTGAGGGACGGCCGCACAAGCCGTGTCCGTGCAGGAAAGTGCCGATCATAGAGGCTGGCCTCGGGGCATCGCAGCCACTGTCCAGTGTCCCGGAACAACCACCCGTTCTGACAGATCGTTTCTGCCTGCATCTGAACGGGTTCCTTCCTTGCGCAGACCGCATGTGACGTTGCGTGAGTGCTCGGGGTGTCGGCCCCGGATGGCCCTCACCCTTCTGGTGCAGACAAACAGGGCGAAGTATGGCGAACTCGCCCAGGCTGGGTGCGGTATCCCCGAATCCGCATCCGGAGGTCCACGTGCTGCGTCCGCTCCCCCTGCGGGGTCTCGCCCGGGAGACCCGTCGCGGTTTCAGCCGCGAGGTCCGTCGGGGTTTCACCCGCGAGGCATTGCGGGGCCTCGCTCGTGACGGGGCGCCACGCTGGCGCAGCACCGCGGCCGTGTTCACCTCGATGACGGCGCTCGCCGCGACCTCGCTGGTGCCGGGACCCGCCCTGGCCGAACCCCACTCGGCCCCGTGCGCGCTGGAGCGGACCGACGCGCACCACTCCGAAGGCGTGGACACCTGGAACTCCGCCTACGTGCGCCCCACTCACCCGCTCGACGCGGTGATGGTCTTCCTGTCCTTCCCGGACGCGCGTCCGCTCACCACCCCCGCCGAACTGGCCGCCGACCATTTCCCGGCCACCAGCGACTTCTTCGAGCGTGCCTCGTACGGCAGGTTCACCCTGCGCGCGCACCCGCAGCCCCGCTGGATCCGGATGCCGCACCCCTCCACGTCGTACGCCATACAGCGCGACTGGGACCCGGAGGACCGCGCCGCCTATCTGCGCGACGCACTCGCCGCGGCCGACAAGCAGGTCGACTTCTCGCGCTACGACATCGTCTACTTCGTCGCCGACCCGGACGCGCCGGGCGTCGACTCGGACGCC
The DNA here is from genome assembly GCF_002300165.1 of Streptomyces sp. Tue6028. GTDB lineage: Bacteria > Actinomycetota > Actinomycetes > Streptomycetales > Streptomycetaceae > Streptomyces > Streptomyces siamensis. The sequence continues at coordinate 85,801 of NZ_MLCE01000015.1, read as the reverse complement.
ACGAAGGTCGTGAACCTCGACACACCCCTGCACGCCGACGGCAAGGACATCCACCGGGTCGTCACGGTCTTCGAGAAGCACCCGCCGGACCGGCTCGTCCTCGCCCACGAGACGGGCCACGTCTTCGACCTGCCCGACCTCTATCACCGGCCCTCCGACGGCAAGAGCGACTGGGACACCTATGTCGGTGACTGGGACCTCATGGGCAGCCAGTTCGGGCTCGCCCCGGACCTGTTCGCCTGGCACAAGTGGAAGCTGGGCTGGCTGGACCCGCACCAAGTGGCGTGTGTCCAGGGCCCGGGCAGTACCCGGCTGACGCTGGAGCCGCTGGGGCAAGGACCGGACACCGCGGGTGTGGCTGCGGGTGCCGGTGCGGGAGCGCTGGGTGCCGGCGCCGGTGCGGCCGCGGCTGCCGGTGCCGCCGCCAGAGGTGCCGCCGCCAGAGGTGCTGCCGCTGCGGGGTCGGCCGCCAGGGGCGCTGCCGCCGCGGGTGCGCTCGCGGCCGGGTCGGGCATCTCCATGGCGGCCGCGTCCAAGGGCGTCCGCGCGGGAGCCTCCGACCCCGGCGCTTCCGGACCGGGCAGCGGCTCGGGCGCCCCGCTCCCGGATGCGAGCGGCTCGGGCGCGTCCCTGCCGAGTGCGAGCGGCTCGGGTGCCCCGCTCCCGGGTGCGAGCGGCTCGGGCGTACCCCTTCCGGGTGCGAGCGGCTCGCCCCTCCCGAGTGTGAGCGGCTCGGGTGCCTCCGGGCCGGACACCTCCGGATCCGGTGCCTTCGCGGCGCCGTCCCCCGGCGCGGGCCTCCCGGACGGGCGGAACTTCGGGGCCGGCCGGGGCACCAAGCTGGCGGTGGTCCCCACCGGCCCGGACAGCGCCCTCGCCTTCGAGGTGCGCGCCCCGGGCGGGAACGACGGCGCGACCTGCGCCCAGGGAGTGCTCGTCTACCGCGTGCACAGCGGGGCCGCGTCGGGCGGCGGCCCCATCGAGGTCGTCGACGCGCACCCGCACACCGAGTCCTGCTGGGAGGAATCGGTGTACCCGCCGCTCGCGGACGCACCCGTGGGGCTCGGGGAGAGCTTCACGGTGCCGGGCGAGAACGTCCGCGTCGAGGTCGAGGGCCGTACGCCCTCGGGTGCGTGGACGGTGCGGATCACGACCGGCTGAGCCGGATCGCGCCGACCGAGGGGGAGCGCGTCGGCTGGGGGAACGCGTCTGCCGAGGGGGATCGCGTCGGCTTGGGGGAGTGCGTCGACCGAGCGGGATTGCGCCGGGCGCGGCGGAGGACGATCGGCGCGGGCGGGTGGCCGGCGCCGGCGGGGCGGGCGGCACGGAGGGGCGGGACGATGTGCTGTCGGCCGTTCGGGTGAATGCCGCGGGGTCGTCGTGCGCGAACATGACGATGGCGAGACCGGATGCGTTTCCGCGATCCTGCCTCGCCATCGTGAGCGTGCGCCGCCAGGGACTCGAACCCCGGACCCGCTGATTAAGAGTCAGCTGCTCTAACCAACTGAGCTAGCGGCGCCTGCTGACGTCGTAGACCTTAGCATCCTGATCGGCGGGAGGAAAAATCGATATGCGGACCGCGGCGGAGGCGGCCGCACGGGCCGCCCGGACGGCCGCCCAGAGCAGGATCTCGGGGCCCGGGAGCCACGGATGGCGGGTGTCGGGCGCGACGAGCCAGCGGGATTCCAGCCGCTCGGCGGGGTGCGGTCCCGAGGTGTCGGGGGTCGGTGCGGGCACGGTCACCGCGTCGCCCGTGCCGTGGCAGAGCAGGGGCGGGACCGCTCCGCACCGGCCCGCGTGCACGGTGCTCCCCGGGCGTCCGGCGTCACGGGAGCCCCACTCCTCCCACTCGAAGAGCGACGGCAGCCGTTGCGCCGTGCCGGGCGCGGCGAACAGCATCATCCGCCCCCGGTACGCGGCCACCGGCCCCGAGCCCGGCCCCTCCTCCCACAGTCGGTCGAGCATCCGGCGCCCGAAGATCGCGGGGGCGCTGACCACGTCGAAGGCGGTGCCGCAGGGCAGGACGACCGGGGCGTGCGGGCGCTCCGCCCAGAGGGCGAGGGTGCTGCGCGGATACGCCCCCGCGGAGGCGAGCCAGGCGGCGCCCTCGGGCGTGGCCCCGCAGATGTCGGACCGGCCGGGCGACGCCGACGGGCCGCCGGGGGCGTGGGCGGTGGTGAGATCCGGGTTCCGAGTGCCGCTCATGCCGACTACATCTACCGGCGGTGAGCGGTCCGTCTCCGAGGGTTGCCGGAAACCGGGACAGGGAGGGGCGGGGTGGAGTATTTTGCGTGCCCCTCTGGCATATGCCGAAGGGTGGCCGTGTCGGGCCGGGGCGTGACCCGCGCCGTGCGCGCGGGCCGACCCGGCCGGGCCACGGGCTCACAGAGGGTCGACGACCCCGTGTCCGTGCCCGTTCCCCTCGACGCCCCGCAGCAGATCGCGGCCGAACTCGACCATCTTCTTCGCGTAGTCCTCGGTCCATTCGGCGCGTTCGCCGATGGCGGCGGGGGTGAGCCGGTCGAAGCGGCGCGGGTCGGCGAGCTGTGCCGCGGCGATCGCCTGGAACTCGACGGCGCGGTCGGCGGCGGCCCGGAACGCCTGCGTCAGCTCCGTGGCGCGGTCCAGCAGCGCGCGCGGGTCGTCGATCGACTCCAGGTCGAAGAAGTGCTCCGGATCCCCGGCGGCCTCCGCGGGCTCGAAGAGCAGGGGCGCGGGGCGTAGCCGCGGTTCGTTCCGACGCGGCGTGGGCTCCGCCATGTCTTCTCCTCCTCGTACGGTTGGGAACCCGCCTTGTGGGTGGGCCATCGTCCATTGTCCCCCGGCCGCGCAAGTGGGCCGCGGACGACGGGACCCGAGCGTGGACGGGCCTGTCCGGTCCGCTGCCGCGGTCGCCGACGGCCGTACGCGGTCACCGGCGATCGTGCGTGGTCACCGGACCGCGTGCGTCCCCGGCGGGTGCGCGGGTCCCCGGTCGGCCCCGGTCGGTCATCCGCGTCCACGCGCGCTCGCCCGTTTCCTGCACCGGTGCCGTCCTTTTCCTGCACCGGTGCCGCCCGTGTCCCGCACCACGGCTGCCCGCGTCCGGTACCGCGGCCGGTCAGGGCCGCCAGCTCACCCGATGCTCCGCCAGGTGCGACAACACCGCGTGATTGGCTTCCCAACCATCCGGAAACTTCACCGTGACGCCCAGTTGCACGGGCTCGGTCGACGGATGGTCGTCCAGCAGCTCCGTCACGCCCTCCCGGCACACCACGATGCACGCGTGCCGGTGCCGGGACGCCAGTACGCACAACCGTCCCGTCTCCAGGTGGAAGGCGGTCGCGTCGGGGCGCCCGGACAGCGGGTGCAGCACCACCGTCACGTCGAACTCCCGGCCCTGCAGCCGGTTCGCCGTGTCCACGGTGACGTCGGCGACGCCGAGATCCGTCAGTGCGGCCCGCACGGCCGCGGCCTGGTCCCGGTGCGCCGTGCCGACCGCGATCCGGTCGGCGGTCAGCGGCACCGGCTCCCCGGACCGCTCCGAGGTGGCGGCGCCGCCCCGGTCGAGCAGCCGCCGCACGACCTGTGCCACGGCCCGCACCGCCTCGGGGTCGGTGCGCGGAGTGTGCCGGGCCGGCAGCTCCAGCAGCCCCCAACCGGCGCGCGCCGCCTCGTCGATGACCCGGTCGGGACCCGAACCGTCCGAGGCGACCGCGAAGTCGAGCCGCCGGTCCTCGTGTCCCGTCCCGCTGCGGAACGGCGTGTACGGGTAGAACGCGTCGGACACCAGCGGTGCCGCGGACGCGGGCAGCCGCCAGGACACCGGCAGACGGTGCTGCGGGAGCTCGGGATTGTGGGCGAGCAGCGTGGTCACCGCGGAGGCCGACGGGTCGTACGACAGCCCCGCCCACTGCTCCGCGCCGACGATGGCGAACGGGTCCAACTGGCCCGGGTCGCCGACGAACAGGGCCCGCTCGAAGAGCCCCGCCACGGCCAGCAGCGCGTCCGACCGCATCTGGTACGCCTCGTCGACGATCGCGTGCCGCCACGGCTCCACGCCCTTGACGTGGGCCCACTTGGCCGCGGTGGAGATGACCACGTCGAGGCCCGCCAGGTCGGCGGCCTTCGTCGACTTGCGCACGTTGTCCAGGCCGTCGAGGGCCTTGTCGTACGGGTCGGAGTCGCTGCTGTGCAGACGGCCGACGGACACCTCGGCGTCCTTCTCGGCGAGCCGCAGCACCAGGTCGTCGACCTGGGCGTTGGTCTGCGCGATGACCATCAACGGCCTTCCCGCGGCCGCGAGTTCGAGCGCCGCCCGGACGACCAGCGTGGACTTCCCGGCACCGGGCGGGGAGTCCACCACGACACCGCGGTGCGTGCCGTGCAGCGTGTCGTGCAGGATCGCGTCGGTGGCGCGGGCCGCCGCGGCACCGGGATCGAAGACGGTGGTCACAGGATGTCCTCCGGCGTCGTCGGATCCGGCAGGGGCACCGCGTCGGGCTCGCCCGGAGGCCCGCCGTGCGTCCACGGTGTCTCCTCCGGGTCGGGCAGCTTCGCGCCGCCCCGCTGCTCGTGCTCGAAGAGCGTGAAGCACACGAGGTCGCCCTTCTCGGGCACGGATCCGGCGTCGGGCTCCTTGCCGCGGCCCATCTTGTCGACGATGCGCAGCACCACGAGGACGTCGCCGCCGTCCGGGTCCTGGGCGGACGTCACGTCCCCGCCGGACGGCGCGGTGCCGTCGGCCTCCGCGGTCCGGTCGGACTCGTCGGCTCCGGCGGACTTCCCGGCCCCGGGGAGCGTCTCGTGGCCGACGAACTCCGCGGACTGCGGCTTACCGCCCAGTGAGCGGTACACCTTGACGCGTTCCCCCAGATACGGCCGGTCGTCCGTGCGTACCGTCACCAGCGGGCGCGGACTGGGCCGCTTGCCCTCGCTGTACGCCATGACCACGTCGACGACCTCGCCCGCGAAGGCCTCTCCGGCGAGCCGGCGGCCGGCCATGACGAGCGGGTCGTCCAGGGCCTCCTGGGCTTCCAGGCGGGCCTGTTCGCGCTCGCGTGTCGCGAGTTTGTTCGCCGCGGTGACCGCGTCGTCCCGGCGGGGCTGCGGCGGCTCTCCGGCGGACACCCGGTCGCGGTGCCCGGTGAACGACCAGCGGTCGCGGGTCCAGCGGTCGGCGGCGTGCGCGCCCTCGGGCAGCCCGCGCAACAGGTCGAGGCCACGCCACACCGCGTCCCAGGTGGGACGGGCGACGTCGGCCACCAGGTCGCGGATCTCCTGCTCGGCGGCGGTGACGAGGCCGAGCCGGTCGTCCGCCTCGACACCGTCCTCGGCGGCGGCGAACGCGGCACGCGCGCGGTCGTAGCGCTCGATGGCCGGAGCCAGCAGCTGGTTGTCGAAGGCGGGGTCCGTGGCCGGTCCGGCGGGCGGGCAGACGAGCTGTCCCCGTGCGTCGCGCGTCGTCCCCGCGCGCAGCGCGGCCTCCGCGCCCAGCATCCCCTCGGGCGGGTCGATCCACGCGAGCAGCGCGCCCAGGTGCTGGTCCTCCAGACTGCTCTGGCCGGTGGCCCAGTGCCGGGACAGTACGTCGGTGAGGGCGAGCAGCAGTGCGGAGCCGGGCACCCGGGCCCGCTCCGCGTAGTGCGTGAGCCACCGGCCGAACAACGGGACCCGGGGCGGTGCCGGATGGGGCGTCTCCGGGTCCTGCTCGGCGGTGCGCCGGAAGCGGGTGGAGCGGCCGAGCAGCCGTACGAACTCGATGCCCGGCCGGCTCGGGACGATCAGCTGCGGGGCGTCCGCGCACAGTTCGACCTCGACCTTGACGCGCTTGCCGGTCTCCGGGTCCGTCTCGCTGCGCTCGGCCGGCTCGACGGCGTCCGCGTACGTGTCGATGTACGGGAGTACGACGTCGGCCAGCTCGGCGAGGAACGCGGACCGCAGGTCCCGGTCCCGGGGCTGCGGCACGACCAGCAGCCGGGGGGCGTCCCGGTCGGTTCCCACCAGCGCGCCGAGCGGTGCCCCGGCCTCGCCCGCGGTGGTCAGCGGCACCAGCACGAGCGGCCGTTCGGTGAGGTGCCGGTGCCGCACGGTGGCGGCGGGCTGGGCCCGTCCGCTCTCCACGGCTTCGAGCCGGGCGAGGGTGGCGATCAGCGACATGCGGCGCCCTCCAGGGCTTCGGACGCACCCGCGCCGGCGGGGTGGCCGTCCAGGGCCTCGGCCCGCAGCCGGGCCGCCCGCCGCAGCATGGCGACCGCCGGGTCGCGCGGGTCGCCCGCCTCGCCGTGCGCCGCCGCGAGGACGTCCGTGACCGAGGTCAGGCCGCCGAGCTCCGAGCGCAGCGAGCGGCCCAGGGATGTGACCGCACCCTCGGCGAGCGCGCGGTCGCGGCAGTGGAAGGCCAGGTCGCAGGCGGACAGGCACTCGGGGGCGTACGCCGCCGGGACCGCTTCGACGGCGGTCGTCAGCTCGGCGGCGGGGAGGTCAGGGGAGAAGCAGGTGCCCTCGGGCAGGGCGGCGGCGATGTCCTCGACGCGGGTGAGGCGGGCGAGCTGGCGCCTGGTGACCGCGCGCTGCTTGCGGATGTCGACGGCGGAGGCGGCCGGCAGGTTGGAGAAGTCCTTGGGGCACACCAGGAGGATCCGGTGGGAGACCTCGGGGGCGCCGGTCCGGGCGCCGTGCGCAGGGGGCGCCCCGGCCGGGACGGCCGTGTCCGGTGCCTCGGCCGGCGCGGGAGGGACGGCCGTGTCCGGCTCCCCGGCCCCCCGCGCGGCCGCGGCGTGCTCCTCCGGCGGTGTGCCGAGGCGGGCGGCGACCTCCTCCAGGGCCAGGACGTACACGGCGGACTGCCGGGCGGCGGCGCCCACCTTCGCCGGGTCCGCCGAACCGTCGAGCATCGGGAAGGACTTGATCTCGACGACCGTCCAGCGGCCGTCGGGGTGCACGACCACGGCGTCCGGCTCCAGGAAGGCGGGGGAGCCGGCGACGTCGAGGGCGAGCATGGGGTGGTCGAGCAGCGTCCAGACACCGGCCCCGGTGGCCTCGCGCAGCGCGAGCGCCGTCCGGGCGGCGCGTCCCTCGGGGCCGACGGCGCCCAGGTCGGGCACGACACCGGCCGTGGGAGGCTCGGCGCGCGGGTCCAGCCGCTCGTGCACCAGCCGCAGCAGCTCCGCGCCGCCGTCGGCCTTGACCCGTGCCTCGAACGCGTTGCCGCGCATGAAGGCGAACTGCGACTGCCCGAAGCCGGACGGCGCCCCCAGCGCGCCGGCCAGCTTCGCCTTGTCCACGCCCGCGCCGTCGAGCAGGGCGCGCCGCTCGCACCCGGGGTTCGCGGCGAGCGCCGCGAGGGCGCGCGCGTCGAGGGACTTGGGCGGTACGTCCGGGCCGCGCAGCTCAGCGAGCCGCTGCCGGAGCCCCGTCCCCCGCGTCCGTGGGAGAGGCACCCGGTTCGGCTCCCGGCCCGGTTCGGGACTCGCGCTGTCGGGGAATTCGCTCACCCGCGGAAGTCTGGCACCCCGCACTGACAATTGAGGAACCTGTGGTGCCCGAGGCGGTGGCGGACCGCCGGAACCGCGCGACCAGCCGCGTCCTCGCCCGGTCCGCCAGCCGCAACACCACGGGGGTCAGCAGCAGACCTGCCCCCATCACCGCGGCACCGGCGACGGCGTCGAGGAAGTAGTGGTTCGCGGTGCCCATCACGACGATCGTGGTGAGCAGCGGATACGCGACACCCGCGAGCCGGGCGAGCGGTGTGCGGCCGTGGCGCCACAGCATCACACCGCACCACAGCGCCCAGCCCACGTGCAGGCTCGGCATCGCCGCGTACTGGTTGGTCATGCCGCCCAGGCCCCGCGGCGCGCTCGCCTCGCCGCCCCACCAGCCGTACGAGCTGTACTGGGCCATCGTGTCCACGAAGCCGTGGCCCTCGGACAGCAGCCGGGGCGGGCAGGTCGGCAGCAGCGTGAAGCCGATCAGGCCGATGAAGGTCGAGGTCATCAGCCAGGTGCGGGCCGCGCGGTAGTGCGCGGTCCGGGAGCGGAAGAGCCAGACGAGGAGCACGGGCGTCACCAGGTAGTGCAGCGACGCGTACCAGAAGTCGGCCGGGACGCCGAGCCAGGCCTCGCGGGTGAACAGCCGGTTCAGCGGGTGCTCGGCGTTGAGGTGGAGGACCTTCTCGATGCGCAGGATCTCCAGGCCGTGGTCGACCGCGCTGGAGGTGTCGCCGCGGGCGAGCAGCCGGCCCGCCGAGTACGACGCGTACACCAGCAGGATCAGCGGCAGTTCGGTCCACCAGCGCAGGCGCGCGTGCGCTCCCGAGACGTCGCGCAGGTCGGTCCACCTGCGAAACCGGGCGCGTGGTGCCGTCCCGGTACGCGGTGCATCGGTCTGCGGCATCCGATCGCCCTCCCCCATCTGCTTCTGCTGTGACCCCACAGTCTGCACAGTGTCTGGAGACGATCGGTGGCCGCATGCGATTTTACGGTGTATGTGAACGCCCTCGGTGGGCGCCCCCGGCCCTCAAAGACGCGGAGATCGCCCGCCGGGTTGCCCCGCGGACCCGTGAGCGATGATGGAGTGACCCCCTCGCTCGTCGCCGAGTGACCCGTTCTCCCTGTCTCACTCGTCCCGGAAAGGTCTCCTTCCATGGCACCGCGCATCCTGCTGGCCCGGCACGGACAGACGGAATGGTCGCTGTCCGGCAAGCACACCGGCAGGACCGACATCCCGCTCCTGGAGGAGGGCCGGCGCGGCGCCAAGCTGCTGGGGGAGCGGCTGCACCGTCCGCCCTTCGACGGCCTCGACGGGGTCGAGGTGCGCACCAGCCCGCTGGCACGCGCGCGGGAGACCTGCGAGCTCGCCGGGTTCGGGGACCGCGCGACCACCTGGGACACGCTCATGGAGTGGGACTACGGCGCCTACGAGGGCATGACCCCGGCGGACATCCAGGCGGTCCGGCCGGGCTGGTTCATCTGGCGCGACGGCGTCCCCGGGGGAGAGCCCCTCCAGGAGGTCTCCGCGCGCGCGGACGAGGTCGTCGCCTGGGCACGTGCCGAGGACCGTGACGTCCTGGTCTTCGCCCACGGCCACATCCTGCGCTCCATCGGCGCCCGCTGGCTCGGCCTCCCCCTCGACTTCGCGGCCCGCATCCGCCTCAACCCGACGTCGCTGTCGGTGCTCGGCTGGGCCTACGGAGAGCCCGCGATCGAGGTGTGGAACGACTGCGGGCACCTGTCCGCGTAGGGCGACCTCGTGCCGTCGGCCGTCCCTCAGACCGGGCGCGGCAGGCTCGCGTGGCGCTCCAGGAACGTCGAGACGCCCGACGCCCTGCGGTGCGGGAGCAGGACGCGCGCCGTTCCCGCGAGCATCGTCTGGATGCGGGAGGACTGGACCTCGTTCAGCAGGTCCAGGACGCGCAGACCGGCCAGGGCGGCCTCGTCGGGGCGGCCGCCGCGCGCGAGGTCGTCGGCCAGTTCCGCCGTGTAGAGGGCGATGTTGCGGGTGAAGTGCGGGTCCTGGAGCTCGGCGGCGCGGCGGGCGTGCCGGGCGGCGCGGGGCCAGTCGCCCAGCGTCGACCAGCACTGCGCCTCCAGTCCCTCCAGTTCGGCCTCTCCGTAGAAGGTCATCCACTCGGGGTCGGCCTCGGAGGGACCCCGCTCGAAGAGGGCCTGCGCACGGGCCAGGGCCTGCTCGCACCCGGCCCGGTCGGCGAGCCCCGCCCAGCCGCCCGCCTCGCGCAGCGCGAGCAGGGAGAGCAGACGAGGGGAGCCGAGGGGGCGGGCGGCGCGCTGCGCGGCCTGTGCGGCACGCACGGCCTCACGCGGGCGCCCGGCGTCGCGCGCGAGGAACGCCGTGTTGCAGAAGGCATGGGCCTCCAGGCCCGGGTCGCCCGACATCCGGGCGGTCGCGAGGGCCTCCGCGTAGTGCGAGCGGGCGTCGTCGAAGCGCCCCGAGTCGTGGGCCAGCCAGCCCACCGAGATGGCCAGTTCACCAGCGCCCGCGTACAGCCGCTCCGCGATCGACTGCCGTGTGGTGCCCGCGTCGAGCAGCGCGTACGCCGTCCGCAGCGGGGTCGCCGCGCGCCGGTAGAGGCCGTCGGCCCCATGGCGGTCGTCGAGCAGCCGGATCTTGCGTACGGCCTCTTCGAGGGCGCCGGCTTCCGACGTGCCGGCCCGGTGGACGCGCCGTTCGGCGGCCGCGGCGCTGCCGCCGAACGCGCCCGCGAAGGGCCCCAGTGAGGCCACCGCCATGGTGGCGGTGCCTCCGGTCATGAATGCGCGACGTTGCACGTCGCTCTCCTCGTGGTTCTGATCGTGGTCCTCGTACGGGTCGCACGGGTCGCACGTGTGGTGCGGGTGGTGCCTGTCATGCGGGTCGTACGGGTGATGCGGATCGTGCGGGTGGTGCGGTGCGTGCTGCGCCGGAACGCGATGCGCTTCCGGAGTCTCATACGTCTCGTACGCCTCCTCCGTCTCATGCAGGGCGTACGACAGGCTCGCGGAGTGCGAGGAGGGCGCCTCTCCCGTGCCCCGCGCCCCGCGCCCGCGTACCCATGAGCGGGGAGTGAAGCCCAGGTCCGTGAGCGTGCGGCCGGGGAACATGTGCAGGAACACCCGCTCGTACGCGTAGTTGGGGCAGCGGATCTCGCCCGCCTCGACGCGCCCGATGTAGCGCGCGTCGCAGCTGACCCGCTCCCCGATCTCGCGCGCCGCCCGCCGGACCGCCGCCGCGAACTCGCTCGGCGAGCGCTGTCCGCGCAACCGCCTGAAGGCGAGGTTCGGCCGCGGTGGCCGGGGGGACTGGGACGAGGTCACCGCTGACGACGCCATGGCCGGGCCCTCTCTTGCGAACCGTCGAACCATGCCGGACCAAGGACGAGTTGCACTGGTTCGTGACCAGTGGTGCCCTGCTTCCGGCGCGGCAAGAACGTACCTGCTGTGACAGGGTCGCCACGCTGGGTTTAGCTACAAACCGGATATCTCATCCACGATCTGCCATGAACTGCCATCCTTTGCGGCGGTGTTACGCCGTAGCCGTTGACGTCCCGGAGCGTTGAACCCTGCGGACCGGGAGCCACCCGAACTCCCGACCCACTCGTCAAGAGGAGGGGTTCCGTTGGAGGCGGGGATGGAGACCAGGCAGAGCACCGATTTCCGTACGTCGACGACGACCGCGCAGCACCGGCCGTCCCCGGAGTGCAGCGCCCCGCCGGAGCCTGCGTCCGAGTGCGAGCTGGTGACCGTTCCCGCGCGTCAGGGCCTGGAGGCGGTCGACATCATCCGCCGCGGTGCCTGCGAAGCGGTCGGCCCCGTGCTCCACGACGACGGCTGCGACACCCTCGGCTTCCTGGTGCCGCCCGGCACCGCCGACGCCTGGGACGTGCCCGGCAGCACCTGCACACAGACCAACGGCCGCGGACTCAGCCTGCCCCCCGAGCCCCCGGTCGAGGGCTCCGACTGGCTCCTGCCGCCCGGCGAGGCGGACCTCGCGACCGACCCGGCCGTCCTGCGGGCCGCGCTGGGAGAGGCGGCCCGGCTCATCGAGGCCGCGGACAACTGCTGCTGAACCCGGACAGGCCGCCGGTGGCGCCTGCCGTTCCCGGAGCCGGGCCGCCACCTCCGGACAGCGCCCGGTGGCCCCGGGCACCGACCTCGGGCCCCCGCCCCGGCCCCGCACCCCGGCCGGTGGGCCGAGCCGCCCGTACCCCCGGATAATGGTCTGATGGCAAGGGCGAGGAACAAGCGGTCGGACGAAGGCCGTGAGACGGGGCGGGGCGCGCGGCGCGGACAGCGGGCGGCCGACGCGGTCGTCGAGCCCGTCGACGGCGGACTCGCCGAACTGCTGCCCGACCGGGACCGGGCACGTGCCTGGACGCTGCTGATCGACGGCGCCCCGCAGTCGCACGTCGACCTCGACGACCCCACGTACCTGAGCTTCGAGTACCAGCGCCGCCTCGGCCACGTCATCGACCTCGTCGCCCCGCCCGGCAAGCCCGTGCACGCCGTGCACCTCGGCGGCGGCGCCCTCACTCTCGCCCGCTACACCGCGGCGACCCGCCCCCGCTCCACCCAGCAGGTCGTCGAGCGTGACGCGGCCCTCGTCCAACTCGTCCGCCGCGAGCTGCCGTTGGATCCGAACGCGCGGGTCAGGGTGCGCTCCGCGGACGCCCGAGCCGGTCTCGCCAAGGTGCCCGACGGGTGGGCGGACCTGGTGATCGCGGACGTGTTCAGCGGGGCGCGGACACCGGCCCACCTGACATCCGTCGAGTTCGTCTCGGAGGTGCGCCGGGTCGTGAAGCCCGACGGCTTCTACGCCGCGAACCTCGCCGACGGGCCCCCACTCGCCCACCTCCGCGGCCAGATCGCCACCGTCGGGGTCGTCTTCCCCGAACTCGCGCTGGTCGCCGACCCCACGGTGCTGCGCGGCAAGCGCTTCGGGAACGCCGTCCTCGTGGCCGCCGCCCGGCCCTTGCCGGTCGCCGAACTGACCCGGCTCGCGGCCTGCGACCCGCACCCCGCACGGGTCGAACACGGCAGGCAGCTCACCGCGTTCACCGGAGGCGCCGCCCCGGTCACGGACGCGGCGGCGGTCGCCTCACCGGCGCCGCCCCCGTCCGTCTTCCGCTAGGGCCGACGATCCTGCCGCCGCGGAGGCCGGTCCCGGTCGCTCAGTAGGTGCCGATCTCCACGCGCGGCGGTCCGTCGTGCCATGTGCAGAACACCGACACCCGGTCCGCGCCCGAGCTGAACTCCACGCGGATCCACGCCTCCGTCTTCCACACCTGCATCGACCAGCCGGCGCCCGGGGTCGCCGACACCAGCGTCGCGGACGTCTTCCCCAGGTCGAAGACCGCCCGGCCGCCGTCGGTGTCGTAGCTCCTGACCCGGCCGGAGGCGGAGGCCGAGGGGTTCGGGCCGGCGGTCGCCGAGCGGGACGGCGACGCGGTGGCGCCGGGGCGCCGGCTCGCGCTCGGCCGCTCCGACGGGCTCGGCGACGGCTCGGCCCGCCGGGTCGAGGAGGCGAGCGGCTTCGACTCCTGGGTCGTCGCGTCGCCGGCCGTGATGGGCAGGGCGCGCGGAGGGTCGTACGCCGTCCCCGCCATCACCGTGTGGACACCCCACCACGACAGCGTGACCGCCGCGCCCGTGGCGAGCGACCAAGCAAGTCCGTGTACGAGTCCTCTGCGCATTTCCCGGCCATACTGCACCACCGGCCCCACGCGTGTCTCTGGGTCGCGTCACAGCGGGGGTTGTCCACAGGTGCCGGACCGGCATCCCCCGGATGGCGTACGGTGCCGCCCATGGCAAGTGTGCTCGTGGTCGAGGACGACCAGTTCGTGCGCTCGGCCCTCATCCGGCATCTGACCGACGCCGCACACACCGTGCGCAGTGTCGGCACCGCCCTCGAGGCGCTGCGCGAGGTCGCCCATTTCTCCTTCGACGTGGTCATCCTCGACCTCGGCCTGCCCGATCTCGACGGGGCCGAGGCGCTGAAGATGCTGCGCGGAATCACCGACGTGCCGGTGATCATCGCCACCGCGCGGGACGACGAGAGCGAAATCGTCCGCCTGTTGAACGACGGGGCGGACGACTATCTGACCAAGCCGTTCTCGGTCGAGCACCTGTCCGCGCGGATGGCCGCCGTACTGCGCCGCTCACGCGCCGGCACGGGCGACGTGCCGCCGTCGACCGTCATCCGGGTCGGCGGGCTCGCCATCGATCCGCTGCGGCGCCAGGCCGAGCTGGACGGCGCCCGACTGGACCTCACCCGCCGCGAGTTCGATCTGCTGGCCTTCCTGGCAGGGCGGCCCGGCGTGGTCGTGCCGCGCAAGGAACTGCTCGCCGAGGTGTGGCAGCAGGCCTACGGCGACGACCAGACCATCGACGTCCATCTGTCGTGGCTGCGGCGGAAACTGGGCGAGACGGCGGCCCGGCCGCGCTATCTGCACACCCTGCGGGGCGTCGGCGTGAAGCTGGAGCCACCGAGAGCGGAGCCGCCGCTATGAGGCGCGCCGGTGCCGGACGGCCGGACGCCGTCCCGCACCGACCGGCCGGACGGCCGGGTGCGAACGGGCAGGCACAGCCGGCGCGTTCAGGTGCGACCGGGCAGGCACCGGCAGGGCGGTCGGGGGCCGGCGGGCAGGTGCCGGCAGGGCGGCCGGGGGCCGGCGGGCAGGTGCCGGCAGCGCGTGCGGGTGCGAAGTGGCAGGCGCCGGCGGTGGGTTCGGGTGCGAAGTGGCAGGCGCCGGCGGTGGGTTCGGGTGCGAGCAAGCCGGCGCCGCGCTCGCGTTCGAGCGCGACCGGGCGGGCACCGGCGGGGGAGTGGGCGTCATGAGGTGGGCGCTGGTCAAGGTGTGCGTGGCGGTGACCACGATGGTCGTCGTCGCCTTCGCGGTGCCGCTGGGCCTCGTCATCAAGGAGATGGCCCGGGACCGCGCCTTCTCGAACGCCGAGCGCGAGGCCGCCGCCATCGCCCCCGCGCTCTCCATCACCACCGAGCGGGACAAGCTGGAGCGGGTCGTCGCCTCCGCAGGCTCGGACTCGGGGATGGCCGTGCACATCCCCGCCGCCGACGGCACCGCCGCGGTGGAGATCGGCAAGCGGCGCGCGGCCGGCAAGGACATCGCCACCACCCGCAAGCTGGGCCGCGCCTCCACCACCGAGGTTCCCGGCGGTTCCACCCTGCTCCAGCCCGTCGCGCTGAGCTCCGGAGAGATCGCGGTCGTCGAGGTGTACGTCCCCGAGTCCGCGGTCAGCAATGGCGTCGGTACGGCCTGGGCGGTGCTCGCCGCGGTCGGCGTCGCCCTCATCGTCGGCTCCGTCGCGGTGGCCGACCGGCTCGGTGTGCGCATGGTGCAGCCCGCCCAGCGGCTGGTCGAGAGCGCGCACGAGCTGGGGGAGGGGAAGCTGGGCGCCCGGGTGCCCGAAGAGGGCCCCGCCGAACTGCGCCTCGCCGCCGTCGCGTTCAACTCCATGGCCGACCAGGTCGTCCAGCTCCTGGCGAACGAACGAGAGCTGGCAGCCGATCTGTCGCACCGGCTGCGCACACCGCTGACCGTGCTGCGCCTCAACACGGCCTCGCTGGGCGACGGTCCGGCCGCCGAGCAGACCCGGGCCGCCGTCGCGCAGCTGGAGCGTGAGGTCGACACGATCATCCGGACCGCCCGCGAGGCCAAGCCGCAGACCGCGGCGAAGGGAGTGGGCGCCGGCTGCGACGCCGCCGAAGTCGTCCGCGAACGCATGGACTTCTGGTCCGCGCTGGCCGAGGACGAAGGGCGCAAGGTACGCATGGCCGGGGTCGAGAGGCCGGTCCGGATACCCGTCGCCCGCGCCGACCTCGCGGCGGCGCTCGACGCCCTCCTCGGCAATGTGTTCCGGCACACGCCCGAGGGCACGGCCTTCGCGGTCGACGTGCACAACGGCGAGGACGCCGTGATCGTGCTGGTCTCGGACGCGGGCCCCGGCATCGTGGACCCCGAGGCGGCGATGGCGCGCGGGCGCGGGTCCGGGAGCGACGGGTCGACCGGGCTGGGGCTGGACATCGTGCGGCGCCTCGCCGAGTCGACGGGCGGTGACGTGCGCATCGGTTCCTCCGTACTGGGCGGCACCGAGGTGCGCATCTGGATCCAGCTGGACGGACGGACCCCGGAGCGGCGGGGCCACCGGGGATCCGTACGGCGCCGGAGGCGGGGCGGCGTCGGCGTGCGCTGACCCCCCCGCGCACCCTCAATTGGTCTCGACCTTTAACCACCCCCGATGCCTTCCTTAAGCGCACCCTAAGATCCTCAACCCTCGTCCGGATGAAGCGGTTTGCCCGATTCCGGATCGCTAGCGTGCTGCCGCACCCACTCCCGGGAATCCCCGTGAACCCCCGTGAAACCGCGAAGGCAGGCACGCGATGAGCAGCACGCACCGGCGCAAGGTCAGTGGCAGGAACAAGGCGATAGGCGGCCTCGTCGCCGCGGCTGTGGTCGGCGGCGGCGCCCTCCTGTTCACCGGAACCGCGCAGGCCGCCGGCGTCGGCGCCGCGTACACCAGGACCAGCGACTGGTCGACGGGCTACACCGCGCAGTACGTCATCACCAACGACAGCGCCCAGGTGAAGGCCGACTGGACGCTGGAGTTCGACCTGCCCTCCGGCGCCACCCTCAGCTCCCTGTGGAACGGCGAGTCGAGCGTGAGCGGGAAGCACGTCACCGTGAAGCCGCCCTCCTGGGACAAGGACGGCCTGAAGGCCGGCGAGTCCGTCACCGTCGGCTTCGTCGTGAACGGCACCGCCGACCCGACGGGCTGTCTCGTCGACGACACCAAGTGCTCGGTGGACGACGGCGCGACGCCCGAGCCCAGCGGCCGCCCGACGCAGTCCGCGACCCCCACGTCCACCCCGACCGCGACCGCCTCGCAGAGCGCCACCCCGACGCCGACCGCGACGGCCACCCCCTCCCCCTCGCAGAGCTCGGGCAGCGGCAACACGACGACGGCCGGCTTCGCGCCCTACGTCGACACCTCGCTCTACCCCGCCTTCGACCTGGTCGGCAGCGCCGCGGCCACCGGCGTGAAGAACTACAACCTGGCCTTCGTCACCGACGGCGGCGGCTGCACCCCCAAGTGGGGTGGCGTCACGGACCTCGCGAGCGACGGTGTGGCGTCGCAGATCGGCGCCCTGCGCGCCAAGGGCGGCGACGTCCGCGTGTCCTTCGGCGGGGCCTCCGGCACCGAGCTGGCGACGAGCTGCTCCTCGGCCGACGCGCTGGCGGCGGCGTACGGGAAGGCGGTGGACGCGTACGACCTCACGAAGGTCGACTTCGACGTCGAGGGCGGCGCGCTGCCCAACACCACCGCCAACACCAACCGGGCGAAGGCGATCGCCAAGCTCCAGCAGCAGCACCCGGACCTGGACGTGTCCTTCACCCTGCCGGTGATGCCGGAGGGTCTGACCCAGGACGGCGTGAACCTGCTGTCCAACGCCAAGTCGAACGGCGTGAAGATCAACACCGTCAACATCATGGCGATGGACTACGGTCCGGCGTACAGCGGTGACATGGGCACCTACGCCGAGCAGGCGGCCACGGCCACGCAGGCTCAGGTCAAGAGCGTCCTCGGCCTCTCCGACAGCGCCGCCTGGAAGGCTGTCGCCGTCACCCCGATGATCGGTGTCAACGACGTCTCCTCCGAGATCTTCAAGGTCGACGACGCCTCGCAGCTGGTGACCTTCGCCCGGTCCAAGGGCCTCGGCTGGCTCTCCATGTGGTCCGCCACCCGCGACAAGCAGTGCCCGGGCGGGGCCAAGAACTCCGCCGACGCGACGTGCAGCTCCGTCGTCCAGGACGCGAACGCCTTCTCGAAGGCCTTCGCCGCCTTCAAGTAGCCATCCCCCCACGGGGGTTGCGCGCCCCGGCCGGACCTCCCCCCACCCGGCCGGGGCGCCGACACGCGTGCGGGGCGCGGCACCCCCCCTCGGGCGCCGCGCCCCGTCCCCCGTGTGCCCGGTCGGCCAGGGGCCTACTCGGCGGCCGTCACCGGCGGCAGCGCGCCGGTCCGCGCGGCCTGCGCGTACCAGTGGGCGCTCGACTTCGGCGTACGGGCCAGCGTCGCGTAGTCCACGTACACCGCGCCGAAGCGCTTCTCGTAGCCGTACGCCCACTCGAAGTTGTCCATCAGGGACCACAGGAAGTAGCCGCGGACGTCCGCGCCGTCGGTGATCGCGCGGCGCACCGCGGACAGGTGGCCGTGCAGGTACGCGACGCGCTCCGGGTCGTGCACCCGGCCGTCCGGGTCCGGCTTGTCGTCGTAGGCGGCGCCGTTCTCCGTCACGTACAGCGGCAGGCCCGGGGCCTCCCGCGTGTAGCGCATGATCAGGTCGTGCAGGCCCGTCGGGTCGATGGTCCAGCCCATCTCCGTGCGCTCGCCCGGGGTCTGGTGGAAGGCGACGTCGTCCGCGCCCGGCCAGGGGGAGTACGAGCTGGCGCCGTGGCCGTCCGCACGGTTGCCGTCGGCGGCCGAGTCGGCGGCCGACACCAGCGTCGGGGTGTAGTAGTTGAGGCCGAGCGCGTCCAGCGGCTGGTGGATCGCCGCGAGGTCGCCGTCCTGGACGTACGACCAGTCCGTGATCGGGGCGGTGGCCGTGAGGAGGGTCTCGGGGTAGGCGCCGTGCAGCATCGGGCCGTGGAAGACGCCGTTGGCGAGGTCGTCGATGCGGCGGGCCGCCGCCAGGTCCGCCGGCTCCTGCGACAGCGGCCGGACCACCGACGAGTTCAGGCTCACCGCGACCGAGTTGCGGGCGGGCATGACCGACCGGAGGGCCTTGGCGCCGAGCCCGTGGGCCAGGTTCAGGTGGTGGGCCGCCCTCAGCGACGCCTCCGCGTCGGTGCGGCCGGGGGCGTGCACGCCGGAGCCGTACCCCAGGAAGGCGCTGCACCACGGCTCGTTGAGGGTGATCCACTGCTCGACGCGGTCGCCCAGCGCCGCGCCGACGATCTGCGCGTACTCGGCGAAACGCAGCGCGGTGTCGCGCTCCGGCCAGCCGCCCGCGTCCTCCAGCTCCTGCGGCAGGTCCCAGTGGTAGAGGGTGATCGCGGGCTTGATGTCGTGGGCGAGGAGCTCGTCCACGAGCCGCCGGTAGAAGTCCAGGCCGCGCTGCACGGCGGGACCGCGCCCGGTCGGCTGCACCCGGGACCACGAGACCGAGAAGCGGTACGCGCCCAGGCCCAGGTCCGCCATCAGCGCCACGTCGTCGCGATAGCGGTGGTAGTGGTCGACGGCCACGTCGCCGGTCTCACCGCCCGCCGTCTTGCCGGGCGTATGGCTGAAGGTGTCCCAGATCGAGGGGGTGCGGCCGTCCTCCCGCACCGCCCCCTCGATCTGGTACGCGGAGGTCGCGGCGCCCCAGAGGAAGGCCGGGGGGAAGGTCACGGGGGTAACGGGCTCAGACATGGAAGCGCTCCCATAGGGGGTCGAGGAGACCGACGGAACGGAAGTAGGGGAGAAGAGGAACAGGAAGAAGGGAGGAGGGAGAGGGGAGAAGGGGGCCGGGGCGACGGTGACCCGGCCCCGAAGGGCCCCGGTGCGGCCCGTCAGCCCTTGATCGCGCCCTGCATGATGCCGCCCACGATCTGCTTGCCGAACAGCAGGAAGGCGATGAGCAGCGGCAGCGTG
The DNA here is from genome assembly GCF_002300165.1 of Streptomyces sp. Tue6028. Classification (GTDB taxonomy): domain Bacteria; phylum Actinomycetota; class Actinomycetes; order Streptomycetales; family Streptomycetaceae; genus Streptomyces; species Streptomyces siamensis. The sequence continues at coordinate 66,671 of NZ_MLCE01000015.1, read as the reverse complement.
CCGAGCAGCGCGCCCGCCATGATCACCGACTGGTCGGGAATGTAGCCGGTGCCGAGGCTGTTCAGGGCGACCTGGACGGTGGGGTTCTGCTGGTTGAGCGCGATGATCGGCCAGAGGAAGTCGTTCCAGGCCATCACGAAGGTCAGCAGCCCGAGCACCGCCATCGCCGGCCGTGCCGCCGGGAAGACCACGTGCCACACGACGCGCAGACTGCTCGCTCCGTCGACCCGCGCGGCCTCGATCAGCTCGGTGGGCAGCGCCTGCACCAGGTACTGCCGCATGAAGAACGTGCCGAAGGCGCTCACGAGGGTGGGCAGGATGACCGTCTGCAGCTGGTTGGACCACCCCAGGTCGCTCATCCACAGATAGAGGGGGACCACGGCGAGCTGCGGCGGGATCATCATCGTGCCGATGGTGAGCAGCAGCAAAGTGCTGGAGAACTTGAAACGCAGCTTGGCGAAGGCGAACCCGGCGAGCGTGGAGAACAGGACGGTACCGAAGGTGATGGTCCCGGCGACGATCACGGAGTTGACCATCGCCGTGCCGAGCCCGGCCTGGTCCCACGCGGTCTGGAGGTTCTTGAACAGGTTCCCGCCGAACCACAGCGGCGGCGGTGTCTGGGCGAGCCGCTCGTTGTTGCGTGAGGCCGCGATCGCGGTCCACAGCAGCGGCGCCAGCGAGACCAGCGCGAGAACCGTCAGGACGACATAGGTGACCGGGCCCGCGTGCAGCTGCTTGCCCGCACCGAGCACACGGCGCCGTCCGGGCCTCCCGCCGTCCGCGCGGCTCCCCTGCGCCTCGGGGAGCGTCAGTTCACTTGTGGTCATTGGGATTTCCTCAGCCGTCGGGTGATCAGCAGATTGATCGCGGCGACGATCAGCAGGATCAGGAACATCGTCCAGGCGATCGCGGACGCCTTACCGAGGTTGCCGATGCCCCAGCCCTGGTCGTACATGTACAGGCCGAGCGTCTGGTACTGGTGCGCGGAGCCGCCCTTCGAACCGCTCACCCCGCCGAACAGCAGGGGCTCGCCGAAGAGCTGGGTCGCGCCGATCGTCGAGACCACCACCGTGAACAGGATCGTCGGCCTGAGCATCGGGACTGTCACATGGCGGAACTGCTGCCAGCGGCCCGCCCCGTCCAGCGCGGCCGACTCGTACAGATCGGTGGGGATCGCCTGCATCGCCGCCAGATAGATCAGCGCGTTGTAGCCGGTCCACCGCCAGATCACGATCGAGGAGACGGCGAACTGACCGCCCCAGTCGGACTCGCGCCAGTTGATCGGGTCGATCCCGACGAAGTGCAGCAGCCAGTTGATCATGCCGCCGTCCCACGAGTACAGCAGCGTGAAGACCAGCGTCGCCGCCGCCACCGAGGTGGCGTACGGAGTGAGCATCACGACCCGCCACACGGTCGAGCCGCGCAGCCGGTAGTTGAGCAGATGCGCGATCCCGATCGCCATCAGCAGCTGCGGCACCGTGGAGATCACACCGATGGTGAAGGTGTTCTCCAGGGCGTTCCAGAAGAACTCCGAGGACAGCAGGTTCTTGTAGTTGTCCAGGCCCACCCAGGTCTGGTGGTCCAGGCCGGACAACTGCACGTTGTGCAGCGAGTACCAGGCCGTGTACAGCAGCGGCACGAGCCCGAAGGCCCCGAAGACGATGAAGAAGGGGGCGATGAACGCGTACGGCGACGCCTTCATGTCCCAGCGGTACAGCCGGCTGCGCCACGAGCTCGGGCCCGGGGGCGGCGTACCGCGACCGTGAGCGCGGCGGGCCGCGCCCGGCTGGTCACCGGGCGCGGCGTCGGCGCTCGACGCGGTCTGCGCGAGAGCCTGCTTGGAGCTGGTCACTGGCCGAGCACGTCCTTGATCTCCGACTTGGCCGCGTTCCAGCCCTGGTCGGGCGTCTTGCCCTTCTGCTCGACCTGGAGGATGCCGACGTCCGTGATGGCCGTGCCGATCGGCTGGTCCTTGACGCCGAATATCTGCGTCGGGATGGTCTTCGCCGAGTCGGAGAAGATCTGGGTGATCGGCGCGTCGGAGAAGTACGCCGTGGTGGCGGCCTGCGGCTTCAGCGACGAGTACGCCGACGGGGTCGACGGGAAGCTCGCCTGCTTGCCGAAGACCTTCGCCTGCTGCTCGGGGGCGGTCAGCCACTTCGCCAGCGCGACGGCCTCCTTCTGGTGCTTGGTCGCCGTCGGCACGCCGATGAACGAACCGCCCCAGTTGGCCGCGGTCGGCGCCGCCGCCACGTCCCACTTGCCCTTGCCCGAGTCACCGGACTTCTCCTGGATGTAGCCCATCATCCAGGCGGGGCAGGCCACCGTGGCGAACGAGCCCTTGGCGTAGCCCTGGTCCCACGTCGGGTCGAACTGCTTCAGCTTCGCCGACATGTTGCTGGTCGCCACCGACATCGCGGTGTTCCAGGCCGTCTTCACGCCCGAGGACTTGTCCCAGATGACGTTGCCGTCCTTGTCGTAGTACCGCTCGCTCTCGCCTCCGAGCGCCGCGTTGTAGACCGAGGAGGCGGAGTCCACGAACTTGGTGCCGCTCGGCGCCTTCTTCATGTAGTCCTTGCCGACGGCGACGTACTTGGACCAGTCGCCCTTCCACTGCTCGGCGAGCTTGGTGCGGTCCGTTTCCAGACCGGCCTTCTCGAACAGATCCTTGCGGTAGCAGATCGCCATCGGGCCGATGTCGGTGCCGAGCCCGATCAGCTTGCCGTCCTTCGTGGTGGCCTGGGCGTTCTTCCAGTCCAGCCACTGGGACTTGTCGACGTCCTTGCCGAGGTCGACGAACTTGTCGGCCTGGGTCTGGACGGCCTCGGTGATGTTGCCGACCTCGATCGCCTGGATGTCGTCGGTGCCCGAGCCGGCCTGGAGGCGGGTCAGGGTCTTCGGCCAGTAGACGTCGGTACGGGTGGTGACGTTCTCCTTGATGGAGATGTCGGGGTGGAGCTTCATGTACTCGTCGTAGAGGCCGGCCTGCTTGTAGCCGAAGACGCCGAAGGTCCCGATGGTCAGAGTGGTCTTACCCTTGCCATTGCCGCCGTCGGAGTTCGACGAGCCGTCGTCCGAGTCGTTGGCGCAGCCGGCCAGCAGCCCTGTGGTCAGCGCGGCGACAGCCGCGAGGGCCCCCAGCCTGCGGGACCGACGGGTACTCGTGCGCATTGAGTCCTCCTGTTGCCTGACGTGCCGACCCCCCGGCCAACTGCTCTGTTGGGCCCGTTGGTTCTCGCTGCGGCTCGGGCGGGGAACGTGCGGGATGTGTATGTGTCAGGTACTGTGGGAGCGCTCCCACAGGTGATGTGTTGAAGAGTCGTCGGTTCGCGCGGGGGTGTCAAGGGTGGGAGCGCGGAGATATGCGTTCAGTTATCGGCCCGTTAGCTAACTCCGGGGCCGGAGTCGGGGACCGCCCCGGGACGGGTGAGGTGGCTCGTGTCAGTGTGCCCGCCCGGTGCGGGAGGATGAAGTCCGGGTGGGACCGGCACCCCGCGCCGGGACTCCCGTCCATGAACACGACTGTTAGATTCCAGGCCAGTCGCGGAGCGCGCGGTGTCGACGGGAGGCGGACCATGGCAAGCCACGGAGCGCGGGGCCGGGGTGGCGGCCGGCCGACCTTGGAAGAGGTCGCCGCGCGCGCCGGAGTGGGCCGCGGCACGGTCTCCCGGGTGATCAACGGCTCCCCGCGGGTCAGTGACGCGACCCGCGCCGCCGTCGAGGCGGCGGTCGCGGAGCTCGGCTACGTCCCGAACACGGCGGCCCGCGCCCTGGCCGCCAACCGCACGGACGCCATCGCCCTGGTCGTCCCCGAGCCGGAGACCCGCTTCTTCGCCGAGCCGTACTTCTCCGACATGCTGCGCGGTGTCGGCGCGGAGCTCTCGGACACCGAGATGCAGCTGCTGCTGATCTTCGCGGGCAGCGACCGGGAGAGGCAGCGGCTGGCCCAGTACCTGGCGGCGCACCGGGTGGACGGCGTCCTGCTCGTCTCGGTCCACGCGGACGACCCGCTCCCCGACCTCCTGTCCCAGCTGGAGATCCCGGCGGTGATCAGCGGTCGCCGCTCGGCGGACGAGACGCTGCCGTCGGTGGACTCGGACAACTACGGCGGGGGCCGCGCGGCCGTCGAGCACCTGATGTCCCAGGGGCGGCGCAAGGTGGTCCACCTCGCCGGACGCCTCGACGTCTACGGTGCCCAGCGCCGTGTGGACGGCTACCGTCAGGCCCTGCTCGACGCCGGCCGGGAGGTGGACGACCGGCTGATCGTCCCCGGTGACTTCACCGAGGAGGGCGGTCGCCGCGCGATGAGCCTGCTGCTGGAGCGCTGCCCCGACCTCGACGCGGTCTTCGCCGGCTCCGACGTCATGGCGGCGGGCGCCCGCCAGGTGCTCCGCGAGGCGGGCCGCCGCATACCCGACGACGTGGCGTTGATCGGCTACGACGACTCCGCCATCGCCCGCCACATGGACCCGCCGCTGACGAGCGTCCGCCAGCCGATCGAGGAGATGGGCCGCGCGATGATCGACCTGCTGCTCGGTGAGATCGCGGACCGGCGTCCGGCGGTGTCGCGAGGTCTGGAGAAGCGGCAACTCGTCCTGCCGGCGGAGCTGGTGGTGCGCGCCTCGTCCTGAGGGCCGTGCTGTGGTGCGGCCGGTGGCCCCCTGCCGCGCCACGGGGACCGGCCGGCGGCCCGCCCGCCGGCCGCCGGTAGGGCAGGCTGGTGACCATGGTCCTGCATCCTTTGCTCGGAGTCGGTGAAGTGCCCGCGGTGGAGCCGTATCTGGGCCGCGTCGGCGAGGTGTTCAGGGCATTCCGGGGGCAGGACTCGGGGTGTGTGTCGTACGGGGTGCGGCTGCTCGACGGTGCTCGTTGGTTCGTCAAGGAGGCGGTCAACGACCGGGCCTGTCGTTCACTCGAACGAGGATGGGCGTTTCATCGCGCCGTCCGGCACCCGGCGATCGTCCCCCAGGTGCACCGGATCGCCGTCGGCGACAGCTGGGCGGTGGTGATGCCCTGGCGGGAGGGCGAGGTGCTGTACCACACGACCGCGGCCGGGCGCCGGGACCGTACGAGCCCGGACAGTCCGGCGGCCCGCTTCCGGGCCCTGCCGGTGGCCCGCGTGCTGGCCGCCTTCGACCGGGTCCTGGACGCGCACCTCGCGGTGGAGGCCGCGGGGCATGTCGCGGTGGACTTCTACGACGGGGCGCTGCTGTACGACTTCGCGGCCGATGTGGCCCACCTGGTCGACCTCGACGAGTACCGTCCGGGCCCCTTCGTGGTGGAGGAGGAGCGCCTGCCGGGCTCGCGGCGCTTCATGGCCCCCGAGGAGTTCGTGCGCGGGGCGGTCGTGGACACCCGGACCACCGTCTTCACGCTCGGCCGTACCGCCCGGCTGCTGCTGGACGCGGGGGACGAGGAGCGCGCCTGGCGCGGTACGCCGCAGCAGCTGGCGGTCGTGGCGCGCGCCACGTTCCCCGATCCGGACGACCGCTTCGCCGACGTCCATCGTTTCGCGGCGGCGTGGCGGGCGGCCGACCCGCGCGGGGAGGCGTGAGGCCGGGGCGCCGGACCGTGCCGCCCGGCTCCGGAGACGCAGTCAGCCGGTGACCTGTCGATCAGGTCACCGGCTGACTGTTCAGGGTGAGTGACGGGACTTGAACCCGCGACATCCTGGACCACAACCAGGTGCTCTACCAGCTGAGCTACACCCACCACGACCGGTCCTTGGGTTTCCCCGACCGGCCGAGAAAAAGTGTACAGGGTCCGAAGGGGTGCTCGCGCACGGCTTTTGCGGGGGCCCCAGGAGGGCCCCGTCGCAGGGCTATTCCGCGGGCAGGACGTGCTTCGCCGCGATGGTGCGGGCGGTGTCCGAGTCGGGGCCGGGCTGCGGGACGAAGATCGCCTCGCGGTAGTAGCGGAGCTCGGCGATGGACTCGCGGATGTCGGCCAGGGCGCGGTGGTTGCCGTTCTTCTCCGGGCTGTTGAAGTACGCCCGCGGGTACCAGCGGCGGGCCAGCTCCTTGATGGAGGAGACGTCCACGATCCGGTAGTGGAGGTAGTCCTCCAGGGTCGGCATGTCGCGCAGCAGGAAGCCGCGGTCCGTGCCCACCGAGTTGCCGCACAGCGGGGCCTTGCCCGGCTCCTTGACGTGCTCACGTACGTAGGAGAGGACCTGCTCCTCCGCGTCCGCCAGGGTCGTGCCCGCGGCGAGCTCGGAGAGCAGACCGGAGGTGGTGTGCATCTGGCGCACCACGTCCGGCATCGTCTCCAGCGCCGCGTCCGGCGGGCGGATCACGATGTCCACGCCTTCGCCGAGCACGTTCAGCTCCGAGTCGGTGACCAGCGCGGCCACCTCGATGAGCGCGTCGTCCGACAGCGAGAGCCCGGTCATCTCGCAGTCGATCCACACCATGCGATCGTTCATACGTCTCACCCTACGGCCCGCTCCGGCCGGGTGGACCCGCCCGTACCTGCTCGCCCGCACCGAAAAGCGCGGGCCGCCGCGGCGACCGCGTTCCGCCCCGGCGGGCTGACGGGAGGCGGACGGCCCCCGAAGGGCAGGTGCACGGCGTCCGGAGCGCGGGCGTACGGAAGAGGGCCCGCACCCGAAGGCACGGACCCCTCCCGTCACGTACGTCCCCGCCGGCGGCCGGCTAGGGCGCGCTGCGCTGCCCGGGCAGGCTGGGCCTGCCTCCCGCGTACAGCTCCTGGCCGTGCTTGCCCGGGTCGGGGCCCAGTGCCGCGGCCGACGCGGTCGGGCCCAGGGCGCCGGCCGTCGCCGTACGGCGCGTCTGCATCGGGACCGGGCTGTCCTGGTGCACGACCGGTGGCGGCCCGAGCGGTCCCGCCGAGCCGTCCACGTCGGACGGGCGCTCGGCCTGCGGCCTGCGGGCGCGGTACGCCGCCCGGTACGCGGCCGGGGACGAGCCGAGCTGGCGCCGGAAGTGACCCCGCAGGGCGACCGGCGAGCGGAATCCGCAGCGCCCGGCGACCTCGTCGACCGAGTAGTCGGAGGTCTCCAGGAGGCGCTGTGCCTGCAGGACGCGCTGAGTGATCAGCCACTGCAGGGGCGCGCTCCCGGTGAGCGAGCGGAACCGGCGGTCGAAGGTACGGCGGCTCATGTACGCACGGGCCGCCAGCGTCTCCACGTCGAACTGCTCGTGGAGGTGCTCCAGCGCCCAGGCGACGACCTCCGCGAGGGGGTCGGCGCCGATCTCCTCGGGTAAAGACCTGTCGAGGTAGCGCTCCTGCCCGCCGCTCCGGCGCGGCGGGACCACCAGACGCCGGGCCAGCGCGCCCGCCGCCTCGTTGCCGTGGTCCGTCCGCACGATGTGGAGACAGAGATCGATTCCGGCCGCCGTGCCCGCCGACGTCAGGACGTCTCCGTCGTCCACGAAGAGTTCCCGTGGATCCACGTGCACCGACGGGTAGCGCTTGGCCAGCGTCGGCGCGTACATCCAGTGGGTCGTGGCGGGCCGTCCGTCCAGCAGGCCGGCCGCCGCCAGGACGAAGGCCCCGGTGCACAGCCCGACGATGCGGGCGCCCTCCTCGTGCGCTCGCCGCAGTGCGTCGAGCGCCTCCTCCGGTGGTGGCGAGGTGATCGACCGCCAGGCGGGCACGACGACCGTGCCTGCCCGGGAGATCGCTTCCAGGCCATGTGGTGCGGTGAGTTCCAGGCCCCCTGTGGTCCGCAGCGGGCCTTCCTCGCCCGCGCTCACCAGAAGTCGGTAGCGCGGTACGCCGGCGTCCTGGCGGTCAATCCCGAACACCGACAGCGGTATGGAACTCTCGAAGATGGGGCCGCCGCTGAACAGCAGCACCGCGACGATCTCCTTGCGGCGTCGCCCGGAAAGCTTCCGGGCCGCGGCTTCCGGCGCGGCAGTGGAGTCGTGGCTCATCCTGCTAAGCCCCCCTCGGTGGTCGCGGCTCCTCGGTTGTGTCGCTCCTGCACGTTTCCCCTCGGTCCTGCACGAGTCCCCCGCCGTAAGACAAGATCGAATCTACTGTGTCGCGTAGCGCCAAGGTGACCAGTTCGGTACTCCGCAGAATGTCGACATGGCAACTTGGCGTAAAGCATTCGATCACGAAGCGTTGCACTCGTGGGCCGTGCAGGGAAGTGCGCCTCGTGGCAGTGGCCAATCCACGTAGGGTGCGCGAGCCGCCCAGGACCCTTTCGGTGCAGGTCGAACGGGGGTTGGGGGGTCGTTCGGGCAAGGGAGGGGCGGTTCCCAGAAGTTGGCTGAAAAGTACCGGGGGCGTGCGCACAAACCGGTCAGTCAACCGGCTTGTTTCCCGTACCGCGCCGACCGCCTCTGTGCGCCCCGGTGCCACTCCAGCCGCGCAGATCGGCCACGGTGCCCGTTCCGCTCCTGCCCCGTGGATCGGGCATCACGCCCGGCCGGACCCCGCCGGGCGGGCGGGCCGGCCGCTCCGGGCCCCCGCCGCCGCGCGGTTCGGCCACGGTGGCCGACGCGGCCCTGCCGTGCCGGCCGCGCGGTGCGGACCGCTGCCCGGCGGGCCGCGCGTCCCGTTCCGCGGCGCGCAGCCGTGCCGCGCCCCGCTCGGACTGTCTCATCAGCAGCCGGCAGGCGCCGGTCACGGCGGCCAGCCCCAGGGCCGTCCCGGTCGCACCCGCGAGCGAGGCACCGAACCAGACGAGGATCACGGGGACCAGGACGCAGCTGAAGGCGGCCCAGCGCACCACGTCGCTCGCCGTGTCCGGCGCCGACGGTGACGGGGAGTGCGCCCCGGGGGAGGGATGGGGCGCGGTCTCGGGTCCGGGCACGCTCTGCTCCCTAGTGCTCCAGTGCTCCCCATGGCGAGCGGCGCGGTCCGGGGGCCGGCCGTCCGCTCTCCATGCTGTCCGTGGCGGTGGCTCTTCTGTTCAACGCGTGTTCGACCGGCCGGTCACTGCCCGGTATGCGTACCTCGTCCCGGGAGATCGCGGCCGTACCACGAGAAAAGTCCCCGTCGCCGGGTGAACCCTGCGCAAACCGCCTGTACGGGGCAGCAACCATTGCGTTACGGGCGCCTCTCATGCATGCTCCGGGGAACGCCGCACAGCGCGCGCGGGATCTGGGCAGAGGAGGCGTGCCGCCGTACCCTTGGGGGTATGGGGTTGGGAAGATGATTCCCGGACACTGCTCTGCCGCACGTCGTCCCCACCACGAGGATCCAAACGCCGAGATACCCATGGCCGGTCACGAATTCTTCGATCCCGCGAACCGCAAGCGCCCGCTCGCCGACCCCACGGCTGCCGAGCCCCTGGCGGCGGAAGAACCCCGCCAGTCCTGCGATCCCGCCTTCAAGCACGGTGTCGTCGTCGGCTTCGACGGTTCGACGTCCAGTGAGCGCGCCCTCGCCTACGCGATCGGCATGGCCCACCGCTCCGGCTCCGGCCTGATCATCGTGCACGTCGCCAACCGGCTGCCGACCACCGTGTGGGCGGGCTGCGAGCCACCGGTCTTCGTCGACGTGCCGGACCACCGCACCGAGGTGCTGGGGCTGGAGCTGGCCTGCGCCGAGTATCTGGCCGAGGTGCCGTGGATCCTCGTCGAGCGCGGTGGTGACATCTGCCACGAGCTCGAAGAGGTGGGCCGGGAGTACGAGGCGGACGCCATCGTCGTCGGCTCCACGCACGGCATCGTCGGGCGCATCTTCGGCTCGGTGGCCGGCCGGCTCGCCAAGCGCGCGCAGCGGCCCGTCGTCGTCATTCCGTAACTCGCCGTCGTCCCAGGTGAGATGAGCCCCGGGACCGTGCGGTGCTCCTGCTGTGCAGCGTGAAACTACCCGCGCGTAGAGGTGTTTGTGCCCTTGTGAAGGGCATATATCGCTCACCGCACAACTGCACATGCCTGAAGGGAGCCCGCCGTGGACAACGACGTCTCTGCGGGAAGCACCACCACGACCGTCGGCCGACTCGCCCTGGGAATCACCCTGTTGGCCTTCGGCCTCGGGTCCACCGACGTGATCGACGGCGTGACGGCGGCTGACGCCGTATCACTGGCCCACTACGTAGGCGGCGTTGCGCTCTTCGTCGCCGGTCTGCTGGCCTTCCGTGACCGCGACGCGGCGAACGGCACGGCCTTCTCGGCGCTCGGCGCCCTGTGGTTCACCTGGGCCGTCTCGGCCGGGAACCAGATCTCCGACAATGCCGCGGGACTCTTCCTGCTCCTGTTCGCCCTGGTGGCGCTCTCCTTGACGCTCGCCGGCGGCGACACGCTCGGCCAGGGCACCTACGGGCTGTTCTTCGTCTCCCTGCTGCTCCTCGCCGTCGCCCGGTTCGCGGACAGCGGCAGCCTCACCAAGGCGGGCGGCTGGTTCGCCGTGGCGGCAGGGGCGGTCGCCTGGTACGCCGCCACCGCGGCCCTCGCCCACTGGCCCACCACGCTTCCGCGACGCGCCGCCGGCCGGGGGGTGACGGCCACCGGCTGAGCCAGGCGCGGGCCGGGGTTTTGGGCGGCTCCGGCCCTTGGAAGAACGATCCCTGTGCGCGGGTGGCACGCACAGGGATCGTTCATGTCCGGCCGCCGGCCGGGGAGTTGACGGAGGGTCTACTCGACGGTGACCGACTTCGCCAGGTTCCGCGGCTTGTCGATGTCCCGGCCCAGGGCCAGCGCCGTGTGGTAGGCGAGGAGCTGGAGCGGGATGCCCATGAGGATCGGGTCGAGCTCGTCCTCGTTCTTCGGCACCACGATCGTCTGGTCGGCCTTCTCCTGCTCCTGGTGCGCCACGGCGAGGATCCTGCCGCTGCGGGCCTTGATCTCCTCCAGGGCGGCGCGGTTCTTCTCCAGGAGGTCGTCGTCGGGGACGATCGCGACCGTCGGCAGGGCGGGCTCGATGAGCGCCAGCGGGCCGTGCTTGAGCTCGGAGGCCGGGTAGGCCTCGGCGTGGATGTAGGAGACCTCCTTGAGCTTCAGGGAGGCCTCGCGGGCCACCGGGTAGCCCCGGACGCGGCCGATGAAGAGCATCGAGCGGGCCTCGGCGTACTCCTCGGCCAGCTTCTTGATCTCGTCCTCCTGCTCGAGGATCTCGGAGATCTGGGCGGGCAGTTTGCGCAGGCCCTCGATGATCCGCTTGCCGTCGCGCACGGACAGGTCACGGGTGCGGCCGAGGTGCAGCGCGAGCAGCGCGAAGGCGACGGTGGTGTTCGTGAAGCACTTGGTCGACACCACGCAGACCTCGGGACCCGCGTGGACGTACATGCCGCCGTCCGCCTCGCGGGCGATGGCGCTGCCCACGACGTTGACGACGCCGAGGACCCGGGCGCCCTTGCGCTTCAGCTCCTGGACGGCCGCCAGCACGTCGTACGTCTCACCGGACTGGGAGACCGCGACGTACAGCGTGTCGGGGTCGACCACGGCGTTGCGGTAGCGGAACTCGGAGGCGGGCTCGGCGTCCGCGGGGATGCGGGCCAGCTCCTCGATCATCTGGGCGCCGATCATGCCCGCGTGGTACGAGGTGCCGCAGCCGAGGATCTTCACGCGGCGGATCTGGCGCGCCTCGCGGGCGTCCAGGTTCAGGCCGCCGAGGTGCACGGTGGAGAACCGGTCGTCGATACGGCCGCGCAGCACGCGGTCCACGGCGTCGGCCTGCTCGTGGATCTCCTTGTGCATGTAGGTGTCGTGGCCGCCCATGTCGTACGAGGCCGCCTCCCACTCCACGGTGGTCGGCTCGGCCGTCGTGCGGGTGCCCTCGGTGGTGTACGTGCGGAAGTCGTCGGCCTTGAGGGTGGCCATCTCGCCGTCGTCCAGCGTCACTATCTGCCGGGTGTGGGCGACCAGGGCGGCGATGTCCGATGCGACGAACATCTCCTTCTCGCCGATGCCGAGCACGACCGGGGAGCCGTTGCGGGCCACCACGATGCGGTCGGAGAAGTCGGCGTGCATCACCGCGATGCCGTAGGTGCCCTCGACCACCCGGAGGGTCTCGCGGACCTTGTCCTCCAGCTTCTCGGCCTGCGAGCGGGCGATCAGGTGGGTGAGGACCTCGGTGTCGGTCTCGGAGAGGAACTCCACGCCGTCCGCTTCGAGCTTCCGGCGCAGCTCGGCGGCGTTGTCGATGATGCCGTTGTGGACGACCGCGACCTTGTTGTCGGCGGACATGTGCGGGTGCGCGTTCACGTCGGAGGGGGCGCCGTGGGTGGCCCAGCGGGTGTGCGCGATGCCGGTGGTGCCCTTGAAGCGTGCGGGGACCTTGGCCTCCAGGTCGCGGACCCGGCCCTTGGCCTTGACCATCTTCAGGCCGGCCGACTTGGGGGCCGTGACGACGATGCCCGCCGAGTCGTAGCCGCGGTACTCCAGGCGCTGGAGGCCTTCGAGCAGCAGCGGCGCCACGTCACGCCTGCCGATGTATCCGACGATTCCGCACATACAGGAGTACCTCTGTCCCTCGGTCGTTCAGTTCTGTTCTCGCCCGGCACTCAGCCGTAGACGATGCGGCGCAGCTGGCGGAGGGTGAGCTCCGGCGGCGCGACCGCGCGGTACTTCAGGTCCGCCTCGATCCGTTCGAAGATCGACGCGTTCACCAGGCCCTGGCCCTGGAGCTCGCGGTGGCGGCGACGGACGTAATCCTCGGTCGTCTCGTCGAAGTAGGCGAGCACGTCCTGGACCACCCGCAGTGCCTCGCCCCGGTTCAGGGGCGTGGACCGCGTCAGATGATCAACAAGTTCGTCGTGCACCCGATGATCCTGGGGTACCGGAAAGCGATCCGCAAGAATCCTGCCCGATATCGGGCAGCACTGTGTTGAAACTCTTATGGTGGTCTGTTCGGAAGCTGTCCATCCTGTGTCTTGCGCCACGTCGATTGCCGGGAGCAACTTTTCGAGCCATGGACACTCCACGTATGGGCGTACCGGAGCAGCTCGCCGAGCGCATGACCATGGCCGAGCAGCACGAGTACCTCCGCGCCAAGTTCTCCCGGCGCAACATGATCAGAGGCGGCGCCGTCACCCTCGGCGCCGTCGCGGGCGGTGCCTTCGTGCCGGGCGCCGTCGCACAGGCCGCGGTCCCCACCCAGCGGACGGCCGCGAGCACCGAGACGGTCGACGGCGCGCTCGTCGCCCCCTTCGGCCGCCACCTCGCCTACGGCAACGACCCGCGCACCGAGATCACGGTCTCCTGGCAGGTCCCCGCCGCGGTGAAGAAGCCGTACATCCGCATCGGCGCCCACCCCTGGGACCTCTCCCGCAAGATCGAGGCCGAGGTCCGCACCCTCCACACCCCGGCGGGCGTCGGCGCCAGCGGCGACCACACCCAGTACTACCTGCACGCCCAGCTCACCCACCTGCGCCCCGGCAAGACCTATTACTACGGCGTCGGCCACGCGGGCTTCGACCCGGCCGAGCCCCACCTGCTGGGCACGCTCGGCACCTTCACCACCGCCCCCGCGCACGCCGAGCCGTTCACCTTCACCGCCTTCGGCGACGAGGGCGTCGGCTACCACGGCCTCGCCAACGACGCCCTGCTGCTCGGCCAGAACCCGGCCTTCCACCTGCACGCCGGCGACATCGCGTACGCGGACCCGTCCGGCGCGGGCAAGAAGGAGGACACCGGCTTCGACTCGCGCATCTGGGACCAGTTCCTGGCCCAGACCGAGACGGTCGCCAAGCAGGTCCCGTGGATGCCGGCGTACGGCAACCACGACATGGAGGCCTGGTACTCGCCCAACGGCTACGGCGGCGAAGAGGCCCGCTGGAGCCTCCCCGACAACGGCCCGGACGCGAAGAACCTCCCGGGCGTGTACTCCTTCGTCTACGGCAACACGGCGGTCATCTCGCTGGACGCCAACGACATCTCCTTCGAGATCCCGGCGAACCTGGGTATCTCGGGAGGAACCCAGACGAAGTGGCTGGAGCGGCAGCTCAAGACCTACCGGGCGTCGAAGGACGTCGACTTCATCGTCGTCTTTTTCCACCACTGCGCGTACTGCACCTCCACGGCGCACGCCTCGGAGGGGGGCGTGCGCCAGGAGTGGGTGCCGCTGTTCGAGAAGTACACCGTGGACCTGGTCATCAACGGCCACAACCACCAGTACGAGCGCACCGACGTCATCAAGGCGGGCGAGGTCTCCAAGAAGCTGCCGATCGGCGGCACGGCGTACCCCGAGACCGACGGCGTCGTCTATGTGACGGCGGGTGCCGCGGGCCGCAGCCTCTACGCGTTCAGCGCCCCGCAGTCGTACGAGGGCCACGAGAACGAGGTCGACTCCGTCGCCTCGTTCATCAACCTCAAGGACGGCCGGCAGAACGAGACGGTGGCCTGGTCGCGTGTGCGCTACCTCAACTACTCGTTCCTGCGGGTCGACGTGACGCCCGCGCCCAAGGGCCGGACCGCGACCCTGAAGGTGCGGGGCATCGCGGAGACCGGGGAAGAGGTCGACCACTTCACGGTGGCCCGCCGGGCGCGCTGACGCACCGGTGGACGGCGGGCGGTCCTCACATGCGCCTGAGGACCGCCTGCTTGGCCAGCGAGAACTCCTCGTCCGTCAGCACCCCCGAGCTGTGCAGTTCGCCGAGCTCGCGCAGGCGGCGCAGCAGCGCGTCGTGATCGGCCTCGGCCGCCGCGGGCTCGGGCGCCGTCGGTGACAGCTCCTTCGGCCGCGCGTCCGCCTCGGCGGGCGGCGCGGCCGGATGCGGCAGCCGCGCCTGCACCGCCGCCGCCACCAGCGCCATCAGCGGGTCCTTCTTGAAGCCCCACAGCTCCACCGAGTTGGGGTCGTACTTCGGCGGCGCCTTGGTCTCCGCGCCGCGTACGGTGAAGCGCAGGCAGCCGTTCTCCAGGCCGACCGCGGGATGCCACTCGACGGCCGTGATGTCGTCCACGGCGAGCGTCCGGGCGCCGGCGGCGGCCTTCGCGTCCTCCGTCTTCCAGTTCCACTCCAGACGTACGTGATCGCCGTCGAAGCCGGCGGTGCCGTCACCGGCGGAGGCGGACAGCGGTACGGCGGGGCCGGGGAGCAGATAGCCGTCGACCGGGCCGGCGGGCACCTGGTCGAGCAGCAGGGCGTTGCGCACCTCGTCGACGAAGTACTCGGCGACCCCGTAGCGGTCGGACTCGACGGTCAGCTGGTACGGGTCGTTGGGCTCCGTGAGCTTGCCGCCGGTCGCCTGGAGCAGCGGGTCGGCGCCGTCGCGCAGCCGCAGCCTCAACCGCCCGCTCTTCTTGCCCTGTTCGAAGGAGACGCCGGCCAGGGCGCCCAGCGGGACGGCCAGTTCACCCAGGGCCCTGCGGAGCAGGCTGACGTTCTTGTCGCGTCCGGGAGTCAGTCGCAGCGCGTCGCCGCCGAAGGCCCACGTGCCGTCCTTCTGGATGATTTCCGCCATGCGATGGATTGTTTCACCGGTGCTGCGGGAGAGTGGTCTTTACCAATTTGAAGGGAGCGCATGTGAGACAGCACCACAGAACGCCCCGCCTTCTCGGTACGCTGCTGCTCGTGGCGGCAGCCGGAATATCCCTCGTCGGTGCGGCACCCGCGGCGACCCCCGGTCCCCTCGGACAGGTCGTCCCCGCGCCCGCCTCGGTCCACCCGGGCGGTTCCCCCTACCGCATCACCGGTGACACCCGCATCCGCGTCGACGACACGCGCGAGGCACGCCGGGTCGGCGAGTACCTCGCGGACATCCTGCGGCCCTCGACCGGCTACCGGCTCCCGGTCACCACGCACGGCGACAGCGGCATCCGCCTCCGGATCGGCTCGAAGCAGGCGGCCGGGTCCGCGGGCGACGAGGGCTACCGCCTCGACAGCGGGCCGTCCGGCATCACCATCACCGCCGCCCGGCCCGCCGGCCTCTTCCACGGGGTCCAGACCCTGCGGCAGTTGCTGCCGGCCGCCGTCGAGAAGGACTCCGTGCACCGCGGCCCCTGGCTGGTCGCGGGCGGCACCATCGAGGACTCCCCGCGCTACGCCTACCGCGGCGCCATGCTCGACGTCTCCCGGCACTTCTTCACCGTCCCCCAGGTCAAGCGCTACATCGACGAACTGGCCCTCTACAAGGTCAACAAGCTCCATCTGCACCTGAGCGACGACCAGGGCTGGCGCATCGCCATCGACTCCTGGCCGCGCCTGGCCGAGTACGGCGGCTCCACCCAGGTCGGAGGCGGCACCGGAGGCCACTACACCAAGGCCGACTACCGGGAGATCGTCCGGTACGCAGCCTCGCGCTACCTGGAGGTCGTCCCGGAGATCGACATGCCGGGGCACACCAACGCCGCACTCGCCTCGTACGACCGGCTGAACTGCGACGGCGTCGCCCCGCCCCTCTACACCGGCACGGACGTGGGCTTCAGCTCGCTGTGCGTGGGCAAGCCGGTGACGTACGACTTCGTCGACGACGTCATCCGCGAACTGGCCGCGATCACGCCGGGCAAGTACCTCCACATCGGCGGGGACGAGGCCCACTCGACCAGCCACGCCGACTACGTGGCCTTCATGGACAAGGTGCAGCCCGTCGTCGCCAAGTACGGCAAGACGGTGGTCGGCTGGCACCAGTTGACCGGGGCGACCCCCGTGAAGGGGGCCATCGCGCAGTACTGGGGTCTCGACGACACCGACGCGCAGGAGAAGGCCCAGGTCGCCCAGGCCGCGCGGAACGGCACGGGCCTCGTGCTGTCGCCCGCCGACCGGGTCTACCTCGACATGAAGTACACCGCGGACACCCCGCTCGGGCAGGACTGGGCGGGTCTGGTGGAGGTCAGGCGCTCCTACGACTGGAATCCCGGCGACTACCTTCCCGGCGCGCCCGCCTCGGCGATCCGGGGTGTCGAGGCACCGCTGTGGACGGAGACGATCGTGACCGGCGCCGACATCGACGTCATGGCGTTCCCGAGGCTGCCGGGCGTCGCCGAGCTCGGCTGGTCGCCGGCCTCGACGCACGACTGGGACGCCTACCGGGTGCGGCTCGCGGCGCAGGGACCGCGCTGGGACGCGCTGGGCATCGGGTACTACCGGTCGCCGCAGGTGCCCTGGCCGGGCAACTGACGCACCGGGCCCGGCCGTCCGCGGCCGGCGGCACGACGAGATCGACGGGCGTCCCGGAGGACCGTACTCCGGGACGCCCGTCCGCCCTGCTCAGAACCCCGCGATGGGGTTCTTCAGGTTCCCGACCAGCTGGAGCGCGCCGGACGGGTCGGCCAGGTCCACCATCTGCCGGTTGTCGCGCAGCTGGAGCCGGTTGAGGCAGGACAGCGCGAACTCGGGCGCGAACATGTCGTACTGCCGGAACTTGTCGGCGAGTTCGGGCGTCGCGTCCTGGTACTCGCGCACGCACCCGGCGACCGTCCGCCAGAAGTCCGCCTCGTCCAGGACGCCCTCGGCGGCGAGGTTCGCCGCGAGGAAGCGGAAGAAGCAGTCGAAGACGTCCGTGAACAGGGACAGCAGCTTCATGTCGTCCGGGACGTCGACCCGGATCCGCTCGACGGCGGGCGGCAGCACCGCGTCCGGGTCCATCACCGCGATCTCCTCGGCGATGTCCTTGTAGATCGCGCGCCGCACCGCGCCGTCCTCCAGGACCAGGATGACGTTCTCGCCGTGCGGCATGTAGACGAGGTCGTACGCGTAGAAGCTGTGCAGCAGCGGGGTCAGGTAGGCGCGCAGATAGCGGCGCAGCCACTCCACCGGGGTCAGCCCCGACCGCTCGATCAGCGCGCCCGCGAACGACGCCCCCGCGTGGTCGACATGGAGGAGAGAGGCCATGGTGGCCAGGGTCTCGCCGTCCTGGAGCGAGGGCACCGGGCTCTCCCGCCACAGCGCGGCGAGCATCTTGCGGTACGGGGAGTAGCGGTCGGTGGCGGCCTCGTACTCCAGGTGCCGGTAGCCGACCGCCGCACGCTCGCGGATGATCGACAGGCCGGTGGACTTCAGCACCGGGTCGTTGTCGACGAGCTGCGCCAGCCAGTCGTTGATCGCCGGGGTGGCCTCCATGTAGGCGGCCGACAGGCCGCGCATGAAGCCCATGTTGAGGACCGACAGCGCGGTCTTCACATAGTGCTTGCCGGGGGCGCTGTGGTTGAAGAACGTCCGGATCGACTGCTGGGCGAGGTACTCGTCGTCGCCCTCGCCGAGGCAGACGAGGTGCCGCCGGGCGACCTCGGCGGCGAAGGTCACGGACAGCTTGTTCCACCACTGCCAGGGGTGGACGGGTATGAGCAGGTAGTCGTCCGGGTCGAGACCCTGCTCGGTGAGCGTGCGGGCGAACCGTTCGACGGTCCCGTCGCCCAGCTCCGCACGGACGAACGACTCGTAGTCGATGCCCACGCCCGCCGTGAAGGCGGCCCGGGAGCGGTGCGCGGCCAGCCACACCAGCCGGACCGCGCTCGCGGTCTCCGGCGCGTACGAGAGGTACTCGTGCACCCCGAAGCCGAGCCGCCCGTTGTTGGCGACGAAGCACGGGTGGCCCTCGGTCATCCCGGTCTCGATCGCCTGGAAGCCTGCGCGGGCCAGCTCGGCGGAGGGGATCTGCGGCTTGGTGAGTTTGAAGCAGGTGCCCGAGAGCGTGGAGGAGATCTCCTCCAGGTAGACCGGCAGGACCTCGTCGCTCAGGCCGAGGGACTCCTTCAGCTCGATGAAGAAGTCGAGGGCGGCGAGCGGCAGTTCGGTTCCGTCGCGATGCCGGGTGACCGTCTCGGCGTCCACCTGCCAGTGGTCGAGCGAGCGGACGACGGCGGCGTAGCGGTAGCGGGTGAGACCGTCGTCGCTGCGGACCTCGTAGCGGCCGTCGGGCAGCCGTTCGGGGCTGATCAGCCGTTCGTGGGCGAACTCGGCGAGGGCCTTGCGGACGAGCAGCCGGTTGGCGCGGGCCCAGCGTTCGGGGGAGAGGTGGGCGACGGCGTCGGCGAGGGTCATGCGGACACCGCCTTCTCGAACTGCTCGTGGGTGCAGAAGCTCAGCAGCGCCTTCTTCTCCGGCTTCTGGATCTCGCGCTCGGGCACGAAGCCGACGGCCTCGTTGAGGGCGTGCACGGCCGTGTTGCGTACGTCGGGCTCGACGACGACGCGTACGGTCGTCGGATCGGCGAACAGGTGCCGCATCACGGCGGTGATCACGGCGCGGGTGAAGCCGTGCACGGGGGTGTCGGTCGGTGCCACCAGGAAGTGCATGCCGACGTCGCCCGGCCGCGGTTCGTACAGGCCGACGAGCTCGACGTGCGCCGGGTCGTAGCGCTCCATGAGGAAGACGGGCTCGCCGTCGCACAGGCCGAGGAACGCGTCGTGGTGCTCACTGGCCGCGATGGCCATGTACTCGCGCTCCACGTCCGGCAGTTTCGCCTCCTGCATCATCCAGAAGGCGGCCTTGGGGTGCGTGACCCACCGGTGCAGCAGCTCGGCGTCCTCGGCCGGGTCGAGCGGGCGGACGGTGAAGGTCTCTTCGAGGGCGGTGCTCATACGGCGAACTCCTGGAACGCGATGGTCTTCTCGACCGGGTAGTACTCGGTGCCGAGCAGCTCCCGGATGATGGACGCGTTGCGGTACGCGCCCATGCCGAGGTCCGGCGACGTGATCGAATGCGTGTGGACGCCCGCGTTCTGCAGGAAGATCCCGCGTCCCGTGGTGTCGACGGCGTAGTTGCGGGCCACGTCGAAGTTGCCCCGCGTGTCGTAGCGCAGCCGGTCGCGGACCGGCTTCAGGAACTCCGGCTCGGCGTACTTGTAGCCGGTGGCGAGGATCAGGCCCGCGGAGTGCAGCTCGTAGTCCTTGCCCTGTTCCTCCTGGCGCAGGCCCAGGGTGTACGTGCCGTTCTCGTACCGGGCGCTGTCGAGCGAGGAGTTGGTGAGCAGACGGGTGGGGACCGGGCCGCCGAGGTTCTTCTGGTAGAGCAGGTCGAAGATCTCGTCGACCAGATCGCCGTCGATGCCCTTGAACAGGCCCTTCTGCTCCGTCTGGAGGCGGTACCGGGTGGGCTCGGGCAGCGCGTGGAAGTAGTCGACGTACTCCGGGGAGGTCATCTCCAGAGTGAGCTTGGTGTATTCGAGCGGGAAGAAGCGGGGGGAACGGGTGACCCAGTTCAGCTGGTAGCCGTGGACGTCGATCTCGCTCAGCAGGTCGTAGTAGATCTCGGCGGCGGACTGGCCGCTGCCGACGAGCGTGATCGACTCCTTCGCCTGGAGCTCCTGCTTGTGCTGCATGTAGCGGGAGTTGTGGATGAAGTCGCCGCCGAGGTCCGCGCAGGCCTCCGGGATGTGCGGCGGGGTGCCCGTGCCGAGGACCAGGTGCCGGGCGCGGAGCGTGTCGCCCTCCCGGGTCCGCACGGCGTACACCCCGGCGCTCTCGTCGTACGTGACCTCGGCGACCGTGGTGTCGAAGCGGACGCTGCTCAGCTTGGACGCGGCCCAGCGGCAGTAGGCGTCATACTCGACGCGCAGCGGGTAGAAGTTCTCGCGGATGTAGAACGAGTACAGACGGCCCGATTCCTTCAGGTAGTTGAGGAAGGAGTAGGGGGACGTCGGGTCGGCGAGGGTGACCAGGTCCGACATGAACGGGGTCTGGAGGTGGGCGCCCTCCAGGAACATCCCGGAGTGCCACTCGAAGTCCGGCTTGGACTCCAGGAAGACGCCGTCCAGTTCGGCGATCGGCTCGCTCAGGCAGGCGAGGCCGAGGTTGAAGGGACCGAGCCCGATCCCGACGAAGTCGTGGACGCGGGTGGCTTCAGGAAGCGCGGTCAAGGGACTCTCCCAGGTACTGCTCGGCGTGGCCGGCGATCAGATCGAGGACGGCGGTGATGTCGTCCGCCGTGGTCTCGGGATTGAGCAACGTGAACTTCAGGTACTGGCGGCCGCCGACCTTGGTGCCCGCCACGACGGCGTCGCCGGAGGCGAACAGGGCCTTGCGGGCGTAGAGGTTGGCGCGGTCGATGTCGGCCGGGTCGGTGACGGCGGCCGGGATGTGGCGGAAGACGAGAGTGGACAGCGTCGGGCGGACGACGACGTCGAAGCGGGGGTCGGCCGCGAGGATCCGCCAGCCCTCCTCCGCCAGGTCGCACACCTCGTCGAAGAGTTCGCCGATGCCGTCGGCGCCCATCACGCGCAGCGTCATCCACAGCTTGAGGGCGTCGAAGCGGCGGGTGGTCTGCAGGGACTTGTCGACCTGGTTGGGGATGCGCTCCTGGACCATGCGCCGGGGGTTCAGGTATTCCGCGTGATAGGTCGCGTGGCGCAGGGTGGCCGTGTCCCGGACCAGGAGGGCGGACGAACTCACGGGCTGGAAGAAGGACTTGTGGTAGTCGACCGTGACGGAGTCGGCGCGCTCGATGCCGTCGAGGCGGTCCCGGTTCTTCACCGAGGTGAGCAGCCCGCAGCCGTACGCGGCGTCGACGTGCATCCAGACGCCGTACTGCGAGCACAGTTCGGCGATCTCGGGCAGCGGGTCGATGGAACCGAAGTCGGTGGTGCCGGCGGTGGCGACGACGGCCATGGGGACGAGGCCCTCCCGCTTGCAGCGGTCCAGTTCGCGGGCGAGGGCGACCGTCTGCATGCGCTTGTCGTGGTCGACGGGGACCGAGACGACGGAGTCCGCGCTCAGGCCGAGGAGTTTGGCGGACTTCTTGACGCTGAAGTGGCTCACCTCGGAGGCGAAGATCCGCAGTTTCGCGGGGCGGTCGGACTTGGCCTCCTCGCGGGCGAGGAGCAGTGCCTGGAGGTTGGACTGGCTGCCGCCGCTGGTGAAGACGCCGTCGGCGGCCGGGCCGAGGCCGACCCGCTCGTTCGTCCAGTCGATGAGCTTGCGCTCGATGAGCGTGCCGCCTGCCGACTGGTCCCAGGTGTCCAGGGAGGAGTTGACCGCGGAGAGGACCGCTTCGCCGAGCACGGCCGGGATGACGACCGGGCAGTTGAGGTGCGCGAGGTAGCGCGGGTGGTGGAAGTAGACCGCGTCGCGCAGGTAGACCTCTTCGAGTTCGTCGAGGACGGCCGTGGTGTCGTGCAGCGGGCGGTCCAGGTCGATGCGGTCGATGCGCGGGGCGAGGTCGTCGACGGCGATGCCCGTGAACGGGCGGTCTGTGGTGGCGAGTTTGGCCGCCACCCGCTCGATTCCCTCGGTCACGGAGCGGCGGTACCGATCCGCGGTCGTGTCATTGAGCAGGTGCGAGCGCATGTGGGGGTCCTCCGTGCGGGAGAGCGTCCGGGGCGGACGGGAGCGGGGACTGAACGGAAGCGGGACGGAGTCGCGACGTTCGACTTAGGTTAGCCTAACCTAAATTCATCGTGCGACCCCGCCCCGTCCGTGGCGTGCGTCTCTGCGTGGGAGGCGTTCGTGGCCCAGGAGTGCCGATCCCTCAGGCGGTTGACGTCACGTCAGCAGCCTTTCCGGGAGGGCTACTCGCCCTGTTCGCGCAGCTCTTCCTCGCTCAGCCCGCGCCGCCAGTAACCGACGAAGGTGACCTGCCTGCGGTCGATGCCGCGCTCGTGCACCAGATGGCGGCGCAGCTCCTTCACCTGACCGGACTCGCCCGCGATCCATGCGTACGGGGCCCGCGCGGCGGGAAGTTGCGCGGCGCGCAGGGCTTCGAGGCCGGAGGATGCGCGGCCGCCTTCCGCGTCCTGAGGGGACGCGCCGCGCACGAGCCAGGTGATCTCGGCGTCCGCCCGGGTCTCCAGGTCCTGGATGTCGCCCGGGTGATGGGCCTCCAGCCAGGCCCGCACACGGACGCCCGGAGGGAGCGACTCGATGATGGCGGACGCGGCGGGGACCGCCGTCTCGTCGCCCCACAGGACCACCAGGTCGCAGTCCTCGGGCGGACGGAAGCGGATGGCACGGTTGTCGCGGACGGCCGGCCCGAGCAGCAGCACACGGTCGCCGGCGACCGCCGTGGACGCCCAGCGGGAGGCGGGGCCCGCCGGTGCGGCCGATCCCGGCTCCACGCCGTGCAGGACGAAGTCGATGTCGATCTCGTCGGGGTTCCGCCGCAGAGCGCGCAGGGTGTACGAGCGCATCACCGCCCGTACGTCGTCGGGGAGGTCGCGCCAGCCCTGCCACCAGCCGTCGCCCAGCTCCACGGGGACGACGGGCGCGGACTGGCCCGGGTGCGGCAGGAAGAGGGAGAGCGACTGGTCGCGTCCGTCGGAGTGGAACGCCCGCAGATCGTCGCCGGCGAAGGTGACGCGGACCAGGGACGGGCCGAGCCGCCTCGTCCGTACCACCTGGAGGGAGAAGAAACGGAACGGAGCGGCTACGGCCGTCGTCATATGTGCTCCTGAGTCGTCGTCAGGGGGCTGTTGTGGAGCCGTCGGGCTCAGGCGACCTTCTTGGCCTTCTCGATGGCCTCGGCGAGGTTGTCGAGGATCGGGGTGCACTTGTCGTAGGACAGGATCGGCTCGGGCGTGCGCGCGATGACCTGGCCGGCCTTCACCGCGGGCAGCTTCTTCCAGGTGGCCTCGGTGATGTCGGCCGGCTGGATGGTCGAGGTGCGGTCGTCCATGATGATGACGTCGGCCGGGTACTTGTCGACGGTCTCCCAGCTGAGGTTCTCGAACCAGCCGCCGCTCGCCTTCAGGGCCTTCGCGGAGGGCTCGACGATGTTCACGCCGAGCGCCTTGAAGTACTCCAGGTCGATGGAGAGGTTCGAGCCGGAGACGTAGAAGATGTCCTGGCTCGCGGAGCCGGCCAGCACCTTGATCTCGGGGCGGGCCTTGGCGGCCTTGCGCAGGCGCTCGGCGGCCGCCTCGAACTTCTTCTTCGCCTCGGTGATCTTCGCGGACTTCACGTCGGCGCCCAGCGACTCCGCGAGCGCCAGCATGCGCTCCAGCGGCTTGGGCATCTGGACGTCGTAGACGGAGATGCCGACGCTCGGGGCCAGCTTGAGGATCTTGTCCTTGGACTCCTCGGGCACGTACCAGAGGGTGCCGGCGCCGTCGAACATCGTCGAGACGAGGACGTCGGGCGCGAGGCCCGCGTACTTCTCGATGTTGAACTGGCCCCACTCGTTGCCGAGCACGGTCACCTTGCTGACGTCCATGTCGCCGGCCTGGACGTCGGCCTTGCCGTCCTTGGTCCTGGTCGGCCCGAAGACGCCCTTGACCTCGATGCCGTAGTCGTACAGGGCGGCGGCGACACCGGTGAACGCGACGATGTTCGCCGGGATCCTGTCCGTCTTCACCGTCGTGCCGCGGTCGTCCTCGAAGGTCCAGGGGCCGGACTTGGCGGCGGCCTTCGTCGAGTCCGAGCCACCGTTTTTCTTGTCGTCGTCGCCGCAGGCGGCGAGCACGGCCCCGAGGCCGAGAGCGCCTCCGGCGGCGAGGATGCCGCGACGGGTGAGGTGGGTGGCACGGGCGTTGGACATGAGTGTGGCTGCTTTCGGCACGGGGCTGAGGGCCCGCCGGACAAGTTCGAAGGTAGGTTAGCCTAACCTCACCGATTGTCCAGGGGGCGGGGTCGCGGCCCGGGTGTGGAACTGCGCCGACACGCCTTGCCGGGACCATGTCTGACGGCCCGCCGGGCCCCGCGCCCGTCCGCCGGGCACGCGCGTCCGGTCCGTGCCCGGCGCCGGGTTCCCCGCACCCGAGCCGCGCCCGCGGCCCGCCGGGGTCACCCGTGCCCGGCGGGCCGCCGTTCCGGTCACCTCATCGGTCAGGCCTTGCCCTTGGTGACCACCCACCGGCCGCCGACCCAGTTGCCGACGGTCTCGTACCCGGAGCGGAACGAGCCGAGCCACTTCAGCGCGAGGTTCGCCTCGGCCGCGGACCTGACCGGCCGGTAGCTGTCCGCCTCGTCCGCGGGGCCGCCCGTGGTGTTCTCGGCGACGTACGGGAAGGGGTAGACCGGACGGGCCGCGGTGGCGTTCCCGCTGCCGTCGACCGACTCCGTCAGCAGACTGTCCGGCGCCCTGCCCTCGGTGACCCAGTCCACCAGCGCGGTCAGCGCGTCGAAGGAGTTCGGGCCCTGACCGCCACCGCAGTGCGCGACCCCCGGGAGCAGGAACAGCCGGGCGAAGTCCTCGGTCGCCCCGGCGGAACCCGTCGCCTTCTGCACCGCCCGGTAGTACGCCATGGTGCCGACGGCCGGGATGTGCTGATCGCCCAGGCCGTGCCACAGGATCAGCTTGCCGCCGGCCGCCTTGAACGCCCTGAGGTCGGGGTCGGTAGCGTCGTACATGCCCTCGTTGGGCCGCATGATCCTCTCGTACGAGGCCTCGGTGAACTCGACGTCCTGGTACGTCAGGGTCGGCCGCGGGCTGTCGTACACCTGGTAACGGAGGGTCTCCCGGACGAAGTTCATGTCACCGGTGGTGCCGTCGGCCGTGGCCGGCACGATGATCCCGGCCCAGTTCGGCTCGGAGCCGCGCAGCTGGTGTCCCGGGTACAGCAGCCTGCCGTGCTCGTCGGTCGGTCCCGCGTAGATCCTGCGCACGGTGGTGACCTGGTCCTCGGTCAGGCAGTACTCCGCGGCTGTGGATGCCTGTCCCGCCCGGCACTTGACGGCGGCCGGGTCCCAGGTGCAGCTCAGCGGGTCGGCGATGATGCCGTCGGTGGCGCCGCAGCCCTTGAGCACCGCCGCGTGCAGGGGTGCGAGGTCGGCCGTCGTGATCGTGGCCGGGCCGCCGTCGAGGAACACCGACTGGGCGGTCCAGGCGTGCGAGAAGGTGTTCAGCGCGGTGAAGTTGTTGGCCGGGGCGCCCGCGACGACGCCGTCGAAGTCGGTCGGGTAGCGCTGCGCCTCGGTCAGGGCCTGGTGGCCGCCCTGTGAGCAGCCGTCGAAGTACGCGTGGCCGGCGGGCCGTCCGTAGTAGGCCTTGACGACCGCCTTGGCCGCCTGGGCGAGCAGGTGGTCGGACCTGTAGCCGAAGTCGGCGCGCAGGGTGGGGTCGGTGGAGAACAGTCCGCCGCCCTGGTAGTGGCCCTCGTCGCTGGAGGCGACGGCGAAGGCGCCCTCGGTCAGCGGGACGCAGCCGGCGGAGGCGGGGGCGCTGCCCGTGTTCACGCTCCCGCACAGCCCGCCGCAGCCGAGCTGGAGGTAGTCGCCCTGCCAGCCGGTCTCGGGCAGCCGGATCTCGAAGTGGATCTGCGGGGCGATGACGCCCTTCACGTCGCAGGCCGCCCAGGCGCCGAGGGTGTTGCTCCCGGCGGCCATCCCGGTGGCCGAGGTGATCTCGAACGGCACGCCGGGCACCGCCGAGGCCAGGTCCTCGGAGCCCAGGTCGGCGCAGGACAGGGCGGGCGCGATGCCGCCCGACGCGCCGCCCGGTGCGCGGCTCGCGGTGCCGTCCGAGGTGCCGGTCGACGCGCTGTCCGACACGGTGGCCGCCGTGGTGGTCACGGCCGAGGAAGTGGCGGACGGGGCGCCGCCGGCCGCGACCCCGGCGAGCGCCGGGCTCCCGCCGGTCACGAGCGCGAGGGCGGTGGCGAGGGCCGCCATGAGGGTGGCCGATGCCCACCGGTGCCGTCGTTGCCGTCTGAACAGCGTGGCCATGCTCGGTCTCCGTTCGATCGTCGGATCGGGACGTGCGCCGGTCGGACGGGCCAGGAGCGTCGCGTGGGGCGGCGCGCGGCCGCGTCCGGCCCGCGGTGGCGGCCGCGCGTGGTGGCGGCCGTACCGCTGTGGCGGTCTGCGGGTCGACTGGGTGACGGGAGGTGCGGAGCCGGCTCTGCTGGGGGTACGGCGAAGGAAGGTAGCCCGCTTCCGATCAGCGACGCAAGACATGTCGACGAGATTGTCGACGATTTTGTCAGGTGTTTGTGTGTCGGGGCATGCGGGTGCGCCACGCTGTGGTCCGAGTCACCACGCGTGCGCCCGGATATCAGTTGTCGATCACTTCGGCTGTCTCTACCGTTTTGATCAACAACTCTGGCCACACGCGGAGTTGACCGACCGTTAGATGAAGAGGGGAACGAACGTGGGCAGATACAAGCAGGGGCTCGCAGTGGCGGTAGCGGGGGCCGCACTGACCGTGGGGATGTCGGCCGCGCCGGCTTCCGCGACTTCGTACACGCTGTACTGCGACACGTCGTCGGCGTCGGGCGCCGGCACGATCAACGGCTGGGCCAGCGGTGCGACGAACCTCGGCGTGATCCTGTCCGTGTACGACGCCAAGGCGGACGGCCACCACGTGGCCATCCGTCTGATCGCCAAGAACGACGGCGGTGGGGTGCTCACGCCCTGGCCGTGGCACCACAACTACGACGGGTACGGCGAGAGCCTGACCCTGAGCACCACGGCCAGCTACTCCGCGGGCATGTACGACGTCGGCATCGAGGTCGCCACCTTCGAGGGCAGCACCGAGCTGAACTACTGCCGGGACTGGCTGCGCTCCGACCAGACCTGACGGACCGCCGGGCGCCCTCGGCTCCCGGCGGACCAGCGGCTCCCGGCATGGTCCGGGAGCCGCGGCGCCGGTCTCGGGCTCAGCCCGCGAGACCCAGCTCCCGGGCGATCAGCATCCGCTGCACCTCGCTGGTGCCCTCGCCGATCTCCAGGATCTTGGAGTCACGCCACATACGGGCCACCGGGTACTCGTTCATGAAGCCGTAGCCGCCGTGCACCTGTGTGGCGTCACGGGCGTTGTCGACGGCGATCGTGGACGAGTAGAGCTTGGCGAGCGCCGCCTCCTTCTTGAAGGGCTCGCCGCTGACCAGACGGGAGGCGGCGTCACGCCACGTCACGCGGGCCGTGTGCGCCTTCATCTCCATGTCGGCGATCTTGAACTGGATGGCCTGGTTCGCGCCGATCGGACGCCCGAACGCGTGCCGCTCCTTGGCGTACTTCACCGACTCGTCGACGCAGCCCTGCGCCAGTCCCGTGGCGAGCGCGGCGATGGCGATCCGCCCCTCGTCGAGGATCCGCAGGAACTGCGCGTAGCCGCGGCCCCGCTCGCCGAGCAGGTTCGCCGCCGGCACGCGCACGTCGGAGAACGACAGCTCACGGGTGTCCGAGGCGTTCCAGCCGACCTTGGAGTACGGGGCGGCGACGGTGAAGCCCGGGGTGCCGGACGGGACGATGATCGAGGAGATCTCCGGCTTTCCGTCGGGCTTGCGGCCGGTGACCGCGGTGACCGTCACCAGGCCCGTGATGTCCGTACCGGAGTTGGTGATGAAGCACTTGCTGCCGTTGATCACCCACTCGTCCGTGTCGGGGTCGAGCCGGGCCGTCGTGCGCGTGGCGCCCGCGTCCGAGCCGCCGTCCGGCTCGGTCAGCCCGAACGCGCCGAGGATCTCCCCGGAGCACAGGCGCGGGAGCCATTCCCGCTTCTGGGCCTCGGTGCCGAAGAGGTGGATCGGCATGGCCCCGAGGGAGACACCCGCCTCCAGGGTGATGGCCACGGACGAGTCGACCCGGGCGAGCTCCTCCAGGGCGATGCCGAGGGCGAGGTAGTCGCCGCCCATGCCGCCGTACTCCTCGGGGAAGGGCAGGCCGAACAGCCCCATGCGGCCCATCTCCCGCACGATCTCGTACGGGAACTCGTGCCGCTCGTAGAAGTCGCCGATCTTCGGCGCCACGACGTCGTGTGCGAACTCCTCCACCGTGCGTCGGAGTTCTTCGAGTTCGGGGGAGAGGCGGTGGTCCAGGGACATGGGGATCACTCCTGGTGGGAGAGGGCTTTGACGGTGCGGGACGGGCTGGGTCGGCCCAGTTGTCCGGCCATCCACACGCTGGTGGCGGTGAGGCGGCCGAGGTCGACCCCGGTGTCGATACCGAGGCCCTGGAGCATCCATACGAGGTCTTCGGTGGCGAGGTTGCCGGTCGCGGACTTCGCGTACGGGCAGCCGCCGAGGCCGCCCGCGGAGGCGTCGACGGTCGTGACGCCGTGCTGGAGGGCGGCCAGGGTGTTGGCGAGCGCCTGGCCGTAGGTGTCGTGGAAGTGCACGCCGAGCGCGCTGGTCGGCACGCCCTCCTCGTTGAGCTCGGCGAGCAGGCTCTGGACGTGACCGGGCGTCGCCACGCCGATCGTGTCGCCGAGGCTCAGCTCGTCGCAGCCCATGTCCATGAGCGCCTTGCAGACCCGTACGACCTGGTGGACGGGGACGGCGCCCTCCCAGGGGTCGCCGAAGCACATCGAGAGATAGCCGCGGACGTGCAGCCCGTGGGAGCGCGCCTTCTCGACGACGGGCGCGAACATGGCGAGCGCCTCGTCGACGGTGCGGTTCAGGTTGGCCTTCGCGAAGGACTCGGTGGCGCTGGCGAACACCGCGATACGGCGCACGCCGAGGGCGAGCGCGCGGTCGAGTCCGCGCTCGTTCGGTACGAGGACCGGCAGGTGCACGCCAGGCAGGTCGGCGACGAGCGGGAACAGCTGCTCCGCGTCCGCCAGTTGGGGCACCCACTTGGGGTGGACGAAGCTCGTGGCCTCGATGGTGGTCAGGCCCGCGTCGGCGAGGCGCCGCACGAACTCCGCCTTGACCTCGGTCGGCACCGTCGACTTCTCGTTCTGCAGGCCGTCGCGGGCGCCGACCTCGTGGATCCGGACCCGCGCGGGAAGGCCCTGCGCGGGAACGACCATGGGGAGGCCGGGTACGGGGCTGCTCATGCCGTCTCCTCCTCGGCGGGCGTGATGACCGCGAGGACCTGGTCCATGGCGACCGTCGCTCCCGGCGTGACGTCCAGCTCGCTGACGGTGCCCGCGTGCGGCGCGGAGATGACGTGCTCCATCTTCATCGCCTCGACGACCAGCAGGCTCTGCCCGGCGGCCACCTCGTCGCCCACGGCGACCTTGACGACCGTCACCGTGCCGGGCATCGGGGCGGTGAGGGAGTCGGCGCCCGCGTGGCCGGCGCCGGTGAGGGACGCGGCCACCGGGTCGTGGTCGCGCACGTGCCAGGCGTCGCCCTCACGGCCGAGCCAGTCCCCGGCGCGGTGGAAGGTGTGGCGGACGCCGTCGAGGGTCACCGACACCCGGTCGGCGGTGACGGTGTGAGCGCCGCGCGGGGTGTACTCCACGGGGTCCAGCACCCGCAGCGGGAAGCCGACCGGCCGGGCCGCGCCGCCGAGCCGCCAGCCGCTCGGCACGGAGAACGGGTCGGTCCAGCCCTCGCCGGAGGGACGCAACGCGTCCAGACGCACGGCCGCCGCGGCCTCGTACACCGCGTCCGGTACGTCACCGTCGATCAGGGAGTCCGCCTCGCGTTCCACGAGTCCGGTGTCCAGCTCGCCCGCCACCACCGCCGGATGGGCCAGCAGCCGGCGCAGGAATCCGGCGTTCGTCTGGACGCCGAGCGTGACGGTCTCCGCGAGCGCCGCCCGCAGCTTGCGCAGCGCGGTCGCCCGGTCCGGGCCGTACGCGATGACCTTGGACAGCATCGGGTCGTACAGCGAGCCGACCTCGGTGCCCTCGCTGAGCCCCGAGTCGGTGCGCACGCCCGGGCCTTCGGGCTCGTGCAGCGCCAGGATGGTGCCGCCGGAGGGGAGGAAGCCGCGTGCCGGGTCCTCGGCGCAGATGCGGGCCTCCACCGCGTGTCCGGTGAGCGTGACGTCCTGCTGTCCGTACGGCAGGGCCTCGCCGGCCGCGACCCGCAGCTGCCACTCCACAAGGTCGAGGCCGGTGATCAGCTCGGTCACCGGGTGTTCGACCTGGAGCCGGGTGTTCATCTCCATGAAGAAGTACGACGAGGGGTCGCCGCCGGGCACGATGAACTCGACCGTGCCCGCGCCGCGGTAGCCGCAGGAGCGGGCCGCCTGGACGGCCGCCTCGCCCATCGCCGCCCGGGTGTCCGCGTCGAGCAGGACGCTCGGCGCCTCCTCGATGATCTTCTGGTGGCGGCGCTGGAGCGAGCACTCGCGCTCGCCCAGGTGCACGACATTGCCGTGCCCGTCCGCGAGGACCTGGATCTCGATGTGCCGGGGCCGGTCGATCCACCGCTCCACGAGGAGGGTGTCGTCGCCGAAGGAGGCGCGGGCCTCGCGCCGGGCGGCGGCGATCTCGTCGGGCAGCGCCGCCGGGTCGCGCACCAGCCGCATGCCCTTGCCGCCGCCGCCCGCCGAGGGCTTCAGCAGCACCGGCACGCCGATCTCGTGGGCGGCCTCAGCCAGTTGGGCGTCGGTGAGCCCGCTGCCGCTGGAACCGGGCACGACCGGGACCCCGGCCGCCTCGACCGTCTCCTTGGCGCGGATCTTGTCGCCCATGAGCTCGATCGCCGAGGCGGGCGGTCCGATGAAGACGAGGCCCGCGTCCGCGCAGGCCTGCGCGAAGGCCGCGTTCTCCGCGAGGAAGCCGTACCCGGGGTGGACCGCCTGGGCTCCGGTCCGCGCCGCGGCCTCCAGCAGCCGCTCGGCGGACAGATAGCTCTCGGCCGCCGGGGCCGGACCGATCCGTACGGCCGTGTCCGCCTCGCGCACGTGCCGGGCGTCGGCGTCGGCGTCCGAGAAGACGGCGACCGAGCGGACGCCGAGCGCGCGCAGCGTACGGATGACGCGTACGGCGATCTCGCCCCGGTTGGCCACAAGCACCGTGTCAAACATGGGTCCCCTCACATCCGGAATACGCCGAACTGGGGGTCACCCAGGGGCGCGTTGGCGCAGGCGGTCAAGGCGAGTCCCAGCACCTGCCGGGTCTCCGTCGGGTCGATCACGCCGTCGTCCCAGAGCCGGGCCGTCGCGTAGTAGGCGTTCCCCTGGTGTTCGTACTGGGCGCGGATCGGGGCCTTGAAGGACTCCTCGTCCTCGACGGGCCAGGACTCGCCGCGCCCCTCCAGCTGGTCGCGCTTGACGGTCGCGAGGACCGAAGCGGCCTGCTCGCCGCCCATCACGGAGATCTTGGCGTTGGGCCACATCCACAGGAAGCGCGGCGAGTAGGCCCGGCCGCACATCGAGTAGTTGCCCGCGCCGTACGAGCCGCCGATCACGACGGTGAACTTCGGGACGCGGGTGCAGGCCACCGCCGTCACCATCTTGGCGCCGTGCTTGGCGATGCCCCCCGCCTCGTACTGGCGGCCCACCATGAACCCGGAGATGTTCTGCAGGAACACCAGGGGGATGCCGCGCTGGTCGCACAGCTCGATGAAGTGGGCGCCCTTCTGGGCGGACTCGGAGAACAGGATGCCGTTGTTCGCGACGATGCCGACCGGGTGGCCGTGGATCCGGGCGAAGCCGGTGACCAGGGTCTGCCCGAACTCCGCCTTGAACTCGGCGAAGCGCGAGCCGTCGACCACGCGCGCGATGACCTCCCGCACGTCGTACGGGGTGCGGGAGTCGACCGGCACCGCGCCGTACAGCCCGTACGGGTCGACCTTGGGCTCGGCCGAGGGCTCCACGGACCAGGGCATCGGGCCGCGCGCCGGCAGGGTCGCCGCGATGTTCCGGACGATCCGCAGGGCGTGGGCGTCGTCCTCCGCCAGGTGGTCGGTGACGCCCGACACGCGCGAGTGGACCTCGCCGCCGCCCAGCTCCTCGGCGGTGACGACCTCGCCGGTGGCGGCCTTCACCAGGGGAGGCCCGCCGAGGAAGATCGTGCCCTGATTGCGCACGATCACCGCTTCGTCGCTCATCGCGGGCACATAGGCGCCGCCCGCCGTGCAGGAGCCGAGGACGGCCGCGATCTGCGGGATCCCGGCGCCGGACATCCGGGCCTGGTTGTAGAAGATCCGCCCGAAGTGCTCGCGGTCGGGGAAGACCTCGTCCTGCATGGGCAGGAAGGCGCCTCCGGAGTCCACGAGATAGATGCACGGCAGGCGGTTCTCGAGGGCCACCTCCTGGGCGCGCAGGTGCTTCTTCACCGTCATCGGGTAGTACGTGCCGCCCTTGACGGTCGCGTCGTTGGCGACGATCACGCACTCGCGTCCGCTGACCCTGCCGATCCCGGCGATCACGCCCGCGGCCGGTGCCTGTCCGTCGTACAGCCCGTCGGCGGCGAGCGGGGCCAGTTCGAGGAAGGGCGACCCGGGGTCGAGGAGAGTGTCCACGCGGTCGCGCGGGAGCAGCTTTCCGCGCGCGGTGTGCCGCTCGCGGGCCCGCTCGCCGCCGCCCAGCCGGGCCGCGGCCAGCTTCCGGCGCAGCTCCTCGCCCAGCGCGCGGTGCGCCTCCTCATTGGCCCGCCAGGCCTCCGACGCGGGATCGGCCGCGCTCGTCAGCTCCGGTGCCTCGTGCATCCTGCGGTCCCCTCACCAGTGGTCGACCAGTTAATGAGCGTTAACGCATTTCCTTCAGGTTAACGACCGCTAACCTCCCTGTCTAGAATTGGTTCCATGGCCACCAGAACCGACGCCCCCACCCGTCGCGAGCAGATCCTCAAGGAGGCCGCCCGGCTCTTCGCCGAGCGGGGCTTCCACGGCGTCGGCGTGGACGAGATAGGAGCGGCCGTCGGTATCAGCGGCCCCGGTCTCTACCGCCACTTCCCCGGCAAGGACGCGATGCTCGCCGAACTGCTGGTGGGCATCAGCGGTCAGCTGCTCACCGGCGGCAAGCGCCGTGTGGCGGAGGCGGACGGGGATGCCGAGGCGGTCCTCGACTCGCTCATCGAGGGGCACATCGACTTCGCGCTCGACGACCGTCCCTTGATCACCCTGCACGACCGGGAGCTGGACCGCCTCCGGGACAGTGACCGCAAGCTCGTGCGGCAGCTCCAGCGGCAGTACGTCGAGCTGTGGGTGGAGGTGGTCCGCGAGGTGTATCCGGCGCTGTCGGAGCCCAGCGCGAGGTCGGCCGTGCACTCGGTCTTCGGCCTGCTGAACTCCACGCCGCACCTGGGCCGGCCGGGTGCCCTGCCGGGCCGCGCGGGGACCGCGGAGCTGCTGCACCGCATGGCCCGCGGGGCCTTCGCGGCCGCCGGGGAGTGACGAGCGTCTCGGGGGGATGGCTCTGGACGGCGCTCGCGACCCACCGGTAACCTGAAATCTGAGCAAGCGCTTAGACATGCATCCGGTGGAGGTGGCGGCAGTGCGCCGTACGGTGTTCAACGAGGATCACGAGGCGTTCCGGGAGACCCTGCGGTCCTTCATCGAGGCCGAGGTCGTTCCCGTCTACGACGAGTGGTTCGCCGCGGGCCAGGCGCCGCGCGACTTCTACTACAAGCTCGCGGAGCTCGGTGTCTTCGGCATCCGCGTCGACGAGGAGTTCGGCGGCGCCGGCATCGACTCGTACAAGTTCGAAGCCGTGATGTACGAGGAGACCGCCCGCGCCGGTGTCCAGTTCGGTGGCTCCGGCGTGCACGTGCTGCTCGGCCTGCCGTACATCAAGATGCTCGCCACCGACGAGCAGAAGAAGCGCTTCCTGCCGAAGTTCGTCTCCGGCGAGGAGATGTGGGCCCTCGCGATGACCGAGCCGGGCACCGGCTCCGACCTCGCGGGCATGAAGACCACCGCCAAGCTCTCCGAGGACGGCACGCACTACGTCCTCAACGGCGCCAAGACCTTCATCACCGGCGGCGTCCACGCCGACCGCGTGATCGTCTGCGCCCGTACCTCCGCGCCCACCGCCGAGGACCGCCGCTTCGGCATATCCCTCTTCGCCGTGGACACCAAGGCCGAGGGCTACTCCGTGGGCCGCAAGCTCGACAAGCTCGGCCTGAAGACCTCCGACACCGCCGAGCTTGCGTTCGTCGACGTCAAGGTGCCGGTCGAGGACCTCCTCGGCGAGGAGAACAAGGGCTTCTACTACCTCGGCCACAACCTGGCGTCCGAGCGCTGGGGCATCGCCTTCGGCGCGTACGCGCAGGCCAAGGCGGCCGTCCGGTTCGCCAAGGAGTACGTCCAGGACCGCACCGTCTTCGGCAAGACCGTCGCGTCCTTCCAGAACACCAAGTTCGAGCTGGCCGCCTGCCAGGCCGAGGTGGACGCCGCCGAGGCCGTCGCCGACCGCGCCCTGGAGGCCCTCGACGCGGGCGAGCTGACCCCGGCCGAGGCCGCCAGCGCCAAGCTGTTCTGCACCGAGGTCGCGCACCGCGTCATCGACCGCTGCCTCCAGCTGCACGGCGGCTACGGCTTCATGAACGAGTACCCGATCGCCCGCCTGTACGCGGACAACCGCGTCAACCGCATCTACGGCGGCACCAGCGAGATCATGAAGACGATCATCGCCAAGGACATGGGCCTGTAAGGCCCGCGAAAAAAGTTCACGGTACAACTGACGACATGAGTCAGGCACTCCAGTCCCTGCTCGATCTGCTCGACCTGGAGCGGATCGAGCGGGACATCTTCCGCGGCCAGTCCCGCTCCGCCGTCGTCCCCCGGGTCTTCGGGGGACAGGTGGCGGCGCAGGCACTGGTCGCCGCCGGGCGCACGGTCCCCGAGGACCGGCACGCGCACTCCCTGCACGCGTACTTCCTGCGTGCGGGGGACCCCGGCGCGCCCATCGTGTACTCGGTGGACCGCATCCGCGACGGCCGCTCCTTCACCACCCGGCGTGTCGTCGCCGTCCAGCACGGCCAGCCGATCTTCCACCTCTCCGCGTCGTTCCAGACGTACGAGGAGGGCATGGAGCACCAGGCCCCGATGCCGTCCGCGCCCGACCCGGAGACCCTGCCGACGGGCGCCGAACTGCTGCCGCGGTACGCGGACGTGTTCGCCGACCCGGTCATCGCCGAGCGCCTGCTGGAGGCGCGCGAGTCCGTCGACCTGCGCTACGTCGACGCACCGCCGTACGGCACCGTCGGGGAGATCCGCGAGCCGCGCTCCCAGGTGTGGTTCCGCACCAACGGCAAGCTCGACGGGGCCATCGACGAACCGCTGCTGCACGTCGTCCTCGCCACCTACGTCTCCGACATGACGCTCCTCGACTCCATCCTGCTCGCGCACGGGCGCGGCGGCTGGGCGGTCGGTGACGTCGTCGGGGCCTCCCTGGACCACGCGATGTGGTTCCACCGCCCGTTCCGCGCCGACGAATGGCTGCTGTACGACCAGGAGTCCCCGTCCGCGTCGGGCGGCCGGGGACTGGGCCAGGCCCGTATCTACACCCAGGACGGCCGACTGGCGATCTCGGTGATCCAGGAGGGCGTGGTCCGCATCCCTCGGTCAGACTGAGGCATGGCCGAAGAAGACGCTGGGGCACAGCGGAGCGACGGCGGCGGCGAGAGCACCTTCACGGTGATCGTCGCCGCCGTCGCCAATCTCGGCATCGCGCTCGCCAAGGCGGTCGCCGGCATCATCAGCGGTTCCAGCGCGATGCTGTCGGAGGCCGCGCACTCCGTCGCCGACACCATCACCGAGGGGCTGCTGCTGACGGCGCTGAAGCGCAGCGAGAAGCCGGCCGACGAGGACCATCCGCTGGGATACGGCCCGGAGCGTTACATCTGGGCGCTGCTCGCCGCGGTCGCCACCTTCGTGGGCGGCGCCGTGTTCTCCCTGTACGACGGCATCCACACCCTGGTCGCGGGCGAGGAACTCGGCGACCCGCTCGTCTCCTACATCGTGCTCGGCATCGCCTTCGTGCTGGAGGGCTTCTCCCTGCGGACGGGCGTGCGGCAGGCGCGGGGCGAGGCCGAGCGCCACGGCGCGCCGTTCCAGCGGTACCTCAGACGCACGCCCGACACCGCCGTGAAGGCCGTCGTCATGGAGGACTCGGCCGCGCTGGTGGGTCTGCTGCTCGCCGCGGGCGGCCTGCTGGGCGGCCAGCTGACCGGCTCGGGTGTCTGGGACGGCGTCGCGTCGCTGTGCATCGGCCTCCTGCTGCTGTACGTGGCCTGGGTTCTCGGCCGCTCCAACGCGGAGTTGCTCATCGGCCGCGCCCTGCCCCGGCCGGTGCGGGAGCGGATCAGGGCCGAACTGCTGGCCGTCGAGCACGTGGAGGCCGTACTGGAGTTGACGACTCTGGTGCAGGGGCCGCGGGAGGCGCTGGTCGCGGCCAAGGTCGACTTCCGTGACGTGTCGACCGCGGCTCAGGTCGAATGGGCCTGCGAGCGGGCCGAAGAGCGACTGCGGGCGGTGTTTCCCGTGGTGAGCCGGGTGTACCTGGACCCCACGCCGGGCCCCGGCAGCGGCGGGCCGACCGGGGTGCATGATGCCTGAGTTGCTCTCGAGATGACGAGTGACGGGTGCGGGATTAGTCTTTATGGGTGAAATGCCGCGACGCACGGCATACCGTCCGACGAGGTTCCGTCACCGCGGGAACCCGGTCACAGCGGTCACCCGCGCAACCTGGCGCAGGGGGCTCTGGAGACGTCGGCGGCAGGGCCGTGCCCCTCAGAATGCCGCGGTAAGCCCATAGACCGCGCCGCATCTTCTTCCTTCTACTGCGGCGGCGGCCATCCACCTCGCGTCGGTCCTTCAGGGAGCCGCGAGAGACGATGGAGAGGTATTTTCCCATGCGATCACAACGCGCCAGGCGCGTCTTCGTGATGTCGGCCGCCGGTCTGCTGATGGCCGGAGGTGCCGCGATCGGCACGGCGGGCACCGCTTCGGCGAGCTCGAACCACGACTCCGGTTACAGCAGTTCCTGGAACGACGACGACGACAACGGCTACGGCTACGGCGGCGGCTACGACGACGACGATAACGGCTACGGCGGCGGCTACGGCGGCGACCACGGCGGTGGCGGC
Source organism: Streptomyces sp. Tue6028 (assembly GCF_002300165.1). GTDB lineage: Bacteria > Actinomycetota > Actinomycetes > Streptomycetales > Streptomycetaceae > Streptomyces > Streptomyces siamensis. Next base: position 29,291 of record NZ_MLCE01000015.1, on the reverse strand, counting down.
TACGGTGGCGACCACGGCGGCGGCGGTTACGGCGGCGGCGACCACGGCGGCGGCGGTTACGGCGGTGGCGGTCACGGCGGCGGTGGCGGCGGTCACGGCGGCGGTGGCGGCGGTCACGGCGGCGGCGGTGGCGGCGGCCACGGCGGCGGCGGTGGCGGCGGTGGCGGGCACTGATCCCCACCGCACCGAATAGGACGATGTGCGACTCCGTCAGCGGAGTCGCACATCGCGCCGGTCCACGGCTCAGGGGCCGTGGACGGGGCTACGCCAGGCCCGCCTCGGCCAGCAGATAGGCCGTCAGGGGGTCGTAGTACCGCGGGCTCTTGACGTGGTCGTCCAGAGGGATCGTCACCTGGAGCGTCCCTTCGGCCTCCGCGAGGAACAGCGCGGGGTCGTTGCAGTCGGCGTACCCGATGGAGTCCAGGCCGAGCTGGCCGGCGCAGCCCGCCCACCCGTGGTCCGCGACGACCAGGTCGGGCAGTGGACGGCCCTCGCGTTCCAGACCGGTGAGGATCGCCCGCATCGGCTCGCCGGAGTGGGTGTGCCAGAGGGTGGCGCCGTGCTCCAGGACGGCGACGTCCGCGAACTGGAAGACATAACCCTCGTCGGTCTGCAGACCGTCCGGGATGACGACGATCTCGCAGCCGGCGGCACGCAGGGCCGCGGCGGTCGCGCGGTGCACGTCGAGCAGACCCCCCGGGTGCCCGGTCGCGAACAGCACCCGCTGCTCGCCGTCGGCCGCCTTGCGCAACCGGGCCGCGGCCCGCTCCAGCGCGTCCACCGTCAGTTCGGGGTCGATGGTGTCCTGCCCGTACCGGTACTCCGGATCGTCGCTCACCCCGCAGCGCTCCGCCATCACCGCGAGGACGTCCTGCTCGTCGGTCCAGCGGTCGCCGAGCTCCAGGCCGAGCCAGAAGTTCCGGTCGCCGTTCGCGAGCTTGCGGTAGTGGGAGAGGTTGTTCTCGCGGGGCGTGGCGACGTCACCCGCGATGCGGGTCTGTACGAGGTGGTCGACGAGCTCGGCGCGGCTGGGGGTCCCGGGTATCGGCATGCCTCCCATTGTGCCGGTGCGCCCGGTCCCGGGGGTGGCCGTCCCGACCGCTGGGACACGGGTCACTCGGCGGCCGACGGGCACTCATGTGCCCGTGCCGGCTCGCGGACCTGCGGCCTTGCCGACGCGCCGGGACGCTGCGCCCGCAGACGTCAGTCCTGCCGCAGGGCGAACCACAACTCCATCCGCACATCCGGATCGTCGAGGTCCGCCCCGAGCAACGCGGCGCACCGGGCGATGCGTTGGCGGACCGTGTTGCGGTGCACCGACAGGGCCACCGCCGTGCGGTCCCAACTGCCGTGCAGGGAGAGCCAGGTGCGGAGGGTCTCGGTGAGCGCGGGGGTGCCGGCGACGGGGGCGAGCAGGGTGCGGGCGTGGGCCTCGGCGTCCTCAGGGGGGACGAGGTCGGCCAGCACCGGACGTTCGCCGTGCCGGACCAGCGCGGTGCGCGTCGCGCGGGCGCGGGCCAGGGCGCGGGCGGCCTGGGTGTCGGCGGTCGGCCACTCCTGCGGGGTGACGGGCGCGCTGACCCCGCACGTCCAGCCCGCCTGCTCGGCGGGCACGCGGTCGCCGGGGACGAGGACGCGGACGACGTCACCGCCGGTGTCGACCAGCGCGGAGCCCACCGCCGCCCCCAGCGCGGACGCGGCGACGGCGTCCGGCGCGGGGCCGTCGGCGGCGGGCCGCGCATGCACGACGACCCAGCGGTCGCCGCCGAGGAGCGGGGCCACGTCCTGCGGCGCGGCCCCGAGCAGCATGCGGACGAGCGCCGCCGTGCGCGCCGCGCCGCTGCCGCTCTGGTGCTCCCCGGTGAGCAGGGAGAGCAGCACGGCCGCCACGGAGGCGATGGTGTGGTCCCCCGGCTCCCGGTGCGGTGCGCCGACGCCGAGCACGAAGCCCCGCCCGGCGCCGAGGGCGTAGGCAAAGAGGTGGAGACCGCCCGCGGTGTCGGCGGCGGAGGTGGGGCCGGGGCCCTTGCCCTCTTCGGGCCGCACGACGCCGGCGAGCTCCGCGAGGGCCCTCGCGGCGGGGGACTCCGCGGCCGGGGCCGCCCGGCCGGCCGTGGCCAGTACCGCGCCGTCCGGTCCGTACAGCACGGCCCAGCCGCTCACGCGCTGGGCGAGCTGCCGCAGCACGGCGGGCACCGGGTCCGGCCGCGCCGCGGCTGCGGCAAGGCTCTGCTGGGCCTCCGTGGTGCGCCGCAGCTCCGCCATGCGGGCCTGGGCCATCAGCTGCCAGACGGCGCGCGCCACCCCGGAGAAGGTGGTCTGGGGCGGGACCTCCAGCAGGGGAAGCCCGTGGGCGTCGCAGGCGGCGACCAGCGCCAGCGGCACGGTGTCGTGCACCGGGGCCAGCCCGAACCCCAGTGCCGCCCCGCCCGCCGCCACGATCCGGGAGACGTAGGCGTCGAAGTACTCCTCCAGGCTGCCTGCCCCGCCCGGCCGGGGAGGGCCCCCGTCCGGGCCCGCCGCCTCCGGGACGTGCACCCCGGCGGTCAGCAGCAGCTCGCCGCCGAGCAGGTACGGATAGGGGTCCGCCATCTCCGACGTGTGCGCCCAGTGGATCAGCGTGCCTTCGTCCACCGGTCCGGCGATCTGGCGCAGGCCGAGGTCCTCCCGGGCGGTCAGCGCGCTCAGCGGCACCGGTGTGGTGGGTGGGGTGGGAGTTGCGAAAGGGGCAGATGGGTCCGGCATGGTGGACGTTCCCTCCATCCGGTTCAAGAACAGTGGATGAAACGTACACTTCAGAGTCGCTTTTCGGCCACCTAGGGTCAGTGCCGTCGGCAGCCGCGGGTACGGGCGTATGTCCCCGCGATCCGCTGTCGGTCTCCCGGCCGGGGCGTTGCTCCCGGCCGCGTCCCCCAACCATCTGCACGACACGCCACCGAGAGTGCGCGAAGGAGGGCCCAGCATGGCCGTCGACTACACAGTGATCGTCGTCTACCTGGCCGGCATGCTTGCCATGGGCTGGTGGGGCATGCGCCGCGCCAAGTCCAAGAGCGAGTTCCTCGTGGCGGGACGACGGCTGGGCCCGGCCATGTACTCCGGCACCATGGCCGCCATCGTCCTCGGCGGCGCGTCCACCATCGGCGGCGTCGGCCTCGGCTACCAGTACGGGCTCTCCGGCGCCTGGATGGTGTTCACCATCGGGCTCGGCCTGCTCGCCCTGTCGATCTTCTTCTCGGCGCGTATCGCCCGGCTGAAGGTCTACACCGTCTCCGAGATGCTCGACCTGCGCTACGGCGGCCGGGCCGGCGTGATCTCCGGTGTCGTCATGTGGGCGTACACCCTCATGCTCGCGGTCACCTCGACCATCGCGTACGCCACGATCTTCGACGTCCTGTTCGACATGAACCGCACGCTCGCCATCGTGATCGGCGGCTCCATCGTCGTGGCGTACTCGACGCTCGGCGGCATGTGGTCGATCACCCTCACCGACATGGTGCAGTTCGTCGTGAAGACGATCGGTGTGCTGCTGCTCCTGCTGCCCATCGCGGTGGTCAAGGCCGGCGGCTTCAGCGAGATGAAGGCCAAGCTGCCCACCGAGTACTTCGATCCGCTGGGCATCGGCGGCGAGACGATCTTCACCTACGTGCTCATCTACACCTTCGGCATGTTGATCGGGCAGGACATCTGGCAGCGCGTGTTCACCGCGCGCAGCGACAAGACGGCCAAGTGGGGCGGCACCGTCGCGGGCACCTACTGCCTGGTCTACGCCCTCGCCGGCGCCGTCATCGGCACCGCCGCCAAGGTGATGTACCCGAAGCTGCCCAGCGCCGACACGGCCTTCGCGACCATCGTCAAGGACGAACTCCCGGTCGGTGTGCGCGGACTGGTGCTGGCCGCCGCCCTCGCGGCCGTCATGTCCACCTCCTCCGGCGCCCTCATCGCCTGCGCCACCGTCGCCAACAACGACATCTGGGCGAAGCTGCGCGGGGTGGTCAAGCGTGACAGCGAGGAGCACGACGAGGTCAAGGGCAACCGCGCCTTCATCCTGATCATGGGCGTCGCGGTGATCTGTACGGCGATCGCGCTCAACAACGTCGTCGAGGCGCTGACCGTCGCCTACAACCTGCTCGTCGGCGGCCTGCTCGTACCGATCCTCGGCGGCCTGCTGTGGAAGCGCGGCACGGCGGCCGGCGCACTGGCCTCCGTCGTCGTCGGCGGCCTCGCGGTCATCGGCCTGATGGCGGGCTACGGCATCCTCGCCAACGAGCCCGTCTACTACGGCCTGCTGTCCTCGCTCGTCGCCTACGTGGTGGTGTCCCTGGCCACCAAGCCGACCGAGGCCGCCGTCCTCGCCGCCTGGCGGGAGCGCCTGGCCGGCCGGGGCTCCGAACCCCAGTCCGAGCCGGTCCCGGCTCACCAGTAGAGTCCTCGCAGTCGTACAAAGAAGTACATAGCCCTGCATACATGTACAGGACTGCGCATAGCTGTAAATACGCGATGACGCGTAAGAGGAAAGGCACTTCACCATGAGCAGCAACGAGACGCCCCGCGGTCCCGTCGACTCGTCCCGCATCCCGCGGTACGCGGGCCCCGCGACCTTCGCCCGGCTGCCGCGCCTCGACGAGGTCGGCACCGCCGACGTCGCCGTGGTCGGCGTGCCGTTCGACTCCGGCGTCTCGTACCGGCCGGGCGCCCGCTTCGGCGGCAACGCGATCCGCGAGGCGTCCCGGCTGCTGCGCCCCTACAACCCCGCGCAGGACGCCTCTCCGTTCGCCCTCGCGCAGGTCGCCGACGCCGGCGACATCGCGGCGAACCCGTTCAACATCAACGAGGCCGTGGAGACCGTCGAGGCCGCCGCGGACGAGATCCTCGGCACCGGCGCCCGCATGATGACCCTGGGCGGCGACCACACCATCGCGCTGCCGCTGCTGCGCTCGGTCGCCAAGAAGCACGGCCCGGTCGCGCTGCTCCACTTCGACGCGCACCTCGACACCTGGGACACGTACTTCGGCGCCGAGTACACGCACGGCACCCCGTTCCGCCGTGCCGTCGAGGAGGGCATCCTCGACACCGAGGCGCTCTCCCACGTCGGTACCCGCGGCCCGCTGTACGGCAAGCAGGACCTCACCGACGACGAGAAGATGGGCTTCGGCATCGTCACCTCGGCCGACATCTACCGCCGCGGCGCGGACGAGGTCGCCGACCAGCTCCGCCAGCGCATCGGCGACCGCCCGCTCTACATCTCCATCGACATCGACTGCCTCGACCCGGCCCACGCCCCGGGCACCGGCACCCCGGAGGCGGGCGGCATGACCTCCCGCGAGCTGCTGGAGATCCTGCGCGGACTGTCCTCCTGCAACCTGGTCTCCGCCGACGTCGTGGAGGTCGCGCCGGCCTACGACCACGCGGAGATCACCGCCGTGGCCGCGTCCCACACGGCGTACGAGCTGACCACCATCATGTCCCGCCAGATCGCGGAGGCCCGGAACAAGTGACTCACGACCACGACCTGGTACTCCGTCCGACGGCGGCACAGACGCAGGCCGCGCTCGACCCGCCCGCCGGCCGCAACGGCGGAGACCTGGTCGTGGAGACCCTCACGGGTCTCGGGGCGACCACCGTCTTCGGACTGCCCGGCCAGCACGCGCTGGGCATGTTCGACGCGCTGAGCCGTTCCTCGCTGCGGTACGTCGGCCTGCGCGTCGAGAACAACGCGGGGTTCGCGGCCGACGCCTACGGCCGGATCACCGGCGAGGCCGCGCCGCTGCTGCTGTCGACCGGCCCGGGAGCGCTGACCTCCCTGGCCGCGCTCCAGGAGGCGGCGGCGTCCTCCGCCCCCGTCCTCGCGATCAGCAGCCAGATCCCCACCGCGGGCCTCGGCGGCGGACGCCACGGCTATCTGCACGAACTCCCCGACCAGCAGGCGTCGTTCCGGGGCATCGTGAAGTCGGTCCACACGGTCCGTACGCAGTCGCAGATCCCGTCGGCGATCGCGGCGGCCTGGAAGTCGGCGCTGACCGCTCCGCACGGACCGGTCTGGGTGGAGATCCCGCAGGACGTGCTCCTCGCAGGGACGGACCTGCCGGTCGTGACCGCCGTGGACGCGACCCCCGAGGACCTGGCGCCGCGCCCCGAACTGACCGCGGTGGCGGCCGACCTGCTGTCGAAGGCGGCCCGGCCGGCGATCATCGCGGGCGGGGGAGTGGTCCGCGCGGACGCCGCGGGCAAGCTGCTCCAGCTGGCGGAGCGGCTCCAGGCCCCCGTCGTCACGACCTTCGGCGGCAAGGGCGCCTTCCCCTGGGAGCACCCGCTCTCCCTCCAGTCCTGGCTGGAGGACCGCCACACCACCGACTTCCTGGAGGACGCGGACGTCCTCCTGGTGGTGGGCTCCGGCCTCGGTGAACTCTCCTCGAACTACCACACGTTCAAGCCCCGCGGCCGGGTGATCCAGATCGAGGCGGACCTCGGCAAGCTGGAGTCCAACCACCCCGCGCTCGGTGTCCACGCCGACGCCCGCCTCGCCCTCCAGGCCCTGCTGGAGACGGTCGGGGAGCGCACGGACCCGACGGCCGCCGAACGGGTGCGCACGGTCCTCGACAAGGTCGCCGAGCGCATCGGCTCCCAGGAACTCACCCTGGAGCAGCAGGTGCTGGCGTCGGTGCGCCGGGCCCTGCCGGACGACTCCCCGTCGTTCTGGGACATGACGATCCTGGCGTACTGGGCGTGGTCGGCGTTCGACGCGCGCGGTGCGAACACCATGCATTCCGCCCAGGGCGCGGGCGGCCTCGGCTACGGCTTCCCGGCGGCCCTCGGCGCGGCGGTGGCCGACCCCACCCGCCCGGTCCTCGCGGTCTCCGGCGACGGCGGCGCCCTCTACTCGATCGCCGAGCTCGCCGCGGCCCGGCAGCACGACCTGAACGTCACCTGGCTCATCGTCGACGACGGCGGGTACGGCATCCTCCGCGAGTACATGACGGACGCCTTCGGCCGGCCGACCGCGACGGAACTGTCCCGCCCGGACTACGTGGCCCTGGCCGAGTCCTTCGGGGTGCCGGGCGTGCGCACGAGCGCCGAGACCCTGGAGGAGGACCTGGCGAAGGCGCTGGCCACGCCCGGCCCCTCGGTTGTGCTGCTCCCCGCGGTGCTGCGGATGTTCGCGCCGACGCACCTGGGCTGACCGGCCGCGCCGGACACCGTACGGCGGTGAACACCCTCCTCTGCGGAGGGAGTTCACCGCCGTCGTGCGTCTACCAGATCGCGTCGACCCACTCCGGGTGGTCGATGAACGGGTTGCGGTTGTGCTGGTACGTGTCGTAGATGACCTGGTTGCGCTTCTCCTCGAAGGCGCTCGGCGGGTCCTCGTCGCTCCACTGCTTGAGGACGGACAGCTTGCCGATGTACGGGTTGCTGCCGTTGTTGACCTTCTCGTTGGGCTCCAGGTCGGCGAAGCCGTCGCCTCCGTCGTAGCGGACCGCCATGTAGAGGATCATGCGGGCCACGTCGCCCTTGTCCGCGTCGCGCGGCTCGAAGGAGTCGGAGTCGGTGAGGCTGCCGCCCCCGCCGCTGACCGCGCTGCCGCCGTTGTCGAAGTCCTTGTTGCCGCGGATGCTGTTGACCTGGACGTCCGCGGGGCGCAGGTGGTGCAGGTCGGTGCCGGGTCCGGTCACCTCGCCGAAGTCGCCGTGCGACTTGGCCCACACGTGCTCGCGGTTCCAGTCGCCCGTGTCGCCGCCGTTGAGGGACTTGGCGCGCGAGACGCCGCTGTAGAGCAGGATCACGTTGTTGCTGTTGTTCGGGTCCTGGTCGGTGACCTTCAGCGCGTCCCAGACCGCCGCGTACGAGATCTTGCTCTGGCTGCTGATGATGGTGTGCAGCGAGGACTTGAGGCTCGCACCCGTCTTGCCGACGGCGTTCTTGTAGTACGTGCTGTCGTACGAGGTCGTCGTCGCGCTCGCCGGGCCGGCTGTCGCCGCGGGCAGCGTGAGGCCGACGAGCAGGGCCGAAACGGCCAGTGCCGGCGTCTTCCAGCGGTGCGTGTGCGTCACGGGCATGGTGGGGGCCGTCCGATCTACGCGGGTTGATTGAGCGGGCAACCGGAGCGTGACATGGACATGTGTACAAGGTGGTGAAGGCGAGGTGACCGTTGTGTGTCGGAACCTCGCAAGTCGCCTGCTGTGAAGGCCCTTTGACGCGCCGGTGGCCCTCGTCCGGAGTGCGACGGGAGGGCCGCCCGGCGGGGTGGTTCGGGGTCCGCCCGGCGGGGTGGTTCGCCCCCCGCCGGGCGGCGCGGTCGGGGGTGCCGGACTCGAATCACCCCGCGGGGAACGTCCGTACAACTTTCGGCCGGGTGTGTGAGTCAACAGGGGCGAGCGCGCCTCAGGCGCCCTCGTATCGGTTCAAGGGGATGGGAAGCCTCCATGACTCACCGGATATCCCGGGGTGCCCGTGTGCTCGCAGCGAGCCTCGGTGCCGCGGTGGTCGTGCCGTTCGTGGCATCCGCCGCGCCCGCCGCCGCCGCGACGCCTCAGGTCAGCTGCACATCGGCCAAGGCGGGCCTGGCCGCCAAACTGCAGAGGGACATCACCGCCGCGCTCGCGGGCCGTTCGGGCACCGTCGCCGTCGGTCTCTACGACCGGACCACCAAGACGACGTGCTCGCTGCGTTCGAGCACGGCCTACGACTCCGCCAGCGTCGTCAAGGTGACCGTCCTCGCCACGCTGCTGTGGGACGCCAAGAAGCACAACCGCTACCTCACGCAGCGCGAGGCCGACCTCGCCAAGGCCATGATCACCAAGTCGGACAACAACGCGACCACGAGCCTGTGGAATCAGCTCGGCATGACGAAGATCAAGGGCTTCCTCGCGGCGGCGGCCATGACCCAGACCAAGCCGGGCACCGGCGGTTATTGGGGCCTGACCCAGATCACCGTGACGGACGAGCAGAAGCTGCTCAAGCTCGTCACCGCCAAGAACACCGTGCTGAGCGACAACTCCCGGGCGTACATCCTCAAGCTCATGGGCCAGGTCATCTCCTCCCAGCGCTGGGGCACGCCGGCCGGGGCGCCCTCGTCCGTCGCCGTGCACGTCAAGAACGGCTGGCTGTCGCGGTCCACGCACGGCTGGCGTGTGCACAGCGTCGGCACCTTCAACGGCGGCGGCCACGACTACATGATCACGGTGCTCACCCACGGCAACAGCACCATGAACTACGGCGTCACCACCATCCAGAACGTCGCCAAGGTCATCCACAGGGACCTGGTCCCGACGACGTCCACGAGCAGCGCCACCGTCCAGCGGTACGTGCCGACCAGCACGCCCCAGGAGGCGTTCCCGGCGGTGCCGTCCAACGGCTGACCCGTCCCACGGGTCTCGGAGCGCGGGCATCCGGCTCCGAGGCCCGGCCGGGCAGCACCCGGCCGGGTGGATCTTCCGCGTCGTCGCGCGCAGCGAACGGCCCGGTCCACCCCTCTCCACGGTGACACCGAGGCGCCCCACGGTCACGGACCGTGGCCGAGCCCGCCCGGCCGCCCCTCTCTGGTCACCTCTCCGGCAGGCGACGACAGTCGCGGCACCGTCCACGTCGCCCGGACCCTCGTCACCGAGCGTGATTCCGCCGTCGTTCCGTACGAGAATTGTTGCGGAGGGATGAAATCCGGTTGTTTCGGCGTTGGCTCTCCCGGCAGATCAGGACGGACGGAAGGCATCGGCGTGGAGACGCAGCGGGGATGGGCACGGCGGCTCGCCGGGTACGCGTGGCGCTACCCGAAGGACGTCCTGCTCGCGCTCGGCTCCTCGCTCGCGGGCATGGCGGTCCTGGCGCTGGTCCCGCTGATCACCAAGGTGATCATCGACGACGTCGTCGGTGACCACACCCGCGGCATGGCGCCCTGGGCCGGCGCGCTCATCGGCGCCGCCGTCCTCGTCTACGGCCTCACCTACGTCCGCCGTTTCTACGGCGGCCGCCTCGCCCTCGACGTCCAGCACGACCTGCGGACCGAGATGTACGAGACGATCACCCGGCTCGACGGGCGGCGTCAGGACGAACTGTCCACCGGCCAGGTCGTCGGGCGGGCCACCAGCGACCTACAGCTGATCCAGGGCCTGCTCTTCATGCTCCCGATGACCATCGGGAACCTGTTGCTGTTCGTGATGTCTCTCGTGATCATGGCCTGGCTGTCCCTGCCGCTGACCCTGGTCGCGCTCGCCGTCGCCCCGGCCCTCTGGTTCATCGCCAAGCGCAGCCGCTCCCGTCTGCACCCCGCCACCTGGTACGCGCAGGCGCAGGCCGCCGCCGTCGCGGGCGTCGTCGACGGCGCCGTCACCGGCGTACGCGTGGTGAAGGGCTTCGGACAGGAGGAGCAGGAGACCGGGAAGCTCCGCGAGGTCGGGCGCCGGCTCTTCGCCGGGCGCCTGCGCACGATACGGCTGAACGCCAAGTACACCCCCGCGCTCCAGGCCGTCCCGGCCCTCGGCCAGGTCGCGATGCTCGCGCTGGGCGGCTGGCTCGCCGTGCGCGGACAGATCACCCTGGGCACCTTCGTCGCGTTCTCCTCCTACCTCGCCCAGCTCGTCGGACCCGTGCGCATGCTCGCCGTCGTGCTCACCGTCGGACAGCAGGCCCGCGCCGGTGCCGAGCGCGTGCTGGAACTGATCGACACCCGGCCGTCCATCCAGGAGGGCACCAAGACGCTGCCGGCCGACGCGCCCGCGAGCGTCGAGTTCGACGACGTGTCCTTCGGCTACGAGAAGGGGCGGCCGGTCCTCGACGGGCTCAGCTTCGAGATCCGGCCGGGCGAGACCCTCGCCGTCGTCGGCTCCTCGGGGTCGGGCAAGTCGACGGTGTCGCTGCTCATGCCCCGCTTCTACGACGTGACCCATGGCGCCGTCCTCATCGGCGGGCACGACGTCCGCGAGCTGACGACCGAGTCGCTGCGCGCGGCGATCGGGCTCGTCCCCGAGGACTCCTTCCTCTTCTCCGACACCGTGCGCGCCAACATCGCGTACGGCCGCCCCGAGGCCACCCAGGACGAGATCGAGACGGCCGCGCGTGCCGCCCAGGCCGACCGGTTCATAGCCGAGCTGCCCGAGGGGTACGACACGAAGGTCGGCGAGCACGGCCTCACTCTCTCCGGCGGCCAGCGCCAGCGGGTCGCGCTGGCCCGCGCCATCCTGACCGACCCCCGCCTGCTGGTCCTCGACGACGCCACGTCCGCCGTCGACGCCCGTGTCGAGCACGAGATCCACGAGGCGCTCAAGCAGGTCATGGAGGGCCGCACGACCCTGCTGATCGCGCACCGGCGTTCCACCCTCAACCTCGCCGACCGCATCGCCGTGCTCGACGCCGGGCGCCTCGCCGACATCGGCACCCACGAGGAGCTCCAGGACCGCTCCCCGCTCTACCGGCGCCTGCTCACCGACCCGGACGAGCTCGGCGGGGTCTCGCCCGGCCACGAACAGCCGTCCGTCCCGCCGGAGGACACCTCCGTACGGGATGAGCTGGACGCAGAGTTCGACGCCGAGCGGGGCGTCACCCCGCACCTGTGGACCGGCGACCGTGAGCCCAAGGACGACGCGCTCACCGGCATGCCCGCCACTCCCGAGCTCCTCGCCCAGGTGGAGGCCCTGCCGCCCGCCGTGGACGCCCCGCACGTCGACGAGGCCCGCGCCGTCACCTCCGAGGACTCCTACGGTCTGCGGCGGCTGCTGCGCGGCTTCGGGGCGCCCCTCCTGGTGAGCCTCGGGCTCGTCGCCGTCGACGCGGGCATGGGTCTGTTGCTCCCCGTGCTGATCCGGCACGGCATCGACGAGGGCGTCACCCGCATGGCCCTCGGCGCGGTGTGGGCGGCGGCCGGCCTCGGACTGGTCACCGTGCTCATTCAGTGGGCGGCCCAGATCGGCGAGACCCGGATGACGGGACGGACCGGCGAGCGCGTCCTGTACACGCTGCGCCTGAAGATCTTCGCGCAGCTCCAGCGCCTCGGACTCGACTACTACGAGCGGGAGCTGACGGGCCGGATCATGACCCGCATGACGACCGACGTCGACGCCCTGTCGACATTCCTCCAGACGGGTCTGGTCACCGCGTTCGTCTCGGTCGTCACCTTCTTCGGCATCATGGGCGCGCTGCTGGTCATCGACGTGCAGCTGGCGCTGGTCGTCTTCGTGACGCTGCCGCCGCTGATCGTCGCCACGTTCTTCTTCCGCCGGGCGAGCGTGAAGGCGTACGAACTCGCCCGCGAGCGCGTGTCGGTGGTCAACGCCGACCTCCAGGAGTCGGTGTCCGGACTGCTGATCCTCCAGGCCTTCCGGCGCGAGGGCTCCGGCGGGCGGCGGTTCGCCGAGCGCAGCGACAGCTACCGCCAGGCGCGGATCCGCGGGCAGCGGCTGATATCCGTGTACTTCCCGTTCGTGCAGCTGCTGTCGTCGGTCGCGGCGGCGGCCGTGCTGATCGTGGGCGCCCACCGGGTGGACGCGGGCACCCTGACGACCGGCGCCCTGGTCGCCTATCTCCTCTACATCGACCTGTTCTTCGCGCCCGTCCAGCAGCTCTCCCAGGTCTTCGACGGCTACCAGCAGGCCACCGTCTCGCTCGGCCGTATCCAGGAGCTGCTGCGGGAGCCGACGTCGACGAAGGCCGCCGACGCGCCGATGGAGGTGCGCTCGCTGCGCGGCGAGATCGCCTTCCAGGACGTCGACTTCGCCTACAACGCCGCCGACGGCCAGGACGCGGAGGAGGCCCTCAGCGGGGTGTCGCTGCGCATACCCGCCGGGCAGACCGTCGCCTTCGTCGGCGAGACCGGCGCCGGCAAGTCGACGCTGGTGAAGCTGGTCGCGCGGTTCTACGACCCGACGGGCGGGCAGGTCACCGTCGACGGCACCGACCTGCGGGCCCTCGACATCACCGCGTACCGCCACCGGCTCGGCGTGGTCCCGCAGGAGGCGTACCTCTTCCAGGGCACGGTCCGCGACGCCATCGCGTACGGCCGCCCGGACGCCGCCGACGCCGAGGTGGAGGCCGCCGCCCGCGCGGTGGGCGCGCACGACATGATCGCCACCCTGGAGGGCGGCTATCTGCACGAGGTCGCCGAGCGGGGCCGCAACCTGTCCGCCGGGCAGCGCCAGCTGATCGCGCTGGCCCGTGCCGAGCTGGTGGATCCGGACGTCCTGCTGCTCGACGAGGCCACCGCCGCGCTGGACCTGGCGACGGAGGCCCTCGTCAACCAGGCCACCGACCGGCTCGCCGGGCGCCGCACCACCCTGGTCGTCGCCCACCGGCTGACGACCGCCGCCCGCGCGGACCGGGTCGTCGTGATGGACCACGGCCGGGTCGTCGAGGACGGCACGCACGACGAACTGCTGCGGCAGGACGGCCGCTACGCCGAGCTGTGGCGGACGTTCGTGGGGGCGCCGGAGCCGGAGGAACCCGTGGGGTCCACCGCCTGACGCCCCCGGCGGTCCGCCGGCGGCGGGTGCGCGCCGCCGGCCGGTGTCCCCGCGTCAGGACCTGGGCTTGATGTCGGAGATCTTCTTCGTGGCGAGGTCGGACTGCACCGTCAGATAGGTGTACGTCGGGTGCTGGGCGGACCCCCAGGTCAGGCGGACCGTCGACCAGGTGTGGCCCATGCCGCTGTCCCCGGCCGTGACCTTCCAGGCGCGCGGCACGTCCTGGGCGCGCAGGACGCCGTCCGCGTGTTCACGGTTCTCCCAGGTGGCCAGGCGCGAGCGGAGGCCCGAGGTCAGGTAGAAGCCGCGCAACTGGCTGTCGAGGCGGCCGGATCCGGAGTCGGTCACAGCGTCGATGTAGGCGCCGTAGAAGTCGGCCACCCGGTCGTAGGCGGGGCCGTTGCTGCCGCTGCGGGCCGGTGGCGGAGCGGTGGAACTGGCGACTGCGGGCACGGAGGCGCCGGCCGTGGCGAGGAGGGCCGCCGCGACGAGTGCGCGCGTGGTGGTACGAGAGGGCTTCATGCCGGTCATGGACTACCGCCTTTCGTTTTCCGACCAGTTGGACCTCGGGAAAACGGGCACGGTTGCCCCAAACTCGGAAAAAACCTCTCATGGGCGAACGCAACCATCCGCCGTACGTCGTGCGTCCGTACACCAGTACGCTGATTGCTGCGGGAGGGACGACAGTGGACAGTGGTGCGATACGCCGACGGCTGGCGATCGGTATGGCCGTGCTGACCGTCTCCGGTCTGTTCGCCCTCGCGAGCCCCGGCAGCGCGCAGGCCGCCACCTCCTACTGCGCCGGACGCAAGGTCCGCACGCTGCCCTTCTCGACCGGTTCGGTACAGGTCTACAAGCGCGGCGGCTACGTCTGCGCCGTCACCTTCCCCAAGACGCAGGGCGGCCGCAGGACGATGTCCGTCAGCGTGCAGGCGCGCGGCAACCGGCCCGTGGTCGACTCCGGCCACTTCGCCCACCACGCGGGCCCGGTGACCGTGCACGCCGGCCACCGCTGCGTCCGGATCAAGGGCTCGGTGGGCTCGGGCTCGGTGAACTCGGGCTGGATTCTGTGCTGAGTCGCTGACGCATTGACGCAAGCACCCCTGGTGTCACGGGAGTTGCTCCGCTAGGTTCCGGCGGACATCTGCGTAATCCCAGGGGAGGGTGCATGCGCAAGGCGCTCAGATGGCTGCTGGCGCTCACGGTGCTCATAGGCACGCTGAGCACGGCCGGGGCGGCCACCGCCGCCCAGCCGGAGGCCACCGGCACCAGCGGCACGACCAGCGAGGACATCAAGGACCGGCTGCTCGCGATACCGGGCATGAGCCTCATCCAGGAGAAGCCCTACACCGGCTACCGGTACTTCGTCCTCAACTACACCCAGCCGGTGGACCACCGGCACCCGTCCAAGGGCACGTTCCAGCAGCGGATCACCGTGCTGCACAAGGACACCGCGCGCCCGACGGTCTTCTACACCGGCGGCTACAACGTCTCCACCACGCCCAGCCGCCGTGAGCCGACCCAGATCGTGGACGGCAACCAGGTCTCCATGGAGTACCGCTTCTTCACCCCGTCCCGTCCCGCCCCGGCCGACTGGTCCAAGCTCGACATCTGGCAGGCGGCCAGCGACCAGCACCGCATCTTCCAGGCGCTGAAGCCGATCTACGGCAAGAAGTGGATCTCCACGGGCGGCTCCAAGGGCGGTATGACCGCCACGTACTACGAGCGGTTCTACCCGCGCGACATGGACGGCGTCGTCGCGTACGTCGCACCCAACGACGTCGTCAACCAGGAGGACTCCGCCTACGACCGCTTCTTCGCGGGTGTCGGCACCAAGGAGTGCCGGGACAAGCTGAACGCCGTGCAGCGCGAGGCGCTGGTGCGCCGGGAGCCGCTGGAGAAGAAGTACGCGGCCTACGCCGCCGACAACGGCTACACGTTCACCACCATCGGCAGCCTCGACCGGGCGTACGAGGCGGTCGTGCTCGACTACGTGTGGGGCTTCTGGCAGTACAGCCTGCTGTCCGACTGCGACGCGATCCCCGCGGACGCCACGCACGCGACGGACGACGACATCTGGAACTCGGTGGACTCCATCTCCGGATTCTCGGCCTACACCGACCAGGGCCTGGAGAACTACACGCCGTACTACTACCAGGCGGGCACCCAGCTGGGCGCCCCGACGATCCACTTCCCGAACATCGAGAAGAAGTACATCCGCTACGGCTACCAGCCGCCGCGCAACTTCGTGCCGCGGTCCATCCCGATGAAGTTCCAGCCGTCGGCGATGCGTGACGTGGACACCTGGGTCCGCCACAACGCCCACCACATGCTGTTCGTCTACGGCCAGAACGACCCGTGGGGAGCCGAGCGCTTCCGCCTCGGTTCCGGCGCGCGCGACTCCTACGTCTTCACGGCACCGGGCCTGAACCACGGTGCCAACGTCGCCGGTCTCGTGACCGACGAGAAGGCGCTCGCGACCGCGCGCATCCTGGAATGGGCGGGCGTGGCCTCCAGCACGGTCCGGTCGGACCCGTCGGCCGCGAAGCCGCTGGCCGCGTTCGACGCGAAGCTGGACCGGCGTGACGTGGAGCGGGAGCCCGCCCTGCGTCCGTGACCCGCGCCGCGTGGGCTGTGTCCGTCCGCTACACGGGGCGGGCGCAGCCCACCGGCCTGTCGCCGCCGAGCTGCACGTACAGCTCCGTGGACGCCGGGCACTTCGCCCGGGTGGTGACCGCCGACGTGACCTTGTACTCCGGGGGGTTCTTGCCCTTGCCGTCGCAGGCCGTCTCGCGCACCTGGCCGGTGCCCGCGCCGTAGACGCAGTCGCCGACGACGGTGCGGGGACCTCCGCCGCCGCCCGGGTCGCCGGGGTGCGGGGCTTCGAGCTTGCGCATGCAGGCGTAGCCCCGGGGGATCGCGCCGTCGCCGTCCTCGTCGGAGGAGGGCCGCGTCTCGCTGATGTGCAGGACGAAGTCGGTGGTCGCGGGGCAGGACGGCCCGTCCGCCACCCTGCCGTCGTAGCGGGCGACCACCCGAGCCGCCGCCCGTTCGCTGGAGCACGGCACCTCGGTGAAGCTGGTCGTGCCGAAGGAGCTGCACTCGCCGCGGGCGAGGAACTCCGCCCCGTAGCCCGACGGCCGCTTCGACGCCGCGACCGTGCCGGGCGTGTCCTGCGCGGAGCCGGAGTTGGTCCAGCGCTGGCAGCCGCAGAGCACGGCCAGGACCAGCACCAGCGCGCACGCCGCCCCGATGGAACCCCGACCCGACCCGCTGGCTCGCATGGCTTCCCCCCGATACCCCCGTCCAGCGTGACCCGCGGCAGCGGGCACACGCCAGACGTGCGGGGGCCTTTGCGCCAGTTGGGGGCGGGGCGCAGGTGGTGCGGCGTAGCCGTCGTACGACGGATGGACCGGGCGTACGACAGCGGGTGTCCGACCCGGTGGCCCTAGAAGCGCAACCCGTAGCCGATCGGGTAGAGCTCCTTCGTCGGATCGTCCGCCCGCTGGACCGGCACCGGCAGTTCGCCCCGTGGACGCACCCGACCGGCGATCACCCGTGCGGCGGCGCGCAGTTCGACGTCCGTCCAGGAGTAGGCGGCCAGACAGGCGCCCACACCCGGGAGCTGGGCGACGTCGTACGGGTTGCGGATCGCGACGGCGATCACCGGGACGCCGGTGGCGACCAGCTGGTCGACGAGCGTCTTCTGACTGCCGGCCGCCGTCACGTTGTACGTGCCGACGACCACCGCGTCCGCGTCCTTCGCCGCCGTGACCGCCTTGGCGATCGTCGCCGACGAGGGTGCCGTGCCGGTGGACAGGGCCGTCGCCGTGAAGCCCAGTTCGGTGAGGGCACCCGCGAGGACCGTGGTGGGCGGCCCGTCCGACAGGGACGGAGAAGCCGGGTCCGCTCCCACGACCAGCACCTTCGGAGTGCGCCGGCGCGACAGCGGCAGCAGACCCTCCTTGTTGACCAGCAGGGTGGTGGTGCGCTCGGCGATCCGGTCGGCCTCCTTCAGGTGGGCCGGGATGCCCACCACACGGTCGACGCCGGCGTCGCTGACGTACGGGTCGGACAGCAGGCCCAGCTTCGACTTCAGGCGCAGGATGCGCAGGATCGACTCGTCGAGGCGCGCCTCGGTCAGCTCGCCGCCGCGCACCGCGTTCAGGACCGCGTTCCAGGCCACCTCCATCGAGGGCGGGTTGAGCAGCTGGTCGACACCCGCCTTGAGCGCGAGGACGGGCACCCGGTCGTCGCCGTACTTCGTCCGGACGCCCTCCATGCCGAGCGCGTCCGTCACCACGACCCCGTCGTAGCCGAGTTCCTCACGCAGGATGCCGGTGAGGATCGGGTGCGAGAGCGTGGCGGGATCGCCCGCCGGATCGAGCGCCGGGACCATGATGTGCGCGGTCATGATGGAGTCGATGCCGGCCCGGATCGCCGCGCGGAACGGCACGGCGTCCAGCGTCTCCCACACCTCGCGGCTGTGCGTGATGACCGGGAAGCCGAAGTGGCTGTCCACCGCGGTGTCGCCGTGGCCGGGGAAGTGCTTGGCCGTGGCCGCGACGCCCGAGCTCTGGTACCCCTTCACCTCGGCGGCCACCAGGCCGGCCACCGCGTCCGGGTCGGCGCCGAAGGACCGTACGCCGATGACCGGGTTGGCCGGGTTGACGTTCACGTCGGAGACCGGGGAGTAGTCCTGGCGGATGCCGATGGCGTGCAGTTCGGCGCCGCCGATGCGGCCCACCGTGCGCGCGTCGGACCGCGATCCGCCCGCGCCCAGCGCCATGGCGCCCGGGAACAGCGTCGCGGGCTTGCCCACGCGTGCCACTATCCCGTGCTCCTGGTCGGTGGACACGAGGAGGGGCAGCCCGCCCGGCTGGTCCAGCGAGGCCTTCTGGAGGCCGTTGGAGAGCGCCGCGATCTGGTGCGGATCGCGGGTGTTGTGGGCCCACGCGAAGTAGATGATCCCGCCGACGCGGTACTTGGCGATCAGCTCGGCGGCCGTCCGGATGCCGAGTTCCTTGAGGTTGGCGTCGATGTCGGCCTGGTCGGGCGCGGTGGCCGAGTGACCGTACACCCGCGAGACGAAGACCTGCCCGACCTTCTCCTCCAGCGTCATACGGGAGATCAGGGCGCGCAGTTGCCTGTCGTCGTGCCGGCCCGCCGGGGCGGTCGTGCCGGCGGCCTGGGCGGCGGACGCGGTGGTGCCGGTGGCCAGGGCGCCGGTGACGCCCGCCGTCGCGGCGAGAACGGTACGCCGGGACGGTCTCGGCGGTCCCGACCGCTCCGACGGTCTGTACGGGTCGTTCGGTCTTGCGGTGCTTCCCGTGCTGGAGTCGCGCACGTGCGCCCCTTCCCTCGTGAAGGAAACTTCCGAGGAGCCACGATTATCCGGAAAGTTTCTTCCAGTCAAGAGTGTGCACAGTAACCCGCGTTGGGGCCGTCACCGGCGCAGTTGGAGGGGGGCGCGCCGGTGACGGCGTGCTGTCGGCCGCAGGCGGCGGAGAGGGTGGTCAGCGATCGCAGCCAGCAGCGAGGCCGACACCGCACTGCGGAGACTCGTCCGGCAGCACGCGCATTGGACGAAGGCCGTACCTCCAGGGTTCCCCACTTCGCCCCCGCCCCCGAAAGTCGTGACACGGGTGCCCCAGGAGCCGAATGAGCCCCCGAACGGGGTGCCCACGCCCCCCGAACGGGGTGCCCACGCCCCCCGAACGGTGTCGTCGACTGCGGCTTCGGCGGGCCGTGGGATCAGGCGTGCTCCGAGACCAGAGGCCAGTGCTCCTGAAGCGTCCGTACCGTCTCCGCGATGGCCGGCCGCCGCGCCGCCCCCGCCCGCCACAGCGCGTACAACCGCCGTACGGGCATCGGGTCCAGCGGCACCTCCACGACCCCTTCCGGCAGGGCCCCGCGCCCGAGCCGCGGAATGAGCGCCACACCGAGCCCCGCGGCGACGAGCGCGACCAGCGTCGGGTTCTCGTCGGCCTGGTGCACGATGTCCGGCTCGCACCCCGCCGCGCGCAGCGTCCGCACCAGCCAGTCGTGGCACACCCGCCCCGGCGGCTGACAGATCCACCGCTCGCCCGCGAGGTCCTCGCGCCGCACGGCGGCCCGCCCGGCGAACGGATGCCCCGCGGGGACGAGCAGGTCGCACAGGTCGTCCCCGATCACCGCCTGCTCCACCCCGGCCGGGGCGGGCAGCGGCGCGATGTCCCAGTCGTGCGCGACGGCCAGGTCCACCGCGCCCTTGGCGACCAGGTCGATGGACAGGTGCGGGTCGACCTCCGACAGCCGGGTGTCCAGCGCCGGATGCCGGACCGCGAGATCCGCCAGCACGCCCGGCATCAGCCCGCGCGCCGCCGAGGCGAACGCGGCCACGGTCAGCCGCCCCGCGGGCAGCCCCCGCCGCTCCTCCAGCTCGGTCTCGGCCCGTTCCACGAGCGCCATCAACTCCTGCGCGGTGGCGGCGAGTCGCTCGGCCTGCTCGGTGAGCCGCACACCGCGCCCCTGCCGCTCCAGGAGCACGGTCCTGGTCTCCCGCTCCAGCTTCGCGATCTGCTGGGACACCGCCGACGGGGTGTATCCGAGCGCTGCCGCGGCGGCGCCGACCGTGCCGTGCACGGAGACGGCGTGCAGGGCGCGCAGGCGTTGCAGATCGAGCACGGCCCGCCCCTTTCGTTAGGAATGCTTCATCCCATCATGCAGCAGACTTTGCTGGTGCTTAACGGTCGGCCGGGGTGATCCTCGACCC
Organism: Streptomyces sp. Tue6028; assembly: GCF_002300165.1. GTDB lineage: Bacteria > Actinomycetota > Actinomycetes > Streptomycetales > Streptomycetaceae > Streptomyces > Streptomyces siamensis. Next base: position 9,095 of record NZ_MLCE01000015.1, on the reverse strand, counting down.
ATGCGACCCGCCCACATCTGCCTCGCCGTCCTCGTCGCCGCCGTCTGGGGCGTCAACTTCACGGTCATCGAGGTCGGCCTCGACCACTTCCCGCCCCTCCTCTTCTCGGCGCTCCGCTTCCTGGTGGCGGCCCTGCCCGCGGTGTTCTTCGTGGGCCGGCCCAAGGTCGCCTGGAAGTGGATCGTGTCGGTGGGACTGGTCCTGGGCGTGGCGAAGTTCGGGCTGCTGTTCATCGGGATGGACGCGGGCATGCCGGCGGGGCTGTCCTCCCTCGTCCTGCAGATCCAGGCCGTCTTCACCGCGCTGATCGCCTTCGCTGCGCTCGGTGAACGCCCCACCCGCGTACGGCTGGCGGGCATGGCGGTGGCGCTGTGCGGAGTGGGCCTGGCCGCCCTGGACGAAGGCGCGTCCGGCCCCCTCGGCGCCTTCGCCCTGGTCGTCGCCGCCGCGGCTTGCTGGGGTCTGTCCAACGTCCTCACCCGCAAGGCGTCCCCGCCCGACTCGCTCAACTTCATGGTGTGGGTGAGCACCGTCCCCGTCCTGCCGCTGCTCGGCCTGTCACTGCTGACGGAGGGCCCGTCCCGGGACCTCGACGCGCTGCGTGCCCTGGACCCGCAGGGTGCGGCCGTCATCGTCTACGTCGCCTGGATCACCACGGTCTTCGGCTTCGGCGCGTGGGGCCGGCTGCTGCACCGGTACCCGGCCTCCACGGTGGCCCCCTTCTCGCTCCTCGTGCCGGTCTTCGGCATGTCCTCGGCCGCGCTCCTCCTGGGCGAGCCCGTCGGCCCGCTGCGGTGGGGCGCGGCGGCGCTGCTGGTCGGAGGCGTGGCGCTGACCTCGTTCGCGGCGCCGACGCGGGTCCATCTGGCGGACGTTCCAGCACAGGAGCGGGCGCGGGAGCCAGCATGAGGGCATGGCCGTCGTCGACATTCCCGGTTCCAAGTCCATCACCGCCCGCGCCCTCTTCCTGGCGGCGGCTGCCGACGGGGTCACCACCCTCGTGCGCCCGCTCCGCTCGGACGACACGGAGGGCTTCGCGGAGGGGCTGACCCGGCTCGGCTATCGCGTCGGACGGGCCCCGGAGGCCTGGCACGTGGACGGACGCCCGCAGGGCCCCGCCGTCCCCGAGGCCGACGTCCACTGCCGGGACGGCGCGACCACCGCCCGCTTCCTGCCGACGCTGGCGGCGGCCGGCCACGGCAGGTACCGCTTCGACGCTTCGGCCCAGATGCGCCGCCGACCGCTGCTCCCGCTCACCCGGGCGCTGCGCGACCTGGGGGTGGACCTGCGGCACGAGGAGACCGAGGGCCACCATCCGCTGCGCATCGCGGCGGCCGGGGTGACGGGCGGCGACGTGACCCTGGACGCGGGCCAGTCCTCGCAGTACCTGACGGCGTTGCTCCTGCTGGGCCCGCTGACCCGCGAGGGCCTGCGGATCGAGGTCACGGACCTGGTGTCGGCGCCGTACGTGGACATCACCGTCGCGATGATGCGCGCCTTCGGGGCGGACGTGCGCCGCGACGGCGATGTCTTCACCGTGCCGCCGGGCGGCTACCGCGCCACCACCTACGCCGTCGAGCCGGACGCCTCCACCGCGAGCTACTTCTTCGCGGCGGCCGCGCTCACCGGCGGCGAGGTCACCGTACGGGGCCTCGGCGAGGAGGCGCTCCAGGGCGATCTGCGGTTCGTGGACGTGCTGCGCCGCATGGGCGCGCGGGTGCACGTCGGCCGTGACGCCACCACGGTGTCGGGCGCCGGGCGGCTGGCCGGCGTCACGGTGAACATGCGGGACATCTCCGACACGATGCCGACACTGGCCGCGATCGCCCCCTTCGCCTCCGGACCGGTGCGCATCGAGGACGTCGCCAACACCCGGGTGAAGGAGTGCGACCGCCTCGAAGCCTGCGCGGAGAACCTGCGGCGGCTGGGCGTCCAGGCGCGGACCGGCCCCGACTGGATCGAGATCCACCCCGGCACCCCGGCCCCGGCCGAGATCAGGACGTACGGGGACCATCGCGTCGTCATGTCATTCGCCGTCACCGCGCTGCGCAGCCCCGGGATCACGTTCGACGACCCGGGGTGCGTCCGCAAGACGTTCCCGGCCTTCCACGAGGCGTTCGCGCGGCTGCGGACGGCACTGCCGGCCTGACATGCCCCTCCGGGCCACCGGGTTCAGCCGCGGATCTCGACACGCGCCAGGAGGTCGCCGCGGCCGCCGCCCTGCAGGTGCGTCACCCCCTGGCTCGGGAGCCGCAGGGTCCGGCCGTCCGGGAAGCCCTGGGGGAGGGCGACCGTCTTCCGGCCGTCCAGGGTGTCCACGGTGAGCTTGCCGCCCGTCGTCGCCAGGGCACGGGAGACGGTCACGGTGCGGTGCAGATCGTCGCCCACACGCCGGAAGACGGGGTGGGGGAGTTCCACGATCTCGACGTACAGGTCGGCCGGTTCGCCTCCGCCGGGACCGACCTCTCCCTGGCCGGCGAACTTGATCCGGGTGCCGTTGTCGACGCCCGCCGGGATCCGCACGGTGAGCGTGCGCCGGGAGCGGACCCTGCCGTCGCCGTTGCAGGCGGGACAGCGCGTGGGCAGGACCGTGCCGTAGCCCTCGCACGTCCTGCAGACACGGGAGTCGGCTGCCTGGCTGAAGAAGCTCCGTCGCGGCCCGGTCTCGCCGCGGCCCCCGCAGGTGTCGCACCGGACGGGCCGGGTCCCCGGTGCCGCCCCCTCGCCCGAGCAGGCCGAGCACACCACGGCCGTGTCCAGCTGGAGTTCCCTGTCGACCCCGAACGCGGTCTCCTCCAGCGGGAGTTCGAGCCGGATCAGCGCGTCGGAGCCGCGGCGTCTGCGCGACCGGCGACGGTCGGCCGTCCGTGTCCCGGTCCGTTTCCCCGCTTCGCCCGAGGCGAAGAACCGGTCCATGATCTCCGCCAGGTCCGGCTGCTCCGCGGACGCGGTCCCGGCCGTGGACGGAGCCCCGGACACGGGCGTGCCGGAGGCGTCCTGCGCGGGCGGCGTCCGGGGCGTCGGCGTGCCGGAGGCGTCCTGCGCGGGCGGTGTGCGCGGCATGGGCGGGATGCGGGTGTCCCCGGCGCGCGCCGTCCGCGCGATCGTCACCTGGTACTCCAGGTCGGCCCACATCCGCGGGGTCTGCTTCACCCCGGCGCCGTGCAGGGACTCGTACACGTAGTCGTACAGCTCGGTGACCGTGATCCGGCCGTCCCCGTTCAGGTCCGCCGCCCCGGTGCCCAGACCGTGGATCAGCGCCCCCGTGAACAGGGAGGGCTGGGGCGTCATGGACTCGACGCGCTTGCCCTCCCACGCGTACTCGGTGCGGCTGGTCGCGGTCAGCACGACACGGCCGTGGCCGCCGAGTTCGTCGCGCAGGTGGACCTGGTCGTCCGCCGACTTCGCGCCGTGCAGGAAGGCGCCGCTGTAACAGCAGTCGAGGAGCACGACGACCGTGCGGGCACGGCAGCGTTCCATGCGGTCGCGCAGGAAGGCCGCCGGGACGGCGCTGGAGGCGGGCAGGTCGCGGTCCGTGTCACGCGCGGCGAAGTACAGGCGCCCGTCGTCGTCCTTGATGCCGTGACAGGACACGTGCAGCAGGAGCAGGTCGTCGCGGCTGCGGTCCATGAAGAAGCGGTCCACCGCGCGCATCACCCGACTCGCCGGCGCGTCCCTGACCTGATCGGTCCGGAAGTCGCCGATGCGGGGGTCGGACAGCACCCCGGCGAGGCCCGCGCAGTCCTGTGCGGGTGAGCGCAGTGCGTGGAACCTGCCGTCGTCGTACGCCCCGGTCGCGATCAGGAGGGCGTCCCTGCGGCCTGCGCCCATCTCGTCCCCCGTTTCCGAACTGCGCCCATTCTAGGGGTGAACACCCCTTCAGGACGCGGGAGTCGACCGAGGTCCCGTGGGGCACGCCGGTCCGCCCGGTTATTCCGTTCGACGGGCCCGGAGGCGTACGGAAGACTCTGCCGGGCCGCGGCGAACCGTTCGCCGGGCCGGCCGTGCGGCCGTGCGGGACGAAGGGGTGCCGGGCGTTGGGCTTTCATCTGGAGGGGCCGGTTCTCGAAGGCGCGCTGGTGCGTCTGGAGCCGCTCGGTCACGGTCACACCGCCGACCTCGTCGCGGCGGCGGAGGAGCAGCGCGACTCGTACGCGTTCACCTGGGTGCCCAGGGCCGCGGAGGTCGGCGACTACATCGACGCGCAGCTCGCGCGTGCCGCCGACGGACGGCTCGCCCCCTACGCCCAGGTGTCCGTCGCCACCGGGCGCGCGGTCGGCGCGACCTCCTACTGGGAGCCGCGCTGCTGGCGCTCGGACGACCGGCTCGACGCGATCGAGGTCGGTTTCACCTGGCTGGCCGCGTCCGCGCAGGGCACCGGCGTGAACGCCGAGGCCAAGCTGCTGCTGTTCCGGCACGCCTTCGAAGCGTGGGACGTCTCCCGCGTCGACCTGAAGACCGACGCGCGCAACAGCCGCTCCCGCGCGGCGATCGAGAGCGTCGGCGCCCGCTTCGAGGGAGTCCTGCGCAACTGGTCCCGCTCCTGGGCCCCGGGCGAGGACGGCCGGCTGCGGGACTCCGCGATCTACTCGATCACGGCGGACGAGTGGCCCGCGTGCCGCGATCGGCTGGCGGAGCGGGTGCGCAGGGCGGTCCTGGCGGCCGGGGAGACCGTGGCGTAGCCGCACGCCGCGTCACTGCACCGGCGGACGTGCCGGGGAGCGTCGGACGCGGCGGACGTACCGAGAAGTTTCGGACGCGGCGAGGGGAGCCGGCAGGACCGCCGCTCTCACGCGGAGTCGTTCAGCAGCCGGGCCAGGTGCTCACGGCCCGCGGTCAGCAGGTCCGGCAGCGGGGTCACGCCCTCGTACCAGCGCTTCTCGTACTCCCAGCACAGCCAGCCGTCCCAGCCGCGGCGGGACAGCAGTTCCACGCACTCGGCGAGCGGCAGGGCGCCCGCGCCGAGCGGGAGCGGGGTGCTGTCCTCGGCCGACGCGATGTCCTTGACCTGGACGTATCCGAGGTACGGGGACAGTGCTGCGTAGGTGTCCGCGGGCTGTTCGCCGCCGAGCCAGGTGTGCATCACGTCCCACAGCGCGCCCACCTGCCGGTGGCCGACCGGTCCGAGGATCCGGATCACGTCGGCGCCGGTGCGGTGCGAGTCGTGGGTCTCCAGGAGGATGCGGACACCCACGTCGGCGGCGTGTTCCGCGGCCGTGCCGAGGCGGCGGGCCGCCGTCGCGTCGGACTCGCCCGGATCCTGGTCCGCGTCGCCGCCCGGGAAGACGCGCACGAACGGCGCGCCCAGGTCCCGGGCCAGGTCGACCAGCTCGCGGATCTCCGCCAGCACGGGGGCGTCGTCGCCCGGCGCCGCCACCCGCGCGTACCCCGCGAGGCCGAGGATCTCGATGCCGAGCGATTTGAACGCGGCCGCCACGTCGGCCCGTTCGGCCGCGGTGAGGCCCGGGTGCACGGGTTCCTCGGGATGGGCGCGCAGTTCCACGCCGTGGTAGCCGTGTGCGGCGGCGAGCCGCACGACGTCGGGGACCGGGAGCCCGGGTACGCCCAGGGTGGAGAACGCCAGTTTCATGGGGCGGACCCTACGGGCTGGTGTTGCCGTGAGGAAGGCGGCCGTCGAGTCACGGTCATTCGTGTCCGCCGTGCAGGTCCCGGCGCCAGTCCTGGCCGACGAGGTCCGCCCCGAAGGAGCGGTGGGGCTTCTCGGAGACCAGGACGAAGCCGTGGCGCTGGTAGAGCCGGCGGGCGGCGGCCAGGACGTCGTTGGTCCACAGGACGAGCTCGCGGTAGCCGACGCCGCGGGCGAAGTCGACGCAGGCCCCGACCAGCCGGTCCCCGATGCCGAGTCCGCGCGCGTCGGGCTCGACGAGGAGGAGGCGGAGCCGGGCCGTGCCGGGCGCGTCGTCGCGGACGCACATCACGCAGCCCACGGGCCGTCCGTCGAGCTCGGCGATCCACACGCGTTCCAGGTGCGGGTCGTGGTCTCCCGCGAAGTCGGCGACGATCCGCGCGACGAGGCTCTCGTAGTCGGTGTTCCAGCCGTACTCGGCCGCGTACAGCGCGGCGTTGCGCTGCACGATCCAGCCGAGGTCGCCGGGGCCCGGCTCACGCAGTACGACGTCCTCGGGGCCGGGGGAGCGGCCGTCCCCCAGGATCGTGCGCACCGTGCGCATCGCTTCGGCGAGCCGCGGCCGGTCGGCGGGCGGCACGGTCGCGAGCAGCGTGCCGACCGTCTCCCGGGCCCGCTCGTCGAGCAGGCCGGCGGCGTCCCGGCCGCGCGCGGTGAGGGTGATGCGGCGGCGGCGCGGATCCGTCTCGGAGGGCGCGCGCTCGACCAGTCCGTCCTGCTCGAACTTGTTGAGGATGCGGCTCAGATAGCCGGAGTCCAGCGAGAGCTCGGTACGCAGGTCGGCGGCATCGGCGCCCCGGGAGTGGGCGAGCTCGTACAGCACCCGGGACTCCGTGAGCGTGTACGGGGCGTAGAGGTGGCGGCCGTAGTCGAGCGCTCCGATGACGTTCGTGTAGAAGCGGTTGAAGGAGCGGATGTCCTGGACGGTCATGGTGGGCTCCGCGAGGTCTGCTCTGGGCGGTCCCTGGAGGATCGGCCTCCGGGATGACTGACTCAGTCAGAGATGTCGACGCTCCGAGCATAGGCCGGACCCCCGCGCACCGCCTACCCCCGGGGACCTCCGCCTCGGCCCTGCCGCCGTGCACCGCTCGCCCCTGGGGTCCTCCGCCTCGGCCGGGTCGCCGGATACCGCTCGTCCCCGGAGCGGCTCTCCGCCGTGGTCGGGCCACCTGGACCGCTCACGCCTCGGGGTCCTCCGCCTCGGCCGGGTCGCCGGATACCGCTCGTCCCCGGAGCGGCCTTCCGCCGTGGCCGGGCCACCTGGACCGCTCACCCCCTGGGGCCCTGAGCCTCTGCTGGGCCGCCGGACAGCGCCCGTTCTCGGAGAGGCACTCCGTCGTGATCGGGCCACCTGGATCGCGCGCCCCCGGGGCCCTGAGCCTCGGCCGGGCTGCCGGATACCGCCCGCCCCCCGAGCCCGCTCGGGCCGGGCCGCCATACCCTCGGCGGCCCCTCCCCCTCGGCCGGGGTGGCGCACTCCGCCCCCCGGCGTACCCTCACGCCTCGTCGGCCGGACGGTAGACGCACACCTCCACGCCCGTCTTGCCCGTGGCGGAGGAGACCAGTTCGAGCGGGCGCTTCACCCCGTCGACGGGGAAGATCGACTTGCCGCCGCCGAGGATCACCGGCATCCGGATGAGCTGGAGCTCGTCGACCAGGCCCTCGCTCAGCAGGGTCCGTACGAGGGTGGGGCTGCCCATCATCGCCAGGTCCCCGCCCTCGGCCGCGCGGAGCTCCCGGACGCGGGCGACGGCCTGGTCGCCGGGGATCAGAGTGGTGTTGTTCCAGGTGAGGTCGGACTCGTCGAGCGTGCCGGACACCACGTACTTCGGGAGGGAGTTCATCCGGTCGGCGAACGGGTCGCCCGCGCGCTCGGGCCACGCCGCGGCCATCGTCTGCCAGGTGCGGCGTCCGAAGAGGAGCGCCTCGGCCTTGCCGAGCCCCTCGGCGAAGGCGCCGCCCACGACCTCCGGGTCGAAGTAGGGGTGGGACCAGCCGCCGTGGGCGAAGCCGCCGTCGGTGTCCTCCTCGGGGCCGCCGGGCGCCTGCACGACACCGTCGAGGCTGATGAAGGCGCTGATCACGATACGCATGGGAGGTGCTCCTCTTCGTCGTTCTTCATCGTTCGTTCCGTTACGGCAATGAAGACCGCGGTGCCGCCGAGAACTCATCGCTCCGCGCACCGCGTTCTGAAACGGGCCCTTCGCGGGGCGTCGGGCCCGTGGTCCGCGTGCGCTCCGCGCCCCGCGGCACCTCCGCGCACCCCGGCGTGCCTCAGCCCCGCGGCACCCCCGTGGACCCGCGGACCATCAACTCCCCGCGCACCGTGGCGATCCCGCCCGGCGGCGGCTCCTCGCGCCCCATGGCGATCCGCCCGGCGCGGGCGCCCGCCTCGGTGAGGGGGAGCCGCACGGTGGTGAGCGCGGGCACCGCGTCGATGCTGAACGGCAGGTCGTCGAAGCCGGCGACGGACACGTCGTCGGGAATGCGCAGACCGGAGTCGCGCAGCGCGGCACAGGCGCCGAGCGCGACCGTGTCGTTGGCGGCGACGACGGCCGTCAGGGACGGGTCGCGGCGCAGCAGTTCGAGGGTCGCCTCGTATCCCGAGCGGCGGTCGTAGCGGCCGTGCACGGTCCATCGCGGATCGTCCTCGACGCCGTGCGCGGCCAGTGCGGCGCGGTGGCCCTCCAGCCGGTGCCGGGTGGTCGTGCGCTCCTCGGGGCCCGCGATGTAGCCGAGCCGCCGGTGGCCGAGGCCGATCAGGTGCTCGGTGAGCTCCCGGCCGCCGCCTCGGTTGTCGAAGGTGAGCGCGATCGCCTCGGGGGCCTCGGGCGCGGGCGGGCGTCCGCAGAGGACGACCCGGGTGCCCGCCTCGGCCAGCCTGCGCAGCTTCGCGGAGACGGCCGCCGCGTGCGTGGCGTCCTCGATCGCGCCGCCGGTGAGGACGACGGCGGCGGCGCGCTGGCGCTGCAGGAGTGTGAGGTAGGTGAGCTCGCGCTCGGGGGAGCCGCCGGTGTTGCACACGACTCCCAGCCGCTCGCCGCCGGCTCGTCCGCCGGGTCCGCCGATCTCGGACTGGATCGCGGCCGCCATGATGCCGAAGAAGGGGTCGGCGATGTCGTTGACCAGGATGCCGACGAGGTCGGAGGTCGCCGCCGCGAGCGAGCTCGCGGGCCCGTTCAGCACATAGTCCAGCTCGTCCACCGCACGCAGTACCCGCTCGCGCGTGGACGCCGCGACGGGATAGTTCCCGTTCAGCACCCGGGACACGGTCGCGGGCGAGACCTGTGCGCGGGCCGCCACGTCCGCCAGGGTCACGGTCATCTCGTCGTCCTCCGGTCACGCATCTCGTTGTCCTCGTTCTCAGGGACCCGGACGCGCGTCATGCGGTCCGTGCCCGTGCCCCAGCCGTACACCGTCCGTCCGCGGCAGCCTGCACCGCAGCCGT
>NZ_MLCE01000014.1 GCF_002300165.1 Streptomyces sp. Tue6028 | reverse complement strand
GCGCCGAAGCAGCATGCCGTCCGTCCGCGGCAACCCGCACCGCAGCCGTACACCGTCCGTCCGCGGCAACCCGCACCGCAGCCGTACACCGTCCGTCCGCGGCAACCTGCACCGCAGCCACGCCGCCCCTCCCGCCTCGATCTGCGCCGAAGCGGTATCCCCCGGCCGGACGGACCCCCGGCCGGACGGACCCCCCGTCCGGACGGACCCCCCGTCCGGACGGCCGGAGACCGCGCGCCGCGGCCGTCGGCCGTCCGGCCGCACACCCGCGGCATGCCCCGGGGCCCGGGGCATGCCGCGCGGTCGTACACCGGGCGACCGCAACGCCGTACGCCGCGACGACGCCCGCCGTAACGGCGTACGCCCGCACGCGGTGCGGCCGTCGGGCCGTCCGTCGTGCCGCCGTACGTCATTCCGTCGCACGCCGTGCGGCCGTGCGGCCGTACCTCGTGCGGCGGTCCCGGCCGCACGCCGTGCGGCCGTGCCCGTGGGCAGCCGCAAGGTCCCAGGTCCGTGGCCCGGACCGGTCACGCACGGCTGTCACGTGCGGGTACATCCGACCGCGCCCATGGCCTCCACGTCCAGCCGTCCGGAGGGTCGAACATCTCCTCGCCCGCGTGGTCTTGTCCGATCGGCCCGGCAGAGGCTAGCTTCTCTCTGGATAGAAAGCGCTTGCTGTCCTGCTCACCAGTAGGGCGGGACGGCGCGGAACTCGCGTACGAAGGGAATGACGTGACACGCAAGACGGTGCGGATCGCCATGAACGGCGTGACGGGACGCATGGGCTACCGCCAGCACCTCGTCCGCTCGATTCTCGCCCTGCGCGACCAGGGCGGCCTCGACCTCGGGGACGGCACCGTGCTGTGGCCCGAACCCGTCCTCGTGGGCCGCCGCGAGCACGCCCTGCGGGCCCTCGCCGAGCAGCACGGCCTCGAGCACTGGTCGACGGACCTGGACTCCGTCCTCGCCGACCCGACGACCGACATCTACTTCGACGCGCAGGTCACCTCCGCCCGCGAGGAGGCCATCCGGAAGGCCGTCGCCGCCGGCAAGCACATCTACACCGAGAAGCCCACCGCCACCGGCCTCGACGGCGCCCTCGAACTGGCCCGGCTCGCCCACGAGAAGGGCGTCAAGCACGGCGTCGTCCAGGACAAGCTCTTCCTCCCCGGCCTGCTGAAGCTGAAGCGGCTCGTCGACGGCGGCTTCTTCGGGCGGATCCTGTCCGTCCGCGGCGAGTTCGGCTACTGGGTCTTCGAGGGCGACTGGCAGAGCGCCCAGCGCCCCTCCTGGAACTACCGCGCGGAGGACGGCGGCGGCATCGTCGTCGACATGTTCCCGCACTGGGAGTACGTCCTGCACGAGCTGTTCGGGCGGGTGACCTCCGTGCAGGCGCTCACCGCCACCCACGTCCCGCAGCGCTGGGACGAGCAGGACAAGCCGTACGACGCCACCGCCGACGACGCCGCGTACGGCATCTTCGAGCTGGAGGGCGGCGCCGTCGCCCAGATCAACTCGTCCTGGGCCGTGCGCGTCAACCGCGACGAGCTCGTCGAGTTCCAGGTCGACGGCACCGAGGGCTCCGCCGTCGCGGGGCTGCGCAACTGCCGCGTCCAGCACCGGTCCGCGACCCCCAAGCCGGTCTGGAACCCGGACATCCCCGCCACCTACTCCTTTCGCGACCAATGGCAGGAGGTCCCCGACAACACGGAGTTCGACAACGGCTTCAAGGCCCAGTGGGAGCTCTTCCTCAAGCACGTCTACGCCGGTACGCCCTACCACTGGGACCTGCTCGCCGGCGCCCGCGGCGTCCAGCTCGCCGAGCTGGGACTGAAGTCCTCGGCCGAGGGCCGCCGCCTCGACGTGCCGGAGATCTCCCTGTGACCCTCCGACTCCCGGACGCGGCCGGCCGGCTGAGGACGTACCGGCCGCGCACCGAACCGCTCACCGTCACCACCGGGGCGCCGCTCGCCTCCCGCACGGTCTACTCGGCCGCGCACGTCGTCGCCGATCCGTACGCCGACGTCTCGCCCGACTCGCCCGCCGCGATCGACTGGGACGCCACCCTCGCCTTCCGGCGCCACCTGTGGTCGCACGGCCTCGGTGTCGCCGAGGCCATGGACACCGCGCAGCGCGGGATGGGCCTGGACTGGGCGGGCGCGGCCGAACTCGTCCGCCGCAGCGCCGCCGAGGCCCGCGCCGTCGGCGGCCGGATCGCCTGCGGAGTGGGCACGGACCAGCTGACGGGCCCGGCCTCCCTGGCGGAGATCCGCACGGCCTACGAGGAACAGCTCGCCGTGGCCGAGGAGGCGGGCGGCCGGGCGATCCTCATGGCGTCCCGGGCGCTGGCCGCGACCGCCGCCGGACCGGAGGACTACCTGGAGGTCTACGGCCATCTGCTCCGGCAGTCCGCCGACCCGGTGATCCTGCACTGGCTGGGCCCGATGTTCGACCCGGCCCTGGAGGGCTACTGGGGCTCGTCCGACCTCGACGCCGCGACCGACACCTTCCTGGAGGTCATCGCCGCCCACCCGGACAAGGTCGACGGCATCAAGGTCTCGCTGCTGGACGCACAGCGGGAGGTCGACCTGCGCCGCCGCCTCCCGGACGGCGTCCGCTGCTACACCGGCGACGACTTCAACTACCCGGAGCTGATCGCGGGAGACGAGCGGGGCTTCAGCCACGCGCTCCTCGGCATCTTCGACCCACTGGGCCCGCTCGCCGCGCAGGCGGTACGGGTCCTGGACACCGGCGACGTCAAGGGCTTCCGCGAACTCCTCGACCCCACGGTCGAGTTGTCCCGCCACCTGTTCCAGGCACCGACGCGCTTCTACAAGACGGGCGTGGTGTTCCTGGCCTGGCTGGCCGGCCACCAGGAGCACTTCACCATGGTGGGCGGACTCCAGTCGGCCCGCTCGCTGCCGCACTTCGCCCGTGCCTACGAACTGGCGGACGGACTCGGCCTGTTCCCGAACCCGGAGCCGGCCGAGGCACGGATGAAGTCCCTGCTGGCCCTGTACGGAGTGACCCCATGAGCCTCGCCCGTTTCTCCATCAACCAGATGACGGTCAAGCAGCTGTCCCTGCCGGAACTCGTCGACGCCTGCCGGGAACTGGGCGTCCCCGGCGTCGGCCTGTGGCGCGAGCCCGTCCGGGCCCACGGACTCGAGGCCACGGCCGCCCTCGTCCGCGACGCGGGCCTGGCGGTGACGACACTGTGCCGCGGCGGCTTCCTCACCGCGACCGACCCGGCCGAGCGCGCGCGGGCCCTGGACGACAACCGGGCCGCGGTCGACGAGGCGGCGACGCTCGGCACGGACACCCTGGTGCTGGTGTCCGGCGGTCTGCCGGCCGGCTCCAAGGACCTGCACGGCGCGCGGGAGCGCATCGCCGACGCCCTCGGCGAACTGGGCCCGTACGCCGCCGCCCGTGGTGTGCGCCTGGCCGTCGAACCGCTGCACCCCATGTACGCGGCGGACCGCTGTGTGGTGTCGACCCTCGCCCAGGCCCTCGACCTCGCGGAGCGCTTCCCCGCCGAGCAGGTCGGCGTCACGGTCGACACGTACCACCTCTGGTGGGACGACACGGCACCCGCCCAGATCGCCCGCGCGGGTGCCTCCGGCCGCATCCACTCCTTCCAGCTGGCCGACTGGACCACCCCGCTGCCGGAGGGCGTCCTCAACGGCCGCGGCCAGATCGGCGACGGCGCGATCGACATGCGTGAGTGGCGGTCCTACGTCGAGAAGGCCGGGTACGACGGCCCGATCGAGGTCGAGCTCTTCAACGACGCGCTGTGGGCGCGGGACGGGCGGGAGGTGCTGGCCGAGACCGCGCAGCGGTTCCTCGCCCACGCCGTCTGAGGCGCCCGGCGCCCGGAACAGACCACCGGAAAAAATCTTGGAAAGCCCGTGCAACCCTCCCCGTACCTCGCGGGTCGTACTTGGCATCAGGACTTCTGGAGGGGGGATCTGGGGGGATCCGCGGGGGTTCTGATACGGAGGGGAAAGCCGAGGGGCCCGGTCGACGGACCGGGCCCCTCGAAGTCTTCCGGCACGTCTTCCGGTAGGAATGTGCGCGCCCGTCGCCCCCGGCAGGCCCCCGCGGTCGGCGCCGGTGCGGCGCGCGCCCGCGGTCCGCCGCGGAGCCCGTCCGTACCGCCGGGCGCCACAGGACCGGCCTAGAAGAAGACCCCGCAGTGCAGCAGCACGTTCGCGTAGGGTCGCGCCTCGCCGGTGCGGACGATCAGCTTCGCGCCCGCCGACAGCGCCTTGAGCTCCTCGTGCGGCACGAGTTCGAGGGCGGGGAAGTGCCGCGTGAGCAGCCGCGTCGCCGCCGGATTGACCTCGCGGACCTCGCGCGCGGCCGTCGCGCCCTCGATCACCAGCTCGTCCAGCAGACCTTCCAGGACCTCGGCGAAGGACGGCACTCCGGCCCGGAACGCGAGGTCGACGAGGAGCGGGCCGGCGGGCACGGGCATCCCCGCGTCGCACACCAGGACACCGTCGCCGTGGCCCAGTCCGGCGAGCGCGCCCGCGAGATGACGGTTCAGGATTCCGGCCTTCTTCACAGCGCCGCCACCTCCTCGGCGGTGGGGAAGGACTCCTGCGCCCCCGGCCGGGTGACGGCGGCGGCGCCGACCCGGGCGGCGTACCCGGCGGCCTGTGCCAGCGACTCCCCGCGGCCCAGCCGCCAGGCCAGCGCCGCGGTGAACGCGTCGCCCGCACCCGTGGTGTCCACGGCCGCCACCGGCACGGACGGTACCCGGACCCGGGCGCCCGCCCGCTCGGCCACCAGCGCGCCCCGGGCGCCCAGCGTGATGACCACCGAACGGGGGCCGAGCGCGAGCAGGGCCTCCGCCCAGTCCTCGGGACGCTCCCCGAGCTCCGTGCCGGCGATCACCCGCGCCTCGTGCTCGTTCACGATCAGCGGGTCGCAGGCCGCGAGCACCTCGGCGGGCAGGGCCTGCGGGGGCGAGGGGTTCAGCACGAAACGACCGCCGTCCGCGAGATGCCGTACTGCCTCCGTGACCGACTCCAGCGGTACCTCCAGCTGTGCCGACACCACCCGGGAGGCCTGGAACAGGCTTCCCGCCGCGCGCACGTCCTCGGGCGTCAGCCGCCCGTTGGCGCCGGGCGAGACCACGATGCTGTTGTCCCCGGACGGGTCCACCGTGATCAGCGCGACGCCGGTGGGCGCCCCGCCGACCAGCACGCCGACGGTGTCGACGCCGGCCTCCCGCTGCGAGTCGAGCAGCAGCCGGCCGTGCGCGTCGTCGCCGACCCGGGCCAGCAGGGCGGTACGGGCGCCGAGGCGGGCGGCGGCGACCGCCTGGTTGGCGCCCTTGCCGCCCGGGTGGACGACGAGGTCGGAGCCGAGCACCGTCTCACCGGCCGCGGGCCGCCGCTCGACCCCGATCACCAGGTCGGCGTTGGCCGATCCGACGACCAGAAGGTCGTAGTCGTACATGAACTGTCTCCCTGCTCGGGTGCTGCTCGGGTGGGTCGGAGCGGCGGTGCGGCATTGCGTCGAGCGCCGTCAGGTGGGCCGGGGCGGTGTCCCCAGGGGTTCCCGCGCATCCGGGCGGGTGCCCGGGACGGGGTGCAAGGGAGGCCGGTGCGGCCTCCCTTGCACCCGCCGTCCGTGGCCGGGTCAGCCGCCGAAGCCGGCCACGTTCTCCTTCGTGACCACCTTCACCGGCACCTTCACCGTCTCCTCGACCTTCTTGCCCTCGGCGGCCTTCAGCGCGTTCTCCACCGCGATCCGGCCGAGCTCCTTGGGCTGCTGGGCGACGGACGCGTACAGCGTGCCCGCCTGGACCGCCTTGAGACCGTCGGGGGTGCCGTCGAAGCCGATGACCGACACCGACTTGCCCGCCTTGGAGCCGAGCGCCTTGATCGCGCCGAGCGCCATCTCGTCGTTCTCGGCGAAGACGCCCTGGATGTCGGGGTGGGCCTGCAGCAGGTTCGTCATGACGTCGAGGCCCTTGGTGCGGTCGAAGTCGGCGGGCTGCCGGGCGACGACCTGGATACCGGGGTAGGCCTTGAGGCCCTCGGCGAAGCCCGCGCCGCGCTCACGGCTCGCGGACGTGCCCGCCAGACCCTGAAGGATCACGATCTTGCCCTTGCCGCCCAGCTTCTCGGCCAGCGCCTGGGCGCCCAGCTTGCCGCCCGCGACGTTGTCGGAGGCGACCAGCGCCGCGGTGTCCGCCTTGTTCACGCCCCGGTCGACGCCGACGACGGGGATGTCGGCCTTGTTCGCCGAACGGACCGCGGGGCCCGCCGCGTCCGAGTCCACCGGGTTGACGATGATCGAACCGACGCCGGAACTGGTGAAGTTCTGGAGCTGGTTGGCCTGCTGCGAGGCGTCGTTCTGGGCGTCCGTGACGGTCAGGTCCGCGCCGAGCTTCTTCGCCTCCTGCTGCGCACCCGCCTTGATCTGGACGAAGAACGGGTTGTTCAGGGTGGACAGCGACAGGCCCACCTTCTGCGTCGTCGACGAGGACGAACCGGTGTGCAGGAAGGACATGGCGCCGACGACGGCCGCCGCGACCACCGCGGCGATGACGTACGTCGCCGCCTGCTTGCCCTTGCCGCCCGGGGTGCCCGCCCCGGCGGCGACCGGAGTCGCCCCGGCCTTGCGCCGCACCGTGTCGAGCAGCACCGCCAGCGCGATCACCACACCGATGACGACCTGCTGCCAGAAGGCCGACACGGACAGGAGGTTGAGGCCGTTGCGCAGCACCGCCAGGATCAGCGCGCCGATCAGCGTGCCGGACGCCTTGCCCGTGCCGCCGGCCAGCGAGGCGCCGCCGATGACGACCGCGGCGATCGCGTCGAGCTCGTAGCCCTGCGCGGCCTGCGGCTGCGCGGAGGAGAGCCGGGAGGCGAGCACGATGCCCGCGGCGGCCGCGAAGAGACCGGACAGGGCGTAGATGGCGAGCTTCTGCTTCTTCACGCGCAGCCCGGACAGGCGCGCGGCCTCCTCGTTGCCGCCGATCGCGTACATGGAGCGGCCGATGTAGGTACGGCCCAGGATCACCGCGGTGATCAGGCCCATCACGACCATCACCAGGACCGGGACGGGCAGCCAGCCGCCCAGGGTGTCACCGAGGTGCGAGATCGAGTCGGGGAACGGGATCGGGCTGCCCTGCGAGATCACCAGGGAGAGTCCGCGGCCCACCGAGAGCATGGCGAGCGTCGCGATGAACGGCGGCAGCTTCCCGTACGAGATCAGCACGCCGTTGACCAGGCCGCAGGCGATGCCCGTGGCGATCGCGAGGATCACCGCGATCCAGACCGGCACGCCCTGTGAGGTCGCCGTCCAGGCGAGGACGGTGGCGGAGAGTGCCGCGACCGAACCGACCGACAGGTCGATGCCCGCCGAGACGATGACGAAGGTGACGCCGAAGGCGAGGATGGCCGTCACGGCCGCCTGGACGCCGATGTTGAGCAGGTTGTCCGTCGTCAGGAAGTCGCCGGACAGCGCCGACATCACGATGACGAGGACGATGAGCGCGGTGAGCGCTCCGTTGTCGAGCAGGAGGCGGCGGACCGCCGAGGCGCCACTGGCGCGCGATGTGCTCGTTTGCGTGTCAGTGGCCACGGGAGCCCTCCACAGCGGTTTCGGAGTCGGAGTCGGTGGTCGGTGTGCTGACGGCGAGCGCCATCACGGAGTCCTGCGTGGCCTCGTCGGCGGACAGTTCGCCCGCGATCCGGCCCTGTGCCATCACGAGGACGCGGTCGCTCATCCCGAGGACCTCGGGAAGGTCGCTGGAGATCATCAGGACGGCGGCACCGGCGGCGGTCAGTTCGTTGACGAGCTGGTAGATCTCGACCTTGGCTCCGACGTCGATGCCGCGGGTCGGCTCGTCGAGGATCAGCACCCTGGTCTCGGCGAGCAGCCACTTCCCGATGACGACCTTCTGCTGGTTGCCGCCGGAGAGGGTGCGCACATGCTGGCCGAGGCCCGCCATCCGGACACCGAGCTGTCCGGCGATCCGGGCGGCAGCGGTCCGCTGGCCCTTGAGGTCGACGAGCCCGCCGTGCGTGGCGGAGCGCAGGGTGACCAGGCCGAGGTTCTCCTCGACGGAGGCGTCGAGGACGAGGCCCTGGCCCTTGCGGTCCTCGGGGACGAGCCCGATGCCGGCCTCCATCGCGGCGTTCACGTCGTGCCGGCGCAGCGCGGCCCCGGCGACCTTCACGGCGCCCTTGTCGTACGGGTCGGCGCCGAAGACGGCGCGCGCGACCTCGGTGCGGCCCGCGCCCACGAGGCCCGCGATACCGACGACCTCGCCGGCCCGCACCTCGAAGCTCACGTCGTGGAAGACACCGTCCCGGGTGAGCCCCTCGACGGTGAGCAGCGCCGAGTCGGCCGCCGCCCCGTCGCCGGTGCCGTCCCCGGACACGGGGCGCACCCGCGGGTACTGCTGCTCGATGGAACGGCCCACCATCAGGCGTACGAGTTCGTCCTCGGGCGTGGACGCGGGCACCTGGCCCACGCTCTTCCCGTCACGGATCACCGTGACCCTGTCTCCCAGGGCGGCGATCTCCTCCAGGTGGTGGGTGATGAAGACGACGCCGACGCCGTCCTCGCGCAGGGCACGCACGATCGCGAAGAGCTTCTCGACCTCCTCGGAGGTGAGCACGGCGGTCGGCTCGTCCATGATCAGGACGCGGGCCCGCAGGCTCAGCGCCTTCGCGATCTCGACCATCTGGAGGCGGGCTATGCCCAGTTCGCGCACCCGTGCGCGGGGGGACACGTTCACGCCGACGCGCCGGAGCAGCTCCGCGGCGTCCGCCTCCATCGCCTTGCGGTCGATCATCCCGAAGCGGCGCGGCTGCCGGCCCAGGAAGATGTTCTCGGCGACCGTGAGATCGGGGACCAGGTTGAACTCCTGGTAGATGGTGGCGATCCCGAGGCGCTCGGAGTCCTGCGCCCCATGGATGCGGACCTCCTCGCCGTCGACGAGGACCCGCCCGGCGTCGGGGTGGTAGGCGCCGGAGAGCATCTTGATGAGCGTGCTCTTGCCGGCGCCGTTCTCGCCGAGCAGCACGTGCACCTCGCCGCGGCGCAGGTCGAAGTCCACGCTGTCGAGCGCGACCACGCCCGGGAACGTCTTGCGGATCCCTTCGATGCGCAGCAACTCGTCCTGGTTGCTCACGACTCGCTCCTGTTCGTTGCGGGGAACTCGCCGCACGAGCGGCGTACGACGAGCCGGGCGGGGAGGGTGACGGACTGTGGGGGCCGCCCCTCGATGCGGTCGACCAGGGCGCGTACGGCGGCCCGCCCCAGGTCTCCCGTCGGCTGTGCGATCGCCGTGATCGGCGGATCGGTGTGCACGAACCACGGGATGTCGTCGAACGCGGCGAGCGCGATGTCCTCGGGGACCCGCATCCCGCGCGCGCGGACGGCGTCCAGCGCGCCGAGCGCCATCAGGTTGTCGGCGGCGAAGACCACCTCGGGCGGCTCGGGCAGGTCGAGGAAGCCCTCGGTGACCCGCCGTCCGCTCTCGGCCTGGAAGTCGCCCTGCCCTATGTAGGCGTCCGGCAGCGGGAGTCCGTGCTCGGCGAGGGCCTCCCGGAAGGCGTGGACGCGCTCGCTGCCGGTGGTGGTGGCCGCGGGGCCCGCGATGATCGCGAGCCTGCGGTGTCCCAGGGCGTGCAGATGCGCCACGAGGTCCCGGACGGCCGAGCGGCCGTCCGCCCGTACGACGGGCACCTCGACGCCGGCGATCCAGCGGTCCACGAAGACCATCGGCGTCCCCGTGCGCGCGGCGTCCAGCATGCCGGGGGAGCCGCCGTCGGTGGGGGAGACCAGGAGTCCGTCGATGCGCCGGTCCAGCAGGGTCCGTACGTGGTGGTCCTGGAGGTCGGGCCGCTCGTCGGCGTTGCCGATGATGACGCTGTAGCCGAGGGCGCGGGCCTCCTCCTCGACGGACCGGGCCAGTTCGGTGAAGTACGGGTTGAGCACGTCGCTGATGACCAGGCCGAGGGTGCGCGTCTGGTCGGTGCGCAGTGAGCGGGCGACGGCGTTCGGGCGGTAGCCCAGGTTCTGTACGGCGGCCATCACGCGGGTGCGTGCCTCCGCGCTGACCGACGGATGGTCGTTCAGGACGCGCGAGACCGTGGCGACGGATACGCCGGCCTCGGCGGCCACGTCCTTGATGCTCGCCATCGCCGCTCCACCTCCTCGTGGAATCGATTACACGAGGGATTGGAAACGATTACACGCGTGGATACAACCCCCTGAGACCGGATCGTGATGCACGGAACACCGGCCCTGCACACCGCCGGCCAGGTACTTCACGGGCCGGGACGTGATGCGCTCCCCGCACCACTGAGCCCACCGTTCCCCGGTCCCGGGCCGTCGTCCCCGGCCGTCGTCCCCGGGCACGCCCCACCGCTGTCACACCGCACCGGTACGGTCGGACCATGGCTCAGCAGGCGGGGACCCCATCGGCCGAGCGGCGGCTCGCCGTGCTCGAAGGCGTACTGGAACGCATCACGTACGCCAACGAGGAGAACGGCTACACGGTCGCCCGGGTCGACACCGGCCGGGGCGCCGGCGACCTGCTCACGGTCGTCGGCTCGCTCCTCGGCGCCCAGGTCGGCGAGTCGCTGCGCATGGAGGGCCGTTGGGGCTCCCACCCGCAGTACGGCAAGCAGTTCACCGTGGAGAACTACACGACGGTCCTGCCCGCCACCGTCCAGGGCATCCGCCGCTATCTGGGATCGGGCCTGGTCAAGGGCATCGGGCCAATCTTCGCCGACCGCATCACCCAGCACTTCGGCCTGGACACCCTCCAGATCATCGAGGAGGAGCCGAAGCGGCTCATCGAGGTCCCGGGCCTGGGCCCCAAGCGGACCAGGAAGATCGCCGACGCCTGGGAGGAGCAGAAGGCGATCAAGGAGGTCATGCTCTTCCTCCAGAGCGTCGAGGTGTCCACCTCGGTCGCGGTCCGGATCTACAAGAAGTACGGCGACGCGTCGATCTCCGTCGTCAAGAACCAGCCGTACCGCCTGGCGGCCGACGTCTGGGGCATCGGCTTCCTCACCGCCGACAAGATCGCCCAGTCCGTCGGCATCCCGCACGACAGTCCGGAGCGCGTCAAGGCCGGCCTCCAGTACGCGCTGTCGCAGTCCACCGACCAGGGCCACTGCTATCTGCCCGAGGAACGGCTGATCGCCGACGCGGTGAAGCTCCTTCAGGTGGACACCGGCCTGGTCATCGAGTGCCTGGCCGAGCTGGCGGCACCGGCCGAGGACGGCGAGGACCCCGGTGTCGTCCGGGAGAAGGTGCCCGGCCCCGACGGCGGCGAATCGGTGACGGCGGTCTATCTGGTGCCCTTCCACCGTGCCGAACTCTCCCTCTCCGCCCAGTTGTTGCGCCTCCTGCGGGCCGGCCAGGACCGGATGCCGGCCTTCGGCGACGTGGCCTGGGACCGGGCACTGGCCTGGCTGAAGGGGCGTACGGGCGCGGAGTTGGCCCCCGAGCAGGAGGCCGCCGTCCGGCTGGCGCTCACCGAGAAGGTCGCCGTGCTGACCGGCGGCCCCGGCTGCGGGAAGTCGTTCACGGTCCGCTCGATCGTGGAACTGGCCCGCGCCAAGCGGGCGAAGGTCCTCCTGGCCGCGCCCACGGGCCGTGCCGCCAAGCGCCTCGCGGAGCTCACCGGCGCCGAGGCCTCCACCGTGCACCGCCTCCTGGAGCTCAAACCGGGCGGCGACGCGGCCTACGACAAGGACCGTCCGCTGGACGCCGACCTGGTCGTCGTGGACGAGGCCTCCATGCTCGACCTGCTGCTGGCCAACAAGCTGGTCAAGGCCGTTCCGCCGGGCGCCCATCTGCTGTTCGTGGGCGACGTCGACCAGTTGCCCAGCGTCGGCGCGGGCGAGGTGCTGCGCGACCTGCTCGCCGACGGCAGCCCCGTCCCCGCGGTCCGTCTCACCCGCGTCTTCCGCCAGGCCCAGCAGTCCGGGGTGGTGACCAACGCCCACCGGATCAACTCCGGCCTGCACCCGGTCACCGACGGCATGAAGGACTTCTTCCTCTTCGTCGAGGACGACACCGAGGAGGTCGGCCGGCTCACGGTGGACGTGGCCGCACGGCGGCTTCCGGCCAAGTTCGGCCTGGACCCGCGCCGGGACGTGCAGGTGCTGGCGCCCATGCACCGGGGCCCCGCGGGCGCGGGCCACCTCAACGGCCTGCTCCAGCAGGCGATCACCCCCGGCCGCCCCGACCTCGCCGAGAAGCGCTTCGGCGGACGCGTCTTCCGCGTCGGCGACAAGGTCACCCAGATCCGCAACAACTACGAGAAGGGCGAGAACGGCGTCTTCAACGGCACCGTGGGCGTCGTCACCTCGCTCGACCCGGTCGATCAGCGGCTCACGGTCCTGACCGACGAGGACGAGGAGGTGCCCTACGAATTCGACGAACTCGACGAGCTGGCCCACGCGTACGCCGTGACCATCCACCGCTCCCAGGGCAGCGAGTACCCGGCGGTGGTGATCCCGGTCACCACGAGCGCGTGGATGATGCTCCAGCGCAATCTGCTCTACACCGCCGTCACGCGCGCCAAGAGACTGGTCGTCCTCGTCGGCTCACGCAAGGCCATAGGGCAGGCGGTGCGCACGGTGTCCGCGGGGCGCCGGTGCACGGCCCTCGACCACCGGCTCGCCCAGTACTGAGACCGTCGGCGCACCCGTGACCAGGCCTTCGGGCGGCCGGTGACCGGGCCTTCGCGCAGCCCGTGACCGGGCTTTCGCGCACCCGGCGAAAGGAACTGGGCGCGTTCCGGGAACGGACCTCGGCCCGACGGACGAACGCTCCGCGCGCGACCATGGAGAGGCCCCTGCCGACACCCGGACGGCCCCCGTCCCGAAAAATGATCGATCAAACGAGTCGTAAAGGTCACAGAGCACTTCCGGAACCGGCGCGAGGGGAGGCAGGATGTGCAGGTTGGCGGCACTGAGTGCCGCCAATAGGCCCAATGGTCGACCCCGAGTGCACTCTCCAGGGCCAAATGGGGGATGGTAGAGACAGTCAGGGCACCTCGAAGAAGAGGCACAACGTCGGTGAGGGATGACGTGAGCGACAACTCTGTAGTACTGCGGTACGGCGATGGCGAGTACACCTACCCGGTGATCGACAGCACCGTCGGCGACAAGGGCTTCGACATCGGAAAGCTCCGCGCCCAGACCGGGCTGGTGACGCTGGACAGCGGATACGGGAACACCGCCGCCTATAAATCCGCGATCACCTACCTCGACGGTGAGCAGGGCATCCTCCGGTACCGCGGCTACCCGATCGAGCAGCTGGCCGAGCGCTCCACCTTCCTGGAGGTGGCGTACCTGCTGATCAACGGCGAGCTGCCGAACATCGACGAGCTCTCCACCTTCAAGAACGAGATCACGCAGCACACCCTGCTGCACGAGGACGTCAAGAACTTCTACAAGGGCTTCCCCCGCGACGCCCACCCGATGGCCATGCTGTCCTCGGTCGTCTCGGCGCTGTCCACCTTCTACCAGGACAGCCACAACCCGTTCGACGAGAAGCAGCGCAACCTCTCCACGATCCGCCTGCTCGCCAAGCTTCCGACGATCGCGGCGTACGCGTACAAGAAGTCGATCGGCCACCCCTTCGTCTACCCGCGCAACGACCTCGGGTACGTCGAGAACTTCCTGCGCATGACCTTCTCGGTCCCGGCGCAGGAGTACGACCTCGACCCGGTCGTCGTCTCCGCGCTCGACAAGCTGCTGATCCTGCACGCGGACCACGAGCAGAACTGTTCGACCTCCACCGTGCGCCTGGTGGGCTCCTCGCAGGCGAACATGTTCGCCTCGATCTCCGCCGGCATCTCCGCCCTGTGGGGCCCGCTGCACGGCGGCGCCAACCAGTCCGTCCTGGAGATGCTGGAGGGCATCCAGGCCTCCGGCGGCGACGTCGACTCCTTCATCCGCAAGGTGAAGAACAAGGAGGACGGCGTCCGCCTGATGGGCTTCGGCCACCGCGTCTACAAGAACTTCGACCCCCGGGCGAAGATCATCAAGGCGGCCGCGCACGACGTCCTCTCCGCGCTCGGCAAGTCCGACGAGCTGCTGGACATCGCGCTCAAGCTGGAGGAGCACGCGCTTTCCGACGACTACTTCGTCTCGCGCAGCCTCTACCCGAACGTCGACTTCTACACCGGCCTGATCTACCGCGCCATGGGCTTCCCGACCGAGATGTTCACGGTCCTGTTCGCCCTCGGCCGCCTCCCGGGCTGGATCGCCCAGTGGCACGAGATGATCAAGGAGCCGGGTTCCCGCATCGGCCGCCCGCGCCAGATCTACACGGGCGTCGTCGAGCGCGACTTCGTCCCGGTCGAGGCCCGCTGACCCGCTGACGAGCGACGCGTGACGGCCGGGGGTCCGCCTCCCGGTCGCCGTGGCGGTCCCGGAGCCCGAGCCGAAGGGCGCACCGGAGGTGTTCCACACCTGCCGGGGCGCCCTTGAGCCGTTTCCGCCCGAACCGGAAGCGCTCTGCGGGCGGACCGACCCCGGACAGACGGAAAGCGCCCTGCTGCCGGTCCCCCCACGGGCCGGCAGTCAGGGCGCTTTCCTTGTCCCGGTGCGGATTCCCCCCACGGGATCCGGCCGGGCGTCTGTGGAACAGCGCCTGAATCGCTGCGAGCAAAACGAGCAAAACCATCGGTACTGCGGTGCGGCCTGTACTGCGGTGCGATCTGCCGGGACCCGTACGACGGGAGGGCCGCTCAAAGCTGCCCGGTGTACGCGCCCCGGCACCGCAATTTCCGGGAATGTCCCCCAAGACATCCCCAGATGTCAGTCACGCCCCCCAAGACGCTTCTGACATCGCCAACTTAGACTCACGAACCCCTTCGGTGGTTACGTTCACATCACTGTGATCTGCGTCTCTTGCATATGTCCCGAAGATGCGCAAGAGCCCCGGTACGTCAATGGGGGCCCAAGCGTAAGGAAGATGCGCGAGCCTTGTGAAGAGCTTATGTGAGGCTGCGGTTGGACTCTAGGGGGACTCTTACTCCGTCGTCATGAGAATGTCCTGAGCCGAAGACTGTTCGTCACCACGAACACCGAGGAGAAGGCCATCGCCGCCCCCGCGATCATCGGGTTCAGCAGTCCGGCGGCGGCCAGCGGCAGCGCCGCCACGTTGTACCCGAAGGCCCAGAACAGATTCCCCTTGATCGTCGACAGGGTCCGCCGTGCCAGCCGGATCGCGTCCGCGGCCACCCTCAGGTCTCCGCGCACGAGCGTCAGATCGCTCGCCTCGATCGCGGCGTCCGTGCCCGTGCCCATCGCGAGCCCGAGATCGGCGGTGGCGAGCGCCGCCGCGTCGTTGACCCCGTCGCCGACCATCGCGACGGTCCGGCCCTCGCGGCGCAGGCGCTCCACCACGGCGACCTTGTCCTGCGGCAGGACCTCGGCGATCACGTCCTCGGAGCCGATGCCGACGGCGCGTGCCACGGCCTGCGCGACCGCTCGGTTGTCACCTGTGAGCAGTACCGGCCTGAGCCCCAGGGCGCGCAGTTCGCGCACGGCCTCGGCGCTCGTCTCCTTGATCGCGTCGGCGACGGTCAGGACGCCGACCGCCACGCCGTCCCGGGTGACCACCACGGCGGTGCGGCCCTCCGCCTCGGCCGCGTCCTTCGCACGGGCCAGTTCGTCCGGGAGTGGGTGCCCGTCGACGGCGGGCGCGTCGGGCAGGAGCCGGCCCACCGTGACCTCGTGGCCCTCCACGTGTCCGCGCACTCCGCGCCCGGGCACGTTCTCGAAGTGCTCGACCGGGGGAAGCGCTCCGGTGCGGTCCTGGGCGCCTGCCGCGATCGCCTGGGCGATCGGGTGCTCGGAGGCGTGTTCCAGGGCTCCGGCGAGCCGCAGGACGTCCTGCTCGGTGTCTCCCGCGACGACGTGGACCTCCTGGAGCCGCATCCTTCCCGTCGTCACCGTGCCGGTCTTGTCCAGGACGACCGTGTCGACGCGCCGGGTGGACTCCAGGACCTCGGGTCCCTTGATGAGGATGCCGAGCTGGGCGCCGCGCCCCGTGCCGACCATCAGGGCGGTCGGCGTGGCCAGGCCCAGTGCGCACGGGCAGGCGATGATCAGGACCGCGACGGCCGCGGTGAACGCGGCGACCATGTCGCCGGTGACGCCGAGCCAGGCCCCGAAGGTGCCGACCGCGATCAGCAGCACGACGGGCACGAAGACGCCGGAGATCCGGTCGGCGAGGCGCTGCACCTCGGCCTTGCCGTTCTGCGCGTCCTCGACGAGCCGTGCCATCCGTGCGAGCTGGGTGTCCGCGCCGACCCGGGTGGCCTCGACGACGAGCCGGCCGCCCGCGTTGACCGTCGCGCCGGTCACCTCGTCGCCGACGGTGGCGTCCACCGGCACCGACTCGCCCGTCAGCATGGACGCGTCGACGGCCGAGGAGCCCTCCACGACCGTGCCGTCGGTGGCGATCTTCTCGCCGGGCCGTACGACGAAGCGGTCGCCGACCTGGAGCTGCCCGACCGGGACGCGGACCTCGCGGCCGCCCCGCAGTACGGCCACGTCCTTCGCGCCGAGCTCCAGCAGGGCCCGCAGCGCCGCTCCGGCGCGCCGCTTGGAGCGGGCCTCCAGATAGCGGCCGAGCAGGATGAAGGCGATGACGCCGGCGGCGACCTCCAGGTAGAGCGTCGACGCGCCGTCCGTGCGGGAGACGGTGAGCTCGAAGCCGTGCCGCATCCCCGGCATCCCGGCGTCGCCGAGGAACAGGGCCCACAGGGACCAGCCGAACGCGGCGAGGGTGCCGACCGAGACCAGCGTGTCCATGGTGGCGGCCCCGTGCCGGGCGTTCGTCGCCGCGGCCCGGTGGAAGGGCAGCCCGCCCCAGACCACGACGGGCGCGGCCAGCGTCAGCGAGAGCCACTGCCAGTTGTCGAACTGGAGGGCCGGGATCATCGACAGCAGGACGACGGGCAGGGCGAGCAGGGCGGAGACGAGCAGGCGTCCGCGCAGGGCGGCCAGCTCGGGGTCGTCGCCGGAATCCGCCGTCCGCGCCCGGTCGCCGTCCCCGGGGAGGTCCTCGGGGAGCGGGGGCGGCGGGGGTTCCTCCGCCGTGTACCCCGTCTTCACCACGGTGGCGATCAGGTCCGCGACGTGTACCCCCTCGGGGTATGAGACCTTCGCCTTCTCCGTCGCGTAATTGACGGTGGCGCTCACGCCGTCCATGCGGTTGAGCTTCTTCTCGACGCGGGCCGCGCAGGAGGCGCAGGTCATGCCGCCGATGGTGAGTTCGACTTCCGAGGTCGTGGCTATCGGTGTCGCAGCGGTGGTGCTCGTCACGTCCGTACTCCAGGGAGCGGACCGGGCCGCACGGAGCCAGTATCAGCTGGTCGGTACGGCCCGGTGGGGAGAGTTGCGTTTCAGAGTCGCGTGCAGGGTCCCGGCGCGGGTCAGGCCGGGCCGACGAGCTCGAAGCCGGCCTCGTCCACCGCGGCGCGGACGTCGGCCTCGGCGAGCGGGGCCGCGGAGACGACGGTGACCTCGCCGGTCGAGGCGACGGCCTTCACCGAGGCGACGCCGGCGATCCCGGAGATCTCGCCGCCGACCGAGCCTTCACAGTGTCCGCAGCTCATTCCGCTCACCTTGTAGACGGCGGTGACGGAACCCGGGGTTTCGGTCTGGGCGGTCATGTCGTTCTCCTCGTCTGGACCTGTGTGGTGTGCGTGTGCGGAGGGGGTCCTGTTGGGCCAGGTTCCCTCGATACTCACCACACTATACCCCTAGGGGGTATTTCTCCAAGCAGGTGCGCGGCGCGCCAGGGAGCGCACCCAGGCGATCCCGGCGAGCGCGACGAGGACCAGGCCGCCGACCGAGAAGAGTGTGAAGAGGTGTCTCTGTTCGTCGGTGGGCCACGGCAGGTGTCCCTGGGTGAACAGTGTCCGGTCGAGTCCCCTGGCGGTCAGCCGGGCCACCAGCCACAGGGCGATGCCGTGCGTCGAGTCCCACAGCGCGTGCAGCAGGGCCACCCCGGCCCAGGCGGCGACCACCGGCGAGGCGGGCCGGAAGCGCCCGTTCGGGCGGCGGCAGGCCAGCAGCGCGGCGCCGGTGACGGCCGTCCACAGGCCGTGCCCGAAGGGGGTGAGCACCCCGCGCAGGATCTCGGTCTCCAGCAGTGCGCGCAGATCGATGCCCTGGAGCGAGACGGTGGCGTTGAAGGCGTAGCCCGCGCTCTCCAGCGCCGCGAAGCCGAACCCGACGCTCGCGCCCAGCACCAGGCCCGCCCGTGGCCCGCGTACGCGGGGGTGGCGGTGCAGCACGAACACCAGCGCGGCGAGCTTCGCCGCCTCCTCGATCAGCCCGGCGCCCATGTACATCCCCCAGGAGGGGTGGAGCAGGTGGCGCTCCGTCATCGACGCGCCCACGACGCCGAGGGTCCCGCCGGTCAGGAAGCAGCCCAGGATCAGATGGACGCCCAGGTCGCGGCCGTGTCGCTGGTATGCCCAGAGCACGAACGCGACCGGGGCGAGGAAGCTGCCGAGCAGGATCAGGGTCGGCAGCAGGGCGGTGGCCCGTGTCGCGTACGTGACGGCCGCCGTCAGTGCCCAGAGCGCGAGCCCCACCGCCAGGCAGCGCCTCCAGAGGCCGGCGTGCGGGCGGGGGTACGGCAGCGGGGGCTGTGAGGGGCCTGGAATGCGGGCCCGGGGGGCGCCGGGCGGCTGATTCTGGGTCACGGCTCATCCCTCGGGCTCGGACGGTCTGATCCGACGTCAGTGCGATCCGATGCGGCGCGCGACGAGGGGCCGGGGAACGATCTCCGCCGCGGCGCGCATCGATTCGACGAGTCGATTTGTCCGAACCTTATGGGAAACGTCCCCTATGTCGCAGACCGGAACGCTCATTCCGGCCACGGTCGTCGCGGCACCCGCTCAGCCGCCGGTGGCGGGCTTCGGCGGGGCGAAGGTGTGGCGGGGGTCGGGCGGCCGGTCCCTGCGAGGCGTGGTGAGGGCGGGCGGTCGGGCCCCTGAGGGCGCGGTGAGGGCCGGCGGCCGGGGTCGGTCCGTCAGGGGAGTGGGGGTGCGGCGGGATCGGGGGTCGGTGCGGCACCGTCGCGCGTCAGGGGTTCGAGGTAGCGGAAGAGGGCGTTCTTCAGCTCCTGGACATAGGCGCCGCGCTCGGCCTCCTCGTGGGCGAGGACCAGCTCCAGGCCGGCCTTGTACATGCCCAGGCACATCTGCGCCGTGCGCGTGACGTCGGCGTCCGGCGCGTCGGGCAGGAACGAGCGGATCAGGCCTTCGATCCGCGTGACCAGCGTCTGGTGCAGGGCGTCGTGCTCCTCCGTGATGCGGCCGGGGACGTCGGGGCCGTGCATCAGGGCGAAGAACACCGGGTGCTCGCAGTTGAAGGCGATGAAGCGGTCCACGGCGGCGCCGACGGCCTGCTCCAGCGGTGTCGCCGGGTCGACCGGTGCGAGGGCCTCGCCGTACGTCTCGCGCATCTCGTGCATGAGCCGGTCGCCCAGCTCGATCGCGATGGCCTCCTTGTTCGGGAAGAACTGGTACAGCGTGCCCGGCGAGACGCCCGCCTCGCGTGCGATGGCGTTGGTGCTCGCGGCCGTGTAGCCGGTCGTGCAGAAGACGGCGGCGGCGGCCTCCAGCAGCTGGGCGATGCGGCGCTCGCCACGGGCCTGCCGGCGACGCGGCCTCTCGTCGCCGGCCTGCTGCTTCTCGGGCATCTCGGGCACGAGTTATCCCCAGCTCTCCGAACGCGATTGACAAACGCGAGTGCCCGCTCGCATTCTGGTGAAACGCGAGCGATCTCTCGTGTTTGCCAGTCTATGGCAATGGTCGATCCATGCTGCCTGCTCGTGCGCGGGCAGCGGGTCACGGTGAAGGGGACACCGCACGATGACCGACGTCAAGAGCGCAGGTGAGGACCGAGGGAGGGGCGGCGACGACCGGGCGACGAGCGTCGGCCGAAGCGGCGCCGGCCCGGCCGAAGCGAGCCGGGGTGACGACGGCCGGGACGCGCTGAGCGGGGGCGGCGGAGACCGCGGGGCCGGAGCCGACGACGTGTCGACGGCCGGCGCGGGCGACGACACGTCGAAGACCGGCGCGGGTGACGGCGTACGGATCGGCGGCTGGACCCGGTTCGTGACCGCGCGTCCCCGGCTCTCCCTGCTCGTGGCACTGCTGATCACCGCGCTCGCCGTGGTCGCGGGCAGCGACGTCGCCGACCGGCTGGGCAGCGGAGGCTGGGAGGACCCGGCCGCGCAGTCGACGTACGCGACCAAGGCGCTGGAGCGGGAGTTCCCCGCCTCGCAGCCCAATCTGCTGCTCCTCGTCGACTCGGGCGGCGCCTCGGTCGACGACCCAGCGGTCGCCGCGGAGGCGAAGCGGCTCGCGGCACGGCTGGCCACCGAGCGGGGCGTCACCGGCGTCGGCTCGTACTGGCAGTCCGGTGCCCCCGCGCTGAAGGCGAAGGACGGGCACGAGGCGCTCATCGCCGCGCGGATCACGGGCGAGGAGAAGACGGCGGGCGAGACCCTGGACCGCCTCGCCCCCTCGTACCGCGGGAAGCACGGCCCGGTCGAGGTCGAGGTCGGCGGACCCGTGGCCGTACGGCACGAGATGCAGACGACCATCCGTGAGGACCTCACCAGGGCCGAGCTGATCGCCCTGCCCGTGACCCTCGTGCTGCTGGTGATGGTCTTCGGCAGCGCGGTCGCGGCCCTCCTGCCGCTCGGCGTCGGCATCATCGCGATCCTCGGCACGAACGCGGTGCTGCGCGGCCTCACCGAGTTCACGGACGTCTCCGTGTTCGCGATGAACCTCACCACGGCACTGGGGCTCGGCCTCGCCATCGACTACGCCCTGTTCATCGTCCGCAGGTTCCGTGAGGAGCTGGCCGCAGGTTCCGTGCCGCTGGCGGCCGTCGCCACGACCCTGCGCACCGCGGGCCGTACGGTGCTGTTCTCGGCCCTCACCGTCGCCGTGTCGCTGGCCGCGATGCTGCTCTTCCCGCAGTACTTCCTGCGCTCCTTCGCCTACTCGGGCATCGCCGTGGTGCTGCTGGCCGCGGGCGCGGCCCTGATCCTGCTGCCCGCGGCGCTGATCCTGCTCGGGGCCCGGGTGAATTCCCTGGACCTGCGGCGCCTGTTCCGCCGGGGCGAGCGGCGGACGACCGGAGGCGGAGCCGCCTGGGGACGCATGGCCTCCCTGGTGATGCGCCGGGCCCCGCTCTTCGCGGTGGCGACCACGGTCGGCCTGATCGTGCTCGGACTGCCCTTCCTGGGCGTGAAGTTCGGCACGGCGGACGACCGGCAGCTGCCCTCGGACGCCGAGTCCCATGTCGTCCAGCAGCACATCCGCGACGGGTTCCCCGGCAGCCCCGGCGGCGGCCTGGAGGTCCTCGCCGAAGGACCGGCGACCGAGACCCAGTACGCGCAGTACAAGGCACGGATCGCCGCGCTCCCCGAAGTGCTCCGCGTGGACGGACCCCTGGTGCAGGGCGACTCGGCGTACTTCACGGTGCTGCCGAAGGGCGAGGCCGTGGACGAGGAGGCACAGCACCTGGTCGGCGAACTCCGGGCGACGGACGCGCCGTTCGACACGTCGGTCACGGGCACCGCCGCCGTCCTGGTCGACTCCAAACACGCGATAGCCGACCGGCTTCCCTGGGCCGCGGCGTTCATCGCCGTCGTCACCCTGTTCCTGGTCTTCCTGCTGACCGGCAGCGTGCTCATCCCCGTCCAGGCGGTCCTGCTCAACGCACTCAGCCTGACGGCGATGTTCGGCGCCGTGGTCTGGGTCTTCCAGGACGGCCATCTCTCCGGACTGCTCGACTTCACCAGCCCGGGTTCGATAGAGACGACCCTCCCGGTGCTCATGTTCTGCGTCGCCTTCGGCCTCTCGATGGACTATGGAGTCTTCCTCCTGTCCCGCATCAAGGAGGAGTACGACCACACCGGCGACCACCGGGAGGCGGTCCGCTTCGGCCTCCAGCGCACCGGCGGTCTGATCACCGCGGCAGCGGTCATCCTCGCGGTGGTGATGGTCGCCATCGGCACCTCGCGGGTGACCAACACCAAGATGCTCGGTCTGGGCATCGCCCTCGCGGTGCTGATGGACGCGATGGTCGTCCGCAGCCTGCTGGTTCCGGCGGTCATGCGCCTCACGGGCCGCGCCACCTGGTGGGCGCCGGGACCGCTGCGGCGGTTCCACGACCGGTTCGGACTCAGCGAGGGCGAGTCCCCCGCGGAGCCCGCACCGGGCGGGGACGGTGACGCCCGCCGGACCGACCCGGAGGAGGACGCCGGGCGCCGGGGCGGCGAGGAGGAGCAGGGCCGCGAGGAGGGCCGGGACCGGGACAAGGTGGAGGCGCGCGGCTAGCGTTCGCTGCGGAAGCTGATCTCCGGGCGGAGGGCGAGACGGATGCGGGCAGTGGTGTTCGAGCGGTACGAGGAACCGGCCGAGGTACGTGAGGTCGCGGACCCGGCGCCCGCGGAGCACGGGGTCGTGGTGCGCGTCGAGGCCACTGGGCTGTGCCGGAGCGACTGGCACGGCTGGATGGGCCACGACCCCGACATCACCCTGCCGCACGTGCCGGGCCACGAACTCGCCGGAGTCGTCGAGGCGGTGGGTGCCCGGGTGACCGGCTGGCGTGCCGGCGACCGGGTCACCGTTCCGTTCGTGTGCGCCTGCGGAAGCTGCCCTTCGTGCGCGGCGGGCGACCAGCAGGTGTGCGAGCGCCAGACCCAGCCGGGCTTCACGCACTGGGGCTCCTTCGCCGAGTACGTGGCACTCGATCACGCCGAGGTGAACCTGGTCGCGGTGCCGGACGAGCTGTCCTTCGCGACGGCCGCCTCGCTCGGCTGCCGTTTCGCCACGGCCTACCGCGCGGTGGTCGCGCAGGGCCGGGTGGCGGCGGGGGAGTGGGTCGCCGTGCACGGCTGCGGGGGCGTGGGCCTGTCGGCGGTGATGATCGCGGCGGCGTCGGGGGCGCGGGTCGTGGCCGTCGACGTGTCGCCCGCGGCGCTCGATCTGGCACGGAAGTTCGGGGCGGCGGAGTGCGTGGACGCGTCCCGGACGGGGGATGTCGCCGAGGCAGTCCGGGAACTGACCGGCGGCGGCGCCCACCTGTCGCTGGACGCCCTCGGCTCCGAGGCCACCTGCGCGGCCTCGGTGCACGGGCTGCGCCGCCGCGGCCGGCATGTCCAGGTCGGTCTGCTGCCCTCGCCGACCGGCGCCACTTTGGTCCCGATGGCCCGCGTGATCGGCCTGGAACTGGAAGTGCTGGGCAGCCACGGGATGGCCGCGCACGCCTACCCCGGCATGCTGGAGCTGGTCCGCGCGGGTGTGCTGCGGCCCGACCTCCTGGTCACCTCGACGATCCCGCTGGACGCGGCGCCGTCCGCGCTGGCGGCGATGGGCACGGCGCCGGGGTCGGGGGTGACGGTCATCGAGCCGTGGAGCTGACCCGGCCCTCCGGGTGGCCTCCGTGAGCGGCCCACTCGTGGTCGAGGATCGCCATGAGCACCTCGTCGACCCACTCACCGTCCCGCAGTGCGGCCTCCCGCAGGACGCCCTCCACCACGAAACCGACCTTCTCGTACACGCGCCGGGCACGGTGGTTGTTGCCGTAGACGCCCAAGGAGATCCGGTGCAGGCCGAGTTGTTCGAAGCCGTGGCCGACGATGAGACGGACGGCCTCGGTGCCGAAGCCCCGGTCCCGGCCGCGGGGGCCGATGAGTGTGCGGAAGGAGCAGCTGCGCTGGACGGGGTCCCACTCGTTGAGGACGACCTCGCCGACGAGTTCGCCGGTGGCGGGGTCGGTCACCGCGAGGTCGAGCCGGTCGGGCTGGGTGGCGCGGGCGCCGTAGACGGCCCGCAGCCGCTCCAGGGTGAAGGGGGTGTCCGGCTGCGACGGGAAGGTGAAGCGAATGACGTCGGGGTCGTCGAGGATCTCCAGGATCGCCTCCGCGTCGTCCGCGGTGAACGGGCGCAGCACGGTCTTCTCGCCGGTGAGGACGGGTTTCACGGAGAAGTTCATGCGAAGAAGGGTGCCCCACCCGGAGGTGGGGCAGCTGGGCGGGCCGGCTCAGTCGTCCCGGCGGCCCCGGTTTCCCGGGCGGGAGGCGACCCAGGCCCTGACGGTGTCGGCGTACCAGTAGGGCTTTCCCCGCTCCACGTGGTCGGGTGCGGGCAGCAGCCCGTGCTTGCGGTACGACCGGACGGTGTCCGGCTGCACCTTGATGTGCGCCGCGATCTCCTTGTACGACCAGAGCCTACGGTCGGTCATGAGTGGCACCTCCCTGCGCGCACCGCGGCGGCGGCCGGGGGCGGCCGTCGGGGGAGCCGGGCGCTGCGCTGGCGATCACAAAGCCTGTGCTCCGTGAACGACGCGGCGTGAGCGCCGGGCAGCGCCTGTGAACCGGGTGTGACGCAAGACCCGCGTACACGCGACATGTGTGACAGGGGGGTGGTTTTTGTGACACGAGTGACGCATTGGCGAACGAGCGAAGAGGTGTACGCCGGGTGGCCGTGGGCATCAAGTGCCTTTTGAGCACGGGACGCCGACGGACGCGCGGAGCGGAGCCGTCGGCGGGCCGGGCCCCTTGTCCCCCGGGGTTCTCCCGCCGTGTTCGCGCGGGAGCCGCCCTCGCCGGGCCCGGCCCACCGGCTCCCCGCATCCCCCCTGGTGCGTGGCCGGAAGGATCAGCGTGCCGTCAGCGCGTCCCGTGGGTCTTGGAAAAAATCGCATTCGGGTCGATCACGTTCCGGCGGAGTGCCGTTCCCCCGGAGCGGTCCGGGCCCGGTCGGGAGGGGGCCCGTCGGGAGCGGGCCGCGCGTCGGCCGGGAAGAGCGGTGTCCCCGTCGGCCGGGAGGAGCAGGCTGGTGGCCTCGCCCGCCATCCGGTCCGCGCCCGGAGGGCCGGGCGGGGCCACGGGAGGAGCCACCCGCGCCGCCGTGAACTCGCCCGGTGTGCAGCCGGTCATCGTCCTGAACTCCCCGCTGAGATGCGCCTGGTCGTAGAACCCGCACGCGGCCGCGGTCTCCGCCTGCGAACGCCCCGCCGCGAGCAGCCGCCGTGCCCGTTGCAGGCGCAGCACCCGGGCGGCGGCCTTCGGACCGAGTCCGATCTGTTCCCGGAACCGGTTCTCCAACTGCCGTACGCTCCAGCCGACCTCGTCGGCGAGCCGGGGCACGGGCACCGCGCCCCAGGTCCGCTGGAGCCGGTCCCAGGCCCGTACGACCCGCGCCGAGCTGGGCGGTCCCGCCGCGGCCCACCGCGCGAACACGTCGTCGAGCAGCCGGAACCGCTCCGCCCAGCCGGGCAGCGCGGCCAGTGCGGCGGACAGTTCACCGATGCTGCTCCAGCGGTCCCGGCCCGGCCCCGCGCCCGGCGGACACGGCAGTTCGTCGGGGTCCACCGTCCGGTCGGCGAGCTCGTACTGGGGTGTGCCGAACAGCGTGAACGCCGCCCACGGCGCGAGCATGACCTCGATGCCCGCCAGCCGTCCGCCGTGCTCGCCGACGGCCGAAGTGGTGGTCGGCCCGGAGAACACCGACACGAGTGTGGCGGGGGGCCGGCCCTCCCGGGAGACGCGCAGGGGCTGGTCGAAGCCGAGGAGCAGGGTCGCCGCGCCGATCGGCGCCTCCAGCCTGCGCCGGGGGCCGTCGAGGGCGAGCCGGATGCCGCGGTAGCTGACCACGCCCGGCCGTAGTCGCGGATGGGGCGACGCGAGCGCGGTCTCCCAGGTGCCGCCGGGTCCGCACCCGGCCCGCGAGACGATTCCCGTCGTCATCCGTCCCTCCCGCCGTCCGTCCGCACCGGGGAAACACCCATCGTGCAACGCGGCCCCACCGGCCGGAAGGCCCGTCTCGTTCCACGCTCCCGGTGGGGCGGCCGCGTTGCTGCGCTTCGCAGGTCCCGTCCTGCTCCCTTCTCCCGATGGGGCGAAGGCGCCGCTCCGCTCCGCAGGTCCCGTCCCGCTCCCCGTTCCCGACGGGGCGACCGCGTCGCTACGCCCCGCACGACCTCAGGAACGCCCGGGTCCGCCGGGCGATCGGCAGCGGCTTGTCCGGCGGGCACGGGTACATGTCCTGCTCGACGATGGCGAAGAGTTCGACGCCGAGCCGCTGGGCGGCGGCGAGCACGGGCTCCAGCGCCGGTACACCGGACGGCGGTTCGCACATCACGCCGCGGGCCACGGCGGGCCCGAACGGCACCTCGTCGGCCCGCACCTCGGCCAGGACCAGCGGGTCCACCTGCTTGAGATGGAGGTAGCCGATGCGCTCGCCGTACGTCTCGATGAGCTTGACGCTGTCCCCGCCGCAGTAGGCGTAGTGGCCGGTGTCGAGGCACAGGGACACGAGCGAGGAGTCGGTCGAGTCGAGGAAGCGCGTGACGTTCTCCTCGCTGTCGATGTGTGTGTCGGCGTGCGGGTGGACGACGATCCGCAACCCGAAGCGTTCGCGCACCTCGTGGGCGAGCCGCTCCGTCTGCGCGGTCAGGTTGCGCCACTGCGTGGGGGTCAGCGTGCTGTCCTCCAGCACCGCGCCGGTCTTGTCGTCGCGCCAGAAGGCGGGAATGACGACGAGGTGCTCGGCGCCCATCGCCCGGGTGAGTGCGGCGATGTCCGCGACGTGCGCCCAGGTGGACTCCCACACCTCGGGTCCCTTGTGCAGTGCGGTGAAGACGGTGCCGGCCGAGACGGTGAGCCCGCGTCGCGCCGTCTCCTCCTTCAGGACGCCGGGATCGGTGGGGAGATAGCCGTACGGGCCGAGTTCGATCCACTCGTACCCGGACTCGGAGACCTCGTCCAGGAATCGCCGCCAGGGGATCTGCCGGGGGTCGTCGGGGAACCAGACGCCCCAGGAGTCGGGAGCCGAACCGATCCGGATGCGGGACAGTGAGGACGAAGGCGGCGACGGGTGAGGCGATGACTGGGGCGGCAACGACGTCATGGGCGTCAGCTTCGGGCGGCCCCGGAAAGCTGTCAAGCCATCGTCCGAATGTCTGGACAAAACGTTGACAGGGTTCCCCGCGCGGGACTAGACCTGGGTTCAGCCGTAGCGAAGGGAAGGCGATGGCGTACGACCTGATCACCATGGGGCGGATCGGTGTGGACCTCTACCCGTTGCAGACGGGGGTCACGCTGGCCCGGGTGACGTCCTTCGGGAAGTTCCTCGGCGGCTCGGCGACGAACGTGGCGGTGGCCGCCGCCCGGCTCGGACGGCGTACGGCGGTGATCACACGGACGGGTGAGGACCCGTTCGGCGCATACCTCCACGAGGCGCTGCGCGGTTTCGGGGTCGACGACCGCTGGGTCACTGCGGTTCCCGGACTGCCCACCCCCGTCACCTTCTGCGAGGTCTTCCCGCCCGACGACTTCCCGCTCTACTTCTACCGGCAGCCCAAGGCCCCGGACCTGGAGATCCACGCACGGGACCTCGATCTGGAGGCCATCAGCGCGGCCCGTCTGTTCTGGGTGACCGGCACGGGCCTGAGCGAGGAGCCCAGCCGCACCGCGACCCTCGCGGCCCTCGCCCACCGCGCCCGGTCCGCCGCGACGGTCTTCGACCTGGACTGGCGGCCCATGTTCTGGAAGGACCCCGGGGCGGCCCGCCCGTTCTACGCCGAGGCCCTGCGCCACACCACCGTCGCGGTCGGCAATCTCGACGAGGTCGAGATCGCGACCGGCGAGCGCGAACCGGACGCCGCCGCCCGCGCCCTGCTGGACGCGGGCGTCGAACTCGCCGTGGTGAAGCAGGGACCCAAGGGCGTCCTCGCCGTCCACCGCGACGGCTCCCGCGCGGAGGTCCCGCCGCTCCCGGTGGACGTCCTCAACGGCCTCGGCGCCGGCGACGCGTTCGGCGGATCCCTGTGCCACGGACTGCTCGCCGGCTGGGACCTGGAGCGCGTCATGCGGCACGCCAACGCCGCCGGAGCCATCGTCGCGTCCCGCCTGGAGTGCTCCTCCGCGATGCCGACGCCCGAGGAGATCGAGGACGCGATCACGGCGGGAGAAGTGCGATGAGAGCGGGCCACGTCGGGGGCGCCCGGCACGAGCAGGGCGGCGACGCGAGAGGCTCCGCCGACGCGGCCGCCGGTGCCCGCGCCGGCCACGGCGAACTCCGCCCGCCGTACCGCACGGTCGACCTCGCCGGACTCGTCCGGACCCGCGCCCGGCACCCCGAGGCGATCGCCGAGGCCGCCGCCCGTCGGGTGCGCCGTCCCCTGGTGGGCGACTCCGGGCGGCTGATGATCGTCGCGGCGGACCACCCGGCCCGGGGCGCGCTGGCCGTCGGCGACCGCAGGCTCGCCATGGCCGGCCGCGCCGACCTCCTGGAGCGTCTCTGCCTCGCCCTGTCCCGTCCCGGTGTCGACGGCGTGCTCGCCACCGCCGACATCCTCGACGACCTGCTGCTGCTCGGCGCGCTCGACGACAAGGTCGTCCTCGGGTCGATGAACCGGGGCGGACTCGCGGGCGCCTCCTTCGAGTTGGACGACCGGTTCACCGGCCACCGGCCGCAGGACATCGAGCGGCTCGGTTTCGACGCGGGCAAGCTCCTGCTGCGCATCGACTACGACGACCCGGGCTCCCTGCGCACGCTGGAGTCCACCGCCCGGGTGATCGACGAGATGGCCGAGCGGCGGCTGCCGGTCTTCGTCGAGCCGTTCCTGTGCCACCGCCGCGACGACGGCACGCTGCGCAACGACCTGAGCGCCGAGGCCGTCATCAAGTCCATCGCCATCGCCAGCGGTCTGGGCGGCAGTTCGGCGTACACCTGGCTGAAGGTTCCCGTCACGGACAACCCCGACGACATGGCCCGTGTCATGGAGACCTCCACGCTGCCCGCGGTCCTCCTCGGCGGCGACGTCGCGGAGGACCAGGAGGGCGCGTACGAGAAGTGGCGCGGCGCACTCCAACTGCCCACCGTGCGAGGTCTGGTGGTGGGCCGCTCCTTGCTCTACCCGGCGGACGGCGATGTCGCCGCGGCCGTGGACACCGCCGTAGGACTCCTGTGAGGGCCGCATGAGCAAAGAGCTGTACGTCCCCCGAGGCGCCACCGCCGACGCGCACTACGCGCTCGACATCGACCCCGAGCGGGCCGGCTGGACCCATGCGAGCCTGCGGGTCGTCGAACTGCCGCCCGACGGCACCCACACCTTCACCACCGGTGACAGCGAGTGGATCGTGCTCCCGCTCGCCGGCGGCTGCACGGTCCGCGTCAAGGACGGCATCGAGGAAACAGAGTTCCCCCTCCTGGGCAGGGAAGGCGTGTTCGCCGGAGTCTCCGACTTCGCGTACGTGCCCCGCGACGCCCGGGTCCAGATCGCCTCCGGTGCGGGAGGCCGCTTCGCCCTGGCAGGAGCGAAGTGCGAGCGCCGACTCCCCGCCCGCTACGGCCCCGCGCCGGAGGTTCCCGTCGAAGCCCGCGGCAGCGGCAACTGCGCCCGCCAGGTGCGCAACTTCGCCTCCGCGGACGCCTTCGAGTGCGACCGGCTCATCGCCGTCGAGGTCATCACCCCGGGCGGCAACTGGTCCTCGTACCCGCCGCACAAGCACGACGAGTACCGGCCGGGCGAGGAGAGCGAACTGGAGGAGATCTACTACTTCGAGATCGACGGCCCGAACGGTTTCGGCTATCAGCGCGTATTCCCTTCGCGCGAGGGTGGCTCCGACGTCCTCGCCGAGGTCCGCACCGGCGATGCCGTCCTCGTCCCCGACGGATGGCACGGCCCGTCCGTCGCCCAGCCCGGCCACACGATGTACTACCTGAACGTCATGGCCGGACCGGGCAAGGACAGGGAGTGGCGGATCTGCTTCCACCCGGGACACCTAGAGACCACAGAGGGATACCGATGACCTCAACGACGAGGCTGACGGTCGCACAGGCGCTGGTGCGCTTCCTGGCAGCCCAGCACACGGAACGGGACGGCGACCGGCAGCGGCTGATCGGCGCCACCTGGGGCATCTTCGGCCACGGCAACGTCGCCGGGATCGGTCAGGCACTCGTCGAGTACGGCGACGCCATGCCCTACCACCAGGGCCGCAACGAACAGGCCATGGTGCACGCGGCGGTCGGCTACGCCCGCCAGTCCGGCCGGCTGTCCACACACGCCGTCACCACCTCCATCGGCCCCGGCGCCACGAACCTCGTCACCGGCGCGGCCCTCGCCACCGTCAACCACCTCCCGGTCCTGCTGCTGCCCGGCGACGTCTTCGCGACCCGCCCCGCCGACCCGGTCCTCCAGCAGCTCGAAGTCCCCTACGCGGGCGACGTGTCGGTCAACGACTGCCTGCGCCCGGTGTCCCGGTACTTCGACCGGATCACCCGCCCCGAGGCGCTGATCCCGGCGGCCCTCCAGGCGATGCGTGTGCTCACCGACCCCGTCGAGACCGGCGCCGTCACCCTGGCGCTGCCGCAGGACGTGCAGGCGGAGGCGTACGACTGGCCGGAGGAGTTCTTCGCCGAACGGACCTGGGCGGTGCGCCGCCCGGCGGTCGACCAGGCCGAGCTGGCCGCCGCCGTGCGGGCGATACGTGAGGCCCGGCGTCCGCTGATCGTCGCGGGCGGCGGCGTCCACCACAGCCGTGCCGAGGGGGCGCTCGCCGAGCTGGCCTCCGCCACCCGCATCCCGGTGGCCTCCACCCAGGCGGGCAAGGGCTCGCTGCGCTGGGACCACCCGCAGGACGTCGGCGGCATCGGCCACACCGGCACCGCGACCGCCGACGAGCTGGCCCGCACCGCCGACCTGGTGATCGGCGTCGGCACCCGCTACACCGACTTCACCACCGCCTCGGGCACCCTCTTCGGCGGCTCGGACGTCCGTTTCCTGAACCTCAACATCGCGCCGTACGACGGTCACAAACTCGGCGGTCTCCCGCTGGTCGCCGACGCCAGGGCGGGACTCGAGGAGCTGACCGAGGCGCTGCTGCTGCACGACCACCGCGCCGAGCCGGCCTACGTCACCGAGTACACGGACGACAAGGAGCGCTGGGAGTACCGCGTCGAAGCGGCCTACGAGACCGAGGACGACGACATACGCCCGACCCAGCCGCAGGTCCTCGGTCTGCTCGACGAGCTGGTCACCGAGGACGACATCCTGATCAACGCGGCCGGCTCGCTCCCCGGCGACCTGCACAAGCTGTGGCGCACCCGGTCCCGGGACCAGTACCACGTCGAGTACGGCTACTCGTGCATGGGCTACGAGATCCCGGCGGCGATCGGTGTGCGGATGGCGGCCCCGGACCGCCCGGTGTGGGCGCTGGTCGGCGACGGCACGTATCTGATGATGCCGACGGAGATCGTCACCGCCGTGCAGGAGGGCGTCGCGATCAAGGTGCTGATCCTGCAGAACCACGGGTACGCCTCGATCGGCGGTCTCTCCGAGGCCGTGGGCGGCGAGCGCTACGGCACGGCGTACCGCTTCCGGGCCGAGGACCGCACGTACACGGGCGCTTCGCTGCCCGTCGATCTCGCGGCCAACGCGGCCAGCCTGGGGATGCGCGTCCTACGCGCGAAGACCGTGCGTGACCTGCGGGCCGCCCTGGCCGAGGCGCGCGCGGCGGACACTCCCACATGTGTCTACGTCGAGACCGAAACGGCAGACACAGTGTCGGGCGCGCCCCCGGCGCAAGCCTGGTGGGATGTACCTGTGGCCGAGACCGCGACCCGATCGTCGGCGGTCAAGGCGCGCGAGGAGTACGACCGGCACGTCGCCGCCCGACGCCGCCATCTGTGAAGGAGTTTTGGCCATGACGAAGACCGTCGACCACTGGATCGGTGGCAAGACCGTCGAAGGTGCGTCGGGTACGTACGGGCCGGTCACCGACCCGGCGACCGGCGCCGTGACCACGCAGGTCGCCTTCGCGACCGTCGACGAGGTGGATGCCGCGGTCGCCGCCGCGAAGGACGCGTACGCGACCTGGGGCCAGTCCTCGCTGGCCAAGCGGACCACGATCCTGTTCAAGTTCCGCGCGCTGCTCGACGCCCACCGAGACGAGATCGCCGAGCTGATCACCGCCGAGCACGGCAAGGTGCACTCGGACGCGCTCGGCGAGGTCGCCCGCGGCCTGGAGATCGTCGACCTGGCGTGCGGGATCACCGTGCAGCTGAAGGGCGAGCTATCGACCGAGGTGGCCTCGCGGGTCGACGTGTCGTCGATCCGCCAGCCGCTCGGCGTCGTCGCGGGCATCACGCCGTTCAACTTCCCGGCCATGGTGCCCATGTGGATGTTCCCGATCGCCATCGCGTGCGGCAACACCTTCGTGCTCAAGCCGTCCGAGAAGGACCCGTCGGCGTCGATGAAGGTCGCCGAGCTGCTGGCCGAGGCCGGTCTGCCGGACGGCGTCTTCAACGTGGTGCACGGCGACAAGGTGGCCGTCGACCGCCTCCTGGAGCACCCGGACGTCGCCGCCGTCTCCTTCGTGGGCTCGACCCCGATCGCCCGCTACATCCACACCACGGCCTCGGCGAACGGCAAGCGCGTCCAGGCCCTGGGCGGCGCCAAGAACCACATGCTGGTCCTCCCGGACGCGGACCTGGACGCCGCGGCGGACGCCGCCGTGTCGGCCGCCTACGGCTCGGCCGGTGAGCGCTGCATGGCCATCTCGGCCGTGGTGGCCGTCGGCTCGGTCGGCGACGAGCTCGTCGCGAAGATCCGCGAGCGCGCCGAGAAGATCAAGATCGGTCCCGGCAACGACCCGACCTCCGAGATGGGCCCGCTGATCACGGCCGCGCACCGCGACAAGGTCGCGTCGTACGTGGCCGGCGCGGCCGCCCAGGGCTCCGAGGTCGTCCTGGACGGCACCGGCTACACCGTCGAGGGCTACGAGGACGGCCACTGGATCGGCCTCTCGCTGCTCGACAAGGTGCCCACGTCGGCGGACGCGTACAAGGACGAGATCTTCGGCCCCGTCCTGTGCGTGCTGCGCGTCGACACCTACGAGGAGGGTGTCGCCCTCATCAACGCCTCGCCGTTCGGCAACGGCACCGCGATCTTCACCCGGGACGGCGGCGCCGCCCGCCGCTTCCAGCTGGAGATCGAGGCGGGCATGGTCGGCGTGAACGTGCCGATCCCGGTGCCCGTGGGCTACCACTCCTTCGGTGGCTGGAAGGACTCCCTCTTCGGGGACCACCACATCTACGGCAACGACGGCACGCACTTCTACACCCGCGGCAAGGTCGTCACCACCCGCTGGCCGGACCCGTCCGAGGCGCCGGCCGGCGTCGACCTGGGCTTCCCGCGCAACCACTGAGACTTCCCCTCGGTGCCCCGGAACCGCGAGCCGGTTCCGGGGCACCGGTGCGTCCGGCGCCGTTCCTCCCGCGCGCCTGTCGTGTGTCTTCCGCCCAGCAGGCTTCCCCTTCTTCTTGTGCGGCCGCGCTTCCCCCGCGGGAGCCGGGGCCCTACCGCTCGGTAGTCGTCCCGACCGCCGAGAAATTCAGGCGAATTTACGCGGCCGCGCTGCGGTTCCCGTGTGCGGGTGATGAAACGGGTGGCGTAAGTATTTCGCGCATTCAGCCTTTGAAAGCAAGGTCATGGTCCGCTGAGTCTTGATGATTGCCATATAGAGGCGCACTTACCTGGGAAAGCGATGTGACATGGGTCGCTCCGCTAGTGCGGATTCCGAAGGTAAACGGCCATTGACGCAACGGTTTCCGTCAAGGTTCCATCAACGTCGGGAGCGGACGAAAAGACGTACGACGCGAGCCGCCGGAGGCGATATCGCTCCCGACCGAATCACCTGACGCACGAGTCGATCGGAACCGCTTCATGACCGACACGCTCCGCCCTGTCGAGACCGCAGTCCTGGACGCCGCCCCTTCGGCGTCGGACAGCCCTCGAAAGCTCAAGCGCTCCATCGGCATCGTCGGCGGCACCCTGCTGACGCTCTCCTGCGTGACGCCCGCCTCCACGCTCTTCGTGGTCGTGCCCGACCTGTTCGGCTCGCTCGGCACCGCCACCGCCCTCACGATCGCCATCGGCTCCCTGCTCTGCATAGCCGTGGCGTTCTGCTACTCGGAGCTGGGCACCCTCATCCCCAGCGCCGGCGGCGAGTACGCGATGGTCTCGACGATGGCCGGACG
The DNA here is from genome assembly GCF_002300165.1 of Streptomyces sp. Tue6028. Lineage (GTDB taxonomy): Bacteria > Actinomycetota > Actinomycetes > Streptomycetales > Streptomycetaceae > Streptomyces > Streptomyces siamensis. Next base: position 192,915 of record NZ_MLCE01000014.1, on the reverse strand, counting down.
CCTGGCGGGCTGGCTGGTCTTCGTGCTCTCCCTGCTGGTCGTCATGATCGTGCCGCCGGTGATCGCGATGGGCACCGCCGACTATCTCGCGCCGATCGTGCACCTCGACCCCGCCATGACCGGCGCCGGCGTGATGCTCCTCGCCACCCTCGCGGGCCTGCTCGACCTGCGGGCCAACGCCTGGATCACCGGCATCTTCCTGGTGCTCGAAGTCATCGCGGCGGCCGTCGTGGCGGTGCTCGGCTTCGCCCACAGCGAGCGCGGCCCGGGCAGCCTGGTCTCGATGCAGGTCGCGGGCTCCGGAGGCCACACGGACACCGTCACGGCCATGCTGGTCGTGTCCGGACTCGCCATCGCCCTCTTCGTCACCCAGGGCTTCTCCACCGCCGTCTACCTCTCCGAGGAGCTGGAGAACCCGCGCCGCAACGTCGCCCGCACGGTCCTGGCGACCCTCGCCATCTCCACCGTGATCATCCTGGTGCCGGTCGTCGCCATCACCATGGGCGCCTCGGACCTGTCCGCCCTCACCGGCGGCGACATCAGCAGCATGGTCACCGCGTGGTCGAACTCCGCCGTCGGCACCTTCGTCAGCCTGTGCGTCGCCCTCGCGATCATCAACGCGGGCATCGTCATGGTCATCCAGAACTCGCGGGTCCTGTTCGCCTCCGCCCGTGACAAGGCCTGGCCCGAGCCCGTCAACAAGGGCCTGTCGCGCCTCGGCCGCTTCGGCTCCCCCTGGGTCGCCACGCTCCTCGTGGGCGTCCCCGGAGCACTGCTGTGCTTCGTCAACCTGGACACGCTGTACGGCGTCACCGGCGTCTCCGTGACGGCCATGTACCTGCTCGTCGCCGTCGCCGCCCTGCTCGCCCGGCGCGGACAGCACCGCCACACGCAGGCCTGGCGGATGCCGCTGTGGCCCGCGATGCCCGTCCTGCTCATCGCGGTCCTCGCCTACGTCCTCAGCCAGCAGGAGACCTCCTACCTGCTGTGGACCGGCGGCATCACGGCCGTCGCCACCCTGTACTGGGCCTTCTACCTGCGGCCGCGCCGCGAGACCCGATGGCTGGTGTCGATCCCGGAGGACGCGCAGGCCTAGGCGAAGTCCCAGGTCACCACCGTGCACGACCCGTCGTCCTTGCCACCCGCGCTGCGGTAGGTGGCAAGGGCGACGTCGTTCCCGGTGTCGACACCGACCCACATGCCGTAGCAGCCGCGCTCCCGGGCCAGCGCGGCGAGCGCCCGCACCAGCGCGCTCCCGGTGCCGCGCCGCCGGAACGGTCCGGCGACCGCCAGTTCGTAAAGGAACATCTCGGTGCCCTTGTCGGGATGGACCGTCTCCACACCGCTGACGAACCCGACGGGACCGCCGTCCTCGTACGCCAGGAACAGGTGGTGGCCCTGGGTCTCCAGGAAGCGCCGGGCCCATTCGGGACGCACGGGGTGGTCGAAGAGGTACTCGGCGGCGGTCAGTTCCCCGACCGTGGTGGCGCGGCGCATCTCCATGGGCCGTTCGTACCACGGACGCGGTACGCCGGTACCCGCCCGTACTCCTGTGGGAGGGGCCGGGGTTCAGCCCGGTGGCTGCATCCGTCGCCGGTCCCCGCCCGTACCGTTGGAGCATGGATCTTCGACTGCCCCGACCGCGCGGGCCGCGCCGGGGCCCGCTCCCCGGTCGGACGTGGCCGGGCACCCGGGGGAGGTTCGCCGCCGCGGCGGCCGCCCTCGCCGTGCTCGCCGGCGCCGGCACCTGGACGGCCGTCGCCTCGGACGACGCGCCTCCCGTGCACCGCGCCGACCGCGTCATGGCCATGAGCGGCGGCGTGCGCGTCGACACCTCGTACTTCACCGCGGGCCCGTCCTCGCACCGCCGCCCCGCCGTGCTCCTCGCGCACGGCTTCGGCGGCAGCAAGGCCGACGTCGGGGACGAGGCGGAGCGGCTCGCCCGTGACGGATACGCGGTGCTGACCTGGTCGGCACGCGGCTTCGGCCGCTCCACCGGCACGATCGGGCTGAACGACCCCGAAGCCGAGGTCGCCGACGTGTCCCGGCTGATCGACTGGCTCGCGCGGCGGCCCGAGGTCCGGCTCGACGCGGACGGCGACCCGCGCGTCGGCGTCACCGGTGCCTCGTACGGCGGCGCGGTCTCGCTGCTCGCCGCCGCGTACGACCGGCGGGTCGACGCGATCGCCCCGTCCGTCACGTACTGGAACCTGGCCGACGCCCTCTTCCCGAACGGCGTGTTCAAGAAGCTCTGGGCCGGTGTCTTCGTCAACACCGGTGGCGGCTGCGACCGTTTCCAGCCCCGGCTGTGCGCCATGTACAACCGCGTCGCCGAGTCCGGCAAGCCCGACGAGGCGGCCACCCGGATGCTCCAGGAGCGCAGCCCCTCCGCCGTCGGCGACCGCATCAAGGTGCCCACGCTCGTCGTCCAGGGCCAGTCCGACTCGCTGTTCCCGCTCGGTCAGGCCGACGCGACGGCCCGCGCGATCCGGGCGAACGGAGCACCGGTGGACGTCGACTGGATCTCCGGTGGCCACGACGGCGGCGACATGGAGACCGGCCGCGTCGAGTCCCGGGTCGCCGCCTGGTTCGACCGCTACCTGAAGGACGACAAGGGCGCCGACACCGGCCCCGCCTTCCGCGTCACCCGCACCGGCGGCATCGACTCCACCGACGGCGCCGCACAGCTGCGCGGCGCGAGCGCGGACAGGTACCCCGGCCTGACCGCCGGGCGGCGCACCGTCCCGCTGAGCGGCCGCGAGCAGAGCTTCGACAACCCCGCCGGCGGCGGCCCGCCCGCCATCTCGGCGCTGCCGGGCCTCGGCGGCTCGGGCGGCCTCGCCCAGCTGTCCTCCCTCGGCGTCGGGGTCTCCCTCGACTTCCCCGGCCAGTACGCGCACTTCGATTCCCCGGTGCTCCGCGACGACCTGCGGATCACCGGCACCCCCACGGCGACGGTGCACGTCACGTCGAGCGCCGACGACGCCGTCCTGTTCGCGAAGGTCTACGACGTCGGGCCGGGCGGCCGGCAGCAGGTGCTGCCCTCCCAGCTCGTCACACCGCTGCGCGTCGAGGGCGCCAGGACCGGCAAGGACGTCACGGTCACCCTGCCCGCCGTCGACCACGAAGTGCGGAAGGGCCACCGGCTGCGCCTCGTCCTCGCCTCGACCGACCTCGGCTACGCCTCACCGTCCGCCCCGGCCACGTACACCGTGTCCCTGAAGGGCGACCTCACGGTCCCCACGGCGCCCGGCGTGAAGACCGCCGCCGCGCCGCTGCCCTCCTGGGTGTGGTGGCTGCCACTCGCCGGAGCGCTGGCCGCGCTCGCCCTGCTGCTCACCGCCCGCCGCCGCACGGCACCGGCCGCACCCGACCCGGACCTCGCCGAAGTCCCGCTCCAGATCACCGGCCTGAGCAAGCGGTACGCCGGGTCCGCCGACCGGTACGCGGTACGGGACCTGTCGTTCCGCGTGGAGAAGGGCCAGGTCCTCGGCCTGCTCGGACCGAACGGCGCGGGCAAGACGACCACCCTGCGCATGCTCATGGGCCTCATCGGGCCGGACGACGGCGAGATCCGCGTCTTCGGGCACGGGATCCGGCCGGGCGCGCCGGTCCTCTCCCGCGTCGGGGCGTTCGTCGAGGGCGCGGGCTTCCTCCCGCATCTGTCCGGCCGCGAGAACCTGGAGCTGTACTGGCGGGCGACGGGCCGCCCGCCCGAGGACGCCCACCTGGAGGAGGCCCTGGAGATCGCGGGCCTCGGCGACGCGCTGGCCCGCGCCGTCCGCACCTACTCCCAGGGCATGCGTCAGCGCCTCGCCATCGCCCAGGCGATGCTCGGCCTGCCCGACCTCCTCATCCTCGACGAACCGACCAACGGACTGGACCCGCCGCAGATCCGCGAGATGCGCGAGGTCATGATCCGTTACGCCGCCGCGGGCCGCACGGTCATCGTCTCCAGCCACCTCCTCGCCGAGGTCGAGCAGTCCTGCACGCACCTCGTGGTCATGGACCGCGGCCGGCTGGTCCAGGCGGGCCCGGTGAGCGAGATCGTCGGCTCCGGCGACACCCTTCTCGTCGGCACCGTTTCGCCCGTGGACGAGCCCGTCGTCGAGAAGGTCGGCGCGCTGCCCGGCGTGGCCTCGGCCGTCGCCACCGAAGGCGGACTGCTGGTCCGGCTGGCCGCCGGGGGCAGCGCCGAGCGCCTGGTCGTCGAACTCGTACGGCTCGAAGTGCCCGTGGCGTCGATGGGCCCGCACCGCCGTCTGGAAGACGCGTTCCTCACCCTGATCGGAGGCTCCGCATGAGCACGCTCGTCGAGCGCGGCGAGACGGCCGACGGGTACCGTGCCCGGCGCACCCTGCCGCTGCGCGTCGAACTGATCCGGCAGCTGAAGCGGCGCCGCACCCTCGTGATGGGGGCGATCCTCGCGGCGCTGCCCTTCGTCCTGGTCGTGGCGTTCGCGATCGGCGGCGACCCGGGCTCGCGCAACGGCCAGGTCACGCTCATGGACACGGCCACCGCGTCCGGCGCCAACTTCGCCGCGGTGAACCTGTTCGTGTCCGCGGGCTTCCTCCTGGTGATCCCGGTCGCCCTGTTCTGCGGGGACACGATCGCTTCCGAGGCGAGCTGGTCGTCGCTGCGCTATCTGCTGGCCGCGCCCGTGCCCCGGGCCCGGCTGCTGTGGTCCAAACTCGTCGTCGCCCTCGGCCTCAGCCTTGCCGCGATGATCCTGCTGCCGGTCGTCGCGATCGCGGTGGGCACCGCCGCCTACGGCTGGGGACCGCTGGAGATCCCCACCGGCGGCGCGCTCCCCGCGGGCACCGCGACCCAGCGGCTCCTCGTGGTGATCGCCTATGTCTTCGTGTCCCAACTCGTCACCGCGGGCCTCGCGTTCTGGCTGTCGACGAAGACGGACGCTCCGCTCGGCGCGGTCGGCGGCGCGGTCGGCCTGACGATCGTGGGCAACGTCCTGGACGCCGTCACCGCCCTCGGCCACTGGCGTGACTTCCTTCCCGCGCACTGGCAGTTCGCGTGGGCCGACGCCGTCCAGCCGACCCCGGAGTGGAGCGGCATGATCCAGGGCACGGCGATTTCCATAACGTACGCGCTCGTGCTGTTCGCGCTGGCCTTCCGCGGTTTCCGGCGCAAGGACATCGTGTCCTAGGTCTCCGGAGGATCACCCACCGGTCTCGAAGGCCCCCCGTCGTGGCCGCTTCGAGATCCATCCGCAACCCCCCGGAGCGCACGTCCCGGCCCCCTCGGCCGTCACAGTCACAGACGTCGGCCCACACACGGCCGCTCACCGAGGGGGCAGCATGGGGATGCACCTGACACGGATACGCACACGGGCCGCGGGAGGCCGCCGGCTGCGCGGCACCCTGCTCGCGCTGACGGCCGCGGGCGCCGTCCTGCTGACGGGATGCAGCGCGAGCGACGGCAGCAACTCGGCGGACCACGCCGACAAGTCCGGCGGGCGCACCCTCCCGCTGCCCGCCCCCGACCGGCCCACGGGCGACGCCCAGGGCGCCCAGGAGGGCGAACAGACCGGGGCGCCCGACCGGGAGATCGCACCGTCCCCCGACTACCTCTCCACCTTCGCCCTGGACGTCGACACCGCCTCCTACGGCTACGCCCGCCGCACCCTCGCGGGCGGCAGGGTCCCGGACCCCTCCACCGTCCGACCCGAGGAATTCGTCAACAGCTTCCGCCAGGACTACCGGCGCCCCGACGGCAACGGCTTCACCGTCACCGTCGACGGCGCCCGCACCGACGACGAGCGCTGGTCACTCGTCCGCGTCGGCCTCGCCACCCGCGCCGCCGAGGACGAGCGGGAACGGCCGCCCGCCGCCCTCACCTTCGTCATCGACATCTCCGGCTCCATGGCCGAGCCCGGCCGCCTCGACCTGGCCAAGGACTCCCTCGACGTGATGACGGACCGGCTGCGCGACGACGACTCCGTCGCCCTGGTCACCTTCAGCGACAAGGCGGAGACCGTCCTGCCGACGACCCGCCTCGGCGACCACCGGGGCCGCGTCCACGACGCGATCGGCAGCCTGGAGCCGACGGACTCGACCAACCTCGGCGCCGGCGTGGACCGGGGCTACGAGACGGCGGTCGAGGGCCTGCGCGAGGGCGCCACCAACCGGGTCGTGCTCATCTCGGACGCTCTCGCCAACACCGGCGACACGGACGCCGACAGCATCCTGGAGCACATCTCCGACGCCCGTCGCGAGCACGGCATCACCCTGTTCGGCGTCGGGGTCGGCAGCGACTACGGCGACGCCCTCATGGAGCGTCTCGCCGACAGGGGCGACGGGCACACGGTGTACGTCTCGGACCGCGACGAAGCCCGTACCGTCTTCTGCGACCAGCTCCCGCGGAACATCGACCTGACGGCCCGCGACGCCAAGGCGCAGGTCGCCTTCGACCCGCAGACGGTCGAGCAGTTCCGGCTCATCGGCTACGACGATCGCGCGGTGGCCGACGAGGACTTCCGCGACGACCGGGTCGACGGCGGCGAGGTCGGTCCCGGCCACACGGTCACCGCGCTCTACGCCGTCCGCACCCGCCCCGGCGCCTCGGGCCACCTCGCCACCGCGAGCGTCCGCTGGCTGGACCCCGACACCCGCGTCCCGCACGAGGAGTCCGGACTGCTGGAGGCCGGTTCCCTCGACGGCGACCTGTGGACGGCCGACCGCTCCCTCCAGGTCGCCGCCGTGGCCGCCTACTTCGCCGACGGTCTGCGCGCGGGCGACACTCGGTTCGACGCCCTGCCCGGCGCGCTTCCGCTCGGCGAACTCGCCACCCGCGCCGACCGGCTCGCCGACGACTCCGAGGACCCGGCGGTACGCGGGCTGGCGACCGCGGTCGAGCAGGCGAACCGGCTGAAGGGCTGAGCAGAGCGGCCCTGGAGGGCGGACCGGGGGACGTCCCCCACAGGGCTGGACGGCGGGCGTCCGCCGCCGTCCGGCCGGCCCGGTTCATCGACCGTGCGCAACCCATTGAATTTCCGTTACGCCTGAGTAAGTTGACTCCGGAGTAAGTACTTCGAGCAAGTCCCCCCGACCGGGAGCCGTCATGGGCGTACGCAAGGATCTGAAACGGGCGAAGCGGCGCGCCGACCTGGCGGACCGCAGCAGGGTGGAACTGGTCCGGGACGAGGACGGCACGGTCCGCGAAGCGCGTGCCGCACGCCTCGCCCCGGCCCCCGCCACCGGCAGCACCGCCGACCTGCCCTTCACCAACGCGGCCGAGGCCCCCGACGCGGTCGTCCTGCGCCGCGCGGAGAAGGGCGTGTGGCGGCCGGTGACCGCGGCTGCCTTCGCCCGCGAGGTCACCGATGCCGCCAAGGGCCTGATCGCGGCGGGCCTGGAGCCGGGCGGCCGCGTCGCGGTGATGTCCCGCACCCGTTACGAGTGGACGGTCCTCGACTTCGCCGTCTGGGCGGCCGGCGGCCAGACCGTCCCCGTCTACGCGACCTCGTCGGCCGAGCAGGTGGAGTGGATCGTCCGGGACTCGGGCGCCCGGTTCGCCGTCGTCGAGACCGACCAGAACGCGGACACCGTGGCCACCGGCACGGCACGGCACCCCGAACCCCCGCGCGTGTGGCGGCTGGACGCCGACGCGCTCGGCGAACTCACCGCCCTGGGGCGGGACATCGCCGACGAGGAGGTGGCCAAACGGCGCGCCGCGCTGACCCCCGACACCGTCGCGACCGTCTGCTACACCTCCGGGACCACCGGGCAACCCAAGGGCTGCGTCCTCACCCACGCCAATCTGCACGCCGAGGCCGCCAACACGGTCGAGCTGCTGCACCCCGTCTTCAAGGAGGTCACCGGCCAGACGGCCTCGACCCTCCTCTTCCTGCCCCTCGCCCACATCCTGGGCCGCACCCTCCAGATCGCCTGCCTCATGGCGCGCATCGAACTGGGTCACTGCCCGAGCATCAAGCCGGACGAACTCCGGCCCGCGCTCCGGCAGTTCCGCCCGACCTTCCTCGTCGGCGTCCCGTACCTCTTCGAGAAGATCCACGACACCGGGCGGGCCACGGCCGAGAAGATCGGCCGGGGAGCCTCCTTCGACCGTGCCGACCGCATCGGCGTCCGTTTCGGCGAGGCCTACCTGAACAAGTTCCTGGGCGTGGGCAAGGGCCCCGGTCCCGGCCTGTACGCCGCCTGGGCGCTGTACGACCTGCTCGTCTACCGCCGTATCCGCAAGGAACTGGGCGGCCGGGCCCGCTACGCCATCAGCGGCGGCTCCCCGCTCGACCGCAACCTCAACCTGTTCTTCTACGCGGCCGGAATCATCGTCTACGAGGGGTACGGCCTCACCGAGACCTCCGCGGCCGCCACCATCGTCCCGCCCCTCGAACCCCGCCCCGGCACGGTCGGCCTGCCGGTCCCGGGCACCGCGGTGCGCATCGCCGACGACGGCGAGGTCCTCATCAAGGGCGGCATCGTCTTCGGCTCCTACTGGAACAATCCGGCCGCCACCGACGCCGTCCTCACCGACGACTGGTTCGCCACCGGCGACCTCGGTGCCCTGGACGAGGACGGCTACCTCACCATCACCGGCCGCAAGAAGGACATCCTCGTCACCTCCGGCGGCAAGAACGTCTCGCCCGCCGTCCTGGAGGACCGGCTGCGCAGCCGCTCGCCCGTCGGCCAGTGCGTCGTCGTCGGCGACAACCGCCCGTACGTCGCGGCCCTGATCACCCTCGACGCCGAGTCCCTCGCCCACTGGCTCGCCGTGCGCAAACTGCCCGCGGACACCCCGCTGTCCGACGTCGTCGCGGACCCCCGGATGCGCGCCGACGTCCAGAAGGCCGTGGACCACGCCAACGCGGCGGTCTCCCGGGCCGAGTCGATCCGCCGCTTCGCCCTGGTGGCGGGCGAGTTCACCGAGGACAACGGTCTGCTCACCCCATCGCTGAAGGTGAAGCGGCACGCGGTCACCACGGCGTACGCCGCGGACATCGAGGAGCTCTACCGGAGCTGAGCGGCCCTCGTGCCGACACGGGGAGCGGCCGGTCCCCGCACACGGGAACAGCGGGCCGCCCCGAAGGGCGGCCCGCTGTCCGCGGTACCGGGAGGTCAGCTGCCGGTGGCGCCGTTGCCCGACAGGACCGGGATGTTGTCCAGGATGTGCGAGAGCGGCTCGTCGCCCTTGGCCTGGGTGGAGTTCTCCGTGCACTGCTGGTTCTGCGGGGCAGACAGGACCGGGACGTCCTGGACGGCGGTGATCGGGATCGCGCCGACGACGGAACCGACGTTGGCCTTGGCGGGCAGGCCCACACAGGGCTTGTTCAGCGAGCCCTGCACCAGCGAGAGCTGGGGGCTCAGGTCGCCGTTCGTGGCCTGGTTGCCGTAGGACTGCGTGGAGTTGGTGCCCTGGGTGGTGGTGACACCGTCGTCGTTCCCGATCGCCAGCGCCTGCGGCGCGGCGGCAGCCGAGACGCCGGCGAGAGAAGCGGCAATGGCCGCGGTCGCCCACAGCTTCTTCATGTTCGTTGCCCTTTCGGAGAGCGGACTCCGGTGCGGAGCCGCGTAATGATCAACTCTGGTGCGGGCCGTCCGGTTGCTGCGTGTGCACCGAACGGCCCAAGGGGTCTGAGGGATCCGAGTGCCGGTGCCGCTGTCGTCATGGAGCCGACAGCGGCAGCGGGCCGCCGGGACACCCGGCGGCCCGCTGTGCGCGGTGCCGGAAGGTCAGCTGCCGGAGGCGCCGTTGCCCGACAGGACCGGGATGTTGTCCAGGATGTGCGAGAGCGGCTCGTCGCCCTTGGCCTGGGTGGAGTTCTCCGTGCACTGCTGGTTCTGCGGGGCAGACAGGACCGGGACGTCCTGGACGGCGGTGATCGGGACGAGACCGACGACCGAGCCGACGTTGCCCTTGACCGGCAGGCCGATGCAGGGCTTGTTCAGCGAGCCCTGCACGAGCGCCATCTGGGGGCTCATGTTGCCGGAGGTGGCCTGGTTGCCGTAGTTCTGCGCGGAGTCGGTGCCCTGGGTCGTGGTGACACCGTCGTCGTTCCCGATCGCCAGCGCCTGCGGCGCGGCGGCAGCCGTGGCTCCGACGACGGAAGCGGCGACCGCCGCGGCGGCCATAACCTTCTTGATCACTTGCTGATCCCTTCTGGAGTAACCCCGTACACCGGAGCGTTCTGGACAACTGGAACCGGCCCACATGGTTGCTCCGGTTCACCCCAATGGCCCATACGGGTTGCGTCTTCGCCGAGTCCTCGGGCCAGAGGTTCCGTGAATTCCGCAACCCTGAACGCACCATCCGGGTGACGGGACGAAACCAATCGCGTCGACGCCGGTTGATGTGGGAGCAGGAATACCTGCTCTCTGCCAGGAAAGGACCGGAGTAATGCTCAAGAAGGCAATGGCCGCGGCGGCGGTCGCGGCTTCCGTCGTCGGTGTCTCGGCGACGGCCGCCCCGCAGGCGCTGGCGATCGGGAACGACGACGGCGTCACCACGACCCAGGGGACCGGTGCCGAGCAGACCTACGGCAACGGCGTCACCCAGGGCGACCAGAGCCCGCAGCTCTCCCTCGCCCAGGGCGACCTGAACAAGCTGTGTGTGGGCCTTCCCGCCAAGGCCAACGTGGGTTCGGTCGTGGGTGTCCTGGTGCCCGTCACCGCCGTCCAGGACGTGCCGGTGCTGTCGGCCCCGCAGAACCAGCAGTGCGCCGAGAACTCCACCCAGGCCAAGGGCGACGAGCCGCTCTCGCACATCCTGGACAACATCCCGGTGGCTTCCGGCAGCGGCGCCACCAACAGCTGACGACTGTTCACGGGAGGCTCGGGCCGAGTGCCGCGTCATGCGGTCGGCCCGGGTCTTTCCGTGCTTTCCCGCCGTAGGCGGCGAGATATTCGAACCAGCCGGGAGAAGCGTTTCTTCCGATGTGAAGTTTTCGTGCGTATTCGGTGCGGGCGATTCGAGTGAATTAACAAGCCGACCGGGTTTCGCAGTTTCTTCGCCCCGCTGTCGCTCGTTTGCAGTCCGTAGGTCATGGTGCGAGCCGTTCATGCTGTGCTCGCTCGGTTTCGGCCGTCAAACGGGCATGACCGCAGAGAAGGGAAAGTGCGTGAAGCTCAAGAAGAGCGCTGCAGTCGTCGCGGGCACGATCGCGGCCCTGGGCATGGCCGTCCCCGCCTTCGCCGACTCCGGTGCCCAGGGCGGCGCCGCCGAGTCCCCCGGCGTCCTGTCGGGCAACGTGGTCCAGGTCCCCGTGGACGTGCCCCTCAACGTGTGCGGCGACACGGTCGACGTCATCGGGCTGCTGAACCCGGCGCTGGGCAACGGCTGCGCCAACACCTGACGCGGCGACGGCTCGGCCGCCTCGGCTGAGCCGCGGCCGGCCTCGGACTGCCTCTTCGCGTCCGGGGTCGGCCTTCCTCACTTCTACCAGCAGGAAGATCAACGAGATTGCGACAGACTCTGAGTAGGGGAATGGTCGTGGCCGCGGCCGCGACGAGCATCGTGTCCCTGTACGGGAACCCGGCTTTCGCCGACGCGGGCGCGGAAGGGGTCGCCGCGGACTCGCCCGGCATCGCCTCGGGCAACAACGTCCAGGTTCCGGTGAACGTACCGGTGAACGCCTGCGGCAACACCGTCGACGTGGTCGCATTGCTCAACCCGGCCTTCGGCAACTCCTGTGCCAACGGCTCGGGTTCGGGCGGAACGAGCAGCTCGACGGAAACGAGCGGGACGTCGCGTGTGCCGGGTGTGTCGCAGCAGCCCGTGCACCACGACGACTCCGTCTACGGTCCGGACGACTCCGTCTACGGTCCGGACGACATCGAGCGCGCGGTGCCCGGCACGTACAGCGGCTCCTCGGCGCACGGGGAGACCACCGGATCGCCCGGCGTCCTGTCGGGCGGCCTGTTCCAGGTTCCGGTGGACGTGCCGGTGAACGCCTGCGGCAACACCGTGGACGTGGTCTCCGCGCTCAACCCGGTCTTCGGGAACGAGTGCGGCTACGGGGACACGCCTCCGACGACTCCGCCGACGACCACGCCTCCGACGACCACACCTCCGACGACGACGACGCCTCCGACGACGACGCCGCCGACGACCACACCTCCGACGACGACCACGCCGCCGAAGACCACGCCGCCGACGACGACGCCTCCGAAGACCACGCCTCCGAAGACGGTGACTCCGCCGTCGACTCCGCCGGCGACGACTCCGCCGACGTACACCCCGCCCACACCCCCGGCGTTCACCCCGCCGCCCCCCGTCGAGGAGCAGACGCCTCCTCCTCCGGGCGGATCGCTGGCGCACACGGGCAGTGAGGGCACCCTCGCGGCGTCGGCCGCCAGCGCCGCCCTGCTGGGGGGCGGAATCCTCCTGTACCGGCGAGGCCGAGCCGCCTCCCGCCGGTAGCACCCCGCTACGGGTGCCGGACGACGCGGGCGCGCGTCCGGTACCCGAGCCGGTGCCGCGCCCGGCGGCCACTCGGAGCAACGGGACCGGCCATGTCCGCGGCGGGCGAGCCGGGCCCGGGTGCTCGACGCGTTCAGGGAACCCGGCGTGATCGTCACGGGGAGCGGCGGGGGCGACTCCCCGGCCGCGGTCATCCGTGCGAGTGATCATCACCGATGAAGACCGATGCCGTGTTCGGCAAAAGGGGTATTTGTATGACTGTATGTCAGTAATCGAACGCATCACGCGGTTCCGAGCGCGCCGGGAGCGGACATGGCCCCACAGCACCTGCGGCCTCGAAGCGGGCGGTCGGCGTTCGTCGCGGCCGGCGTCGTAGCGGCGGTCGTCCTCGCGGCGGGTCCGGGACACGCAGCCGGAGCCGGAGCGGTCCGGGTCACCGACCCGACAGTCCCGCCGCCCGCCTCGATGCCGTCGGCACCGGTGATCCCCGCCACGCCCACCACCCCCGCGACGCAGCCGGAGACCGCGACACCGTCCGCCGAGCCGCCGCCGTCCACCGAGGGGCGCAACGCCTTCGGGGCCTACCTCGACTACGGCCCCACGGGCATCGCCCGTATCGCGAAGTTCGGCGAGTGGCTGGGCGGCGCCGACGTGCGGGTCGGGCACACGTATCTCCCGGGTGACCGCTGGAGCAACATCGAGGGCGCGCCCGACTTCCTCGACGACTGGGCTCGATGGCGGCGCGAGCGGGACGACCGGCTGTTCGTCCTCAACGTGCCGATGCTGGAGCGCAACGAGGAGAACATCTCCGACGCCGGGGTCCGGCTGGGGCTGCGCCAGGGAGCGGCCGGGATGTTCGACGGTCACTTCCGGGCCCTCGCCGAACGTCTCGTCGAGCTGAAGGTGCCGGACACCGTCATCGTGCTCGGCTGGGAGATGAACGGCATCACGTACACCCACCGGTGCGGTCCCGACCCCGCGGCCTGGAAGAAGTACTGGGAGCGCATCGTCACCACCATGCGCGCGGTGCCGGGGCAGAAGTTCCGGTTCGAGTTCACCCCCAGCCGCGGCCGGGACGCGATTCCCTGGACCCAGTGTTATCCGGGGGACGACACCGTCGACATCATCGGGATGGACGCGTACGACCAGCCGAACGGGCTGCCCTTCGAGGAGCAGGTGACGGAGCCGTACGGCCTCCAGCGGCACGTGGACTTCGCGAAGGCCCACGGAAAGCCGGTCGCCTACCCGGAATGGGGGCTCTACCGCAACGGCGACGACGCGTCGTACATGAAGGGCATGCTCGCGTGGTTCGACGAGCACAAGCCGGTGTACAACACGATCACGGACTACTGCCCGCACGGCGTCTGGCAGTGCGGAGAGAACCCGGAGGCGGCTGCGGTCTACCGTGCGGCGCTCCTGGGACGCACCGACCCGACACCTACGCCCACCCCGACGCCTACGCCTACGCCGGAGCCGACGCCCACACCGACGCCTGAGCCGACGCCCACACCTACGCCTACGCCTACGCCGACTCCGACACCGACGCCGGAGCCCACACCTACGCCTACGCCGACTCCGACGCCGGAGCCGACGCCCACACCTACGCCCACGCCTGAGCCGACGCCCACACCGACTCCGGAGCCGACGCCGGTGCACCCGCCGGGCTGCACCTCCCTCGACCTGGGGGACTGGGTCGAGTACTGGATGTGCGGCAAGCTGTGCCTGCGCTTCGACCGGTGGTCGCGCAGCCGGTGAGACGAGGACGGCGGCGGACCGTTCACGGCCTGCCGCCGTCCTGCTCCTGCCGGCCCCGCATCAGCTCTCTGCCCCGGTTGCGCGCGGCGACGTCGCAGACCACCGCCGACATCAGCGGCGCGGTGCGGTGCCGGGCGAGCAGCAGACGCTGGTTGACGACGGTCTCCGGGCGCCAGTGGTGCTTGTACGGTTCGTCGCCGCGCAGCAGGCTCAGCGTTCCGCGCCCGCTCCCCTCGGTGTGCCGGGTGCAGGCGCTGAGCAGCATCACGGCCACGTCCGCCTTGCGTTCGCGCAGCCGGGGGTGCGCGCCGTACAGATAGCCGCCGGCGAGGCACCGGGACAGCAGGGTGAGGTCCACGGCCACCACCGAGTCGTCGAGCCGGAACTCGGTGACCACCGCGTCCCCGGAGCGCACCATCGGGACCATCGACCGGACCAGATGCTCGCAGAACCGCTCCTGGACGTGCTCGGCGGTCATCGGCCGGCCCTCCCACTGGAGCCGGTGCAGTTCGAGGAGCCGGTGCAGCGCCGCACCCACCCCGTCGGGGCCCACGACGTGCTGCTCCACGCCCAGCGCGGTCAGCTTGCGCAGCTTGGCGCGGACGCGCTGGGCCTTCGAGGAGGGCAGCCGGCCCGCCAGTTCGTCCATCGACGTGGCGGGCAGTTCCAGGCACACGGAGTCCCGCACCCGGCGGCGCGGCCCGCGCCAGCGCTCGTAGATCCGCTCCGCCGCGCCGCCGGGGCGGACCTCGCGGAAGTCGATCAGGGCGCTGCGGGCGGCCACGGACAGCCCCTCGGTGAGCGTGGCCGCCGCCCGGTCCGCGTACTCGTCGTCGAGCAGCACGTCCCCGTAGTCGGTGATCGGCCCACCGAGCGGCACGAGGGCGGGCAGCGGTCTGCGCTGCCGCATCAGGGGCGCGACGGCGCGGAGTTCACCCCCGTCGCGGACCACCATCAGGCGCAGCTGTCCCGGCATGCCGTACGAGAGCCACCAGGAGTGCAGCCAGGCGTGGTTCTGGAACGGTGTGGCGGCCCCGCAGCGGCGGTACAGCCGCCCCCAAGCCGGCTCCAGCGCGGCGAACTCCCGCTCGTCGGTCACGAGTTCAGTTCTCGACGAGCCTCGTACCGCGGCCTGCAGTGTGCCGCTCACAACTGGCCGTGCACTTCGACGGCGGGCGCCGGGCTCGGCACGGACGCCGGGCGGGCGGCCTCCGCACCGCGCCGCGGGCGGACGAGCAGCACAAGGCCGCCGAGCAGCCCGCCCGCGCTGGCCCCCACCAGCCCCGTCACCGTCGGCGACGGCGAGGAGGCATGGGTGGGACGCACCGCGCGGGAGAACGAGACCAGTTCGACATGGGTGCTGCTCCGGTTGTCGTTCGCGTGCCGGGTCAGCGAGCGGGCGACGGCGTTGGCCATGTCGGCGGCGACGTCCGGGCGCCCGGAGGTGGCCGACACGGAGACCATCGGGGCGTCGGGCGAGGTCGCCGTCCGCACGTCCGACTGGAGCGTGCGCACCGGCACGCCCGCCCACACCTGGGCGTCCCCGAGCACCGCGAGCTGGGTGGCGACCCGGCCGTACGCCTGGGCGAAGCCGAGCGCGGCCGCCGGGTCGCCCTTGTCGGTCGGCACGGCGATGACGTAGCTCGTGGCGGTGTACGTCGGAGGCTTCACCATCCCGTAGGCGCCGCCCAGCGCGCCGCCGAGCACCGTGCCGGCGGCGAGCAGCGACCAGGAGGGCAGGGCCCTCGCGCGGGTGAAGGCCCTGCCTGTCGGACGATGGCCTCTGGTGTTTTCGGACATGAGGAACTCACTCCCAGTCAGGTGCACGAGACGGCGGCCGCGTACACGTCCATGAGCTGCGCGGCGCTGCGGGTGATGGAGTAGTGGTGGGCGGCGTCCGGCGCCGAGCGTGCGGCGGGGCCCCGCGCGCGGAGCCGGGTCAGTCCGCCGACGAAGGACGCCGTGTCGCCCTGGACCCGCACGGCCCCGCCCACGGCGTCCGGCGGCAGGTCCTCGACGGCCGGGCAGGAGACGTACAGCACGGGAAGTCCGGCTGCCAGCGCCTCCACGACGGCGAGGCCGAACGCCTCCTCCGCACTGGGCGAGGCGAGGACGTCCATGGCCGCCATCAGCGACGGAAGATCGGCTCCGGGGCAGTCACCGGTGGGGCGCTCACCGGTGAACAGCACCCGGTCCGCCACCCCGGCCCGCTGCGCCGCCCGCCGCAGCGTGCTCTCCCCGGCGCCACCGCCCACCAGCAACAGCCAGTGGTTGTGCGGCAGTTCGGCGAGTGCGCGGATCAGCACGTCGAACCGCTTGCTCGCGGTGAGCCGGCCCACCCCGCCGACGACGTACGCGCCCTCCGGCAGGCCCAGCCGGCGACGGGTGAGGTCGCGCAGCTCCGGGTCGAACCGGAACCGGGCCACGTCGATGCCGTTCGGCACGATCTCGATGCGCGGCCCCGGTACGCCCCAGCGCCGCAGCCGGGCGGCGACGGTCGGGGAGACGGCGACGGTCGACCGGCCCAGCCGCTCGCTGGCCAGGTACAGCGCGCGTACGCCGGCACTGAGCCGGCGCCCCTCCATCTGCGAGTCGCCGAGCGAGTGTTCGGTCGCGACGACCGCCTTCACCCCGGCCAGCCGCGCGGCGAGCCGCCCGTACACGCAGGCCCGGTACAGGTGCGTGTGCACGAGGTCGTAGTCGCCCGCGCGGATCACCCGCACCAGGCGGGGCAGCGCGGTCAGGTCGCGGTTGCCGGACATGCCGAGGTGGATGACGCGTACGCCGTCGTCGGCGAGGCCGTCCGCGACCGCGCCCGGGTTGGTGAGCGTCACCACGTCGCAGTCGACCGGCAGATGGCCGAGCAGCAGGCGCAGTTGCTGCTCGGCCCCGCCGACACCGAGACCGGTGATGATGTGCAGGGCCTTCACCGGAGCCCCGCGACCGGGCGCCGGCGCAGACGGTGCAGCTTGTACTTGAGCAGGAGGCGCACGGCGTTGTCGTTCTCGCCGATGTGGAGGCGGGGCAGGGCGTGCCGTCCGGTGAGCGGGCCGGGGTCGATCGCGCAGGCGTACCCGTATCCGGCCGCGCGGACCGCGTCGACCACCCGACCGTCGACGGTCCCGTACGGGTAGCAGAAGCCGTCGACGGGGGCGCCGATCAACTCCGAGAGCATCGCCCTGCTTTCGGCCACCTCCGCGTGCAGCAGGGCGTCGTCCGCCCGGGTCAGGTCGACATGGGTGAGCCCGTGCGAACCGACCTCGATGCCCCCGGACGCGGCGGCCAGCCGGATGCCCTGCTTGTCCAGGAGCGGTTTGCGGGGGCCCAGCGGGTCCCACGCGTTGTCGCCGCCCAGCCGGCCCGGCAGCACGAACAGGGTCGCGCCGCAGTCGTGGTGCCGCAGCAGCGGGAGCGCGGTCTCGACGAAGTCGGCGTACCCGTCGTCGAAGGTGAGGCCCACCAGTCCGTGCGCGACGCCACGCGCGTGGGCGGCCAGGAGGTCGGCCATGCTCACGCCGCGCAGACCGCGGCGGCGCAGCCAGCCCAGCTGCCGGTCGAGCCGGTCCGGCGAGACCGTGATGCGGTACGGGTCGTCCGAACAGTCGCCCACGGAGTGGTACATCGCGACCCAGGGCGGCGTCTCGGGGGAGTGCGTACCGGTACGTCTGATGCTGTCAGCGGAAACGGACATGCGGGAGCCTCCGTGTGACGGAACGGAATGCGGGTGCGCAGGCCTGGACCTTGAAGGCCCAGGCCAGCAGGGCGAAGACGACGGTCACGACCGTGCCGCCGACCACGAGACCGAGCACGGGGGAGCGGGTGCCGCTCGCGGCGACCGCCCCCGCCACGGCGGCGACGGCCGCCGCCCGTACGGGTTTGCCGAGCTCCGACACCACACGACGGGTCCGGATCGGCACACTGCGCGGGCCCATGCCGCACAGCAGGAGCACGGCGCTGACCGTGATGCCGAGGGCGTTGGCGGCCGCGATCCCGTGCACCCCCCAGACGCCGACGGTCAGCGCGCCGGCCCAGGACGTCACGACGAGCCCGACCGTCATCGCGATCAGCGGGTACCAGGTCGGCCGTCCCGCCGAGAAGAACGAACGGACCAGCGCGCCGACCAGGGTGTGGCCGAGCAGTCCCAGGGTGTACACGCGCATGACCGACGCGGTGGCCGCCGTGTCCCGAGCGGTGAACGCCCCGCGCTGGAAGAGCAGTTCGATGATCTGCGGGGCGCACGCGACGACCGCCGCGGCGCCGAGCAGCACCGTGCAGGAGACGAGCGCCAGGTCGCGTTCCACCCGTGCCCTGGCCTGCTCCGTGTCGCCCTCCGCCTGCGCCCGCGCGACCACCGGAAAGGTGACCGTGCAGAGCATCAGGGCGAGCACCATCGGCATCTGGGCCACTTTCTGGGCGTAGTTCAGATGCGAGATGGCGCCGGCGGGCAGCGAGGACGCGAGGAAACGCTCGACGAGGACCTGGCACTGCCGGCACAGGGCGAACAGCAGGACCGTCGTGATCAGCGTCAGATCCACCGGCCGGGCCTGCGCGCCGTCGCCCGAGTCGACGGCCAGTGCCATGGCGGCGAGGTCGTCGCCGGGCGCCTTCCCGGCCCTGAGCTGCCGCCACAGCGACGGCAGTTGCGCCCCCACCATCAGTGCGCCGCCGAGTGCCACACCGAGGGCCGCGGAGCGCACGCCCCAGTGGCCGCCGAGCACGAGCATCGTGGTGATGATCGCCGCGTTGTACGCCACGTAGATGGCCGCCGGCGCGACGAACCGCTGGTGTGCCCGCAGCACCGCGCTGCAGTACCCGGCGAGCCCGAAGCTCAGCACCCCGGTCGCCGTCAACCGTGTGCAGTCCACGGCCAGTCCGGGATCCGGCAGGCCGGGCGCCAGCGCCTCGACGAAATACGGCGCCCCGACGACCAGCACCCCGGACGCGGCCATGAAGGCCAGTGACAACCGCGGCAGGGTGGCGCCGACCAGGGCGCGGACCGGGTCGCCGACCGTCCCCCGCGCGCGGCGCGCGACGGCCACGCTGAACGCCGGTACGAGCACGAAGGCCAGACCGTCCTCGATCAGCAGCGTCGCCGCGAACTCCGGCACCGTCCAGGCCACCAGGAACGCGTCCGTCTCCGAACCGGCCCCGAACAGGCGTGCCAGCGCCTGGTCGCGGCCGAGGCCCAGCAGCGCCCCGGCGATGGAGAGGGCGATCGTGACGAGTGCGGCCTTGGCGAGGAAACGTCCGGCGGCCGTCTCCTGGGGTTCGGCGGGGGCAGGCGGAGAGGCTCTGCGGGCCGCGGGCAGCACGACGGGGGGCCGGGTGCGCGGGGGACTCACGGTGCGGACCGGGACCGAGGTGCGCACCGGGCCGGCGTCGGCACGTCCGGCACCCACGCCGCCCGCCGCGTCCCCACTCTGCGCCGCGCCGACCCGCGCGGCCTCGGCCGTGCCGGCCCGGTCGGCCTGCGCCGTGCCGGCCCGGTCGGCCGCCGTCGCGCCGACTGCGCCGACCCGGCCCGCCTCCGCGGCGCCCGGCGCGCCGACCTGGTTCGCCTCCGCCGCGCTCGGCGCTGCGCCCCGGTCTGCGTCAGCCGGGCTTGCGGTGTCGGCCGCCGAGCGGGTTGCGATGCCGGCCGCTTCCGCCGGGTCCGGGGCGCCCGCCGGGTCCGGCACCCCCGTCGCCCCGTCGGTGCCGGCCCCGGTCTCGGCTGCCGTCCGTACCCCGGCGACCGGCGCGGTGCCGTGCGCCGGGTCCGCAGGGAGCTCGCTGCGCGGTCCGGCCGTACGCTCGCCGTCGGCGCAGGGGACGGGCGTGGAGCCGGGCTCCGGGTGCTCCTCCGTGCCCGTACCGGGCGGATCCACCGTCATCGTGCCGTCGCTCCTTCCGCCGGGGCGGGCGTCGCGGCGGACGCGTCCACCGGTGCTGTCGTGGACGTGGGATCCAGCAGCGCCCACCAGGCCGCCAGCCCGAGCACGAGGCCCGTCAGCACGGTCGAGGGCCCGCCGATGTCCGCGTACACGAAGTCGGTCAGCTGCCAGACGAGCAGCCCGCAGGCGACGAGCGCGCAGTCGAGGCCGGACGGGGTGCGCCGTACCCGGACGAGTCCGCGCAGCGCGCACACCAGGAGCGCGAGCCAGCTGCCCGCGAGGGCGAGCAGTCCGATCAGCCCCTGTTCACCGAGCACCAGCAGATACATGTTGTGCGGGGAGAGCAGCGGCTGGCGGTGGTACGCCTCGCCGGCGCCGCCGACCTCGCTGCCGGAGGACAGGGCGAGGGAGGCGTGGCTGTCGCGGTGGTCGGGGAAGCCCTTCAGACCGACCCCGGTCAGCGGGCGTTGGCGCCACATGTCCACGGCCGCCACCCACATCGTGTACCGGTCGACGACCGACTGGTCCGGCGCGTCGGCGACCTGGGTGATGCTGTTGATCCGTTCCTGGAGCATCGCGGTGCCGACGCCGAACCCGCCCACCAGGATCACCGCGGCGGCGGCCACGGCGGCGCCCGCCTTCACCGCGCGCCGCGCCCCGGCGAGCGCCAGCTGCGTTCCGCAGGTCACGGCGGTGGCGATCCACGCGCCCCGGCTGAACGAGAGCGCGAGCGGCAGCAACAACGCCACGGCGCACACCACGGCTGCGGACCGCCCCCATGGCCTGGGCCCGCCCTGCCCACCGGGTGCCGTGGACGGCCCGAGCGCCAGCGCCACCGCGCACACCAGTCCGAAGGAGACCACGGTCGCCATGCCCATCACGTCCGTGGGCCCGAAGGTGCCCACCGCCCGGATGTCCTCACCCATGTACGTGGCCCCGGTCCCGGTGGCGTACTGGTGCACCCCGACCGCCCCCTGCCACAGGGCCAGGGCGATGAACGACCAGGCCAGCAGCCGGAAGTCGGCGCGGTCGCGCACCGACAGCAGGACGGCCGCCGGGACGAGCACGAAGATCTGCAGATAGCGCCCGAGCCCCGCGAGGCCCGTCCCCGGGCTCACGGCATCGGCCGCGGCGACGGCGATGCCGACCACGGGCAGCCCGACGATCAGGGCGGCCGTGCCGGACAGGGGGCGCAGGCGGCCGCGCAGGAGCCGTACGGCGCAGCACACCACGAGCAGGCCCGACATGACGTCCGCGGGCGTGGCGCCGCCCTCCGTGCCGGGGGCGTGCGGCAGCCCGAGCAGGGCGATCACCGCGATGGCGGGCAGGACGGGCAGCGCGCGCCGGACGGCGGACACGCACGTGTCCAGCGGCGTGAGGGGCAGGGCGTGGCTCAAGGGGCTCAGCTCCCCGTCGGGCGTACGAGCGCGGCGGCGGTGCGCAGCAGGATGCAGACGTCCTGCCACAGCGACCAGTTGTCGATGTAGGCGTTGTCGAAGCGGCAGCGGTCCTCGATGGAGGTGTCGCCGCGCAGCCCATGGATCTGGGCGAGCCCGGTCATGCCGGTCGGCATGCGGTGCCGGGCCGCGTAGCCGGGGTAGGTCTGGCTGAACTTCGCGACGAAGTAGGGCCGTTCGGGCCGGGGCCCGACCAGGCTCATGTCGCCCCGGAAGACGTTCCACAGCTGGAGCAGCTCGTCGAGCGAGGTACGCCGGAGGAACTGGCAGAAGCCGCTCATCTCCTGTTCGTTCGCGACGCTCCAGCGGGTCGCGGCCTCGTGCGCGTCGGCCGGCCGGTGGGTGCGGAACTTCAGCAGCGTGAAGGGCCGCCCGTCCTTGCCGATGCGCTCCTGGCGGAAGACCACGCCGCGGCCCTCGCGCAGCCGCAGCGCCGTCGCGCACGTCAGCAGCAGCGGACTGACGAGCAGCAGCAGCGTCCCGGACACGGCGACGTCGAGGGCCCGTTTGCCGACGCCGCCGCGTCGCCGCCCCATGGACAGCCGGCGACAGGGGAACCCGGCGAGCGTGTGCCGGCCGGCCCTGTCGTACGCGGGCGAGTCCGCGTCGACCTCCCACAGGGCGCACCCCGCTTCGGCCAACGCTCGAAGCAGCGGCTCGCGTTCGCCGCGGGGCTCGACGACGAGCACGGCCCGTACGCCGTTCTGGATGAGCGCCCGCTGCACCTCCTCGCCGGTGGTGAGGACCGGCAGCCCCACGCCTCCCGCCGCGCGGTCGGAGACGACGCCCACCGGCCGCAGACCGCAGCGCGGATGGCGCAGGAAGGCGGCGGCCACCCGCTGGGCCGTCGCGGCGGGCCCGACGACCAGGGCCGCGCCGGGGCGCAGGAGGAGCGTCCTGCGACGCCGCCGGTGCACGGTGGCGCGGCCCGCACAACTCGTCGCCCACTGGAGGGCGCAGCCCGCCGCCAGGGTGGGGGCGGACAGCGCGGCGGCCGGGGCGAGCGCCGCGACCACGGCGGCCAGCGCGCACCACAGGACCGTGATCCGCACGCACAGGGCGGGCAGTTCGTCGAGGACGGCGGGTACCGGCTCGGGCCGGTACAGCGACGACCGCGCGTTGACGGCGACCATGCCGAGCAGCAGCGCGGCGAGGAGCAGCGGCCGGCGCTGGATCTGCGGGAGCGCGAGGCCAGTGAGCAGAGCCGCGGCGGCGTCCGCGGTGAACAGCGGCAGCCACGTGGCCCGTCGGCCCGACGGCCGCCGCCCGGCAGGGAATCTGAAGCCGCCGTCCGCGCTGCGGGCGGGGATGACCGAGACGGCCGGGAATCCGTGCTCCCGGGGCTGGGCGCCGGGGGAGGGAACGGTGCTTTCCGCAGTCACGTGTGGATGGACTCCCTGCACTCGGTGTGGTCCTCGCACGTGACGCGCCCGGCGTGCGGTGTCCGTCGGCCGGTCAGCAGTTCGCGGTAGACCTCCGCGATCGCGTCGGTCATGTGGCGCACGTCGTGCGTGGTCAGTACGTGGTCGCGTCCCTCGCGGCCGAGCGAGTCGCGCAGGAGCGGGTCGCGCAGCAGGGCGCTGATCGCCTCGGCGAGCGGTCCGGGCGCCTGCGGCGGCACCAGACAGCGCGGGACGAGCGCCGGCGGCAGACTCTCGCGGGCGCCGTCCACGTCCGTCACGAGGACGGGGCGCCCGCAGGCCATGGCCTCCAGCGGAACGAGCGCCATGCCCTCCCAGCGGGACGGCAGGACCACCAGATCCGCGGCCGAATACCAGGGCAAGGTGTCGTCGGCGGCCCCGGCGAAGAGCACGCCGTCGGGTGCCGCGGCCCGCAGCGCCGCCGCGTCCGGCCCGTCGCCGACCAGGACGAGCCGGGCGCCGGGGATCTCCCGCAGCACCGAACTCCAGGCCGCGAGCAGGACGTCCTGCCCCTTCTGTCGGCACAGCCGCCCCACGCACACCACCAGAGGAGCCGCCGGATCCACGCCGGCCCCGGCGAGCAGCGGAAGCCCGGCCCGTGCGGAGCGGGCGTCGGCCGGACGGAAGCGTGCCGTGTCGACGCCGTTGGGGATCACGTGCCACTGGGCGTGCACTCCGGCGCGCACGCCGATCCTGCGCTCCGCCTCGCTCACGCACACCACTCGCGACGCCCAATGCGCCCCCCAGCGCTCCCAGATCACCGCCAACCGGGCGGCGGTCCCGCCGACGGCCTCGAACGACCAGGCGTGCGGCTGGAACACGGTGGGCACCCGCCCGCGCACGGCCAGCCGCACGGCCAGCCCCGCCTTGGCGCTGTGTGCGTGCACCACGTCGGGCCGCGCCTCCGCGAGTAGGCGACCGAGCCGGTGCACCTCCTGCGGCAACCGCGGCCCCGGCGCACGCGTCGCCTGCCAGTGCCGTACGTCGGCGCCGAGCGTCCGCAGCGAGCGGGCCAGGGGGCTGTCGTCCGGGCAGGCGACCGTGACATGCGCACCCGCGGACAGTTGGGCCCGCGCCAGGTCCGTGACGACCCGGGGTACCCCGCCGTCGACGGGCTGGGTGACGTGAAGGACCCGCGACGGAGGGTCGGTTGACAGTTGCATGCGCGGTTCCTTGCTCACGGGCGGCGCGCGAAGGCGCGCGCGTCACTGCTTCGCGTCGACGGCGCCGAACTGTGCGCCGATCCAGGCCGCGTCCCGCTGCGAAACGATCCGGGAGGCCAACTGGTCACCCCCGCACCGGATCGCGGTGCCGGCCGGTGCCCGGAGCGCCGCGCGGGCCGAGCGGCCCACCGGCGTGTCGCGCGGCGGAAGACCCGGGGGACGACGCATGACCGGCGATGCCCTTTCGGGGAGAAAAGGTTCTGGATCAGCGGACGGTCGGAATCTGTACATCACATGAATTCGTGTCGACTCCCCGTCCTTCGGAGGCCTGTTGACGTCTGGCCGACGTCCGGTTCCGAGCGGCGCCAGGAGGAGCCCGACTCTAGCCCTCTATCCGCATTTGTCGCTGAAACCATTGAAGTGTGTCGGAATGGTGAAGCTGAGCGTTTTGCGGCATCACTCGTCCGGGGCACAACCCGCGCGTGGCTCACGCGTTGACTTTCTGTGCCGGGCATCCCGCCCGGATGTTGTGTCGATCTCCAAGGAGCACTTCTCCATGTCGCGTATCGCGAAGGGCCTGGCCCTGACCTCCGTTGCCGCCGCCGCTGTGGCCGGTGCCGCCGGTATCGCCGCCGCCGACAGCGGGGCGAACGGCGCGGCCGTCCAGTCCCCCGGCGTCCTGTCGGGCAACGTCGTGGAGGTCCCCGTGCACGTGCCGGTCAACGCCTGTGGCAACACGGTCGACGTCATCGGCCTGCTGAACCCGTCGTTCGGCGACCGCTGCGCCAACGACTGACGTCCACGCGGACCCTTCCGGCCGTCCTCCGAATCGGAGGACGGCCGGTTCGCGTTGCCCCGAATGGGGGGAATGTCGTGCGATCCCCCGCATGGCTCCTCACCAGGGATGATGCAGGTGTTATGGACGCGAGGGCGCTACGCGGAGCGGTCGCTCGGTTGCGCACGGCGACAACCGCTTTCACGGTGATTCCAGGTTCGATCAAACATCGAAGGGAACATCGATGCGTGCTCTGCCCGCACGACGCATCGCCTCCACCGCTCTCAGCGCCACGCTTCTGCTCGGGATCGCCGCTCCGGCCGCCATCGCTGCCGACGGCGACTCGTCGCGTGGCAACAGCCACGCGGCGGCGGCACCCGCCCCCGGCGCGGACGCGCTTCTCGCGCAGGTCCAGTCCCTGGCCGACATAGGTGGCGTACCGGGCCCGGTGACCGACCTGCTGAACGCCGTCCTCAAGGCGGACAACGGCCGGCTCACCCTGACCGGGCGACGAAGCTCGGCCAGGCCGTGAAGGACGCCATCGCCAAGGCCGCCGCAGCCGCCCCGGCGACCCCGCCGGTCGCGCTGCCCGACACCACGACGCCGACCACCACCACACTGCCCTCGGTGACGAAGAGCACCGAGGCCAAGGACGGCAAGGCGCCGGCCGCGAAGGCGCCGACGGACCTCAAGGGCGACGCCCTCGCCGCGCTCCAGGCGGCGGTCGACGCGCTGCTCAAGGCGGCCACCTCGGGCGATGCCGCCCAGGTCGCGCCGGCGGTCACCGCCGTGGTCACCGGCCTCGTCGACTTCGTCGCCGCCACGGTGCTCGGCGGCGGGCTCCCCGCGCCCGACCTGCCGGGTCTGCCCTCGCTGTCCAGCGCGACGAGCACGCTGCCGACGGGCGGTGTCCTGCCCACCTTCTGAGCCCGGGGAGCGGTGTCTGAGGCGAAGCAGTCGCCACCCTGCCGTCGTGCCGACCGTCTCCGGTCGGCATGACGGCTGTTTTGTATGAGAATGCGACACGCCGTTCGTTCGGGTGGGGTGCAGGAATTTTCTGCATGCGGGGTTTCCGGCGGGAGCGGGGCTCGTTAGCCGGGCGAAGAGGAATTCCCTCTGGTGACCTGAGTTGCCGATGAAAGGAACCCGATGAAGTCCCTGAAGGCCGCCGCTGTCGTTGCCGGGTCCGTGGTCGTCGCTGGTGCCGCCGCACCCGCCTTTGCCGCCGATGCCTCCAACCTCACGCCCAGCAGCCTCAACGGCGCCCTGGAGACCGTCACCAGTCAGCGCACGCTCAACGCCGAGGACCTGATGCCCCTCCAGCACCGGTCGAACGCGCTCGACACCGAGAACAAGGGCTCGCTGCTCAACTCCGTGGACGGCGTCACGGAGGCGGTCAACTCCTCCGGCACCCCCGCGAAGCTCCTCGGCGGACTTCCCCTCCAGAGCTGATCGGTTCATTTCATCGCGTGTCTTTCCGGGGGGCCTGCGGCGATTTCCCTAGGATTTGGGGCAAATCTCCCAGGAAAGGGTTGATGATGAACACTGCCAAGAAGGTCGCTCTCATTCTTGCCGCCGCCGGAATGGCCATGGGTGTCGCTGCCGGCAGCGCCGTCGCCGACACCGGTGCCGAGGGCCTCGCGGCCAACTCCCCCGGCCTGCTCTCCGGCAACGTGATCCAGGTTCCCGTGCACGTCCCGGTGAACGCCTGCGGCGACTCCGTCAGCGTCATCGGTCTGCTGAACCCGGCGCACGCCAACGCCTGCGCCAACGACTGACGTCGTACGCGACACGAAAAGGGCCGATTCCGCGGAATCGCGGAGTCGGCCCTTTCGCGCCGTAAACGCGGGACCGGCCCTTCCGTGCTGTTCGAGAAGCGTCCCTCATTCGTGTGGTCGACCCTCCGGACGTCCCCCGGGCGGGTGATGAACCGGCCGGACCCGTTCGGGTGCGTCGATAAGGTTCCGCGGTGACTTCAACCCCAAGTGAAACGCGCCCTTTCCGGGCCGCCGACCTCGGCACGCTCGCCGTCATGGCCTTCAGCGGTGAAGCCCCCGACGGCGACATGCCCTATCTCCTCGCCTACTCCCTGGGCGACGGCGCGGGCGGCCCCGAGGCCTCCGCGACGGCCGTCGAGCAACTGCTCACCAGCAACGGCCTGCCCGTCGGCGAGACCCTCCTCGACGCCTCGCGCAAGCCGAGCCTGCCGCTCACCCTCCTCGTCGAGGCCGGTCAGGCCGTCGTCACGATGCCGCACCTCAACGCCCAGTGCGTCGCGCCGCCGGAGTGGCTCGCCGCCGTGGCCGAACGCGGTTACGCCTACTTCCTGTTCGCCACCCGCGCCTGGCCCGAGGCGCAGCCCGGCAAGCCCGTCGCGCCGGAGAGCCTGACGGCCTTCGCGGGCGACGAGGAGACCCTGCTCAGCGCCGCGCATGTGCTCCTGCCCGCGCGCACCCTGCGCGGCTGATGGCGTCCACCACGGGGCGGGGGACACACGGCGAGCACGGCGCGTCCGTACGGACCGCGGGCAGCAGTCGCGCGTTCGCCCTGATGCTGGTGATCACCGGGGCCGCCGGGCTGCTCGCCGCGTGGGTCATCACGATCGACAAGTTCAAACTGCTGGAGAACCCGGACTTCGTGCCCGGGTGCAGCCTGAACCCGGTCGTCTCCTGCGGCAACATCATGAAGAGCGACCAGGCCTCCGCCTTCGGGTTCCCCAACCCGATGCTGGGACTGGTGACGTACGGCATCGTCATCTGCGTCGGCATGAGCCTGCTCGCCCGCGCCGCTTTCCCGCGCTGGTACTGGCTCACCTTCAATGCCGGCACACTCTTCGGCGTCGGATTCTGCACCTGGCTGCAGTTCCAGTCGCTGTACCGCATCAGCGCGCTCTGCCTCTGGTGCTGTCTCGCCTGGGCCGCCACGATCATCATGTTCTGGTACGTGACGTCATTCAACGTACGAAATGAATTCCTGCCCGCGCCCGCCTGGCTCCGGCAATTCCTCGGGGAGTTCACCTGGGTCCTGCCGCTGCTGCACATCGGCATCATCGGCATGCTGATCCTGACCCGTTGGTGGGATTTCTGGACGAGCTGACTATTGCGTCCGTCGGGGGAATCTTGCACTGGTGGCGTTCTCGGCATCGTTACGCGGTACGGACGTTGAGCCCGCCGAACCCTGAAAGGGCCGTACCTGAGATGAAGCCGACCACACGAGGAACTCTCGCCGCCGTCATGACCGGCGTCGTGGCAGCGGTGGGCGCCGCCGCCGCGGCCCCCGCCGTCGCGGCCGGCACGGTCCCCGTCCCCGTGCCTCTGGAAGGTGTCGAGAACTCCCTCAACCTGCCCGCTCCCAAGATCTCCGGGCAGTTGCCGCTGCCGACGCCCGGCAGTCCCGAGGGCCCGCGGTACGTCGAGGGACGGCTGGTCCCCGAGGGTGCACTGCCGCAGTTGCCGCTCAGCGGCGGACTGCCCGGGGCGGACGTCCGTACGCCCCTCCCGCACGTTCTCGGCGACGGCCTCGAGCACGTCGGCGTCGACGCGCCCGCGGCCGGCCTGCGGACGCTGACCCCCGGACTGTCGCTGGACGCGCCGCTCGGCCCCCCGAACCCCGACCACCTCGGGCTCCCGGACACCAAGCTCCCGCAGGCCGCCGTGCTCACGCCGCTGCTCAGGACGGCTCCCGGCGCGAACGTGGAGGCGGGGTCGGGCTCCTAGGGGCCGGCCGCAGCAGAGGCGAGGCCCGGGTGTCCGGTTCCGGCCCGCCGCCGCCACTGAACCGGACCGAATTCGCCGAGGAGAGAACCATGTTCGTCAGGAGACCGTCGGCCGAGGCGTCCGGTGGGGCGCCGGGCAGCGTGTCGAGTCGGGTGTCGAGGCGTGTGTCCGACGGGAGGTCGGTGACGCGGCGAGGCGCCATGCGCGGCCTGTTCGCGTCGGCCGTCGCCGTCGCGCTGGCCC
This sequence comes from Streptomyces sp. Tue6028, assembly GCF_002300165.1. Classification (GTDB taxonomy): domain Bacteria; phylum Actinomycetota; class Actinomycetes; order Streptomycetales; family Streptomycetaceae; genus Streptomyces; species Streptomyces siamensis. The sequence continues at coordinate 164,119 of NZ_MLCE01000014.1, read as the reverse complement.
CGGTCGTCGCGGCCTCGCGGCCCTCGCGCGCCCTGCCCGCCGGCGACAAGTCGTTCGACGAGATGTACCGCGGCCGGCACATCCTCGGGACGAGGACCGGCTCCGACGGCCGGGCCGCGTACGGGACCGGCGGCGTGTGGGTGGTCACCGTCGACGGCCGCCCGCTGCACCTGATGCGCCGCGCGGACGGCAGCTACATGAGCATGGTCGACCACTACGAGTCCTATCCGACACCGCTCGACGCGGCCCGCGCGGCCGTCGACGGACTCGGCCCCTCGGAGCACCTGCGCGAGATGGACATGGGCCGGCCCGGGTTCGGCGGACGCGACCTGGGGAGCGGCACGCTCGTGCGCGGAGGCCTCGGGCGAACGGACACCGGGGCCGACGGGGACAGCGGGAACGGCGTTCGCGGGAGCGGCGCGGAGGGGAGCAGCCACCACCATGGTGTACACGCGTAAGGACGTCAGCACGCTCACCCGCACGGAGCGGCGCCGCTTCGTCGACGCGCTGCTGGCGGTCAAACGCAGGGGCGAGTACGACGAGTTCGTCCGCATGCACGTCGAGTACTACGTCTCCGACGGTGACGGCCAACTACGTGCGGCCCACATGGCGCCGTCCTTCCTGCCGTGGCACCGGCGGTTCCTGCTGGAACTGGAGCGGGCCCTGCGCCGGGTGGACCCGTCGGTGAGCGTGCCGTACTGGGACTGGACGCGGGACCGCACGGCCAAGTCGGTGCCCTGGACAGAGGACCTGCTCGGCGGCACCGGACGGCGCTCGGACCGGCAGGTCATGAGCGGGCCCTTCGCCCATGTGCACGGTAAGTGGACGATCAAGGAAGGGGTGACCGACGGCGCGTACCTCACACGCGAGCTCGGCCGCCCGCGCAAGCCGATCCAGCTGCCCACGCGGAACGAGCTGAACTCCGCACTGGACGACGGCGTCTACGACACGGCTCCGTGGAACTCCACGTCCACCCGCGGGTTCCGCAACAAGATCGAAGGGTGGGGCTCCGGTTCCGGCAGCTCGGCGTGGCGCAACCACAACCGCGTCCACCGCTGGGTCGGCGGGCACATGCTCGGCGGCGCCTCCGTGAACGATCCCGTCTTCTGGCTGCACCACGCCTTCGTGGACCTGCAGTGGTCACGCTGGCAGAAGCGGCACGGCGGCGCGCGGTACCTGCCCGACCGGCCGCCGGCCCGGGACGAGTCGCAGTACGGCCGGATCGTCGCCCGGCACGAGAAGATGCCGCCGTGGGGCGCGACTCCGGACTCGCTGGAGGACCACAGCGCCATCTACCGGTACGCGTAGGTACCTGGGAGCGGGTCCGGCACGTGGTGAGCGGCCCGCCGGCACGGTGGCGCGGCTGCCGGCGCGTGGTGTGCGGCCGGTGGGCGGGCGCGGTCGGGTCGGCGGTGCGCGGTCGGGTCGGCGGTGGTGCCGCCGGACACACGGGAGACAGCGGAAGGCCCCCGGCGGTGACACCGCCGGGGGCCTTGCTCGTGCGCGTCGGCTCAGCTGCCGTAGCCGTAGCCCTCGTCGTCGCCGCCGTCCCTGTTTTCCTCGGGGGTGCCGGCGTTCTCGCACTGGTTGCCGAACACCGGGTTCAGCAGGCCGACGACGTCGACGGTGTCCCCGCACAGGTTGACCGGTACGTGGATGGGGGCCTGGACCGCGTTGCCCGAAACGGCGCCGGGCGAGCCGTCTGCCTCGCCGGCGGCACCGGCGTCCGCCATGGCGAGGCCGGCCCCGCTGAGCATCACGGCACCCGTGCCCAGGGCCACGACGGTGGCCTTCGCGATGCGTGACATCACGTTCTCCTTTGGGTCGATGAGCGCGGCTGCATGGACGCGGCCGCACTGCCCCTACAACGCGCCCACTCACACCTGGTCACGGCGTCCGTCGGTGCATCACCCTTCCCGAACTGGGAGTTCGACGCGCCCACCGCCCACGGCCGGGCTCGGGAGGAAATTCGTTACGGCACCCGGCCCACCCAGGACTAGCCTGCCGGGCATGCCGACCGACGAACCGACCGACCTTCCCACCGACCTGCCGAGCGACCGGAGCGACCTGCCCGAGCTGCCGGACCCCGCCGAACTCGTCGGCCTGATCGGCCTGTTCGCGGAGGAGAAGCGGGTGCGTGCCTTCGCCGCGGTGGCCCTCGGGGCGGGCGACCCGACGCAGGTCAGGGAGCGGGCCGGACTCTCCCCGAAGGACACAGCTGTCGCCTTGCGCCGGCTCCGCGACCAGGGCGTGATCGCCGAGGACGACGGACGCCTGGGCGTCGCCCACCAGCGCTTCCGGGAGCTGGCGCGCGCCGCCCGCCCGCGCACGGCGGCCATCGAGGACTACGGCTCGCAGGACGAGCGGTCCGAGACGGTGCTGCGGACCTTCGTGCGCGACGGCCGCCTGGTCCGGCTGCCGTCGCAGTGGGAGCGCAAGCTGGTCGTGCTGCGGCACATCGCGGAGCGGACCTTCGAGCCGGGTGTCGAGTACCCGGAGCGGACCGTCAACGAGAAGCTCCGCGCCTGGTGCGAGGACGCCCCCGTCGACCATGTGACCCTGCGGCGCTACCTCGTGGACCTGCATCACCTGCAACGCCAGTACGGCTTCTACTGGCGGCCCGCGGCGACGGCTTGAGAGTGCGTGACGACGGTCTGGGAGCTCGCGGCGCCGGCCTGAGTGCCTGCGGCGCCGGCTCGGGCGCCCGTGGGCCGGGCGCTCAGCCCAGCCGGCGCACGGGCTCGCCGGCCAGGAACGCCTGGATGTCCTCGACCGCCGCGCCGTAGTACGTCTCGTAGTTGGCCCGCGACACATAGCCGAGGTGCGGGGTCGCCAGCAGGCGCGGGGCCGAGCGCATCGGGTGGTCGGCGGGGAGCGGTTCGATGTCGAACACGTCGACGCCCGCGCCCGCGATCCGGCCCTCGTGCAGGGCGGCGAGCAGCGCGTCCTGGTCGACGATCGCCGCACGCGAGGTGTTGACGAGGTACGCGGTCGGCTTGAGGAGCGCCAGCTCGGACGCGCCGACCAGACCCCGGGTGCGTTCGCCGAGGGCGAGGTGGACCGAGACGAAGTCGCTGCTCGCGAGCAACTCCTCCTTGGAGGCCGCCCGTTCCACGCCGACCTCGGCGGCGCGCTCCGCGGTCAGGTGCCGGCTCCAGGCGCTGACCCGCATGCCGAAGGCGAGTCCGACCTGGGCCACCCGGCCGCCGATCTTCCCGAGTCCGAGCAGGCCGAGCCGACGGCCGTGCAGATCGGCGCCCACGGTGCTCTGCCAAGGACCGCCCGCCCGCAGCGCGTCGTTCTCGGTGACGATGCCGCGGGCCAGGCCGAGCAGCAGCGCCCAGGTCAGCTCCACCGGCGGCGTCGAGGAGCTGGGGGTGCCGCACACGGTCACGCCGTACGTCTCGGCGGCGGCGTAGTCGATCACCGAGTTGCGCATCCCGGAGGCGATCAGCAGCCTGAGCCGGGGCAGCCGGGCGAGCAACGACGCCGGGAAGGGCACCCGCTCGCGCAGGGTGACGACGATGTCGAAGTCCGCCAGCGCCGCCGCCAGCGCGTCCTCGGCCGTGATCTCGCCGCCCCCGGCGGCCCGGGGCCGCTCGCGGAAGCTGACGACCTCCACGTCGTCGGCGAGCGGCGACCAGTCGGCCACCTCGGTCGCGACTCCCTGGAAGTCGTCGAGCACGGCGCAGCGAAGTCGCATGTCAGGTCCCTCCCAGGATCAACCGGACCCTATCCGAGCCGTGTCGGGGGCCGGAGCGTCCGGATGCGGGGCGGCTCCCGGGAAGCCACGACGGCCCCGCCCGCCGCATGGCAGTATCTGGGCTCCATGAGTGCGTCCCCGGCAGTACGGAGCCTGCGCGCGGCGGTGTTCGCCGTGCTGTGCGTGCTGCTCGCCGCCGGGGGACACGGACTGGCCACGGGACAGGCACCGCCGCTCCGGGCGGACGCCGTCGGGGTCCTCGCCGTCTTCATCGCCGCCTGCCTGCTGGGCGGCCGGGAACGGTCGCTGCTCGGGATCGGCGGCGGGATGCTGGCCGCGCAGGCCGGGCTCCACTTCGGGTTCGAGGCAGCCCGGCCGCGCATGACGATGACCATGCACGGGGCGCACATGACGCACACGCACGCCATGACACCGCACGCCACGGCCGCACATCTGGCCGCGGCCCTGCTGGTGACCTGGTGGCTGCGGCGCGGTGAGGCCGCGCTGTGGACCCTGCTGCGGTGGGCCGGGACGCTCGTCCCGGGTCTCGTGGCGTGGTGGCGGGTACGGACGGGAACATCCTCCGCACCGGCGCGCCGGGGTGCCGTACGCCCCGCGTCGGTGCCGGCGCGTCCGCTGCGGCAGGTGCTGCTGCGGCACGCCGTCTCCCGTCGGGGACCGCCGGCCGGGCTCGCGTACACGCCCTGACCGCGTTCCACACCAGTACGGAGTCCCCTGATGTCCCCGATGAGCACCACCCTGCGCCGCGCCGGCGTCGTCGCCGCCCTGAGCACCGCCGGAGTCCTGACCGCGGCTGGTGCCGCCTTCGCGCATGTGACGGTTCACCCCGAGAGCTACCCCAAAGGCGCCACGGACGGTGTCCTGACCTTCCGCGTCCCCAATGAGGAGGACACCGCCAGCACCACGAAGGTGCAGGTGTTCCTGCCCACCGACCACCCCGTCCTGGGCGTTCTGGTCACTCCGCAGGCGGGCTGGACCGCCAAGGTGACGACCAGCAGGCTGAAGAAGCCGATCAAGACGGACGACGGCACGATCACCGACGCCGTCTCGGAGATCACCTGGACCGGCGGCCGGATCCGGCACGGCGAGTTCCAGGACTTCGACGTCGCCTTCGGTCAACTGCCCGACGACACCGACCAGCTGGCCTTCAAGACCCTGCAGACCTATTCGGACGGCAAGGTGGTCCGCTGGATCGAGGAGACGCCGAAGGGCGGCGAGGAGCCGGAGAGCCCGGCGCCGCTGCTCTCGCTCACCGCCGAGAGCGCGGGCGGGGCGGGCTCCGGTGAGGGGTCGTCCTCGGCCTCCTCGTCGGCGCCGGCGTCGGAGTCGACCGCCAGGGCCTCGACGGCGAGCGACAAGAGCAGTGACTCGACCGCTCGCGGCCTGGGTGTCGCCGGGCTGGTCGTGGGTGTCCTCGGGCTGCTCGCCGCCGGGTTCGCCCTCGTCCGCGGCCGGAACGCACGCTCCTAGGGGGCAGCGGCGCAGCCGCCCCGCCGGTTCCGGCCGGTGGGGCGGCAGCTCGGTGTCAGTTCCCGTCGGCGGGGCGGACCGCCCAGCGTTGCTCGACCTTGGCGAGCCGCCAGTACGCCACGGCCGCCGCCCAGACGACGACGAACAGGCCGACGATGATGTAGCCGACGTTGTCCAGGTCGAGGCCCGCTATCCAGCCGGTCACCGCGTCGCTCAGTCCGAGCTTGTCGTGCAGGACGCCCACCAGCTCGATGGTGCCGATGAAGAAGGCCACCGCGATGGACAGGCCGGTGATGGTGAGGTTGTAGAAGACCTTCCGGACCGGGTTGGAGAAGGCCCACTGGTAGGCGAAGTTCATGAAGGTGCCGTCCAGGGTGTCGAAGAGGCTCATCCCCGCGGCGAACAGCAGCGGCAGGCACAGGATCGCGTACCAGGGCAGCCCGGCCGCGGCGCCGCTGCCCGCCATCACCATCAGCGTGACCTCGGTGGCGGTGTCGAAGCCCAGGCCGAACAGGAAGCCCAGCGGATACATCTGTCCCGGCCGGGTGATGGACTTCGTGAAGCGGCCGAGGACGCGGTTCATGAACCCGCGCGAATCCAGGTGCTGTTCGAGTTCGGCCTCGTCGTACTCGCCCGCGCGCATCGCCCGGAACACCCGCAGGATGCCGACGAGCGCCACCAGGTTCAGGGCCGCGATCAGATAGAGGAACGACCCGGAGACCGTGGTGCCCATGACGCCGAGCACCTGATGCGTGCTGGAGCCCTCGTTCATGATGTGCCCGGCCAGCTGGGTGCCTCCGGCGATGAGCGCGGCCAGCAGGACCACGACGCTGGAGTGCCCGAGCGCGAACCAGAAGCCCACCGACACCGGCCGCTTGCCGTCGGCCATCAGCTTCCGGGTGGTGTTGTCGATCGCGGCGATGTGGTCGGCGTCGAAGGCGTGCCGCATGCCCAGCGTGTAGGCGGTGACGCCGAGGCCGATGCCGAAGGCCTTGGACCCGACCTCGTAGTGCTCGGGCACCACGAGCAGGAACAGGACGCCGAAGGCGACGACGTGCAGGCCCGCGATCACGGCGAGGAGCACGGCGGTCCGTACCGTGTCCTCGCGCCGCCAGCGGAACGCGGCGGGGGAAGGGGACGACTGCGTGGGCAGGGTCATGCGGTCACGCTCCAGCACCTCGTGGATCACTTCGTGAGATGCCGTGGCCGGTCTCCTGGCTGACGGGTTCGCGCGTCCGCCCCTGCCTTCCCGGCCGCACGGCCAGTGGCGCCGCCCGAGGAGGGCGGCACGGGACGGAAACTCCCCGATCACAGTGGCGAGGGCCGCTCCGGCCTGGGCCCCTGAGGGGCCGTCACCGGTCTTCCCGAACACCACGGCCCGACCACCGTAGGGGCGGCCCGGGCCCGCTGCAAAGCCGTGCGCCCGCGCGGGTATCGAAGATCACAAACGGCTGCCCGCGGCACGGGACCGCCCGGCCCGGGGCGCGGGACACGTCCGGCCGGCCGGTGGAGCGGCACTTCAGCGAGGCGCGTGGCCCCGGGCGCCTGGGGCGGGCCGGGGCCACGGGATCACGAAGCCGTCCTGAGTACGGTCACCCGCTGTCGAGCTGTCGAGCTGTCGAGCTGTCGAGCTGTCGAGCTGTCGAGCTGTCGAGGTGCAGGGTGGCGCAGCCCTGCGCGGTTCAGTCCTGTGTGGGTGACTTCTTGCGGCGGACGAGGACGACCGCGGCGCCGCCGATGACGACGAGGGCGATGGCGATCCCCGCGATGACGGGCGTCGCGTTCGAGCTGCCGGTCTCGGCGAGATCGCTGTCGCCCGCGGACGTGCCGCCCACCGAGGCCGGGCTCGGCTCACTGACCGTCTGGGTCGAGATGTCGTTCGCGCTGCCCTGGGTCTTGCAGTCGAGGACGCCCTTGAACCGCTTCTGGAAGCCGTTCGGACCGGTGATCGTGAAGTCGTACGCCTGGTCCTCCTGGAGCGGAATGGTCACCGTCCCGGACGCGCCCGCCCCGATGGTGTGCTCGCTCCCCATCAGCTCGAAGGTGAACGGCTCGTCGCCCTCATTGGCCGCCGTGATGTCCACGCCGCCCTCGGCGCAGTTCTTCTTGGCGGACAGAGCCGGTATGGCGCCCTTCTCGGCCCAGTTGGCGGTCGCCGTCGCGGAGACCGTCGACTCGCTGGAGCCCGCGAGGATCTGTGTCTGGCTGCGGGTCTCGGAGGTGAAGGCACGGCCGACCGGCACGGTCGTGGAGGCCTGCACCGTCAGCGCGGCCGAACCGTCCGCGCTGTCCTTCGGCACGTCGAAGTAGACGTGGCCGCCGTCGACGGCGGACGTCACCGGCTTGCCGTCCTTGTCCACGATCTTCACGCCGGCGGCTGCGGCGTCCGCCGGGGGCGCCACCGCCACCCTGTCCGCGTTGGTGTGCACCGTGACCGGGCCGAGCCGCTCGCCGGCATGACCGGAGACCGCGGGCGGGGTGAGGTTCAGCGAGGCCTTGGGCTCGGGTAGATTCCGCGCGTTCTTCTGCAGGTAGTCCGCGAGCTTCTGCGCCCCGGGGTCGGCCGCGTCCACGTCGGCACCGTCCGAGTACCTCCAGATGGCCACCTGCGTACCGGCCGCCGCGTCCTTCTCCGTGAGGCTTGCGACGCCGGCCTTCGCGGCGAGGGCCGCGAGGTCGTTCACCTGCGGGTAGGAGTTCTGCAGGATCCAGCGGATCTTGCCCGCGTCCTTGTTGGCGCCCAGCGAGGTGCCGCTCCAGGGCGTCTCCTGGTACTTGGCGTCCCGCTGGGTCGGGTTGTGGAGGTCGACGCAGTAGGTCTGCAGCATGCCGCCGTCGTCGACGGACATCTCGAAGAGACCCGCGGAGACCCACGAGTCCTCGCCGTGATCGTGGATGACGGCCGAGCCGTAGGTCTTCAGGTCGCCGATGGTGGCGGTCGCGCCACCCAGGCTCTGCGGGGTCTCGTCGGCGGCGGCCGTTCCGGCGGTGGCGAGCGCCCCCGCGGCGACGAGACCCGACACCAACGTCGCGGCGGTGAGACGGGCTGTCACCCGCCTGCGCGCGAACGACGCAGAGAACGAACGAAACACAGAATTCCCCTTCGCGCAGGACCCGTTGATGTGGGGGACGGTCCCGCCAGCAGAATCAGAAGCCCCGTGAGCTATGCCCGGCATCCTAAAGACGCGGCGCACCACGCTCCCCGGTCATTCCATCCGATAACCGATCCGACTCGGAATCGTTATCGCTCACCTGCTTGTGAGCTGCGCTTATCGACAAATCCACGATGGAGGATCGGTTCGAATTCGTCGATAAGGCGCAGTTCGGTCAGATCGCGCGGGTCCCTGACGTCACGTCACTCCGACAGGTTCGAGCCGCTGTTGGGAGGCCGCGTCCGAAGAGGCGGGTGGGGGTGTCTCCCAACTCGGTTCAGGCTGGGGCGGCGAGGCCGCTCCCGTGTCCCCCTTCGGGGGCCGACGGAAGGCCGATGTGCCGCGGGACAGGTCGTGTCCGATCGCCGTGGCGTCGACGTCCGCGGACGTCCAGCTCTGGCCGTCCCGCGTCTCCGTGCGGATCTTCAACCGTCCCTGGACGAGGACCGGATCGCCCACGGACACGGACGCCCCCACGTTCGTCGCGAGGGACTTCTTCGCCCACACCGTGAAGAAATTGGTGTGCCCGTCGACCCACTGGTTCTTCTCGCGGTCCCAGTAACGCGAGGTGACCGCCAGCCGGAACCGGGCCGACGCCCCGGCCGGCGCCTCCCGGTAGACCGGTTGCGTCGCGACGTTCCCCACCACGCACACCGTCGTCTCGTTCATGCCCGAACCCCTCTCCCGTGCGAATGCGTCCGACGCGGCGACCGCTGCGCTGCTGCGGTCGCCGCGAGTTCAGACTGCCTCCGCCGGGCCGGGCCCGCCGGGCCCTGTGGGTCACCGGCCGATTGTGGACAACCGTCTCACTCGAAGGAGTGGCAGCCGTCCGGCACGATGCTTTACCCGACGGATGCCGGCGCCGCCCCCGTCACCCGCCCGTACTCCTCCCGGACCTCCCGGTACCGCAGCAACTCCGCGGCCAGGGGATCGAGCACACGGGCCCTGCCGCATCCGGTGGCCGCCTCGCGCAGCCGCCGTTCCGCCTCCTGCCCGTAGCGCCGGGCCGGCCCGCGGGCCGCCATTCTGCTGCCCCACTCGACGAGCGGGCCTCCGACGATGCCCGCCACCATCAGCAGCACCGGCACCCCGAGGTTCGGCGACATCACCCCGACGATCTGCGCCACCAGCCACAGTCCGCCGACGATCTGGAGGATCGTCATCGACGCCTGCGCGAGCACGGCGATCGGCCACCAGCCGGGCCGCGGTGGACGCCTCGCCGGAGTCGTGGCGCGCGCCGCCATCTCGTCCAGGGCCTCGGGCAGCCCCTGCGCCCCTCGCACGGCGGCCTCGCGCACCGCCAGGGACCAGGGGGCTGGCAGCCCGTACGCCGCTCGGTCCGAGACCACCCGTACGGCCTGCTCCACGCGCTGGCGGGCCGTGGCCTCCTCGTCGGCGGGGTCCCGCACCGGCAGACGTCCCGTCTGGGGATCGCGCCGCTCCTGCGTCCACCGCCACAGCCTCAGCCAGGGCGTGCCGCAGGCGCGGTTGGCGTTGCGGCGCCAGGCGCGCTCGGCCGCCTCCCCGGCCGCGACGGCGCCCACCGCGTCCGCGAGCCGGTCCGAGAACTCGTCGCGGGCCTCCTCGCTGAGCCCGACGCGCCGACCGGTCACGTACGCCGGGCGCAGCTGCGTGGCGGTCGCGTCGACATCGGCCGAGATCCGGCGCCCGGGCGCGTTGCGCCGGGTCACGAACTGGCCGAGGACCTCGCGCAGTTCCCCGACTCCGTCCCCGGTGAGCGCGGACAGCGCGAGCACGGTCGCGCCCGGTTCACCGTGCTCGCCGAGCGCGATGCCGTCCTCGTCGAGCAGCCGCCGCAGGTCGTCCAGGACCTGGTGGGCAGCCTCCCCGGGCAGCCGGTCCACCTGGTTGAGCACGACGAACATGACCTCGGCGTGTCCGGCCATGGGCCGCAGGTAGCGCTCGTGGATGACGGCGTCCGCGTACTTCTCGGGATCCACCACCCAGATGACCGCGTCGACGAGCTTCAGGACGCGGTCGACCTGCTCGCGGTGCTGGACGGCGGCGGAGTCGTGGTCGGGCAGGTCGACCAGGACGAGACCGCGCAGCTGCGCCTCGGCCTCCGGGCTCTGCAACGGCCGCCTGCGGAGCCGGCCCGGGATGCCGAGCCGGTCGATGAGCGTGGCCGCGCCGTCGCTCCAGCTGCACGCGATGGGCGCAGCGGTGGTCGGCCGGCGGACGCCGGTCTCCGAAATGGCCACACCCGCGAGCGCGTTGAACAGCTGGGACTTGCCGCTGCCCGTCGCGCCGGCGATGGCCACGACGGTGTGCTGCCCGGAGAGCTTGCGGCGCGCCGCGGCCTCGTCGAGGACCCGGCCGGCCTCCGCGAGGGTGCCGCTGTCGAGCCGCGCCCGCGAGATGCCCACGAGTTCACGCAGCGCGTCCAGACGCGCGCGCAGCGGGGCGTCGTACGCGAGCGGTGCCGGCGGGGCCTGTACGGCGGGTCTGGTGTCCGGCGCGGGCGGTTCCCCGCCGGTGGCCGGCTCCGTCACGCGCCGTGCGATGAGCCCGTCGTCCCAGACCGCGTCGCCGTCCGCGCGCGCGGACCCGTCGTCGGCGTTCACGCGCGCGTGCCCGTCGCCTTCACCGGCCGGGGCGCGCTCGGGGAGTCCGGCCGCGGAGGGCTTCCCGGCTCCGGCACCCCTGCGGAACCGGCCCTCGGCGGCAGCCGCCTCCTTGCGGACCGCCCGCCGCTCCTTGGAGAGTCCGATGCTCTTCCGGCGCGTGTCCTCGGAGGGGGCGTCATCCCTGGCGGCGCCCGCGGAGCGTTCGTCGCCGGCGCGGTTCCGGCCCGGTCGCCCCGCGGAGCGTTCGTCGCCGGCGCGGTTCCCGCCCGGCCGGCCGCCGCCCTCGGACGGGGCGTCCCCGGACCGGACGCCTCCGGACGAGGCACCCTCGGTACGGACGCCTCCCGACGAGGTGGTCTCGGTACGGGCGTCGGCCCGCGTGTCCTCGGTGCGGCCCTCCTGAGTCCCCCTGCCTTCGGACCGGGCCTCTCGCGGATTCCGACCCTCGGAACGGGCCGGTGAGGGCTCAGTACCTCCCGAGCGGGCCCCGTCGGACGGGGCCCCCGAGGGGCGGGGCTCTCCGGACCGGGCGTCCGCCGGGCGGGCGTCCTCGGCCCGGCCCTGCGGCGTGCCGCCGTCTCCGGACCGTTCGTCCCGTGGGCGCCCTTCCTGCGGGCCGGCCTCCGCGGGGCGGCCCGCTGCCCCGGGTCCCTGCGTGCCACGTCTCTCACCGTCGTGCGCGTCCCCGTCGTGCCCGCCGGCGGGACGGTCGCCCCCGAGGCGGCCGTCCCGGGAGCGTTCGTCGCGAGGGCGCTCCTGACCGCGTGAGGCCTCCCCGCGGGGAGTCTCTCCGCGCGGCTCGTCCCCGTGCGGGTCGTCTCCGTGCGGGTCGTCTCCGGGACGGTCGGCGTGATCCGTGTGGTCAGTGACGGCAGTCACCGCGGTCACCTCTCCTTCTGCAGTACGGACAGCGCGGCGATGAGTTCGGCCTGGGGTTCCGCGTGGACGTCGAGTGCGTCGAGCGGCGCGAGACGGCGTTCGCGCTCGTTGTTCAGGGTCCTGTCGAGGTAGTCCGTCAGCAGCCGGCCGCCCCGGTCGCGCAGCCGCAACGCGCTGTGGGCTCCGATCCGCTCCGCGAGCCCCTCGCCGGCGTTCCGCGCCCGGCGGCCGCCCAGGAGTGCGGTGGCGACCAGCGCCGCCACCATCTCGGTGTCGGGCGCGACGCTCTTCTCGAGACCGCGCACCTCCTCCTCCGCGTACTCCTCCATGACGCGCCGCCAGCGCCGTACAGCCATCCCGATCCGGTGCTCGGCGCTCTCCAGCGTGGGGTCGCGGTCCATCAGGCCCGGGGCCTCCGCGGCCGGTTCGCGCCGCCACACCTCGTCCACGCGCTCGTCGGCCGCCGTGACCGAGCACAGCAGCAGCTCGCTCAGGCTCTCGACCAGGGAGTCGAGCAGTTCGCCCGCGGTGCAGTCGAGGGGAAAGGCGCGCCACCGCTTGAGCGCACCCCCGGAGAGCACGGCACCGGCCTGCAAACGGCCCTTCACGCGCGCGTGTTCGATGTCGTAGGCACTCTCGACGGCGGAGGTGAGTCGCAGCGCCGCGGCGTACTGCGCGGCTGCCGCACCGGCCAGTTCAGGCATCCGCCTCATCAGCGAATCGAGCACTCCCTGCGCCGTCCGGGCCATGGCCTCGTGGCGGGCACCCGGCTCCTGGGCGCGGTGCAGGAGCCACGTACGCAGCGGCGCGACGGCGGTGGCGGGCAGCAGGCCGCCGCCCCACGCGGACTCCGGCAGCTCGGGCACGGTGAAGAGGGGCACCTCGCCGAGCCCGGCCTTGGTGAGCAGGGCGCCGTACTGGCGCGAGACCTCCGTCACCACCTGGTGGGGCACCCGGTCGAGCACGGTCACCAGGGTCGCCTTGTTCTCCTTGGCCGTGCGCAGCATGTGCCACGGCACGGCGTCGGCGTACCGGGCGGCCGTAGTGACCATGACCCAGATGTCGGCCGCGCAGATCAGCTCGGCCGCGAGCACACGATTGTCGGCGACCAGGGAGTCGATGTCGGGGGCGTCGAGCAGGGCGAGGTTGCGGGGGAGCGTGTCGGCGGTCTCGATGCGCAGCACCGGTTCCATGGACTGCCCGGAGAGCCCGGGAAGATCGTCGCCCGGCTCCTGATGGGGTCTCCACACGCGCGTGAGCTGGGGCAGCACGCGCATCCCGCTGAACCAGTGATGGTCTTCGGGATGGCATACGAGCACCGGGGTACGGGTCGTCGGCCGCAGCACCCCCGCCTCGCTGACACGCCGTCCGACAAGGGAGTTGACGAGAGTCGACTTGCCCGCGCCGGTGGATCCACCGATCACGGCGAGGAGCGGTGCTTCGGGCTGTCTCAGCCGGGGCACCAAATAGTCGTCGAGCTGTGCGAGCAGTTCGTCGCGGTTGGCACGCGCGCGTGGAGCCCCGGCCAGGGGCAGCGGAAAGCGTGCGGCGGCGACACGGTCGCGCAGGGCGGAGAGTGCGTCGAGCAGCTGAGGCCGTACGTCCAAGGTCACCACATGCGAAGAATGCCCAATTTTGGCGGCATTCTGAAGCATATGGGTGTGTCTGCGCGCCGACAGGACACACGGGGCGGAAGGGATGACTGGGGCGCAGGCATAACGAGTGCACAACACCCGATGCGCGAGGCGCCAAAAGCGGTGCACGATTCGTACCCGCCTGCGATTATCGGGACCGCTTCACCGAACCTCCACATCGAGCCACGGAGGCGAAGCGCGAGGGACAAGGAGGCGGGAGCCCTATCCTTGTGCCCGGCAAGGTCAAGGATCAGCCCACACCCGGGCACCGCGACACAGGCCACCACACCCGGCCCCCGTAGCTCAGTGGATAGAGCAGGCGCCTTCTAAGCGCTTGGCCGCAGGTTCGAGTCCTGCCGGGGGCGCCATGCTGCTCAGACCTGCGGATTCGCTGTTCGATCGAGCGCTCGGGGCTGTGATCCATCCGCGTCATCGAGCTCGGGCCGAGCGCCTGTGGTCACTTTCGCCCTCCTCTCCGGCAATACGCCCATGGACGCGCCGAGTGCGCCGCGACGGCCGACCTGACGGCGCGGACCCCGGGCCGGTCGGCGCGGGGACGGACGGTGGAACCGTCTCTCCGACGCGATCACGGATTTCCGGAACGTCATCGCCCGGATGGCGGTCATCGAGGACGACACACCGGCGCGATCCGACTCTGCGTGCCGAAACGGCGCGGTACTCGCGCGCTCGTGGCAGGTGCCGATGCGGGAGCGCGGTTCCAGTGCGTCCACGCCGCTTGCCGAAAGGAGCCGCGGGGCTTGTGCGCTGACGGCTCCTCAGGGGCGGGAGCGGCCCTTTCCGCCTGGCGCGTGCCCGCCCCGAGTCGGCGCCCACTCGTCCCGAGCCGGCGCGAGTCCCTGCGTACGACGGTGTCCCTGTGTGCGGCGGCGTCCCGGGTACGACGGCGTCCCGCACCGTGAATCCGGTGCGGGGCGCCCCGCCGATACCGGAGGCCCGGTCGAAGAAGTCGGGCCGGAGAGGCCCGGTCGTCCCGGCTGCCCGGGCCGACCCTGATGGGGGAGGCCCGGTTCCGTCCGACCGGGCACGCTGCCCGGACCGACCCCGGTCGGGGAGGTCCGTCTCCGGCCGACCGGGCACGGCTGCCCGGACCGAACGGCCCGGGCCGGTCCGCTCGGGTCAGGCCCTCAGCGGGTGCGAGGTCCTGCCCGACGCCTCGTCGATCTCGTCGTGCGCCTTGGTCAGCAGCCTCATCGCCAGCTCGTTCAGAGCACGAGCCCCCGCGACCTCCTCGCCGACCCTCGGCTGATTCGAGTCGGAGGGGTGGCGGCTGGCGTATCCGTGGGCGCGTACCTCACTGCCGTCGGGCAGTCTCAGGAGCGCGGCGGCACGTGTGCGGTGGTCGTCCTCCTCGAACTCCATCTCCACGTGCCATCCGACCGCGGTCCGTGTCTTTGTCTCCATCATTGTGATCACCTCCGGGGCAGGCCCCAGCCCCTACTACCAGAGTGTGCCCCTTCGCCCTGCTCCGCACGAGGTGGCGGTCGACCCGGACGCGCAGTCACGCACCGGTCACCCACAGGGCCCGGCGGAGAGCCGGACGGCGGCGACCGGGTTCTTCTCGGTTTCGGCTTGCGCTGGTGGGAGCAGGCGAAGCTCCACAAAGGACCGAGTCCCCGTCACGGCGGGCGCTTCTACTCGATCCCCCTGCTCATAGGTCTCGCCATAATCGCCGCCAAGACGCCGAACCTCGCGGGCGCGCCCTTCGCCGTTGTGATGACTGCTGACTCGTTGAGCCTTGTGCTGATGATCACGGCGGTGCTGGTCTTGGCTGTACCGGCGATGCGTCGGGCCGGCTCCGGGCCATCCGCCGAGTGACGGCAATGCTGGTAAAAGCCGCGTCGGCGGCTGACACCAGCGACTGACACAAAGGGCTATGCCGCGTAGGCGCCCCTCGCGCCTCCGGGCGAACAACAGGCACTTTGCTCCGCATCACAACTACTCAAGGATCGGCCGGCTTTCCGGCCCAGCTCAGGCTCAGATCATTCAGTTGGAGCGGACGCGGCTCCAGCCCGGCCTGATCGAGCAGGCTCTCTCCCGGTGGGCTGCCATTGCCGTGCCCCTGCTGTGCCCGATCGAACGGGGAGCACGGGGAACACCGGTCACTCGCAGGCGGAGGCCAAAACGACGGCCCCCGACCGATTCAACTGGTCAGGGGCCGTTCACCTGCGCGGTGGGTGTGGGATGTGAACCCACGGTGACATCGCAGCCACGACGGTTTTCAAGATCGCTTGGGGGCCGCCGAGTCCGCGAGGCGCGTGGGGCCCGCGCTGTTCAGGCGGAGTAGAGCTTCTCGCTGTTGTCGTGCATCTGGTTGGCCAGCGGCGGTGCGGTGTAGGTGTCGGTCATGACCTCGATGTAGCAACCGGTGCCGGCCTTCGCCGCGGCGTCCATGGCCTGGTCGAGTTCGGCGAGGGTCGAGACGCGGGCGGTGAACCAGTCGTCGCAGCCCAGGGCCTTCGGCAGTTCGGAGTAGCGCCAGTTGGCCAGGTCGTTGTAGGCGATGTCCGGCTGCTTGCAGAGCAGGCGTTCGATCAGATAGCCGTGGTTGTTCAGGACGAACACCACCGGGCGAAGGCCGTATCGTCCGAACTGGCTGATCTCCTGCGCGGTGAGCTGGTGGGAGCCCTCGCCGGTGATCAGGACGACTCGCCGGCCGTCCTGGGCGGCGACGGCCGCACCGAGAGCGGCGGGGGTGGCCCAGCCGATCGAGCCCCACAGGGTCTGGTTCTCGAAGGTGGCACCGCTGGGCAGCTTGGCGAACGCCATGCCCATGGAGGCGGTTCCGGTCTCGGCGACCAGGATGTCGTCGGGCTTGAGGAAGTTCTCCCAGCGGGGGTAGAGGTTCTCGGCGGTGATGGAGTCGCCGCCGTTGCCACCCACGGGGGCCATCCGGCTCACCTCGGCCGACGGTAGCTGCCACTTCTTCTGCGGCAGCCTGTCGGCGAGCGCTTCGAGGAGATCCTTCATCTCCACGCTCTGGTAGGTCATGCCGTCCACGCTCACGTGGTGGTGGCGGATGTCGATCGTGCGACCCGGGTCCAGGCGGGCAGTGAACGCGCCACTGCTGAAGTCGTTCATCAGCGCACCGACCAGGAAGACGACGTCGCTGTCCTCGACGAAGCGGCGGACGCTCTCGTTCATGAGATTGCCGTCGTACATGCCGGCGTAGGCGGGCTGGTCCTCGTTCAGAACGCCCTTGTCGGCCATCATCGTGGCGAAGGGCATCCCGGTCGCGTCGAGGAACCGCTGGAGTCGCGTGCTCAGGCCGGAGCGGGCGGTCAGCGCGCCGGGCAGGACGCAGGCGCTCTTGGCCCCGGCGAGCATGTCGGTGATGGCCTGGACGGCGGCGTCCAGCTGCGCGGGGTCACTGGCCGGCGCGGGGATCGGCTGGGCCGACCCGAGCACCGGCATCTCCGCGAGGTCGGCGGGGAAGGCCATGTAGACCGGGCGGCGGTGGTAGAGCGCCGCCGCGATGAGACGTTCGGTCTCGGCCGCGACATTCTGCGGCGTCATGATGGCACTGGCGCACGTCACAGCCCCGGACAGCTTCTGGAAGAGGTCGAACTCGCCGTTGCCGAGGGTGTGGTGCACGATCGCGCGGTGCGCCTGGGCGGGCATCCTGGGCATGCCCACCAGGTGGAAGAGCGGCAGGTGCTCGGTGTAGGCGCCGGCGATGGCGTTGATCGCGCTGAGCTCACCGACTCCGTAGGTGGTGCACACGGCGCCGACACCGTTGACCCGGGCGTAGCCGTCGGCGCAGTAGCCCGCGTTGAGCTCATTGCAGTTGCCCATCCACTGGATGTCCGGGTGCTGGGCGATGGCGTCGTTGACGGGGAAGGCGTAGTCGCCCGGGACACCGAAGACGTGACGTACGCCGATGTCCCGCAGCCGGTTCAGGACATGCTGGATGACGGTGGTGGACATGAGGAAGTTCCTTTCGTGGTGATGGCACCACCACCCCCGTGGTGCTGACTCTCCGGCAGTCGGTGCCGATCTCGCCGGGAGTGTGGGATTCGCGTGGACCCACCTTCGGAAGCGCTCCTGCGGTCTCTTCTCCCCGGTTGTTGCCTCACCTCTGCCGATTACGCTAAGTGACGACCAGGGCGGGTCTTCCGGTAGCGCATGTTTCGCAATGAAAAAGGCCAATTCAGACTTATCTCCCCCAAGGCATGCTGTCCGCACCCCGCACGGCACGCAACCACCGACGTACTCGCGCTGCTCCACCCGGGTCCGGAGACGGGCGGCCGGCCCCATGGAGCGCGACGCGATGCCGGCTGTCGCCCGGTAGGGCTGCCGGCGCTTCCCGGCTCGCTGGACGCGTCCACGGAGCTGGTGGCAACCCAGCCTCTGGAGCGAGCCGTGCCGACGCTGGGCCGTTCCTGGGCCGTTCCTGGGCCGTCCCTGGGCCGTACGAGGCCGCTCGAGGCCGACCAATGGCCACCGGCAGTGACGGACAAGCCTCAGTCCCCAGCAGCGAAACACCAGGTCAGAGCCTCTCGACCTAACGGGTTTCCATCCAGGGGTGGCGGTCAGGCAAGATGGGGTGTATCTGCCCACTGCCGATTTCAAGCGTCCGGACGGTTTCTCTTGGCTGAGTTCATTTACACCATGCGCAAGACGCGCAAGGCGCACGGCGACAAGGTGATCCTCGACGACGTCACCTTGAACTTCCTGCCGGGTGCGAAGATCGGTGTGGTCGGTCCGAACGGAGCCGGTAAGTCCACCGTTCTCAAGATCATGGCGGGCCTCGAGCAGCCCTCCAACGGTGACGCGTTCCTGTCGCCGGGCTACAGCGTCGGCATGCTGCTCCAGGAGCCCCCGCTCGACGAGTCCAAGACGGTCCTGGAGAACGTGCAGGACGGCGCCGCCGAGATCATGGGCAAGCTCAAGCGCTTCAACGAGGTCGCCGAGCTCATGGCGACCGACTACTCGGACGCGCTCATGGAGGAGATGGGCAAGCTCCAGGACGACCTGGACCACGCCAACGCGTGGGACCTGGACGCCCAGCTGGAGCAGGCCATGGACGCCCTGGGCTGCCCGCCCGGCGACTGGCCGGTCACCAACCTCTCCGGTGGTGAGAAGCGCCGCGTCGCGCTGTGCAAGCTGCTCATCGAGGCGCCCGACCTGCTGCTGCTCGACGAGCCCACCAACCACCTGGACGCCGAGTCCGTGCAGTGGCTGGAGCAGCACCTCGCGAAGTACACGGGCACCGTCGTCGCCGTCACCCACGACCGGTACTTCCTCGACAACGTCGCCGAGTGGATCCTCGAGCTCGACCGCGGCCGCGCCATCCCCTACGAGGGCAACTACTCCACGTACCTCGACAACAAGGCCTCCCGCCTGAAGATCGAGGGTCAGAAGGACGCCAAGCGCGCCAAGCGGCTCAAGGAAGAGCTGGAGTGGGTGCGGTCCAACGCCAAGGGGCGTCAGGCCAAGTCCAAGGCGCGTCTGGCGCGCTACGAGGAGATGGCGGCCGAGGCCGACAAGATGCGGAAGCTGGACTTCGAGGAGATCCAGATCCCGCCGGGCCCGCGCCTGGGCTCCATCGTCGTCGAGGTCAACAACCTCTCCAAGGCCTTCGGCGAGAAGGTCCTGATCGACGACCTCTCCTTCACGCTGCCGCGCAACGGGATCGTCGGTGTCATCGGCCCGAACGGCGCCGGCAAGACCACGCTCTTCAAGATGATCCAGGGCCTGGAGACGCCGGACTCCGGCTCGATCAAGGTCGGCGACACCGTCAAGATCTCGTACGTCGACCAGAGCCGCGAGAACATCGACCCGAAGAAGACGCTGTGGGCCGTCGTCTCCGACGAGCTGGACTACATCAACGTGGGCCAGGTCGAGATGCCGTCGCGCGCGTACGTCTCCGCCTTCGGCTTCAAGGGCCCCGACCAGCAGAAGCCGGCCGGCGTCCTCTCCGGTGGTGAGCGCAACCGCCTCAACCTGGCGCTGACGCTCAAGCAGGGCGGCAACCTGCTGCTCCTCGACGAGCCGACCAACGACCTCGACGTCGAGACGCTGTCCTCCCTGGAGAACGCGCTGCTCGAGTTCCCGGGCGCGGCCGTGGTCGTCTCCCACGACCGCTGGTTCCTGGACCGGGTCGCGACCCACATCCTCGCGTACGAGGGTGAGTCCAAGTGGTTCTGGTTCGAGGGCAACTTCGAGTCGTACGAGAAGAACAAGGTCGAGCGGCTCGGCGCCGAGGCCGCGCGTCCGCACCGTGCCACCTACAAGAAGCTGACCCGGGGCTGATCGATCTTGCGGCACATCTACCGCTGCCCGCTGCGCTGGGCGGACATGGACGCGTACGGCCACGTCAACAACGCGGTCTTCCTCCGCTACCTGGAGGAAGCACGTATCGACTTCCTGACCCGCCCGGACAAGCAGTTCAAGCAGGGGTCCGTGGTGGCGCGCCACGAGATCGACTACAAGCGGCAGCTCGTCCACCGGCGCGAGCCGGTGGACATCGAGCTGTGGATCACGGAGATAAGGGCGGCGGCGTTCACGATCACGTACGAGGTCAAGGACGCGGAGCAGCTCTACGTCCGCGCCGCGACCGTGGTCGTGCCGTTCGACTTCGAGGCCCAGCGCCCGCGTCGCATCACCGCCGAGGAACGTGAGTTCCTGGAGGAGTACCGGGACGACGAGGGCGGCAAGGGCACCGAGGCCGCCGAGGACGGAAAGCTCGACGAGGACGGCGAGGCCGTCGCGGCATGACCGTCCTGCACCTCGTCGACGCGGGGGAGGCGGCGGACCTCGCCGCCTTCCTCTCCCGGCTGGTCCACTACGACCGCGCGGCGGCCGTGCGCCTTCAGGCGCAGGGCACCACGCTCGCGGTCTTCGGCCGGCCACCGTCGTTCGAGGTCCTCGCCGTCCGTACGGCACGCCTCGCCAAGCCGTACGAGAACGGGCTCGACCTCATCCTGGACGTGACCGTCTCGGCCGGTGAACTCCTGGAGTCCGTCGACGAGCCGGCGGCCACCGCTGCGGTGCCGGCCGCCGTCACCGGGCCGCCGTGGGCCGGGGTGCTCCCGCCGCGCGGCGGCTGGAGGCCCGAGCCGGGACTGCCCGCCGCGGACGCCGTGCGCGCCATGGTCGCCGGTGCGGTGGCCGAATTCCGGTCCCGCACACAGGAGTTGACGCCCGAGCGGCGTACGCGCGCCGAACTCGACCGGATCGGGCGGGAGATCTGGTCCCGGCCGATCGGCGACACGGGTCTTCCGGTACGGGCCGCGCACGCGGCGCAGTCACTGGGATTCCTGCGACCCGCGCGGCCCGGGACGGGGTCCGGGGCCGCGGCCGGGGAGAGCCCGCTCGGGCTGTACTCGTCCGGCGCGTGGCTGCGGCTGCGCACGCCGTACGGCTCGATCGCGGTCCGCCGGGCAGGACTCGGCGCGCTGGACGTCAGCGTCCGCTGACCGCGCGCGAGGCCGCCTTCGCGGGCTTCGTCCGCCTACCGCGCGCAGGGCCGCGCCTTCGCGGGCTTCGTCCGCCGATCGCGCACGGCAGTGCCTTCGCGGGCTTCTCAGCCGGGCGTGCTGTCGTCCGGCCAGACGCCGATGTGGTCCGGCTCCAGTTCCAGTGCCACGCGGTCCCGCATGCCCAGCGTCTCGGTGTACTCGGCGGGGAGCTGGAGACGGCCCGCCCGGTCGAGCATCGCGTACTCACGGGCCACCACCGCCTCCTGACCGGTCGCGGCGTCGACCTCGGTGCGGCGCAGCACCTCCGTGGAGGTGCGGCCGTCGCGGATCGCGACCGTGCGGCGGACCTCGCCGGCGACCGCCTGGTCGTGGGTGACGATCACGATGGTGGTGCCGAGGTGTTCGTTCGCCGTGCGGAACGCGGCGAAGATCTGCTCGGCGGTGTGGGAGTCGAGTTCGCCGGTGGGCTCGTCCGCGAGCAGCACGGCGGGGGCGTTCGACAGCGCCACGGCGATGGCGACGCGCTGCTGCTGACCGCCCGACATCTGGTGCGGGCGGCGGTTGCGGCAGTCGGCGATCCCCAGCAGCTCCAGCAGCTCCAGGGCGCGCTCGGACTGGGCGCGGCGGGTGCGGCGGCCTCCTCGGGCGGCGCCGGACAGCTGCATCGGCAGGGCGACGTTCTGGGCCGCGGTCAGATAGGGGAGGAGGTTGCGGGACGTCTGCTGCCAGACGAACCCGACGACCTCCCTGCGGTAGCGCAGGCGGTCCTTCGACCCCATCGTCAGCAGGTCGCGTCCCGCGACGCGCGCGGCGCCCGCGGTGGGGGTGTCCAGGCCGGCCAGGATGTTCATCAGGGTCGACTTGCCGCTGCCCGACGCGCCCACCAGCGCCATCAACTCGCCCTCGCGGACCAGCAGGTCGAGCCCCTGGAGCGCCTGGACCTCCACGCCGTCCGTGGAGAAGATGCGGACCAGCCGGTCACAGGTGATCAGGGCGTCGTGGCCGTAGGCCGGACGGTCCCGGCGTGCGGTGGCACGGTCGGCGAGATCGGCGAAGGTGGGATCGGTGGTGGTCATCGCCTGCCTCCGGCGGGGGTCACGGGGACGCTGGTCGAGTACGGGTCCGGGCGCACGGCCCGACGAGCCGCAGGGCCGTGCCGGGCCGGATGGCTTCCTGAACCGGGGGACTGCCGAGCCGGGCGGCTTCCAGGACGACTGGCCTCTCGGGCCGGGTGGCCTCCCGGGCGGGTGACCTGCCGGGCCGGCCGGCCCACCCCGCTCGTGCCCTGTCCCGCCCGGCGGGACGCGCGGCACATGACCGGGTGGGCCGAGGCGTGCGCCGGGGTCGTGCCCGGGGTCGAGGGGATCATCGGGAGTCCCCCGCCCTCAGTTCCCGGACCGACCCCCGTCGACCCGACCACCACGCCTGCGCCGCCGCGATGCCCGTCGCCAGGGCCAGGACGGTCAGGGACGGCAGGATCAGCGAGACGGCGTCGGTGCGCAGCCGGGCGCCCCCCGACGAGGAGTCGGGCGTGGCGAGGGCGATCGCCGTCAGGTCGATGCCGGGGGACAGCAGACGGATCGCCGCCCAGCCGGTGAGCGCGCCGCCCGCCGCGGCCAGCAGAGCCTGGGGCAGGGCCTCCAGCACGAGCAGACGGCGGCCCTGGGCGCGGGTGAGCCCCATGGTGCGCAGGCGGGCGAGGAGCGCGGTCCGTTCGGGCGCGGCGCGCACGAGGGCCAGCAGCAGCGCCAGCACGGCGTACCCGGCGCCCGCGGCGACCGCGGCCGTGTAGATCCGCTCCGCACCGGTCTGCAACGGTGAGTCCACGTACCCGTCCCGCACCTCGGCCCGCAGCCGCACCTCCACACCGGAGCCCGCCGCGTCGCGCAGGGCGCCCCCGTCGAGGTGGCCGCCGGTCACGAGCAGCGCGGTCGGCCGGGCGGGGCGGGAGGGCAGACCCGCGCGGTCCACCACCAGGAAGTCGAGATCGGAGACGGCCGGGGTCAGGTCCCGTACGGCGGTGATCCGCACGGTCACCTGGCTGCCGTCCTCCAGCCGTACCGCGAACGGTCGCGTGCCGTACCGGCCGGCGACGGCGGGCGAGGCGAGCGCGGGCAGCACCCGTTTCCCCGCGCTCGCGGTGGTCCCCGAGGAGCCGCTCGCGGCCGGGACGGCCAACTCCGTGCCGGAGAAGCCCCCGAGGCCGACGCGCCGGGCCAGCCGCCCGTACGCCCCCGGCTCCACGCCCACCAGAGCCACCACTTCCTGCTCGGTTCCGGAGCCGTCGCCCACCTGGGCCTCGTAGGCGATGCTCACGGGTGTGACCTCGCGGACGCCGGACGCCTGCCGGACCTGCCCCGGCAGGGCGGCCGGGAGCGTGTGGGTGGCCTCGATACGGGCGTCCGCGCCGGTGACCAGGAGCGCCGCACGGTCGCGGGCCTCATGGACGCCCGCGAGGACCGAGCCGCCGAACGCGGCGGTGGTCAGGGCGGTGAGCAGGGCGAGGAGAGGCAGCACGGTGGAGGTGGAGGTGCGTCCCGCGCGGGCCAGCGAGAGGTGGGCGACGGCACCCCGCAGCCGCCCGGCGGGCCGGGCCAGCCGGCGCAGCGGCAGCGGGTAGAGCCGGACCAGGACCAGCGCCGCGATGACGCCCACCAGAACCGGCGCCAGCGCGACCAGCTGATCGCCGGACGCGCCGCGGCGCCGCAGCGCGACGACGGCACCCGACGCCAGCACCAGCAGCGTGAGTTCCGCGACCGTGCGACGGCGTGAGGGACGTACGGACGCCAGGTCCTCGCGGCCCCCGTGGATGCGTACGGCGCGGTGGGCGAACGCCGCCCGGACGGGCAGGGTGGCGCAGGCCAGGACGGTGACCGCGACGGCGGCGGCGACCGCGTGGGCGAGGCGGCCCTCGGGCACGGCGAGCAGGGCCACCGCGAGGCCGAGTGCGCCCGCGGGTACCGCGACGACGGCCGTCTCGGCCAGCAGCCGTCCCGCGACGCCGCGCAGGGAGCCGCCGCGGGCGCGCAGCAGGGCCAGTTCGGCGCGGCGCCGGTCGACGGCGAGGCCGCCCGCCATCAGCAGCACGACGGCCGCGACCGTGCCGGCGCCGAAGGCGGCCACGGCCACCAGCGGGCCGATGCCGGACCGCAGCCGGACGAACGACGTCAGGACGTCGTCCAGGTCCGTGGTCGCGTCCGCCAGCGGGTCGACCTTCTCGCGCACTCGTCCGAGTCCCGGCCCCGACTCCAGCGCGGCGATCGCGGAGGACAGCCGGTCCACCTCGTGCGCGGTCAGCGACGTGGTGTCGGGCGCCAGCTGCCAGTAGCGTTCGGGCTTCCCCGCCGTGCCGAGCAGGGCGGGCGCGGCGTCCGGCGGCAGCAGCAGCCCGCCCAGCCAGTACCTGTCCGGCGGGCCGCCCTGGGTAGGAATCTGGATCAAGGAGGGCTTGCGCAGCACGGGCATCGCCGACCAGTACGAGCCGTCGGGCTCGCGCGGCTCGACGATCCCGGTGACCCGTACGGCCAGCGGCTCGCGCTCCACGCCGGGCAGGTGGATCACCGAACCCACCTTGATCTTGAGCGTTCGGGCCGTGGCGGTGGTGACGGCCGCCTCCACCTCGGGCGTCGCCGCGGTCACGGCGCCCCGCACGCGCGGAAGGCGTCCTTCGCGCAGCCGGGCATGGCCGGCGAGATCGTTCTGCGCGGTCAGCGACATACGGGCGGGCAGTCCGGTCGGCCGGGGCAGCCAGGGGTCCAGCGCGGCGCCGGGGTTGGAGGTGCGCACCCCGTACGAGGACTGCGCGCGGTCGGGCACGAGGGGCCGCTCGACGGAGGCGAGCACCTTTCCGTACGCCGTGCGCAGGGCGGCACCGCGCACGGCCTGTTCCCGCTCCTTCTGCGGGAGTTCGACGCCGGGCTGCGGGGCGTACAGCTGGACCGTGGTCCGCCGGGCGGTGGCGTCGTCGAGCAGCCGGCGCAGCCCCGCGTCCTCGTAGCGGTCGACCGCCCGCGGGAACGCGGCGGCCAGGCACGCGGTCAGCGCGACGAGCAGGGCCAGCGCGACCGCCACGCCGGGTGCGGCGCGCAGCCGGGTGCGGACCCACGGGGCCACCACCGCCGCGACGCCGGTGCTCGCGGCGCCGCCCGTGTCGCCCGCGCCGTTCGTCTCGTCCGTGGGACCGGTCATGTCACTCACCCCCCTGCCGTCGCAGTGAAGTCGCCGGGTCAGGGCGGTGCAGCGAAAGGAAAGCCGTGATCGCCAGCGGGGTCACCGCCACGGCGGCCAGCAGCACCGCCACGTGCGGGAGCGGGAGTTGGACCAGGACCTCGGGGGTCGGCCGGGTCGCCTGGGACGTCAGCACGATCAGCGGCACCACGGCCCGTGCCAGCACCGCGCCCAGGGCCACGCCCACCACCAGCGCCAGGGTCACCAGGACGCCCTGCTCGACGGCGATCAGCCGGGCCAGCTGGCGGCGCGGCGCGCCCAGCGCCCGCAGCACCGCGAACTCGGCTCCGCGCTCCCGCAGCGACCCGGCGGTGCTCACCGCGAACCCGACCGCCGCGAGAGCGGCGGCCACCGCGGCCGCCGCGGCGAACGCGGCCTCGGGGCCCGCCCCGAACGGGTCGTCGCGCAACCGGTCCGCGATCTCGTCGCGGACGACGACCTGCGACGGCTCGATGCCGGGCCGCTCCCGCAGCTCCGCCGCGACCCGTGCCGAGTCGCCGGGCGAGGTCCGCATCCACCACTCACTGGGCGGGACACTCTGCCCGTAGCGCGCTTGGAGCACCCGGTTCACCGACCGGAGATCGATGATCAGCGCACCGCCGTTCTCCGAGGCCCGGATCGTCGCCCCGGCCGCCGTGCCGTCCGGCGGGGTGTCCGTCGTCGGCAGCGCGTGGACGCTGTCCACGATCCGCACCGGCACCGTACGGCCGCCGAACGGCACGTCCACGCGGTCTCCGGTCCGGGCGCCCGACGAGGTCAGGAAGCGGTCCGTCGCGACCGCCGTGATCTCCGGCGCCTTCGGCTGCACCACCTGCATACGGATGGTCACCGAGGTGATCTGCCAGGCGAGTTGGAGCGGGAGGTAGCCGGTGCCGTAGCGGACGGACAGCGACTGCTTCGAGGCCTTGTCCACGCGCGGGGGAGTGGGGCGGGTGGCTTCGTCGGGGGACGCCGCGGTGCTGGTGGTCCCCGACGCCGTCTTCCAGTCGGTGGGCAGCGGCAGCGCGTGCTCCTCGCCGTCGGCGCCGGTCGCGTTCAACGCCTCGACCCGGAAGCGGTGTTGCTGCGCGGTGTCGGTGGGCTGGGTCATGTCCAGCTGGAGTCCGGTGAGCAGCAGGGACGCGGTGCTCCGCGGGAGGTCGAGGGTGAGGGGGTGCGCCCGCCCGTCGGAGGGGAGCCGGCCGATCCGCAGCGAGTGGGGCGTTCCGTAGCGGTCCTCCAGGGTGACCGACACGTCCGCGGCCGTCGTGCCGCCCGTGCTGCTCAGACGTACGGTCATGCCGAGCCGTTCGCTGCCCTTGGGGACCGGCGTCCCCCTGGAAGCCCCCTTCGGCCCGAGTCCCGCGAGCAGCGGGCGCACCGGCCGGTCGGCCAGGTCCCGCCGCAGCAGCACACCGTCCGCCGCGTGCGCCGTGTCGAGGGCGAGCACCGTCGCGGTACGGCTGCCCGACAGTGGCAGCGTGGTGCGGACGGCGGGGGCGGCCTGTTGTACGCGGGGCAGGGCCGCGTACGCCTCGGCCTGGCCGAGCGCGTCCTCGTCGCCCGCGAGGACACGGACCGAGGTACCGGCCCGGAAGTCCGCCTGGTCGTCCTGCGAGCGGTTCCAGGACGCGCCCTGGCCGATGGCGAGCATGCCCATGGCGACGGCGAGCACGAGCAGCAGGACCGGTCCGGCGCCGCGCATCGGGCGGCGGCTGAGCTGCCAGCCCGCGAGCGCCGTGGGCAGTCCCCGGCCGCTCGCGGCCCGGTGTTCCGCGAGCCGCGCCACCGGCGGCAGCAGCCGCAACGTGAGGACGGTCCCGGCGAGCAGCGCGAGGGCGGGGGCGGAGACCAGCAGGGGGTCGACGCCGAGGGTGCCCGAGGTGTCGCCGCTGACGGCGCCGGACGTCTGCCGGTCCAGCTGCCAGTACGCGACGCCCGCGATGGCCAGCAGCCCGACGTCCGCGCCCGCCCGCACCGGCGCGGGCAGCGTGCGCGCCCGGCCCCTGTCACTGTCGCCCGCCGTCAGTGCCGGCACGATCACCGCGAGCGCGCAGCCCAGTGCCACGCCCGCCGCGACCAGCCACACCGCGCCGAGCCCCTGCGAGGTGTCGAGGCGCAGCCCGATCCGCGCCAGCGCGCCCTGCCCGGCGAGCAGCCGGGTCAGCGGTCCGGCGAGGAGCGGGGCGCAGAGCGCGGCGGGCAGCGCGAGGAGCAGTGCCTCCAGCGCGGCGAGCGTTCCGACGCGGGCGCGCGAGGCGCCACGCGCCCGCAACACCTCGGTCTCGCCGACGCGTTCGGCGCTCAGCAGCCGGGCGACGAGCAGCAGCGCGTATCCGGCGAGCAGGGCCAGCTGCGACGCGACGATCAGGAGTGTCGAACGCGAGACGAGCAGCGAGCGCTCGACGCTGTCCAGGACCTCGGGCAGCGAGGTCGACACGGCCGTCGCCCCGGTCAGGGCCGGGTCCTTGCGCAGCTTCCGCTGGCCCTCGCGGGCGGCCTCGCGCAGTGCGCCGATCCCGCCGGGCGTCAGCGTGGAGAAGTCGGCGGACGTCAGCCACGCGGTCTCACCGGCGCTCACCCGGCTCCCGGACAGGATCGCGGGATCGGTGAGCAGCGGTCCGTACGTCGTGAAGTCGACCTTGTTGATCCCCCGGCCGCGCAGCGCGTCCAACTGCCAGTACGGGGCGGTGGGGCGGACGGGCTTGTAGAGGCCAGTGATGCGGACGTGGACCTTGGGGCCGCCGAGCCGGTCGACGAGGGTGAGGCGGGCGCCGGGCTTCAGGCCGAGGCGGTCGGCGGCGGCGGAGGGCAGGGCGACGTCGACGACCGGGCCGGCCGGGGGACCGGGCAGCCGCCCGTCGGTGACCCGCACCTGGCTGTGGTCGAGGGCGGCGAAGTGCGTGAGGTCCGGGTCCCCGGCGCGGGCGGCGGGGGGCTGGAGGGAACGGGGCAGGGCGTACGGGCCCGAGCGCGTCAGGGTCCGCCGGGTGACCGGCAGACCGGAGAAGGTCTTCCGGGCCCCCTCACGCACGGCGCTGTCGGCGGCTCCGCGCTCCTTCGCCGGGACGTCGGCCCGGACGATCAGGGCGGTGCTCACGGCGTTCCCCGGGTCCTTGAGCGCGTGGCGCAGGGACGCGTCGCCGATCGAGCCGGAGTAGGCGGTGAGGGTCGCCAGCACCGCCGTCGTCAGCAGGACGGTGAGCAGCGCGGCGGCGAGCAGCAGGCGGTGCGCCCTCGCCCGCAGTAGTACGAACCCCGTCACCCGGACCCCCGCCCGCCCCCGTCACCCCGTCGGTCCCTCTGTCGTCGTCCCGGGACCTTCGGGCGATGCTGGCAGAGGGACAGGGGCGCGGGTAAGCGCTTGTAGGCAGGCCTTGACCGGATTGTGACCGGAATTCGGCGTCCGGCGACCGGAATGCGCGCGTCAGCCTCCGTGCGGGGCCGGAACCGGTCCGTCCGGAGCCGCCGCCGGGTCCGCCGCCGAGCGACGGACCGGCGGCGGGGGGATCAGCCCGCGGTGTTCACCATCGAAGCCGCCGCGTACGTCAGGTAGTTCCACAGCGTGGTCTCGTGCTCCTCGGAGAGGCCGAGTTCCTCGACGGCGACCCGCATGTGCTTGAGCCAGGCGTCGTGCGCCGCCTGGTCCACGGTGAAGGGGGCGTGGCGCATCCGCAGCCGGGGGTGGCCGCGGTTCTCGCTGTACGTGGTCGGGCCGCCCCAGTACTGCATCAGGAACAGCGTGAGCCGCTCCTCCGCCGGGCCCAGGTCCTCCTCGGGATACATGGGCTTCAGCAGCGGGTCCTCGGCGACACCCTGGTAGAACCGGTGCACCAGGCGCCGGAAGGTCTCCTCGCCGCCGACCTGCTCGTAGAAGGTCTGCTCCTGAAGCGTGCCGCGCCGAATCTCTTTCACGCGTCCATGGTCTCAGACGGGGTGACCGAGGACTCGAGGCTTAGGTCCTGACCGACAATTCCCGCCTGCCCGGCGACGCCGTGCACGCACGACTCCTCGCCGTCGGCCGGTCCGTCGCTCGCCCGGCGGCCCGTCCGGCAGCACAGTGGAGACATGGGCACGCACGCACTCGACCACGAACTCGACGACCTCGCCGCGCAGGCGCGGGCCGCGATGGTGCGCGAGATCGAGGCGAGCGGCGCCTGGGAGGCCGATCCCGTCTGGCGGGAGGCGTTCGAGGCGGTCCCGCGCCATCTCTTCGTGCCGTACTACTACATCGGCGTCCTCGGGGGCTTCGAGCGCGTGTGGGGCGAGGACCCGGACCCGCGCAGCCGGGAACGCTGGGTGCGCGGTGCGTACGCCGACGCCCCGCTGGCCACCCGCGTGCGCGACGGCGTACTGGTCTCCTCCAGCAGCCAGCCCTCCCTGATGGCGGCCATGCTCACCGAACTGGAGGTACGGGACGGGAACGCCGTGCTGGAGATCGGTGCCGGGACCGGCTACAACGCGGCCCTGCTCGCCCACCGGCTCGGCGACGACCGGGTGACCACGATCGACCTGGACGCCGAGATCACCGAATCCGCGCGCCGGCATCTCGCGGCCGCCGGCCATCACCCGCTCGTCGTCACCGGCGACGGAGCCCGTGGCGTCCCTGAGCGCGCCCCCTTCGACCGGATCATCGCGACCTGCACGCTGTCCACGATCCCGCACCCCTGGCTGGCCCAGTGCACCCCGGGCGCCCGCATCCTCGCGCCGCTGGCCACCGGTCTGATCGCCCTGCGGGTACGGGACGCCGGGCACGCCGAGGGGCGCTTCCTGCACACACCCGCCTACTTCGTGCCCCTGCGCGGCGCGACCCGGCCCGAACGCGCGCCGGAGCACGTCGAAGGGCTGCCTGCCCGGGCCCGGAACGAGGAGCTGCTCCGCTTCCTGCTGGCCCTGACCGTGGGCGGTCTCGACCCGCGGGAGGCCTACGCGCTCTGGGAGCGCGAGGGCCATCCGGTGCGGGAGCGGTACGGGATCACGGTCAGCGGGGAGCGCGCCCGGGCCTGGCTGGACGACCCCGAGGGGCCGCACACCTGGCCGCTGCCGTGAATCCCGTACGGGCTCGTGGGGCGGTGCTCAGCCCCGGCGGATCGTGATCGTCGTCCAGGCGCCGACGTGCACCCGGTCGCCGTCCTGGAGAGGTACCGGTACGAACGGCTGGATGGGCTCCTCCCCGCCGTTGACCGTGGTGCCGTTCGTCGAGTTCTGGTCGACGACCGCCCAGCCCCCGTCCGGCTGCTGGACCAGGACGGCGTGCTGGTGCGAGACGCCCGGGTCCTCCGGGGGCACCGACAGGTCGACGTCCGGGGTGTCGCCGGTGGAGTGCCGGCGACGGCCGATCGTGAGCTGGTTGCCGGTGAGCGGACGCTGCTGCTCCGGCGAGTACGCGGGCAGGTTCAGCCCCGCGGCCTCGGGGCCCGAGCGCTGCATCATCGCCATGAAGTACTCGCGGTCGGGACCGATCGTCACGCTCCACGCCAGCGGCTGCTGCTGGTAGCCGGGGCCGGGCGGGGCCTGGGTCACGCCGGGCTGCGGGTAGCCGTAGCCGCCCTGGCCCGCGCCGGGACCGTTCGGACCGCCGGGACCGGCAGGGCCGCCGGGCGCGCCCGCCGAGGGCGGGGAGATCACCCAGTCGTCGTCACCGCCGAAGGCCGGGCCGCCGGGCTGCGGGACGCCGGGCTGCGGCGGGCCGCCCTGGGTGAAGGGCGAGGCGGGCTGCTGGGTGTACGCCTGCGGGACGCCGGGGCCGCCGGGCGTCGGGCCCGGAGGCGGCGGCACGGGCCGCGAGGGGTCGCCGCCGAAGCCCGAGGGGCCGTCCGCACCCCACGGAGAGGAGGGCGGGCCGGGCGGGATCGGCTCGGCGGGCCGGTTCATCTGCGAGGGCCGCGAACTCTGGTACTCGAACGGGTCGTGACCGGGACCGGCACCGGGACCGCCCGGCTGGCCGGGGCCCTGCTGCGGGAACCGCGGCGGGGGGTTGCCACCGGGTCCGCCCATGCCACCAGGACCACCCGGGCCGCCGGGTCCGCCCATGCCGCCGGCCGGCGGACGCGGCGCCGCCGGCGTGTACGACGTGGCGGTGTTGGTCAGGAAGTTCCACCGGCACTCCTCGCAGAACGGCGCGGCGCCCTCACGGGGCGTGCGGCACTGCGGGCAGAGCTCCGGCTCGGGGTCCGGCACGGCGGACAGGTGCGGGCGCCCGCCGGCGCCGGGCGGCGGCGGGGGCGAACCGGGCGGCGGATAGCCGTACCCGGCGCCGGGCGGCGGCGGGGGAGGTGGCGGGGGCACGGCTCCGGCCATGCGGTGACCGCAGACCTCGCACCAGTCGTCGGAACCCGACTGATGTCCGTTCGGGCAGGTCGGCATGTCGGCGCTTCCCCCTTTCCTTTCCGGCCCTCGGGGCCGGGTTTCTCCGGCTCCCCTCGGGAACCGGGCTCGCTACTTCTTTACACGAACAGTCTTTGTGGACCGTGTCTCGAGAGTCATCTCGTCGGCCTCTTCGACCTTTGCCTTCAATCGCACAGTACCTGCCGCGGCGTCGACCACGTCCACCACCTTCGCAAGCAGTTTCGCAGTATCGGCGTTGCCGGAGGCGCTGGCGAGCTGAACGGCACGTCCCAGCTTGGCCGTTGCGCCGTCCACATCGCCCGCTTTGCGGGCATCCAGGCCTTGTTGGATGACTTGAGCCAGTTCGGCCTGTCCTGTGTAGTGCGCCACCTGCGGGTTGATCGACGTCGAGGCGGCCATGTCGTCCGTCCACACCGCCCGGACGAGACCCTGCGCGCCGAGGTTCTGCACGCTCCCGTCGCCCTGCGGGATGACCAACGACACACGGGCCGCCAGCATCTCCTGGCCGATCCCGGCCGCCGGGACCTCCACGCACACGTGGTAGTCGCGCGACTCGTCGCCCCAGGAGCCCGTCGGATAGTCCCCGGCACGCGGCCCGGCCTCGCTCCGGCGCTCCGTCAGTTCCTCGACCGTGGGCGCCACTTGCTTGACGAACTTGATCTGCGTCCCGACCGGCGTCCACAGGCGCAGCGCGACGTCCGCGACCTCCTTGCCCATGGCCGTCTCCATCATCTGCGTGAAGTCGGCGGACAGGGCGGCGGGGTCGGCCACGATGTCGGCGGTGCCGAGGAGCGCGGAGGCGATCCCGGTGACCTCCTTGACCTCCCAGTCGGTGCCCACTCCACGCGCGTCACACGTGAACCGTCCGGCGCAGGAGTCCAGCGCGGCCTTCAGGTCCTCGGGCGACTCGTGTTCGTTGCGGCCGTCGGTGAGCAGGATGCCGTGCCGGATGGAGACCTCCGCGGAGGACAGCAGCCGGTCGGCCAGGCGCAGCCAGGTGCCGATGGCCGTGCCGCCGCCCGCGCTCAGCCGGCGCAGGGCCTGCTTCGCCTGGTCGCGGGTGGCCGCGTCGGCGACGGCGAGCCGTCCGCCGCCGGGATAGACCTCCTTGGCGACGTGCGTGCCGCCGATCACCGCGAAGTGCACGCCGTCGCGCAGCGTGTCGATCGCGGCGGCCGTCGCGTCGCGGGCGTTGCGCATCTTGGTCGGCGGGTAGTCCATCGACCCCGAACAGTCGACCATGATCGCCACGGCCGCGTCCGGTCCCTGTCCGGGCGAGTAGAGGTGCGGTGCCGCCACGGCGCTTCCGATGGTGCCGCCGCCGGTCGCGCTCACGGTGACGATCGCGTTGACCTCACGACCGCTCTCGGGCAGGTACTCGTTCTGGTACACGTCCACCGAGAACTGCGGCACGTTCGACTTCGAGAAATTGGCCATGCCTTCTCTGTCCCCCTCGGGCCTCCGGTGCTGGCGGAGGTCATGACTGTATGCGGACCGGTCCCCTCCGGTCCGAGGCCGTCGCCCTGTGCGCGGTCCGCGGTGCCGGGACCCGCGGTGCCACCACCCGCGGACCTGCGGTCCGCGGGCCGGTGGTTCCGTGGCCCGGCTGATCCGGGTTTCGCGGCCTCAGGCCGATCCTGCCCCCTGTGGTGGGGCGGGGAACGGCAGGACGGCCACTGTTACGTTGTCGTGGCCCCCGCCGTCCAGGGCGTGACCGACCAGCACCTGTGCGCTGTGCAGCGGCCGTTCGGCGGCGTCGAGGGGTACGACCTCGGCCATGTCCTCGGCCGCCTCCGCGTAGTTCCACAGACCGTCGGTGCACACCACCACTACACCCGGCCGGTCCGGCTTGAAGGAAGCGGTGTGCGGCTCCAGTTCGTAGGCGTCCGCGCCGAGCCAGCCCGTGATGGCGTGGGCGCGCTCGTCGGCGTACGCCTCCGCCTCGTTCATCAGGCCCGCCGCGACCATCTGGGCGGCCCACGAGTCGTCCTCGGTGAGCCGGGCCGGCGGCGAGGAACGGTCGACGGGCACCCAGTAGGCGCGGCTGTCGCCGACCCAGCCGACGACCAGCAGGGCGGTCGTGACGACCGCGCCGACGAGGGTGCACGCGGGCGCGTTGACGTGGGGCGCGTGCTCGCCCTGGGCGGTGGACGGGTCGGCCAGCGCGTTGACGGAGTCCGCGGCGGCGACGATCGCGTCGTGCATCGCCTGCTGCGGATGCGTGCCCCGCGGCAGGGCCGCCAGGAGCGCCTCGTTCGCCGCGTTCGACGCGGCGAACGAGGCCTCGTCCGGACGGGTCGCCGAGGAGACGCCGTCGCACACGATGGCGAGGACCGCGGGCGACCCGTCGGGCAGCGCGGTGGACGAGATCGCGAACGCGTCCTCGTTGCGGTGGTGGCGCAGACCGCGGTCGCTGACCGCCGCGACCGCGCCGAGTTCCTGCTCCATGTGGTCGCGCTCCCGGGGCTGCGCGTGGCCGCAGTTCTCGCAGTAGCCGTCGTCGTCGACGCGGCCCGAACGGCAGGCGACGCACAGCTTGGTACCCGCGGACGGGCTCGCCAGATCGGCGGTGCGGGGATCCGCGGGGGCGCCGGCCGCGGGGGCCTCGGCGGCCGGGGGAGCCAGGGGGTACTCGTCCGGCTCGGAGGGCCGGTCGAAGCGCACCCCGGACGGTTCCGCGCCGGGCGGCTGCCCGCCGGACGGACGGCCGGCCGGAGACGGCGCGCCCGCCGCCGTGGCGGGCGGCTGGGCGTCGGGGAGTCCGCCGGACACCTGTCCGACGGGTGCCTGCGTGCCGGGGAGTTGTCCGCCCGGCACCTGGCCGCCGGGCGACTGCGCCCCCGGCGCCGGAGCGCCGGTGCCCTGAGGGGTGGGGGACGCCGGAGGAGACTGCGGGGCGGGCGGCCGCCCACCGGAGACCGGGGCGGCCCCGGGCCGCGCCGGACCGGGCTCGTGCGCACCCGCGGACTCCAGGTCCGGGTGCGGGAGCTCGGAGCCGCCCGAATCCGTGCCGCGGATGTCGGCGGCCCGGTGCATCGGCGCTGGCATGTCGGAGCTGTCGACCTCGGGGGCGACGGGCCACTCCACGGACGCGGCGGCGGCCGGAGGCCGCGCCGACGTGCCGTTCATCGTGATCGTCGCGTCGTCCGGGCTGTCCTGCGGCGGTGCGGGCACGGCCGACAGGTCGTAGCCGCACGCACCGCAGAAACGGTCACCCGCCTCCAGCGGCTCCTCGCACACGGGGCACCGCGAAAGGGCCGTCGGCTGGGGCATCTGGGACATCAATCACACCCACGTCCGGGGGCGGTAACGATTCGCACGTTCCACCAGGTCGATCCTCTCCTCGCCGCCCTGCGCGAGCCGGGCCAGCGTGCGGTACGAACGCTCCAGTCCGAAGCGGAGACCGCGCTCGTCCAGCGCGCTGCCGAGCAGCACACGTCCGCCTCCGGGAGCCGGAGCGGAACCCTGGCTACCGGAGAGTACCCAGTCCAGCGCACAGCCAAGGACTTCCGTCGACAACTGCTCGCGTCGGACCGCGTCCAGACCGTACCCGTCGAGCGCCTCGACCTGGCCCGCCGCCGCGGTCAGATCGTCCAGGAACGCCGCTGCCGCCGCCTCCTCGGCCAGCCGCTGGCGCAGCCGTGCGCGGACGGCCGCGACCCGCGCGGCGGTGTAGTGGATGGACGCCTCCGGCACGGACTCCAGGGTGGCCACGGCGGCGCGGCGGTCGCCCGCGGCGAGCTGCACGCGGGCCAGCCCGAACGCCGAACTCACATAGCTGGGATCGGTCGTCCACACCAGCCGGTAGTACTCGGCGGCGTTGTCCAGCTGTCCGAGCACCTCCGCGCACAGGCCGAGCGCCAGCTTGGGCGCGGGCTCGCCGGGGAAGGCGTCGTAGACCGCGTCGAAGGACAGCGCCGCGATCTCGAACTCCCCGGTGGCCAGCGCCGCGACACCGCGGTACCAGACCACCCGCCAGTCGTCGGGATGGTCGGCCTCCAGGGTGTCCAGGGCCTTGCCCGCGCTGGTCAGCTCGCCCATTTCGAGGCGGGCCCGCAGCTCGCGCAGCCTGAGCTCGGGCGATCCGGCCGGCGCCGCCTGGAGCGCGGTGATCAGCTCCGCCGGGGCGGACGCCATGAGACCCGCGAGGAAACCCGCGTTGGGGTCGCCCGGGTCCACCAGCGGGACGGGCAGCGCGAGCGCCGTGCCGCCCGCCTGGACGGGCTTGACGAGCGCGCTCGGCGCAGTCGTCGGGGGCAGCGCCCGAGCCGCGATCGCCCCGTCCGGCCGCGGGGCCGCGCCCTTCTTCCCGCGTACGGGCAGGGCCCGCGCGCCCAGGCGCGACACCTGGCCGTCCAGCTTCCCGAACAACTCGGTGTCCGTGACCTTCACTTCGGGGCCGAACAGCGTCGACAGCGCCGGCCGCGCCCGGCCCGTCTGGAGGGAGACGACCTCGCGCAGGACACCGGTCAGCTGCTCGGACATCTCCTGCGCGGACGCGAACCTGCGGGCCGGGTCGGGATCGGTGGCCCGGACGAGGAGCCGGTAGAACGACTCGTACTGGCGGAAGACCTCGATGTTGTCCGGGTCCGGCAGGGAGTCGACGAAGACGTTCGTGTAGCCCTGGAAGTCGAAGGTGAGCACCGCGAGGGTGCGGGCGACCGTGTAGAGGTCGCTCGCCACCGACGGCCCGAGCTCCGCGACCTCCGGCGCCTGATAGCCGACCGTGCCGTAGATGGCCGACTCGTCGTCGTCCATCCTGCGCACCGCGCCCATGTCGATCAGCTTCAGCTGGTCCTCGGTCTGGATCGCGTTGTCGACCTTGAAGTCGCAGTACAGGAGGTTGCGGCTGTGCAGGTGGCCGAGGGCCTCCAGGGCCTCGATGCCGTACGCGCAGGCCTGCTCCACGGGCAGCGGGTCCCGCTTGCCGTCCGCCGTGCGACGGCCGTTGGCGATCTCCTTCAGCGACTTTCCGCCGACGTACTCCATGACGATGTACCCGTCCAGCGAACCCGTCCGCTGGTCGAGGTGCTCGACGAAGTTGTAGATCCGCACGATGTTGGCGTGCTCGATCTCGGCGAGGAAGCGCCGCTCGGAGATCGCGGCGGCCATCGCGTCCTGGTCGCCGGTGTCGAGCAGGCCCTTGAGGACCACCCAGCGGTCGGAGACGGCGCGGTCGACGGCGAGGTAGACCCAGCCCAGCCCGCCGTGCGCGAGACAGCCCACCACCTCGTACTGGCCGTGCACGATGTCGCCCGTGTGCAGCTTGGGCACGAACGAGTACGGGTGGCCGCACTTGGTGCAGAAGCCCTCGGTGCGTCCCGGCCGTTCGCCGCGGGCGCGACCCACCGGGGCCCCGCAGTCGGAGCGCGAGCAGAACCGCTTGCGCTCGGGGACCTCGGGGTTCTCCTGGACCATCGCGCGCGGGTCGGGCCGCGGCACGTCCGGCACCTCGACGAGACCCGCCCCGAGCCGGCCGCGCCCGGAGGCACCGGCGGTCGAACCGGAGCTGCGGACCGACACCGAACGGCCCGTCGTCCGGCCCGACAGCGAGCGCGACAGGCGTCCGGAGACCGAGCGGCGCGACTGCGAGGAACGTGACGAACTGCGCGAGCTCGCCCGTGAACTGCTGCTGGATCCCCGGCCGGAGCCGCGCGAGCCCTTCCCGCCCGCGGTGATCCCGGTCGGGGGCGAGCCCACCATGCCGGTCGCCGACACCACCGGCGCCAGGCCGCACGTGTCGCAGTACAGCTCTCCGCCGCCCACGTCCTCGTACGAACCCGAGCAACCGGGCCGCTGGCACTTCTGCTGCCCACCCGGAGCCTGCTGACTCACGATTCCCCCCTCCGGTCCGCCCCGTCGATCCGGTCGACGGGCCCACCGCCCTGCTCAGGCACGCGCGGACTCAACAGGTCGGCCGCGGCGCGCTGGTAGCGCAGCACCGCCTCCCCGGCGACCCGCAGATCGCAGGGCGCGCTCCACAGCATGCGGCGCGCCGCGTCGTACCGCTCGACGAGGAACGGGTCCTCGGCGAGGCCGTGTCGTGCCACCTTCGCCTTGTACGCGTCGAGGCGGCCGCGCAGCTCCGCGCGGACCGCCAGCGGCGCGGTGACCGCGGTCAACGACTCGCGGGCACGCAGGAGTTCGTCCTCGGCGCGCTCCTCCAGCGATTCGAGCAGCGGGGAGAGCCGGTGCCACTGCGCGTGTCTGCGGTACTCCGCTGCCGTCGCCAGCTGCTCCTGGAGCGCGGTCGGCGGACCGCTGACCACCGGGACCTCGGACGCGGCGATCTTCGCGAGGACCTCACCGCGGGCGCTGCGCGCCTCGGCGAGCGTGCGGTCCGCGCGGCTGAGTATGTCCCGCAGCTTCACGAGCCGTGCCTCCGCGTCCTGGCGGACGGTGAGCACCGCGTCGATCTCCCGGCGCACGTCCTCCAGGGCACGCGCCTCGCGGTCGTACGTCGTCGTGTCCGGACGGCCGCCGCCGGGGGCCGAACTGCCCTGCGCCGGGGTCCAGAAGGCCAGCGGGTCGGACACCACCCGCTCGCGCAGCGCGGTGAGCGTGCGGGTGATCCGCTCCAGGTCGTCGCCCGCCGGGTGCTCGCCCGGGCGTACGCCGACGGAGTGCGCGAGCTGACGGGTGCGCTGGAGCTCCGCGGCCAGTAAATCGATGCGGGCGGGCAGCGCGGACCAGACGGCGTCCGCGGCGACGACCATGTCGAGGGAGGACGCGTACAGCTCGTTCATCCGCTCCACGAGGGCGGCCAGCGAGAACTGTTCGCTGAGCTTGCCGGCGGAGAGCGTCGGGGCGTTCGCCGTGGCGGTCGCGCTGCCCGCGACGGTGACGCTCTCGCCGCGCAGCAGTTCGGTGAGTTCGACCAGGTCGTCACGGCTGGACCAGCGTCTGCGGGAGCGGATGTCGCGCGCGGAGCGCAGCGCGTCCGTGTACGCGTCGAAGTAGGCCCACAGCAGGGTGATCGACGCGTCCGCGGCCGTCCAGCGCTCCTTGGTGGTGCCGGTGAGCTCGGCGCCCTCCAGGAGCCTGCGGCCCGCGTGGTCCTGCAGGGCGAGGAGCGAGGTCTCGATGGCCTCGTGCTCCGCGCCGAGCCGCGCCAGCGCACGGTCCACCTCGTCCCGGTCCATCACCGGCCCGGGGGGTCCCGTGACGCCCATCGATCACCTCTCGCTCTCCGTCGTCCCCGTGCGCCCGCCGTTGCCGGTGGTCCGCGCCGGGTAACTCTCCAGTCGTATCAGGTCGGTTACTTGTACTTCGCCGCGGGCGGGTCCGCCGACAGCGAGTCCTCGCCCAGGGTGGCGGACAGCCACTTGTCGTACGAGGCGCGCCAGCCGCTCTTGCGGTAGTCCACGAGGACCTGGTTGACCCGGCGTACCAGATCGTCCGCGCCCAGTTTCATCGCCACGCCGTAGTACTCCGTCGTGAACGTGTCGCCCTTCAGCACGACCGTCGGGTCCTGCGCGGCCTGGCTCGCGGCGAGCGCGCCGTCGGTCACCACGGCGTCGACCTCGCCCAGTTGGAGCCGCACCAGGCAGTCGAGCTGGTTGGGGACCGTGGTGGAGATGTCGGCGGAGGAGACGAGCTCGCCCGCCTTCTTGTCCGCGTCCAGCTTGTCGTAGGCCGTGGAGCCCGCGGCCGTGCAGATCCGCTGGTGCGCCAGCGTCTTGCCGTACCCCTTGATGGGGGAGGTCCGCGGGGCGAGGACCTGCTGGCCGGTCTTGAAGTAGGGGGCGGAGAAGGCGACCTGGTCCAGGCGCTCGCAGTTGATCGTCATGGTGCGGACCACCATGTCGACCTGGCCGCTCTGGATCGCCGGGATGCGCTGGTTGGTGGGGATGGCGTGGAACCGGATCGCCTTCTCGTCACCGAGGATCTCGCGCGCGATGCGGCGCGCGAGGTCGATGTCGAAGCCCTCCAGGTCGCTGCCGCCGTGGTTCGGGTTGCGGTAGCCCCAGCGGTAGCTGTTCTGGTCGACGCCCACCGACAGATAGCCGCGCTTCTTGATGGCGGTGATGGTGTCGCCGCTCTCGTCGCCGGACGGGGCGAGGCTCCGGTCCTGCGGGTCGGTGCACTCCTCGGCCCTCGCCTGGGTGCCCTCGGCCACGCCCCGGCTGCCGATTCCCGTGCTGCCGTCCCCACGGCTGCCGCTCAGGGGCAGCAGCAGGGCGAAGACCACGGCGAGCGCGCAGGCGACGGCCATCGCGCCCACGCCGCCCCAGCCCTTCAGGCTCGCCCTCAGGCGTCGTGCCGTCATTGCCGCTCCCCCTCTCACCGGTACTCCGAAAGCCTGCGCCCGATACCGAGCACGGCGCCCGCAGCGGCCAGCACCGCGAGGACCGCCGCGCCGACCGGCAGACCGGTCATCGCGTCCAGGCCGTCGCCCGCCGCCTGCTTGAACTCGGCCTGCTCGTGGTCGAGCGCCTTCTCCAGGTTCTTGTCCACGCCGTCGAAGCACTCGCCGGTCGGCTTGACCTTGTCGGAGCCGATCACCAGGTCCAGGGCGCCCTGGTAGTCGCCGCCGTTGTCGGCCTCGCGGGCATCGGCGTGGCGGGACTTCCACACCTTCATGTTGGCGGTCGCCGCCTTGACGGGCGTCTCGCCCGCCGCGTCGTCGGAGAGCTCCGCGGCCTTCGCCAGGCCCTTGGTGAGCGTCTTCATGTCCTGCTGGAAGTCGTAGTCGTACAGGTCGACGGTCGTCTTGCCGTCGGCCAGCGTCTTGGTCTCCGCGCCGCGGCTGACCAGGGTCAGGTTCTCGTTGCCCCGGGCCTTGAGGGAGGCGATCCGGGCGTCGTGCAGCACGTTCAGCGAGCGGACTCCGTGGTCGTACGACTCAGCGAGGCCGGCCCGCGCGACGCTGTGCCCGACCACCAGCCAGAGCAGCACGACCGCCGCGGCGGCGGAGGCGGCGACCATGCCCTGGTTCAGCACACGGTTCGTCCGGCGGTAGTTGCGCCGCTGCGCCCACACGAGACCGCCGAGCGCGAGCACGCCGAGGCCGATCGCGGCCCACGGGTACGGCTTCGCGTCCGCGTAGTCGGAACCGAGCCGCTGGTTCTCCCGCTTGTAGAGGTCCTCGGCGGCGGGCAGCATCTCGTGCTGCATCTTGTCGTTCGCGTAGCGCAGGTACGCGCCGCCCAGCGGGTAGCCCTGGCGGTTGTTGGCACGCGCCCGCTCGATCAGGCCCTTGTACTCGGGCAGCAGACGGTTCAGCTTGGTGATGGTCCTCGCCGAGGGGGAGCCCGGCTTCGAGCTGTTGGCCGCCGTGATCAGCTTGGCGGCCGCCGTCCTGATGTCCAGCTCGTACCGGTCGCGGGAGGCCTTCGTCTCCTGGCCGCCGGCCAGGAAGCCGCTGGAGGCCGCCGTGTTCGCGTCCGCCAGCGAGCGGTAGATGTCGGCGGCGCTCGCGCTCAGCGGCTGGCTGCTGTGCAGCACGTCGTCCGCCGCCGCCGCACGCTCCGTCATCTGCCAGGCGGTGACCGCGCCGAACGCGACGACCAGCAGCGCGATCAGCGCGCCGATGATCCGCAGCCGGCCCGGCTCGGTCGTGGCGGCGGCGCTCAGACGGTCGACGCCCTCCGCCCAGGCCGTGCGCCGGGCGGGGGCCTCGGGGTCCGTCCGCGGGCCGGCGGGGCCGCCCCGCGGGCCGGGAGGCCCGGGCTGCGGCGGGACCGCGGGCATCGTGGGCGTGGCCCGCCCCGGTGGTGCCGTGCTGCCCTTCGGCGGCTGTGTCACTTGACCTCCCCCATGGTCATCCGTTCCGTCACCGTCGTCCCGTGCGCCGGTGGTACGGAGCGCGGACGAAGGTGCACGGCCGCAAGTATCCCCGCCGTGGCTGACATCCGCACAGGCCTTGACTGGATCTTGTTCGGATTGCCCCGCGGCCTCCGTACGACAGCGGGCCGTTCGGGCGGCAGCGCAGCGCGAAACCCCCGCACCACCCCCCTTCCCATGAATACGCGATCCGGATCTGTTCGGTTCCCGTTCGTGTCAGAGCAGACCGGTGAGCCGCCGCAGGCTGCGCTCCCCCTCGCGTCGCACGCCGAGCGGCACCAGCGCCGCGCGTCCCGGCACGCGCACGCCTCCGGTGAAGGCCACCCGGGTCCCGGTGCCCTCGGGCGACGCCGCGACACCGATCAGCAGGAAACGGCTCTGCAGCCAGCACCAGCCGGGCCGTTGCTCCCCGCGCAGCCCGGCCCGCATCCCGTACCTGCTGCGGGCCAGCGCCTCCACGCGCGGTCCGTCTCGCCGCACGACGCGCAGCCGTCGCATGTCGGGGACGATCCGCCCGAAGTCGCCCTCCAGGTCGTCGAGCAGCGCCCACACGCGGTCGTACGGGGCCGGCACGAAGCCCTCGGTGACATGTGCGCCCCGGACACCGACGGCGAGGACCCGCAGCCGCCGCACCGGGTCGAGGTCGGCGACCGGCCATCCACCGGCCGTCCCGAAGGGGCGCGCCACGTGTCCGGGCGCCCCGGGTTCGGTCCTGTCGGGTTCCGTCATGAGCTCCACGCCTTCCGGAAGGTGTCGCGCGCCCGGTGCAGCCGGGACTTGACCGTGCCGACGCGGATGCCGAGCAGGTCGGCCGCGGCCCGCTCGTCCAGGCCCTCCACGTCGCGCAGGACGAGCACGGCCCGGTGCTCCGGGGACAGGCGGTCCAGCACGTCCCTGATGTCGGCGCCGAGTTGGGGGTCTCCGCGGGCCGGGAGGGTGCTCAGATCGGCCGGCAGCGTGCGGCCGGCCCGCCCGGCGAGCCGGACCGCCTCGCGCACCGCGATGGCGCGGACCCAGCCGCGCAGCGCGGCCGGCTCCCGCAGGGAGCGCAGCGAACGGAAGACCGCGACGAGGGCCTCCTGCGCGGCGTCCGGACCCTGGTCGAGTGCGATGGGACCGCAGATACGGGCCACGTAGGGGGCGAGTTCGTCGAGCAGCCCGGCCATGGCGAGGGTGTCGCCGCGCTGCGCGGCACGCACCAGGCGGGCCGTTTCGTCATCGGACACGTACGGCATCTTCCCCGCGCGCGGCGAACCCGGAGACAGCGGGGCGCCGGTGCCGGGCGACGTGCAGGGCGGCGACGCACAGCAGGGCGCACAACGGGGTGTAGAGCGTGAGGTTGAGCCGGTGGAACACCGTCGAGGTGTCCTGGGCGAAGACCCAGTAGACGCCGGCGAGAGCGCGCAGCGACAGTCCGGCCGCCACGGCGAAGGTGCCCAGCCGCAGCAGGCGGCCGGGCCGTACGGACTGGGCGACGACGATGCCGCTCGCCGTCAGCAGCAGCGCGGCGAGCGGCAGGAGGACGGGCGGCGTGAACGGTGCCTCGACGCCCAGGACGGCGTGCGACAGGCTCTTCTCGTCGGCGGCGGGCCAGGTGGAGCCGGTCGCCCAGAAGAGGTGGAGCAGGGCGTCCGCGGTGAGCACCGTGGCGAGCGGTGCGGCGGCTCGTCGTGCCGTGCGGTCGGACATGAGGCCTCCTGCGGTAGGGATCGACACCCACCAGAGGCGCCGTCCGCGCCGTTCGTTCCCTCGGTTGTGCGGGAATTCCCGGCGCGGACCGTCCGACGGCCCGAGGCGGCCTCAGGCCTCCTCGTAGTGCGCCCGCACGCGCGCGTGCACCGCGTCCGGGGCGTCGACGTGGTCGAGGCCCAGGAGTGCCGCGCCGAGCACCGGGCTGCTGGTGACCACGCGGGGTACCGCCTTGGGGGCGCGGGCGGCGAGGAGTTCGCGTACGCGGTCGTCGAGCTGGGGGTGGCGTGCCGCGAGGACGGACCCGCCGAGCAGGACCGGGGTCTCCTCGGCGAGCAGGTCGAGACGGGTCAGCGCGACCGTGGCCATCGCCACCACCTCGTTCGCGAGCCGGTCGACGAGGGAGCGGGCCACCGCGTCGCCGTCCCCCGCGGTGGCGAACAGCACGGGTGTCAGCTCGTGCCGCCGGGCCGTGTCGACGTCCCCCAGATGGAGGGCCTCGATGAGCGCGTACATGGAGGTGAGCCCGAAGTGCGCGGGCAGGGTCCGGGCCAGGGCCGTGGGGCCGCCGCGCCCGTCCTCGGCGCGCGCCGCGTACCACAGGGCCTCCTCCGCCAGGCCCCAACCGCCGCCCCAGTCACCGGAGATACGACCTATCGCGGGGAAGCGGGCGGTGCGGCCGTCGGGCCGCATGCCGACGCAGTTGATGCCGGCCCCGCACACGACGGCCACACCGCGCGGCTCGGCGATCCCGGCGCGCAGGATCGCGAAGGTGTCGTTGCGCACCTCCACGCTCGGCCCCCACGCGCGCGCGTGCAGCGCGGCGGCCAGCTGCTCCTCCTCCACGGGGAGGTCCGCGTTGGCGAGACACGCGGACACGTGCGAGGCGGAGGTCACGCCGGCTTCGGCGAAGGCCCTCCGTACCGCCTCGCCGACGGTGTCCACGGCGGTGTCGACCCCCACGGCCGGCGGGCGGAAGCCGCCGCCGCGCGCGGTGCCGGCGACCTCGCCGTCGGCGGTGATCACGGCGACGTCGGTCTTGCTGTTCCCCGCGTCGATGGCCAGGACCAGCGCCGTGTCCCGGGAGGCCGGGGCGGGCGCGGGGTGCGCGGGGCCGGTCCCGGCGGCCGTCCCGGCGCCCGGACCCGATGACGTCATGCCCACGCGAGGTGCTCCCGGTTGTGCGCGATCAGCTGGTCGGTGAGGGTGTCGGCGTACGCGTACTGGCCGATCAGGGGATGGGCGAGCAGAGCCCGGAAGACGCGGTCGCGGCCACCGCGCAGGGCGGCCTCCAGCGCCAGGTCCTCGTACGCGGTCACGTTCGCCATCAGGCCCGCGTACAGCGGGTCCACGGCAGGCACGGGCAGCGGTGCGGGCCCGTGGGACCCGATGGCGGCCTGCACCTCGATGACGGCGTCGTCGGGCAGGAAGGGGAGCGTGCCCTTGTTGTACGTGTTCACGACCTGGTACGGGCTGCCCCCGCCGCCGAGCAGGGCGGCCGCGAGGTCCACGGCCGCCTCGGAGTAGTAGGCCCCGCCGCGCCTGGCGAGCAGCTCGGGCTTCTCGTCGAGCGCCGGGTCGCCGTACATCTCCAGCAACTGCTTCTCCATCGCCGCGACTTCGGCGGCCCGGGACGGCTTGGTCCGCAGATCGCGCACGACCTCGTCGTGCGCGTAGTAGTAGCGCAGGTAGTAGGAGGGGACGACGCCGAGGCGGTCGACGAGGGTGCGCGGCAGGCGCAGGTCGTCGGCG
Organism: Streptomyces sp. Tue6028; assembly: GCF_002300165.1. Classification (GTDB taxonomy): domain Bacteria; phylum Actinomycetota; class Actinomycetes; order Streptomycetales; family Streptomycetaceae; genus Streptomyces; species Streptomyces siamensis. The sequence goes on along the minus strand of NZ_MLCE01000014.1, from coordinate 119,449 downwards.
ACGGCGTCGCCGTGCTCGGCGAGCAGCTTGGGCAGCACGTTCTCGCCCTCGGGGCCGCCGAGGCGTACGCCGGTCTCCCAGGTGAGGTGGTTGAGGCCGACGTGGTCGAGGTGCACGTCGGCGGGGGCGACGCCGAGCAGCGCGGCGAACTTCCGCTGGAAGCCGATGGCCACGTTGCACAGTCCGACGGTCCGGTGGCCGGCCTGGAGGAGGGCGCGGGTGACGATGCCCACGGGGTTGGTGAAGTCGATGATCCAGGCGTCCGGGTTGGTGCGGCGGACACGCTCGGCGATGTCGAGCACCACCGGGACCGTGCGCAACGCCTTCGCCAGGCCGCCCGCGCCGGTGGTCTCCTGCCCGATGCAGCCGCACTCCAGCGGCCAGGTCTCGTCCTGTTCGCGGGCCGCCTGGCCGCCGACGCGCAGTTGCAGCAGGACGGCGTCGGCGCCCTCGACTCCGGCGTCCAGGTCGGACGTGGTGACGATCCGTCCGGGATGCCCCTGCTTCGCGAAGATCCGCCGGGCGAGGCCGCCCACCAGTTCCAGGCGTTCGGCGGCGGGGTCGACGAGGACCAGTTCCTCGACGGGCAGGGTGTCCCTGAGCCGCGCGAACCCGTCGACGAGTTCGGGGGTGTAGGTCGATCCCCCGCCGACCACGGTGAGTTTCATGTGTGGTTCAACCCTTCACTCCGGTGAGCGTGACACCCTCGACGAACGCCTTCTGTGCGAAGAAGAACACGAGGATCACAGGGGCCATGACCAGCACGGTAGCGGCCATGGTGAGGTTCCAGTCGGTGTGGTGCGCGCCCTTGAACGACTCCAGTCCGTAACTGAGGGTCCAGGCGCCCGGGTTCTCCGACGCGTAGATCTGGGGCCCGAAGTAGTCGTTCCAGGCGTAGAAGAACTGGAAGAGCGCGACGGCGGCGATGCCCGGCCTGGCCATCGGCAGGACGACGCGCAGCAGGGTCCGCAGCTCCCCGCAGCCGTCCACCCTCGCCGCGTCCACGTACTCGTTCGGGATGGTCATCAGGAACTGGCGCAGCAGGAAGATGGAGAACGCGTCGCCGAAGGCCATCGGGATGATCAGCGGCCACAGGGTGCCGGACAGGTCCAGCTGCTTCGCCCAGAAGAGGTACATCGGGATGACGACGACCTGCGGCGGCAGCATCATCATCGAGATCACCAGCATCAGCGACAGGTTCCGGCCGCGGAAGCGGAACTTGGCGAGCGCGTACGCCACGGGGATGGACGACACGACCGTGAGGACGGTGCCGGCACCGGCGTACAGCAGGGTGTTCTTCCACCAGGTCAGGAAGCCGGGCGTGTCGAAGACCTTCTTGTAGTTGCCCCACTCCCAGGTGTGCGGGATCAGGTCGCGGCTGAGGGCCTGGGTGTCGCTCATCAGCGAGGTCAGGAACACGAACACGAAGGGCAGGACGAAGAAGAGGGCTGCGGCGATGCCCAGCGCGTGGACCGCGACCCACTCCAGAAGGGCCCGGCGGCGGGCGGTGCGCTCGGCGGGCGAGGAGGGTGCCTTCAGTCCCACCGGCTTGTCGAGTACTTGGGTCATGGTCAGTCACCTGCCTGGATGAGGCCGCCCCGGCGCCGCATCAGGAACGCGGTGAACACCATGGACAGGGCGAACAGCACGAGCGCGACCACACAGGCGGAGCCGTAGTCGAAGCGCTGGAAGCCGAGGTTGTAGACGAGCTGCGGCAGGGTGAGCGTCGACTTGTCGGGGTAGCCGGGCTCGAACTGCGTGCCGGCGCCCTGGATGACGCCCGAGGCGACCTTCCCGGCGATCAGCGGCTGCGTGTAGTACTGCATGGTCTGGATGACCCCGGTGACCACGGCGAACATCACGATCGGCGAGATGTTCGGCAGCGTGACGTACCGGAACCGCTGCCACGCGGAGGCGCCGTCCAGCTGGGCGGCCTCGTACTGCTCGGTCGGTACGTCGAGCAGCGCGGCCATGAAGATGACCATCAGGTCGCCGATGCCCCACAGGGCCAGCAGGGTCAGGGCGGGCTTCGACCACGTCGGGTCGTTGAACCAGCCGGGGGCAGGGATGCCCGCCTTCTCCAGGATCGAGTTGACCGGTCCCGTACCGGGGTTGAGGAGGAAGGCGAAGGCCATGGTGGCGGCGACGGGCGGTGCCAGGTAGGGCAGGTAGAAGAGGGTACGGAAGACCCCCGTACCCGTCTTGATCTTCGTGATCAGCAGACCGACCCCGAGTCCGAACACGACCCGCAGGCTGACCATCACGACGACCAGCCACAGGGTGTTGCGCAACGCGGGCCAGAACAGCGGGTAGTTCTCGAAGACGTACGTCCAGTTCTTCGTGCCGCTCCACGTCGGCGGCTTGAAGCCGTCGTAGTGCATGAAGGAGAAGTAGACGGTCGAGATCAGCGGGTAGGCGAAGAAGACCGCGAAGCCGATCAGCCAGGGCGACATGAAGGCGAGGGTCCGAAGCGCCGAACGACGGCGCTTCGAAGCCAGCGTGACGGTGCTCATCCCGGGCCTACTTCGCCTGCGCGATGTCCGTGTCGATCTGCTTGGCGGTGCTCTCCAGACCCGCCTTCAGATCCTTGGCCTTGCCGCTCTCGTAGTCGTACCCGAACTGCTGGAGCGTCACGAGGTAGGTGCCGCCGTTGATGGAGGCGGGCGTCGTCGTCGAGTTCGGGTCGGACGCGATGTCCAGGAAGGTCTTGAAGCGCGGGTCGTACTTCAGCTTCGGGGACTTGAGCGCGGCGAGCGTGGACGGGACGTTGTGGATGTCGTTGGCGAAGCCGACCACCGCGTCGGTGTTCGTGGTCATGTATTCGACCAGTTCCCAGGCCGCGTTCTGCTTCTTGCTGGTGGACGCGATGCCCGCGATGGTGCCGGTGATGTAGCCCTTGCCGTACTGGTCGGCCTGGTCGTCGGGCACGGGCAGCGGTGCCACGCCGATCTCGAAGCCGGGCTTGGCGTCCTCGGCCATGCCGAGGCGCCACTCGCCGTCCAGCTGCATGGCGACCTGGCCGGTGTGGAAGGGGTGCTTGGGGCCCCACTCGTCGCCGAGCTTGGAGCGGTACCGCTCCAGCTTCTGGAAGCCGCCGAGCTCGTCGACGAGCTTCTTCTGGAGGGTGAACCCGGCGGTGAAAGCGGGGTCCTTGGCGATGTTCGACTTGCCGTTGCTGTCGAAGTACGTCGGCGAGAACTGCCCGAAGTAGTGCTCGGTGGTGGACTCCCAGCCGTGGTAGTTCGGCATGAAGCCGAGCTGCTCGTAGGAGTCGCCCTTGGAGACGGTGAGCTTCTTGGCGTCCTTCTCGAACTCGGACCAGGTCTTCGGCGGACCGTCGATCCCGGCCTTCTCGAAGGCGGTCTTGTTGTAGTAGAGCCCGTACGCGTCACCGAGCAGCGGCACCGTGCAGCGGTTGCCGTCGAACTGGGTGTACTCGTTCATCGCCTTCGGGAACGTCGTCTCCGGGTCGATGCCCGACTTCTTGAAGAAGGGGTTCAGGTCGACGAAGGCGCCCGACGAGCAGAACTTGCCGACGTTGTTGGTGGTGAAGGACGAGACGACGTCGGGCGCCTTGTCGCCGCCGGCCCGCAGCGCCTGGTTGATCTTGTCGTCCGTCATGTTGCCGACGATGTTCACGTGGATGTTGGGGTGCGCCTTCTCGAAGCCCGCGACCAGCGACTTCACGGCCTTGACCTCGCCCGGCGCGCTCCACGCGTGCCAGAAGTTGATCGTCTGTTCCTTGGACGCGTCGTCGTCGGCGCCGGAGCCGGACTGGCCGGTACAGGCGGTGGTGAGGAGGGCTATGGAGGCGGAGGCGGCGAGCGCGACGACCGCTTTCCTGGACATTCCGGGCATGACGGGGTCTCCCTAGGCAGGGCGGGGCGGTGAAGGGGGTGAGAGGGTGCGGGAACCGGCTAGCGGGAGGTGTCGAAGACCTCGTCGCGGGTGGCCGCCAGGGCGCTTTCCAACGCGCCCCGGAGCACGGGGTGTTCGTGTACGTCGCCGACGACGAGGCGCGGCCGGGACGCGGCCAGCTCCTCCAGCTCGGCCTGGACCAGGGTGCGCAGTGGCTCGCCGCCCGCGGTGAGCGAGGTGCCGCTGAGGACCACGAGCTCGGGATCGAGCACCGAGACGAGCGAGGCGAGACCCGTGGCGAGCCCCGTCGCGTACGTCTCCAGCAGCCGCCGGTACGGCCCCTCGTCGAGGGCGGCGGCCCGCTCGACGACGGCGGCGGCGACCTCGGCGTACGGACCGGCGGGTACGTCCTTGATGCCGAGCTCGCGCGCCAGCTTGGGGATGGCCTGCGAACCGGCCAGCTCCTGGTAACCGCCGCTGTTGGCCTTGGTCACCTGGCGGACCAGGGGCGCGCCCGGCACCGGCAGGAAGCCGACCTCGCCCGCGCCGCCGGTCCAGCCGCGGTGCAGCCGGCCACCCAGGACGAGTGCGGCGCCGAGACCGCCCTCGTTCCACAGCAGGACGAAGTCGTCGTGGCCGCGGGCCGCGCCCAGCCGCTGTTCGGCGATGGCCACGAGATTGACGTCGTTCTCGTACTCGACGGGCATCGGCAGCGCGGCCGCCAGTTCGTCGAGCAGGCTGGGGGAGTGCCAGCCGGGCAGGTGCGAGGCGTAGCGCAGCCGGCCGGTGTTCGGGTCGAAGGCGCCGGGGGTGCCGATGACGAGCCGGCGGACGTCGTCGCGGGCGAGCCCGGCCGCCTTCACCGCGCCGTCGAGGGCGTCGGTGACCTGGCGGACGACCGGCTGGGAGGGGTGCCGGCCGGGGGTGGGCAGTTCGTACTCGCCGACCGTGCGGCCGGTGATGTCGGCGACGGCGGCGAGGATGCGCTCGGGGGTGACGTCCAGGCCCGCGGCGTGGCCCGCGCCCGGATTGACCACGTACAGCTGGGCGTTGGGGCCGGGGCGGCCCTCGCTGGTGCCGGTGGCGAGGACGAGGCCCGCCGCCTCCAGACGGGCGAGGAGCTGCGACGCGGTGGGCTTGGACAGCCCGGTGAGCTTCCCGATCCTGGTCCGCGACAGCGGTCCGTGCGCGAGGAGCAGGTCGAGGGCGGCGCGGTCGTTCATGGCGCGCAGGACGCGCGGGGTGCCCGGCGTACCGGCGGATCCTGCCATCGGGGTCGACACCTGCCTTTCTCGACTGCCCAGCTTCCCAGTGACCGGACGGGGGAGTCCACGGGGGGTCCGCGTGAGGTCGCGAGGTCCACCCCAAGATCACTGTTAGGAAAGTTTCCTGTTCGGTGGGAGGAACGTAGGCCGGGGGCCGAGGGGGCGTCAATAGAAACCGCCCCCGAGGCAACAGACTCGTTACCTGCGGGGGCGGTGTGCCTACCTGCGGGGCCGTGCTACCTCGCCGGGCCGGGCGGGGTGCCCTGCGCGACGGCCGGCGCGGGGATCGGCGCGACCGCGGCGGTCTGCGGCGACGCGGGGTTGGCGAGGGCCGAGGGTGCCGCGACGTTCTCCGTCGGGTCGGGCGCCTCCTCCTCGGGCACCGCGGTCGGGCCGCCGACGATGCGGATGTCCGCGGCGTCGAAGGCCCGCTTGATGCGCCAGCGCAGCTCGCGCTCCACGGACAGCGCCTTGCCGGGCATGGTCTTGGCCGAGACGCGGACGACCATCGAGTCGAGCAGCACACTGTCCAGGCCGAGCACCTCGACGGGGCCCCACAGCTGCTCGTTCCACGGCTCGGCCTTGCTCATGGACTCGGCGACCTCGGTGAGCACGGACCGGACCTCGTCCAGGTCCTCCGAGGCGCGCACCGTGACGTCGACGCCGGCCGTGGCCCAGCCCTGGGAGAGGTTGCCGATGCGCTTGACCTCGCCGTTGCGGACGTACCAGATCTCGCCGTTGTCGCCGCGCAGCTTGGTGACGCGCAGGCCCACCTCGATGACCTCGCCGGAGGCGACGCCCGCGTCGATCGTGTCGCCGACGCCGTACTGGTCCTCCAGGATCATGAAGACGCCGGAGAGGAAGTCGGTGACCAGGTTGCGGGCGCCGAAACCGATCGCCACACCGGCCACACCCGCGGAGGCGAGCAGCGGGGCCAGATTGATCTCGAACGTGCCGAGGATCATCAGCGCGGCGGTGCCCATGATCAGGAACGACGCCACCGAGCGCAGGACCGAGCCGATGGCCTGCGAGCGCTGCCGGCGGCGCTCCACGTTCACCAGCAGGCCGCCCAGCGAGGTGCCGTCGACCGCCTGCGCCGTGCGGTTCATACGGTCGATGAGCTTGGTGATCGCCCGCCGGACGGCCACTCTCAGTACGGCCGCGATCACCAGGATCAGCAGGACCCGCAGTCCGATGGCGAGCCAGGTGGACCAGTTCTGCTGGACCCAGCTCGCGGCGTTGGTCGCACTTTCCTGGGCGTCCTGAAGCGTGGCGGTCGTCGGGTCCGTCGACGTCGAGGGGGACGGCGACGGCGTCGAACCGACGGCCAGTAGGACGGGCAGGGACACGGCAGGTACCTCCAGGCGTAGCGGTCCGCCCGCGGCAGGGGACACAAGAAGGGCACCGTCGGGCAGACCCACCACACTAACGGGGCATCGTGTGTGGATCGTTGCAATGTTCGAGGGAGAGACCGTGCTCACCTGGGGATGAAGGGGGTGTGGTCGAAAACACTCCCAGCCCGTTACCGGGACATGGTGGCGCTTCCACCAGGCATGAGGGGAGACTGACTGCAGATCGTCCCGGCGCGAGCCACGCGCCGCCGGCGTACAAGGAGGCATCCGTGCCGCATGTCCTGGTCCTCAACGCGTCGTACGAGCCCCTCGGCGTCGTACCGCTCCGCCGCGCGCTCGTCCTCGTCCTCGAGAACAAGGCTGTCTGTCTCGAGGAATCCGGCGCCTTCATGCACAGCGCAACCGTTACTGTCCCCGCACCCAGCGTGGTCCGGCTGAAGAGGTTCGTGCGGGTCCCTTACCGGGGGCCCGTTCCGCTGACCAGGCGAGCGCTGTTCGCCCGCGACGGCGGCCGGTGCATGTACTGCGGTGGCGTCGCAACCAGCGTCGACCACGTCATCCCGCGCAGTCGCGGGGGTCAGCACGTCTGGGACAACGTGGTGGCGTCGTGCCGCCGCTGCAACCACGTCAAGGCCGACCGCCACCTGGTCGAGATCGGCTGGCGCCTGCGCCACAAACCCGCCCCGCCGACGGGGCTCGCGTGGCGCATCATCGGAACGGGGCATAGGGACCCGCGCTGGCTGCCATACCTGCAGCCGTACGGCGCGGACGACGCGATGGCCCGGATCGACGGCATTTCCGCCTGACGATCCGGGCTTTTGCATACCCGGTCCCGCTTCCGGCCCGTGAGACCCCGCGTCAGGCGCGGGGTCCTTCGGGACGGACACCGCGCGCTGCGCAGAGTGCCGTGCCGAGCACGAAGAGTCCGAGGCCGACGGCCCAGGCGCCGCGCTGTGGACCCGGTTGCAGGGACCAGGCCAGAACTGTCGCATTGCTCACACGGGACGAGGCGCCCGAGAGGTACACGGCGCTGAAGTAGAGCGTCGTGGGCATCCAGCTCAGCCGGGCGCCCAGCAGCACTGCCGCGGCGGCCGTGATGCCGACGGCCCCCAGCGTGTTGCGGACCATCGCCGCCGCGCCGAACTCCTGGGAGAGCCCCGGCACGGCGAGGGCCGACAGCGCCGCCGCGAGCGCGGCCAGGACCAGCAAATGGGCCAGGCGCCGCGGCCACCACGGGCGTACGGCGGTGTCGTCCAGGTCGCGCGTGTACGTGTGGAGGCTCACGCCGATCGCCGACGAGGTCAGCAGCGGGGCGAGTGAGATCAACGGCATTCTGCGATACGGGTCGAGGTACGCGTCCGGACGGCCCGCCACCCACAGGGTGAGGAGTGCGGCACAGACCAGGGCCGCCACGGTCGCGGGGATGCCCCGGGAGCGTGCATAGAGGGCGAAGGGGGTGAGCCCGCGTCCGGGTGCCGCGTTCACGGTGACTCTCCGTATGACATTCACAGGGACGGGACCTCGCTCGGCTTCGGGTCGCACTGCGTGGCCGTCGCGAAGTAGCCACTGAGCCAGGTGCGGCGTTCGCCGTCGGTCATGGCGGTGAGGTGCGCGTACGCCTCGTCCTGGGCGCGGAACCTTGCGAGTTCCTCCGTGTCACCGTGCTGCCGGGCCTGCGCCACGTATTCCTCGCGGATTCCCTCGGACACGGAATCCGGGGCCAGCCAGCGCAGTACGGCCTCGTCGGTGACCTGGATCCGCTCGGACGGCAGCTCCCCGCAGTCCTGGCGGACCAGCGCCTGGACGGCCTCCCACGCGTACCGCTCCGGATCGGTCACCTTGCCGCGGACGGCATTCCAGCCGAACGGGGTGAGTATCGGCAGCTGTGCCTCGTCCTGGCGTGGAGATCGACCGGCGTCCTCGAAGCGGACCGGCAAGTTCTGCACCCCCTTCAGCCGGCCGGTGAGATCGGACAGCGCGTGGGTCACCTCCGGCAGCAGACCTGGATGGGTGGCGTTGACACAGACGCGCGGGGTCGTCGAGTCGTCGCACACCTGCCGGTGGATGAGCGGGTTGTCGCGCAGCAGGCCGTCGCCCGTCCGGACGAGGAGAACGGCGGCGACGAGAGCGACCGCGAGCGGCAGCAGCGCGCCGGCACGGCGGTACGCGGCCTGGGCCAGCACCGCGGCGGCGGCGAGCCCGACCACCCACGCGGCTGACAAAGCCGGATACCACCAGACAGCGAGCTTTGCGTCACCGAGGAAGCCGACCGGGGCGAACGTGAGGTAGCGGAGGTCGGACCGGTGGTTGGTGGTGATGCCGGCGACGACGTAGCCGCAGACCGCCAGCACGGGAGCGGTCAGCCGGAAGGGGGCCACCCGCCCTGCCGTGTGACCGAGGACCGCGCAGGCGGCGAGCGACAGGGCCGTCCCGGCGTGGACGAGCGGCATCGGGCCGCCCGCCGAGGCGTACGGAGCGCAGGCGAGCAGCGCTCCTGCGGTCGCCGTCAGGTAGGCCGCAGCCAGCCAGCAGGCGAGGGGCAGCGCGGCCGTCAGGAGCTGGACGAGTGGCGTACGGACGGTCGAGGCGCGCAGCTCCGTCATCCGCAGTCTGCACTCCCGGCCGCCCTGCCAGGCGCCCGCGGCGAGCGCGAACGGAGCGCCGATGATGCCGGCCGCGGTGCTCAGCTTCATGGTGGTCGTGCCCCAGCTCCCCTGCCACTGGGCCGACGAGGCGGCGAGAACCCAGGCGAGGGCGAGGAGCAGCCCCGCGCCTGCCCAGGGGGCGAAGCCACGCAGGGACTCGACACGGAGGGGGTGGGGAGCGGACCGGGGGCGAGGTCCGGGGGCAGGCGGATCCGGGCGGCGCGTGGTCTGCTGACGGCCTGCGCCGGGCTGATGGATTCGCGCGGCCGTCGGATGGCCGCCCTGGAGCTGCCGGTCCGACGGAGGTGTGTCGTCGGGCCCGGTCCGCCGACTCGTGCGTCGGCCTCCGCCGGCCGGGGCGTGCGTGCCTCCCGGGCCGTCGCCGTCGGGCTGGATGCGTACGTTCATCGGCCGGCCCCCGCAGCCCTCGCCGCGCGGTGGGCGCGCAAGGCCGCCGTGTAACCGCGCTCGGTGGCGTTGCCGTCGGACTCGTGACCGTTCGCGCCGAGGGCCGCGAGCGAGCGGGGCGTGCCGCGGTAGGCGACCTGACCGGCCTCGATGAGGGTCACGTCCGTGCAGGCCGCGGCAACGTCCTCCACCAGGTGGGTGGAGACGAGCACGGTCGAGGTGCTGCCCAACTCCCGCAGCAGCGCACGGAACTCAACGCGCTGTTCCGGGTCGAGGCCCGCGGTGGGCTCGTCGAGGAGCAGGACGCGGGGGTCGTTCACGATGGCCTGGGCGATGCCGACGCGGCGGATCATGCCGCCGGACAGGGTCTTGACCTTCGCGTCGATACGGTCGGCGAGGCCGACCCGGGCCACGGCCCGTTCGACCGCGGCCGGGGCGCTCGCGGCCGACAGCTCCTTCAGCCACCCCACGTAGGCGACGAACTCCCGCACTGTGAAGCCCGGGTAGTACCCGAAGTCCTGTGGTAGGTAGCCGAGTTCCCGGCGGACCGCGCTGCGCTCCCGGTGGCCGTGGAGGTCGCTGCCGAGCATCTCCACCTGGCCCGCGGTGGGCTTCGCGACCGTGGCGAGGACACGGATGAGTGAGGTCTTGCCGGCGCCGTTGGGGCCGAGCAGACCGTGGACGCCGGGGCCGAAGTCCAGGTCGACGGCGTCCAGGGCGGTGGTCCTGCGGTGCCGGACGGTCAGCCCGGACACCCGTATGGCGGTGGTCCGCAGACCGCCGCCGTCCATGGCCGTGGCTGTCCCGGGAAGGTCATCGCCGCTCATGGCCGGCATGCCGGTCGCGCGGGGGATGTTCACATCGTCTCCAGACGGTCGTATGCGCTGCGGCGCGCGGCAAGGAGGAGGGCGCAGAGCGCGGCCGCTGCCGCCCAGCCCCCCTGGGGCGAGGCGCCGGTGAAGTAGAGGGAGAGCTGCTGCGTGAGCCGGGCCGTCAGGCCGGAGCCGGTGGCCGAGAGGACGGGGGCCGCGAGCGCGAGCAGCCAGCCTCCGCCGACCACCGCCGTCGCGGTGCGGCAACCCACGTACCCGGACAGCACGAGGGTGGCCAGCGTCAGGGCCAGCCCGGGCAGCAGCCAGGTGGCCGACGCCGGAGCGGCGGGCAGGCGGGAGCCGGGGGGCGGGAGCAACAGCCCCGCCGCCGTCAGCAACGGCAGACTCACCGCCAGCACGGCGGACGTGCGCATCAGCAGGAGGCGCAGCCCGCCGGAGGGAGAGGCCGCGACGATCTCGTGCAGCGGATCCGCATGCCGCCCGTAGGAGAGGGCGACCCCCGCCACGGGCACGAGCGGTGCGACAGCCAGCAGGAACGGCCGCGCGCTCGCCGACCCGCCCCCGTACGCGAGTGCGACCGCCCCCACGGCCACCAACACCACGGCCACGGACCAGGGTCCACGCAAGGCGGGCCCGGCCGCCCAGGCGATCCGCGCGAGCCGCCCCCCGACGGCCCGTGCGCCCCTCGATACTGCCGGCGCGGAGGCGGAGGCCGGGACCTGGGTGGTCGCGGGGGCCGCGGTGCGCGCGGTGGTCGGTGCCGGTTCGCGTACCGCGTTCAGAACCGCGTCCCGCACCTCCGCCAGCATCACCCCGGCCGCTCCCGCGCGGGCCGCGTGCGAGACCCGCACGGCGCACGGCCCGCAGTTCTCCAGGTGTGTCTCCAGGGACCAGGCGTCCGCCTCCGCAAGGGAGCCGTCCGCGTAGCGGGTGACGAGGTCGTCGGGGGCGTGCCAGCCGGTCATGCCGGGCCTCCCAGCGGGGACGGGGCCAGGGACGGATTCAGGCGGGAACTCAGGGGTGGGTTCAGCTGGGCGAGGGCGGCGCGGAGTTCGGTGCGGGCGCGCATGGCACGGGTCTTCACCGTTCCTTCCGGGATACCGAGGAGACGGGCGGTCTCCCGCGTGGTCAGCCCGTCGACGACGGTGGCCCGCAGCACCTCGCGCAGTTCCGGGGAGATCCGGTCCAGGGCCGTGCCCACGTCCCCGTACTCCAGGCCCGCCAGCACGCGCTCCTCGGCGGAGGGGGCCGGCGCCGGCGCCGTGTACTCCACACGCTCCGCCCGCTCCTGCATCCGTCGCGCGTCCACCAGACGGCGCGCCGCGATGGTCCACAGCCAGCCGCCCACCTCCGCGCCGCGGTGCGTGCCGGCCGACCGCCACACGGCCACGAAGGTGTCCTGCAACACCTCGCGCACCACCTCGGGATCGGCGCACCGTCGGGTCAGCCGCGTGTGCAGCCACCCGGCATGCCGGTCGTACAGCGCGGCCATCGCCGCCGAGTCCCCGTCCGACACGGCCCGCAGCAGCGCTGTGTCCGTGTCGTCCTCCCGGTGGCCCCCCATGGGGCGGAACAGTCTCACACCCCGTCTATCGCCCGCCTCGGGGCCATCGGTTCATTCCCCGGCGGTCTTCTCCGCGACCTCGAAGGCCTCCACCGACCACAGCGAGTAGCCGTACCGCGTCGCCCTCTTGAGCCCCTGGACGCGCACGTACCGGACATCGCGTTCGTCGAAGCGGACCGACTCGCGCCCGCCCCTGCCGTCCCGCACCGTCGCCGCCGTGCGCCAGGTGCGCCCGTCGGCGGAGACCTGGACCCGGTACTCCGACGGGTGGGCGTCCTGCCAGTGCAGCGCGACCTGGCCGAGGTGCGCCGGTTCGGCGAGTTGTACCTGCCACCAGGCGCCGTCCTCCACGGGCGACGACCAACGCGTCGCCGGGTCGCCGTCGTTCGCCGCCGCGGCGGGGAAATCGGGCGTCTCGTCGCCGGAGGAGGACGCCGTGCCGGTCCGGGCCAGGTCGGGGCCCGCCGTGCGGGGGAAGGCACGCACCGTCAGGGTGCGGGTCTGCGCGCCGAAGGCGACGGTGACGGTGTAGGAGCCGGCCGGTGTCCCCGGCGGCACGGAGACCTCGACGGGGACGTCCACTGCCGTTCCGCGCGGGAGGGCGGCGGGTGCCCGCGGGACCTCGGCCCGGATGCCCTTCGGCGCCTTCGCGGTCAGTTCGCCGTGCACGTCGGCCGGGCGCAGCGACGTCAGCCGGGCCGTCACCCGGCCCGTGCCGCCGATCTCCACATCGGTCTCGGAACGCGCCAGTTCCAGCGCGGCGGCCGGGGAGTCGGCGAACCACGGCACGAGATGGCGCACCTGGGAGGGCCGGGGGCCGGTCACACGGACGGCGTCGGCGCGCAGCCCCGCCGCCGTCGCCCCGCCGTCCCCGGCCTTCTCGCCCGTGTCCTCCCCGCCCGTGTCCTTCCCGCCCGTGTCCTCCCCGGCCGGGACCTCCGTCGCACCTCCGGCCGCGAGGGGGCCGAGCCGTCGCCAGCCCTCGCCCGGCACGTGCGCCTCGACGGAGCCGGCCGTGCCGGGCTCGGTGAGGACGCTCACGGCGGTGAGGGTGCGGGCGCTCGGGAAGCGGACGGTGCGGCCGTCCGTGGCCGCGCCGTGCTCCGCGGCCGGTTCGTGGCCGAGGCCCGCCCACGACCCGTACGCCGACACCGCCTTCTTCAGGAACGCGTCCAGCACTCCCTTGCCGACCGTCACCTCGCTCGCGGCGATCCCGGCACGCAGCCGGCCCAGGGTGCGGTACGCCGTCCAGGCCGCCGTCGCGTCGCCGTCCGCCTGGGCGCGCAGCATGTCGACCGCGGTATCGCCGGCCTCCCCGTAGCGCGCCAACTGCTCCGCCCAGGGCGCCACTTCGACATCGAGGGTGCTGTCGGACAGCCGCTCGGGGGTCTCGCGCATCACGGTGAACGCGGCACGCAGCCGACGTGCGGCCGTCTCGTTCGCCGTCCGGTCCGTGCTCGTCCGCGCCTGCCAGAACGCCTCGATCAGCGGGCGCAGATACGCCGACTCCTCGCCGCCGAGGACGGAGGACGCGTCGTTGCCGGCGAGGGCGTGCAGCGCCTCCCCGCGGCCCGGGTCCCCGTCCGCCAGGTCGTCCACCGCCGCCCTCCAGGACTCCTGGGGGCGGTAGTCCCGGGGGTTCCACGCGTAGTCGGCGGCGGTGAACAGCGGGATGCGCGAGGCCACGGCCTGCGGCATCGCGTTCGCCAGCAGCGCCGCCGAGCCGGTCGCGACCGCGGGCTCGCGTCCCTGGTACGGCCCCAGGAAGATCCGGTCCTGCGCGTAGTCGTTGACCGGGTAGTTGTCCATGGTGACGAGCCGGTGGCCGCCGAACGCGTCCCGGGCGCGCGCCAGTTCGGCCCCGGTGATCGTCCTCGGCACGACGCCGACGCCGGTCCAGGCGATCTCGATCCCCTCGTCCAGGGCGCTCGCCAGGTCCCGGCGGTAGTCGGTCGAGCCGTCCTCGTAGTACTCCGTCGGCATCAGGGACAGGGCGGTGGTGTCCGGACGGCGCTCGGCGAGATACCGGGCGACCGTGTTCGCCACCCGGGCTTGCGCCTTCGCGGCCGCCTCCGGGCCGGATCCGAAGGCCTGGGCGTCCGCGCCGCAGTGCCACTCGCTGTAACTGACGTCCTGGAACTGGAGCTGGAAGGACCGGAACCCGAGCGCCCACATGGCGTCGAGCTTGCGTGTCAGGGCCTTCACGTCGGCGTCCGACGAGAAGCACATCGCCTGGCCGGGGGCCACCGCCCACGTCAGGGTGACGTGGTTGCGGAGCGCCCGGTCGGTCAGCTCCCGGAAGTCCGAGCGTTGCGCGGCCGGGTACGGCTCCCGCCAGCGGGCCTGCCGGTAGAGGTCGTCGCCAGGGGCGTACACATAGCGGTTCTGCTTGGTGCGGCCCATGAAGTCCAGCTGGGAGAGGCGCTGTTCACGGGTCCACGGGGTGCCGTAGAAGCCCTCGGTGGTGCCGCGTACGGGTGTGCCGGGCCAGTCGCGGACGACGACGCCCTTGATCCGCCCGTCGGAGCCGACGAGCTGACGCAGCGTCTGCACCGCGTGGAAGAGACCGTCCTCGCCCACTCCGGCCAGGACCACCGTGTCCCGGCCGTCCGTGCGGCCGACGGCCAGCCGGTAGCCCCCGGCGGGCAGGTCGGCACGGGGGGCGGCGCCGAGAGCCGTGAGGACCCGCTCCAGGGAGCTCACACCGGCACGCGCGCCAAGACCGTGCGCTCCTTCGGAGGCCCTGCTTCCGGCGTGCCCACCGAAGGAGTGGCGGGTGGTCGGGGCCGACGGGGAGTGCGAGGAGCCGGTGACCTTCGTGCTCATGCCGCCGCGCGCGGTGGGCGTGCCCGTCGCGCCGCCGGTGCCCGTCGCGCCCCGTACGCCGGACCGGGGCGCGGCTGCCGGGTCCTCGCCGAGGCGTACCACCAGCGCACCCGCCGGGAGCGCGTCCCCGTCGCGCACCGTGGTGATCTTCCGCGCGCCGGCCTGGCGCAACAGCGCGCGCAATGCGTCGAGGGCGTACGGATCGGTCGTCGCGCCAGGCGCGTACGGACCCGACCCGGCCGTGGGCCCGGATGCGCCCGGTGCTTCGGTGACCAGGACGACCTCGTCGGTGACCGTGACCGCGGCGCTGCCCGCGCGCAGCGACTGGGGGCGCGGCCAGACCGCGGGCAGACCGCCCCCGGTGGGCTCGGGTTCGTCCGCGGAGGGCAGCGGTGACACAGGCGCGGCGACGGCGGCGGGCGCCGATCCCAGTGCGCCCGCGACGACGGCGAACGCGAGCGCGGCCGCCCCTTTCCCACGCCGGAGCTGCACGCTCCCCCTCCTCGTGGCCCGGCTCCCCGGCAGCCTGTGCCCGGTTCCCCGACAGCCCTGTCGCTGAGGCGTCGAGCCCACCATTCGTGTGGTGAGGGTGTCAATGAGTGTGGTTGAAGTGCGAGGATTGCCCGGATCTGGAGTCGCGCCACGGAGACGGAATGTGACCAGGAGCACGTTGTCCGCCCTTGTACGTCTGCCATCGCGTCCGCTGGGTAGGGCTGCGTTGACCGCCAGGGCCGGAGCGCGCGGCACGACTCCGCGGGAACCGCCCTGGGCCGCCGTACTCGACGTACTCGACAAGGAGGCCACCGTGGCCGCATCGGCACACCTTCTGCTCTCGGCCCTCTCCAAACGCGAGGCGGAGCTGTCCGCCGAGCCCGAAGGCGCCTACCTGTGCCTGCTCAGCGCCGAAGGCGCCTGCGCGGAGGCGCCGCTGACCAGCGAACCCCCGCTGCCCGACGCCGAACCGCTCACCAGCGAGCCGCCGCTCACCGACGCCGTGCCCCTGACGAGCGAACCCTCCCCCCAGCTCTCGGCCCTGCCCGACCAGGGGGCGCCCCCCTACCCCGGCGCCGTGTCGGAGGTCTAGATGCCACCTCGCCGGCCCGCCGATTTACCGCAGGCGCCGTCACCGACACCCCTGTCGCGGCTCGCCGACCTGCACGGCGTCGCCACGTCCTACGAGCCGTCCCCGGGCCGTACGGTCGCCGCGTCCGACACCGCGCTCGTCGCGGCCCTGGCGGCGCTCGGCGTCGACGCGGGTACCCCGGACGCCGTGCGCGCCGCCCTCGCGGCGCGGGAGGACGCGCTGAGGGGACGGCTGCTGCCGCCGACGGTGGTGTCCTGGGGCGAGAGCGCCCCCGCCGCGCTGGCCGCCCTGCCGGACGGAACCCGGCTCCGCATCGTGACCGAGCAGGGCGAGACCCGCGCCCGGCCCGAACAACTCCCGCCCGGCGTGCACGCCCTGCACGCCGCCGCGCCCGACGGCCGCACCGCCGACGTCCACCTCGTCGTCGCGCCCGCCCGGCTGCCCGCGCCGCCCGGACGCGCGTACGGGCTGCTCGTCCAGCTCTACTCCCTGCTGTCGCGCCGCTCCTGGGGCATGGGCGACCTCGGCGACCTCGGGGAGCTGACCGCCTGGGCGGGACGGGCACTCGGCGCCGGATTCGTCCAGGTCAACCCCCTGCACGCGGCCGTGCCCGGCACACCCACCGACCCGTCCCCCTACCGGCCCTCCTCCCGCCGCTTCCCCGACCCCGTGCACCTGCGCGTCGAGGACGTCCCCGAGTACGCGTACGCCGACGGCTGCGACCGATCGCTGCTGGAACGCGCCGAACGGCTCCGCGACTCCGTACTGACCAAAGGCGCCCTGATCGACCGCGACGCCGTCTGGGAGCTCAAGCGCGAGGCGCTCGAAGCCGTGCGCGCGGTGCCGCTCGGTCCCGGCCGGCAGGCCGCGTACGCCGACTTCCTCGCCGAGGAGGGCGAGGCCCTGGAGGACCACGCCACCTGGTGCGCGCTCGCCGAGCTGTACGGCTCCGACTGGCGGCGCTGGCCACCCGGCCTGCGCGACCCCCGCTCGTCCGAAACCGCCCGCGCCCGGGGCGAGTTGATGGACCGCGTCGACTTCCACAGCCGCCTCGCCTGGCTCACCGACGCCCAACTGGCCGCCGCTCAGCGGGCCGCGCGCGACGCGGGCATGGCGGTCGGCCTCGTGCACGACCTCGCCGTCGGCGTCCACCCCGACGGCGCCGACGCCTGGGCCCAGCAGGAGTACTTCGCCGCGGGCATGTCGGTCGGCGCGCCCCCGGACGCCTTCAACTCCCGCGGCCAGGACTGGGGTCTGCCACCCTGGCGCCCCGACCGGCTCGCCGCGTCCGGCTACGCCCCCTACCGCCGCCTCCTGCGTGCCTTGTTCCGGCACGCCGGCGCCCTGCGCATCGACCACGTCATGGGCCTGTTCCGGCTCTGGTGGATCCCGCAGGGACACCCGCCCACCGAGGGCACGTACATCCGTTACGACGCCGAGGCCATGCTCGCGATCCTCACCCTGGAGGCCTCCCGGGCCGGGGCGCTGGTGATCGGTGAGGACCTCGGCACCGTGGAGCCCGGTGTGCGCGAGACGCTCCAGTCGCGCGGGGTGCTCGGCACCTCGGTGCTGTGGTTCGAACGGGACTGGGACGGCGACGGACTCCCGCTTCCCCCCGAACGCTGGCGCGCCGACTGCCTGGCCACCGCGACCACGCACGACCTGCCGTCCACCGCCTCCCGGCTCACCGGCGACCACGTCGAACTCCGCGACCGGCTCGGCCTGTTGACCGGCTCCCTGGAGCAGGAACGGGCCGCGGCCGCCGCGGACACCGGGGAGTGGCTGGCGCTGCTCGCCCGGCTCGGGCTGCTGCGCGGCGCGAGCGGCGGGTGCGCGGCAGTGTCGGAGGAGGCCGAGATCCAGGCCGTGCACCGGTTCCTGCTGCGCACCCCGGCCCGGCTGGTCGGCGTCTGGCTCCCGGACGCCGTCGGCGACCGCCGTCCGCAGAACCTGCCCGGCACCTGGGACCAGTACCCCAACTGGCGCCTGCCCGTCGCCGACGCAGAGGGCCGGCCGGTGACCCTGGAGGACCTCGCCGCCTCGCCCCGGCTGCACGCCCTGATCGACGTGGTGCGGGGGCGCGCGGCGGGGGACCGGGTCGTGCGGGACGGCACGGGTGCGGCGGACGGTTCGGGCCCGCGGGACGGCGCTGGTGCGGGGGACGGCACGGGTGCGCGGGACGGCGCTGGTGCGGGGGGTGGCCGAGGAGCGGGGCCGGTTCCGGAGGCCGACGGAAAGACGGCCGGGACACCGGCCTGAGGGCGAGCAGGACGCGCGTCCCGGGCCCCGCGGAGGGGTGCCCTCCGGTCCCGGGGCCTCCGTACGGCACCCCCGGGCGCGCGGCTCATTCAGGTGTTCGCTACGTTTGCACCGTGGACAAGAAGAACGCCCTGCGCGCCGGCGCCCTGGCTGCCGGTACGACGCTGATGATGCTGCTCATGTCGTCCCCCGCGCTCGCGCTGACCCGCGACGACGGCGACGACCCCGGCACCGGCCTGAGCGTGATCGACACTCTGGGTCTGTACGTAGCTGCGCCGATCGTGCTGTTCCTGGTCATCGCCGGCCTCGTGATGGTTCTCGACAAGTCCGACAGGCCGCAGAAGCAGAGCTGACCCGGGTACACCGGTTTCTTCACTTCCGTCGAGGGAGTCCGCGCACGTGTCGCGCGGGCTCCCTCGACGTTTTTGTCCCGCGCCCGTGGCGCCTCTCGCGGTCGTGGCGCCTCCCGCGCCGGGGCCGTGGCGCCGCGCCCGCCCGCGTCCGTCCCGGTGGCACCGGGGCCGCCCGCCCCTGTAGCGCCGGGTCCGGGTTCGCCCGTGCCCGTGACGCCGGGTCCGCCCGTGGCGAGGGTGATCGGGTCGGGGTCGCGGCCTACGGATGCGGCGCCGTCAGATACCGCTGGACCGTCGGGCCCAGCCAGGCCACGATCTCCGGACGGCTCAGCGCGACGGCCGGGCCGATCCGCAGGACGTAGCGGGTGAGCGCGAGCCCGAGCAACTGCGAGGCGCACAGCGCGGCCCGTACCGGCGCCTGCTCGGGATCGGGGCAGGCACGCCGTGCGACCGGCGTGAGCTGGTCCTTGAAGATGCCCTGGAGGCGCTCGGCGCCCGCCTGATTGGTGACACCCACCCGGAGTATCGCGGTGAGGACTCCGTTCTCCTCCCACAGGTCGAGGAAGTGGCTCACCAGGACGCGGCCCACGTCCCGCGGATCGAGGCCCGCCGGATCCGGCAGCCGCAGGTCGACGTCGAGGACGGCGGCGAACAGCCCGTCCTTCGAGCCGTAGTAGCGCATGACCATCGAGGGGTCGATCCGGGCGTCCCTGGCGATGGCGCGGATGGTGGCGCGCTCGTAGCCGTCGGCGGCGAAGCGGGCGCGTGCCGCGTCGAGGATCGCGGTGCGGGTCGCGTCGGAGCGTCGGGGCGCGGGCGCGTCCGTCGCCGCCGACGTCGGTGCGGGGTGTTCCTTGAGTGCCATGCCAACGACCGTAGGCCAACACGTGTTGACAGTCCAGTGGGGTCGTCCTATGTTGGCAAACAAGCGTTGGCCAACAAGCGTTGGCAAGCGAGGCAGTGTGGATCGGCCGACAGGCGCTGCGGGTCAACCACGGTTGGCCCACCACCGTTGGCCCACAGGTGTTGGCATCGGAGGTCACCATGAAGGACCACACGCAGAGCGCACAGATCATGCGCGACGCGCATGACGAGCAGCCCGCCGAGCCCCGCACCACCGCCGCGGACGCCACCGCCCCTCGCCGCGCGGCGGCGCGCCCCACCGGCGCCCGCGGTGTCGTCGTCGTCGGTTCCGGCCCCACCGGGCTGCTGCTCGCCGGTGACCTCGCCACCGCCGGCGTTCCCGTCACCGTCGTCGAGAAGCGGCCGCACGGGATCAGCAACCTCTCCCGGGCCTTCGTCGTGCACGCCCGCACGCTGGAGCAGCTCGACGCCCGCGGCCTCGCCGACGACCTGGAGCGCGAGGGCCGACGGCTCGACCGTCTCCAGCTCTTCGGCGCGTTCTCCCTCTCGCTCGACACCCTCCCCTCCCGCTTCAACCACCTGCTCGTGATCCCGCAGTACGAGGTGGAGAAGGTGCTGGTGCGCAGGGCGGAGGACGCCGGGGTGCGGTTCCTGTACGAGACCGAGGTGACCGGTCTGGGCCAGGACGCGGACGGCGTGACGCTGACGGTCCGCCGCCCGGACGGCGCGGCGGCGGAGCTGACGGCGGCGTACGTCGTCGGGACCGACGGGATGCGCAGCGTGGTGCGGACGGCGGTCGGGCTGCCGTTCCCCGGCAGGTCGGTGATCCGGTCCGTGGTGCTCGCGGACGTCCGGCTCGACGAGGAACCGGAGTCGGTACTGACCGCCGCCGCGGTCGGGGACGCCTTCGCCTTCCTGGCTCCCTTCGGCGACGGCTACTACCGGGTGATCGGCTGGCACCGCGGTCGGAACGTCCGCGACGACGAGCCGCTCGATCTCGACGAGGTCAAGGAGATCACCCGGCTCGCCCTCGGTCGCGACTACGGCATGCGGGACGCCCGCTGGATGTCACGCTTCCACAGCGACGAACGCCAGGCGCCCGCCTACCGGGTGGGCCGTGTCTTCCTCGCCGGAGACGCCGCGCACGTGCACACCCCGGCCGGCGGCCAGGGCATGAACACCGGGCTCCAGGACGCGGCGAACCTCGGCTGGAAGCTCGCCGCCGTCCTCGGCGGGCACGTGGACGCGGCTCTGTTGGACACCTACCAGGCGGAGCGCCACCCGGTCGGCCGGGCCGTGCTGCGCAGCAGCGGCGGCATCGTCCGGCTCGCGATGGCCAAGTACCCCTGGACGCTGGCGCTGCGCACCGGGCTCGGCGCGTTCCTGAGCCATGTCGGACCGGCCCGGCGCAGGGTGCTCGGCCGGATCACGGGCATCGGTTACGCGTACGGCGCGCCGCACGGCTCCCACCCGCTGGTCGGCCGGCGCATCGCGGACGTCGCGCTGAGGAGCGGCCGGCTCTACGAGGCGCTTCGCGGCGGCCGGTTCGTCCTGATCGCCCCGCGGCCCCACGCCGCGCAAGGCCGCGCGGACCGCCTCGCCGTGGAGCGATGGGCGGACGGCAGGAGTACGACGGTGCTGGTGCGGCCCGACGGATACGTGGCCTGGGCCGCGGAGTCCCCGGACGCGGCGGCGGTCGAGGCGGCGCTCACCACCGCGCTGGGCGCGCCGGACGACCGCCGCCTAGGCGGCGGTGCTGGTCAGCAGTCGGCGCAGCAGCTCGGCGAGTTGGGCGACCCGGGCCCCATCGAGGCCGGCGAGCGCGTCGGTCTGGACGGCGAGCCCCGCCCCGACGGCCTCGTCGATCAGGCGCAGTCCGTCGTCGGTGAGCGTGACCTGGAGTCCGCGCCGGTCGTGCGGATCGGGTGACCGGCGCAGCAGTCCGGCGCGCTCCAGCTTGTCCAGGCGTCCGGTCATCCCGCCGGTGGTGAGCATGAGCGTCGCCGAGAGCTGCCGCGGGGAGAGGGTGTACGGAGCGTCGGAGCGGCGGAGCGTGGCGAGCACGTCGAACTCGCCCCGGGAGATCCCGAAACGCGTGTAGGCCTTCTCCATCTGGTCGCCCATCGCCCGCGAGAGGCGGAAGATCCGCCCGAAGACCTCCATCGCGGTGGTGTCGAGGTCCGGCCGCACGGCGGCCCACTGCTCGATGATCGCGTCGACGGCGTCCTTGTCGGCCGGGACCTCGGTCGGGTCCTCGACCGGGCTCTTCGTGGAGGCCTCGGCAGAGTCGTCGACGGGGTTCTCGACGGGGTCCTTGGGGGTGTTCATGCGGGTGAGTATCCGCCGAGGCCGGATCGGTCGCAAGAAAGTAGCTCACAGGAAAGTGGATGGGTGCCGAGTAGATCAGCAGAAAGCGGCTTGACGATAAGTAGCTTGCGACTAAGCTAATTAGTGTCGAGCCGCTCGCGGCCGACGTGCTTCTCCAGGCCCAGTTCTCGCCGGTCTACTGGAAATCGGGTGTCCCATGGCCATGAACCGCCCCGCCCTCATAGCGCTCACCGCGCTCGCCCCCGTGTCCTGGGGCAGCACGTACGCCGTCACGACCGAGCTGCTGCCGGCCGACCGCCCCCTGTTCACGGCGATGATGCGCGCCCTGCCCGCCGGACTGCTCCTCCTCGCCCTCGCGCGGGTGCTGCCGCGCGGCATCTGGTGGGGCAAGGCGGCGGTGCTGGGCGCCCTGAACATCGGCGCCTTCTTCCCGCTGCTGTTCCTGTCCGCGTACCGGCTGCCCGGCGGCATGGCCGCGGTGGTCGGCTCCGTCGGCCCGCTGTTCGTCGCCGGGCTCTCGGTGCTGCTGCTCGGTGACCGGCCGACCCTCCGCACGCTCCTCACCGGTGTCGCCGCGGCCCTCGGGGTCAGCCTGGTCGTGCTGAAGGCCGCCGGGGCCCTCGACGCGGTGGGTGTGCTCGCCGCGCTCGCCTCGACCGCGTCGATGTCCACGGGCACCGTCCTCACCAAGCGCTGGGGACGCCCCGACGGGGTCGGGCCGCTGGCGCTCACCGCCTGGCAGTTGACGGCCGGCGGACTGCTGATCGCGCCGCTCGCACTCGTGGTCGAGGGTGCGCCGCCCGCGCTGGACGGCCGCGCGGTCGGCGGCTACCTGTACCTGGCGCTGGCGAACACGGCCCTCGCCTACTGGCTCTGGTTCCGCGGCATCGGGCGGCTCTCCGCCACCCAGGTCACCTTCCTCGGACCGCTCTCGCCGCTGACCGCGGCGGTGATCGGCTGGGCGGCGCTGGGACAGGAGCTGACTCCGGTGCAACTGGCGGGCATGGGGATCGCGTTCGGGGCGACCGTCCTCGGTCAGCTCCGGCCCCGCGCGGTGGCGGTCAGGACCGTCTCCGGGTCCGGATCTTTCAGTTCTGCTGAAGGGAATGCTCGAAAAGATTCGATGGACGTGACGGGTTCCGCCTTGCGACGGTAGCCGGGCAACCCACCCGACCACCGGAGAGGCGAGGGATACACGTGACAGTCCTGGACCGGACGCGAACGCAGGGCGTGCCCGCAGGGGCCGCCGGGTCCGCCGAGACGACCGAGCCCATCGAGAACGCCGGGCCCGCCGAGACCATCGAGTCCGCCGACAGCGCCGACAGCGCCGACAGCGCCGAGCCCGCCAAGACCATCGAGTCCGCCGACAGCGCCGAGCCCGCCAGGGCCACCGAGCCCGAGAAATGCACCGAGACCGTCGCCCCGCTGGAGTCCATCGAGTCCATCGAGTCCGTCGAGTCCGTCGAGTCCGTCGAGCCGTCCGGGGCCGCCGAGCCGTCCCGGGCCGCTCGGCCGGGCAGGGCCGGAGCGGGCGCGCGGAAGGGTTCGGTCGGACTCGGTCTCGCCCTCGCCGCCGTCGCCACCGTCGTCTGGTCCGGCAGCTTCGTCGCGTCGCGCGCCCTGCACGACAGCGTGCCGCCCGTCCAGCAGGCGTTCTGGCGCTGGGTCGTCGCCCTCGCGGTGGTCGCCCCGTTCGCGGCGCGGGAGACCTGGCGGCAGCGGTCGCTGATCCGCGGACACCTCGGTCACCTGTTGCTCGCGGCGCTCCTCGGCGTCACCGTCTACAACACCCTGGTCAACCAGGCGGGCGTCACCACGTCCGCCGGCACCATGGGCATGATCATGGCCGCGTCGCCGGTCCTGATGGCGGTGTACGAACGGCTCGGCGGCGTACGCCTCGGCGCGCGCCGGGTCACCGGCATGCTGATCGCCTGCGCGGGCGTCCTCCTCCTGGTGGGCGGTGGCCCCGCGGCGTCGACGGACTTCACGGCGGGCGACCTCTGGATGATCGCGGCGGCGACGTGCTTCGCCTCGTACAGCGCGCTGCTGCGCCGCCGGCCCGTCGAACTCACCGGTCCCGTCTTCCTGCTCACCACCTTCACGCTGGGCACGGCGATGCTGCTGCCGGTGTTCGTGCTGAGCGTGGCCGTCCAAGGGGCCTTCACCCCGGCCCCCGCGACGGTCGGCCCGCTCCTCTACGTCGGGGTCGCCTCCTCCGCGATCGCCTTCTTCACCTGGAACAAGGCGATCTCGCTCATCGGCGCGGCCCGCGCCGGAACGGTCTACTACCTCCAGCCGGTCTGCGTGACCGTCCTGTCCTACGCGCTCCTCGGCGAACGCACCACGGCCGGGCAACTGCTGTGCATGGCACTGATCCTGGGCGGAGTCGTCCTGGGCACCGCCTCCCGGGCCCGCTGAACTCCCGGGATAGGTTGCCGCCATGGCCGAGTACGACAAGTGGGACATCCGGAAGCTGGAGATCCTGCGGACGCTGCGCGAGCGCGAAACCGTCACCGCGACCGCCCGGGCCCTGCTGATGACCCCCTCGGCCGTCTCGCAGCAGCTGACCAACCTCGCGAAGCAGCTCGGTGTGCCCCTGCTGGAGGCGCAGGGCAGACGGGTGCGGCTGACCGACGCGGCGGAACTCGTGCTGCGGCACGCCGAGGCCGTCTTCGAGCAACTGGAGCGCGCCGACGCCGAGTTGTCCGCGTACGCGCACGGCGAGGTCGGGCAGGTGCGGGTCGGGGCCTTCTCCACGGCCGTGCCCGCGCTCGTCGTCCCCGCCGTACGGGCGCTGCGGTCGGCGCGGCCCGGGATCGCCGTGCAGGTGCGGGAGGCCGAGGCGGCGGAGGCGTACGAGCTGCTCGGCGCCGGGGCGGTGGACCTCGCCCTGTCCCTGGCCGCGCAGGCCCCGACGGCGACGGACGCCCGCTTCACCCGGGTGCCGCTGCTCGCCGACCCGCTCGACCTGGCGCTGCCGCACGGCCACCCGCTCGCCACCGCGCCGGAGGTGCGGCTCGCCGACTTCGCCGCCGAGCCGTGGATCTTCGGCGGGAGCGGCCCGTGGTCGGACATCACGCGCAGCGCGTGCGAGGCGGCCGGGTTCAGCCCGCACCAGGGCCACTCGGCGGCCGGGTGGACCGCGATCCTCGCGATGGTCGAGGCGGGGATGGGGGTGGCGCTGGTGCCGCGGATGGCCGCGGCGCGGCGGGAGGGGGTGGTGATGCGGGAGCTCGCGGGCGAGCGACCGCATCGGCACGTGGTCGCGGCGGTGCGCCGCGGCGCGGAGGAGGGGGCCGCGGTGGGGTTCGTGCTGGGAGCGCTGCGGGAGGCGGCCCGGGGGTCGGACCGGTAGCCGCCAGTCCCGAGTACCGGTCGTTCGGGGGCGGGAGACGCCAGGAGACGTATAACGTCACGTCGTCCCTGTGTGACGCAATCGCCGGAGGCCCCATGGACGTCGACGCCGTGTGCCGCAGCTGCGGGAAGCCGCTGCCCGGCCGGTCGGGGCGCAAGGGCCGGAGCTCGGTGTACTGTTCCGCCGCCTGCCGGCAGAAGGCCTACCGGGACCGGCGGACCGAGCCCGTGGACACCGTGCGCGGACTGATCGAGGAGGTGGCCCGGCAGGTCGACGCGCTGGTCCCGCAGCCGCCGTCGGTCTTCTACTCCGGTGTGACGGAACTGTCCTCGTCCGTGGGCCGGCTGCGACGCGTCGCCCGCGTCGCACGGGACACCGCACACCGGGACCGGGAAGCCCGGGAAGCCCGGGAAGCCCGTGAAGCCCGGGAGGATCAGGGAGGCCGGCCGGACCGCGAGGCCGGCGCGGTCCGCAAGGCTGGCGCGGTCCGCAAGGCCGGCGAGGACCACAAGGCCCGCGAGGACCACAAGGCCCGCGAGGCCCCCGAAGCCGGGCCGGATTCCGTAACGAGGGGCGCCGTTACGGAATCTCCGGCCGTGCGGGCGGCCGCGGCGGACCCCGGCGCCACGGTGACCGGCGCCCCGGAGGCCGGGCACGGGGGAACGGTTGCGGCGGATCCCGGCGTCACGGGGGCCGGGCACGGGGGAACGGTCGCGGCGGAGCCCCGCGCCCCGGAGGCCGAGTACGGCGCGCCAGTCCCGGCGAACCCCGCCCCCGCGCAGGCCGGACACGGTGAAGCCCCCCTCGCAGAGGGCGACTTCGCCGCCCTGGTCGAGTCGTACCGCCGCGAGCTGCGCGTGCACTGCTACCGGATGTCGGGCTCGTACGACGACGCGGAGGACCTCGTGCAGGAGACGTTCCTGCGGGCCTGGCGGGCGCGGGACGGTTTCGCCGGCCGGGCGAGCCTGCGGACCTGGCTGTACCGGATCGCGACCAACGCCTGTCTCGACTTCCAGCGGCGTACCGCACGCCGCCCGCAGCGCTACGAACCGCTGCCCGGCATGAACCACGGGGATGCCGAGCCGCCCGCCCGCGTCACCTGGCTCCAGCCGTACCCCGACGAGGACCTGCCCTCCGCGGAGGAGCAGCCGGACGCCCGTGCCGTCTCCCGGGAGACCCTGGAGCTCGTCTTCCTCGCCGCCGTCCAGCACCTGCCGCCCCGCCAGCGCGCCGTCCTCGTCCTGCGCGACGTGCTGGGGCTCGCCGCTGCGGAGACCGCCGAGGCCCTGGAGATGACGGTGGCCTCCGTCAACAGCGCCCTGCAACGCGCCCGGCCCACGCTGCGCGACCACCTGCCGCGCCGCCGCGCCGACTGGACCGCCGGGGTGGACGCCGGTGAACGCGAGGTCCTGCGGCGCTACATGGCCGCCGCGGAACGCCTCGACCTCGACGAGATCGCCACCCTGCTCAGCGAGGACATCACGCTCACCATGCCGCCGAACCCCTTCTGGTTCGTCGGCCGCGAGGCGCTCACCGAGTTCCTGCGCCCGAGCCTCGATCCGGCCTCGCCGATGTTCCTCGGGGACTGGCGCCATCTCCCCGCACGCGCCAACGGGCAGCTCGCGGCCGGGGGTTACGTCAGGCGCCCCGGGACGACCGTGTACCGGGCGCAGGTCCTCGACGTGCTGCGCATCGAGGGCGACCGCATCGTGGAGATCACCTCCTTCGAACCGCACCTCTTCCCGGCGTTCGGTCTGCCGTTGCGGCTCCCCGCCGACCGGTGAGGGCCGGGGGAACGACCCGCGACCGATGAGTGACCGGAGGTTCGTACGTCTCCATGACCGACACGTACGAACGGTTCGTGCGACCTGCCTTCAGGAGATCATCATGCTGCTCACCGACAAGACCGCGATCGTCTACGGCGCCGGCGGAAGCATCGGCGGCGCCGTCGCCCGTGCCTTCGCCCGCGAGGGCGCCCGCGTGCACCTCGTGGGCCGGACGGCGGCCACGCTCGACGCGGTGGCCGAGGACATCGCTGCGGCCGGCGGCCGGGCCGAGACGGCGGTGCTGGACGCCCTGGACGAGGCGGCGGTCGAGGCGCACGCGGCGTCCGTGGCCGCCGACGGCGGAATCGACGTCTCCTTCAACCTGGTCACGCGCGGCGACGTGCAGGGCATGTCCCTCCTCGACATGCCCGTCGACGACTTCGTGGCGCCCGTCGTGACCGGCATCCGCGCCAACTTCGTCACCGCCCGCGCCGCGGCCCGGCACATGGCCGAGCGCGGCTCCGGCGTGATCCTCACCCTCAACAGCGGTTCCGCGCACGGCAGTCCGATGATGGGTGGCACCGGGCCCGCGGACGCGGCGATCGACACGCTGGTACGGAACCTGGCGGTGGAGCTCGGCCCGCGCGGACTGCGCGCCGTGGGCCTGTGGGCGGCCGGTGTGCCCGAGACGCTGACCAAGGAGAAGCTCGCCGCGGTCGACAGCGGCATGGACCTCGACGAGAACGCCGTCCAGGGACTGCTGGCCCACCTGGCGGGCATGCGGATGACCCGCCGCAACCCGACGCTGCCCGAGATCGCGGCCACCGCAGCCTTCCTCGCCTCCGACCACGCCGGCGGCATCACCGGCACGTTCGTCAACGTCACCGGGGGGATGTTCCCCGGCTGATCCTGCGCTCGCGGCGCCCGCGCCACCATGTGCGGGCCCAGAGCAGATGGATGCCGCCCAGCGCGACGACGACCGCGGCGGCGTCGAGGTTCCGCGCCACCGGCTCCCCGGGGCCCAGTCGGGTCACCGCACGCGCGAACAGCGTGATGTCCGCGGGCAGGGTGACGGTCGCGAGGAACGCGAGACACAGTGTGGTGCCGACGACGAGCACCACGCTGTACGCGCGCACGGCCCGCCGCTCGTGCCGCGGGAGCCCGAGACTGGGGTCGGACTCCCCGGTGCGGCGCAGCAGCCGCCGTGCCGCGTACTTCGTGTACGCCACCCCGTCCCCGTACAGGTCACGGCAGCGCGTCACGTCCTGGAGCACGAAGTAGAGGTCCGTGCGCATGAAGACCATCAGCTGGAAGGGGAGCGGCAGCAGGGCCAGCAGAGCCACGGCGGCGAGGACCCGCCGGGCCGTGCCGTCGGCGGCCCCCGCTCCCAGCGCGGCGAGGCAGGACACCGCCAGATTGGTCGCGATCCCGGCGAGGTAGGCGGTCAGCCGGTGGCGGCGCGGGGCGAGTTCGATGCCGCTGATGTCCGTCTGCATGACCAGGAACTGGAGCCGCGTGCCCAGCCGCATCCGGCCCGGAACGCCGGTGGCGCGCGCGGTCAGCAGGTGCGCGCACTCGTGCAGGAACAGCAGGCTCCAGCCCACGCCCGCGCCGAGCGCGATGACCGCGCTGCCGTGCGGGCTCCACAGCAGGGTCCGGTAGCTCAGCGGGACCGGCGGGCGGGTGAGCAGGGTCACCGCGATCAGCAGGCCGACGAGGGCGGGCACGACGGGGCTCAGCGCCCAGCGCACGTGCCGCGGCCGTATCCCGGCGAGCGTCGCCCTCGGCGGGGCGGGCTGCGGTACGGCCCGGCCGTCCATCTCGGCGACGAACCCCAGCCCCAGCAGGGCCTCCACGAAGTCCGGTACGTCGATCTCGTCGCCGGTCTCCACCCGCAGCCGTTCCCCGACCTCGGCGGCGCTCAGCCCCTGCGCGAGCAGGTCCAGCGCCTGCTTGCCGACCTCGGGCAGCGCGACGAACCGGCCCGTGGCCATCCGTCCGACGATCCATTCCTCGCCGTCGGGACGGGAGTCCAGCGCGTGCAGGCGGACGTGGGTCACTCGGCCACCCCGCCCGCCCGGTCGCCGCAGGCCGCGCAGTCGAGGTGCCGTGGGGTGCGCTGAAGGACCGGGTCGCCCAGCAGCATCAGGTTGATCCCGAAGCGGAAGCCGGGTTCGAGGGCCGGGACCCCGGTCAGCAGAGCGAGGGCCGCATGCGCGAGCAGGCCCCCGGAGAGTCCGGCGGTGACGGCGCTCGCGGGGTTCCACGGCATGCGCGGGGAGGCGACCTCCGGGTCCTGGCCGGGCGCGAGGCGCAGATCGCGGCGGGCCGCCTCGCCGGCGCGCAGGCACTCCCAGCAGGCGCCCCGGCCGGGTACGTACACACCCGCCGTCACCAGTGGGCCGCGGTAGCCGGCGTCGGCCCACGGCAGGCCCGCGGCCAGACAGACCCGGTTCGCCCAGCGACGGATGTCGTCGGGCCGGTCGGCGGCGAGGACGAGCAGGTCGTAGGCGGACGAGCGAGGCCCGTCGCCTGGCACCGCGGCGGGCGGGTCCGGCCGGCGCGCGTCGTCCGGCAGCCCCGCGGCGGGTCCGGACGGGTCCGGGTCCCGGGCGCCGGACACGGAGTGCGGGACGAGGTCGCCGGAGTCCAAGTCCCCTGGGCCTGCCGCGAAGTGCGGGTCCAGGCCGTCGGGGTCCGGGTCCGGCGCGCCGGACGGGGAGTGCGGGACGAGGATGTCGGAGTCCACGTCCCGGGGGCCGGCCACGAGGTCCGCCAGGTCCGCCGGGCCCCGGACCTCGCGGCGCTCCCCGGTCACGGTGACGTCCGAGTTGACGGCCCGCAGCGCGGCCACCGCCGCCTCCGCCTTGGGGCGGCCGATGTCGGACTCGCGGAACAGGGGCTGGCGGTTGAGGTTCGACAGCTCCACGACGTCCGGGTCCACGCAGTGCACCCGGCCGACGCCGGAGGAGACCAGGCTCTGCGCGGCGTGACCGCCCGTGCCGCCGACGCCGATCAGCAGGACACGGGCCCGGCGCAGCCGCAGCTGGGCGTCCCACGGGTTGCTGCGCGGGGCCAGATCCATCCAGCGCAGCAGCGGCACCCCGCGGCTGTAGCGGACCCGTTCCCGCTCGGGCAGCGGCACGGCCGCGCCCGCGTCGTCCACGAACCCGGCGGCGAGCAGGTCCGCCATCGCCTGGCGGGCGTCCTCGCCGGGGAGGTCCGGGTGCGCCCGCACCACCTCGTCGACCACCGCGGCCGGCCCTCGTGTCCCGTCCATCGCCTCCACCAGCGTCCAGACCCAGCCCTGCGGGTCGGCGATCTCCGCGCCGATGCCGTGAATGACACTGCCGATGCGGACGTTGCCGTCGACCGTGCGATAGGCGCGGTGCTCGGGCTTGATACGGGGCCGCCGGAGTGCTTCGACCGTCACTGTCACCAGGATCCCTCCCGTTTACAGGCACATGCCTTGACACTCTGATCCCACGAGTCGAGCCTTGACAAGAGTGGTCGACCATGACGTCGGAGAGCTCAACCCCACAACAGAGGTGAGGAGTTGACGTGCCCACCAAGATCGTGATCCGCCCGCTGGACAAGAAGGAGACCACGGGCGACAGCAGCGGAGGCAACGGCGGCTGAGTGCCCCCGCCGCTCGGACAACACCCTTCAGCACGCCCCAGGTTGTGAACGGAGAGGAGTCGGCATGCCTACCAAGATCGTGATTCGCCCGCTGGACAAGAAGGAGACCACTGGGGACAGTAACTCCCAGGGCGCCTGATCGGAGGACCAGCGTGCGGACACCGCTCCATCCGGTCTATCCGGCCGTCGACGAACTGGAGCGGCGGGCCCGCGCGCTGGTCGCCGCGGCACCGCGGGTGCTGCGGCTGCGCCCGGCAGGCGAGAGCCGTGCCGGGCACCCGCTGTGGCTGCTGTCCGCCGGACACGGGGACCGGCAGATCCTCACCGTCGCCGGCGCGCACGCCAACGAACCGGTGGGCGGCACCTCCGTGCTCCGCCTCGCCGCGCTGTTCGCCCACCGGCCCGAGGTGCTCGAACGCCTCGGCTGCACCTGGCACTTCCTGCTCTGCCTCGACCCGGACGGCGCGCGACTCGCGCACGGCTGGACGCCCGAGGAGCCGCAACCCTCCCTGGAGGAGTGCCATCGCGCCTTCTACCGGCCGGCGTTCGCCCGCCAGCCGGAGTCGCTGCCCGGGCCCGACGAGCCCCGCGCACCGCTCCCGGAGTCGAGG
Organism: Streptomyces sp. Tue6028; assembly: GCF_002300165.1. GTDB lineage: Bacteria > Actinomycetota > Actinomycetes > Streptomycetales > Streptomycetaceae > Streptomyces > Streptomyces siamensis. The sequence goes on along the minus strand of NZ_MLCE01000014.1, from coordinate 88,439 downwards.
GCGCTCGTCGGGCTGCTCGACGAACTGCGGCCCGTCGCACAGTTCACGCTGCACGGCATCGAGGTCGGGGCGGCCTTCATGATGGCGACGCGGGAGGTGCCCGGCGCGGCCGACGCCTTCCGGAGGACGGCCGCCCGCCTGCGGATCCCCCTCGACCGGCACCCCTGCGACGGCCCCGACTGGCGGCTGGACGCGCCCGGCGTCCTGCTGCTGCCCGACGACCGTGGCGGCGGCGAACGGGACCCGAGCGGTTTCGTCGCCGAGAGCACCTGGCTCTACCCCCGCCGCTACGGCACCCTCACCGTCCTGGTCGAGACCCCCGCCTGGTGCGTGCCGGCGATGAGCGACGCACGCCCCGCCGGCGCCCCGGAACGGGAGATCGCGCGCGTCGGCGACGTCCTGCTGGGACACACCCGGGAACTCGTGGAGGCGCTCGGCGACCGGACGGCCGCCGACGTCCCCGACGACCTGATGCCGCTCTACGACGCGGCATGCGAACTCGTCGAGGTGGCGCCGTCGATCGTGCGGACCTGGGCCGCGGAGGAGCCGAGCCCCTACCAGGGACACTTCGCGACCCTCGGGATCTCCGCGCGCCGCATCCCGCTGCGCGCGGCGGCCATGATGCGCCGGGCCCTCGCCCGCACCCGGCCCGACACGGCCGCCGTCCTCGCGGACCTCGTGCGCGAGTGGTGCCAGGAACTGCAGAAGTCGTACGACCTGCGGTGGGTGCCGGTGTCCGCGCAGACCGGACTGCATGTGCGGACCATGCTCGACACGGCCCGTCTGGTGTGCGCGGCGGGCGGGTGACCGGCCCGGTCACCCGCCCGCCGTCGCCCGCCGCTAGGCGGTCGCGGCCTGCGCGTCGGCCCGCTGAGCCTTCAGGGCCCGCTCGACGCCCGAGCGGGACTCCGAGACCAGGCGCCGCAGGGCCGCGTTGGGCTCGGCGGCGGCCAGCCACGCGTCCGTCTTGGCGAGGGTGTCCTCGAAGACCTGCACGGACGGGTAGAGACCGACGGCGATCTGCTGCGCCATCTCGTGCGACCGGGCGTCCCAGACGTCCTTCACCACGGCGAAGAACCGGTCCGTGTAGGGCGCCAGCAGCTCACGCTGGTCGGTCTGCACGAAGCCCGCGATGACCGCCTCCTGCACGGCGTTCGGGAGCTTGTCCGACTCGACGACCGAGGCCCACGCCTCCGCCTTGGCCTCCTCGGTGGGACGGGCCGCACGGGCCGTGGCCGCGTGCCGCTCGCCGGCCGCCGTCTTGTCGCGCTCGTACTCGGCGGCGATCTCCGCCTCGTCGAAGCGCCCGACGGCCGCCAGCCGTTCCACGAACGCCCAGCGCAGCTCGGTGTCGACGGCGAGACCCTCGATGCTCTCGCGGCCTTCGAGCAGCGCCTCCAGGAGGTCCAGCTGCTCCGGTGTACGGGCGGTCGCCGCGAAGGCACGCGCCCAGGCCAGCTGGTGGTCGCCGCCCGGCTCGGCCGCGCGCAGGTGGGCGAGCGTCGCGTCGGTCCAGCGGGTCAGCAGGGCCTCGCGGGCCGACGGGTCGGCGTACAGCTCGATCGCCAGCTTCACCTGGCGGTGCAGGGACTGCACCACGCCGATGTCGGACTCCTTGCCGATGCCGGACAGCACCAGGGACAGGTAGTCGCGGGTCGCGAGCTCCGCGTCACGCGTCATGTCCCAGGCGGACGCCCAGCACAGGGCGCGCGGCAGGGAGGCCTCGAAGTCGCCGAGGTGCTCGGTGACGAAGGCCAGCGAGGCCTCGTCCAGACGCACCTTGGCGTACGACAGGTCGTCGTCGTTGAGCAGGACGACGGCCGGGCGGGCCTTGCCGACGAGCTGCGGCACGGCGGTCAGTTCGCCGTCCACGTCCAGTTCGACGCGCTCGCCGCGGACCAGCTTGCCGCTGTCCGCGTCCAGGTCGTACAGGCCCACCGCGATGCGGTGCGGGCGCAGCGTCGGCTCGCCCTTCGCGCCGGCGGGCAGCGCCGGGGCCTCCTGACGGATCGCGAAGGACGTGATGACACCGTCCGCGTCCGTCTCGATCTCCGGGCGCAGGATGTTGATGCCCGCGGTCTGGAGCCACTTCTGCGACCAGGTCTTCAGGTCGCGTCCGGAGGTCTCCTCCAGGGCGCCCAGCAGGTCGGACAGACGCGTGTTGCCGAACGCGTGCGCCTTGAAGTAGGCCTGCACCCCGCGGAAGAACTCGTCCATGCCGACGTACGCGACGAGCTGCTTCAGGACGCTGGCGCCCTTGGCGTAGGTGATGCCGTCGAAGTTGACGAGGACGTCGTCCAGGTCGCGGATCTCGGCCATGATCGGGTGGGTCGACGGGAGCTGGTCCTGCCGGTACGCCCACGTCTTCATGGAGTTGGCGAACGTGGTCCACGAGTGCGGCCAGCGGCTGTCCGGCGCGTACGCCTGACAGGCGATGGAGGTGTAGGTGGCGAAGGACTCGTTCAGCCAGAGGTCGTTCCACCACTCCATGGTCACGAGGTCGCCGAACCACATGTGGGCCAGCTCGTGCAGGATGGTCTCGGCACGCACCTCGTACGCGGCGTCCGTCACCTTGGACCGGAAGACGTACTGGTCCCGGATGGTCACGGCACCGGCGTTCTCCATGGCGCCCGCGTTGAACTCGGGCACGAACAGCTGGTCGTACTTCTTGAACGGGTACGCGTAGTCGAACTTCTCCTGGAACCAGTCGAAGCCCTGCCGGGTGACCTCGAAGATCGCGTCCGAGTCGAGGAACTCGGCGAGCGAGGGGCGGCAGTAGATGCCGAGCGGGACGGACTGCCCGTCCTTCTCGTACACGCTGTGCACCGAGTGGTACGGGCCCACGATCAGCGCGGTGATGTACGTCGAGATCCGCGGCGTCGGCTCGAACGCCCAGACGTCGTCCTTGGGCTCCGGCGTCGGCGAGTTGGAGATGACGGTCCAGCCCGTGGGCGCCTTCACGGTGAACTGGAAGGTGGCCTTCAGGTCGGGCTGCTCGAAGGAGGCGAACACGCGCCGGGCGTCCGGGACCTCGAACTGGGTGTACAGGTAGGCCTGCTCGTCGACCGGGTCGACGAACCGGTGCAGACCCTCGCCGGTGTTGGTGTACGCGCAGTCGGCGACCACGCGGAGCACGTTGCGGCCCTCCAGCAGGTTGGGCAGCGCGATCCGCGAGTCGGCGAAGACCTCGGCCGGGTCGAGCGCGTCCCCGTTCAGGGTGACCTCGTGGACGGTCGGGGCCACCAGGTCGATGAAGGACTCCGCGCCGGTCTCGGCGGAGTCGAAGCGCACCGTGGTCACGGACCTGTAGGTGCCGCCCTCCTGCGCGCCGGAGAGGTCGAGATCGACCTCGTACGAGTCAACGGTGAGCAGCTTCGCGCGCTGCTGCGCCTCTTCGCGGGTCAGGTTTGTGCCAGGCACGCGGTCATCTCCTCGTTATGTGTGGGTTGCGCCATCCTTCCACGGGACCTGCATCGAATGCGATGTCCGTTTCCCGCCGGTGCGGGCCCCCGGCGGGCGGGAGCCTGGACACATGACGACGTACACCGCACAAGCCGTTCCGCCGGCCGTCCTGAAGGAGCTCCGCGACACCGACGACGCGGGCCGCCGCCGTGTCCCCCTCGTGGACGAGGAGGGGGGCGCCCCGCTGCGCTGCTGTCTGCGCCGCAGCGAGCCGGGGGAGCGGATCGTGCTCGTCTCCTACGCGCCGCTGCGGCGGTGGGCGGCCGGGTCGGGGGCCGATCCGGGGCCGTACGACGAGCAGGGGCCCGTCTTCGTGCACGCCGAGGAGTGCGCGGGGCCGGACGGCGGCCTGCCGTTCACGAACGCCCACCGCACGGTGCGCCGCTACTCCGCGGACGGCCGCATCCTCGGCGGGCGGCTCGTGGCGGCCCCCGCGGAGTTCGAGGACGCCTTCGCCGAGGCCTTCGCCGACCCCGAGGTGGCCCTCGTCCATGTGCGGGCCGTGGAGTACGGCTGCTTCCTCTACGAGGTGCGCCGCCCCTGACGCCACGAGGCGCGCCCACCCCGACGACACACAGCCCCCGGGGCGGGACCGGTCAGGTCCCGCCCCGGGGGCTGTGGGCAGCGTCCCGGTAGGTCAGGCGCGCAGCTCGGCGGCGACCAGCTCCGCGATCTGGACCGCGTTCAGCGCGGCACCCTTGCGGAGGTTGTCGTTGGAGATGAAGAGGGCGATGCCGTGCTCGACGGTCTCGTCCGAGCGGATCCGGCCCACGTACGAGGCGTCCTTGCCGGCGGCCTGGAGCGGGGTCGGGATGTCGGAGAGGGTCACGCCGGGGGCGCCCGCGAGCAGCTCCGTGGCGCGCTCGGCGCTCAGCGGACGCGCGAAGCGGGCGTTCACCTGGAGGGAGTGCCCGGAGAAGACCGGGACCCGGACGCAGGTGCCGGAGACCTTCAGGGCCGGGATCTCCAGGATCTTGCGGGACTCGTTGCGGAGCTTCTGCTCCTCGTCGGTCTCGTTCAGCCCGTCGTCGACGACGGAACCGGCCAGCGGGAGCACGTTGAACGCGATGGGGCGCTTGTAGACCTGCGGCTCGGGGAAGTCGACCGCCTCGCCGTCGTGGGTCAGCCTGTCGGCGTCGGCGACGACCTTCATGGCCTGGCCGTGCAGCTCGGCGACGCCCGCGAGGCCGGAGCCGGAGACCGCCTGGTAGGTGGCGACGACCAGCGCCTCCAGGCCCGCCTCCTCGTGCAGCGGCTTCAGCACGGGCATGGCGGCCATCGTCGTGCAGTTCGGGTTGGCGATGATGCCCTTGGGGCGGTCCGCGATCGCGTGCGGGTTCACCTCGGACACCACCAGGGGCACCTCGGGGTCCTTGCGCCAGGCGGAGGAGTTGTCGATCACGACGGCACCCTGGGAGGCGACCTTCTCGGCCAGCGCGCGCGAGGTCGCGCCGCCCGCCGAGAACAGCACGATGTCCAGGCCCGAGTAGTCCGCCGTGGAAGCGTCCTCCACCGTCACACCGTCGATCTCCGTCCCGGCCGAGCGGGCCGAGGCGAACAGGCGCAGCTCGTCGACCGGGAACTCCCGCTCGACCAGGATCCTGCGCATGACCGTGCCGACCTGACCGGTGGCTCCGACGATTCCGACCTTCACGGCGACTCCCTTTGCGTGCGTTTCACGTGGTCCAGCGCTTCCATGATGCGTCTCACCAGTCCCCGCGTGTCCAATCCTTTCGTCGTGGTGACCGAGGAGTGGGACGCCCGGAACGGGTGGACCCGCCCCGATCGTCCGGTGCCCGCCGCCCCCGATCCGAAGAAAACCGCCCGCCGCCCGCCCCGGACCGCAAGCCGTACGGTGCGGCCGCCGCCCCCCGGCGCCGTGCGGTGTGACGTACGACTCCGGGCCGGGGGAGGGGTGTGCGCGGCGGTGTCAGCCGCGCGCCTCGATGGTCCACTTGCCGCCGCCGCTGGTCCTGACCTGGACGAGGCCCTGCGGTATGTGCTGGAGACCGGTGGCCATGCTGATCCGGCGGATCGGTTCGAGACGCTCGTCGAGCTCCCACAGGGCGATGAGGTCGAGCAGGCCGCGCACCTCGTAGCGGACCATCATCTCGGCCGCCGGGCCGGTGTGACGGACGACCGCGTAGCCCTGCCCCGACACCTTGTCGGTGAACGCGGGCACGGTGTCGAGGGAGGCCGGCTCGATCTGCCAGCCCGTCGTGTGACGGGCGGTGACCAGCAGGTAGCAGTATCCGGCCGCCGACACCGACAGGGGGCCGACGACGGGCCGGCGCCGCCCCGCCGTGCTCGCGCTCATGCTCTTCCTGCCGTCCGCCTGGACGACGGAGGTCTCCAGCGGATCCTCGTCCCGGGTGAGGCGGCGCAGGGTCTGCACCGCGGGCGGTCCGGTGTGGCGGAACACCGTGCTGCCCTTGCCCTCCGTCTTCCCGGTCAGCGGTGTCGCGGCCTCGACGGGCAGCAGGCGCAGACTCCACGCGCCCACGCGCTCCAGCCGCAGCCGGACCTCGCTCTCGCCCGAGCCGAACACGAGGGTGCGGCCCTCCACCCCGTGCGTGCTCGATTCCATGAACTTGTCGGCGTCGTCGTACTCGTCCAGCCGCTCGACCCGGTAGCCGCCGTACTCGTTCTCGTCCTTGATCGAGTATTCGAGGATCGCGGGCTTCCCGGGCTCCGGGTTGACCAGCGTGACCGTCTTCGCGCCGCGGCCCGAGTGCTCGTCCTTGGCGCGGCCGAAGCGGCCGAGGAGGCCTTTCGTGCGGGGCCCGTCCTTGGCCGCGCCGTCGCCCGCGGCCGGGTACGGCTGGGCGGGCGGTGCCGCGGGGACGGCGGCGGGAGGTGCCTGCGGGACCGCGGCGGGAGGCGCGGGCGGCACGGCGACGGCCGGCGGCTCGAACGTCGTGGCCGGGCCGGGGTCGAGGGCGGGCAGCGGCCGGGCGGTCAGCTGCCAGGGGCCGTCGGCCTCGACGAGCAGCAGCAGCGGGCCCGCCGGGACGGGCGCGGTCTGCCGGAGCCGCCCGACGTCGTTGAAGATCAGGTCCTGGGAGCCCTGGAGATTGTGCGCGTCCACGCTCCACACGACGAACGAGCCGTCGCCGTCGCTGTCGCCGGCGAACTCCGCGTCGACGTCGGCCTCCGTGCCCGTGTAGGCGAGCACCTCGGGGCCGATGCCCTGCACGGTGCCTTCGAGATGGCGGACCGCCGACAGCGGCTGGAGGGACACCGTCCAGTCGTTGTCACCGGTGACCCGCAGCCGCAGGCGCCGGTCGTCCCCCTGGAAGACGAGAGCCCGCCCGTGGAAGTCGGTGATGGTGTTGTTGAAGACGAGCTTGTCGTCCTTGTTCCGCTTGGTGAGCGTGTACGCGTAGATGTAGCCCTCGCCCTGGTGCCAGGCCTCGACGAGCACGGGGCCGGGAGGGACGGACCCGCCCACGCTGACCACTCCCTGACCGCGGCCGCGCTGCACGACGGGCGCGAAGCCGGGCCCGAACGGGAACGGGGCGCCACTGTGCGGGACCGGCGGCACGGCTCCCGTCGGGCCCGGCCCCGGCGGCGGCGCGGGCACCGCGGCCGCCGGCATCGGTGCCGGTACCGGCACCGGTCCCGTCGTCTTCGAGGGCACGGTGTCCAGCGGTACCGGACCCGACGGCGACGGGGGCACCGCGTCGGACGGCTCGGGCCCGGTCGGCTCCTCCTCCACCGCGATGCCGAAGTCCGTGGCCAGCCCCGCGAGCCCCGACGCGTACCCCTGGCCGACCGCCCGGAACTTCCACTCCCCGTTGCGCCGGTAGAACTCGCCGAGCACGAAGGCCGTCTCGCTCGACGCGTCCGTGACCTCGTAGTGCGCCACGACCGCGCCGTCACCGGTCAGCGCCTGCACGGCGAGGCCGGGCACCTCGCCGAAGACCCCGCCGTCGCAGGAACCGGCGATCAGCACCCGTTGCACCTGCGGCTCGACGCGCGGCAGGTCCAGCTCCAGCCATTCGGCGAGCTGCCCGTCGCCCTTCGCGTTGCCGGCGTGCCGCACGGCCCCCGAAGGATGCGCCGGCTGGTTGTAGAAGACGAGGTCGGCGTCGCCGCGCACCTTGCCGACCGCGTCGAGCAGCAGGGCCGAGGCGTCCACGGGCGGTGTCCCGGGGGCGTCGCGACGGCAGACGGCGACCCGCAACAGAGCTGCGGGGACAGGGGTGTTGGCTCCTTTGGTGATGTGCGTCATGAGCCACATGCTGACAGTGAGGATCATGTGAAGTCGAGGGGTGAGGGAAAGGGAGGGCGGCGGTCCGGAAAACTGCGCCGAACAGGGCCGAACGTTTCGGCCCGCACCCGCGTCGTAGGGGAAACGCGGGAAGGGGAGGGGTGGCTGTGCTGCGCAGAAAGGCCCGCGCCGCCCAGGGGGTGGACGACCCCCTGGACGCGGCCCAGGAACGCCGGGTGCGTGCGGTGCTCGCGCTCGGCGGTGTACCGCAGACGGACCTGCCGGACGGGGTGCAGCAGGTCCGCCTGCGGTTGCTGGAGCGCGCGGCGAAGGGGGACGAGGCACCGCGCGACGTGTCGGCGTGGGCGGCGGTCGTCGCCTCGAACCTGGCGATGGACTGGCACCGGGCCAAGCGCCGCCAGGAGCGGCTCGGTGAACGCCTCGCCTCACTGAGGCAGCTGGAGCACCCCTCGGGCGAGGACTCCAGCGTGCTCTCGCTGGCGGTCGCCCAGGGCCTGGACGAACTGCCCGACGCCCAGCGTCAGGTCCTCGTCCTGCGCTTCTACGCCGACCTGTCCGTGCGCGGGATCGCCGAGGAGCTCGGCGTCCCGGAGGGCACGGTCAAGAGCCGGCTGCACGCCGCGGTGCGCGCCCTGCGCGCCCGCCTGCACGAGGACGAGGTGGTGTGACGTGGCCGAGTACGAAGGTGTGGACGCGCTGCTGGCCGCGATCACGGACGAGTCGTTGCCCGAAGGAGCACGCGACGACGCGGAGTTCATGGCCGAACACCGCTCGGCGGCGGCGGACCTGACACTGCTGCGGGAGCAGCTGGGACTCATCGGCGACGCCCTGGCGGACGCCGGGAAGGTGTCGGAGACGGGCGGGGCGCGTGCCCCGGGGAAGGCGGCACGGGCCAGGAGGCCGCGGCGGACCGGGAACCGGGGGCCGGCGGGCGGACCGGGGAAGCGCTCCCGGCATCCGGGGGCGCTCGCCGTGTCGCTCGGCACGCTCGCGGTCGCCGCGGTGGCCGCGGTGGTCGTCGGCATGAGCTGGCTGCTGGCGCAGGGCGGGGGATCCGCGCTCGGGGGAGGCTCGGCGGACTCCGCGAAGTCGGACCAGCGCGGCAGCGGCGAGGACTCCTCGCTCAGCGCTCCGGGCTACCTCGCGTGCGCCCGTTTCGTCGTCGAGGGCAGGGTCACAGCGGTCGAGCGGGTGCCGGGCAGCGGGCAGGACCGGGTGACCCTGGACGTGGAGCGCTCCTACAAGCCGGCGAAGGGCGACGACCGGGTGACGTTCCTGATGGCCGAGGACTCCGTTCCGCGGCTCCACGAGGGTGAGCACGCCCTCGTCGCCGTACGGCGCCACCAGGAGACCGCCGACCAGTGGACGACGGGAGAGAAGGCCATCGCGGAGCAACGGGCCTGGATCCTCGACGCGCTGCCCGCCTCCCGCGGCCTGGCCTGCGAGGAGTGAGACGACCGAATCCGAGGGGCAGGCCCGGCGCGGGCGGAGGGGCAGGCCCGGTGCCGGGAGCGGAGGACGCGCCTCATCGAACCGGACGGAACGCCCCTGCTGGAGCGAGGGATTGCCGGCCGGAGGCGAGGGGACCGCTCGGCGTCCCGGGTACGCGGTGGTCGGGCTCGGGAACGCGGTGGTCGGGCCCGGGTAGGCGGTGGTCGGGCCCGGGTACGGCGAAGGGCGGGTGCCCGGTACCGGACACCCGCCCCGTGCCGTCCGGACGGGCGCCCGTTTCCGGGCCCCGTCCCACGGCGGGACGCGCGCGTCGGCGCACGCCCCGCACGCGCTACGGCGTGACCTTGTCGATCTTCACGCTGCCGATGCCCGCGACCGTGCCGCGCGCGTTCACCAGCTGGACCTGGCCGAAGAACTCGCGTCCCTCGGGCGCCGGGGCCGCCGCGGTGACCGAGCCGGACACCGTCGCCGAGTCGCCCGTGCCGAGCTTGACCGGCGCGGACTCGTCGACCGTGACCGTGCCGAGCGCGGACGAGAAGAACACGTCCTGGTAGTCGTAGGCGGTCGAGCCCGACGGGACCGAGTAGCCGACGACCTCGATGGTGTAGGTCCCGGCGGCGGGGGAGGCGATGGACACGGCCTCCTCGGAGTCGCCGTCCGCGGACTGCGCGACCTGCGCGCCCTTGGAGTCGTAGACCGTCAGGTCGAGGTCGGCGGCGTTGTCCGAGACGTTGCCGATGGCGACGTCGAGGGACTTGGCGCCCGCGGGCACCTCCACGGTGGTGGTCTGCGTGGCGCCCTCACCGATGGTCGGCCGCGCGTTCTTCGAGGAACCGAGCGGGCCGCCCTTGAGGGTGCCGTCGAGCGCGGCGTACTTGTTCGTCACCTTCCAGGAGGCGGCGGCCGGGGTGCCGACCTTGGCCTCGGGGACGGTCACGACGGCGGGGTCGAAGTCCGCGCCGAGCACGGAGACGCCGAGCTTGTACGGGTTGTCGAGCAGCGGCGACGTGCGGCGCGACTCGACCTCGATCTCCCAGACCCCGGCCTGCGGGTCCGCGTACGAACGCACGTCGGGCTTGCAGCCGTTGCCGTCGAGGTAGTTGTTGTAGCAGAACGGCGTCGAGGTGTTGTCGACCGGAACGCCGTACGGGTGGATCGAGATGAACCGGGTCTGGCTCTTGTCCTTGAGCCCGCCGATCGCGACCTCCAGCGACCTGGCGCCCTCGGGCACGGTCACGAAGTACGACTGCGTGCTGTTGCGCTGCACCGAACCCGACGCGGAGTAGGTGTACTTGACGGGTGCGGAGACCACGACCGTCGTCAGGACCTGCTTGTCGACGCCCTCGGTCCTCGGGTCGTCGACCTCCAGGATCGCGCTCTTGAGGCCCGCGGACCGCGGGTTCGCCTGCACCTTGACGGTGACCGGCTGGTTCAGCCCCAGCTTCACCTCGTCGGAGCCGACGATCCGGAAGGTGTCACCGGCGTTGTTCTCGAAGTGCAGCTCGTGGCGGATCGCCCGGTCGGCGCCCGACGTACGGGTCAGCGTGATGTCGTACGTCTTCTTGTCACCGGCCTTGAGCCCGCCCTCGCGGTCGTACAGGCCCGTGCCGAAGCCCGGCGTCTTCAGCGCGAAGTCGATCGCGGTGTCGACCGGTGCCTTCACGGTGTAGTCGTGCGCGGTGGCGCCGTCCTTGATGGAGTCCCAGGCGTCCTCGATGTTGATGAGGCCCGCGCCCTCCTCGTACGCCTGCACACCCTTGATGTGGTCGGCGGTCGAGGTCAGTGCCGTGCGCAGGGTGGCGGGCTTCAGCTCGACGCCCTTCTGCTTCGCGGCGCTCAGCAGCAGCGCGGACGCGCCCGCGGCCTGCGGCGACGCCATCGACGTGCCCTGGAGCATCGAGTAGCCGGCCGGCAGCGAGTAGCCCGCCTCGGCGACCGGGGAGCCCGGCAGCCAGGTCTGCGTGGAGTTGATGGAGGCGCCGGGCGCGCTGAGCGTCGGCGTGAAGCCGCCGTCCTCGCGCGGGCCGCGCGAGGAGAACGGCATCATCGCGTACGACTTCGCCACCTGCGAGCCGTAGTTGGCCGCCCAGGTCTGCTGGGAGATGGTCGCGCCGACCGAGATGACCTTGTCGGCCAGGCCCGGGTCGCCGATGGTGTTCGCGCCGGGGCCGGAGTTGCCCGCGGAGATCACCAGCTGCACGCCGTAGGTGTCGATGAGACGCGTGTAGAGCTCGGCGCGCGCGTTGTTGCCGTCGTTGAGCGCGGGCAGACCGCCGATGGACATGTTCACGATGTCCACGCCGCGGTTGGCCACGAGGTCGATCATGCCCTCGGTGAGCGCGACGTTGGTGCAGCCGCCGGTCCAGGTGCAGGCCCGGGAGGAGACGATCTTCGCGCCGGGCGCGGCGCCGTTCATCTTCCCGCCGAACAGGCCGTTGGCGGAGGTGATGCCGGCGACGTGGGTGCCGTGCTCGGACTCGATGACACCGATGTTGACGAAGTCGGCCTTCTTGCCGACCCAGTCGCCCCCGTAGGGGTCCATCGGGACGTCCTTGCGGATCTCGACGACGAACGGCTGCCGCTCGACGACGTCGGTCGTCGGGTTGTCGGTGCCGAAGTAGCCGATCTGGTAGCCGTCCTTGTACGGCTTCATCGGCTTGTCGTCGGTGAAGTCGCCGTTGTTGTTCAGGTCGACGGTGACTGTGCCCGCCGCCGGGTCGTACAGGACGCCCCACGCGTCGGTGGTGTCGCCGTCGCGGTTCGCGTCGCCCTTGGCGTCGCCGCCCGCGGTCACCGACTCGCGGAAGGTGCTGATCTCGTACGAACCGGCCGGTGCCGTCCAGGTCCTGCCGCTGTAGGTGAAGGTGGGCCCGGTGACCGCGGTGACCATCGGGCGCCAGGTGGCGTCGCCGTCCACGATCGGGTCGGTCGCGGTGACCCAGTCGACGATCTTGCGCTCGCCGGTCGTCGTCTTCTGCAGCGCGGGGTGGCCGAGGTCGACGCCGGAGTCGAGGATGCCGATGGTGATGCCCCGGCCGTCCGCCTTCGGGTGATCCTTCACGAAGTCGACGGCGCCCGTCTCGAAGGACGGGTTGTACGGGTTCTCGGCGGGGGTGCTCTTGGACGGGCCGGAGTACGTGGCCGTCGAAGTGGCCTGCTCCCGGGCGCCCTTGGCGGTGTCGGCGCTCGGCGTCGGGTCGTCCAGCGCGATCTCCTGGCGCAGGTCGATCCCATGCACCGAGGAGAGCTTCGCGGCGGCGGCGATGGCCGCGTCGGCCCGGCCGGTGGGGACGGTCGCCCGGACGTACCCGAGCTTGTCGTAGGTGCGGCCCACGGAGCCGCCCTTGACCGCGTCCAGTTCCTCGGCGACCTGCTCGGTCTGCCCAGGAGCGGTGGCGATCATCATGGTGACGTTCTTGTCGCCGTTGGCCTTGGCCTCGGTGAGGAGTTCGGCGTCGGCGGAACCGAGCTTGGCGGCGGCCGACTTGGTGCCGGGGTCGGCTGCCGGTGCGCCGGAGTCGGAGGAGAAGGCCATGGGTATCGGCCCGGCCGTGGAGAGCGCGGCCACCAGGCCGGCCGCCACGGCGATGCGGGCCGCGCGTCTCGCGCCGGATATCGGAGCGCGCTGAGGGTCGGAGGTCATCTGCATCCCTTGTAGGTAAAGGAACGAGCGCGGAGCGACCGGCTCCGAGGGTCCTTCGGGGTCCGATCGCATCAGTCCGGTATGTGGACCCGGATGACCGCTCAGCTTTGCCTAAGGGGCAGTTGTTTGGGGAGTGTTGACCGAGGCGGGATGGAGCCATGGCGTACTTCCGCCATACGTCACGCCGGTTATGCCGGTGTATCACCGGACATGTAGGGCGTCTCAGCTCTCCTTCGTGCGCGCGTAGTGGCGGGATGCCTTCGCGCGGTTACCGCATGCCGCCATCGAGCACCAGCGGCGGGTGCCGTTCCGTGAGGTGTCGAAGAAGTGCAGGATGCACGCCTCGTGGGCGCAGCCGCGGATGCGGTCGGGGGCGGTGTCCAGCAGCGTGAGGTAGTCGCGGGCCGCCAGCCAGGCCGGTCCCCAGGAAGGGTCGTCGAACTCGGCGTTCTCGGCAGGCCCCTGCTCGGTCAGGGTCAGGCGGACCCGCCCGTGCGCGAGGACCGCGTCGATGCGCGCGACGGTCTGCGGGGAGATGCCGTCGACGGCCGCGCGGAGGGCGTCGCGTGCCTGGAGCGTGTGCCGCAGGACGGCCTCCTCGGCCGGGAAGTCGAGCCCGTTGGCCGCCAGCCATACGGCCAGCCCCTCGGTGTCCGTCAGCAGGTCCTGCGTCTCGCCCTCGCGGTTCCAGCGGGTGTTGAGCAGATCGAGCGAGACCGGCTCCCCGGTGAGCGGGCGCGGGTCGGGGCGGGTGGGCATGGCGGGGCTCCCTTCGCCGCCGGTCGCCGCGGCGGCACTCACTGCTAACCAGTCAAGGGTAGGTCACCGGTTGCACCTCCTCGCTCTAACCTTTAAAGTCGAAGACAGAGGTTAGCTCCCGGATGGGGCTGCCATCGACAGAGGGGACTGCCATGACCTTGCGCACCGGCCACATCGGCCTGAACGTCACCGACCTCGACCGCTCGCTCGCCTTCTACCGCGACGTCCTCGGCTTCGGGGTGCTCGGCGAGGGCAAGGAGGAAGGGCGGCGGTACGCCTTCCTCGGCTCGCTGAGCGGCGACGGCCGCCCGGTCGTCACGCTCTGGCAGCAGGCGGGGACGCCGTACGACAAGGGCCGCGCGGGCCTGCACCACCTCGCCCTCGAAGTGGACACGATCGAGCAGGTCAAGGAGTACGAGACCGCCCTGCGCGGCTACGGCGTCGACTTCGCCTACGACGGTGTCGTCGCCCACCGCGAGGGCTCGGCCTCGGGCGGCATCTTCTTCCACGACCCGGACGGCACACGGCTGGAGATCTACGCGCCCAGCGGGGCCGAGGAGGCCACGGCGCCGGTCACCGCCGCCCCCACCTGCGGATTCTTCTGACCGGCCGACGGCTTCCCGAGGAGACGCCATGACCTATCACTCCGGGTCGCGCGCCGTGCAGGACCGCGTCGGCGTCCGTGACCTCGCCGACCACGTGGGCCGGTCCATCGGGCAGGGCATCCGGCCGGTGGCCGCCGCCTTCCTGGAGCAGCAGCCGATGCTGGTCCTCGGCGCCGCCGACCCCGGCACCGGCGCGGTCTGGGCCTCGCTGCTCACCGGCAGGCCCGGCTTCGTCCGGGCCACGGGCGTCCGGCAGATCTCGGTCACGGGCGGGCTCCGGCCCGGCGATCCGCTCGCGCCCGCGCTCCGCACCCCCGGGACGCCCGTCGGCACCATCGCGCTCGACCCGCGGACCCGCCGCCGCATGCGTGTCGACGGCCGTGCCAGACCCACCCCCCGAGGCCTCGCGGTCGAGGCCGACCAGGTCTTCTCCAACTGCCCCAAGTACCTGCAGAGAAGGGAGACGTACGAGACGACCGGGCGCGTCCCGGGCACCCCGCGCCGCGGCAGCCTGCTCTCGCCCGCCCAGGCGGAGTCCGTGGCTGCGGCCGACACCTTCTTCCTCGCCACGGTCCACGCGCACGGCGCCGACGCCAGTCATCGCGGCGGCAACTCCGGCTTCGTCCGCGTCACCGCGCCCGGCGAACTGCGGTGGCCCGACTATCCCGGGAACTCGATGTTCCTGTCCCTCGGGAACCTGGCGGCCGACCCGAGGGCCGGGCTGCTCTTCGTGGACTGGACGGCGGGGACCACGCTCCAGCTCACCGGCACGGCCCGTACGGAGTTCGCGTCCGACGGGGAGCGGAGCGTGCGCTTCACCGTCACCGGGGTCGTCGAGACACCGGCGGCCAGCCCCCTGCGCTGGTCGGCGCCCGAGTACTCACCCGCCAATCCGTGAGCCGCCGCGCCGCCCCGTGAAGCACCGCCGCCGGCCCGCGAGACCCCTGACCCTCGCCGGTCCGGCGGCGGTGGCCCGGCTTCGGCTCCCGGTCCGGCGGTGGTGGCCCGGCTTCGGCTCCCGGACCGGCGGCGACGTCCGGAACCAGGTTCCGTACCCGGGAAGATGAACACGGAGTGACCGTCCCCGGGCCGTTCGAAGAGGGCTCCATGGCCGCGCAGGGTGGTCCAAGATCCACGTACGGTGATCTGCGCCGGTCGTTGCCGCCCAGTTAACGCGCAGGTCACCCCCGGTGCCAACGATCCAGTGTGAGCGGGGAGTTCGCACGGCGGACGCCCCGCGACCACTGCCGACGCGTTCGCACTCGGGGAGACCGCGCCATGTCGCGCATACGCTCTGTCGCCGCCGTACCCGCCCTCAACCGCCGCAGCCTGCTGGCCGCCACCGGAGCCGTGTCCCTGTCCGCGGGGGTCGGCTTCGCCCTGCGTCCGGACGCCCCGGCGCACGCCGCCACGACGAGCCAGGAGCCCGTCGCCGACTCCCTCGCGCACACCGGAGCGAGGTCGACCGCGGTGCGCCCGCCGGCCCCCGCCGCGCTGGTCCCGTACACGCGCGGCACCACCCTGCAGTCCGTCGCCGCCCCGCGCTCCGGCTCCACCGGATACCGGCGGCTCGGCGACGGCCGCGGCTGGACGCGGGTCCTGCGCGACGAACTGGCCGCCGCCAAGTCCGGCCGCGCCGACCGGCGCACCACGCTCGCCGCGTTCGTGCAGCTCACCGACCTGCACCTGATCGACGCGCAGCACCCGTTGCGCCTGGAGTACCTGCGCGCCCAGAACAAGAGCGCCTGGCGCCCCCAGGAGACGCTGACCGTCGCCGGCGCCGTCTCGCTCGTCGAACGGGTCAACTCGCTGCGCGGAGCCCCCGTCACCGGCTCCCCGCTGCATTTCGTCATGACCACCGGGGACAACACGGACAACAACTCCAAGACCGAACTGGACTGGTTCCTGAAGGTCATGAGCGGCGGCCGTGTCACCCCCAACAGCGGCGACCCGCGCCACTACGAAGGCGTCCAGGCCAGCGGCCTCAAGACGTACTGGCAGCCCGACGCGGCGCTGCGCGACGCCGACAAGCAGCTCGGCTTCCCGCGCCTTGCGGGCTTCCTGGAGGCGGCGATCCGCGAGGTCCGCAGTCCCGGCCTGAAGCTGCCCTGGTACTCCACCGTCGGCAACCACGACGCGCTGCCGCTCGGCTGCTACGGCTCCCGCGGCGACTCCTACCTCACGGACTTCGCCGTCGGCGGGAAGAAGCTGATGTCGCTTCCCGACGCCGAGTGCACCGCCCTGGCCAAGAGCATCAAGGACGGCAGCAGCCCCAAGGGAACCGCGTTCCGGGACCTGCTCAAGTCGCACGCCCGGCAGATGCGCTCGGTCACGCCCGACGAGAACCGCGCCCCCTTCACGCCCGCCGAGTATCTGCGCGCGCACCTCGACCCGGCGCACACCGGCCCCGGCCCGATCGGACACGGCTACTCCTCGGCGAACCTGGCCGCGGGCACCCAGTACTACACGTTCCGCATCGCCGAGGACGTCATCGGCGTCAGCCTGGACACCACCGACCCCGGCGGCCACTACGAGGGCTCCATCGGCACGGCGCAGCTGCGCTGGCTGGAGAAGACCCTGCGCGAGAACAAGGACTCCTACGTCGTCGTCTTCAGCCACCACACCAGCAAGACGATGCGCAACCGCCACGCCGACCCGGCCCACCCCGTCGAGAAGCGCCATGGCGGCGACGAGGTCGTCGCGCTCCTCGTGAGCTTCGCCAACGTCCTGGCCTGGGTGAACGGTCACACCCACAAGAACGAGATCATCCCGCACGCCGCGCCCGGCAACCGCTCCTTCTGGGAGATCTGCACCGCCTCCCACGTCGACTTCCCCCAACTCGCCCGCGTCATCGAGCTGGTGGACAACAAGGACGGCACGCTCTCGCTCTTCACCACGCTCGTAGAGTCCGCGGCCCCGCACGCCACGGACTTCTCCGACCTCAGCCAGACCGGGCTGGCGGCGCTCTACCGGGAGCTCTCCTTCAACGCGCCCGGAGCCCGCACGGACCTGTCCGGCGCCTCCCGCGACCGCAACACGGAGCTCGTCCTCAAGAAGGGCTGACCGGCCAGGCCGCACCTGGATCCGCACCTGGATCCGCACCTGGATCCGCACCTGGATCCGCACCTGGATCCGCACCTGGATCCGCACCCGGATCCGTCCGCGGGCCGACCCGCCCGGCCGCACCCTGAGCGCCGGTCACACGGCGCTCCGGGTGCACGCCGGTCAGGCGGCGCCGGCCGGTGCGAAGCTCACCTCCGCCGTGACAACGGTGCCGCCCCGGCGGCCCGGTGCGTTCTGCTCCGCCCAGTAGAGGTTGGTGTGGGCGATCACCAGGGCGGGGGCCGGTGCGCCGTACGCGGTGAGGTCCTCCGTCGTGTGGGCGTCGGCGACCAGCGTCACGTCGTATCCCCGGACGAAGCCGCCGTGGAGGGTCGAGCGGATGCACACGTCGGTCTGGGCGCCCGTGACGACGAGACGGCCCACACCCAGTCCGGCGAGCAGCTCCTCCAGCTCGGTGGCCTCGAAGGAGTCGGCGTAGAGCTTGTGGACGAGGGGCTCGGTGTCGTGGCGGACCAGCTCCGGCACGTACTGCCAGCTCTCGCCGCCCTTCTTGAGCTGGTCGTCGGAGTGCTGGACCCAGATCACCGGCGCGCCCTCGGCGCGGGCCCTGGCGGCCAGGGCGCCGATGTTGGCGATCACGCCGTCGCGGTCGTGGCAGCCTTCCACCACGCCGTTCTGGACGTCGATGACGAGCAGTGCGGTGTTCGGGCGGCCGGGAAGCGTCGTCACGGGCCTCTCCTGTCTCTTCCGTCTTTTCCTCAGTCGTGCCTGTCCTCGCGTGGGCACCACCGTAGAGGGGGCCACCGACAACGCGGGCGGGTCCGGGCGGGCCGGTGGAACCGGCCATGTTCCACGGATGGAATTACGCCAATTCCACTTCCGCTTCGCCGCTTTCACTCAGCCGGATTTCTGGATTCCGGCCCGAAAGCCTGCGCCGGGCCCATTCCGCTTGCGCGACCGCCCGCCTGTCGCGGGTCGCGGGTCCCAACTGTGAGCCCTGTTTCCCATGTTCCCGGTGTGGTTAGAGTGGACAGGTGTTCGGCGGCCCTGACCAGGCCATGACCAGCCGGACTCCATGACGGGGGTGTCCTGTGCCTTCTCTCTCCCTTTTCTCTTCCGTACATGTTCCTTCCGTACGTCCTTCTTCCGTGTCCCTTCGTTCCATAGCTCCGCCTCTCCCCCTTCTCTCTTCCTGTGCAGGCCGGCACCCCCGCACCTGACGAAAAGAAAAGAGCTGAGAGGAACCCGTGAGAAATCCACGCCTGTTGATTCCGTCGCTCGCCGCCGCGCTGCTCGCGATACCGGTGGCCTCGGCCTCCCCGGCCTCCGCCGACGTCACCCCGGCCGCGCCGACGCACCGCTGCTACGACCGCATGGCCTGCTTCTACTACAACAGCAACCAGCAGGGAGCCCTCGCGACGATCGGGAACGGCGGCTACAACCTGGACGGCGAGGTGTTCAAGCCCGGCTCGGGCCCCGGAGCGGGCACGCAGCTGGAGGACCACGCCGCCTCCTGGGACAGCCGTACCCGCAACACCGCCTTCTGCGTCCACCGCGACCGCTGGTGGAAGGGCCCCTACAACTCGCTCAAGCCGCAGGGCCGCAAGAACCTCACCTCCGCGCTGAAGAACAAGAACTCCTCCACCAACTGGTACCCGCGCCACGAGGACGGCTCCGGCCACTGAGGCCACCGCAAGCCACTGACCAGGAAAGGAACCCCCCACCCATGCGTGCAAGAACAGCTTCCCTGGCGGCCGCGGCCTCGATGGCGGCACTCGCCCTGACCGCCTGCGCGGGACACGGCGCCGACGGCGCCGGCTCCGGCCCGGACGGCACCGCGGACCGGCGGACGAAGGTGCAGGCCTCGGCGGTCCGCGCCGTCGCCCGCATGACCCTGCCCCTGGACGCCTACCAGCTCTCGCCCGAGGAGTACGAACGGAGCCGGCGGGCCACTTGGGCGCTCGTGCGGCCGTGCATGGTCGACCTCGGGTTCAAGGACTTCACCTTCCGGCCCGCGCCCGTCGCCGACGGCCTCGAAGCGCACGAGGACCTCCGCTACGGCACCTACAACGTCACCGAGGCCGGCAAGTACGGCTACCGGCCCGCCTTCGCACAGACCACCTCCCTCGCACGCGGCGGCGAAGTGGGCGGCGAAGAACCCGAGTTCAGCCCCGAGGAGGAGGCCGCGCTCGACGGGTACCAGGCCGGTCGCACCGCCGCCCCGAAGCGGGTGACCAGGACCGCGGCGGGGGAGACGATCCCCCAGGACGGCTGCTACGGACAGGCCCTCGCCGAGGTCACCGGCGGGCAGGCCGACACCTACCTCGACGACACCCTCGTGGAGGAACTGGACGGCCAGTCCTACGAGAAGTCCCTCACCGACCCGAAGATCCGGGCGGCCTTCGCGTCGTGGTCGGCGTGCATGAAGGGCAAGGGCTTCGCGTACGCGTCACCGATCGACGCGAACAACGATCCCCGGTGGACCGGCGACAAGCCGTCGCAGGCGGAGATCGAAACGGCCACCGCCGACACCCTGTGCAAGGAGGAGACCGGCCTGCTCGGCATCTGGCACGGCGCCGAGACCGCCATCCAGAAGGACCTCATCTCCTCGCACACGCAGGAACTGGCGGCCGTGCGCGACATGAAGACCGCCACCGTCGCCAACAGCGAGAAGTCCCGCTAGGGGGCGGGGACACCCGCACACGAGGAGGGGCCGCCGGCAGCCCGGCGGCCCCTCCTCTCCCCTCCGGACACCGACTCCGGTCGTCATGACCGGGGCAGCACCACGACATAGGCCGCGGGTTCGCGGTCGTTCGACGCCATCAGAGCGGTGCGCACCACCGTGGCCTGCTGCTCCGCCGAGTCGCGGAGCTTGCGCGGCGTGATGTGGACGACGGTGATGCCCAGGCGCTCCAGATGCTCGCGCTTGCGGGCGTACTCGGACCACAGCGCGTCCTCGTCCTGGCGGGGCGCGCGGGTGTCCAGCTCCAGCGCGACCGCCTGCTCCGGCCAGTAGGCGTCCAGACCGCCCAGATGGGGGCCGCCCGGCAGTCGCAGATCCACGTTCCAGACCGGGTCGGGCAGCCCGTGCTCGCGGACCATCCGGTACAGGCGCTGCTCGGCGATGGCGCGGCCCTCGGCGAGCAGGGCGTCCACCGCGTCCACCACGTGCGGGCGGCTCAGCAGCCGTGCCTGCGTCAACTCCCGCACCACGGCGGCCGGGTCGCAGTGGCCGCCGCGCACCGCCTCCGTCAGCAGGCGGCGCACGGCGCCCGCGTCGGGTAGTTCGGCGACCGCGTCGGCGAGGGCGCGGGGGACGGGCGCGACCGGGACACCGGTGATCCAGGATCCGCCGGGCAGGGAGGGCGCGCGGACGATGCGGGCGCAGCCCGTGGAGCGCAGCCGGCGCAGGCGGGGGACGAGGACGTCGATCCGGTCGAGGGACGGCAGGGGCGGGGCCGACGAGAAGCCGTGCAGGGTGAGTGCCGCCAGTCCCGTGATCAGCGCGTCCGCGTAGGGCTGGGGGGCGTGGGGCCCCTCCGCGCCGGGCTGTGCGGGGATGGTCTGCGCGGTGCCGGGTGCGGGGGAGCGGGCGGCGTACAGCAGGACCGCGTGCAGGCGCTCCTCGGAGGTGGGCGGGCCGGGGTGCAGCAGGAAGACGCCGGGGAGGATCTGCTGCCAGGGGCCGCCGGGGCGGCACTGTCCGTTGGCCTCGGCGGCGGTCACGCCGTGGCTGCGCAGCTGCGCGGAGGTCAGGACCCGCCGCTGTACGTCGGACAGGTGGTGCAGGGGGCGGGGGGAGAGCGGGGTGTTGTGGTTCATGCCCCGGGGTTTCCCGCCCCGGAGCCGCCCTCTAACCGCTGTTACACGCCCGTCGACAAATGCGGACAAGGACGTCCTAAAGTACGGACGTTCGACTGCCGAAAGGCGCTGGTCCGGACGGGAAGTAATACAGGTTACGGCTCTGAATACCTGTATTTCGTAACTGCCTGGTGTCGCCCATCGGACAAGCGGAAGGAACGACTCGCACGGCGTTGCGCGGAACGCCCGTGCGACGACCGGAGGCGCCGACGCGACCGGAGGCACCGGTGTGGCCGGAGGCCGGCACAACCGAGGGCACCGGCCGGAGCCGGTGCCCTCACGATGCCGTGCCGTGCGGCGGGGGCGGGCGACGGGCCCGCCGGATGAGCCACATCGGATCACCTTCGGCGGAGCCGATCCGCCCGAGCGGATCCGCCCGAGCGGATCCGCCCGAGCGGATCCGCCTGAGCTGGCCCGCCCGAGCTCGCCCGCCCGAGCCGATCCGCCCGAGCGGATCCGCCTGAGCCGGTCCGTCGGAGCCGGCCCGCCGGAGCCGGCCGCCCGGCTCAGCCCGCCGCGGCGATGTCGCACGCCTGACCGCGCAGCGTCCGCGCCAGGTCGTCCCGCGCCTCCAGGACCAGCCGCCGCAGCGCCGGCGCCGCGTCCTCGTGCGCCGCCAGCCACGCGTCCGTCGCGTCCAGCGTGTCCTGCGAGTCCCGGAGCGCCGGGAACAGGCCCTTCACGACGTCCATGCCGATCTGGATGGACCGCTCGGCCCACACACGCTCGATCGACGCGAAGTACTTCGCCGCGTACGGGGCGAGCGTCGCGCGCTGGGACGGCTGCATGAAGCCCGCGATCGTCGCCTCGACGAGCGCGTTGGACAGCGAGTCGGACTCGACCACCGCCGCCCAGGCCTGCGCCTTGACCGCCGCTGAGGGGCGGGCCGCCAGGCAGCGGACCTGGTGGCGCTTGCCGGACGCGGTGTCGTCACGGGCGAGTTCGGCGGCCAGCACCGACTCGTCCGCGGCTCCGTGCGCGGCCAGCGGCTCCAGGAAGGCCCAGCGCAGCTCCTGGTCGACGTCCAGTCCGTCGATCTTCGCCGTACCCTCCAGCAGGCCCTGGAGCAGCTGGAGATCGGCCTCGCCGGACGCGACGTTCGCGAAGAAACGGGCCCAGGTGAGCTGGTGCTGGCTGCCCGGCTCGGCGAGCCGCAGTTCCTTCAGCGCGCCCTCGGTGAGCAGCCGCCCGCCCTCCGTGCGCCAGTCCGGCGCCGCGTAATGGGTGAGCGCGGAGTTCGCCCAGGCGTGCAGCATCTGGAGCACACCGATGTCGGACTCGCGGCCCGCGAACCGCAGCACCAGGTCGATGAAGTCGCGGGCCGGCATCAGCGCGTCGCGCGTCAGGTTCCACAGCGCCGACCAGCACAGGGCGCGCGCCAACGGGTCCGTGATCTCGCCGAGCCCGTCCCGCAGGGTCGCCAGCGAACCCTCATCGAACCGGATCTTGCAGTACGTGAGGTCCTCGTCGTTGACGAGGACGAGCTCGGGCGCCTCGGCGCCGGCCAGTTCACCGACGACCGTGCGCGGCCCGTCGACGTCGACCTCGGCGCGCGCGTACCGCACGAGCGGGCCGTCCCCGTCCGCACGCCGGTACAGGCCCACCGCGACCCGGTGCGGGCGCAGTTCGGGGTGCGACTCGGGGGCCTCCTGGACGATCGCCAGCTCGCTGACGCGCCCCTCGGAGTCCAGGATCACCTGCGGGGTCAGGGAGTTGACGCCCGCGGTCTGGAGCCAGGAGCGCGCCCAGCCGGCCATGTCCCGTCCGCTCGTCTCCTCCAGGGCCGTCAGCAGGTCGCCCAGGCGGGTGTTGCCGTAGGCGTGGCGCTTGAAGTAGCGGCGGGCGCCGTCGAGGAAGGCGTCCTGGCCCACGTACGCCACCAGCTGCTTGAGCACGGAGGCGCCCTTGGCGTACGTGATGCCGTCGAAGTTGAGCTTGGCGTCCTGGAGGTCGCGGATGTCGGCCGTGATCGGGTGGGTGGAGGGCAGCTGGTCCGCGCGGTACGCCCACGCCTTGCGGCGGTTGGCGAAGGTGATCCAGGCGTCCGTGAAGCGGGTCGCGCCGACGTTGGCGAACGTGCCCATGAAGTCGGCGAAGGACTCCTTCAGCCACAGGTCGTCCCACCACACCATGGTGACGAGGTCGCCGAACCACATGTGCGCCATCTCGTGCAGGATGACGTTCGCCCGGCCCTCGTAGGAGGCCTGTGTCACCTTGCCGCGGAAGATGTACTCCTCGCGGAAGGTGACGAGACCCGGGTTCTCCATGGCGCCGAGGTTGTACTCGGGCACGAACGCCTGGTCGTACTTCCCGAACGGGTACGGGTAGTCGAAGTGGTCGTGGAAGAAGTCCAGGCCCTGCTTCGTCACCAGGAACACGTCGTCGGCGTCGAAGTAGGGGGCGAGGCCCTTGCGGCACATGGCGCCGAGGGGGATCTCCAGCGTCGTGCCGTCGTCGAAGGTCCGCGTGTAGCGGTCGGTCACGTAGTGGTACGGACCGGCGACGACCGCGGTGATGTACGTCGAGATCGGCTTGGTCTCCGCGAACTTCCAGACACCGTCCGTGAGTTCACCGGCGCCGTTGCCCCAGACCGTCCACCCCTCGGGGGCCCGCACCTCGAAGCGGAACGGGGCCTTGAGGTCCGGCTGCTCGAAGTTCGCGAAGACACGGCGCGAGTCCGCGGGCTCGTACTGCGTGTACAGGTACACCTCGCCGTCCTCGGGGTCGACGAAGCGGTGCATGCCCTCACCGGTGCGCGAGTACGCGCACTGGGCGTCGACCACCAGCTCGTTCTCCGCGGCCAGGTCCTCCAGCTGGATCCGGGAGCCGTCGAAGACCTCCCCCGGATCGAGGTCCTTCCCGTTGAGTGAGACCGAGGTCACACTCGGCGCGATCAGGTCGGCGAAGGAGGCGGCGCCCGGCTCGGCGCACCGGAAACGGATGGTGGTGACCGAGCGGAACGTGCGCGGCACCCCCTCGGCCCCCGCCTCCCCGACGGCCGAGCGCAGGTCGAGGGAGACCTCGTAGCTGTCGACGGACAGCAGCGCCGCCCGCTCCTGGGCCTCGTCGCGGGACAGGTTCTCACCGGGCACGGGCTGCACTCCTTCGGACGTCTCGGTGCGCTTCGGACATGGCGCAACAGCACCGATCCTGCCATGTGCCCCTGACCGTCGACACCCGGGAATGAGGCGGCGCGGGTCCCTGTTGCAGGTTCGGAGAAACCCCTTCCTGAGGAGAACCATGTCCGAGACCGCGACCACGTCCGCGAAGACCCCCGTCGACTTCTGGTTCGACCCGCTCTGCCCCTGGGCCTGGATGACCTCGCGATGGGTGCTGGAAGTGGAGAAGGTCCGCGACATAGAGGTGCGCTGGCACATCATGAGCCTTGCGGTGCTCAATGAGAACCGGCTCGACGAGCTGCCCGAGGAGTACCGGGACATGCTCGCGACCAAGGCGTGGAAGCCGGTGCGCGTGGTCACCGCGGCCTGGCAGAAGCACGGCGACGACATCCTCGGCCCGCTCTACACCGCGCTCGGCACCCGCATCCACAACGACGGCGAGGGCCCGACCGTCGAGGCGATCGCCGGTGCCCTGGCGGACGTCGGCCTGCCCGCCGACCTCATCGACTACGCCGACCAGGAGGACTTCGAGTTCGACTCCGAGCTGCGCGCCTCCCACAAGGAGGGCATCGAGAAGGTCGGCCAGGACGTCGGCACCCCGGTCATCGCCGTCCCCGGCGCCGACGGTGAGCAGATCGCCTTCTTCGGCCCGGTCGTCACGCCCGCCCCCAAGGGCGAGGAGGCCGCCAAGCTCTGGGACGGCACCCTCCTCGTCGCCTCGGTCCCGGGCTTCTATGAGATCAAGCGGACGCGCACGGCCGGTCCGGACTTCAGCAACCTCTGAGCATCACTCGGGCGCGGCGGCCTCCTCCCGGAACTCCTCGGGCAGGAGGCCGCGGTCGCTCTTCTTGTCGTAGCGCTGGTAGGTCCGGCAGCCGGGGGCGGTGCAGCGCCAGTAGTCGTCGACGTACTGGATCCCCTTGTCCTTGCGCACCGCTTCCTTCTCGACGTCGTCGAGACGACGGAAGTCCTGCATCGTGCCGCAGGTCGGACAGGACTTGCTCTTCGTCATGAGCCCCTCCTCGCGATCACCGCCAGGTCCGGGAAGTCGGTCACCACCGCGTCGACCCCCAGCCCGTAGTACAGCGCGTACTCCGCGAAGGCGTCCCCGAAATCATTGGGTCCGGTACCGCGTCGGAAGTCGGCCGGCAGGAACTGGTTCTCCGCCCGGTAGGTGTACGGACCGATCCGCAGGCCGGCCGCGTGGGCGTCCGCCACGAGCGAGGTGGGTGTGCCGAGACGGCCGTCCGGGCCCACCGGGACGAGCGACGTCTTGTCGGGGCCGATCCAGTCGGCGTACTCCGCGATCCTCGCCAGACCGGCCGGCGTCATCATGTCCTTGTACGTCGTCGGGCCCCCGGCGGACACCAGGTCGTACGGTCCGCCCGTGGTGCCCAGCGCCTGCCAGAGCGGCACACCGAGCCGCTGGTCCGCGACGCGCTTCAGGCTGGTCGGCTCGAAGGACTGCACGACGCACTCGCGCGGGCCCAGCCGGTTGCGGCGCACCAGCGCCGCCAGCTTCGGCTCCAGCTCCAGGCCCATGGAGCGGAAGTACGTCGGGTGCTTCGTCTCCGGGAAGACCGCGATCGTCCGGCCGTACCGCTTCGACAGGGCGCGGGCCAGGTCCACCACCTCCTGGAAGGTGAGGACCTCGTACCGGCCGTCCAGGACGGTGTTGCGGTTGCGGACCAGCGGGAGGCGCTCGACGGCCCGCAGCGTCTTCAGCTCCGCCAGGGTGAAGTCCTCCGTGAACCAGCCCGACACGGCCCTGCCGTCCACCGTCTTCGTGGTGCGGCGGGCCGTGAACTCCGGGTGCGAGGCGACGTCCGTCGTCTGCGAGATCTCGTTCTCGTGCCGGACCACCAGGACGTGGTCCCTGGTCGCCACCAGGTCCGGCTCGATCCAGTCGGCGCCGGTCTGCACGCCGTACGTGTACGCCGCCGCCGTGTGCTCGGGGCGCCAGCCGGCCGCGCCGCGGTGCCCTATGACGAGCGGACCGCGGGGGCGGTGGGGTGGTCCGGCCGCCGCGGCGGGTACGGCTGCGGCCGCCGGGGTGGCGGCGGCCGCGAGCAGCACGGAGCGGCGTCTCGGGTGCGAGGCCTTCATACAAGTCCCCTTCCGTATCGCATGGTCGACGAACTCCTCCGGCCCCGCCGCCCGGGGGCTCCGCCCCCAGACCCCCGATCGGCCTGGACGGCCTCGTCCTCAAGCGCCGGACGGGCTGAATCAGCCCCTCCGGCGTTTGAGGAGCGGGGTCCGGGGCGGAGCCCCGACGGGACGGGCAGGGGCGGCGGGGGCGAGAACAACCTCAACGGCGAGCCCGGGTGCGGGCGTCGTGCAGGTGGGCCAGATGGTCCTCGTACGCCTTGGCGTAGTGGGCCGCCCGCCCGGCATCGGCCCGCACGACCCGCGCGGGCCGCGTCCACGCGTCCGCGTCGAGGGAGACCCCGTGCCGCCCGGCCGCGGCGAGCACCGCCCCCCGCGCCCCCACCTCCCCCTCGATCACCCGCAGCGGACGGCCCAGCACGTCGGCGAGCAGCTGCATCCACGCGGGGCTGCGGGTGCCGCCGCCGCAGACCGCCAGCGATCCGGTCAGGCCCGCGGCCTCCAGACAGTGCCGGGCCGCGAACCCGATGCCCTCGCAGGTCGCGCGGACGAGGTCCGCCTTCGTCGACTCCAGGGAGACGCCGGTGAGTTCGGCGCGCAGCCGGGGCTCGACGAAGGGGGCGCGTTCGCCCGAGGGGGCGAAGTAGGGCAGGACGCGCACGCCATGTGCGCCGGGCGGGGTCTCGGCCAGCAGGCCGTCCACCTCGTCGTGGCGGACGCCGGTCGTCGACAGCACCCAGTCCAGCGCCGCCGTGCCGACCATCGCGGGCATGGCGCGCAGCCAGTACCCGGCCCGGTCGGTGGAGATGTACAGGCCGGCCGGCTCGCCGGACAGGTCGAGGTCGGTCGTCCCGACCAGGCTGGCGAGGCAGGTCCCGACGATCAGCAGGCCGTCGCCGGGGGCGGTGACGCCCGCGCCGAGCGCGCAGGCGGGCAGATCGTAGGGGCCGTTGGCGAGCGGGGTGCCGGACGGCAGGCCCTCGCCGCGAGCCCGCCCGGTGGCCAGCGGGTCACTGACCGGCGCGAGGAGTCCGCGCCGGTGGGTCAGGCCGAGGAGCTCGACCACCCGGTTGTCGTAGCGGCGGGTGCGCGGGTCGAGGAACGGCATCGAGGCGTCGGAGACATCGGTGGCGCGGACCCCGGTCAGCCGCTGGAAGACCATGTCCTTGCAGTACAGGGCGGTGGCCGCGGCGTCGAGCGCGGCCGGCTCGTACCGGTCGAGCCAGGCGAGCAGCGGTCCGGGGCAGCCGGGGAACATGGCGCTGCCGGTGCGCCGGAAGACCGTCTCGAACGTGCCGTCCGCGAGCCACTGGTCGACCAGTTCGTGCGCCCGGCCGTCCATCCAGGACGCGGCGGCGCGCACCGGGCGGCCCTCGTCGTCGACGAGCCACACGCCGTCGCCCTGCCCGGTGAGCCCCGCCAGCTCGACCGGTCCCGGCACGGCGGTGGTCAGCGCGGACAGCACGCCGACCACAGCCGTGTACACCTCCTCCATGTCCTGCTCGACGAAGCCGTCGTGCAGGGAGAGGCGCACGGGCTGTGTCTCCACGGCCAGTTCGCGGCCCGATTCGTCGAAGGCGGCGGCCTTCACCATGGACGTGCCCACATCGATACCGACGTACATGCCCCTCGGCCTCCCTCGGCCCCGCTCGCGCTGCAACCGTCAACTTCCCTGCCATGGGCCTCAGTCGAGGCAGTGTGCCAGCGGCTCCCCACGTGTCCAGCGGCCCACCTCGGCAGCCGCGATCCGTGCGGCCTTTTCGGCCACGGCGCGGCTCGCCCCGCCCAGGTGCGGTGTCATCACCAGCCGTTCGGTCCCGGCGAGGTCGAGCAGCGGTGAGGCGGGCGGCACCGGCTCCTGCTCGAAGGTGTCCAGGGCCGCCGCCGACAGCCGGCCGTTCTTGAGGGCCTCGCACAGCGCCTGTTCGTCGACGAGCGGGCCGCGCGCCACGTTCACCAGCACGGCGCCCGACGGCAGCAGCGCCAGTTCGCGGGCGCCGATCAGGCCACGGGTCTCGGGCGTGAGCCGCGCGTGCAGGCTGATCACCCGGGAACGGCCGAGGAGTTCGTCGAGCGAGCCGACCCTGAGCCCGTGCACCTCGCCGCGTACGTAGGGGTCGTGCACCAGCACCCGCGCCCCGAACGCGCCGAGCACCCGGGCGACACGGCTGCCGACCGCGCCGTAGCCGACGAGCCCCACGGGCAGGTCCTCCAGCTCCAGCCCGCTGTTCTCGTACGTGTAGTAGGCCGCTCCGCCCCAACTGCCCTGCCGGGCCAGCAGGTCGTGGGCCTGGGGGATACGGCGCAGCGCGGCGAGCAGCAGACCGACGGTGAACTCGGCGGTCGCGGCGGCGTTGCGGCCGGGCGCGAAACACACCCGTACGCCGTGCGCGCGGGCCGCCGACAGGTTCACGTTCACCGGGCCGCCCCGGCAGACCACCACGAGCCGCAGCCGGGGTGCGGCGGCCAGTACCCGTTCGGTCACCGGGCCCATCTGGGTGACCAGCACGTCCGCGTCGGCGAGTGCCTCGGCGAGCTCGTCCTCGGCGTCGCTGGCCTCCTCGACCTCGGCGACCCGGCCGAAGGGTTCGAGCGGCCAGCCGAGCGTCAGCTCACGGACGGAGAAGGGGTGGTCGCGGAGTTCTTCGCGGACGGCGGAGGTGATGAGGGCGGGGAGGACGAAGTGGTCCCCGGCGGCCACCACCCGCACGGGCGCCGGCACGGCGGGGGCCGACTCGGGGGCCGTCGATGGTCTCGTGGTGGAGGGCGCCTCCGACGCCGTCCTCGGTGTCGTCGTGGCGGAGGCCGTGTCGGGTGTCGTCGCGGGTGTCGCGGGCGTCATCGCAGGGAGTCTCCCGTCTCGGCGTCGAAGACATGGGTGAGGGCGGGATCGGCGGTCACCCGGACCCGTTCGTCCCGGGCGAGCCGCGCCTCGGGTCCGGTGAGGACGACGAGCGGCCGTGCGACGCCCTCCAGGGACAGGGTGGCGATACCCGACTCCAGAAGCGGCTCGTGGGCGGTCACCCGGGCGGGGACCCCGCTCTCGCCGGACAGTTCCAGGTCCTCGGGCCGGATGCCGATCACCACCTCGCGTCCTTCCGCCACCTTCAGCGGCAGCGCGAAGGCGACCGTGCCGGAGAGCCGCACGTGTCCGTCGCCCGTCGCCGTCCCCGGCAGCAGGTTGACCGCGGGCTCCCCGACGAAGTCGGCGACGAACACGTTGGCCGGGCTGTCGTAGATCTCGTACGGCGTGCCCAGCTGCTGGATCACGCCGTCCTTCATCACGGCGATCCGGTCGGCGAGGGAGAGGGCCTCCTCCTGGTCGTGCGTGACCAGGATCGTGGTGTGCCCCAGGTCCCGCTGGATGCGTTTGAGCTCGCGGCGGGTGGTGTCGCGCTGGGCCGCGTCGAGATGCGACAGCGGTTCGTCCAGGAGCAGGACGTCGGGTTCGCGGATGAGGGCGCGGGCGAGGGCCACGCGCTGCTTCTGGCCGCTGGACAGTCCGGCCGGACGGGCCTGGAGGATGTCCGCGAGGTCGACGCGCTCGGCGATCTCGGCGACCCTGCGGGCGATGTCGTCGCGGGAGCCGCGTGTCCTCCGGCCGCGCGCCCGCAGCCCGAACGACAGGTTCTCGGCGACGCTCAGCGGCGGGTACAGCGCGTAGTTCTCGAAGGCGACGCCGATGTTGCGGTCCTGTGCGGGCCGCCCCACCACCGAGGCGCCGCCCACCAGGATGTCACCGCCGGTCACCGTCTCCAGGCCGGCGATCATGCGCAGCGTGGTGGACTTGCCGCATCCGGACGGGCCGAGCAGGCCGAGCAGTTCGCCGGAGCGCAGCTCCAGGTCGATGCCGCGCACCGCGTCCACGGCGGGGCGGCCCCGGGACCGGTACGTCTTGCGCAGCTGCCGGAGCTCCAGTGCCGTCATCGCTGCCCTCCGTGGCCATGGGGTCAGGTGCCGCCGCCGACGGCGCACACTTCGTAGGGGACCTTGTGCTCGTCCAGATCGCGCAGCGCCTCCGCCGACGCCCCGTCGTCGACGAGGACCAGATCGAAGCGGGACAGCGGGGCGACCCGGTGCAGGGCGACCCTGCCGAGCTTGGTGTGGTCGAGCAGCAGGATGTTGCGGGCGGCCGAGTCGAGCATGGCGCGCTTCACGGACACGATGTGCTGCTCCTGGTGGTATGCGTACCCGCCGAAGACCGCGGACGTCGACGCGAAGCACACGTCGACGCGCAGCGACTGCACCGCCTCCACGCACGACACGCCGAGGAACGAGGAGTGCAGCGGGTCGTAGTCGCCGCCCAGCGCCATCAGATGGATGCCGCGCCGGTCGGAGAGCAGGTTGATCGCCTCCAGGAAGTTGGTGACGACCGTGAGCGGGGTGATGTCGCCGGCCCTGAGCCCGCGGGCTATCTCCAGCGCGGACGTCGAGTCGTCGAGGAGGACGGCCATGCCGGGCTCGACGAGGCTCAGCGCGTGCTCCGCGACGGCCGCCTTCTGCGGGCGCATCGACTTCAGCCGGTACTGCACGTTCGACTCGAACACCCCGGACGGCTGCGCGGTCACCCCGCCCCTGAACTTCCTTACGATTCCCTGCCGTTCGAGCTCGTCGAGGTCCCTGTGTATCGTCATCAGGCTCACCCCGAAGCGTTCGGCCAGCTCGGCGGCGGTCGCCGATCCGTCGGCCAGTACCTGCTCGGCCATGGCGGCCTGGCGGACCGCGGGGCCCTGGGGTGCGCCACCGGTGTTGCTGCTGCTCATTGCCCGATCCTTCGTCCTGGACGCTCCGGCCGGTCGGCCTCGAACAGCAGCAGGTTCTCAGGCCGGACGGTCAGCCGTACCGGATCGTCGGGACGCAGGTGTGTCGCGTCGGCCCGGGGCACGACCAACGACACGTGCTGTGTGCCGAGCCGGACGGTGACCTCGACGGCCCGGCCGAGCACCTCGGTGACGTAGACGGTGCCGGTGAGCTCGTGGCCCTCGCCGCCGAGCGCCAGGTCGCGCGGGCGCACCCCGGCCAGTACCTCGGTCCCCGCGGCGGTCCGTGCGGCGACGGGCAGCTCGAAGGCCCCGTCCACGGCGCAGAAGCGGCCGTCGTCGGTGATCGTCCCCGGCAGCAGATTGATCCGCGGCCGGCCGAAGGCCCGCGCGACCTCGGTGTCGCGGGGCCGGTACCAGATCTCCTCGCGCGTCCCGCTCTGCACGATCCGGCCGTCCCGGATGACGCCGATCCGGTCGCCGAGCGCCAGTGCCTCCACGGAGTCGTGGGTGACGTACAGCGTGGTGGTGCGGCGCACGGCGCCGAT
The DNA here is from genome assembly GCF_002300165.1 of Streptomyces sp. Tue6028. Classification (GTDB taxonomy): domain Bacteria; phylum Actinomycetota; class Actinomycetes; order Streptomycetales; family Streptomycetaceae; genus Streptomyces; species Streptomyces siamensis. Next base: position 56,827 of record NZ_MLCE01000014.1, on the reverse strand, counting down.
CGCCTTGAGTTCGGCGCGCATCGACTGGCGGAGCTTGGCGTCGAGGTGGGAGAGCGGTTCGTCGAGGAGGAAGGCGCGGGCGGGCCGCACCAGTACCCGGCCGAGCGCGATCCGCTGCCGCTGCCCGTTCGACAGCGCGCCCACCGGCCGGTCCAGCAGCGCGCTGATGCCGAGGAGTTCGGCGATCGCGCCGACGCGGTCGCGGGCCTCGGACGCGGGCAGCCGGTGCCGGGGCGAGCGCAGCGGGGAGGCGAGGTTGTCGTATGCCGAGCGGTGCGGGTAGAGCGCGTAGCTCTCGAAGCACATGGCGACACCGCGGTCGTAGGGTTCGACGCCCGCCATGTCCGTGCCGTCGAGCTCGACCGTGCCGGAGTCGGGCTGTTCGAGTCCGGCCACCGTCTTCAGCGTCGTCGTCTTGCCCGCTCCCGAGGGCCCGAGCAGACAGAAGAACTCGCCTTCCGCCACATCCAGTTCGAGTCCGTCGAGGGCCGTCCTGCGCCCGTACGCCTTGTGGATCCCGCGCAGCGCGATCGCCGCGGGCCGCGCGGACGCGTTCAGCGTGTCGGAGACGCTCACGACTTCACCGCCCCGAAGGACAGCCCGCGCACCAGATAGCGCTGGATGGTCAGCGCGAGCAGCAGCGGCGGCACGACGGACACGAGCGCGGCGGCGGCCGTCAGGTTGTACTTGGGCCGGTCCCCGCCGAGGAAGGAGAGCGCGCCCACGGTGACGGTCTGCGCCTGCGACGAGGTGAGGATGAGGGGGAAGACGAAGTTGTTCCAGGCGAAGATGAACGCCAGCAGCGACACGGCCGCGATCCCGGGCTTGACCAGGGGCAGGGCGACCCTGAAGAACGCCTGCTTGCGGGTGTAGCCGTCGAGGAGCGCGGCCTGTTCCAGCTCCGGGGTCAGATCGGCGAAGTACGACCGCATGATCCACACGATCAGCGGGAGGGTGATCAGCTGCAGCACCCACACCATGCCGACGTAGGTGTCGAACAGGCCGAGCTTCTGGTAGAGCACGAACAGCGGGATGATCACGGTGAGTTCGGGGGCGAAGCGGAACGACAGCAGCGTGAACATCAGGTTCTCGGAGCCCTTGAACCGCCACCGTGCCGACGCGTACGCCGCCGGGAGGCCGACGACGAGGGAGAGCGCCACCGCGCCGACCGACACGACCAGGCTGTTGACGAAGAACCGCACGAACGGGATGCCCTCGCTGTCCCCGAGCACGGTCCGGTACGCGTCGAGGGTCGGAGTGAACGAGAAGTAGGTGCTGAAGAGTTGGTCGGCGGGCTTGAGCGAGAGGATCGCCATCCAGGCGATCGGGAAGAGCGCGAAGACGAAGTAGAGGATCAGCGCGGCGTCCGCGAGCCACCCCCACAGCCTTTTCCTGCCGGTCATTCGGTCACCTCCGCGGCCCGGCGCTGGATCTTGCCCAGACGGCGGACCAGTACGGTCGCCGCCAGATAGACCACGGCCCACAGCACGACGGTGTAGCTGATCCCGAAGGAGTACCGCTGGAAGCGGATCGCCTCCAGGTAGGCCCGGATCTGGAGCACGACGGTGGAGTCGCCGGGCCCGCCCTCGGTGAGGGCGTAGATGATGTCGAACACCTTGAGCGAGTCCATGAACCGGAAGATCACCGCGACCAGCACGTACGGCCACAGCATCGGGAGCGTGAGCCGCCGGAAGGTGTACCACCAGCCGGCGCCGTCCACCGCCGCCGCCTCGAAGGGGGAGACGGGCAGCGAGCGCAGTCCGGCCAGGGCGAGGACGGCGACGAACGGTGTGTACACCCACACGTCCACGGCGATCGACGACAGCAGCGCGCCGGTCGGGGTGTTGGTCCACTGCACCCCGCCGAGACCGAACGGTTCCAGCAGGTGGTTGACCACGCCCACCGACGGCTGGAGCATCAGCTTCCACATGATCGCGGCGATCACGGGGGCGATCATCAGCGGCAGGATGAGGATCTTCTCCAGGACCCGGCCGACGCGCGTGGAGCGGTGCAGCAGCAGCGCGACGCCGACCCCGAGCACGGTCTCGGCCGCCGCCGCTCCCACCGCGTACAGGGTCGTCACCCATGCGGAGTTCCAGAAGGCCTCCTGGGTGAAGACCGTGCGGTAGTTCTCGAAACCCACCATGTCCGGCTGCGGCTTGCTCGCCGAGAAGTCGAACAGCGTGTAGTAGAGGCCGAGTCCGAAGGGGTACAGGATGCCGCCGGTCAGCAGCAGGGCGGGCACGATCAGCAGGTACGGGCGCAGACCGCGCCGCCAGCGCGGTACGGCCCGTACCTGCCGGGTGCCCTCCTCGTGGGAGGCCGCCCCGTGGTCGGTCTCCTTCAACGAGGTCGTCGGGGGCATCGGGCTCAGCCCACCTTGGCGGCGAGGTCGCTCGCCAGTCCGCCGAGGACGGACTTGGCGTTCTTGCCGCCGTAGATCTCCTGGAGCGCCGCCGCCCAGCTCGTCGTCGCGTCGAAGAACTGTTCCTGCGGAGTGAACTGGATCTTCGTCTGGTCGACGACCGTCTCGAAGGTGTCGATGAAGCCCTCCAGATGCTTCATCTTGTCCTTGTACGCGCCGTCCTGACTGATCGACCTGCGGACCGGGTCGATGTGGTTGTGGGTGATCGCGCCCTTGCGCAGGTGCTCCTTGCCGGTGGCCCACTGGAGGAACAGCCAGGCCGCGGACTTCTTGCCGCTCTTGGCGTTCATGCCGAGCGACCAGATCCACATGTTGGTGGCGAGGGAGCCGCCGGGACCCTTCGGACCAGGGTGGAAGGCGATCTTCCCGGACGCGGGGCTCGCCCCCGCCACGGCCTGGAAGTACGCGGCCGTGTCCGCGTCGAAGAGCATCCCGGCCTTCTTCGCCCCCAGGTCGCTGGAGCACTGGTACCAGGTGTACGACGTCCAGGACGGCGGGCCGCCCTTCTTGACCATGTCCGTCCAGTCCTGGGTGAAGGCGACGGCCTCCGGGCTGTTCATCGCGGGCTTGAGCCGGCCGTCGGTGACGGTGAAGTCCTTCAGGCCGTTGCGCGCGTACATCGTCATGAACCCGGGGTGGATGGTCGCCCAGCTGCGCGAACCGCGCACCGCGATCCCGTACATCCCGTCGAACCCGGCGCCGGGCGCCTTGCGCTTGATGACGGAGGCCAGTTCACGCAGTTCGTCGAAGCTCTCCGCGGGCTTCAGCCCGAGCTTCCTGAACACGTCCGTGTTGTACGCGACCACGTTCGTCTCCCAGCCCCACGGCAGCGCGTACTGCCCGCCCCGCCCGAGCGGCGCCCCCGCCTTCAGCGACCACTGGTCGGCCTGGAGGAGGTTGGGGAAGAAGTCGTCCTGGTCCCATTCGTCGCCGGTGGCCGAGGAGTTGCGCATCCACGGCCCGAGGTCCTCCAGCCATCCCGGCGGCCCGTACTGCCACACCATGTAGGCGCCGAGCATGAACACGTCGTACGAGGCGCGCCCGCTGGACAGGTCGACGGTGAGCTTGTCGAAGTAGTTGTCCTCGGGGAAGACGTCGTACTCGACCTTGATGCCGGTCTTCTCGGTGAACGTCTTGAGGTCGGCGATCAGGGCGTCCGTGTACGGGTGCTTGTTCAGCAGGGCCTTGACCGTCTTGCCCTTCTCCCGCTTCCAGTCGAAGGAACCGGTGACGTCGTCGGCGGCCGACCCGTCGCTCTTCTTGTCGTCTCCGCCGAACCCGGCGCCGCAGGCCGTCAGCAGCGGTGCCGAGGCGGCCGCGGCGGCCAGGGTGAGGAAGCGCCGGCGGTCGTGCACGTGCATGTCCATCCGTGACCTCCACGTCGGTACGGTCCGGTCCGGTTAACACGTCGAGTCGACTCGTTAACAGAGGGTGTAACGGCGGGGGTTGACCGTCAATCCCTCGCGCAGGGGAAAATATCGGGGCAGAGTGTGAAGTTCACAGTGCCGGTCGCGATGTGGGAGGTCCTCATGGAGGAAGCCGGGACGGCATGGCTCGGCGTCGACCTCGGCACGCAGAGCGTCCGCGTCCTGCTCGTCACGGGCGACGGCACGGTCCTCGGCAGCGCCGTCGCCCCGCTGCGCGGGCGACGCGCGGGAGTGCGGCACGAGCAGGACCCGGGGGACTGGTGGGACGCGGTGTGCACGGCGTCCCGGGCAGCGCTCCGGGACCGCCTGCGGGTGCGGATCGGCGGGCTCGCGGTGTGCGGCACGTCCGGGACGGTGCTGCTCGCGGACGCCGCCGCACGTCCGGTCGGCCCGGCCCTCATGTACGACGACGGACGCGCCGCCCAGGACGCCGACCGTGCCCGCGCGAGAGGCCTCGTGGTCCAGAACGCCTGGGGTCTGCCGAAGGCGCTCTGGCTGGCCCGCGAGCACGGGGCGGGCGACGGGCGCGCGGTCCGGCTGATGCACCAGCCCGACGTGATCGTCGCGCGGCTCACCGGCACGCTCCCGCCCACGGACTCCAGCCACGCCCTCAAGACCGCCTACGACGTGGAGCACGACACCTGGCCGCTCGCCGCGTTCGCCGAACTCGGCTTCGAAGTCGCGCTGTTGCCCGATGTCGTCCGTCCCGGGACCCGGATCGGCGAGGTCTGCGCGAGCGCCGCCGAGCGGACCGGCATCCCCGTCGGCACCACCGTCGTCGCCGGGATGACCGACGGGTGCGCGGCCCAGATCGCCTCCGGCGCCCTGCACGAGGGCTCCTGGAACTCGGTCCTCGGGACGACGCTCGTCCTCAAGGGCGCGGCCCCGCGGCCGGTGCGGGACGCCACCGGCGTGGTCTACAACCACCGTGCGCCGGACGGGGGATGGCTGCCGGGCGGCGCGTCGAGCGTCGGCGCCGGCGCGCTCGCCGTGTACTTCCCCGACGCCGAGCCCGCCGTCCTGGACCGGGCCGCCGCCGCCCACGAACCCGCGTCCGTCATCGCCTATCCGCTGGCCTCACCCGGCGAACGTTTTCCCTTCCTCGCCCCCGAGGCAACCGCCTTCGTCCTCGGCAGCCCCGCCTCGGACGCGGACCTGTGGGCCGCCCTGCTCCAGGGCGTCGGTTTCGCCGAGCGTCTCTGTCTGGACACCCTGCACTCCCTCGGAGCCCCCATGGACGGCACGCTCACCTTCACGGGCGGCGCCGCCCGCAGCCCGTACTGGAACCAGCTCCGCGCCGACATCCTCGGCCGCCCCGCCCGGATCCCCGAGGAGACCGAACCCGCCCTGGGCATGGCCGCGCTGGCCGCCCACGGCATGGGCGCGGCGTCCACCCTCGCCGGGGCGGCCGACCGGATGGTCCGTGTCCGCACGGTCGTCACCCCCCGCCCCGCCCGCACCGCGCTGTTCGCCGCGTCCTACGCACGGCTGGTCGGCGAACTGGAGCGGCGCGGCTGGCTGGCCGCCCCCGTCGCCGCGCACGCACGCTCGCGTCTCGGCCTCGGCGCTACGGGCTCATGAACGCGTCCTGGCCTGGATACTGCGGCCTCATGAGGACCACGAGCACGACCTTGCTGCTGGCCCGGCACGGGCAGACCGTCTGGCACGCCGAGAACCGCTACGCCGGAGTGAGCGACGTCGCCCTCACCGACGAGGGGCGCGCCCAGGCGGAGGCCCTCGGGCGCTGGGCCGCCGCCCACCCCGTCGACGCGATCTGGACCTCGACCGTGTCCCGCGCCATCGCCACCGCCGGCCCCGCCTGCCGGGTCCTCGGCCTCACCCCGCACCGCGAACCGGCCCTGCGCGAATGCGACTTCGGTGTCGTGGAGGGCCGTACGCTCGCCGAGTTCGAGGCCGAGAACCCGCAGCGCGCGAAGGCCTTCCGGACGGATCCGGTGTCGTACCCCTTCCCGGAGGCGGAGGACCCGCGCACGGCCGCGGCCCGCGGCGCGGACGCCCTGCGCCGCATCGCCGCCGCCCACCCCGGCGGACGTGTCCTGGTCGTCGCCCACAACACCCTGCTCCGCCTGGTGCTGTGCTCCGTCCTGTCCGTCCCGCTGAGCGAGTACCGCCGCGTCTTCCCGCAGCTGCGTAACGCGGCGGTCAGCGAACTCCGCTTCGAGGACGGACGAGCCGCCCTGCTGTCGCTCAACGTCCCCTGCGACTGAGTGACCGGCCCGCCCGCGCCGGTGCCGGCCGGTGCCCGGGAACGGGGGAAGCCCCCACGAGTCAGGTCCTCGCGGGGGCTTCCCGTTCATCCGCCTGCCACGTGAAGGGTGAGAAGACGATCACGAGCAGGACGCTTCATACCCGGCTCAACGGGCCGGCAGCAACACGTCGGCGCGGGACGTGGCCGCTTCGTGACGCCGGGCCACGTCCTGCCAGTTCACGACCTGCCACATGGCCTCGATGAAGTCGACCTTCTGGTTCTTGTACTGGAGGTAGAAGGCGTGCTCCCAGGCGTCGAAGACGAGGAGCGGCACCGACCCCTGGCCGACGTTGCCCTGGTGGTCGTAGATCTGCTCGACGATCAGACGCCCGCTGAGCGGCTCGTGGGCGAGGACGCCCCAGCCCGAGCCCTGGGTGGTCGCGGCGGCCTTGGTCAGCTGGGCCTTGAAGGCGGCGAAGGAGCCGAACGACTCGGTGATGGCGTCGGCCAGGCCGCCCACGCCGTCCGCCGCCAGCGGTTCGCCGCCGCCGTCGCCCGTCATGTTGTGCCAGTAGATCGAGTGCAGGATGTGGCCGGACAGATGGAAGGCCAGATTCTTCTCCAGGCCGTTGACCGAGCCCCACGCCTCCTTGTCGCGCGCTTCCGCGAGCTGCTCCAGCGTGTCGTTGGCGCCCTTCACATAGGCCGCGTGGTGCTTGTCGTGGTGCAGCTCGATGATCTCGGGGCTGATCACGGGGGCGAGCGCGGAGTAGTCGTACGGAAGTTCAGGGAGCGTGTAGACGGGCATGGCGGGTCCCCTCCGACCTCTTATTGCGAACAACTTGCAAGTGCACGCTAACAGCAAGAAGGTGAGGACGCGTGCCCGGGCACGCCGAAGGGCCCTCGCGCGGAATCCGTCCTCCGCGCGAGGGCCCCTCGGTGATGCGTGTCAGGCGCGGGTGCGCGCCTTCGCCCGCTGCCAGGCGTAGCCGACGACCGCCAGGAACACGGTCATGCCGCCGGTCGAGTACAGCTGCACCCGCGTGTCGGGCTCCCGCGCCATCAGTACGAAGATCGCTGCCATGCCCGCCAGCGCCACCCAGGTCAGCACCGGGAACGCCCACATGCGCACGACCAGCTTCTCCGGCGTCTCGCGCTCCATGCGGCGGCGCAGCAGGAGCTGGGAGACCGCGATGAAGATCCAGACCACCAGGATGACCGCGCCGATCATGTTCAGCAGCCAGGGGAACACGTCGTCCGGCCGCCAGTAGCTGAGCAGCACGCACACGAAGCCGAACACGCTGGAGGCGAGCACCGCGATCCGCGGCACCCCGCCGGACGCCCGGCCCAGCACCTTCGGGCCCTGCCCGCGCTGCACGAGCGAGTACGCGATGCGCGAGGAGCCGTAGATGTTCGCGTTCATCGCCGACAGCAGGGCGGCGAGGATGACCACGTCCATCACCTGGCCGGCGCCGTCGATGCCGATGTGCTGGAGCGCGGCGACGTACGGGCCGGCCTCGACGACCGCCGGGGAGTCCCACGGCACGAGCGTGACGACGACGGCCATCGAGCCGATGTAGAACAGGGCGATGCGCCACATGGCGGTGCGGACGGCGCTCGCCACGCCACGGACCGGGTTCTCCGACTCGGCCGCCGCGATGGTCACCGTCTCCATGCCGCCGTACGCGAAGACCGAGGCGAGCAGTCCGATGACCAGTCCCTCACCGCCGTTGGGCAGGAAGTCGGTCAGGTTCGAGGTGCCGGGCGCGTCCGTGCCCGGCAGGACGCCGGTGACGGCCAGCACGCCGAGCACCAGGAACAGCGTGATCGCGCCGACCTTCAGGGCGGCGAACCAGAACTCGAACTCGCCGAAGTTCTTCACCGCGGCGAGATTGACCCCGCAGAAGACGACCATGAACAGCGCCACCCACGCCCAGGCGGGTGTGCCGGGCAGCCAGCCGGTGACGATCTTCGCGGCGCCGATGCCCTCCAGGCCCACGGCCGTGCACAGAAGCACCCAGAAGGACCAGCCTGCGGTGAAGCCGGCCCAGGGGCCGATCGCGCGCTCCGCGTGCGCGGAGAAGGAGCCGGACGAGGGATACGCGGCCGACATCTCCCCGAGCATCCGCATCACCAGCATGACGAGCAGGCCGGAGACGGCGTACGCGATGACGATCGAGGGCCCGGCGGCGGCGATGCCCGCCCCGGAGCCGACGAACAGGCCCGCTCCGATGACACCGCCGAGGGCGATCATCGAGAGGTGGCGCTGCTTGAGCCCGTGGGAGAGGGCGACGTCGGCTCCGGGCGCGGCGGGCGGCGCGTCGGGCGGTGAGTCGAGGGTGGTGCGGGACATGAGAGCGGGTGGTCCCTTACGTTGCGAGTGCAAAAACGCCCACAGTCTGGGCGGCCTCTCCGCTCAGCGGGAGAGACCGCCCAGTATCCGGACACTCGTCTCACGTCGTGTAGCCGCGCGCTCACCGCGGACGCGCCGCGGTCAGGGGCTCGCGGGCGCCCCCACCAGGTGCGTTCGCACGCTCACGCGGCGACCGGCGTGTAGTGCGAGGCGTCCCCGGTGATCGAGTAGCTCTCCTTGCCCTCGATGCCGACCGGCACGTCACCGGCGACGGTCACACGGTGCAGCCGGCGCGGCAGACCGTCGTAGTTGTCGATCGCGTAGTGCTGGGTGATCCGGTTGTCGAACAGCACCAGCTGGCCGGGGGACCAGCGCCAGCGCAGGATGTTCTCCGGGCGGGTGACGTACGCCTGGAGCAGGTCGAGGATCTTGCGGGACTCGCCCACCGACAGCCCCACGATCCGCTGCGCGAACCCGCCGATGAACAGCCCGCGTTCGCCGGTCAGCGGGTGGACGCGGACGACCGGGTGGGCGGTGCGGTACTTGATCGACGTGAACTGGGCGCGCTGTGCGGCCTGCTCCTCGTCGACCTGCTCCTCGGGCACCGCGTAGTCGTAGTCGTTGGTGTGCTCGGCCCACAGGGTGTCGGCCAGCGCGCGCAGCGGCTGCGGCAGGTCGCGGTAGGCGGCCGCCGCGTCGGCGATGAGGGTCTCGCCCCCGTACGGCGGGACGGTGATGCTGCGCAGCGTGCTGGCCTGCGGCGGGTTGAGGACGAAGGTGACGTCGGTGTGCCAGTGGTTGGCGGCCCGGCCGCGTTCGCTGTCCACCGGCAGCACGTTCGGGGCGCCGTCGACCGCCGGCACCGTCGGGTGCGCGGTGGTGATCCCCCCGAAGTGCCGGGCGAAGGCCTGCTGGCCCTCGTCGTCCAGGTCCACCGCGTCGAAGACGAGCGCCTTGTGGATGTTGAGGGCCTCACGCAGCGCGGCGACGGTCGTCTCGTCGAGCGGCGCGGCGATGTCGATCCCGGACACCTCGGCGCCGATGTGCGCGGTGACCTTGCGGATCTCGATGTCGGGCATGACGGGTCCTTTCAGACGAGGGCGGACGAGGGCTGCGGGAGCGCAGCCGGGAGCTCGGGGACGTGCTGGTTGGCGGGGCGGGGGAGGCCGTAGCGCTCCCGGAGGGTCTGGCGCGGGCCGTACTCGGTGCGGAGCAGCCCGCGGGCGCGCAGCAGGGGCACGACGTGGTCGACGAAGGCGTCCAGGCCGGACGGCAGGACCGGCGGCATGATGTTGAAGCCGTCGGCGGCGCCCTGGGTGAACCACGCCTCGACGGCGTCGGCGACCTGCTCGGGCGTGCCGGTGAACGTGAGGTGCCCGCGACCGCCGCCGAGCCTGCCGATGAGCTGCCGGACGGTGAGCCGTTCGCGCCGGGCCAGCCGCACGATCAGCGTGTACCGGCTCTTGGCGCCCTCGATCGCGCTCTCCGGCGGCAGGTCGTCGGGCAGCGGCGCGTCGAGGTCGAGGGCACCGGGCTCCAGGTGGAGCAGCCGTTCCAGGTGCGCCACCCCGTGCGTGTGCACGATGTGGTCCTCCAGCTCCTGCTCGTGGGCCCGTGCCTCGGCCTCGGTGGAGCCGATGACGGGGACGATGCCGGGCAGCACCTTGATGTGGTCGGGGTTCCTGCCCTCCCGCGCGGTGCGGGACTTCAGGTCGGCGTAGAAGGCCCGGGCGTCCTCGACGGTCTGCTGGGCCGTGAACACCGCCTCCGCGTGGCGGGCGGCGAACCGCTTGCCGTCCTCGGAGGAGCCCGCCTGCACGAGGAGCGGGTAACCCTGCGGGGAGCGCGGCACGTTGAGGGCGCCCTCGACGCTGAAGTACGTCCCCTTGTGCCGGGGCGGGTGGATCTTCGCGTCGTCGCCCCAGACGCCGGCCGCCTTGTCGGCGACGATCGCGTCGTCCTCCCAGCTGTCCCAGAGCTTGAGCGCCACGTCGAGGAACTCGGCGGCGCGGGCGTAGCGGTCGGCGTGGGCGGGCTCGGCGTCCAGACCGAAGTTGCGGGCGGCCTCCGCGCCCGCGGTGGTGACGATGTTCCAGCCCGCCCGGCCGCCGCTGATGATGTCCAGCGAGGCGAACTTGCGGGCCAGGTTGTACGGCGAGTTGTACGAGGTGGAGGCGGTGGCGATCAGCCCGATGTGTTCGGTGGCCGTCGCCAGCGCGGTGAGCAGGGTGAGCGGTTCCAGCGCGCCCGCGGGACGCTGGCCCACGCTGCTCCACAACTGGGGGCCGTCGGCGAGGAACAGGGAGTCGAAGGTGCCGCGTTCGGCGGTACGGGCGAGGCGGACGTAGTGGGCGAGGTCGACGTGCGCGTACGGGTCGCTCTCGGGGAGCCGCCAGGACGCCTCGTGGTGACCGGTGCTCATCAGGAACGCGTTCAGGTGCAGGTGCCGGGTCATGCGTGGTCCTCCGTCACGCCCAGGGCGGCGAGCAGCCGCTCCCGGTACTCGCCGAGCAGCGGGTCCCGGTAGGAGCGCGGGTGTGGTCGGTCGATGGTCAGGTCCAGGCCGATACGGCCCTGGTCGAGGACGAGCACGCGGTCGGCGAGCACGATCGCCTCGTCCACGTCGTGGGTGACGAGCAGGACGGAGGGCCGGTGGCGCTCCCACAGCTCGCGCAGCAGGTTGTGCATCTTGATCCGGGTGAGGGCGTCCAGCGCGCCGAACGGCTCGTCGGCCAGCAGGAGTTCGGGCTCACGGACCAGGGAGCGGGCCAGGGCGGCCCGCTGGGCCTCGCCGCCCGACAGCTCGTTGGGCCAGGCCCGTTCGCGTCCCGCGAGCCCCACCTCGGCGAGGGCCGAGCGGCCCTTCGCGGCGGCGTCCTTGCCGTCCGTGCCGAGCAGCACGTTGTCGAGGACGCGCCGCCAGGGCAGCAGCCGCGAGTCCTGGAAGACGACGGACACCCTCCCCGGCGCGGTGAGCCGGCCGCTTCCGGTGACGTCGTGGTCGAGGCCGGCGATGGCCCGCAGCAGGGTGCTCTTGCCGGACCCGCTGTGCCCGAGGAGGGCCGTGAACTGTCCGGCCGGGAGGTCGAGGTCGATGCCGTCGAGAACCGTGCGGCCCGCGAACGACCGGGTCAGACTCCGCAGTTGGACGGCGGGCCGGGTCAGCTGCTCAGTGTTCGGCGCCATGACAGCACCCTCCGTTCGATGAGACGGACCGTGCTGTCGGAGACCAGGCCGAAGACGCCGTAGACCAGCAGGCCGACGAGGATGACGTCGGACTGGCCGTAGTTCTGGGCCTGGAACATCATGTAGCCGAGGCCGCTGGTGGCGTTGATCTGCTCCAGCACCACCAGGCCCAGCCAGGAGCCCGTCACGCCGAGCCGGAGCCCTACGAAGAAGCCGGGCAGGGCGCCGGGGATGACGATCTGGCGGATGAAGGCCCACCTCGACAGGCCCTGCACCTCGGCGAGTTCGACGAAACGGCTGTCGATGCCGGACAGTGCCGCATGCGTGTTGAGGTAGATCGGGATGTAGACGACGATGGCGATGATCGCGATCTTGAAGCTCTCGCCGATGCCCAGCCACAGGATGAACAGCGGGATGAGGCCGAGGGTCGGGATCGCCCGGTTCAGGTTCACCGTCCCGTCGATCAGCGCCTCGCCGATCCGGCTCAGTCCGGAGGCGAGCGCGAGGGCGACGCCGGCGGTGAGGCCGATCGCGAAGCCGTACGCGGCGCGCTCCAGCGAGGTCAGGATGTCCGTGGGCAGGGTCCCGGCGGTCCACAGATGACCGGCTGTCCTCAGCACGGTCCAGGGAGCCGGGATCGCACCGGGGTCGAGCCGTCCGGCGGCGGAGGCCCCGGCCCACAGGGCGAGGAGCACGGCGGGTCCGACGAGCCGGGAGGCGGGCAGACTCCTGCCGGGGGACAGACTGCGGCGCCGCCGCCGTGTCCCATGGCCCTCCTCCCGGTCCTTCACCGGTGCGGCAGTGGTCGAGCCGGTGCCTGTAGCCGTACTCGCGGTCGTGGTCGTGGTCACGGCGCTCACCTCCGGTACTCGGCGGCCACGGACTTGGCGGCGATGCCCTCGAAGCGGTGGTCGAAGAGCGAGGAGACGTCGAACTTCTTCACGAAGCCGCCCTCCGCCAGCAGGTCGGCCGTCTCCTGCTCCCACTTGACGGCCTCGTCCCAGCTCGGCGGGAACAGAGGCTTGTTGGCGAGTGCGGTGATCCCCCGGGCCTGCGCGAGGGTCAGGTTCTGCGTCTTGACGTAGAACTCCTCGTTCCAGACGTCGGGGTTCTCGTACGTCCAGACCTGGCCCTTGGCCCAGTACGGGATGTACGCGGCGACCGCGGCGGCCTTCGCGGAGTCGTTCAGCACGGAGGTCGGCGCCCACAGCAGGTTGAGCAGGTCGACGACGTCCGTGGGGATGGTGCGGGCGCCCTTGGACTCGTACTGCTGCAGATAGCCGGGCGCCTGGCTGTTCGCGAGCGGGGCGACGTCCACCTGCCCCGACTGGAGGGCCGTCAGGAACTGGTTGCTGGTCAGCGGGACGAGCTTCACGTCGTCGTACTTCAGCCCGGCCTTCTTGAGCGCCCGCAGGAGGACTACACCCTGCGCCTGGCCCTGCGAGAAGGCCAGCTTCTTCCCCTTGAAGTCGGCGACCGACCGGATGTCGCTGCCGGGCTTCGTGGCGAAGAGGTAGTTGGGCTTGCGGGTGACGTTGATCGCGACGATCTTCGCCTCGAAGCCCTGGTAGTGCGCCTGGATCGGCGGAATGCCCGCGTTGTTGGCGACCTCCAGGGACTTGGCGCGGAAGGCGTTGATGACATCGGGGCCGGCGCCGGTGTTCACCCAGCTGGACACCTTGAAGGGCAGCTCGCCCAGCTTGGCCAGCTTGAACTGGAGCTGCTGCACGTTCTGGTAGGAGGCGATCTTCAGGCTCGTGCCGGCCGGGACCTTGTCGGCGAGCGGGGCGGTGGAGGCGCCCTTGCCGGCGGCGGCCGCGCTGTCCTGGGCGCAGCCGCTGAGCCCGGCGACACCGGCCGCGGCACCGAGCAGGGACGTGAGGAAGAGCCGTCGGTCGACACCCGACACGGGGGAGGAAGGCATGGAAGGACTCCGCGAGTTCATAGGGCAGGGCAAAGGGTGGATTCAGAGGAGGATGCGCATGCGGAATTCCGGGCCGCAGAAGGCCGTGCAAAGGAAATTCACGCAGGAGGAAATGAGCGCTTCACACGCGGCAACGTGTCAGCAACAAAGGGTGCGACAGCTCACGAACAGGCTCATGAGCAGGATGTTCCTGGTCATCGGCGGTCCCTGTCAACATTCGGAGTTTCTGAATTAAATAGCCTCAGGTGACGCGGCCAGCGGATCCCGGTAGAGCACGTCCAGAGCCACCGAACCGCCAGCCACGGCAAGGACGGAATCCGCGAAACTCGTCGGGACGACGGACGCCGCGCGTTCGTCGCCGACCGCCTCGCGCAGCGCGTCGAGGCAGTCCTCCCGGTGGATGACCCCGACCTCCGTCACGACCACCGTCTCCGGATTGAGCACGTCGAGCAGCAGCCGCGCCGCCCGCCCGACGGCGCCGGCCCGCTCCACCAGCAGCCGTACGGCCGCACGGTCGCCCGCGGCCGCCGCCGTGACCACGTGCATGGGGTTCGCCCCTTCGACGACCCCCGCCTCCCGCGCCCGCCGGCACAGCGTGCGCTCGCTCAACTCGGCCTGGAGGCAGCCGGACCGGCCGCAGTCGCACGGCTCCGTGCCGCCCGGCACCGGCAGATGGGAGATGGCGCCCGCCTGCGAGCGGGGCCCGTGGTGCACCTCGTCGTTGGTGGCGAACGCCGCGTCGACCACGTTGCCGACGAACAGATGCAGCACGCTCCCGCTGCCCCGCGCCAGCCCGAACAGCCGCTCCCCGTTGACCAGCGCCCGCGCGTGCCCGTCCACATGGACCGGCAGCCCGGTGCGCTCGCCGAGCACCTCCCGCACCGGCACGTCACGCCAGCCCAGCAACGGGTGCTCCACGACGGTCCCGGACTCCCGGTCCACCCAGCCGCCGACGGCCACGCCGACGCCGAGGGGCCGGCAGTCGGGGGCACCCGCCAGCAGGGCTCCGAGCCCCTCGGCGGCCCGCGCCAGCACGGCCCCCGGATCGGTGCGCTCGTGCTTCAACTCGCGCCGGGCCAGCACCCGGCCGCGCAGATCGAGCAGCGCCACCGTGGTGTACGGCACGGCGACGTGCACCCCGCCGACCACGAGCCGTGAGTCGTCCAGGTCGACGGGGACGTGCGGGCGGCCCACCCCGTTCGACCTCCGGGGCGCGGCCGCCTCACGGATCAGGCCGCGTTCGGTGAACCGGGCGCAGTAGTCCGTCACCGACGCCGGCGACAGCCCGGTCAGCCGGGCGATGGTGCTGCGCGCCACCGGGCCGTGCTCCAGAACGGACCGCAGGACGACACTCGCGCTGGTCCGGCGCCGGTCCGGGTCGGCCGCGCGGGGTGTGCGGGGGGAGGGGTAGGAGGGGGAGGGGAGAGTGGGTGCCGCGGCACGGGGCATGGCGATCATCCTCGGGAACGGGTCCGACACTGCGCCGTCTCGTGAAGCGAGGCGCACCGGATCCGCTCCGTCCGCCTCGCTAACGCGGGCGACAGGCGGCTGTGCCGACTCGTCGCAGGTCGACGTGGCGACGCGACGAGAAGTTCCGGGCCTGGGCAACCATGTGCTCGAAGCTAGCAAAGCGGGCCACGGCTGCACAGACGGCGACCGACGGGCGAGACGGCGCAGGGAGAAGCGGCCGGCCCGTTTGGCAGGATCCTACAGACGCCGGGCGGCGCGTCCTCGTAGGCCAGGCCACTTCACCTCAGTGACCCGTATCACGTCGTACTCGGTGTAACCCCCACTCTTTGTCCGGAGCCCACCAAGTCCCCGTTCCAGCCTTTGTCGAGCGCTGACGGTGATCGGCTCAAGGGCGCTGGGATAGCGTCACCGTGTCCCGAATCTGCCCGCACCCGCCGGAGTCCCCATGAGCACCGCTGCCGTCACGACCTCCCGCCCCGGCGAGGTCCTCGCCGATCTGCTGCCTTCCTCCCGTGTCCGGGATGCCGCCCTCGTGATCGGCGGTGCCGCGCTCACCGGGCTCGCCGCCCAGATCTCGGTGCCCGTGCCGGGCTCCCCGGTGCCGGTGACCGGCCAGACCTTCGCGGCGCTCCTCGTCGGCACGGCGCTCGGCGCCGGCCGCGGCTTCCTGTCCCTCGCGGTGTACGCGCTCGTCGGCATGGCCGGTGTGCCGTGGTTCGCCGGCGGCAGTTCCGGTGCCGGTGCCCCGTCCTTCGGCTACATCCTCGGCATGCTGCTGGCCTCCACCGTCGTGGGTGCCCTGGCCCGACGCGGCGCCGACCGTTCCGTGCTGCGCATGGCCGGCACGATGCTCCTCGGTGAGGCGATCATCTACGCGGTCGGCGTGCCCTACCTGGCCCTCGCCACCGGCATGTCGGCGAGCGCCGCCGTCGCTGCGGGCCTCACCCCGTTCCTGATCGGTGACGCCCTCAAGGCCGCCCTGGCGATGGGCGTGCTGCCCACCGCCTGGAAGCTCGTCAAGCGGTGACGTCCGGCCGGCTCCGGCCGGTGACGTCGTAGTTCCTGCGGAAGAGGTTCGCCGGGTCGTACTGAGACTTCAGCCCGGCGAGCCTCTCGTGCGTCGCGGGGTCGTACAGCCCTCGGGTGCGGTCGCCCGCGCCGAAGGCGAAGTTGAGCGCCCGCCCGGTCGTCCACGGGGCGAGGCGCTCGAACGCCGGGTCCAGCAGGCCGCGGGCCTGCTGCCGCTCCGCCATCGCCAACAGCCGTACGAGGAAACGCCCGTCGCGGTGCGGCACGGAGTTCGGCACGGTCCGGGCGAGCGCTCCGCCGAGGTGGTTGATCTGCACCACGCACATGGCCGACGCGCCCGGCCCGGTGCGGGCGAGGACGTCCGCGGCGGCGTCGACGTCGAGTTCCCGCAGCACCGCGCTGTCGCCGTAGTAGGTGTGCGGGAAGTCCGGGTCGCTGTGGATGGTGTGGCTCTCGCCGTACGGCATCTCGCGCAGCGTGTCCGCCAGGGCCGGACCGGTCTCCCGCAGCGGGGCCACCAGGCGCTCCCCCTGTGCGGCCGTGCCCGTGTACGCGACGCGCACGGAGACGACGTGACGGCCCCGCAGATGCGGTGGCAGCCCCGCCGCGTCCGGGTACAAAACCGCCGCGAACGACGAGGTCAGCCCGTCCGGAACGGTCCGTGTCCAGCGCTCGTACGCGCGCAGCACCGTCACCGGGTCGACCACGGCCGCGTCGAAGGCGACCGACCCGCCGTACAGCCGGGCCACCGGCACCAGGCCGATCTCCAGCTCGGTGACCGCGCCGAAGTTGTGGCCGCCGCCGAGCAGCGCCCAGTGCAGGTCGGGGTCCGACTCCCGGGTCACCCGGCGCAGCCGGCCGTCGGCCGTGACCACCTCCAGCGACCGCACATGATCGGCCGCGTACCCGAACTCCCGCGCCAGGATGCCGAGTCCGCCGCTCAGGGTGTACGAGACGGCGCCCACGCCCGGTGCCGACCCGTTGAGCGGGGCCAGCCCGTGCGGCGCGGCGGCCCGGACGACCTGGCCCCAGCGAACGCCCGCCTGGAGCCGGGCGGTGCGCGCCTCCGGATCGATGCGCAGCCCGTCCATCCGCCGTGTGGTGATCAGGATGCCGCCCTCGGCCGCGCCCGGCAGCCCGTGCCCGGTGGCCTGCACACCGACCGGCAGGCGCCGGGACGCCGCGTACGTCACCGCGGCGGCCACGTCGTCGGCCGACGCGGCGGCGAAGACGACGGCGGGGCGCTGCGTGAAACCGGTCTGGAAGCCGGCGAGTTCGTCGTCGTAGCCCGGGTCGCCGGGGCGGAGGACGAGCCGGGCACGGTCTGCGGTGGTACCGACGGTGTTCATGCGGCTCACCCTGGCGGCATTACCTGACATCTGCCGTCAGGCTTTCCTGGAGACGTGCGAGACGTGCGAGACGTGCGGGACGTGCCGGGGCGGCAGGTCCCGGGGAGCACGGACGCGGGCCGGATGCCGCATGGGTCGTGGGGCCGGTGCCGCCTTCTCCGGGGGCGTGGAAACGGGCCGAGCGCCGCCATGGCGCGGGAGCGCGACGCGGGCCGGGTGCCGTGCCCGGCACCCGGCCCGCGTCGTCTCCGCCGCGTCCCGTCAGGACAGCTGCTGCCGCCTGCGCGGACGGTGGGCCCACCACAGTCCCGCCGCTCCCGCGGAGATCAGTGCGGCACCCGCCATGCCCAACGGCACGACCTCACTGCCGGGTCCCGTCTTCGGCAGCCGGTCGCCGCCGGGCGCCACCGGCTGGTTGTCGGTGCCGAGCAGCAGCGGAGTGGCGGGGGCGTTCGGCGACGGGTTCGTCGTCCCGAACGGCACGGGACCCTGCTGCCAGTACGTCTTCTTCCCGTCGCTCGTCTGGACCGGAAGGCAGATCTTCCCGGTCTTGCTCGTGTCGAACGTCGCGTCCACGGCGTACGACTTCGACTTCCCGGCCGCGAGACTGCCGACCGAACAGACGAAACCACTGTTCGAACCGTCGGGCAGATCCTTGTCGGCCATGGCGTCGCAGCCTTTGACGCCCTTGACCTCGAGGCCGTCGAATCCGACCACCAAAAGCCTGATCTCGCCGCTCTCCTTGGTCCCCTCATTCTTTACCGTGGCCGTGATCGCCGTCTTCTGCGTGCTGTTGTCGACCGAGATCTTCTCCGGCAGAAGCGTCGTCATCTTGACACCGGCCGGCGCCTCGTCAATTGCCTTTCCCCCCTTGCTGCTCCCCGGTCCCTGGTCGTCCGCGACGGCGGTGAAGGAAAGGATCATCACGGCCGAGAAAGATGCCGTGAGCAGCGATCCTGCGATGGTCGTCGTGCGACGAGAACTCATGTTCGTCCCCCTTGGCTGCGCCTGAATTCGCAGTACTTGAAGAGGTACCACAAGATTTCTCCGCACTATGCTGGTACGGCCTGAAGTGTGACCATTGTGTTTCCGTTGTGGCGGGCGGGTGTGACTGATGTTGAGGGGGGTGCGGGGATTGTCGGCGAACGTTCAGGGCGGTGTTCCGGGATTACTGGTGACGGGGCGTTATCGCCTGGTCGAAAGCATCGGACAGGGAGGAATGGGGCGGGTGTGGCGAGCCGCCGACGAAATGCTCGACCGGCAGGTCGCGGTCAAGGAAATGCGTATCGACGGACTCGACGCCGAGGACACCCGCACGCGCCGCGAACGCACACTGCGCGAAGCCAGGGCCACCGCCCGGATCGACCATCCCAACGTGGTGCGCATCTACGACGTGGTGGACGAGGGCGAGCGGCTGTGGATCGTCATGGAACTCGTCGCCGGGCGCTCCCTCGAACAGATCGTGGTGCGGGACGGGCCGCTCGACGAGCGCGAGGCGGCCCGGATCGGGCTCGAACTCGTGGCGGCCCTGCGCCAGGTGCACGCCGGGGGAGTGCTGCACCGCGACATCAAACCGGGCAACGTGCTCGTCGAACACCAGGGGCACCGCCGCGTCGTCCTCACCGATTTCGGCATCGCCGCCCTTCAGGACGCGGAGGCGCTCACCATGGTCGGGATGCTGGTCGGTTCCCCCGACTACATGGCGCCCGAGCGCATCTCCGGCCGGCCCCAGGGACCGCCCTCCGACGTCTGGTCCCTGGGCGCGACCCTGTGCGCGGCCCTCGGCGGCCGCTCCCCCTTCTCCCGGTCCACCACCTTGGCCACCCTGCACGCCGTGCTGTACGAGGAGCCCGAACTCCCGGAGGCCGCGGACGACTTGCGGTACGTGCTGGCCGCTCTCCTGGACAAGGAACCGGATGCCCGGCCCGGCCTGGAGGAACTGGAGGCGGCGCTCGGACGCATCGTGCGGTCCGCGTACGACGTCGGCCACGACGCCGGGTTCGCGTCCCGCGAGGAACCCGTGCCCGGCACGACGCCCGTGCCGGAGGCGGGATCCGGGCCCGACCGGACGTCGGCACCGGGAAGCGGACAGCGGCCCGGGGCGGGGCCCGCGTCCGCGACAGCGCGAGGACCCGAGTTCGAGACGGTGCCCGAGTACGACTTCGAGCCCGGGGCCGTCGCCGGGCCCGACCCGACGCTCGTGGCCGGACCCGACACCTTCGGGCCCGGACCCGACGTGACGTCCGGGCCCGGACCCGTTGCGGCTTCCGGGTCCGGGGCACGTGCGGACCTCGTGCCCGAACCGGACGCGGCCCTGGTGGCCGGGTCCGATCCAGATCCCGTGCCCGACGCGGTCTCCATGTCGGACACGGACGCGGACACGTACACGTACACGGACGCGGTCACGGACTCGGACACGGTCACGGACTCGGACTCGGACACGGTCACGGACGCGGCCACGGAGTCCGGGCCCGATCTGGCGCCCGATTCCGGACCTTCCGCCGGGCAGGCCCAGCAGCCGTCCGCCGGCCCGGTCCCGGCCTCTGCTGCCGAGCGGCCCGTCGGCCGGGACCCGGCGCCCGCCGCCGAGGTGGCCGCCGGCTCCGCCCCGGCACCGGCCGCCGAGGTGTCCGCCGACCCGCCCGCAGAGCCCGTTGCGGAGCCCGTGCCCGAGCCGCCCGTCCCGCCGGTCCCGGGGCCGGCGGAAGGCGAGTCGTCCTCCCCGCCCGAGCCGGGCCGCGACGCACCGGAAGCCGTGCCCCCGGCCCCCGGGCCCGTGCCGCCGACCCGTGAGGAACCGGCGCACGACACCCATGACATCCGCGGGACACGGCGGATCCCCCGGGAGAGGCCGACTCCCGCGCTGCTCGACGCCCAGTTGATCCGTGCGGCACGACAGCACCCCTCGGACCTGCCCGAGGCCACTCCGCCGCCCGTGCACGACGCGGTCCCGGTGCGGCGCACCCCGACCCCCAAGAGCTCTCTCGACTTCACGAAGCCCCCCTCGGAGCGTCCGCCTGCCGAGGCTCCCGCCCCGGCCCCCGTTCCCGACCCGACGCCCGTCCCGGAGCCGTCGTCCCACTCCGAGGCCCGGAACGCGTCCACCGAAGTGCCCTCGGAGCTGCGTGCGGAGCCCGGCTCGGAGATCCCTTCCGTCGGCGTCCACCAGGCGTCGGCGCGGGCGGTGACGGAGGCCGCGCTGCCGACGGCGCCCTCACCCGGCGGCATGCCGCCGGGCGAATTCCCCGGCTCCGCGGTGCCGTCCGGCTCCGGCACGGCCGGCGGTACGCGCCGGGGCGGGCGACACGTCGGGCTGCTCGCCGCCGGCGGGGTGGCCGCCGCGGGACTCGTCGTCTGGATCGTCGTCGCCGCGTCGGGCGGACCGTCGGGCGACCGGACCGGGGCGTCCGGTTCCTCGGGCCCGGCCGTCACCGCCGGTGGCAACGGCGGACCGTCGCCCCGTACGTCGTCCTCGCCCACCGTCGAGGGCACGTCCCGCCCACCCAGCCTGCCTCCGGGAGCGCACCGGGAGGCGGGCGGCTACGCGTGGGCGACGCCCAAGGGCTGGCGGCGCGATGTGAAGACGGGTTCGGAGGTGCACTACACCTCGCCCGACGGCACCCAGGAACTGGCGGCCAAGTCCTCGCTGGCGAAGGGGGACCTGATGGACACCTGGCAGACCTCGGAGCGCAACGCCCGCGAGGGGCGGGACTACCGGAAGATCCGCCTGGAGGAGACGGTGTTCCAGGGCCGGCCCGCGGTCGTCTGGGAGTACACGTTCACGCTCAAGGGCGAGCACTGGCACGCGCGGCTGCTCGGCTTCGACGAGAGCGGGAAGTCGTACCAGATCAACACCTGGTACCAGCCGGGGATCGAGGCGCAGGCCCTCGGGACGTACGACAAGGTCAAGGACAGCTTCACCGTGCTGTGAGGGCGAGATGCCGCGGACGCGCGGTGCCATGGACGCCGGGTGTCCCGCCCGGAATACGGCCGCGGCCACGCGATGCCCTGGGTGCCGGGTGCCGGGAACACGAGAGGGGAGGGAGCCCCGAAGGACTCCCTCCCCTCGCCGCGGGGGACGGGGACGGGGCTAGCCGACGGACACCTTGTCCGCCTCGGCCTCGACGGCGGGCGCCGGGCGGTTGCCGCGGACCTTCTCCTTGACCACGGCGATCACGATCACGACCGCCGCGACCAGCAGGGACAGCAGGACGGTCGTCCGTCCGCTGCTCTCGCCCTCGGTGTCGGTGAGCATGTAGCCGAGGACGAAGACGATCAGCGCGGCCGTCGCCCAGGTCAGGTACGGGTACAGCCACATCTTCACGACGAGCTTCTCGGGCGCCTCGCGCTGGATGATCTTCCGCATGCGCAGCTGCGAGAAGCAGATGACGAGCCAGACGAACAGGGCCACGGCGCCGGAGGAGTTCACCAGGAAGAGGAAGACCGAGTCCGGGAACTTGTAGTTGAAGAAGACGGCGACGAAGCCGAAGACGACGGAGACGACGATCGCGGCCGTCGGCACACCGCGCGAGGTGGTCTTCGCGAAGGCCTTGGGCGCGTCCCCGCGCTGGCCGAGCGAGAAGGCCATGCGGGAGGCCGTGTAGAGCCCGGAGTTGAGACAGGACAGCACCGAGGTCAGCACGATGAAGTTCATGATCTGACCGGCGTGCGCGATGCCGAGGGAGTCCAGGGCCGCGACGTAGGAGCCCTTCTCCTTGATGGAGGGGTCGTTCCAGGGCAGCAGGGAGACCACGATGAGGATCGAGCCGAGGTAGAAGACGCCGATACGCCAGATGATGCTGTTGGTCGACTTGGTGACCGCGCGCTGCGGGTCCTCGGACTCACCGGCGGCCAGCGTCGCGATCTCGCTGCCCATGAAGGAGAAGACGACGAGCAGCACACCGGTCAGGATCGTGCCCGGACCGTGGGGCAGGAAGCCGCCGTGGTCGGTCAGGTTGCCGAACGAGGCCTTGTCGCTGTCGGCGCCCGGCAGGATTCCGAGGACGGCGAGCGCGCCGACGACGATGAATCCGCCGATCGCCACGACCTTGATCCCGGCGAACCAGAACTCGAACTCGCCGTAGGACCCCACGGACACCAGGTTGGTGGCGGTGAGGACGACCATCACGATGAGGGCCCAGCCCCACTGGGGCACCGCCGGGATCCAGCCTTCGAGGATCTTGGCGCCGGCGGTGGCCTCCACGGCCAGCACCACCACCCAGAAGAACCAGTACAGCCAGCCGATCGAGAAGCCGGCCCAGCGCCCGAGAGCGCGGTCGGCGTGTGCCGAGAAGGAGCCCGAGCTCGGGTTCGCGGCGGACATCTCTCCGAGCATCCGCATCACGAGCACGACGAGCGTGCCGACGAGGGCGTAGGACAGGAGGATGCCGGGTCCTGCGGTGGCGATGCCGGTGCTGGAGCCGACGAAGAGTCCGGCTCCGATGACACCGCCGATGGCGATCATCGAGAGGTGACGGTTCTTGAGACCGGCCTGGAGGCCGCCACCGGGTTCTCCGGGGCCTCCGGGGCCGTGGGCGGCCTTTGTGGGGGTCGGCTGCGAGGTCATGGAGGGGATTTCCTTTGCGCCGGGTGAGCGTTGCTCCGTACGAGCGGCGTACGGATCGGCCCAGTGAATCGGAGGCAAAGGAATTCGTGAACCTTTGAATCCAAATCGTTACTTGAGGTTTACTTGAGGATCTGTGGCCTTGCTCATATTTTTAGAGATCGACGGTGAGCGTTGCGCGTGCAAAACGACGGCCGGGTGAAGGGTGACACCCGGCTCTGCTGCCCCGGTGCGGCCGTGTCACACTCGGACCATGCGCGTGTATCTCGGCTCGGACCATGCCGGCTTCGAACTCAAGAACCACCTCGTCGAGTGGCTCAAGGCCGCCGGCCACGAGCCCGTGGACTGCGGGCCCCACATCTATGACGCCCAGGACGACTACCCGCCCTTCTGCCTCCGTGCCGCGGAGCGCACGGCCGCGGACTCCGAGGCCCTCGGCATCGTGATCGGCGGCTCCGGCAACGGCGAGCAGATCGCGGCGAACAAGGTGAAGGGCGTCCGTGCCGCCCTCGCGTGGAGCGAGGAGACCGCGTCCCTCGGCCGTCAGCACAACAACGCCAACGTCGTGGCCGTCGGCGCCCGCATGCACACGCAGGAGGAGGCGACGAAGTTCGTCGAGACCTTCCTCGGCACCCCCTTCTCCGGTGACGAGCGTCATATCCGTCGCATCGACATGCTGTCGGTCTACGAGACGACGGGCGACCTGCCCCCGATCCCGGCCCACCACCCGCAGCAGGACTGACGTGTGACGGGGGGCACCGCGCCCCCCGTCCGAGGCGACCTCACCGCCGACCGGACAGGCGGCAGGGCGGGAGACGGGCTCCGGGGCGGAGCCCGGGGCGGCAGGAAAGGACGCGGCCACCGTGCCAGAGGGGCACACCATCCACCGGCTGGCGCAGGACTACGCCGACCGTTTCGCCGGCACGCCCACCCGGGTGACCAGCCCGCAGGGCAAGTTCTCCGACGCCGCCGAACTGCTGACCGGAGCGGAACTCACCCGTACCGAGGCCCACGGCAAGCACCTTTTCCTCGGCTTCCGCGACACCGACTGGGTCCACATCCACCTCGGCCTCTTCGGCAAGGTCGGCTTCGGTGACGCCCCCGCGCCCCCGCCCACCGACACGGTCCGCCTCCGCCTGGCGAACGAGACCGCGTACGTCGACCTGCGCGGCCCCACCACCTGCGCGCTGATCACCGACGCCGAGAAGCGGGCGATACACGACCGCCTGGGCCCGGACCCGCTGCGCCCGGACGCCGACCCGGCGGCCGCGTACCGCCGGATCTCCCGCAGCCGTACGACGGTCGCCGCGCTGCTCATGGACCAGAAGGTCGTCGCGGGCGTGGGCAACGTCTACCGCGCGGAGGTCCTCTTCCGGCACGGCATCGACCCCTATCGCGCGGGCAGGGACCTCACCGGCGCGGAGTGGGACGCGATCTGGGCCGACCTCGTGGGCCTCCTGCGCGAGGGCGTCCGCAACAACCGCATCGACACGGTCCGCCCGGAGCACACCCCTGAGGCGATGGGCCGTCCGCCGCGCGTGGACGACCACGGCGGCGAGGTCTACGTGTACCGCAGGGCGAACCTGCCCTGTCACATCTGCGGCGGCGAGATCCGCACCGCCGGTCTGGCCGCCCGCAATCTGTTCTGGTGCCCCACCTGCCAGACCCGCTGACGGCACGACCGCGCGCCGGACCAGGTGGGCAAGGCGCCCACCAGGAGCACGCCTAGAACCCGTGCGGCAGCCAGGGCGCGACCGCCGAGGAGAACGCGACGGACGCCTCCGCCAGGGCGCCCTGGCGCAGCTCCCGCACCCGGCCGGCCGCCCCGAGCGAGACCAGGGACACCCCGCCGAGATAGGCCGCCCCCAACTCCCGTACGGACAGGGCGAGATCGGCGGTGTCCTCGGTGCGTACGCAGGAGGCGCCCTTCGCGTCGCCCGTGAGTCGCCAACGCCCCTCGTTCCAGGGGCAGAACGCGTCCTCGACCTCGAACACCACATCCACCGGCGCCTGGTAGGTCCGTACCTCCAGCGCGGCGCCGACGTCGACGAGCCGCACATGCAGCGAGTCCTTCACCCGCAGGCCGCAGCGGCGGATGTCGGACACCATGTGCTGCCACTCCTCGTCGACGGGACGGCCCCGGGTGTGCAGCCCGGTCGTCAGGTCGATGCCGAAGAGGAACCGCCACAGCGCGGCACGGGCCGCCGGGTCGAGCCCCTCGACGTCCTGCACCAGCACCGTGCCGTCGTGGCCGGACGGTCCCCAGGCAGGCTTGACCCGGAAGCGCGTGTAGCCGACGACCTCGCCGTCCCGCTCGGCGACCACGCACTGCAGGGGCGAGGCCCCGTCGCGGTCGCTCTCCGGGTCGAGCAGTCCGAGCCGCTCCCAGCCGGGCTGCCGGGCCAGCATGCCCGGACGGGCCGGCACCAGCCGCGCGTACACCGCCTCGCACGCGTCCAGGACGTCGGCGGGCGCCTCGTAGCGCAGCCGTACGTCGTCGGTGCCGGGCGGTACGGACAGCCGGACCCGGCCGGTGTCGATCTCGGCCCTGATCTGGAGGGTGCCGATGCCGTAGCCGAACCGGCCGTAGATGTCCGGCTCCGACGCGGTCAGGACGGCGAGCGGTTCGCCCCCGGCGTGGAGGTCGTCGAGCTGGCGCCGCATCATCGCCGTCAGCACCCCGCGCCGCCGGTGCGTGGCCGCGACGCTGACCATCGTGACGCCCGCCGCCGGCACGGAGGCGCCGCCGGGGACCGTCATCCGGAAGGAGAAGGCGCCCGCGGTGCCCACGCACCGCTCTTCCTCCCACACTCCCAGCGAGCGGTCGCACTCGGTGAGCGCGTCCCACAGCTCGCGCTCCTCCGCGGCCTCCTGCACGCCGCTGAACGCGCGGATGAGGGTTTCGTACCACGTGTTCCACTCGCTCTGCCGCAGCACCCGCACGTCAGTCGTCATGGCCCATGAGTACCAGGGCAATGCGGTACGAGCGAGGGAATTTCGGCCGAAGCGGGGGCCGCTGGCGGTGATGTTCTCTGTGAAGTTCAGCGCTCGGACGGGGGACAAGTGGGACCTCCCGTGCCAAGCACCTGGTCCGATGGATAGGGTCCCGAACTAATGGCAGCAGGACGAGAGCGGCGCGCGGAAGCCGATACGTTCACGGCCCGGTTGAAGAAGCAGTGGCACCGGGCCCGCACAGGGCTGCGCAGATCCGCGGTCGACTACTTCCGCGGGGACGGCTCCGACTGGATCGCGCTGGCCGGCCTGCTGCTCACGGTCCCGGTGATCGCCTCCACGACGCTGGTGAACTCGGTGTGGTGCTCTCCGGCCGCGCTGGTCCTGCCGATCGTGGCCGGCGGACTGCTGCTGCGCCCGGCCAGCCTCCTCGGCCTGTACGCGGCCGCCGCCACCGCGCTGATAGTGGAGTCCGTGCAACTGGGCCCGTACACCGAGGGCCCGTCCCGGGTGACACCGGGCGTGGTCCTCGTCGTCGCCGCCTGCGGCTTCTTCGGTCTGCTGATCGCCCAGTTCCGCAGCCGGGTGGGCGTCCCCTGGCGGCGCGGCGGCACGATGCTCTTCGACCTGCGCGAACGCATCAGAGTGCAGAGCAAGCTGCCGAAACTCCCGCTGGGCTGGCACCGCGAGATGGCGCTGCGTCCGGCCGGCGGGCAGTCGTTCTCCGGGGACTTCGTGGTCGCGGCCCGGACGAACGGCGGCCGCACCCTGGAGGTCGTCCTCACCGACGTCTCCGGCAAGGGCATGGACGCGGGTTCCCGCGCGCTGCTGCTGTCGGGAGCCTTCGGCGGCCTCCTCGGTTCGCTCCCGCCGCACGCCTTCCTTCCCGCGGCCAACGGCTATCTGCTGCGCCAGGACTGGGACGAGGGCTTCGCGACCTCGATCCACCTGGTCCTCGACCTCGACTCCGGCGACTACGAACTCTTCTCCGCCGGACATCCGCCGGGCCTGCAACTGAGCGCGGGCAGCGGCCGGTGGGAGGAGAAGGCCGCCGAGGGGCCCCTGCTGGGCGTGTACGACGGCGCCCAGTTCGACCCGGTGAAGGGGTCCCTGCGCCCCGGCGACGTGCTGATGCTGTTCACCGACGGCCTGGTGGAGACCTCCGACCGGGACATCGTCGAGGGCATCGACCGGCTGACCGGTGAGGCCGACCGCTATGTGGCGGGCGGCTTCCACGGCGCGGCCTGGCACCTCATCGAGGCGGTGGCCAGGGACGTCAACGACGACCGAGCCCTCCTCCTGATCTGCCGCGAGGGCCCGGCACCGGCGCGGGTCTGATCCACCGCGCGAGTCCACTTCGCCGCGGGGCCGACCCATCCTGCGGGCCCGGCCTTGCGCCCCGCGGGTTCTTCGTCCGCACGGGTCCCGAGCGGACCGGTGCGGGGCGACACTGGTGCCGTGACCCACACTCTCCTGACCCTGGCCGAAGTCGAGGCCCTCGCCCGTGAGGCGCACGCCGGCCAGACCGACAAGGCCGGCCGGCCCTACAGCGAGCACCTCCGGGCCGTGGCGGAGGGCGTCCGTGAACGCGGCGGCGACGACGAGCAGGTGGCCGCGGCCTGGCTGCACGACGCGGTCGAGGACGACGCGCTCTCCGAGGACTGGCTGCGCGAGGCCGCACTGAGCCCGCGCACCAAGGACATCGTGCTGGCGGTGACGAAGCGGGAGGGAGAGGCGCCGGAGTCGTACGCGCGGCGCATCCGCACGACGCCGGGCGCCCTCCTGGTGAAGGCCTCGGACCTGGCGCACAACGCGGATCCGGTCCGGCTCGCCGTCCTCGACGAGCACACCCGGGCCCGGCTGACCAAGAAGTACGCGACGATGCGCGCCCTCCTGGGGCTCCCGCCCGGCTAGGACGCGACAAGGGGCCGAACAGCGAAGTGCGGGCCCGGAGTTCTCTCCCGGACCCGCACTCCCGCCGTCAGGGGGCCGTACGACCTGCCGATGTGTGCCGCGCGACTCGCCGAGGTGTGCCGTACGGCGCCGCCTACGCCCTGGCCTTCTCCCGCTCCCGGGCCAGCTCCTTGGCGTCCCGCTTGAAGGCCCACTCCATCTTCGGCTCCATCGCGAAGCGGAAGATCCGTTGGAAGGGCCGGGTGCACAGCACGGTGACCGCCGCGGCCGCGACGAGCGTCACGGCGATCTCGCCGAGCGGCTTGTGCAGCCAGGAGGGCTCGTACCAGCCCCAGTAGTCGGCGGCCTTGACCAGGAATCCGTGCAGCAGATAGCCGTACAGCGTGCCCGCGCCCAGTGCCGTGAACCAGAAGGTGCGACGCGGCACCCAGGCGAAGAAGCAGGCGGTCAGCAGCAGCGAGCAGCCGAAGAGCGCGAAGGTCATGACCGCGCCGGACCACCACGGGGCGTCGAGGTTCTGCGCCGCGTCACGGTGGTAGAACCACGCCGTGTTCATCCGGGGCACCGCCCACCAGCCGACGGCGAGCGCGGCGGCGAAGACCGGAACCGACAGGATCCGCACCTCGCGGCGGCGCACCAGCTGGAAGTGCTCGGGCTTCATGACCAGACCCAGCACGAAGAACGGCAGGAACTGCAGGACGCGCTGGAGGTCCAGGTCGTCGCCGATGTCGGGCGACACCGAGGCCAGCACCGCGATCGTCAGCGCGAGCGGCAGCGGCCAGCGAACCAGCTTCCACAGGGGGGTGGTCAGCCGCCAGACGAAGAGCGCGACCAGGAACCAGGTGAGATACCAGGGGTCGAGCAGGGTGATCGACTGACTGGGGTCCGGAGCGGCGTAGCGCTGGAAGAGGGAGTACGCCGTCTCGAAGAGGACGTACGGCACGAGCACGCCCGTCACCAGGCGCTTCAGCCGGTCGGGCCGCATGTCGAAACTGCGGGAGAAGTAGCCGGAGATGATGATGAAGGCCGGCATGTGGAAGGTGTACACGACCGTGTACACGGCTTCGATGATGCGGCTCTGGTTCTTCAACGGCTCCCATGCGTGGCCCATGGCCACGAGCACGATCGCCAGGTACTTGGCGTTGTCGAAGAACGCGTCGCGTTGCTTGGCGGGCTCGGTGCCCGCCGGGGCGGCCTCACCGGCCGCTCTCGGGGTCTGCGGGGAGCGCGGGCTCGGCACTCCGTCCGCCGGCTCCTGTGCCGGGGGGAGTGGCGCTCTGTGGTGGCCGTTCGGTCGGAGCGAGTTCGTCACAGGCCCTCCCACCAAGCACTCGTGGAGAAGATCCTGGACCTCGCTGCGCATGCGGGGGACGTGGCGGCGTGGAACATCTGAGGCACCCTAGCGTTGTCTGTGCGAGTTAGTAAAACTCTCGACGTCATTCCTGCTTATCGCCTGCGAGTACCCCGTATTTGAAGATGTGTGCCTGCCTCTTCGCAAGTGGTTCCACATACCGATTCGCTTACCGTATGGGCGTGTTCTGTCCTATTTCATCCTGACTAAATGGTGCATAACGTTCGCGGGCGACTCTGGTGATATGTCCGATTGATTGGTCTTTCGGGTCGGCTTGGGCGGGCCCCGGTGTGCCCGTGGCAACAATTCGAATTACCTGCGAACAGGATGTGTGGACACGGCAACGGTTCCTCTGAATTACATCCGCCGTACTCGTGCGAGGGGAGTCTCGAATTGCCGTACGGGACCACTCCGTTCACGCACCCCGAGGCGTTGCGCCTGTGCGGGTCGGGCGCGTCCGTGGCCGACGATGCGTCACCGGCCGCATACGCAGGCCGGGTTGGTGGCACGATGGTTTCTGGCGGGGGTGTGCGGGGCTTGCACCTCCGGGCCGGGAGAGCGGACCGACCGTAGGGTGTGATCAGTTGTGGCCATTTCGCTGTCAGTGGTGCTGCTGTTGGCGATCATCCTCGTGGTGCTGATCCGAGGGGGATCGATCAAGGCGGGACCTGCCATAGTCGCGGTGCTCTTCGGCTTCTTCCTCGCGTCCACCGGCATGGCTCCGTCCATCAACCGCTTCCTCAACTCATTGGCGGAGACCATCAACTCGATCAGCTTCTGAGCGGAACCGGACGGATACGCTCGCCCTCGGAACACCGGCGGAAGCCGGGTGACGCGGAAGCGGGGGGCGTACGAGGATGGCGCTGCGTGCATCGGACCCACCGGAGGTGGGCGGGTACCGCATCGAGGACCGCCTCGGATCGGGCGGCATGGGCGTCGTCTACCTCGCCCGCTCCGCCTCCGGCCGCCGCCTCGCGATCAAGGTCGTGCACGGCCAGTACGCCGACGACGACGAGTTCCGCATCCGCTTCAGCCGCGAGGTGGCCGCGGCCCGTCAGGTGAGCGGAGCCTTCACGGCCCCCGTCGTGGACGCGGACGCCGACGCGCCGCGCCCCTGGATGGCCACGCTCTACATACCGGGCGAGAACCTCGGAACCCGCGTGCGCGACCACGGCCCGCTGCCGCCGGACCGGCTGCGCGAGCTCGCCGCCGGCCTCGCCGAGGCGCTGCGCGACATCCACCGCGCCGGGGTCGTCCACCGCGACCTGAAGCCGGCCAACGTGATGCTCGCCGACGACGGGCCCCGCGTCATCGACTTCGGGATCTCGCGCGCGGCCGAGTTCGGCGGCGCCGACGCGCTCACCCAGACCGGGCGCGTGATGGGCACCCCGCCCTTCATGTCCCCGGAGCAGTTCTCGACCCCGCACGACGTCGGCCCGGCCGCCGACATCTTCTCCCTCGGCGCCGTCGTCGCCTACGCCGCCACCGGGCGCGGCCCCTTCGACAGCCCCAGCCCCTACGAGACGGCCACCCGTGTCGTCGAGGGCACCCCCGAACTCGACGGACTGTCCGCCGGGCTGCGCCCCTTCGTCGAGCTGTGCCTGCAGAAGCACCCCAAGTCTCGGCCGAACCCCGACGAACTCCTCACGCTCCTGCGCGACGGCACCCGCCCGCACCCGCGCCCCGGCCCGGACCGGCTCCCGGACCAGGCCCCGGGCCCGCCCACCGGACCCGGCCGCCCCCGGCGCCGCCGTCGCCTCCTCGTCGCCGCCTGCGCGGGCGCCCTGCTGCTCGCCGTCGCCGCCTCGGCCGCGGTGGTGCGGTACACCGGCGCCGACCCCGTCCGCAGCGACCTGCCGCCCGGCTGGCGCCCGTGGCACGCCGCCGCGGAGCCTGCCTACCCCGCCGACCGGGCCGGCGGGCCGTTCAGCAGCTGCGGTGCCGCCGGCAGGTCCCTGGTCTGCGCGGGGGACGACGTCAAGGCGGCCCGCTTCTCCCTCGCCACGGGCCGGCACGCGTGGACCCGGCCCGTCGACTCCACTCCCGACGACTTCGGCAGCGACGAGGGCTCCGTCCTGGGCACCCGCGCCGGCCGCGTCTACGTCTACGCCAACGACGAGACGGAGTCCCCCAGGGGCCGGGAGACCGGCACGAGCCACGCCCACTCCTCGGTCCAGTCGGTGGACGCCGCCACCGGGCGGGTGATCTGGCGGACGCGCACCGCCGACGGCGACAGCGCCCTGGCCCCCGACCTCCAGGACGGTGGCGCCACGGCGGTCCCCGAGGGCGTCGTCACCGTCTTCGGCGACGACGCCCGCGCGTACGCCCTCCTCGACGCGGACGACGGCCGGATCCGCTGGACGCGGTCCATGCCCGCGGACACGGCCTGCGTCGTCGTGGCCGCCGCGCACCGCCCCTACCTGGTGTGCCGGCCCGACGACGCCGGGACCACCAGCGTGTCCGCCCTCGACACCGCCACCGGAAAGCCCCGCTGGACGGCCGTCGCCAAAGGCTCCCTCGATCTCCTCGGCCAGGACCACGGCCGCTTGATCCTCGCCGAGACGGCTCCGGAGACCGCCCACCGCGCGCTCACCACCGTGGACGCCACCACCCACCGGCTGCTCAGGGTCCCGCTCGCGCGCCCGCAGCCCGCCGGAGCGGCCGTCCACCTGGCACGCGGCACCCTCTACTTCACCCTCGGCAACGGCAGCGTCCGCGCCGTCTCCCCGCGCACCGGCCGCCAGGCCTGGGAGAGCAACTCGTCGGTGGAGTTCCCGGGCCCGCCGCTCGCCTCCGCCACCCATGTCTACGTCGCCTCGCCGAACGGCCGCCTCGCCGCCCTGGACCGCCGCACCGGCCGCGTCGACGCCACCCGCCCCGGCCGCAACGACGCCGGCCCCACCGGCATGGCCGACTCCGGCGCCCCGCTCCTCCTGGTCGGCGACGCCCTGTACGTCCCGTACGGAACGCGCTGCGTGTACTCCGTCGACGTACGCCGCTTATGAACACCGGCCCCGAACGCCCGAGCCGAACCCCGGACGCCGTGGCCGAACGCCGTCCCCGGACGCCGCGGCCGGCGGCCGCGCCGGGCTTAGTCAGTGATCGCGCCTGATCGGGGCCGGTGGCTGGGCGCATCGAGCAACGTCGAGTGCGGTAGTCGAAGTTCCAACATCGCACGTTCGTGATCTGCGGCTCCGCCATCGGTCAACTCCCTGACCAGCGGCGGAGCGTGCCGACATTTGTCGGCCTTGGTTGTCGTTGAGCACCCCCGGACGGCCCGGAGGCGGCCCGAGCGCGGTGCTGCGGCATGCCCCTCGATGCGCACTATGGGCGTGAGGGGCACTGAGGTCTGCCGAGCACGTCAGTTGATCGTTTGAGGCCGGCGAGCTCGGACTGCGTACCTGCGGCCGGCTCAGCTTGCGGCACGCTGGTCTGGCACGCGACGCACAGTTTGTGTCGGCCTTCGATGGTGACCACCGTTCCCCAGCCACGGCACGCCTCACAGTCCCGGGCGACCATTAGGTTGGCACGGGGCGCAGGTTGGTAAGCACTGTCGGCTCTACGGGCCATGATCGATCTCTTCTCAGTGATCCATAGGGCGACAACGCGCCCCCTACGTGATTTACATAGGTTTACGCCGATTTTGGGTAAGTCGGATGCAGCTTTCGCGCGAAGGTCGGTGTAGCGACTTCGGCCGGGAGCTGCTTCGGCGCGAGTGATCATGGCCCCGTAAGCTTCCGGCGCGTCGGGCACTCTGTGGACCTGCCCGGTAAAGCACGACGTTGGGGCCATGATCTGCGAGGCCCGCGCCAAAGTGGCTGGCTGAAGTCGCGGAGCCGGCCGCCCCAGCCATAGAGGGGTTCTCGCTCCGCTCATGGTCGTGCCCGTCGTCCGGCCGGCGGCCTGGTGCGGGCTCAGCGGGCCGTATGAGCGTCCGCGCATCCGGCAGCGTTGGTCCGCATGCCATCGCCACCATGATCCGGCCTCTTACGGGATGACAAAGGGGCCGCGCTGATCTACCAGCACGCCAGTGCCGAGCGTGACCTTCTGATCGCTGACGCGGTGAGCGGTCTGGTGAAGAAGGGCCGGAAGAGCACGGGGAAGCCGAAGAAGAAAGATCGAAAGCCCAAGGGGCACGCGGGGGACACGGCGGACTGAACGGCGCCTCCGGAAAAGACAAGGGCCAGGCAGAGGATCGAATCTCTGACCTGGCCCTGAGCCATGTGGAGCGGGCGACGGGAATCGAACCCGCGTAGCTAGTTTGGAAGATCGCGTACGTGGATCCGGGCTGAGCTGGCGAGACGCTGACGTGCGGGTTCTCGCGCCGTTCGCCGACGTTCCCCGTAGCTCCCCGCCGGTCGCCGCTCGATCGGGCACGCTGCGGGCACGGCGGTCCGCGGCCCTCGCGCTGTGATCGACGTCTCACGCTACTCGAGGACGCACATCATGCGGTGGGCCGGGACGACGGGCTCGCCCGGGAGTGGATCGACTCCACGGACCCGTACAGCCACGATGTCGGTGACGATGGGGGATCGGGCCGGGAGCTTCGTCAAACGCCACCGGAAGGGCTCTGGGACGTCTTTGGCGGGCAGTTCCACCGTAGCGAGGCTGACCCATCGGTCGTAGTTCGTGGGACATACCTGAACTAAGGCTCCGCATATGGGGCAAGTGGGTGGCTCGATCCATGACACGTCGTCCGGGTCGGGATCGGGTCTAGGGGCAGCCGTGGCCCCGTCGACTTCGGCCATCTCGTTGGCGATGGTGTTCCAGCAGGCATCGCACAGCTTGGCCATGAGGTCGATGCGCCCTCGCTCGCGCACGGTGGGGTCGGCGACAGCACAGCGATCACATGCGAACTGGGATTGATCGGATAAACCCCCCATGTGGTCAAGTGTGGTTCATTCTGAATCGATTTGAGTAGGTCGCGATTCGGCCTCGTGCTCAGCCGCCCTGTGCCAGGTGGCCTGAGGTGGCACT
The DNA here is from genome assembly GCF_002300165.1 of Streptomyces sp. Tue6028. Taxonomy (GTDB): domain Bacteria; phylum Actinomycetota; class Actinomycetes; order Streptomycetales; family Streptomycetaceae; genus Streptomyces; species Streptomyces siamensis. The sequence continues at coordinate 22,698 of NZ_MLCE01000014.1, read as the reverse complement.
CGGGAAAACTGGGCTCGCCAGTCTTCGAGTTGGTATGGTCCGCCTGGCCATGAGTCCTCTAGCGGCCTAAGACCCTGCGCGCGGGTTCGCCCGACGCAGAAACCCCGGTTCGAATCCGGGCCGTGGCCACCTTTTGCTTTCCCGGGTGCGGTTCCACCTCAACCCACCTTCGTTGATGGGCACTTGCGCAAGTGCCCTACGTGCCGTCTCTCTGGGCTGGGGCAGCGCTTTTGCCGCCTGTCGTCATCTGCCGTCGCCGGCCGTCATCGGGCGACTCAAAGACGTCCCCAGGGATAGCCCGGGAGTCCGACAGCGTGGCCCCTCGATGCGAACTATGGGCGTGAGGGGCGCTGAGGTCTGCCGAGCACGTCAGTTGGTCGTCTGGAGCTGGTGGTGGTCGGTTACGGTCGCGATGGTTGCTGTACTTCGCTGCGGTACAGCACCGGTTCGGCGATGGGGCACGGTCGTCAGAAGGCGTCTCGCCACCAACAATGAGGTGGGTTGCCATACGGCACCGCGTCGGGACGTTTGAGGATCTTTAGATCGAGAGGCTCCACGCTGTTGCGGAGCTCCCGAGCGGTCTTCTTGGGGAGAGCGCAGATCGCTAGTTCCAGCAGATCTCGCTCCTGCGCCGGTCCTGGGCAACAGTCCGGAACTCCACACCAGTCGCTGTACGGTGAACCGAGCTGATCCCACGGTGCACGTGCCATGGCAGCCCACCGAGTGAGAGCCTGCTCAACCAGGCCGGGTTGGAGACGCGTCCGCTCCAACTGAATGATCTGTGCCTGAGCTGGGCCAGAGAGCCGACCGAGCTTCGAGTAGCGGCGATGCGCAGCAAAGCGCCTGCTGTCCGCCCGCAAGCGTGAGGGGCGCCTACGCGGCATGGACCTTTCGGATGTGAATCATGAATGGCAGTCTGACACGCGGCCGTGCTGATGCGAAGGCCGGTGGAGTCAGTGGCAATCCAGAGGCCCTCTTCCGTCAAGGTGAGCCCATGGTCGACGGCAGGATTTGAACCTGTGGCCTCATCCTTATCAGGTCGATCACGGAGAGACTCCGACCTTGCCCAACCCGGCTCATGCCTCGGCTGTCTGTCCGCTGAGGTCTAGCGTCGACCGCCGCTGTTCACGCCTGTTGGTGTCAACTGCTGATGTCAGGATCCCGCGCGCTCGACAAGTTCGGGGTACTTGTACGCCGAATCATCTCCACAACGTGCTCCACGTGCTCCACGCGGGCCCATAGCCGTACGGGCCCGGCAGACGATTCACACTCGATCACCAGCAGACTGGGCGAGAGCCACAACCGTTCGCGGGAGGTCGATTTGCGTGCGCGGACATAGCGCAGATCTGTCGGGAGTTCACGCAGCCGCGTCCACGACCAGCGGGGCTTCCATCGGAACTCACCTCCGGCCTGTACCAGGCCAAGGCTGTATCGGCGCCCCTTGTCCGGCAGGTTGGCCCCGACCTGGAAGAAGACTGCTTCCCCTGCCTCGGCCCGAGCAGCTGTCCGCCGTGCTTGCCGTCTCAAGAACAGCGAGCCGATAAACAAGCCGACCAACGTGCAGAGCCCCGTGACCATGCGCGAAGTAAAACAGCCGGCCAACTTGTCGCCAAGGGGTAGGGGGACCTGACATCACCCACCACTCACCCTGGCTCCCATCCCGTCTGCCGTCGACCCACACACCGTGGAGCGGGCGTGGTTCAGGGCGTCAAGGTGGAGCGCGCCACTGTACGAACGACCTTGACGCCCTGGGCCGCGACTGCTCGGCTCTGCCTGGGTCGGCGGTGGACGGGATGGGAGCTCCCCGCGCACGCCACACTCGGCCGGCACTCGCGAACGGCGCCCCCGCCATCCCGGAGCCTGAGCGCCCCCGCCGGAGGCATGTTCTGACCGGGGCACTCCGTGTCCAGGCTCTACTCATGGGCCGTTGCTTGCTGCGGCCCCAGGGGTCGGCCCCGGCGCCGAAGGCACAGAGGGGTCGGGCCCCAGGGGCCAGCCCGCGCTCGCGCGGGCACTTGATCACTTGGAGCGCTACGCGGAGCCGGGGGCCGACGGGCGCGTCTTCATCGGAGCCAAGGGGGCTACCCCGCGCCGCAACCATTTCAACCTTCTGTGGCGCCGGGCCTGCGCGGATGCCGGGATCAAGGGCATGCACTTCCATGATCTTCGGCACACGGGCAACACCCTCGCCGCGTCCACGGGCGCGAGCACGCGGGAGCTGATGGCTCGCATGGGCCACAGCACCGCCCGCGCCGCGCTGATCTACCAGCACGCCAGTGCGGACCGTGATCGGCTGATCGCCGACGCGGTCAGCGGTCTGGTGAAAAAGGGGCGTAAACGGGGGGCGCGCCGAAGCAAGAAGAAAGACCAGAAGCCCAACGGGCACGCAGCGGGCACGGAGGGCTGATCGGAGCCCCCGGACACGACAAAGGCCAGGCGGAGGATTCGTCCTCTGGCCTGGCCTTACGTCTTTTGGAGCGGGCGACGGGAATCGAACCCGCGTAGCTAGTTTGGAAGACTAGGGCTCTACCATTGAGCTACGCCCGCACAGGCGGCGCCGCAGGTCAGTGACCGCGGCACAGGAGGCATCGTAGCGGGTCGAACCCCTCCGCCGCACACCCCGTTTCGGCGTCGCCCGCACGCCTGGGAAATGCGGCAGCTGCACTGCCTGCGGGCATGTACCCTACGTGTCGCACCGACGGGGTGTGGCGCAGCTTGGTAGCGCGTCCGCTTTGGGAGCGGAAGGCCGTGGGTTCAAATCCCGCCACCCCGACCACGAGCCGGAACCCTGCGGGGCGCCGACCCTCAGAAGATCACCTTTTGGGGCGTGTACCGCCTGCGGTTACTATGCAAGCTGCGCGCCCGTGTGTCTGCACTCTCACGTCTCTCAAGGGCCGCGAATCCGCTGAAGGCCCTGCCGGATCCGGCAGGAGCACGCAGCAGAACCCCCAAGAAGTCAGCCACAAGGAGACCGAACCGTGAAGAGCGCCGTGGAGAACCTGAACCCGACCCGGGTTCGGCTCACTGTCGAGGTGCCCTTCGAGGAGCTCAAGGACAGCCTCGACGCGGCGTACAAGAAGATCAACCAGCAGGTCACGGTGAAGGGCTTCCGGAAGGGCAAGATCCCGGCGCGCGTCATCGACCAGCGGTTCGGTCGGGGCGCCGTGCTCGAGGAGGCCGTCAACGACGCGCTCCCGAAGTTCTACACCGAAGCGGTCAACGAGGCTGAGCTGAACGTCCTCGGCCAGCCCGAGGTCGACATCACGGAGCTGAAGGACGGCGAGACGCTGAACTTCACCGCCGAGGTCGACGTCCGCCCCGCCATCGAGATCCCGGACTACTCCGGCATCGAGGTCGAGGTCGACGCCGTCGAGGTCACCGACGAGGACATCGACAAGGCCGTCTCCGACCTGCGCGAGCGCTTCGCGTCGACCTCCCCGGTCGAGCGCGCCGCCGAGGACGGCGACGTCGTCACCATCGACCTGGAGGCCAAGGTCGACGGCGAGGTGCTGGAGGACGGCATCGCCAGCGGTGTCTCCTACACCATCGGCTCCGGCGAGCTGCTCGACGGCATCGACGACGCCGTGAAGGGCCTGGAGGCCGGTGGCGAGGCCACCTTCACCTCCGAGCTCAAGGGCGGCTCAGCCGCCGGCAAGGAGGCCGAGGTCGCCGTCAAGGTCACCCAGGTCGCCGCGCGTGAGCTCCCCGAGCTCGACGACGACTTCGCGCAGCTCGCCTCCGAGTTCGACACCCTCGACGAGCTCAAGGCGGACAGCCGCAAGCGCCTCGAGAACATGAAGCAGTACGACCAGGCCACGCAGGCCCAGGAGCGCGTCCTGGAGAAGCTGCTCGAGCTGGTCGAGGTGCCCGTCCCCGAGAAGCTGCTCGAGGACGAGATCAACACCCGCAAGCACAACCTGGAGCACCACCAGCTCGGCCAGATGGGCCTCGACCTCGCGAAGTACCTGGAGATCCAGGGCAAGACCGAGGAAGAGTTCGACGCCGAGACCAAGGAAGCGGCGGTCAAGGGCATCAAGACGCAGTTCGTCCTTGACGAGCTCGTCAACAAGGAGAAGCTGAACGTCAACCAGGAGGAGCTCACCGAGCACCTCATGCGGCGCGCGGCCTCCTCCGGCATGTCCCCCGACCAGTTCGCCCAGGCCGTCGTCGAGGGCGGCCAGGTGCCGATGCTCGTCGGCGAGGTCGCCCGCGGCAAGGCCCTCGCGGTCGTCGTCGAGGCCGCCACGGTCAAGGACACCAACGGCGAGATCGTCGACCTGGACGACGAGGAGGACGAGACGGCCGAGACCGTCGAGGCCGCCACCGAGTCCGAGGAGACCACCGAGGCCTGATCGCCTCAGCGGTAAGCCTTCGACGGGCCCCCGGAGACTCCCACGTCCCCGGGGGCCCGTCGGCATACCCCGCAGGGGCCCCGGGACCTCCGCTCCGCGGGCCCCCACGGACATGCCCAGGGGCCCCGGGACCTTCGCTCCGCGGCCCCCACCGACATGCCCAGGGGCGCGGGGAACTGCGCGAGCAACCCCCACCGTCCCGCAGCCGCGTCCCGCCCCCCGGGCCCTCGTCGGGTGCGGCCGTTCGGGGGTGCCCCCACCGCCCCGAGCCCCCCGGGCAACGGGACCGAGACCCTGGTGGAGCGAGCGGAGCGCATGCGCTCACAGCGAACAGTTCCCTCTGCGGGATTCCCCGGAGGGAGCCGCGCGTTAGGGTCCATGAATACGAGGGCAGGGGAGTCCCCGGACGCCGCCGGGAGGCGGTGCGGAACCCGGGGTCCCAGGCCCCTGCAGAAGACGTGAGACGGCCCGGCGCCGTCGTAAGACGAGCAGGTGGATACGTGACGAATCTGATGCCCTCCGCCGCCGGTGAGCCCAACTTCGGTGGTGGCCTCGGCGACCAGGTCTACAACCGGCTGCTCAACGAGCGGATCATCTTCCTCGGCCAGCCGGTGGACGACGACATCGCCAACAAGATCACTGCGCAGCTGCTGCTCCTTGCCTCCGACCCGGACAAGGACATCTACCTCTACATCAACAGCCCCGGCGGATCGATCACGGCCGGCATGGCGATCTACGACACCATGCAGTACATCAAGAACGACGTGGTGACGATCGCCATGGGCATGGCGGCCTCGATGGGCCAGTTCCTGCTCAGTGCCGGTACCCCCGGAAAGCGCTTCGCCCTGCCGAACGCCGAGATCCTGATCCACCAGCCCTCCGCGGGCCTCGCCGGCTCCGCGTCGGACATCAAGATCCACGCCGAGCGGCTGCTGCACACCAAGAAGCGGATGGCGGAGCTGACCTCCTTCCACACCGGGCAGACGGTCGAGCAGATCACTCGTGACTCGGACCGCGACCGCTGGTTCGACCCGATCGAGGCCAAGGAGTACGGCCTCATCGACGACATCATGCCCACCGCTGCCGGCATGCCGGGCGGCGGCGGCACCGGGGCGGCGTAACCGGCGTACGCGGCGCACTGTGGCGCGAGCCGGAGTGCATCGACGTACACGCGCCCCTCAAGGCCCCCAGCCGACCGCCTCAGCCCTTTTCAGGCTCTTCAGGAGACACAGTGAACGACTTCCCCGGCAGCGGCCTCTACGCCCGCACGCAGGCCGAGTACACCGGCCCTCGCGCGGAGTCCCGCTACGTCATCCCGCGCTTCGTCGAGCGCACCTCGCAGGGCGTGCGCGAGTACGACCCGTACGCGAAGCTCTTCGAGGAGCGCGTGATCTTCCTCGGCGTGCAGATCGACGACGCCTCCGCCAACGACGTCATGGCGCAGCTGCTGTGCCTGGAGTCGATGGACCCCGACCGTGACATCTCGGTCTACATCAACAGCCCCGGCGGCTCCTTCACGGCGCTCACGGCCATCTACGACACGATGCAGTTCGTGAAGCCGGACATCCAGACGGTCTGCATGGGCCAGGCCGCCTCGGCCGCCGCGATCCTGCTGGCCGCCGGTACGCCGGGCAAGCGCATGGCGCTGCCGAACGCCCGAGTGCTGATCCACCAGCCCTACAGCGAGACCGGCCGCGGCCAGGTCTCGGACCTCGAGATCGCGGCGAACGAGATCCTCCGGATGCGTTCGCAGCTCGAAGAGATGCTGGCCAAGCACTCGACCACGCCGATCGAGAAGATCCGCGAGGACATCGAGCGCGACAAGATCCTCACCGCCGAGGACGCGCTCGCGTACGGTCTGATCGACCAGATCATCTCCACCCGGAAGATGAACAACTCCGCGGTCGTGTGACGTATCGCTGTACCGTCTGTCGCTCCTTGGTGTGGTTCACGACAAAGTGAACCACGCCAAGGGGGGCCCGAACGGGGGGCTCGGCAAGGTACCGTCGGACATAAGGCAGCACCAGGAGCCGCTGGACCTAGGCGTCTCCCAGGCGAAGGGGAAGCACACCGTGGCACGCATCGGTGACGGCGGCGATCTGCTCAAGTGCTCGTTCTGTGGCAAGAGCCAGAAGCAGGTCAAGAAGCTCATCGCAGGCCCCGGTGTGTACATCTGCGACGAGTGCATCGATCTCTGCAACGAGATCATCGAAGAGGAGCTCGCGGAGACGAGCGAGGTGCGGTGGGAGGAACTCCCCAAGCCCCGCGAGATCTACGAGTTCCTGGAGGGGTACGTGGTCGGCCAGGAGTCGGCCAAGAAGGCCCTCTCGGTCGCGGTGTACAACCACTACAAGCGGGTCCAGGCCGGCGAGAACAGCACCGGCCAGAACCGTGACGACGCCATCGAGTTGGCGAAGTCGAACATCCTGCTGCTCGGCCCCACGGGCTCGGGCAAGACGCTCCTGGCGCAGACCCTGGCCCGGATGCTGAACGTGCCGTTCGCCATCGCCGACGCGACCGCGCTGACCGAGGCGGGGTATGTCGGCGAGGACGTCGAGAACATCCTGCTGAAGCTCATCCAGGCGGCGGACTACGACGTCAAGAAGGCCGAGACCGGCATCATCTACATCGACGAGATCGACAAGGTCGCCCGCAAGAGCGAGAACCCGTCGATCACGCGTGACGTGTCCGGTGAGGGCGTCCAGCAGGCCCTGCTGAAGATCCTGGAGGGCACCACCGCCTCCGTACCGCCCCAGGGCGGCCGCAAGCACCCGCACCAGGAGTTCATCCAGATCGACACGACGAACGTCCTGTTCATCGTGGGCGGTGCCTTCGCGGGCCTGGAGAAGCTCATCGAGGCGCGGGCGGGCGCGAAGGGCATCGGCTTCGGTGCGACCATCCGCTCCAAGCGGGAGCTGGAGTCCAAGGACCAGTTCGAGGACGTCATGCCCGAGGACCTGGTCAAGTTCGGCATGATCCCCGAGTTCATCGGGCGTCTGCCCGTCATCACCTCGGTCCACAACCTGGACCGCGAGGCCCTGCTCCAGATCCTCGTCGAGCCGCGCAACGCACTGGTGAAGCAGTACCAGCGCCTCTTCGAACTCGACGGCGTGGAGCTGGACTTCGAGCGTGAGGCCCTGGAGGCCATCGCCGACCAGGCCATCCTCCGCCAGACCGGTGCCCGTGGTCTGCGCGCCATCATGGAGGAAGTCCTGATGTCAGTGATGTACGAGGTCCCCTCGCGCAAGGACGTCGCCCGGGTCGTCATCACGGCGGACGTCGTCCACTCGAACGTGAACCCCACCCTGATCCCCCGCGACGCCCGCCGCGGCGGCTCGGGGGAGCAGAAGACGGCGTAACGCCGGCCAGGCATACGGCGAAGGGCGCCCGGTGAATCTCACCGGGCGCCCTTCTGCGTGCGCACAGGGCGTCGGGCCTCCCGGCCAACTGCCCTGAGCACAAACGGAGGTGGGGCCCGGCCGTCCGGCCGGGCCCCACCTCCGTCGTCCGTTCCGCGCGTCAGATCTTGACGCGGACGTCCTTGCGGAGCTTGGCGGCGATGTCGGCCGCGGCCTCCGGAGTGCTGCCCTTGCCGGCCATCATGCTGGCGATGTCGATCGGCATGACGAACCCGAGGGTGCTGTGGTCGCCCCAGATGCAGACCGGCATCGTGAACTCGCTGGGGCCGCCCGAGGAGGACTTGTCGTTCTTGACCTTGACCTCCTGGCACTTGAGGACGGCGCCGTCGAGGCCGCTCGGCTCGTAGGCCTTGGGGCTGCCGACGAGTTCGCCGTCGTCGGTGCCCTCCTTCTCCTGGTTCTTCTTCATGTCGGCGAACATGTTGTCGACGGCCTTCTCGGGGTCGTCGATGGTGCCGTAGACACCGCCGAACGAGATCTGCTTCATGGCGAGCGGGTTGCTCTCGTCACCCGACTGGTACGCCGCGCTCACGTCCTTGGGGTTCTGCACACCCCAGCCCTCGGCGTCCTTCAGGTCCGACTTGGTCATGCCGCCGGTGTCGTCGGACTTGTCGCTCTTCTTGTACTCGCCGTTGATCACCGTCGCAGGCGTCGTCAGCTTGTGCGGGCCGTCGTCCGCGACGTCCGAGCCGCCGCCTCCGCCGCCGATCACGAAGTACGCGCCCACCGCGATCGCCGCGACGACCGCGACCGCGCCGATGATGAGGCCGGTCTTCTTCTTGCCGCCCTCCGGGGCCGGCGGCTGCGGCACGGCGCCGTAGGGCTGCTGGCCGTACGGCTGCTGGCCGTAGGGAGGGGTCTGCGGCGGGACGCCCTGGGGGGCCTGCTGCGGGTAGCCGTAGCCGGGCTGCTGCGCGGGCGGCGCCTGCTGGGGGTAGCCGTAGCCGGGCTGGGGGGCCTGCGGCGGCTGCTGGCCGTACGGGCCCGGCTGACCGTGCGGTCCGGGCTGCTGGGGCTGCCCGCCGTACGGGCCCGGCTGGTTGTAGCTCATTACTGGGTTCCCCTCCAGATGCTTATGTGTTCCGAACATCCTGGCGCACAGGTCAGGCGCCCCACCCCCCGGGGCCCGCACCGTTACGAAAGAATCGTGTTTCGGGACAGGGGCGTGACGCCCCTAAACTGACCCCGTGACCGACAACGCTCAGCAGCAGCCGCCAGCATCCACTCCCGAACTGCCGACCCAGTACGCGCCGGCCGAGGTAGAGGGGAAGCTGTACGAGCGCTGGGTGGACAAGGGGTACTTCGCCGCCGACGCGAAGAGCGAGAAGCCGGCGTACACCATCGTCATCCCCCCGCCGAACGTCACCGGTTCCCTGCACCTGGGCCACGCCTTCCAGCACACGCTGATGGACGCCCTCACCCGCCGCAAGCGCATGCAGGGGTACGAGGCCCTGTGGCTGCCCGGCATGGACCACGCCGGCATCGCCACCCAGAACAAGGTCGAGCAGCAGCTCGCCGAGGAGGGCAAGTCCCGGCAGGACCTCGGGCGCGAGGAGTTCGTCGAGCGCGTCTGGCAGTGGAAGGAAGAGTACGGCGGCAAGATCCTCGGCCAGATGCGGCGCCTCGGGGACGGCGTCGACTGGGACCGCGAGCGGTTCACCATGGACGAGGGCCTGTCGAAGGCCGTCCAGACCATCTTCAAGAAGCTGTACGACGACGAGCTGATCTACCGCGCCGAACGCATCATCAACTGGTGCCCGCGCTGTCTGACGGCGATCTCGGACATCGAGGTCGAGTACCAGGAGGACGACGGCGAGCTCGTCTCCATCAAGTACGGGGAGGGCGACGAGACCCTCGTGGTCGCCACCACCCGTGCCGAGACGATGCTCGGCGACACCGCCGTCGCCGTCCACCCCGACGACGAGCGGTACAAGCACCTGGTGGGCAAGCGGATCAAGCTGCCGCTCACCGACCGGACCATCCCCGTCGTCGCCGACACCCACGTCGACCCCGAGTTCGGCACCGGTGCCGTCAAGGTCACCCCCGCCCACGACCCGAACGACTTCGCGATCGGCCAGCGCCACGGCCTGGAGTCGATCACGGTCATGGACGAGCGGGCCGTCATCACCGTTCACGGGCCCTTCCAGGGCCTGGACCGCTTCGAGGCACGCAGCGCCATCGTCGCGGCGCTGCGCTCGCAGGGCCGGATCGTCGCCGAGAAGCGCCCGTACGCCCACTCCGTGGGCCACTGCTCGCGCTGCCGGACGACCGTCGAGCCGCGCCTGTCCATGCAGTGGTGGGTCAAGGTCGGCCCGCTGGCGCAGGCCGCCGGTGACGCGGTCCGTGACGGCCGGGTCGCCATCCACCCCGCCGACATGTCGAAGCGCTACTTCGACTGGGTCGACAACATGCACGACTGGTGCATCTCGCGCCAGCTGTGGTGGGGCCACCGCATCCCCGTCTGGTACGGGCCGGACGGCGAGGTCGTCTGCGTCGGTCCCGACGAGGAGGCGCCGACCGGTGAGGGCTGGCGTCAGGACACCGACGTCCTCGACACCTGGTTCTCCTCGGGCCTGTGGCCGTTCTCCACGCTCGGCTGGCCGGAGAACACCCCCGACCTGCAGAAGTTCTATTCGACCGACGTCCTGCTCACCGGCCACGACATCATCTTCTTCTGGGTCGCCCGGATGATGATGTTCGGTCTGTACGCGATGGACGGCGAGGTCCCGTTCAAGACCATCGCCCTCACCGGCCTGGTCCGCGACGAGCGCGGCAAGAAGATGTCGAAGTCCTTCGGCAACGTCGTCGACCCGCTCGACTGGATGGACAAGTACGGCTCCGACGCCGTCCGCTTCACCCTGGCCCGCGGTGCCAACCCCGGTACGGACGTGCCGATCGGCGAGGACTGGGTCCAGGCCTCCCGGAACTTCGCCAACAAGATCTGGAACGCCACCCGCTTCGCGCTGATGAACGGCGCGACGGTCGAGGGCCCGCTCCCCGAGCCGGAGAAGCTGTCGGCGACCGACCGCTGGATCCTGTCCCGGCTCAACAAGACCGTGGCCGCGGTCGACGCGTTCTACGAGGACTTCCAGTTCGCGAAGCTCTCCGACGCGCTCTACCACTTCGCCTGGGACGAGGTCTTCGACTGGTACGTCGAGCTGTCCAAGACGACGTTCATGGGCGGCGGCGAGGCCGCGAAGGTCTCCGGCCGGGTCCTCGGTGAGGTCCTGGACGTGACGCTGCGCCTGCTCCACCCGGTCGTCCCGTTCGTGACGGAGACCCTCTGGACCACCCTCACCGGTGGCGAGTCGGTCGTCGTCGCCGACTGGCCGAAGGACAGCGGCTTCCGTGACGACGCCGCGGAGCGGGAGATCGAGTCGCTCCAGCAGGTCATCACCGAGGTCCGCCGGTTCCGCGCCGACCAGGGCCTCCAGCCCGGCCAGCGCGTCCCGGCCCGGCTGACGCTCGACGGCACGGCGTTCGCCCCGCACGAGGCGGCCATCCGCCAACTGCTGCGTCTTCAGCCGGAGGGCGACGGCTTCTCGGCCACGGCGACCCTGCCGGTCGCGGGCGCCGAGGTCGCCCTCGACCTGTCGGGCACCATCGACGTGGCCGCGGAGCGCAAGCGCCTTGCGAAGGACCTCGCGGCCGCAGAGAAGGAGAAGGCCCAGGCGAACGCCAAGCTCGGCAACGAGGCCTTCCTCGCCAAGGCGCCGGACAACGTCGTGGAGAAGATCCGCACGCGGCTCGCCAAGGCGGACGAGGACATCGCCCGTATCCAGGCACAGCTGGACCGCCTGCCCGAGGCGTAGGCGCCGGCGCGTGACACCCCGGGGAGCAGGGCTCCTTGGGGTGTCACGCTGTCTGCCCTCCGGCGCCCGGCGCCGAGGCCGCACGAGCCCGTGCGGGGCCCCGGAAGCCCCACGTGCGCGGACCAGGGACGGGTCGGGCGGACGGGGCGAAAACCCCACACGAACACAACCCCGCGGCGCTCCGTAGACTGGCCTCGTGAGTGACCTGCCCCCGCACGACAGCAGCGAGCCGGACGAGCCGGAGCCCCGCGATCCGCTGGGTCTCTTCGACGAGATCGTCGCGGCCGAGACCGACCGAGACCCCGACCTGGCGGTGATCGAGGCCGGCAGCCGCACCCTGCGCACCCAGGGAGGTGGCGCCCCGGCGGCCGACGTCCCCGCGCGCCCGGCCGACCCCGAGGTCGACAAGGCGCTGCGCGAGGTCGAGGCGGAGCTCGCGACCCGCTGGGGCGAGACCAAGCTGGAGCCGTCCGTCGCCCGGATCGCCGCCCTGATGGACGTGCTCGGCGAGCCGCAGCGCGCCTACCCCTCCATCCACATCACCGGGACGAACGGCAAGACGTCCACGGCCCGCATGATCGAGGCCCTCCTCGGCGCCTTCGACCTGCGCACCGGGCGGTACACCAGCCCGCACGTGCAGTCGGTCACCGAGCGGATCAGCCTGGACGGAGCGCCGATCTCCGCCGAGCGGTTCATCGAGACGTACGAGGACATCAAGCCGTACGTGGAGATGGTCGACTCGCAGCAGGAGTACCGGCTGTCCTTCTTCGAGGTGCTGACCGGCATGGCGTACGCCGCCTTCGCGGACGCGCCGGTCGACGTGGCCGTCGTCGAGGTCGGCATGGGCGGCAGCTGGGACGCCACCAATGTGATCGACGGTGACGTCGCCGTGGTGACGCCCATCGACCTCGACCACACCGACCGGCTCGGCGGGACCCCCGGCGAGATCGCCGTCGAGAAGGCCGGCATCGTCAAGCAGGGCGCCACCGTCATCCTGGCGCAGCAGCCGGTCGACGCGGCCCAGGTGCTGCTGAAGAAGGCCGTGGAGGTCGACGCCACCGTCGCCCGCGAGGGCCTGGAGTTCGGCGTCGTCGCACGGCAGGTCGCCGTCGGCGGACAGCTGGTGACGCTGCGCGGGCTCGGCGGGGAGTACGAGGACGTCTTCCTGCCGCTGCACGGGGCGTACCAGGCGCACAACGCGGCCGTGGCGCTCGCCGCGGTCGAGGCGTTCTTCGGCGTCGGCGCGGCCCGCGCCGAGCGGCTCGACATCGACACCGTCCGCAAGGCCTTCGCCTCGGTCTCCTCGCCGGGCCGCCTGGAGATCGTGCGCCGCTCGCCGACCGTCGTCCTGGACGCCGCGCACAATCCGGCCGGAGCCCGTGCCACCGCCGAGGCCGTCAGCGAGGTCTTCGACTTCAGCCGGCTGATCGGTGTCGTCGGCGCGAGCGGCGACAAGAACGTACGCGGGCTGCTGGAGGCCTTCGAGCCGATCTTCGCCGAGGTCGTCGTGACGCAGAACTCCAGCCATCGCGCGATGGACGTGGACGAGCTGGCCGGGATCGCCGTCGAGATCTTCGGCGACGAGCGGGTGCAGGTCGAGCCGCGGCTCGACGACGCCCTGGAGGCCGCGATCACGCTCGCCGAGGAGGAGGGCGAGTACGCGGGCGGAGGCGTCCTCGTCACCGGTTCGGTCATCACGGTCGGCGAGGCCCGGCTGCTGCTGGGGAGGGGCTGACCCACATGCGTACGCTCTGTGCTTCGACGCTGATCGGCGAGTTCTTCGTGATCGGTTTCGCCGGGCTCGTCGCCATGAAGGACCCGGATCTGTCGACGTCCACGGTGTGGACCGTCAGCGGGATCGTCATGGCGTTGAGCGTGCTGCTCTGCGGCATGATCACCCGGCCCGGGGGTGTCCAGCTCGGCTGGGCGCTGCAGATCGCGCTGATCGCCGGCGGGTTCGTGGTGCCGTCCATGTTCTTCCTCGGCGCGATCTTCGCGGCCCTGTGGTGGGCGTCCGTCCACTACGGTCGCAAGATCGACGAGGCGAAGGCGAGGTTCGCCGCCCAGGCGGAGGCCGGCCACAACGCGGCGTAGCCGCCCGCGAGTTGTCCCTCCCGCGCGCCGCGCGGGAGGGTTCGTCCCGGGAGGGCCGGGCGCGCCCGGTGCCCGTCACACCTGACTCTGCGTAACAGGCACCCGGACACGCCCTGTAGCCTCGGTCATCCGCACACTTGTGACCTGAAGGAGCCACCCCGTGAGCCAGCGCACCCTCGTCCTCCTCAAGCCCGATGCCGTCCGTCGGGGACTGACCGGCGAGATCATCAGCCGTATCGAGCGCAAGGCCGGCTGGCAGATCACCGCGCTGGAGCTGCGGACGCTGGACCAGGACACGCTGGAGCAGCACTACGGCGAGCACAAGGGCAAGCCGTTCTACGAGCCGCTGGTGGCGTTCATGTCCTCGGGCCCCGTCGTGGCGCTGGTCGTCGAGGGCGAGCGCGTCATCGAGGGTGTGCGGGCGCTGGCCGGTCCGACCGACCCGATCGCCGCGGCCCCGGGCTCCATCCGCGGTGACTTCGGTGTCATCGTCCGCGAGAACCTGATCCACGCGTCGGACTCCGAGGAGTCGGCCGAGCGTGAGCTGAAGATCTTCTTCCCGGGTCGTGTCTGAGGGTCGCGGATGTCAAGTTTTCGAATTATTTTCTGAGGGGCCGTCACGTCACTCGGATGCCTGACCTGGGACGGCCGATGGTTTTCGGTCGTCCCGTGGCATATGCGTGGCGATCGGGGGAACGCATGCCTCCGATGGCCCGTCTCCAGAAGCGAGGCGGTTCATCATCTGCTGACAATGGCGAAGACCCTCGCGCAGTGTTCGGGCAGGCGCGTCTACGATGGAAGCCTTCACGTCACTGCACCCACCTCGCCGTCCTAAAAAGCCGTCAAAGCTCCACTTGGGAAGGCCAGACGAATCCTGATGGGGAACTCAATGTCGTTCATCGGCCGTGACATGGCTGTCGACCTCGGGACCGCCAACACGCTGGTGTACGTCAGGGGTCGCGGGATCGTACTCAACGAGCCGTCCGTCGTCGCGATCAACACCAACACCGGTGGGATCCTGGCGGTCGGCGCGGAAGCGAAGAAGATGATCGGCCGGACGCCGGGCAACATCGTGGCCGTGCGTCCGCTGAAGGACGGTGTGATCGCCGACTTCGAGATCACCGAGCGCATGCTCCGCTACTTCATCCTGAAGATCCACAAGCGGCGCTACCTCGCCCGTCCCCGTGTCGTCGTCTGTGTGCCCTCCGGTATCACCGGCGTCGAGCGCCGTGCCGTCATCGAGGCGTCGTCCCAGGCCGGCGCCCGCCAAGTGCACATCATCGAGGAGCCCATGGCCGCGGCCATCGGATCCGGCCTGCCGGTCCACGAGGCCACGGGCAACATGGTGGTGGACATCGGCGGCGGCACCACGGAGGTCGCGGTCATCTCGCTCGGCGGCATCGTCACCGCCCAGTCCATCCGCGTCGCGGGCGACGAGCTGGACAATGCGATCATCCAGCACATCAAGAAGGAGTACAGCCTCCTCCTCGGTGAGCGCACCGCCGAACAGATCAAGATCACGATCGGTTCGGCGTACGACCTGGACGCTGACGAGCACACCGAGATCCGTGGCCGGGACCTGGTCTCCGGACTGCCCAAGACCGTCGTCATCTCCGCGGCCGAGGTCCGCAAGGCGATCGAGGAGCCGGTCAACGCGATCGTCGACGCCGTGAAGACGACGCTCGACAAGTGCCCGCCCGAGCTCTCCGGCGATGTGATGGACCGCGGAATCGTTCTGACCGGCGGCGGCGCGCTGCTGCGCGGTCTCGACGAGAGGCTGCGGCGCGAGACCGGCATGCCGATCCACATCGCCGAGGACCCGCTGGACAGCGTGGCGCTCGGTTCCGGCAAGTGTGTCGAGGAGTTCGAGGCGCTCCAGCAGGTCCTGGACGCCCAGCCCCGCAGATGACGTAACACTTCGATTCCGCCGTACGAGATCATCCCTTCTCGTGCGGCGGATCGTTGATATGGAGGCATAAACTCCTCCGACATAGAGTCATATCCTCCCCCATAACAGCCTGATCGCCCCGTGAGCATCTTCTTGCTCGGGGTTCGCCCCTGTTGAACCATTCCAACGAGGAAGGCACGGCCGCCGCACGTGAGGGACACACGAGAGAGCCGGCTGCTCCTGGTGCTGCTGATCGCCATCGCGTTCGCACTGATCACGGTGGACATCCGCGGCGGGCAGGACTCGCCGGTGGACGGTGCCCGACAGGCCGCCGCCACCGTCTTCGGCCCGATCGAGAACGGGGTGTCGTCCGCGGTCGACCCCGTCGGCAACGCGATCTCGGCGGTCCGTGACTCCGGCGACCGGCACGACCGCATCGCGCAACTGGAGCGCGACAACGCGGCGTTGAAGGCGAAGCTCGGAAGCGACGACCGCAACCGCAGCCGCCTCAAGCAGCTCGACAAGATGATCAAGGTGGCCGGTGAGGGCCAGTACGGCATCAAGGGAGCCGAGGTCATCGCCATAGGGGCCGCCCAGGGCTTCTCCTGGACCGTCACCATCGACGTCGGCGCCAACGACGGCGTCAAGCGCGACATGACCGTCCTGAACGGCGACGGTCTGGTCGGCCGCGTCACCACGGTGGGGCCCGACACCGCGACCGTCCTCCTCGCCAACGACCCCGACTTCACCGTCGGCACCCGGATGGAGTCGAGCGACGAACTCGGCTTCGCCTCCGGGCAGGGCGACCGCCCGCTGCGCGTCGAACTCCTCAACGGCAAGGCCAAGATCAAAAAGGGTGACCGGCTGATCACCTTCGGCTCGCAGGCCGACAAGCCCTTCGTGCCCGGCGTCCCCGTCGGTGTCGTCTCCCGTGTCGACCCGTCCGGCGGAGGCCTGACCCGCACGATCTACGTCAAGCCGTTCGCCTCGTTCACCAAGCTCGACATCGTCGGCGTCGTCGTCACGGCCCCCCGCAAGGATCCGCGCGACGAAGTGCTGCCGCCCAAACCCAAACCGACGCCCACGCCGACGGTGACCGTCACGGTCACCCCCTCGGCGGACGCGACCGACGACGGCCAGCAGCAGTAACAGGAGGAGCCGAATCCCATGCGTTTCAACCGGATGCTGCTCTCCGCCACCCTGGTGGTCGTCGCCCTGGTGATCCAGGTGAGCGTCCTTGCCCGGCTCCACCTCCCGGGCGCCGTCCCGGACCTGGTGCTGCTGACCGTCCTCGCCCTCGCCATGGTCTACGGCCACGTCGGCGGAGCCCTCATCGGCTTCGGAGCCGGCCTGCTCGCCGACCTCGCACCGCCCGCCGACCACGCCGCCGGACGCTACGCGCTCGTCCTGTGCGTCATCGGCTACCTCGCCGGACTGGTGAAGCCGGAGACCGGCCAGCTCAAGTCGGCGACCGGACCGATGGCCGTGGTCGTCGCCGCCGCGATCGGCTCCACGCTGCTGTACGCCGGTGTCGGCGCCCTCGTCGGCGACACCGCCGCCCGCCACGTGGGCCTCAGCAGCCTGCTGCTCACGGCCGCGGTCTACGACCTGCTGCTCGCGCCGTTCGTCGTCCCCGCACTGATGGCCCTGGCCCGGCGCGCCGACAACGACCCGCTCGCCGAGGCCGGTTCATCCAAGGCGGCCGACGTCTCCACCGGCTGGCTCTCGTCCGGCACCGGCCTGCGCATCGGCAGCCAGCGCGGCGGCCTGCGCGTCAAGGCGGCCAAGGCGCGTGTCGCCCGCGCCGGACGCATCAAGGGGGTCAAGCGGCTGTGAGCGCACCCCAAGCGCCGCTCGCGACACGGGACTTGACCGGCCGCGGCGCCGCCGCGCACAGGTTCGCCGTGTACTCGTATGTCCCGTACACACACTGAGAGGGGGAGGCACCAGTGACCAACATTCCCGAGACCGGCCGGACCCCACGGGTCCAGATCCGGCTCGTCGTCATCCAGATTCTCGTACTCTCCCTCCTCGGCACGCTCGGCGGACGCCTCTGGTACCTCCAGATCCGCAACGGGGACGAGTACGCCAAGGAAGCCTCCGGCAACCACGTCCAGCAGGTCGTGCAGCCCGCCGTGCGCGGCTCGATCCTGGACGCGCGGGGCGTGCCCATCGCCGACAACGAGACCCGGCTCGTGGTCTCCGCCTCCCGCACCGATCTGCTGAAGATGAAGGACGACGGCAAGGCCGTCCTGACCAAGCTCGCCGCGGTCCTGGGCATGAAGCCCAAGGACGTCATGGAGAAGGTCCGCCTCTGCGACGCCAAGACGCCGCAGCCCTGCTGGAACGGCTCGCCCTACCAGCCGATCCCCATCACCGACGAGGCCACCCCCAGGCAGGCCCTGCAGATCCGCGAGCGCTCCGAGGACTTCCCCGGCATCACCGCCGAGCCCGAGGCCGTGCGCCGCTACGCCGCCCCCGGCAAGGCCAACAGCGCACAGGTCCTCGGCTATCTCTCGCCCGTCACCGACGACGAGATCACCAAGGCCAAGGACAGCGACTCGCCCTACCTGCGCTCCGACCAGGTCGGCCGCAGCGGCCTGGAGCGCGAGTACGACAAGGAACTGCGCGGCAAGGCCGGCGTCACCCGCTACGAGGTCGACAACCTCGGCCGCGTCATCGGCAAGGCCAAGAGCGACGAGGCCGAACCCGGCGCCAACCTGGTCACCAGCATCGACGCCCGGGTGCAGCGCGTCGCCGAGTACGAACTGAACGAGGCGATGAAGATCGCCCGCACCCAGTTCGACAAGATCACCGGCGAGAACTACAAGGCCGACTCCGGCGCGGTCGTGGTGATGGAGGCCAAGACCGGCCGGGTCGTCGCCATGGCGTCCAACCCGTCGTACGACCCGAACGCCTGGGTCGGCGGCATCTCCGGCAAGGACTACGCGCGGCTCACCGGCAAGAAGTCCAACTACCCGCTGCTGAACCGCGCCATACAGGGTCAGTCGGCGCCCGGCTCGACGTTCAAGGTGGTCTCCACGGCCGCCGCGGTGGAGGCCGGATACGACTTCGACGGCCGGTACCCGTGCACCAGCTCGTACTCCGTCGGCGGTCAGACCTTCAAGAACTTCGAGGGCGAGAGCTTCGGTCCCATCTCGCTCGGCCGGGCGCTGGAGGTCTCCTGCGACACCGTCTTCTACGGACTCGCCGACCGGGAGTGGAAGAGGGACGGCGGCATCAACCCGAAGAAGACCCCGAAGGACTACTTCTACAAGACCGCCCACCAGTTCGGCCTCGGCAAGGAGACCGGCCTCGACCTGCCCAACGAGGTCACCGGCCGCATCCCGGACCGGAAGTGGAAGGCCGACTACTGGAAGGCCAACAAGGACGCCTGGTGCAAGACCGGCAAGAAGAACGGCAGCTACGTCGAGAAGATCGCGTACGAGAACTGCCTCGAGGGCAACAAGATGCGCGAGGGTGACTCGATCAACTACTCCATCGGTCAGGGCGACACGCTCGTCACCCCGATCCAGGAGGCCGTGATCTACGGGGCACTCGCCAACGGCGGCACCATGTACAAGCCGACCCTCGGCAAGGCGATCGTCAGCGCCGACGGCAAGTCGGTCCAGGAGATCAAGCCCCGGGTCAGCGGCAAGCTGCCGATCACCAAGGCCACGCTCAAGGGCATGGACGCCGCCCTCGAAGGCGTCGTCACCCGCGGTACGGCCGCCTGGAAGTTCGGCGGCTGGCCGCAGGACAAGATCCCGCTGCACGCCAAGACCGGTACCGCCGAGGTCTACGGCAAGCAGACCACGTCCTGGCTCGCCACGTACTCCAAGGACTACACGATCGTCATGACGATCGCCCAGGCCGGTACGGGTTCCGGCGCCTCCGGTGAGGCCGTGCGCAGCATCTACAACGCGCTCTACGGCGTCGGCACCGACGGCTCGATCGACAAGAAGAGGGCCCTGCTGCCCACCCCGCAGAAGAGCCTGCCGAAGATCCAGACCGACGGCTCGATCGACGCACCGGCGATGTCCAAGGACCCGGCCAAGGACCTTCAGGCCACCGAGAAGGACACGTCCGAGGACGGCGACCAGGAGCAGCCCGCCGGCACCACACCGTCGCCGACCGCGAGCAACCGCGACACCCGCAGGCGCACCGCCCGCCCGAAGAAGCGGCGGAGGAACCTGACATGACGACCGGAGCGACGAAGCTGCTGAGGATGCCGACATGACCGGAGCGAACAACTTCTCCGTCTCCGGGTACGGACCCGAACGTGCCGGCTGGACCCGCCTGTTCGCCCGCGACTCGCTGGCCCGCCGGCTCGACTGGCCGATACTGCTGTCGGCGATCGCGCTCTCGCTGATCGGTACGGCGCTCGTCTACTCGGCGACCCGCAACCGCACCGAGATCAACCAGGGCGACCCGTACTACTTCCTCGTCCGGCACCTCATGAACACCGGCATCGGGTTCGCCCTGATGGTCGGCACGATCTGGCTCGGCCACCGCACCCTGCGCACGGCCGTGCCGATCCTGTACGGCGTCTCCGTCTTCATGATCCTGCTGGTGCTGACCCCGCTGGGTGCCACCGTCAACGGCGCCCACGCCTGGATCGTCTTCGGCGGCGGCTTCTCGCTCCAGCCCTCCGAGTTCGTGAAGATCACGATCATCCTGGGCATGGCGATGCTCCTCGCGGCCCGTGTCGACGCGGGCGACAAGCCCTACCCCGACCACCGCACGGTCCTTCAGGCCCTCGGCCTCGCCGCCGTCCCGATCATGATCGTGCTGCTCATGCCCGACCTCGGCTCGGTCATGGTCATGGTGATCATCATCCTCGGTGTGCTGCTCGCCTCCGGCGCCTCCAACCGCTGGGTCTTCGGCCTGCTCGGCACCGGCGCCCTCGGCGCGATCGCCGTCTGGCAGCTGCACATCCTGGACGAGTACCAGATCAACCGCTTCGCCGCCTTCGCCAACCCCGACCTCGACCCGGCCGGCGTCGGCTACAACACCAACCAGGCCCGTATCGCCATCGGTTCGGGCGGTCTCTTCGGCACCGGGCTCGGCCACGGCTCGCAGACCACCGGCCAGTTCGTCCCCGAGCAGCAGACCGACTTCGTCTTCACGGTGGCGGGGGAGGAACTGGGCTTCGTCGGCGCCGGGCTGATCCTCGTCCTGCTGGGCGTCATCCTGTGGCGCGCCTGCCGCATCGCCCGCGAGACGACCGAGCTGTACGGCACGATCGTCGCCGCCGGCATCATCGCCTGGTTCGCCTTCCAGGCCTTCGAGAACGTCGGCATGACGCTCGGCATCATGCCCGTCGCCGGCCTTCCCCTGCCGTTCGTCTCGTACGGCGGCTCGTCCATGTTCGCGGTATGGGTGGCCGTCGGGCTGTTGCAGTCGATCCGGGTGCAGCGGCCTATGTCGGCGTAGCCGGTGCCGGTGCCGGTGCCTGGCGTAGGCACCGGCCTGGGAGCCGGGCCCTGGTCCGGGGCCGGGGCGAATTCCGGCCCCTTCCTGCACTCCCGCGGGGCCGGGCACTGCCATCCCGGCCCCGACGGCACTAGATTCGGTTCATGGCGGACACGAAGCGCGAAATCGAGCGGAAGTACGAGGGTCCCTCGGCCGGAGGGGATACCGGTCTGCCGGATCTGACCCGCGTACCGGGAGTCGCCGGCGTCATCGACAAGGGTCTGGCCGAGCTCGACGCCACCTACTACGACACGGCCGACCAGCGGCTCGCCGCCGCCTCCCTCACGCTGCGCCGCCGCACCGGCGGTGACGACGCGGGCTGGCACCTCAAACTCCCTGTCTCCGAAGGCGTCCGTGACGAGATCCGCGCGCCGCTCTCCGACACCGTCCCCCGCGCGCTGAGCGGCCTCGTCCGCTCCCGTGTCCGCGACGCCGAACTCGTCCCCCTCGTCCGCCTGCTGTCGGCCCGCGACGTCCGCCACCTCGTCGACGCCTCCGGCGCCCTGCTCGCCGAGGTCAGCCTCGACCGCGTCCACGCGGAGCGGCTCAGCGGCGGCAAAGGCACCGCCGAGTGGACCGAGATCGAGGTGGAACTCGCGGACGACGGCGACCCCGCCTTCCTCGACAAGGTCGAGAAGAAGCTCCGCAAGGCGGGCATCAGCCGCTCCTCCGCGCCCTCGAAGCTCGCCAGGGCGCTCGGCGAGACGGGCAAGAAGAAGTCCGCCGCCGCCGGGCCCGAGGACGCCCCCGTCACGGCGGGGGACCATGTCCTCGCCTACCTCCGCGCCCAGCGCGACGCGATCGTCGAACTGGACCCCGCCGTCCGCCGCGACGTCTACGACTCCGTGCACAGCATGCGCGTCGCCACCCGCCGGATGCGCAGCGCCTTCCGCTCGTACGCCAAGGTCCTCGACCGTTCCGTCACCGATCCGATCGGTGACGAACTGAAGTGGCTCGCGGGCGAGCTGGGCGTCGACCGCGACCAGGAAGTACTCACCGAACGGCTCACCGAGTCCCTCGACGGCCTTCCCCGCACCCTGGTCGCCGGGCCCGTCCGCACCCGGCTGCGCACCTGGGCCCACGCCCGCAGCGGCGGCTCCCGGCGGCGCCTGATCGCCGTACTGGACGGCAGCAGGTACCTCGACCTGCTGATCGCGCTCGACGCGCTCGTCACCGACCCTCCGCTGCTCGAGGCGGCGGGCGGCGACCCCTCGACGGTGATCGCGAAGGCCGTCCGCAAGGACTACGGGAAGGTCGCTGGCCTGGTCGGCCAGGCCCTCGACCTGCCCCCGGGCGCCGACCGCGACGGCGCGATGCACGAGGCCCGCAAGAAGGCCAAGCGCGCCCGGTACGCGGCCGAGGCCGCCACCCCCGCCCTCGGAGGGCCCGCGGACGATCTGGTCAGGTCCATGAAGTCCCTGCAGACCCTGCTCGGCGACCACCAGGACAGCGTGATGACCCGCGAGGCGCTGCGTGAGCTGTCGGCACAGGCCCATGGGGCGGGGGAGAACGCCTTCACGTACGGCGTGCTGTACGGGCGCGAGGAGCAGCGGGCGGCGGCGGCCGAGGCGGCGCTGCCCGGCCTGTGGGAGGCCGTGGAGGAGCAGACAGCGGTCTGACCGCCCGGCGAGCTGCCGCGCCCGTCCCTCGGGCACCCT